>NZ_MBES01000069.1 GCF_001954195.1 Mycobacterium sp. IS-1264 | reverse complement strand
GTTCGAGTCACCGATCACGGTGTCGCGGGCGCCCGGCTGGTTGGCCAGGTAGGCCATCGCCATCAGGTCGCGCTGGTCGATCATCACCGAGTCGTATTTGTCGCCGAACAGCACCAGGTGCCGATAGAAGTAGTGCCGCGCGATGACCACGGTCGACAGCACCAGCAGCACCGCGGTGGCCGCGACCCAGACCGGCGCGGGCTGCGGTTTGAACCGCCAGGTGACCCGTTTCGCGCCCGCGACCACCAGCGCGACCTGATGGCGATGGCCTACCTGGCCAACCAGCCGGGCGCCCGCGACACCGTGATCGGTGACTCGAACGTCGACGGCACCGCGTGGATGTACGCGGTGGCCGACCTGCACCCGCTGTGGACCCACTACGACTTTCCGCAGCAGACCGGGCCGGGTTACTACCGCTACATCTTCTGGACCTCGGCGCGCAAGGGCGACGACGATCCGAAGGTGGTCGAGGCGATTAAGGCCCTCAATATCAGGTACATATTGACTAGCACGCCCAACGTGAGAGGGTTTGCCACACCCGACGGACTAATGTCTCTAGAGAAATCGAAGTCGTGGGCGCTGATCTACGACAACGGTGGGGCCAAGATCTACGAATGGCGCGGAAACACCGCCGCGACGCCCCACCCCTAGACGCAACAAGAGGATGGTGACGCATTGAGTAACGGCAACGACGGCCGAGACGACGATGGCATCGAAATCATCGGCGGCGTCGATCCGCGGATCATGGCGATACGCGAGGCGGAGGACGACGAAGACGCCGACGGACGCTCCTTGACCGATCTGGTCGAGCAGCCCGCCAAGGTGATGCGGATCGGCACGATGATCAAGCAATTGCTCGAGGAGGTGCGCGCCGCACCGCTCGACGACGCCAGCCGTAACCGGCTGCGCGAGATCCACGCCACCAGCATCCGTGAGCTCGAAGACGGCCTGGCACCCGAACTGCGCGAGGAGCTCGACCGGCTCACGCTGCCGTTCAACGAGAACGCCGCTCCGTCGGACGCCGAGCTGCGCATCGCCCAGGCACAACTTGTCGGCTGGCTCGAAGGCCTGTTCCACGGCATCCAAACCGCGCTGTTCGCCCAGCAGATGGCGGCCCGCGCACAGCTGGAGCAGATGCGCCACAGCGCGCTGCCGCCGGGCATCAGCAAGTCGGGTCACGGCCCCGGCTCGGGCACCGGGCAATACTTGTAGGCCGACGTAAGTAGCTGATGGTGGCGGGTTCGGGACCTCACATCGAGACACAGAGAGCGTGGGTGGAATTCCCCATCTTCGACGCCAAGTCGCGCTCGTTGAAGAAGGCCTTCCTGGGCAAGGCGGGCGGCACGATCGGGCGCAACAACTCCAACGTGGTTGTCGTCGAGGCGTTGCGCGACATCACCATGTCGCTCGAGCTGGGCGACCGGGTCGGACTGGTCGGTCATAACGGGGCCGGGAAATCGACTCTGCTGCGGCTACTTTCGGGCATCTACGAACCCACCCGCGGCTGGGCGAAGGTCACGGGGCGAGTGGCGCCGGTGTTCGACCTCGGGGTCGGCATGGACCCCGAGATCTCCGGCTACGAGAACATCATCATTCGCGGCCTGTTCTTAGGGCAGAGCCGAAAATACATGCTGAGCAAGGTCGACGAGATCGCCGAGTTCACCGAGCTCGGCGACTACCTGTCGATGCCGCTGCGCACATACTCCACCGGCATGCGGGTGCGACTGGCGATGGGCGTGGTCACCAGCATCGACCCGGAGATCCTGCTTCTCGACGAGGGCATCGGCGCGATCGACGCCGACTTCCTGAAGAAGGCCCAGTCGCGGTTGCAGGGCCTGGTGGAGCGTTCCGGAATCCTGGTGTTCGCCAGCCATTCCACCGAGTTCCTGGCCCGGCTGTGCAAGACGGCGATGTGGATCGACCACGGCGTCATCCGGCAGACGGGCGGTATCGAGGACGTCGTGCGCGCCTATGAGGGCGAGGAGGCGGCGCGCCACGTCCGCGAGGTGCTGGCTGAAACCGCCGGACAATCATGAGTGAGTCCGTCTTCGCCGTCGTGGTCACCCACCGACGACCCGACGAGTTGGCCAAGTCGCTGGATGCGCTGAGCACGCAGACCCGGTTGCCCGATCACCTCATCGTGGTCGACAACGACGGGACCGAAGACGGGCGGGTCAGCGACCTCGTTGCCGCCCAACCGATTTCGACGACGTACCTCGGTTCACGCCGAAACCTCGGCGGCGCAGGCGGTTTCGCGCTCGGCATGTTGCACGCCCTGGCGCAGGGCGCGGACTGGGTGTGGCTGGCTGACGACGACGGGCGCCCGCAGGATTCCCGCGTGCTGGCGACGCTGCTGACGTGCGCCGAGAAGTACGGGCTAGCCGAGGTGTCGCCGATGGTGTGCAACTCGGACGACCCGCAGCGGCTGGCGTTCCCGTTGCGGCGCGGCCTGGTGTGGCGAAGGTACGCAAGCGAATTGCGCACCGAAGCGGGCCAGGATCTGTTGCGCGGCATCGCGTCGCTGTTCAACGGGGCGCTGTTCCGGGCGTCCACCCTGGAAGCGATCGGGGTGCCGGACATGCGGCTGTTCATCCGTGGCGACGAGGTGGAATTGCACCGCCGGCTGGTTCGGTCCGGTCTGCCGTTCGGCACCTGCCTGGAAGCGGTCTACCTGCATCCCTGCGGATCCGAGGAGTTCCGGCCCATCCTGGGCGGTCGGATGCACACGCAGTATCCCGACAACCCCACCAAGCGGTTCTTCACCTACCGCAACCGCGGCTACCTGCTGTCGCAACCGGGTCTGCGTAGGCTGCAGGCCCAGGAGTGGCTGCGGTTCGGCTGGTTCTTCCTGGTGAGCCGCCGCGACCCCAAGGGCCTGCTGGAGTGGATTCGGTTGCGCCGCTTGGGACGTCGCGAGCAATTCGGCAAGCCCGGAGGGTCCTGATGAGTTTCCTCGACGCCGCGACTCAGTCCCGGACATTTACCCGCGCCCGTGCCGATCTGGTCGACGGGTTTCGCCGTCACGAGCTGTGGCTGCACCTGGGTTGGCAGGACATCAAGCAGCGCTACCGCCGCTCGGTGCTGGGACCGTTCTGGATCACCATCGCGACCGGCACCACCGCTGTCGCGATGGGCGGGCTGTACTCCAAGCTGTTTCACCTGCAGCTGGCGGTGCACCTGCCCTACGTCACGCTCGGGTTGATCATCTGGAACCTGATCAACGCCGCCATCCTGGAGGGCGCCGACGTCTTCGTCGCCAACGAGGGCCTGATCAAACAGCTGCCGACGCCGTTGAGCGTCCACGTCTACCGGCTGGTGTGGCGTCAGATCATCCTGTTCGCCCACAACATCGTCATCTACGTCGTGATCGCGATCATCTACCCCAAGCCATGGTCGTGGGCCGATTTGTCGGTGATCCCGGCGCTGGCGCTGATCGTGCTCAACTGCATATGGGTGTCGCTGTGCTTCGGCATCCTGGCGACCCGCTACCGCGACATCGGTCCCCTGCTGTTTTCCATCGTGCAGCTGCTGTTCTTCATGACGCCGATCATCTGGAACGAAGACACGCTGCGCCAGCAGGGTGTCGGGCGCTGGTCGAGGATCGTCGAACTCAACCCGCTGCTGCACTATCTGGACATCGTTCGGGCGCCGTTGCTGGGCGCCCCCCAGGAGCTGCGGCACTGGCTGGTGGTGCTGGCGCTGACGGCCGTCGGCTGGGTGCTGGCGGCGTTGGCGATGCGGCAATACCGCGCCAGGGTGCCCTACTGGGTGTGACAGCCTGGGCCAGATTAGAGGACGGAGCCGAAATGCATGAGTCGCGCTTGCCGGGCGGTGCGCGTCGGGCCGTAGTCCTCGCGGGCGCCGTGTTTGGCATCGCGATGCTCAGCGCCGGTGCGGCAAGCGCCGACGGACCGGTCCAGTTGAGAAGCCGGCTAGGCGATGCGTGTCTGGACGCCCCGAGCGACAGCTGGTTCACCCCCGTGGTGGTCAACCCCTGCAACGGCGCCGACACCCAGCGCTGGAATCTCAACGGCGACGGGCGAATCGAGAGTGTGGCCTTCCCGGGCCGGTGCCTGAATGTGCCCGAGTCCAGTTTGTCGCTGCGCCTTTTGGCCTGTTGGAACAGCCAGCGTTGGACCATCCAGCCCGACGGCCGGATCACCGCCCTGCTCGGTGGCTGCCTCACCGTCCTCGGCGGCCCCGGACCCGGGACTTGGGTGGGACCCCGCATTTGCAATGGCTCACCCGAGCAGGGGTGGGATAGCGTTCCCTAACCGGGCCGGCGCGTCGCTTCAAGAATCTTTTGAGGATCCGACAAGGCCGGCGCACGACGCTAACCGTCGTGCAAATTCCCGATATCACCAGCGCCGACGGGGTGCACGTCGCCGTCATGCATCGTGCCGACGCGCCCGTCGGCCGGACGGCGCGGTTCCACATGCGCAAGATGTTCGACGACCTACCCTGCTGCTATCGCTCGTGGGCGAACCAGGGGAAGCGCTTCTTCCTACACGGCTATGAGCGGACATTCGAAGTCGAGTTCGCTTGCGCGGAATCCGAACCCGAGACCGTGGTGGACCCGGGTGCCGTCCGGGTGATCCGGGCGGCGCTGCGATACCAGTTCGACCACACCACGTTGATCGCCGCGGCGGACCCGCAGCGCGCCCTGTTCGAGTTGCTCGCCGAGCGGGGCGTCATCGATCTGCGCATCATGGACGACACCGGCATGGAGAGTTCGGCGGCGTGGGTGTTCGACACCGCCGAGCGGATCGTCAGCCTGGCGACCGGGGGCCGGGTCTGGGTGTCGCGGATAAAGGCACGCGAGCGCCGCAACCACGTCGTCACGCTGACCGCGGGACCGGTGTGATCGGCACCAAGCTCACAGCAACCCGTTCGCTGACGGCTCCAATGGGTATGCACGTGTACAACTAAATAGACGTGCTTGCCTGATACCGGTGACGGGCGGCCGCTTGGTGGTGTAACACTGATACGCCACGAATCGGATTCACGGCGCGTGTGTGATCAGCAAACGGCGACCCGAATCGTCGGGGCGAAAGGTGGGCGGACGTGACCAAGAAAGCCCAATCAGTGGCCGATGCCGCGCGGGAGAACCTGGCCGCGGAGCTGGATCGGCTGCGGCAGCGTCGCGATCGCCTCGAGGTCGAGGTCAAGAACGATCGGGGCATGGTCGGCGACCACGGGGACGCGGCCGAGGCGATCCAGCGCGCCGACGAACTGGTCGTCCTGGGTGACCGGATCAACGAGCTGGACCGGCGATTGCGGACCGGGCCGTCGGAGTCCGGAGAGGCAGAAACGCTGCCCGGCGGCACCGAGGTGACCCTGCGCTTCCCCGACGGTGAAGTGGTGACGATGCATGTGATCTCGATCGTCGAGGAGACCCCGGCCGGCCGCGAAGCCGAGACGCTGACCGCCCGCAGCCCACTGGGCCAGGCGCTCGCCGGGCGCAAACCGGGCGACACCGTGACCTACTCGACGCCCCAAGGGGAAAACCAGGTCGAGCTGATCGCGGTGAAGTTGCCCAAATAGCCCATGCCCGACGTCGCGCCGCCACAGCTGAGTCTGACCACGCAGATATGGCGCTTCGTAGTCACCGGCGGGCTGGCTGGAATCGTCGACTTCAGCCTCTACCTGGTGCTTTACCGAGTGGTCGGCATACAGGTCGACCTGTCCAAAGCCACCAGTTTCGTCGTCGGCACCATCACCGCCTACCTGATCAACCGCCGGTGGACGTTCCAGGCGTCACCGAGCACCGCGCGGTTCGTCGCGGTCATGGTTCTCTACGGCATCACCTTCGCCGTGCAGGTCGGGCTCAACCATCTGTGCCTTGCCTTGATGCACTATCGCGGCTGGGCGATACCCGTCGCGTTCGTGATAGCGCAGGGCACCGCGACCATGATCAACTTCGTCGTGCAGCGAGCCGTTATCTTCCGCCTCCGCTGAGCCAGCCGGCCAAGCGGTACCCTCTTTGACGATGTTCACCACCAAACGCCTGACGGGCTGGGGTCGCACCGCTCCCTCCGTCGCGACGGTGCTTTCCACCCGGGATGCGGAGGAGATCGCCAAGGCAGTGGCCAATGCGGGCGACCGCGGCGTGATCGCACGCGGCCTCGGCCGTTCCTACGGCGACAACGCGCAAAACGGCGGCGGTCTGGTGATCGACATGACGCCGCTGAACCGCATCCACTCGATCAGCGCCGACACCCGGCTGGTCGACGCCGACGCCGGGGTCAACCTGGACCAGCTGATGAAGGCGGCGCTGCCGTTCGGGCTGTGGGTTCCGGTGCTGCCGGGCACCCGGCAGGTCACCATCGGCGGGGCGATCGCCTGCGACATCCACGGCAAGAACCATCACAGCGCGGGCAGCTTCGGCAACCACGTGCGGTCGATGGACCTCCTCATGGCCGACGGCACCATCCGTACCGTCACCCCCGACGGGGACGATGCCGAGCTGTTCTGGGCCACCGTGGGGGGGAACGGCCTGACCGGGATCGTGTTACGCGCCACCATCGAGATGACCCCGACGGAGACCGCCTACTTCATCAACGACGGCGACAACACGGCGTCGCTGGACGAGACCGTCGAGTTTCACAGCGATGGCAGCGAAGCCAACTACACCTACTCCAGCGCCTGGTTCGATGCCATCAGCCCCCCACCCAAGTTGGGACGCGCGGCGATCACTCGCGGGCGCCTGGCACTGCGCGACGAGCTTCCCAAGAAGCTGGCCAAGCATCCCCTTAAATTCGATGCGCCACAACTGATGACGGTGCCCGACGTCTTTCCCAATGGGTTGATGAACAAGTTCACGCTGAGCACCATCGGCGAGCTGTACTACCGCCGAGGCGGCCACTACCGCGGCAAGATCCAGAACCTTACGCAGTTCTATCACCCCTTGGATCTGCTGGGTGAATGGAACCGTGGCTACGGATCAGCCGGTTTTGCGCAATATCAATTCCTGGTGCCCCCCTCGGCGGTCGACGAATTCAAACAGATCATCCGAGACATTCAAGCGAGCGGCCACTACTCGGCGCTCAACGTCTTCAAACTGTTCGGGGCCGGAAACCAAGCCCCGCTTAGCTTTCCAATTCCCGGCTGGAATGTGTGTCTCGACTTCCCGATGAAGCCCGGGCTCAACGAGTTCCTCAACGAACTCGACCGCCGGGTGCTGGAGTTCGGCGGGCGGGTCTACACCGCCAAGGACTCCCGCGCCACCGCGGAAACCTTTCACGCCATGTATCCGCGCATCGACGAATGGATCGCGGTGCGCCGCAAGGTCGATCCGATGGGGGTCTTCGCCTCCGACATGGCCCGACGTTTGGAGCTGCTCTAAATGGTGCTCGACGCGGTGGGAAATCCGCAGACCATCCTGCTGCTGGGCGGCACGTCCGAGATCGGGCTGGCCATCTGCGAGCGCTACCTACAGAACGCGCACGCGCGCATCGTGCTCGCAGCCATGCCCGACGACCCGGGCCGCGACGACGCGGTGGCCCAGATGAAGGCCGCGGGCGCGCGGTCGGTGGAGTTGATCGACTTCGAGGCCACCGACACCGACAGCCACCCCAAGATGATCGAGCAGGCCTTCTCGGGCGGCGACGTGGACGTGGCGATTGTCGCGTTCGGTTTGCTCGGCGACGCCGAAGAACTGTGGCAGAGCCAGCGCAAGGCGGTGCAGATTGCCGAAATCAACTACACCGCAGCGGTTTCGGTGGGCGTCCTGCTGGCCGAGAAGATGCGCGCGCAGGGCTTCGGCCAGATCATCGCGATGAGTACCGTGGCCGGTGAGCGGGTGCGGCGATCCAACTTCGTCTACGGCTCTACGAAGGCGGGCTTGGATGGCTTCTACCTGGGCTTGTCAGAAGCGTTGCGCGAGTACGGGGTTCGCGTCCTGGTGATCCGTCCCGGCCAGGTGCGGACCCGGATGAGCGCGCACATCAAGGAAGCCCCGCTGACCGTCGACAAGGAGTACGTCGCCAACCTCGCGGTGACCGCGGCCGCAAAAGGTAAGGAATTGGTTTGGGCGCCAGCAGCATTCCGTTATGTGATGATGGTGTTGCGACACATCCCGCGGAGCGTCTTCCGCAAGCTGCCAATCTGACCATGCGCAACGCACTGGCCAGCCTCGGCCAGCTGGTCTTGGCCGCGGTGGTGGCCGCGATCGTCGCGGTGGTGTCGCTGATCGCGATTGCCGGGGTCCAGTGGCCGGCCTTTCCGTCGTCGAACCAGCTGCACGCGCTGACCACCGTCGGGCAGGTCGGCTGCCTGGCGGGCTTGATCGGCGTCGGCTGGCTGTGGCGACGCGGCGGTCGCTACCCTCGGCTGCTGGCCCAGCTCGGCGGGGTGGTGTTCGTCTCGGCGTTCTCCGTCGTCACCCTGGGCATGCCGCTGGGCGCCACCAAGCTGTATCTGTTCGGCATCTCCGTCGACCAGCAGTTCCGCACGGAATACCTGACCCGGCTCGCCGACAGCCCCGCCCTACATGACATGACCTACGTCGGCCTGCCGACGTTCTACCCGCCGGGCTGGTTCTGGATCGGTGGGCGGGCGGCGGCGCTGAGCGGGGTGCCGGCCTGGGAGATCTACAAGCCGTGGGCCATCACCTCGATCACCATCGCGGTCGCGGTCGCGCTGGTGCTGTGGTGGCGAATGATCCGCTTCGAGTACGCGCTGATCGTGACCACCGCGACCGCCGCGGTGACCCTGGCGTACAGCTCGCCGGAGCCCTACGCCGCGATGATCACGGTGCTGCTGCCGCCGGTGCTGGTGCTGACGTGGTCGGGCCTGCGTGCCGGTGGGCGCGGCGGCGGCGTCGCCGACCGGGCCCTAGCCGCCGAACGTGCGGCTGGCCGCACACTCGAACCCGAACGTGCGGCTGGCCGCACGCTCGGCGCAGAAGAACCAACAGCGGGCGGCTGGGCCGCGGTGGTCGGCGCCGGGATCTTCCTGGGCTGGACGGCCACGTGGTACTCGCTGCTGTTCGGCTTCGGCGCCTTCACGATGGCGCTGATGGCCCTGGTGCTGGTCGCCGCGCGCTGGCGGCAACACGGCGTCAAGGCCGCGCTCGACCCGCTGCGCCGGCTTGCCGTCATCGCCGTGATCGCGGCGGCCATCGCCAGCACCACCTGGCTGCCGTTCCTGCTGCGCGCGGCCACCAGCCCAATCAGCAACAGCGGCAGCGCCTTTCACTACCTGCCCGCCGACGGCGCCGAGCTGACCTTCCCGATGCTGCAGTTCTCGCTGCTGGGCGCCGTCTGCCTGCTGGGCACGCTGTGGCTGGTGGTGCGCGCCCGCACGTCGGTGCGGGCCGCCGCCCTGACGATCGGCGTGCTGGCCGTCTACCTGTGGTCGCTGCTGTCGATGCTCACGACGCTGGCCCGCACCACGCTGCTGTCGTTCCGGCTGCAGCCCACGTTGACCGTGCTGCTGGTCGCCGCGGGCGTGTTCGGCTTCGTGGAAGCCACCCGGTCGCTGGCCGGGCGAAGCCGCGCCGCCGCCCCGGTCGCCGCGGCGATCGGGCTGACCGCGGCGATCGCGTTCAGCCAGGACATTCCCGACGTGCTGCGGCCGGATCTGACCATCGCCTACACCGACACCGACGGCCACGGCCAGCGCGGCGATCGCCGCCCGCCCAGCTCGGAGAAGTTCTACGCCGACATCGACGCCGCGATCCTGCGCGTCACAGGCAAGCCACGCAACCAAACCGTGCTGATGACCGCCGACTACAGCTTCCTGTCCTACTACCCCTACTGGGGCTTCCAGGGATTGACGTCGCACTACGCCAACCCGCTGGCGCAGTTCGATCTGCGGGCCGCGCAGATCGAGAAGTGGTCCAAGCTAAAGACCGCCGACGACCTGATCCACGCCCTGGACACCTCACCCTGGCCGGCGCCGACGGTCTTCCTGATGCGCCGCGGCGCCAACGGGAACTACACGCTGCGGCTGGCCGAGGACGTCTATCCCAACCAGCCCAACGTGCGCCGCTACACCGTCGATCTGCGCGCAGCCCTCTTCGACGACCCACGGTTCGTCGTCCAGACCATCGGCCCGTTTGTGCTGGCCATCCGCAGGCCCGGGGCCCAGCCGGTGACGAGCGGCTGATGGCGACCGAGACCTCGCCCAACTTGGCCGAAGAACTACCATCTACCTCCGTGAGCGACACGGGAGGAAACCACCGGATCGCTCGCATCGTTGCCGTCGTCGCCGGTCTGCTCGGGGCCGTGCTGGCGATCGCCACCCCGGTCCTGCCGGTCAACCAGACCACCGCCCAGCTCAACTGGCCGCAGAACGGCGCGTTCGAGAGCGTCGAAGCGCCGTTGATCGGCTATGTGGCCACCGAACTGAACGTCAGCGTGCCGTGTTCGGCCGCCGCCGGATTGACCGGACCGCACAATGCCGGCAAGACGGTGCTGTTGTCGACGGTGCCCAAGCAGGCCCCGAAGGCCGTCGACCGCGGCCTGCTCATCCAGCGCGCCAACGACGAGCTGGTGCTCGTGGTGCGCAACGTCCCCGTCGTCACCGCCCCGTTGAGCCAGGTGCTCAGCCCCGCCTGCCAGCGGCTGACCTTCACCGCGCACGCGGAGCGGGTCGCCGCGGAATTCGTCGGCCTGACGCAGGGACCCAACACCGAGCATCCCGGCTCGCCACTGCGCGGCGAGAAGAGCGGGTATGACTTCCGGCCCCAGATCGTCGGGGTGTTCACCGACCTGGCCGGGCCGACGCCGCCGGGCCTGAGCTTCTCGGCGACCGTCGACACCCGCTACAGCAGCAGCCCGACGCCGCTGAAGCTCGCGGCGATGATCCTCGGGGTGGTGCTGACGGCCGCGGCGCTGGTCGCGTTGCACGTCCTGGACCGGGCCGACGGCACCCGGCACCGACGGTTCCTTCCGCCACGCTGGTGGTCGATCGGCGGCCTGGACGCCCTGGTCATCGCGGTGCTGGTGTGGTGGCACTTCGTCGGCGCGAACACCTCCGACGACGGCTACATCCTGACCATGGCCCGGGTGTCCGAACATGCCGGCTACATGGCCAACTACTACCGCTGGCTGGGCACGCCTGAGGCGCCCTTCGGGTGGTATTACGACCTGCTCGCGCTGTGGGCGCACGTCAGCACCACCAGCGTCTGGATGCGCCTGCCCACCCTGGTCATCGCGCTGACGTGCTGGTGGGTGATCAGCCGCGAGGTCATTCCCCGTCTGGGCCATGCCGTCAAGCGCAGCAGGGCAGCGGCGTGGACCGCGGCGGGCATGTTCCTGGCGACGTGGCTGCCGCTCGACAACGGCCTGCGGCCCGAGCCGATCATCGCCCTGGGCATCCTGCTCACCTGGTGTTCGGTGGAGCGCGCGGTGGCCACCAATCGGCTGCTCCCGGTGGCGATCGCCTGCATCATCGGTGCCTTGACACTCTTCTCCGGGCCCACCGGCATCGCGTCCATCGGCGCCCTGCTGGTCGCGATCGGACCGTTGCGCACCATCGTGCACCGCCGATCCAAACGCTTCGGCGCGCTGCCATTGCTGGCGCCGATAGTCGCCGCGGTCACCGTCACCGTGATCCTGATCTTCCGCGATCAGACCCTGGCCGGCGAGATGCAGGCCACCGCCCTCAAGCGGGCCCTGGGGCCCAGCCTGAGCTGGTTCGACGAACACATCCGCTACGAGCGGCTGTTCATGGCCAGTCCCGACGGATCGGTCGCGCGCCGCTTCGCCGTGCTGGCGCTGGTCCTCGCGCTCGGCATCACGGTGGCAATGTCGTTGCGCAAGGGGCGAATCCCGGGCACGGCCGCCGGACCGAGCCGGCGCATCGTCGGTATCACCATCATCTCGTTCGTGGCGATCATGTTCACTCCCACCAAGTGGACGCACCACTTCGGGGTGTTCGCCGGGCTGGCCGGGTCCCTCGGGGCGCTGGCCGCGGTCGCGGTGACGTCCGTCGCGATGCGTTCGCGCCGCAACCGAACCGTGTTCGCCTCCGTGGTGCTGTTCTTGGTGGCGTTGTCGTTCGCCAGCGTCAACGGCTGGTGGTATGTGTCCAATTTCGGTGTGCCATGGTCGAATTCGTTCCCGCAATGGCACTACGCCTTCGCCACCACCCTGCTCGGACTGACCCTGCTGGTGCTGCTGCTGGCCGCGTGGTTCCACTTCGTCGCCCCGGACACCTTGAGGACCCAACGGCCCCCCGGCAACCGGGTAGCCGCAATCATTCAGTCCCCCTTGGCAATTGCCGCGTGGGTGCTGGTGGTCTTCGAGGTGGCATCGCTGACCCTGGCGATGACCGCTCAGTATCCGGCCTGGTCGGTGGGGCGGTCCAATCTCGAGGCCCTGACCGGGAAGTCCTGCGGCCTGGCCGAGGACGTACTGGTCGAGCAGGATCCCAACGCCGGCATGCTGGCACCGGTGGCCGCCCCGGTGGCCGACGCCCTGGGGGCCGGATTGTCGGAAGCGTTCACGCCCAACGGCATTCCCGCCGACGTCCGCGCCGACCCGGTGATGGAACGCCAGGCCGACCGCAGTTTCGTCACCGACGAAGAGAAGGGCACCACCAACCAGGCCGGCACCGAGGGCGGCACCAGCGCCGCACCGGGAATCAACGGCTCCCGCGCCCAGCTGCCCTACAACTTGGATCCGGCCCGCACACCGGTGCTGGGCAGCTGGCAGTCCGGCATCCAGGTGCCCGCCCGACTGCGCTCGGCGTGGTACCGACTTCCCGCGCGGGACCAGGCGGGACCGCTGCTGGTGGTGTCGGCGGCGGGCCGGTTCGACGCGCGCGAGGTGCAATTGCAATGGGCCACCGACGACGGGGCGGCGGGCGGACACCCGGGCGGCTCATTCCAGTTCTTCGACGTCGGGGCGTCGCCGGCCTGGCGTAACTTGCGGCTGCCGATGTCGTGGATTCCGCGCAACGCCACCCAGATTCGCCTGGTCGCCGACGACGAGGATCTGGCGCCGCAGCACTGGATCGCGGTCACGCCGCCGCGGATTCCACAGCTGCGCACGCTGCAGGAAGTGGTGGGCTCGCACGACCCGGTGTTCCTGGACTGGCTGGTCGGTCTCGCGTTCCCGTGCCAGCGGCCGTTCGGCCATCAAAACGGTGTCGACGAGACCCCGAAATGGCGGATCCTGCCGGACCGGTTCGGCGCCGAGGCGAACTCACCGGTCATGGACAACAACGGGGGCGGGCCGCTTGGTGTCACCGAGCTGTTGGTCAAGGCGACGACGGTGGGCAGTTATCTGAAGGACGACTGGTCGCGGGACTGGGGCAGTTTGCAGCGGCTGACGCCCTATTACCCCAACGCCCAGGCCGCCCGCCTGCAGTTGGGCACGGCGGCGCGCGGCGGCCTGTGGAGCCCGGCGCCGCTGCGCAGGGGTTAGCCCTCTCGCCTCACAGCCCGGGCAGGCAATTGATGAACGGTATGCACGGCGGCGACGGCGGCCGCGGCGACGGAAACCCTTCGATGATCGTCGAATTGGTTACCGGGCTGTTCTGATCGAAATACCAAGGGTGACAGGCGTTTCTGTCCCAGTCCGGCATGTTCTTCATCACCGGCGAACCTGGGCACCATTGGTAGGTGCAGCTGTTCGTCGGGCTAGGTACCGTGCCGCCGTCCTGGCACACCATCGGGGCGGGCTGGGCGTGGCCGGTTCCCGCCGTCAGGCCCAACCCGACGACGGCGAAGCCACCCGAGAGCAACGCCCCCGCGAGCATGCGGTTCATGTTGTGAGAAATGTTCATGCCGCGAGTGCAAACGGTCAAGGTTGCTACCGATCCCAAATCGGGTATTGATGCCCTGATTCGGTAAGCCTACACTTACGGTTCGTGGTCACTTACCAAGCCGATGGCGATGCCTGGCTGGCCCTCGCGGATCGAACGCGACGGGCCATCGTGGAGCGCCTCGCGCATGGCCCCGCGGCCGTCGGTGAACTCGCCCGCGACCTCCCGGTCAGCAGGCCGGCCGTTTCGCAGCACCTCAAAGTGCTCAAGTGCGCCGGGCTGGTGCGCGACCGCGCAGCGGGAACCCGGCGCGTCTACCAGCTCGACCCGACCGGCCTCGAGGCGTTGCGCGCCGACCTGGACCGGTTCTGGACGCGGGCGCTGGCCAACTACGCGAAGGCCGTTGACATAGAAGGAGATGGATCATGACCCGAACCCCGAGCATCCAGCACCGCGTCGTGGTCAACGCCGGGATCGAACGCGCGTTCGCCGTCTTCACCGAGCGCTTCGGCGACTTCAAGCCGCGCGAGCACAACCTGCTGACCGTCCCGATCGCCGAGACGGTATTCGAGCCCCGCGTCGGCGGACACATCTATGACCGCGGGGTCGACGGCAGCGTCTGCCAATGGGCGCGCGTACTGGTCTACGAGCCTCCCACCCGCCTGGTGTTCAGCTGGGACATCGGTCCGACCTGGCAGATCGAACCCGATCAGTCGAAGACCAGCGAGGTCGAGGTGCGCTTCACCGCAGAGTCCGACGGCCGCACCCGCGTCGACCTCGAGCACCGCCACCTGGACCGGCACGGCGCCGGCTGGCAGTCGCTCGCCGAGGGCGTCGACGGCGACGCCGGCTGGCCGCTGTATCTGGCCCGCTACACCGGCCTCTTCGCCGCCGGGGTCCGGCCATGACCGCACGGGGGACCCAATCGCTGATGAGCATGGCCCGCGCCGAACGGGCCGATCTCGCGGAATTCCTGGCCACCCTGACCCCGTCGGACTGGGAGGCGCCCAGCCTGTGTTCCAAGTGGACCGTCAAAGACGTTGTCGCGCATGTGATCAGCTATGAAGAGCTCGGTACCCTGGGCCTGCTGAAGCGCTTCGCGAAGGGCTGGATCGTGCGGGCCAACCAGGTGGGTGTCGACGAATTCACGGCGCTGAGCCCGCAACAGCTGCTGGAGTTTCTGCGCGATCACCTCGAACCACGTGGATTGACAGCAGGTTTCGGCGGCATGATCGCGCTCGTCGACGGCACGATCCATCATCAAGACATCCGGCGCGCGCTGGGGCGGCCGCGCACCATCCCGGCGGATCGGCTCGAGCGGGTTCTCGGCCTGGTGCCCGGCAATCCCCGACTGGGCGCCGGACGCCGGATCAGGGGATTGCGACTACGCGCCACCGACGTCGACTGGGCACATGGCCGCGGCCCCGAGGTGACCGGCATCGGCGAAGCCTTGCTGATGGCGATGTCGGGCCGCCGCGCGGCCCTGGCGGACCTCGACGGTCCCGGCCGCGCCACGCTGGCCGCTCGACTGCCGGCGCCGGCGTAGCGCTTTTTCAAGCGGCCATCGCCGCGTCCGTCGCCGGGGTCCATAGCGCCGTCCCCTACGATCGAGCCTCGTGCCCCACGACGGTAGTCAGCGATCGCAGCGGACCCCGCGCTTGATCGCCACCGTCGCGGGCCTCGTGGGTCTGCTGTTGTGCGTCATCGTCCCGTTGCTGCCGGTCAAGCAGACGACGGCGACCGTGCTGTGGCCCCAGGGCAGCGCGGACGGGCACGTCACCCAGATCACCGCGCCGCTGGTGTCCGGCGCGCCGCGGGCCCTGGACATATCCATCCCCTGCCCGGCGATCACCACGTTGCCCGCCGACGGCGGCCTGGTGCTGTCGACCCTGCCGGCCGGCGGGGTGGACGCCGGCAAAAACGGGCTCTTCGTGCGGGCCAACAAGGACACCGTCGTCGTCGCCTTCCGGGACACCGTGGCCGCGGTCGCACAGCGGTCGGCGATCGCCGCCGGCGCCTGCAGCGTGCTGCACATCTGGGCCGACGCCGGGGTTGCCGGCGCGGATTTCGTGGGCATCCCCGGCGCCTCGGGACTGCTGCCGTCGGAAAAGAAGCCGCAGGTCGGCGGGATCTTCACCGACATGAAGGTGCCCGCGCAGCCGGGGTTGTCCGCCCGCATCGACATCGACACCCGCTTCATCACCGCGCCCACCCTTACGAAAAAGGTGGCGATGATCGCGGGCGCGCTCGCGGTGCTCGTCGCCATCCTGGCGATGGCGACCCTGGACCGGCGCAGCCGCGGCGACACGCTGATCAACTGGCGCTCGCCGATCGTGTGGCTGTCGCGGTACCGTCCGCGCGCGCACTGGGCGACGTGGTGGCGGGTGGGCGCCGCGACGTGGCTCGCTGACCTCGGGGTCATCGGGACCCTGCTGCTGTGGCATGTCATCGGCGCCACCTCGTCCGACGACGGCTACAACCTGACCATCGCCCGGGTCGCGCCGCAGGCCGGCTACGTCGCCAACTATTACCGCTACTTTGGCACGACGGACGCGCCGTTCGACTGGTATCTCGCGGTGCTGTCCAAACTGGCGTCGGTCAGCACCGCCGGCGTGTGGATGCGGCTGCCGGCCCTGCTGGCCGGGATCGCCTGCTGGCTGATCATCGGTCACTGGGTGCTGCGACGGCTGGGCCCCGCGCGGGGCGGCCTGGCCGCCAACCGGGTGGCGGTGTTGACCGCGGGCGTGGTGTTTCTGGCCGCGTGGCTGCCGTTCAACAACGGCCTGCGGCCCGAGCCGCTGATCGCGCTCGGCGTGCTGGTCACCTGGATGCTGGTGGAGCGCGCCATCGCGCTGGGGCGGCTGGCCCCCGCCGCGGTCGCCATCATCGTCGCGATGCTGACCGTGACGCTGGCGCCGCAGGGACTGATCGCCGTCGCCGCGCTGCTCACCGGGGCCCGGGCCATCGCCCGCACGATCCGTCGCCGCCGGGCGACCGACGGCCTGCTCGCGCCGCTGCTGGTGCTGGGCGCGTCGCTGTCGCTGATCACCTTGGTGGTGTTCCGCAGCGAAACGCTGGCCACCGTCGCCGAGTCGGCTCGCATCAAATACAAGGTCGGTCCGACGATCGCCTGGTATCAGGACTTCCTGCGCTACTACTTCCTGACCGTGGAATCCAATCCCGACGGATCGATGTCGCGGCGATTCGCGGTCCTGGTGATGCTGCTCTGCCTGTTCGGCGGGCTGGTGGTGCTGCTGCGGCGCGGCGGGGTGCCCGGTCTTGCCAGCGGCCCTGCGTGGCGACTGATCGGCACCACCGCGGTCGGCCTGCTGCTGCTGCATTTCACGCCGACGAAGTGGGCCGTGCAGTTCGGTGCGTTCGCCGGGCTGGCTGGCGCGCTCGGCGCGCTCGCCGCGTTCACCTTCATGCGGATCGGCCTGCACAGCCGGCGCAACCTGACGCTGTACGTCACCGCGCTGCTGTTCGTGCTGGCGTGGGCGACATCGGGCATCAACGGCTGGTTCTACGTCGGCAACTACGGGGTGCCGTGGTTCGACATCCAGCCGGTCATCGCGAGCCATCCGGTCACGTCGATGTTCTTGACGTTGTCGATCTTCACCGGGTTGCTGGCCGCTTGGTACCACTTCCGCATGGACTACGCCGGGCACACCGAGGTCAAGGACAACCGGCGAAACCGCGTGCTGGCCTCCACCCCGCTGCTGGTAGTCGCGACGATCATGGTCGTCGGCGAGGTCGCCTCGCTCGCCAAGGGGGCGGCGGTCCGCTACCCGCTCTACACCACCGGCAAGGCCAACCTGGCCGCGATCACCTCGGGCCTGTCGCCGACCAGCTGCGCCATGGCCGACGACGTCCTGACCGAGCCCGACCCCAACGCCGGTCTACTGCAACCGGTTCCGGGACAGAGCTTCGGACCCGACGGTCCGCTCGGGGGCGTCAAACCGGTCGGCTTCAAGCCCGAGGGTGTGGGCGACGACCTGCAGTCCGACCCGGTGGTGAGCAAGCCCGGGGTGGTGAACTCCGACGCGTCGCCCAACAAGCCCAACGTCGCCTACAGCGACTCCGCGGGCACCGCGGGCGGCAAGGGTCCCGTCGGGGTGAACGGCTCGCACGCGGCGCTGCCGTTCGGCCTGGACCCGGCCCGCACCCCGGTGATGGGCAGCTACGGCGAGAACACGCTCGCCGCCACCGCCACGTCGTCGTGGTACCAATTGCCGCCGCGCACCGCGGACCGGCCGCTGGTGGCGGTCTCGGCCGCGGGAGCTATCTGGTCCTACAAAGAGGACGGCACCTTTACCTACGGGCAGTCGCTGAAATTGCAGTGGGGCGTCAGCCG
Source organism: Mycobacterium sp. IS-1264 (assembly GCF_001954195.1). Lineage (GTDB taxonomy): Bacteria > Actinomycetota > Actinomycetes > Mycobacteriales > Mycobacteriaceae > Mycobacterium. The sequence continues at coordinate 50,979 of NZ_MBES01000069.1, read as the reverse complement.
TCCCGACGGCACCACCCAGCCGCTCGGTGAGGTGTATCCGATCGACTTCGGTCCGCAACCGGCGTGGCGCAACCTGCGCTTCCCGTTGACGTGGGCGCCGCCGGAGGCCAACGTGGCGCGCATCGTCGCCTACGACCCGAACCTGAGTTCCGAGCAGTGGTTCGCGTTCACGCCGCCGCGGGTGCCGGTGCTGGAAACCCTGCAGCAGTTGATCGGGTCGCAGACGCCGGTGCTGATGGACATCGCCACCGCCGCCAACTTCCCGTGCCAGCGGCCCTTCTCGGAACACCTTGGGGTTGCGGAACTTCCGCGCTACCGCATCCTGCCCGAGCGCAAGCAGACGGCGGTGTCGTCGAACCTGTGGCAGTCCAGCGAGGCCGGCGGTCCGTTCCTGTTCCTGCAGGCGATGCTGCGCACCTCGACGATCTCGACCTACCTGCGCGGCGACTGGTACCGGGACTGGGGATCGGTCGAGCAGTACTACCCGCTGGTGCCAACGCAGCAGGCGCCGGACGCCGTCGTCGAACAGGGTGTGATCACAGTGCACGGCTGGAGCCGGCAAGGACCGATTAGGGCCCTCCCATGAGCGCGACCGCCGTTGCGGGCAACGTACGGGTGACGCGCTGGGTGGCGACGATCGCCGGGCTGGTCGGATTCATCCTGTCGGTCGCGACACCGCTGCTGCCCGTAGTGCAGACCACCGCGACGCTGAACTGGCCGCAAAACGGCCAGCTGAATAACGTTACGGCGCCGTTGATTTCGCTGAACCCGGTCGATGTGACGGCAACCGCGCCGTGCTCGGTGGTGCGCGACCTGCCGCCCGAGGGCGGGGTCGTGCTGAGCACTGCACCCAAGAAGGGCAAGGACGCCGCGCTCAATGCGTTGTTCGTCGTCGTCAACGGCCAGCGTGTCGACGTCACCGACCGCAACGTGGTGATCGCCAGCGTGTCCCGGGATCAGGCCGCATCGCCGCAATGCCAGCGCATCGAAGTTACCTCCACGCGCGCGGGCACCTTCGCGACCTTTGTCGGGTTGACCGACGCCGCGGGCAAGCCGGCGGGCGGCGGTTTCGCCGATCCGAACCTGCGCCCGCAGATCGTCGGGGTGTTCACCGATCTGAGCGGTCCCGCCCCGCCCGGGCTGCGGCTGTCGGCGACGATCGACACCCGTTTTTCCACCACGCCGACGACGCTCAAGTTGCTTGCGATGGTGCTGGCGATCGTGTCGACGATCGTGGCGCTGATCGCGCTGTGGCGCCTGGACCAGCTGGACGGCCGCCGGATGCAGCGCTGGATCCCGACCCGATGGCGCAAGTTCACGCTCGTGGACGCCGCGGTGATATTCGGGTTCCTGCTGTGGCACATCATCGGCGCGAACTCCTCCGACGACGGCTACATCCTGGGCATGGCCCGGGTCGCCGACCACGCCGGCTACATGTCCAACTACTTCCGTTGGTTCGGCAGCCCGGAGGATCCGTTCGGCTGGTACTACAACCTGCTGGCGTTGATGACCCACGTCAGCGACGGCAGCCTGTGGATGCGCTTGCCGGACCTGATCGCGGGGCTGGTGTGTTGGCTGCTGCTGTCGCGTGAGGTGCTGCCCCGATTGGGGCCGGCGGTGACGTCCAGCACGGCCGCGAACTGGGCGGCGGGCATGGTGCTGCTGACCGCGTGGATGCCGTTCAACAACGGTCTGCGCCCCGAGCCGATCATCGCGCTCGGTTCGCTGCTCACCTGGGTGCTGATCGAGCGGTCGATGTGCGCCTCCCGGTTGACGCCGGCGGCGCTGGCGGTGGTGACCGCCGCGTTCACGCTGGGGGTGCAGCCCACCGGGCTGATCGCGGTGGCCGCGCTGGTCGCCGGTGGCCGCCCGATCCTGCGCATCCTGGTCCACCGCCATCGGGTGGTCGGCACCTGGCCGCTGGTGGCCCCGATGCTCGCGGCCGGGTTCGTGATCCTGACCGTGGTGTTCGCCGACCAAACCCTGGCAACGGTGTTGGAGGCCACCAGAATTCGCACCGCGATCGGCCCGAGCCAGGCCTGGTACACCGAGAACCTGCGCTACTACTACCTCATCCTGCCGACCGTCGACGGTTCGTTGTCGCGCCGCTTCGGTTTTCTGATCACCGCACTGAGCCTGTTCACGGCGGTGTTCATCATGTTGCGGCGCAAGCGGATTCCCGGTGTCGCCCGCGGGCCGGCGTGGCGGCTGATGGGCGTCATCTTCGCCACCATGTTCTTCCTGATGTTCACCCCGACCAAGTGGGTGCACCACTTCGGGCTGTTCGCCGCGGTGGGCGCCGCGATGGCGGCGCTGACCACCGTGCTGGTGTCACCGTCGGTGTTGCGCTGGTCGCGCAACCGGATGGCCTTCCTGGCCGCCGTGCTGTTCCTGATGGCGTTGTGCTTCGCCACCACCAACGGTTGGTGGTACGTCTCCAGCTACGGCGTTCCGTTCAACAGCATCATGCCGAAGATCGCTGGAATCAGCATCAGCACAATCTTTTTCATCCTGTTCGCCGTCGCCGCGCTCTACGCGGTCTGGTTGCACTTCGCGTCCAGGAGCCACGGCGAGGGCCGGCTGGCCCGGGCGTTGACGACCGCGCCGATCCCGATCGCGGCCGGCTTCATGGTGCTGGTGTTCATCGCGTCGATGGTCGCCGGGATCGTGCGTCAATACCCCACTTACTCCAACGGCTGGGACAACCTGCGGGAGTTCGCCGGCGGCTGCGGGCTGGCCGACGATGTGCTCGTCGAGCCGGACAGCAATGCGGGCTTCATGGCGCCCCTGCCGGGCAACTCGGGTTCTTGGGGCCCTTTGGGCCCCTTGGGCGGCGTCAACCCGGTCGGGTTTACGCCCGACGGGGTGCCGGAACACACTGTGGCCGAGGCGATTCGGATGACGCCCAACCAGCCCGGCACGGACTACGACTGGGATGCGCCGACGAAGCTGACCACGCCCGGCGTCAACGGGTCGGTGGTACCGCTGCCCTACGGGCTGGACCCCGCGCGGGTTCCGCTGGCCGGCAGCTACACCACCGGTGCGCAACAGCAGAGCAGGCTGACATCGGCGTGGTACCAGCTGCCCAAGCCGGACGACGGGCATCCGCTGGTCGTGGTGACGGCCGCGGGCAAGATCGCCGGAAACAGTGTCCTGCACGGGCATACCAACGGGCAGACGGTGGTGCTGGAATACGGCATGCCCGGCCCCGGCGGCGACGTGGTGCCCGCCGGCAGGCTGGTTCCGTACGACCTCTACGGCGAGCAGCCGAAGGTGTGGCGCAACCTGCGCTTTGCCCGGTCCCAGATGCCCGCCGGCGCGGTTGCGGTCCGGGTGGTGGCCGAGGACCTGTCGCTGACGCCGGAGGACTGGATCGCGGTGACGCCGCCGCGGGTGCCCGAGTTGCGCTCGCTGCAGGAGTACGTCGGCTCGTCGCAACCGGTGTTGCTCGACTGGGCGGTCGGGCTTGCCTTCCCCTGCCAGCAGCCGATGCTGCACGTCAACGGCGTCACCGAAATCCCGAAATTCCGGATCACCCCGGACTACACGGCCAAGAAGATGGACACCGACACGTGGGAGGACGGCACCAACGGCGGCCTGCTGGGCATCACCGACTTGCTGCTGCGGGCCCACGTGATGTCCACCTATCTGTCCCGTGACTGGGGCCGCGACTGGGGTTCGTTGCGCAAGTTCGACACCATCGCCGACGCGCATCCCGCGCAACTCGACCTGGGCACCGCGACCCGCACGGGATGGTGGTCGCCCGGTGAGATCCGCATCAAGCCCTGATTGACCTTCCGGTAATTGCGGCCGGGGGTTTAATTTCGGCCCGCTCGGGTCAATACTTATTTCCCTTGTGAGCTGGCCAACATATGCGGGAAAAGGTGACCCAATGCACACACTGACTCGTCTGGGCGCATGCGCGGCAACGCTGGGTGTGGTGATCACTCCCGCGGCGACATTTGAAATGGTGAAGGCCGCCGCCGAGAGCGGCACCCGGGTCGGCCTGCTGGCCGATCTCCGCCGGTGCGATTTCAGCCTGGTGGTCAACGGGCCTCCCGTGCAGTTCCCGAGGCTCGGTAGCGGCTCGGTCCTGATAACGAGGGCCGGGTCAACAGCGATCGCCCAGGTGCAGCTGGCGGACCCCGCCCGGCCGGGCACGCATTTCGATGTCGGCCTGATTCAGGAACCCCTGCCGTCGACGGCTACGTGCGGGCCCGGGGATCCCGGCACCGCGTTTACCGGCATGGACACTGACGGAGCCGGCAATGCGACGGTGACGATTCAGGACACCATCCGGCAGGGCACGACTGGAGTCTGGGTGATTATCGAGCGTGGTGACCCGCACTCGCAGAACCCCGCCGAGTACTACACCTCCGAGTACCTAGTACCCGTATAGGCCGACGCAGCGGCCGCGGGGGTGCCGTGGCGGCCCAACGCGGGATGAAACACTGGGGCATATGCTCTCGACGCGCCTGTGCCTCGCATCGCTGGTCGGTGCCGCGGCGGTCGCTTGCGCCGGACCCCATGCAGCCACCCCGCCGCTTGGCCGGCTGAACTATGTGGCGCTGGGCGACTCGATGGCCGCCGCGCCGGGTGTGCCGGACCCGGCGCCCCCCACCGGCTGCCGCAAGTCGACCAACGATTACCCGTCGGTGCTCGCGCGGCGGCTCGGCGCGACCAGGTTCACCGACGTCACCTGCAGCGGCGCGATCACCGAGGACATCACCGATCACGCACAGGAGACGAAGGATGGGATGGTCGGACGTCAGATCGACGCGGTCCGGGCGGCCACCGACCTGATCACCATCACCGTCGGGGCCAATGACGTCGGACTGGCCGCCGACGCAGAGGGGTGCGAGGTCAAATCGCCCAACCCCGCGCCGTGCACCGCGGATTTCGTGTCCGGCGCCGTCGACCGGATTTCGGCGGCGATCGACGGGCACGTCCGCGGGTGGAGCATGCTGATCGACGAGGTTCGGGCGGAGGCGCCGAAGGCGCGGATCGTGTTGGTGGGCTACGGGACCCTGATCCGGCCCGGTGGCTGCTTTCCCGGGCAGCCGGTGCTGCCGCACGACTCCGACTACCTGCAGGCGAAATTCAACGAACTCGACGACCGGCAACGTCAACTGGCCGCCGACAAGGGGATCGAGTACTTCGACACCAGGCCGATGTTCCAGGGCCACGACATCTGCGCCTCGCCCGCCGATCGCTACGTTTCTGGCTACGAGGTGACCGACCCCGCGGTTCCCTTGCACCCCACCGCTTTTGGCGCGACGGCCGTGGGCGACGCGCTGGCCGGGTTCATCGGCCCGGCCGGCGCTCGTAGGTGAGCAGCGCCAGGCCGTCGCCGACCGTGCGGACGTCGACGAGGCGCAGGCGTTTCGTGCCACTGATCTCGCCGAACGGGCGCGCGCCGGGGCCGAGCACGAACGGGAAGACCATCACCCGCAACTCGTCGACGAGGTCGTGTTCCACCAGCGCGTGCACCAGCCGGAAGCTTCCGTAGACGACGATGTCCCCGTCGACGTTTCGGCGCAAAGCGTCGACCTCGCGCAGTGGGTCGCCCGCCAGCACCGTCGTGTTGTTCCACTTCGGGTCGTGCAGGGTCGCCGACACCACGTGCTTGGGCAAGCTGTTCAATCGGTCCGCCCACCGGCCGGTGCGCGACGGCCAGCGCGCGGCGAAGAACTCATACGTCCGCCGGCCCAGCAGCAGGGCCTCGGCGCCGAGCGCCTCGTCGAGCTCGGCCTCGGCCCACGCGTCGTGGTCGCGTTCGTCGATCCGGCCGAACCAGCCGCCGACCCTGAAACCCTCGTCGCCGGTCGGGTCCTGCCCGACTCCGTCGAGCGAGACGTTCTCGCTGACGATGATCTTTCCCATCCTTGCCCTCCCGTCGGTGTTGTCGGCTACCACTAATGGAGACACCGCCCCGTGCGCCGTCGGGTCGGTGTCTGTACGGATGGAGGTGACGCGAGGTGGTGGTCGGCGATCCGTACCGGGAGCTGATCGAGCCGTACCGCCGGGAACTGCAGGTGCACTGCTACCGGATGCTCGGATCCCTGCAGGACGCCGAGGACGCCCTGCAGGACACGCTGCTGGCGGCGTGGCAGGGACTGGCGGGGTTCGAGGGACGCGCCTCGCTGCGCACCTGGCTCTACCGGATCGCCACGAACCGCTGCCTCAACGCCCGTCGTGCGGCGAGCCGGCGCGCGGCCAAGGAGTGGGACGTGCCCGATGTCGAACCACCCGAGCCCACCCGTGTGGGTGAAGTCGTCTGGCTAGAGCCCTTTCCCGACGGGCCGGAGGCTCGCTACGAGCAGACCGAATCCATCTCACTGGCTTTCATTGCCGCCCTTCAGGTTCTGCCGCCTCGTCAGGTCGCGGTGCTGGTGCTGCGCGACGTCCTCGGATTCGACACGAACGAGGTGGCCGACATGCTCGACGCCAGTGTCGAATCGGTCAAGAGCGCACTCAAGCGGGCGCGTGCCGGGCTTCGAGGCAGGTTGACGACCGCCGGCGAACCGCCACCGGCCCGCGGATCGCCCGCCGAGGAGGCGGTCGTGGCGAAGTTTGTCCGCGCGTGGGAGTCTGCCGACCTCGATGCGCTGGTGGCCCTGTTGACCGACGACGTGTTCATGTCGATGCCGCCGATGCCGTTCGAATACGAGGGTCGCGACGTCGTGGCCCGCTTCTGCGCGGCCCTGTTCGATGCCGGCCGCAGGTTCGAGCTTGTGCCGACGCGCGCCAACGGTCAGCCGGCGTTCGGCGCCTACCTCCGCACGCCCACCGGAATCAGCCACGGGGTAGGCCTGTATGTCCTGGGTCTCGCCGGCGAGCGCATCTGCGCGATGACCCGCTTCGACAACAGCGTGCTCGCGAGGTTCGGGCTGCCGCGTTCGATCGTGCGCGAGGAAACCTAGATGGGGATCAGCCCGTGCTTACGTGCGGTTCGGAACCACAGTTGCTTGTCCCGCAACAGATGCAGCGACCGGCGCAGCAACAGCCTGGTCTGGTGCGGGTCGATGACCGCATCGATGAATCCCCGCTCGGCGGCGGTCCACGGGATAGCCATGTTGAGGTTGTAACCCTCGATGAAGTCCTTCTTGATCTGCTGCGCCTCGGGGATGGTCGGGTCCGGGAACCGCTTCATCAGCAGCTGCGCGGCCCCCTCGGCGCCGATCACCGCGATGCGCGCGGTCGGCCAGGCGAAGTTGAAGTCGGCGGTCAGCTGCCGCGATCCCATCACGGCGTAGGCGCCGCCGTAGGACTTGCGGACGGTGATGGTCACCTTCGGCACGTCGGCCTCGACCACCGAGTACAGGAACCGGCCGCCGCGTTTGATGATGCCGTTCTTCTCCTGCTCGGCGCCCGGCAGGAAGCCGGGGGTGTCCACCACGAAGACCAGCGGGATGTTGAACGCGTCGCAGAACCGGATGAATCGCGCGGCCTTGTCGGAGGCTTCGTTGTCGATCGAACCGGACAGGTGCATGGGCTGGTTGGCGATCACGCCCACCGGATGCCCGTCGACCCGCGCGTACCCGGTGATGATGGCCGGGCCGTGTTGCGCGGCGACTTCCAGGAAGTCGCCGTCGTCGAAGATGCGCAGCAGGATCTCGTGCATGTCGTAGGCCATGTTGTCCGAGTCCGGCACGATCGAGTCGAGCTCCAGATCGGTCGGGGTGGTCTCGGGCTCGAGGCCGGGGTTGATGATCGGCGGCTCGCTGACGGCGCTCGACGGCAGGAACGACAGGAAGTCGCGCACGTATTGGAACGCCTCGGCCTCGGAGTCGACCACCTGGTGGATGTTGCCGTAGCGGGCCTGCGCGTCGGAGCCGCCGAGCTCGTCGAGGGTGACCTCCTCGCCGGTGACTTCCTGGATCACGTCGGGCCCGGTGACGAAGAAGTAGCCCTGGTCGCGCACCGAGACCAGCAGGTCGTCCTGGATCGGCGAATACACCGCTCCCCCAGCGCATTTCCCGAAGATCAGGGAGATCTGAGGTACCAGCCCGGACAGCGCCTCGTGCCGGCGGCCCAGTTCGGCGTACCACGCCAACGAGGTGACCGCGTCCTGAATCCGCGCACCACCCGAGTCCTGGATGCCGATGATCGGGCAACCGACCATCGCGCACCATTCCATCAGCCGCGCGACCTTGCGGCCGAACATCTCCCCGACGGTGCCCTGGAACACGGTCTGGTCGTGGGAGAACACCCCGACCGGCCGGCCGTCGATCAGGGCGTGCCCGGTGACGCACCCGTCGCCGTAGAGCGCGTTCGGGTCGTTCGGCGTTTTGGCCAGCGCCCCGGTCTCCAGGAAGGTGCCCGGATCGACCAGCGCGTGCACGCGGGCGCGGGCGCTGGGGATGCCCTTTTTGTCGCGCTTGGCGACGGCCTTCTCACCGCCGGGCTCTTTGGCCAATTCCAGGCGACGGTGGAGCTCGGCCAGCTTCTCCGCGGTGGTGTGCTGGATGGGAGCTGGCGCCATCTCCGTCACTACTTGCCTACCTCACTTGTCTGACCGGCTTGCGCCTCCACCTTATTCAGCGCGTCGGTGAGGTGGGCACCGACCTTGCCGATGATCGGTTCGTCGATGGCCTGGATGTGCTCGCCGCCGATCGGGACCACTTCCAGGTCCGCCACGTACTCGCCCCAGCCGCCGTCGGGCTGACGGATCGCGTACCGCGGCTCGAATTCGATGACGTCATCGTGGTAGCGATCGGCCATGTAGAGGGTCACGTGGCCGTCGTACGGCTCGATCTCGACGGTCTCGAGCGCCCGGTTGTCCAGATAGGACGTCCGCTGGTGCTCGACGATGCCACCCGGAATCTGCACACCGCTCTGCTGGACGATGTCCAACACGAACTTGACCTGACCCTCGTCGTCGAGTTCCTCGAGCTGCTCGTAGGGGATCTCCGGAATTTCGACGTTGAAGGTGCGTTCGGCGAACTTCGCGTACCGGTCCCAGCGCTTGCGGGTTTCCTCCCGGGTCTGCGGGATCTCCTCGCCGGCGCGCACCGTGTCGATCAATCCGACGAACGCGACGTTGGCGCCCATCCGCTTGAGTCCGATGGCGCAGGCGTACGCCAATGCGCCGCCCAGCGACCAACCGACCAGGACGAACGGCTTGTCCCCGTTGAGTTCCAGGAGTTTAGGCACGTACTGGGCGGCCCTTTCCTGCACGGAACCTTCGACCCGCTCGAACCCGTACATCGGGGTACCCGCGGGCAGGCGGTTGAGCAGTGGCTCGTAGACCACGGTCGAACCGCCGGCCGGGTGGAACACGAACACCGGTATTTGCGAATCGTCCTGCGGCGCCCTGATGGTGCGGACGAAGCCGTCGATCTGCCCGGCCTCGAAGTAGCCGCGGATCTTCTCGGCCAGCGCCTCGATGGTCTCCGACGTCAACACGTCCTCGGCGGTGATCGGACCCTCGGCGCGCTCCGAAAGCCGCTGCGCCATCTTGGCGGCGGTGTCTTCGTCGAGCTTGGGCAGCGGGTTGAAGATGCCGCCCGCCGACTTGCCCGTGACGATCGCCCAGGTGGCGAACGTGACCCGCTCTGCGGCGTCGCGCGGGGGCACGTCGGAGTTCAGCGCCTTGGCCACCGCCTCCTGGCTGAGCGCTGCCGCCAGGTTCGGCTGCGCGCCGTTGCTCGAGGGCCCCGACGGATCCGTCGGCGGCGGGGGAATCGGCGTGTCCGACGACGGCGGTGCCGGCTGGGTCTCGGGCTCGGCCTGCGGGTCCGGATCCGGCGCGGCGACCGATGCCGGCGTTGCCCCGCTGAGCAGCTGGGCCTGCTCCTTGGCGATCTCCTCGGGCGTCAGCGTCTTCTGGTGCTCGTGTAGCTGCTCGACCTCGTCGCGGTGCTCGATCGCGTACTCGATGAGCTTCTCGACTGCGTAGAGATTGGCGTCCCGCACCGCCGTCAATTGGATTGGGGGAAGGTCGAAGTCGTATTCGACGCGGTTCTTGATCCGCACCGCCATCAGCGAATCCAGGCCGAGCTCGATCAGCGGCACCTCCCAGGGCAGGTCCTCGGGCTCGTAGCCCATGGCCGCCGAGACGATCAGGCCGAGCCGCTCCGCGATGGTCTCACCGGAATCCGGTGACCACCGACCCACGTTGGACGGCAGGTAGCGGTTGGTCAGGCTGTCCGACAGCGTTTCGGCGTCGGACTCCTCGACGGGCGCCGCGGGCGCCTCGGGCGCGGCGACCGTGCTGGGGGCGGCGGCGATCGTCGCTCCGGCGCCCACCGCGGTCGGCAACGCGGCGACACCCGAACCCGCCCGGGACACCAGCGCGTCGTAAACCAGAGTGAACGATTCGTCGATGCGGGCATGCACCTGGACCGAGGCCCCGCCCGGGTGCCGGGTCATCGTTGTCACCAGCCGGGCACCCGCGCCGGGCACCGCGCGCTGCTCCGACGCCACCAACTGCGCATCCGGAAGCACTTGTGTCGCAGCGGATTTCACCAGTGCGGCCAGGTCCGTATCGCCGTTGCGCGGCGCGTATTCCCAGACGTGCCGGCCGTCCGGCAACGCGACATGGGTTCCCGGCATGATCACCGAGCCGTCGCCGGAGAAGTGCACGTCCAGCCAGTGCTCTTTGCGCTTGAACCTCGTCGGCGGGATGTTCGCGTAATCCTCGGGACCCTGCGCCCGGCTGAACAGGGTGCGGATGTCCAAGTCGTGGCCGTGGACATAGAGCTGGGCCATGGCCGAGATCATCGACTCGACATCGTCCTGCTTTTTGGCCAGCGTCGGAATCAGTTGGGCGTCATGAAGACCCGCGGCAGCGGTGGTGAGGCCGATCTGCATCAGCGCCACCGGGTTGGGTGCGAGCTCCAGGAACGTGGTGTGGCCGGCGTCGACGGCGTTGCGGATGCCGTGGGTGAAGTAGACGGAGTGCCGCATGCCCTTGACCCAGTAGGCGACGTCGTGGATCGGCTCGCCGCCGGGCTTGATGTAGTTGCCCTCGTGCACAGTCGAGAAGATCCCGACGGTTGGGCTCATGGGCGCGATGCCCTGCAGCTCCGCGGAGAACTCGCCGAGCAGCGGGTCCATTTGCGAGGTGTGGCCGGCGCCCTTGGTCTGCAGCTTGCGGGCGAAGCGGCCCTCCGCCTCGGCCCGGGCGACGATCGCGTCGATCTGCTCGGGCGGCCCACCGATCACGGTCTGGCTGGGTGCGGCGTAGACGCACACCTCCAGGCCGGGGAAATCGCCGAACACGGTCTTCAACTCGTCGGCGGAGTACTCGACGAGGGCCATCAGCCGGATGTATTCGCCGAACAGCATCGCCTCGCCCTCGCCCATCAGGTGCGAGCGTGAGCAGATGACGCGGGTCGCGTCGGCCAATGACAGTCCGCCGGAGAAGTAGGCCGATGCGGGCTCACCGAGCGACTGGCCAACCACCGCAGCGGGTTTGGCGCCATGGTGCTTGAGCAGCTCACCCAGTGCGATCTGGATCGCGAAGATGACGACGTTGGAAGTCTCGATGCCGTATTCGTGCGAGTCGTCGAGGATCAGCTCGAGCACCGAGTAACCCCGCTCGTCCTGGATCAGCGCGTCGACCTTCTCGATCCATTCGGCAAAGACCTCGTTGCGCAGGTACAGGCTCTTGCCCATCTTGCGGTGCTGCGCACCGAAACCGGCCATCGCCCACACCGGGCCGCTGGTTACCGGGCCGTCGGTGCTGAACACGTTCGGCTTCTGTTTGCCCTCGGCGATCGCCCGCAGGCCCTTGATCGCCTCTTCGTGGTCGTGGGCCAGCACCACGGCGCGGGAGCGGCCGTGGTTGCGACGCGACAGCGCCCGGCCGATCGACTCCAGCGACGACGCCTGCCCTTCCGGGCTTTCCATCCAGTCGGCGAGCTCGGCGGCCGCGGCCCTCTTGCGCGACGTCAGAAACGCGGACACCGCGAGCGGGATCAGCGGCTTGGTCGGCTCCGACTCCTCTTGTGCGGCAAGCTCTTCCAGTGCGATCTCTTTGAGGCGCAGCGCCTCGTCGGTGACCCCGGGAAGCTCGTATTCTTCCTCCTGCGTCTCCGACGCGTCGGGAATGATGTTGCCGAAATCGTCGAACCGCAGCGAGTGGCTTTCCAGCGTGGGGGCTTCGGCCGTTTCGGTTTCGGGGCCCGACGCGACCTCGGGCTCCCGCTCGATGACGTCGCGGGGCAGCACCTCCCGCACCACCAGGTGCGCGTTGGCCCCGCCGAAGCCGAAGCTGGACACCCCGGCCAGCGCGTAACCCCCGTAGCGCGGCCAATCGGCCGGGGAGTCGATCACCTTCAAGCGCATGCCGTCGAAGTCGATGTAGGGGCTCGGCCCGGCGAAGTTGATCGACGGCGGCAGCTTGTCGTGCTGCAAGGCCAGCACCACCTTGGCCAGGCTCGCCGCGCCGGCGGCCGACTCCAGGTGTCCCACATTGGTTTTCACCGCGCCCAGCAATGCCGGGCGGTCCGCGGGTCGACCCCGCCCGACGACACGACCCAGCGCCTCGGCCTCGATCGGGTCACCCAGCACGGTGCCGGTACCGTGCGCCTCGATGTAGTCCACGGTGCGCGGATCGATGCCGGCGTCCTTGTAGGCGCGGCGCAGCACCTCGGCCTGCGCGTCCTGGTTGGGGGCGATCAGGCCGTTGGACCGGCCGTCGTGGTTGACCGCGCTGCCGGCGATCACGGCCAGGATCTGGTCGCCGTCGCGGCGCGCGTCGTCGACCCGCTTGAGCACGAACATGCCGCCGCCCTCGGAGCGGGTGTAGCCGTCGGCGTCCGACGAGAACGATTTGATCCGGCCGTCGGGAGAAAGCACCTGACCGATCTCGTCGAAACCGAGCGTCACCAACGGGGTGAGCAGCGCGTTGACACCGCCGGCGACCGCCACGTCGCACTCACCGTTGCGCAGCGCCTGCACCGCCTGATGCGTCGCCACCAGCGAGCTCGAGCACGCGGTGTCCAGCGCGACCGAGGGGCCGCGGAAGTCGTAGAAGTAGGACACCCGGTTGGCGATGATCGAGCTGGCGGTGCCGGTGATCGCGTACGGGTGCGCGACGGTGGGGTCGGAGACCGCCAGGAATTGGTAGTCGTTGTTGGAGAAGCCGACGTACACGCCGACGGCCTCGCCGCGCAGGCTCGATGCCGGGATCCGCGCGTGCTCGAGCGCCTCCCAGGTGAGCTCCAGCGCCATCCGCTGCTGCGGGTCGATGTTGTCGGCCTCGGTCTTGGCGACGGCGAAGAACTCCGAGTCGAAGCCCTTGATGTCCTTCAGGTAGCCGCCCCGGGTGCGGGCGGTGCCGACGCGCTGGGCGATGCGCGGTTCTTCGAGAAATTCCGACCAGCGGCCCTCGGGCAGATCGGTGATGGCGTCGCGGCCCTCCAGCAGGGCCTGCCAGGTTTCGTCGGGGCTGTTCATGTCGCCGGGCAGCCGGGTGGACAGGCCCACCACCGCGATGTCGACGCGCTCGGCCGGGCCGGGGCGCGACCAATCGGCGTCGTCCAGCTCGTCGGCCACCTCGGGCTCACCCTCGATGATGCGGGTCGCCAGCGATTCGATGGTCGGGTGCTGGAAGGCCACCGCGACGGACAGCGTGACACCGGTCATGTCCTCGATGTCGGCGGCCATCGCCACGGCGTCCCGCGACGCCAAACCCAGCTCGACCATCGGCACCGACTCGTCGATGTCGTCGGGCGATTTCCCGACGGCCCGGCCCACCCAGTTGCGCAGCCACTCGCGCATCTCGGGGACCGTCATGTCGGTCTTGTTGGCGGGCGGGTTCTCCTGAGGTTCGTCTGTGTCAGCCATGGTTCCTGATTCAGTCGTTGGCGCCGGCGAAGGCGGTCGGGGACCCGACGCCGCTGCGCAGACTGCCGTCGAGGTAGGCGGCGCGGCAGGCGCGGTGCCCGATCTTGCCGCTGGAGGTACGCGGGATCGTTCCCGACTGCACCAGCAGCAAGTCGCGGACCGTGACGCCGTGGCGCACGGCGATGGCCGCGCGGATGTCGTCGGCGATCGGCTGGTAGTCCAGCTTGTGCGAGCCGGCGGCGCGCTCGGCGACGATCACCAGCTGCTCGGAGCTGTCGTCGGGGTCGTACTTGATACCGGCGTGCGGGTTGTCGAAGACTTCCTGCGGCAGTTGGTTCGCCGGCACCGAGAAGGCCGCCACGTAACCGGTCCGCAGCGCCTTGCTGGCTTCCTGCGCCGAGTACTCGAGGTCCTGCGGGTAATGGTTGCGGCCGTCGATGATGACCAGGTCCTTGATGCGGCCCGCTATATAGAGGTGCCCCTTGTAGTAGGTGCCGTAGTCGCCGGTGCGCACCCACATGCCGTCGTCGGGGGCGCCCTCGGCGTGCGACTCGCTGATCCGCGACTTGAGGATGTTGCGGAAGATCTCGGTGGTTTCGGCTTCCTTGCCCCAGTAGCCGCTGCCCATGTTGTTGCCGTGCAGCCAGATCTCGCCGATCTGGCCGTCGGGCAGCTCGCTGGCCGTGTCGGGGTCGACGATGACGGCCCACTCGTCGACGCCGATGACGCCCGCGGAAACCTGCGCCACCGCGCTCGGCGAATCCGCGGATACCTCGACGAAGCGCTGGTTGTTCAGCTCGGCACGGTCGACGTGGATGACCCTGGGCGCCTCGTCCATCGGTGTGGTGGAAACGAACAGCGTCGCCTCGGCCAGACCGTAGGACGGCTTGATCGCCGTCTCGCGCAGACCGTAGGGCGCAAAGGCCTCGTAGAACTTGCGCATCGACGCGGGGGACACCGGCTCGCTGCCGTTGAGGATCGCTTTGACGTTGCTCAGGTCCAGCGGCGGTTCGCCTTCCTTGGGCACACCGCGCAACGCGGCATGCTCGAACGCGAAGTTCGGCGCGACGGTGATGACCTCGCAGTCCGGTGCGTCGTCGGGCTTGCGCGCCATCTCCCGGATCCACCGGCCGGGCCGGCGCACGAACGCGGCGGGCGTCATGAAGGTGAAGTTGTGACCGATCACCGGCGACAACAGCGCCGTGATCAGGCCCATGTCGTGGAAGAACGGCAGCCAGGACAGGCCGCGGTCAACTTCCTTACCTTCGAGCCCCTCCAGCACCTGCAGCACGTTGGTGGGCAGGTTCAGGTGGGTGATCTGCACGCCGGTCGGGGTGCGGGTGGAGCCCGAGGTGTACTGCAAGTAGGCGATGGTGTTCTCGTCGGCCACCGGCTCCTCCCAGGTGGATGCCACCTCGTTGGGCACCGCGTCGACGGCGACGACGCGGGGGCGCTCCTTGGCCGCGCGGGCGCGGATGAACTTGCGCACACCCTCGGCGGCCTCGGTGGTGGTCAGGATCGTCGATGGCGTGCAGTCATCGAGCACGGCGTGCAAACGCCCGACGTGCCCCGGCTCGGAGGGGTCGAACAACGGCACCGCGATCCTGCCGGCGTACAGCGCGCCGAACAACGCGACGAGATAGTCCAGGTTCTGCGGGCACAGGATCGCGATGCGGTCACCGGGCTGGGTGACCTGCTGCAGCCGGGCGGCCACCGCACGGTTGCGGGCGCTGAACTCCGCCCACGAGATGTCCTTGTATTCACCGTCGCGTTCGGTGGAGAAGTCGACGAACCGGTAGGCCAGCTTGTCGCCACGCACCCGCGCCCACTTCTCAACGTGCTTGACCAGGTTGGTGTTGTCCGGGAACCTGATCTTTCCGTTGACGATGAACGGGTTGTGGTACGCCATTCCGGTTTCTCCTGTCACAACACAATTTGGTCGGCTGCTCCGACGTTATAACCGCGCGCAAGCCGGCCCTGTCACGGCGCATGCTGAGGCGCGCGTCGATTGGGTGCCAGCTTCGACCCAAACGGGTCACGATCCAAATGCTCTTACTTTTCTCTTAATGTTAAGGGGCGGCACGCGGCAGACCAAATCACAAGGTACCGCCGATTCCGTCACGTATCGGCCTCACGCGCGGCCATATCAGCCGTGTTTGGGATGCGGCGCGTTGTCGAGGAGCCCGTGGGCCCAGTTCAACGTCCAATCCGTCGCAGGGACCCCGTCTAAGTTCCAGAACTGGGTGGTCGCGTACAGCGCGTGCACCGGCTGGCCGGCGCCGCCGGCGAGCGTGTTCAGCGTGGCCGGCAGGTTGGCGACGCTGAACGCCTCGTTCGGGGCTGCGCAGATGAGATCGCCCGGCGCGCAGATCTCGTTCGTCCTGTCGTTGAGCGCACCGAGGCCGCCCGGTCGTGCCCCGGTCATGGTCAACCCGAGGCCGGACAACATCGGCACCTCGGCCAAGGTGACCTCGGCGCCCTCCCCCGGCGGGTTGGGCCCGATGTCGTTGCCCACCCCCTGCTGGCGACGGCCGTCGGCGATCAATGTCACACCGAGCACCAGGTCGTCGTCGACGGGGCCGCGGCCGTTGCCGATGTCGCTGGCGATATCCCCCGCGATTACCGCACCCTGCGAAAAACCCATCAGCACGTAACTGGTCAAGGGGCACTTGTTGTTCATGTCGGTCATCGCCTGGACGGTGGCGCGGGTGCCCTCGGCGCGGCTGTCGTTGTAGGACATCTGCGTGTCCCCGCTCAGTGGGTTGTGGAACTGCGCCGTGTACGGGGTGGTGTACGACAGCACCCGGGCGGCCGGAAACTGCTGGCCGAGCTGGGCAGTCACTTTGTGCAGCAACGCATTCGGGAACTGCATCGGATTGCCCGGATCGTCCTGCACCGAGGACTCCCACGTGCCCGGGACGTTGACCAACTGCACGTCGGGACACGAGGCGTCCTGCGAGGCGGGTCGCGGTTTGTGGGGGTGGCTCGTCGTCGACGACGGCGGCAGGACGCCGGGCGGCACCGCGCTGGGCGGCGACGAGGGGCTGCGCAGCAGCATCACCACGCCCACGATCACCAGCAATACGACGGCGGCCATCGAAAGAGCGGCAACCCAGGCGAGGATTCGGCGTCTACGCCGGGCGGTGGTGGCCATGTTCTCCTGCTAGCAGAGTCGGAAGTCGCAGCTCATATAGAGATAGGCGGCCGTCCCGCCCTCTGCTGCACCCACCACCGTACCGGCTCGGCGCACCGGCACCGTCTGGCTAGCGAATGGCGCCGACGATGTCTCCCGACATCGCACCCAGCTGCCCCGACCACGAACCCCAGTCGTTGCCACCGCCGCCCAAGTCAAAGTGGCCGTTGTGCCCGCCGTTGCTGCGGTACTGCTGGTAGAACTCCCGGGCGCTGCCCATCGCCGCGCCCGCCTGGCCGGCCATCGCGGCGTCGTCACCGCCCATGTTCGTCGGGCTGTAAACCCATACCCGGGTGTTGTTCTGCGCCAGCAGCGTGGAGTGCACGTACGGGTCGTGCCACTTCCACCGGCCCAGCTGCGGGGCGCCCCACATGCCGTTGCCGTCCACGCCGCCGTACTGCTGCAGGCCGGCCAGGATCGCGCCGTTGGAGTTGGTGCTCGACGGGTAGAGGAAGCCGGACAGCGAACCCGCCATGCCGAAGCGGTCGGGGTGGAAGCAGGCCAGCGCCATCGCGGCATAGCCCCCCTGCGAGGCGCCCACCGCGGCGTGGCCGCCGGGGGCCAGGCCCTTGTTGGCGGCCAGCCAGTTGGGCAGTTCGCTGGACAGGAACGTGTCCCACTGCTTGCTGCCGTCGTTCTCCCAGTTGGTGTACATGCTCCAGGCGCCACCCGCGGGCGCTACCACCGAGATCCCCTTGCCGGCCAAGGTGTTCATCGCGTTACCCGCGGTCACCCAGTTGCTGACGTCCGGGGCGGCATTGAAGGCGTCGAGGAGGTAGACCGCGTGCGGCCCGCCGCCCAGGAAGGCCACGGGGATGTCGCGGCCCATGGCCGCCGACGGCACCATCAGGCTTTCGTAGCCCGCGGCCTTGGCTTTGCCGACGGTTCCGGGAGCCCCTAGCCCCAGAGCCGCCCCGCCGAACCCGACCGATAGTGCGGCAACGCAGAACACCCGCAGCAGCGCTGACAGACCCCTCATGTCCACCCTCCATCGTCTAGTCGCTGTGAGCACACTATCCACACCCGATGGGCGGCGTAAATCACTAAATGGCGGCGACCCCGAGGGATCGCCGCCATTTAGTGGTGTTGCTTTCGGCTGGCTGCTACGTGCCGGTGGTGCTGCTGCCGGCGTTGGTGGCGGCAGCGGTCGCGGGGCCGGCGCCGGGCGTGGCGCCGAGCACCTGCTGCAGGTCAGGCTTCATGGCCTGCAGCTGCGCTCCCCAGTACGGCCAGTCGTGGGTGCCGTTGGCGTCGAAGTTCCACACGGCGTTGTGACCGCCGGCGGCGTTGTACGCCTGCTGGAATTTCAGGTTGCTGGTCCGCACGAAGCCCTCCAGGAACTTCGCGGGCAGGTTGTCGCCACCGAGGTCCGACGGCTTGCCGTTACCGCAGTAGAGCCAGATGCGGGTGTTGTTGGCGACGAGCTTGCCGACCTGCAGCGACGGGTCGTTGCGCTGCCACGCCGGGTCACTGGACGGGCCCCACATGTCGTCTTTCTTGTAGCCGCCGGCGTCACCCATCGCCAGGCCGATCAGCGACGGGCCCATGCTCTGCGACGGGTCCAGCAGCGCCGAGAGCGAACCGGCGTAGACGAACTGGTCGGGGTGGTAGGCCGCCAGGATCAACGCCGACGATCCGGCCATCGACAGGCCGACCGCGGCGCTGCCGGTGGGCTTGACCTGCTTTTGCGCCGCCAGGTACTGCGGCAGCTCGCTGGTCAGGAAGGTTTCCCACTTGTAGGTGGTGCAGCCGGCCTTACCGCAGGCGGGCTTGTACCAGTCGGAGTAAAAGCTGGACTGACCGCCGACCGGCATGGCCACGGCAATGCCCGACTGGTTGTACCACTCGAAGGCGGGAGTGTTGATGTCCCAGCCGTTGAAGTCGTCCTGCGCGCGCATACCGTCCAGCAGGTACAGCGCCGGCGCGTTGGCGCCACCGCTCTGGAACTGAACCTTGATGTCGCGGCCCATCGCCGCGGAAGGAACCTGCAGGTACTCCACCGGCAGGCCCGGCCGAGAGAACGCCCCGGCGGTCGCCGGGCCCCCCACGACGCCGATCAGGCCCGACAGCAGGGCTGCCCCAACAGCACCCACCACGAGCCGGCGCGGCATAGCCGCTACGGCACCGCGAACTCTGTCAACAAGCTTCATCCTTGCTTCCTCATCCTTTCGGGCGCATCTTTCGTCCCCGCGCATGATCGATTGGGTCCGACTGCATGCGATTAGGCGCAGCAGTGCCCGTGTAGTCAATCACAACATCGGGCATCGGGTCGCATCGAGGAGCTCCCGCAAACGCTCCTCCGGCCGTCATTTCCGCTGATTTTCGCGCCGAACGAGGCGGCCGAGAAGGGCGTTTCCGCATGTGCCCACCCGGTGCCGCACGCTGGTGGCGCGATAGATGTGATTTTGCTGTCAATCCGCCGCGCCGGCGCGACGCGAGCGGTTTGAGACGCGGCGAAAAAATCTGCTCGGGAACTCACTCGCGGGGCGGCGGCGGGCCCGGCTCGGGCACCGGCAGCCCGCACCTGGCGAGCTCGTAGAGCGGCACGCGGTCGATCTGATACTGGGTGAATTTGAAGGAATGCAAGAAGTTTGAGACGAAGCGGTGTGGCGTCATCGGGGCGCGCACCGAGCTCAGCACCGCCTGGGTTTCGGGGCATTGCAGCGCCGCCGCCGCCTGGGCGACCCAATTCGCGTCCAGGTAGCCCGGAACGCCCGGATAGACCTTCACCCAGGGGCCGTCGGCGATAACCCAGTCGGGGAAGAGGTTCTTGTCATGCCCGATCCGGCCGTGCTGCAGTCGCCCCGTGTGTTGCGCGATGGGGTTGGCCAGCCCGATTTGGTCGATCACCCGCACGTCGAGCCCGACGTTCATGCCGACCATGCCCAGGTTGGTGAAAAACACCGTGTGTTGCGGCTTTTGGGGCGGCTTGCCGGCTGGTGGCTGACCCATCGGCACCAGGTCCCACTGCGTGTAGTTGCCCGACGGCAGCAGCAACGCCCCGTCCGGGGTGTTGTTGAGGGCGGTCAGAATGGCAGCCATCCGCGGGTAGTCCAGGTAGTCCGCGGCGGTCAGCGGATGGGCGCGCCCGGTGGCCTGCGCATAGAAGCGCCGCTCGTCGACGATGCCCGAATAGGTGACGTGAGTGGCGTCGTCACCCATCCCGGGTGAGTTTGCTGCCCATAGCGACCAGCCCGCGATTCCCAGCCACAGCACCCCGGCCGCACCGGCCAGCCACAGGCCGCTCTCGCGTAGGTACACCTTGCCGTCGGGGATGATCACCGGGATGACGGCGACCGGAGCCAGCAAACAAAAAAGCGGCGCCAGCAACACTCGGGCGTGCATGAAGTCGCCGCCCTGCCGGATCCAATACAGCGCCTGCAGCAGACCGCTCACCAGGACGAAAACCACCACCGCGGCCGGGCTTTGCACGGCGCGCGCGAACCGTCCGTAGTTGGGTGCCAGGGCGGGCCGCAGGAACGACGGCCGCCGCCGCGCGGCCATCAACAGCAGGCCCAGCGGCACCAGCAGCACGACGGGCGCCCATATTGCGTAGGGCGCGTTGAAGTTCGAGAGATATGTCATGCCCTGCGACCACTTGTCGCCGGCTGCGTCCTTCGCCAGGGCGGTGCCGGGCACCAGCAGGCCGTAGTAGCCCATCCGGAAGATCTCGTAGGCGACCGGCAGGAATCCGCCCGCCACCACGATCAGCACCCGACGCTGCCAGGTGCGGGCCGCGATCAGCATCATGATCAGGGCGAGGCCGCCCATGAGTGCGAAGTCGGGCCGCACCAGTACGCTGAATCCCGCGACGAAGGCCAGCGCGGCGAGGAAGAACCGGTTGTCCGGGCGGGTCCGCAGCGGCTGCCCCCAGCGGACCATCATCCACCACAGCAATCCCAAATAGGCCAGCGCCAAACCACTTTCGAGACCGGAGGTGGCGAAGTCACGCGCCGGCGGCAGCGCGATGTAGACCAACGCGCCGGCGGGCAGCATGATCGCCCGCGCGCCCCGCAGGCTGGGGGCGTAGAGGCGCCCGGTGCCCAGCATGAGCAGCGCCACGCCCAGCACGGACAGCCCGAGGGCCAGCGCGAGTGCCACGTATTCCATGCGCATCGGGCCGCCGACCCAGCTGCCCACGTACATCAGGTAGGTCCAGGCGGTGGAGGTGTTCGCCTCGACGCGCTCGCCCTGATTGAACACCGGTCCGTTGCCGGCCAGCAGGTTGCGCACCGTGCGCAGCACGATCAGCCCGTCGTCGGCGATCCAACGCCGCTGCCAGCTGCCCCAGCCGAACAGCACCGCGACCACCGCCACGCTGATCCACAGGCTGACCCGGACCATGGTGGCGTACGCGAACACCGGCCGGCCGACCCGCCTGACCGCCGCCCGGCGGCGCATCACTTCACGCTTGATGGCCTCCAGACCGGGGCTAGCCGAAGGCAACCGCGGCTCCGACCGTCGCGATCCAGGCCAGGGCCAACAGCTGCAGCACCCGGTCACGCAGCGCGATGTCTTCCGGCTCCCCGGCCAGCCCGCCGTCGACGTCGACCGCGTAGCGCAGGATCGCGATGGTGAACGGGACCATGGACACCGTGAACCAGCGCGCGGACCCGTGGTCGCGCTCGAACGCCCACAGCCCGTAGCACATCACCACCGCGGTGGCCGACATCGTCCAGACGAACCGCAGGTAGGTGCTGGTGTAGCTTTCCAGCGCCTTGCGGATCGACGCGCCGGTGCGCTCGGCCAGTTGCAGCTCGGCGTACCGCTTGCCGGCCACCATGAACAGCGACGCGAAGGCCGCCACCAGCAAGAACCATTGCGACAGCCGGGTGTCGGTGGCCGCCCCGCCCGCAATGGCCCGCAGCAGATACGCCGACGACACGATGCAAATGTCCATCACCGCTTGGTGTTTGAGGCCGAAGCAGTAGCCCAGCTGCATGGCGATGTACACCGCCATCACCACCGCGAGGTTCGGCGTCAGCCACCACGCAATAGCCAGGGAGGCCACACCCAGGAACGCGGCCAGGACGTAGGCCAGCCATTCGGGCACCACGCCGGCGGCGATCGGACGGAACCGCTTGGTGGGGTGTTCGCGGTCGGCCTCGACGTCGCGGACGTCGTTGATCAGGTATATCGACGAGGCCGCCAGACTGAACACCACGAAGGCCACCGCCACCTGGATGCCCAGCTGGCCGTACTCGTACCGGTGGCCGCGGCCGGCCGCGCTCAGCGGAGCGGCCAGCACCAGCACGTTCTTCACCCATTGCCGCGGGCGGATCGCCTTGACCACGCCGACGATCAGGTTTGCCGGCGGCCCGACCACCACGTCTTCACTCATTTGGCGACCCTCTTTCGCAACCTCTCGCCGCTGCTGCGTGCGATCTCCGCGACGCCGGCGCCGAGCGCGATGCCGAAGGCCACGTCGCTGGGATAGTGCACCCCCAGCAGTATCCGCGACAGGGCCATCGGCGGGACGAGCAACACGGGCAGGGGCAGCCCGGTCGTGCGGGCCATCAGGATCGCGGCGGCGGTGGTGGAGGTGGCGTGCGCCGACGGGAAGCTCAGCCGGCTCGGCGTGCCGACGTTCACCGCGACGGCCGGATGGTTCGGTCGCTGCCGCCGCACCACGCGCTTGATCAACACCGCGGCCGCGTGCGCGACGAACGCGCCGGCCCCGGCCACCAGCCAGTCTCGGCGCTGCCGCGGCACCAGCAGCGCACCGAGCAGCGACACGGCCACCCAGCCGATGCTGTGCTCGCCGAAGTGCGACAGCCCGCGCGCCGTGGTCAGCACCCCCGGGCGGTCGGCCAGCGCCGCCTGGACGGCGACCATCGCGGCGACTTCGCCGCGCGGCGGCCCCGGAAGAGGGATTTCAGCCATTGTCCGCTGCTGGCAGCAACGCCGTCTCCCACTTCTGCTTGCTGGACAGAACCGGAAGCGCGCCGCGGTACACCCGGCGCATCTCGTCGAACCGGCTCAACAGCAGCCGCTGGCGGCGCAGCGATTTGAACAGCAACGAAAACATCTTGCGTCGGTTGCGCTGTCGATAGACGACACCGCACCCGTCAGCCGTCGTGACGGTCACCCCGTCGACCGTGCACAGCCGGAACCAGCGCGCGTCCTGCGTTGGCACGTTGTACTCCGGACGCTGATGGGCCGCCGGGTCGGCCTTGGTCGCGTTGTGCAGGATCCCGCGGGCCAACCGGTAACCGATCGACAGCGGGTTCACCGGCGGATTCATCGCCTTGCTCTGGTGCATCGGCTGCGGCAGCTCGCTGGCCGCCGGCAGGACGACGGCATCCGGGAACTCCTTGCGCATCCGATGCACCTCGGGCAGCGCCGATTCCAGGATCGAGAAGATGTGCTCGGGGCCGGCCAGGAAGTCGTCGATCGCCTTGTTCTGGATTGCGACCGTCGAATATTCAAGGCAGGCAAGGTGTTTCAGCGTTGCCTTCAGGTGGCTGCGCACCAGGCCGGTGACGTCGCCGTCCCAGTGCATCGCCGCGACGACGAGCCGGTTGCGCAGATGGAAGTAGGCCTGCCAGTCGATGGCGTCGTCCTTGTCGCTCCAGGCCATGTGCCAGATCGCCGCCCCGGGCAGCGTCACCGTCGGGTATCCGTGCTCGGCGGCCCGCAGGCCGTAGTCGGCGTCGTCCCACTTGATGAACAGCGGCAGCGGCTGGCCCAGCTCCTCGGCGACCTGCCGCGGGATCATGCACGTCCACCAGCCGTTGTAGTCCACGTCGATGCGACGGTGCAGCAGCTTGCTGCGAGGGTTGTTGTCGTTCAACGGATTTTCGGCGAAATCGTGGTCGTATTCGGTGTGCGGCGCCGCGGTCCACATGAAGTTCGACGGGTCCACCACCTCGCCCATGATGTGCAGATGCGACGGCTCCTGCAGGTTGAGCATCTGGCCGCCCACCAGCATCGGGCTCTTGGCGAATCGGTGCATGGCCAACACTCGCAGGATCGAGTCTGGCTCGATGCGGATGTCGTCGTCCATGAACAGAATCTGTTGGCAGTCGGTGTTTTTCAGTGCCTCGTACATCACCCGGCTGTATCCACCGGACCCGCCGAGGTTGGGCTGGTCGTGGATCGACAGCCGATCGCCCAGCCGGGCGGCCGCGGCGGGGAAGTCCGGGTGATCTCGGACCTTGCGCACACCCTGATCCGGCACGATCACCGCGCCAATCACCTCGTCCACCAACGGATCCGCGGTGAGCGCGGCCAGCGCATTGGTGCAGTCGGCGGGGCGGTTGAACGTCGGGATGCCGACGGCGACGTTGGCCGTGCCCGGCGCGGGCTCGGTGGCATACCAGCCACCGCTGAGCAGGGTGACGTTGGTGTCGGTGGTGATGTCAAACCAGATCCAGCCGCCGTCCTCGAACGGCTTGAGCGGCACCTCGATCTCGACGACGGCGGGCTGCTCGGCGGTGCCGGCGAACTGGCGACCCTCCACCGAGATTCGCACGCCGGTGGCCTTCGTCCGGTACACGTCGACGCGCCCGGTTCCGGCCAGCTCGACGCGCAGCACCACCGACGTGCAGATCGACCAGCGGCGCCAGTAGCTGGCCGGGAACGCGTTGAAATACGTCGCGAACGACACCTCGGACTCTTTGGCGATCTCCAGCGAGGTGCGGCTCGTGGCGTGCGCGCGCCGCGAGTTGGTCTTCGACTCCTCCAGGTAGAGCTTCCGCACGTCGAGGGGCTCACCCGGACGCGGCAGGATGATTCGGGACAGCAGGCTCACGGCGGTCATCAGGCGCTCTCCCCCACTAGAGCTTTGCCATCTCGCAGGTGCGGCGCGAGGACGTTGTCGTACATGTTCAGTGCGCTGGCAATGGCCATGTGCATATCCAGATACTGATAGGTGCCCAGCCGGCCGCCGAACAACACCTTCGACGACGCGGTTTCGGATTTCGCCCGCTCCCGATAGGCGGCCAGCAAGGCGCGGTCGGACTCGGTATTGATCGGATAGTAGGGCTCGTCGTCGTCCTCGGCGAACCGGGAGTACTCCCGCATGATCACGGTCTTGTCGGACGGGTAGTCCCGCTCGGGGTGGAAGTGCCGGAACTCGTGGATGCGGGTGTACGGCACGTCGAGATCGTTGTAGTTCATCACCGACGTCCCCTGGAAATCGCCCGTGGGTAACACTTCCACTTCGAAGTCCAGTGTGCGCCAACCCAGCCGGCCTTCGGAGTAGTCGAAGTAGCGGTCCAGCGGGCCGGTGTAGACGACCGGGGCCGACGGGGATTCCCGGCGCAGTTGATCCCGGACGTCGAACCAGTCGGTGTCCAGCCTGACCTCGATGCGGTCGTCGGCGGCCATGTTCTGCAACCAGGCGGTGTAGCCGTCGACCGGCAGCCCCTCGTAGGTGTCGCTGAAGTAGCGGTTGTCGAAGGTGTAGCGGACCGGCAGCCGGGTGATGTTGGCCGCGGGCAACTCCTTGGGGTCGGTCTGCCACTGCTTGGCCGTGTATCCCTTGACGAACGCCTCGTAGAGGGGCCGGCCGATCAGCGAGATCGCCTTCTCCTCCAGGTTCTGCGCGTCCGCGGTGTCGATCTCGGCGGCTTGTTCGGCGATGAGCTGCCGCGCCTCGGCGGGCGTGAAGTACTTGCCGAAGAACTGCGACACCAGGCCCAGCCCCATCGGGAACTGGTATGCCTGCCCGTTGTGCATCGCGAACACGCGATGCCGGTAGTCGGTGAAGTCGGTGAACTGGCGCACGTAGTCCCAGACCCTCTTATTAGAGGTGTGGAACAGGTGCGCACCGTACTTGTGGACCTCGATACCCGTCTGGGGCTCGGCCTCGGAATACGCGTTGCCGCCGATGTGCGGACGCCGTTCTACGACCAGCACGCGCTTGCCGAGTTGGGTAGCCACGCGCTCGGCAACGGTCAGGCCGAAGAATCCAGAGCCGACGACGAAGAGGTCAAAGCGAGCTGTCATCGGTTGCCTAGGGTATCTGACCCCGCCGCGTATCCCGATTCGGCGACGCCCTGAAATCGCGGCGGGAGGTTACGGCCGAGGTCGCAATTGCCTCACGATTCAATATCACCACTCTAGTCACAGCAATCTCACTCGTACCATCGACTCTGTGTGGTTCATGCCGGATAGGACAGGCAGCACACGCCGAGGAAATACATAGTCCAGATTGAGGAGACTTCCGTGCCGAACCGACGCCGACGCAAGCTCTCGACAGCCATGAGCGCGGTCGCCGCCCTGGCAGTCGCGAGTCCTTGCGCATACTTCCTGGTTTACGAATCGACGGCGGGCAGCAAACCCGAACACCGCGAATTCAAGCAAGCGGCGGTCATGAGCGACCTGCCCAGCGAGCTGATGGGCGCGCTGTCGCAGGGCCTGTCGCAGTTCGGGATCAACCTGCCGCCGGTGCCCGCGTTGAGCGGTAACAGCGGCACCACCACCGGCCTGACCAGCCCGGGCCTCACCAGCCCTGGGCTGGGAACTCCGGGCCTGACCAGTCCCGGCCTGACCAGTCCTGGGCTGACCAGTCCTGCGCTGACCAGCCCGGGCGTTGGTACCCCGGGCCTGGGTACCCCGAGCCCGACCACGCCGGGCCTGGGCGCGCCGGGTTTTGGCACGCCGGGGCTGGCCAACCCGGGCACGACGCCGGGGACGCCTGGGACACCCGGGCTGACCGGGCCGGGCGCGCTGCCGACCACGCCGGGCGCGGGGATGAACCCCGCGCTGTCTAACCCCGGTCTGACCAGCCCGACTGGAGTCGCGCCGGGCCTGGGCGGCACCGGGACCACACCCAGCGAGGTGCCGATCGGCGCCGCGCCGGCCGGATTGGACCCGGGCGCCGACGGCACCTACCCGATCCTTGGTGACCCGTCGACACTGGGCGGCGCCTCGCCGATCGGGACGGGCGGCCTCGGTGGTGCCGGCACCAGCGGCGGCAGCAGCAGCGGCGGTGGCGGGCTCGTCAACGACGTGATGCAGGCCGCCAACCAGCTGGGCGCCGGCCAGGCCATCGACCTGCTCAAGGGCCTGGTGATGCCCGCGATCATGCAGGGTGTCCACGGTGGCGCGGGCGCGCCAGCGGCCGCCGCCGGCGCCCTGCCGGGTGCGGCCAGTGCCCTGCCGGGTGCGGCGGGTGCCCTGCCGGGAGCGGCGAGCGCCCTGCCGGGTGCCGCGGGTGCCCTGCCGGGTGCCGCGGCCGGTGCCCTGCCGGCGGCCGCCGGTGCCTTGCCGGCCGCCGCGCCGGCGTTGCCTCCGGTCTAGAGCTTCGGGGGACCTGTCACCTGACGGCACCGCAGAGTCACGCACGGATTCGGGAGCTAGCCACCCGCCCGGCGACAACACCTCTGCGGTGCCGTCGAACAGGTTTTCGTGAGGTTTCACACGCATACACTCGTGTCGCCTCACAAATAACAATAGACACACACGTAACATCAGCTGGTGTCGTCTCGTAGTCGCGCGCCAACGATGCTGCTCACCGCCATCGCGGCGACGGTCGTCATCGTCTCGGCGGTGGCGGACGCGACCCACGATCGCGGCGTCCACGCCACGCCCCCGCCCCACGATACCCAGCTGAGCGAGCAGCCACTGATCGGGCTCGGGGCCGGTGTCACGGTCCGCGAAGTCAGCCAGGACCAGCCCTTCTCGTTGGTCGCGCTGACCGGCGACCTGGCCGGCACCTCGACGCGGGTGCGGGCAAAGCGACCCGACGGGTCGTGGGGGCCTTGGTATCAGACCGAGTACGAGACCGCCGCGCCCGACGACGGCGGTGCCGCGGGATCCGCCGGGTCGCCGCCGCCGGCCGGCCCGACCGAAGGCCCCCGCAGCACGGATCCGGTGTTCGTCGGCACCACCACCACGGTGCAGATCGCGGTCACCCGCCCCCTCGATGCGGCGGTGACCCGGCCGCCGCCGCCGAACGACCCGCCGGCGTCAAACGACCTCGGATACAAGCCGGCGTCCAGGGAACAGCCGTTCGGCCAGAACATCTCCGCGATCCTCATCTCTCCGCCGCAGGCGCCGGCCCACACGCAGTGGACGCCGCCGTCCGGGGTCGTGATGCCGGGGCAGGCACCCCCCATCATCAGCCGGGCCGACTGGGGCGCAGACGAATCGCTGCGGTGCGGTAGTCCCCAGTACGACAACGGGATTCGCGCCGCTGTCATCCACCACACCGCGGGCAGCAACGACTACTCGCCGCTGGAATCGGCCGGGATCGTCAAGGCCATCTACACCTACCACAGCAAGACGCTGGGGTGGTGCGACATTGCCTACAACGCGTTGGTGGACAAATACGGCCAGGTGTTCGAGGGCAGCGCCGGCGGACTGACCAAGGCCGTCGAGGCCTTCCACACCGGCGGATTCAACCGCAACACCTGGGGTGTGGCCATGATCGGCAACTTCGACGACGTACCGCCGACGCCGGTGCAGCTGCGGACCGTGGGGCGGCTCCTGGGCTGGCGGCTGGGTCTGGACGACGTCGACCCCAAAGGCACCGTGGCGCTCGAGTCGGCGGGCAGCCACTACACCACCTATCCGGCCGGGGCCGTCGCGACGCTGCCCACCATCTTCACCCACCGCGACGTCGGCAACACCGACTGCCCGGGCAACGCCGCCTACGCGCTGATGGACGAAATCCGGGACATCGCATCGCATTTCAACGATCCGCCCGAGGAGTTGATCAAGGCGCTGCAGGGTGGCGCCATCTACGAGCACTGGCAGGCCATCGGCGGCATGAACAGCGTTCTCGGCGCGCCGACGTCGCCGGAAGACAGCGCCGAGGGTGACGCCCGCTACGCCACCTTCGCCAGGGGCGCAATGTACTGGTCACCCGAGACGGGTGCGCAGCCGGTCACCGGCGCGATCTACGAGGCGTGGGCCTCGCTGAGCTTCGAGCGCGGCCCGCTGGGATTGCCGACGAGCGCGGAAATCCAAGAGCCCCTGCGGGTTACACAGAACTTCCAGCATGGCACCTTGAACTTCGACCGCCTCACCGGAGACATCACCGAGGTCGCGGACGGCATCACCACGCCGCTGTCGACCGAGCCGCCGAGCGGCCCGACGGTGCCGCCGGAACACTTCTCGCTGCCGGCGCACCCGGCGTCCGCCTAGGCCAGGTTTTCCCCCGCGTGCGCGGAGCATTAGTCTGCGAGCTGTGCCCGAGACGCCGTATTTGACGATCGATCTCGACCGGGTGCGCAGGAACTTCCGGACGCTGCGGACGTTGTTGCCCGACGCGCGGATCCGCTACGCGGTGAAGGCGAACCCCGCCGAGCCGATCCTGCTTCTGCTCGCCGGCGAGGGCGCCGCGTTCGACGTCGCCTCCATCGGCGAGGTCGACGCGTGCGTCGACGCCGGCATCGACGGGAGCCTACTGAGCTTCGGCAACACCATCCAAAAACCCGCGGAGCTGGCTCGGGCCCACGC
The DNA here is from genome assembly GCF_001954195.1 of Mycobacterium sp. IS-1264. Lineage (GTDB taxonomy): Bacteria > Actinomycetota > Actinomycetes > Mycobacteriales > Mycobacteriaceae > Mycobacterium. The sequence continues at coordinate 21,578 of NZ_MBES01000069.1, read as the reverse complement.
GCGCGGGGTTCGGCGGTTTGCGTTCGACACCGAGCACGGTCTGGCGACGATCGCCGCCCACGCCCCCGGGGCGGCGGTGGAATGCCGCATTGGGCCGGGCTTCCCGTCGTCGGTGACGCCGTTCGGCCACAAGTTCGGCTGCACACCCGCGCAGGCCGCGGAGTTGCTCGGTGGCGCCCGCCGCCTCGGGCTGCGCCCCGACGGCGTATCGTTCCACGTCGGCTCGCAACAGCTCGACCCGGCCGCATGGGAACTCGGAATACGCGCCGCCGCAACGGTATTCGATGCGGTGGGCGATCTCACGACGGTCAACGTGGGGGGCGGGTTCCCCCTCGCGTATGCCGCTGACGCGCCGCCCCTCGAGACGTTCGCCGAGGCCTTGATGTCGGCCCTGGCACGCCTCTTCGGCGCCGATCCGCCGCGGCTTGTGGTCGAACCGGGACGGGCGCTGGTGGGTTCCGCCGGCACGATCCGGTGCGAGGTGGCAACGGTCCGGACCGGTACCGACGACCGGCGCTGGGTCTACCTCGACGTCGGCCGTTACGGGGGTCTGGCCGAAACCGAGAACGAGTACATCCGGTATCGCCTGCGGACCGGCCGCGACGGCGATCCGCTCGATGACGCCGTGGTCGCGGGACCGACGTGCGACGGCGACGACGTGCTCTACCGGCACTACCCGCTTCCCGTCACGCTGCGGCCCGGCGACCGGGTCGAGATCGACGACGCCGGCGCGTATACCGCGAGCTACGCGTCGGTTGCCTTCAACGGATTCCCGCCGCTGCCAACCTATTTCGTGAATGCGCCCGAGGAAGGTTTACCCGGCCGCGAAATCATCGAGCCGCTGGCCCCGGGGCTCACCCGAAACTGGCGCCTGTCGGATGTCCGCTGCGACGTGCGCACCGAGTTTCAGCATCTGGTGATCGGACGCACGGAACAGGGCGTCACCCTATTCACCGACGGCGAGCGTCAGAGCACCGAGCTCAGTCAGCTCGTCTACCACGAGGCGCTGCTGGTGCCGGCGCTGCTGCTGGCGGCCCGCATCGAGCGGGTACTCGTCATCGGCTCCGGCGAGGGGGTGGTGAGCCAGCTGGCCGTCGCCGCCGGGGCGACGCACGTCGACCACGTCGACATCGATCGCGAAGCGGTCCGGCTATGCGCGGCGCATCTGCCCTACGGCTACACGGTGGACGAACTGCGCAGGGCGGAAAGCGGACTCGGCCCGGTCGCGATGCATTACGGCGACGGCTGGGACTTCGTCGCCCGGTGCGGTACGCCGTACGACATCGTGGTCGTCGACCTTCCCGACGAGCGAACGGCGCCCGCGCAGCACAACCGGCTGTATGACGCGGACTTCCTGGCACGATGCCGCAAGATCGGCCGCGTCGTCATCGGCCAGGCCGGCTGCCCGACGCTGTGGCGGAACCAATCGCTGCACGCGTCGTGGCGGCGCTTTCACGAAACATTCGACACCGTCGTCTATTTCGGTAGCGACGAGCACGAGTGGGCATTCCTATCGGGGCTGGACCACGTCTGCGAGGATCCCGTCGCCGTGATGTCTGCGAGATTGCCGTCGCTGGCCTACCGACCCCGCACCATCGACGCCGACGCGCTCGTCGGAGCCACGATCCCGCCGAAGTCGCTGCGCGACAAGCCAGCCCGCTAGCGTTAGAGAATCGCGACGGCAACCACGATGCCCAGGGCGAACTGAGCCGCGGCCACCATCAGCGCCTCGTAGTTGAACTCCTCGGAGGCGAACAATGCGTCCATGTCGATCCCGATCACCATCGCCGCGATCCGCATCATCACCACCTGCGCCACGATCCCCACGATCCCGAAGACCGCCGAGCCCACCAGCCCCTCGAGCAGCTTTCCCGACGACGAGTAGATGGCCAGCACGACGATGAGCGCCATGCTGACCATTCCGGCCGCCGCGACGATGATGGCGTTCGGTTTTCCCCCGTCCACCATCTTGCGCAGCGGTCCCGGTGTGGTGAGGTCGATCGCATAGAACCCGATCATCATCAGCACCAAGCCGACGATCGCGTACAAGAAGATCGCCCCGGCACCGCGGCCGAGCACGCTCATGTAGCCCGCATCCCAGTAGCTCGAATTCAGCGCGGCGATTGTTGTCATCGATGATCAACTCCGTTCATTTCTGCAGGATTCGATGCGGGACGAAGGCTGCGCCGTCGTCGGTGATCAGTCCGCCGGTCTCGCGGATGCCCAGTCCGGCCGCCGAGTCGCCGACGATCCAGGCACCCAGCGCGGGCCGCATGTCGTCGAACTCCGGCAGTGGGTCCAGCAGTTGGTAAACGAACCCCTCTTCGCCATAGACCCCGCCGGTGGCGGTCTCCAATCCCGCGCCTACGACGGTGACGTTCGCTCCCTCGCGGCCGAGCTTGGGCTTGCGGACGTACTCGGTGAGCTCATGCGGGTCGTCGATGTATGCGGGTAAAAGGTTCGGGTGGCCCGGATACATCTCCCACAGCATCGCCAGGATCGCCTTGTTCGACAGCAGCGTCTTCCACAGCGGCTCGATCCACATCGTCTGCGGCAGACTCGACACGACGTTGTGGCCAAACTCGTCGTCGAGCACCCATTCCCACGGGTAGAGCTTGAAGATCGCGTGGATCGGATCCTCTTCCAGGTCGACGAAACGCTGCAGGGCGGAGTCCCAACCCAGGTCCTCGATCATCAAGCCGACGGTCGAAAAGCCCGCCTCGGCCGCGGTTTCCTGCATGTAGGTGGTCGTGATCTGGTCTTCGCCGGTGGCCTCCACCCCGGACCAACTCAAGTGCAGCTCGTTGTTGGGTAGCAGGTCCCGCAACTGCTTCCAGCGGGCGACCAGCTGTTCGTGCAGCGAGTTCCACTGGTCGTCGCCGGGGAATTTGTCCTTGAGCCAATACCACTGCAGGATGGCGGCTTCCAGCAGCGTCGTGGGTGTATCGGCGTTGTACTCGAGCAGCACCGCCGGGCGTCTCCCGTCGTAGCGCAGGTCGAAGCGCCCGTACACATGGGGGTCGGAACGGCGCCACGATTCGGCGATCGGCTGCCAACTCCATTCCGGCAGGCCGAAATCCGCGTACCGCTCCATCAGCACCACCTGCTCGACGGCGTTCAGGCACATCGAGTGCAGCAGCTCGACGTCGGCTTCCAGCGCCAGGATCTCGTCCATGTCGAATTCGTAGTACACCGACTCGTCCCAATACGGGCGGTCCGCGCCGCGGGCGTCACGTGCCGGCGTTCCGTACACCAGCCCCTGCGATTCGACGATCGACCGCCAGTTCGGCCGCGGCTTTTCCCTGCCGCGCTTCACGAACCGCTGCCCTTGCCGCCGCCGAGCTTGCCGCCCAGCCCGCCACGGGAAATGGTGGAGCCCGACTTGGTCTTGATCGTTGCGCCCTTGGGCGCGCTCGTCGTCCCGCCGATCGGGCGCGAGCCCACCGGTCCCGAGCTGCCGTAGTAGTAGCGGTACTGGTGTCCGCCGTAGAAGAAGAATCCGTTGAGGCCCGCCGTGTGATCGGTGCAGTAACTGTCCGGCACGATCACCGGCTGGCCGTTCGGGTCGTCCCGGACGCATTGGGCGGTCACGGTGGGCGCCGACAACGCCCAATACCCCAGAGCCGCAACGACTCCCACCACGCCCACGGCGGCCGCGGAACCCATCAGCACCCGGCGCTGCCGGCGCCGCTTGGCTTCCGCTTCGAGTCGCGCCTCCTCGGCCTCCTGCTGTTTTTTGGCGAACTTCTCCCGCGCGCGCAGCTCGGCCGGCGTTGCGGGCCGCGGCTTGGTCGTGGCCGCGTCCTGGAACTCCATGCTGCCGCCGGACGGGAACTGCTCGGAGTCGTCTACCTCCGAGCCGGCGTCGTCGCCCTCGGGTGGCTCGACCGGCGCGGGCTTATCGCCGTCAGGCTCGCCGCCGTTCGGCGGCTTTTGATCCGCGGGCACGCGGGCAGTCTGCCACATTTGCTACCCGTGCGGGCAGTGAACTTCCCTGGCCCATCGGTCGCTAGTGCCACCAGCGTTCCAGCACCCGCGCAACCCCGTCGTCGTCGTTAGTCGCGGTGACCTCATCGGCGGCGGCTCGCACGTCCGGATGCGCATTCCCCATCGCCACGCCGCGGCCCGCCCACCGCAGCAGCGGCACGTCGTTGGGCATGTCGCCGAAGGCCACCACCTCGTGATCGGCGATGCCCAGCGGTTTGGCGACCTCCTCGACGCCGGTGGCCTTGCTGATCCCCAGCGGGACGACCTCCACCAGCCCGTTGTTGGTGGAGAAGGTGATGTCGCCCTCTATCCCGACGTGCTTGGTCAGTTCGGCGGCCATGTCCTCGCTGCGGGCACCGGCCTTGCGGATCAGCAGCTTGATCGCCGGTGCGCTGAGCAGGTCCTGGATCGACACCTCGGTGTTGTCCGGGTTCAGCCACGCATGCTCGTAGCCCGGCGAGCTGATGAACTGAGGCGTTGCGGTGTCATGCGCACGTTCGCCGATCCGCTCGACGGCCAGGCCCGCGCCCGGGATCGAGCGGGTCGCGATTTCGGCCAACTCGGCCAGGGTGTCGACCGACAGCGTGCGTGCGGACACCACCCGGTCGGACTCGGGGTCGTAGACGACGGCGCCGTTGGCACACACCGCCATTGGCGCGAACCCGAGGGCGTCGACGACCGGGCGTATCCAGCGCGGGGGGCGGCCGGTCGCGACGACGAACTGAGCGCCCGCGGCCACCGCGGCGCGGATCGCAGCGCGGGTGCGCGGGGAGATGGTTTCGTTTCCGTCGAACAAGGTGCCGTCGACGTCGCATGCGATGAGCGCCGGCAATATCGGGTCGGTCAATGCAATCCGCTTTGGGATTGCCCCGGACGGGTCACGCCATCAGTTCCGTGCCGCTTGATCCGCTCCTGCAATTCGGACAGCCGGATGGCCTGGGAATCTTCCCGGCTGGGCGCGCTGCCGCCGAGGCGCCGCGGAACCCAGTACTCGCCCTCGGGGTGCGGATACTCCTCCTGCACTTGATAGAGCAACTCGTTCATTGCGGTGCGCAGCGCGACGTTGATTTGCTCCGGGGTGCCGCGGGGCGGTAACGGCCGGCCGATCGCCACGGTGATCGGAACCTTGTTGCGCCACACCTTCTTTGGATGGTCCTTGGGCCAAATCCGATGCGCGCCCCAGACGACCACGGGAAGGATTGGCGCCTGGGCGTCCAGCGCCATCCGCGCGGCACCGGTCTTGAATTCCCTGAGCTCGAAGCTGCGGCTGATGGTCGCCTCGGGGTGCATACCGATGAGTTCGCCCTCGCGCAGCCGCTGCACGGCGACGTCGAAAGCGCCGTGTCCGCTCCGGCGGTCCACCGGGATGAGGCGGGCGTGCTTGATCACGTAGTTGACCGACTTCACCTCGCCCATCTCGGCCTTGATCATGAAGTACATGCGACGGCCGCGTTCCTTTACGGCCAGCATCGTCGGAAGCCAGTCCAGATAGCTGGTGTGGTTCTGGGCGAGTATCGCGCCGCCGCGCTGCGGAATGTTCTCCAGGCCGCGGTAGGTGAATTTGGTTCCCTGCATTGCGACCACCGGTGGGACGATCAACTCGCCGAACCGGTAAAAGGCGTTTGCCATGTCCTTCTCCTTCGCCCTACCGCGATCGATGCGGGGTATGGTTTGCGGCCTTGTCGGCCAGTCGGGCCGCGGCCTCGTCGGCTTCGATCTGAGCAGCCTCGGCCAACGTCGGTGCGCCGCCGCCCAGCCGGCGCGGCACCCAATAGGCACCCGGCGGACGCGGATATCCCGCCTGGGCCCGCTCCAGCAGCGCGCTCATCGACTCGCGTAGCGCGGCGTTGGTTCGCGCCATGTCGTCGGCGGCTCGCAGCGGCGGGCCCACCTGCACGATGACCGGCACCTTGTGACGGCCGATGTGTCGTGGGTGGTCCTTGGTCCAGATCCGCTGCGCGCCCCAGACGATCACGGGAACGATCGGGACATCGGCTTCGAGGGCCATGCGGGCGGCGCCGGTCTTGAATTCCTTGAGCTCGAAGCTTCGGCTGATGGTGGCCTCGGGGTAGACCCCGACCAGCTCCCCCTCACGGAGTCGCTGTACGGCCACCGCATAGGCGGCGGCGCCGGCGTCTCGATCCACCGGGATGGTCTTCGTGTGCTTGATCAGGAAGTTGACGACCTTCACCCGTTGCATTTCCGCCTTGATCATGAACCGCAGTCGACGGCCGCGGCGGTGCATGGCCAGCGCGGCCGGCAGAAAGTCGACGTAGCTGGTGTGATTGATGGCCACCACCGCGCCGCCGCGGGCGGGAATGTTCTCCTCGCCGCGGTAGGTGATCTGCGTGCCGGTCGCCATCACGACCAGCTGCGCCATGATCTCGAGCGTGCGGAAGGTCGGCTCCACCATCGATTACGACTCCGACGCTCCTGCGGCCTGGGCGCGACGGGCCGCGCGCGCGGCCGCCTCCTCGGCCTCGATGCGGGACGCCTCGGCCAACGACGGAGCGCCACCGCCCAGCCGGTGCGGCACCCAGAACTCCCCGGCGGGATGCGGCCCATATTGTTCCTGCGCCCGTTCCAGCAGGTGTTGCATGCGCGAGTGCAGCAGGCCCTTCAGGTCCTCGATCGCCAGTGTCGGTGCGATCGGCTCGCCGACCAGCACCGTGATCGGCACCTTCGGGCGAAGCAGTTTCTTGGGATGGCCCTTGGTCCAGATCCGTTGCGCACCCCAGACGATGTGCGGAACGATCGGCACGCCCGCCTCGACCGCCATCCGGGTGGCACCCGACTTGAACTCCTTGATCTCGAAACTGCGGCTGATCGTGGCCTCGGGGTACACCCCGACCAGCTCGCCGTCCTTCAGCATCCGGACGGCGGCTTCGTACGACGCTGCCCCGTCCAGCCGGTCCACCGAGATGTGCCGCAGGCTGCGCATGATCGGCCCGGTGATCTTGTGGTCGAAGACCTCCTGCTTGGCCATGAACCGCACTTTGCGGCCCAGGCCCTGCTTGTAGGCGGGCAAACCGGCGAAGGTGAAGTCGAGGTAGCCGGTGTGGTTGATCGCGACGACCGCCCCGCCGCTGGTCGGCAGATTCTCGACCCCGGACACGGTGATCTTCAGGCCCTGGATGCGCCAGACCAACCGGGCAAGCTGGATGACAGTCCCGTATACCGGTTCCACAGCCATTCAGCGTAATGCTCCCTGCTGTGCGCCGGGCTGCGGCAGCCGCCCCACGCTAAACTTGGGACGATCCCAAGAACCCTAAGAAAGGCATTTGTGCAGGTCACGAGCGTAGGTCACGCCGGATTTCTGATCCAGACCCATGCGGGCAGCATCCTGTGTGACCCCTGGGTGAATCCGGCCTACTTCGCATCCTGGTTCCCCTTCCCGGACAACAGCGCACTGGACTGGGACACGCTCGGCGACTGCGACTACCTCTACGTGTCACACCTGCACAAGGACCACTTCGACGCGAAACACCTCAGCGCACACGTCAACAAAGACGCCATGGTGCTGTTGCCCGACTACCCGGTGCCCGACCTTCGGAATGCGCTGCAGGAGTTGGGCTTTCACCGGTTCTTCGAGACCACCGACTCGGTCAAACATCGGATCAGCGGCCCCAAGGGTGACCTCGACGTCATGGTCATCGCCCTGCGCGCACCCGCGGACGGCCCGATCGGCGATTCGGCGCTGGTGGTTTCCGACGGCGCCACAACGGTTTTCAACATGAACGATGCGCGGCCGGTGGATTTGGATGTGCTGACCTCCGAGTTCGGCCACGTCGACGTGCACCTGCTGCAGTACTCGGGGGCGATCTGGTACCCGATGGTCTACGACATGCCGGCCCGCGCCAAGGAGTCGTTCGGCACCCAGAAACGGCAGCGCCAAATGGACCGCGCCCGCCAATACATCGCCCAGGTGGGGGCGACCTGGGTGGTGCCGTCGGCGGGGCCGCCGTGCTTTCTGGACCCCGAGCTGCGCCACCTCAACGACGATCACGGCGATCCGGCCAACATCTTCCCCGATCAAATGGTGTTCCTCGACCAGCTGCGCAGCCACGGGCACGAGGGCGGCCTGCTGATGATTCCCGGATCGACCGCGGACTTCACCGGCACGGAACTGAATTCGCTGCGCCACCCGCTACCCACCGCCGACGTGGAGGCCATCTTCACCACCGGCAAGGCGGCCTACATCGCCGACTACGCCGACCGGATGGCGCCGGTCCTGGCAGCCGAGCGGGCGAGCTGGGCCCCCGCCACCGGCGAGCCACTGCTGGAAGGGTTGCGCGCGCTGTTCGAGCCGATCATGCTGCAAAGCGACGAAATCTGCGACGGCATCGGCTACCCCGTCGAACTGGTGATAGGCCCGGAGACCGTGATCCTCGACTTTCCGAAACGAGCCGTGCGCGAACGGATTCCCGACGAAAAGGTCCGCTATGGTTTCGCGATCGCGCCCGAGCTGGTGCGCACCGTGCTGCGCGACCGCGAGCCGGACTGGGTCAACACGATCTTCCTGTCGACCCGTTTCACCGCGTGGCGGGTCGGCGGTTACAACGAATACCTGTACACGTTCTTCAAGTGCCTTACCGACGAACGGATCGCCTACGCCGACGGCTGGTTCGCCGAGACCCACGACGACTCCGCCTCGGTCACGCTGGACGGTTGGGAGATTCAGCGCCGCTGCCCGCACCTGAAGGCCGACCTATCGAAATTCGGTGTGGTGGAAGGCAACACGCTGACCTGCAACCTGCACGGATGGCAGTGGCGACTGGACGACGGCCGGTGCCTGACCTCGCGGGGTCATCAGCTGCGGAGCTCCCGGGCATGAGCGAAACGTACGACGACGGCTTGGTCCAGCTGGACCGCAGGGCGATCACGTTGCGCCGCTACCACTTTCCCTCCGGCACCTCCAAGGTGATCGCGTTGGACACGATCCGCGGATACAAAGCCGAATCGCTGGGTATGTTCATGCAGCGTTTCCGCATCTGGGGCAGCTCGGACTTTCGTCGCTGGCTGCCGCTGGACGTGCATCGGCCACTCAAGTCGACGTTGATCACCCTGGACGTCCCGGGGACCTGGCCGGCCCCCGCGTTCACCCCGGCGCGCCCGGACGAGTTCACCACCCTGCTCGACGTGTTGCTTGCCGACTTCGATTAGTCCCGCGCCGAGCGTGCACTCACGGCGAGATTTCCACGATTTTTTCGCACTGAGTACACGCTCGCCGAGCGTCTAGCGGTCGGCGAGCGCAGCGAGAGCGGCGTTGTAGCCGGGGATGAACGTGATTCCCGGTCCCCCATGGCAACCCGCGCTGCCCAGGTACAGTCCCTCGATCGGAATCGGCTGACCGAGAAAGCCTTTCGGGCCGGGCCGGTTCGGGCCGATCTGATTGGGATTCAGCAGCCCGTGGCAGAAGTCGCCGCCCGGGGCGCCGAACATCACGCCCATGTGCCTGGGCGTGAACGTGGTGTGCCGGATGATGCTGCGTTCGAAATTCGGTGCGAGCCGGGTGATCTTGTCTATCACCCGCTGACCCATTTCGACCTTTGCCTTGCCATAGTCGGCGCCGCCCTCGATGGGGAACCACATCGCGAACGCCGATGCAGCGTGCTTGCCCTCGGGCGCGAGGTCCGGATCGTTCTGCGACGGGATCTGCAACACCACCGTCGGGTCGGCCGGAACGATCCCGCGCCGGGCGTCCTCCCACTGCCGCTGGACTTCCTCCGGCGTGCAGAACAGACCGAGCGAGGCCTGCATGGCCGGGTCGTTGAGGGCGTCGTACGGCGCGCTGAACGCCGGGGCTTCGTCGAGCGCGAAGTGCATCTGCAGATAGCTGCCGCGGTGATCGATGCGCGCATAGCGTTCCCGGATGTCGGCCGGCAGCGCGGCCGGATCGATCAGTTCGTTGATCGTGACGTCGGGCGCGATGCCGGAGACGACGATCGGAGCCGTGAGCGTCTCCCCGGCCTCGGTTCGCACCCCGCTCACGCGGCCGTCGGCGACGACGATCTCGGTCACCTTGGTGCGCAGCCGGACTTCGCCGCCGTGGCTCTCGAGCAGTGTGCACAGGTGCGCGGTGAGCGCACCGATGCCGCCGCGGAGCTTCTTCATCTGCATCGTGTTCCCGTCGGGAACGCCCAGCCCGAAGGCCAGCGCGGCCGCGCTGCCCGGTGTCGACGGCCCCCGGTAGAGGGTGTTGACGGCCAGCACCGTCATCGAGCCGCGCAGGGCGCCGTGCTTCTCGCGATCGGGGAGATAGCGGTCCAAGATGTCGGTAACCGAACCGAACAGCATGTCATCGATCGCCGAACGTTCGAATTCGTTTGTGGCGCAGGCATACATCTCGTCGAGGGTCTTGGGCGGCGCACCCGCGTCGAAGCGGCCCAGTGCCCGCGTCGGCGCCTGGCTCCAGGCCATCAGCCCCGCCATGCCGTTGACCGCGTCGGCCCCGTGCACCTCGTTGAGGTGAGTGAACAGCTTGACCGGGTCGCTGTACTGGACCAGCGGGTCGTCGCCCACTCCGCGCACCGCCACCGACATCACGTCCAGGTCGATGGTCGGCAGGGTGTCCAGGCCGAGTTCCTCGACGACCACCGAAGCCGTCGGGAATTGCACCGAGCCCGCGATCTCGAACTGATACCCGTCGAACAGCTCCACCGTCGAGGCCATCCCACCGGCGTACAGCTTGGGGTCCACGCACACGGTCCGCAGGCCCGCCTTCTGCAGCAACACCGCCGCGGCCAGGCCGTTGTGCCCCGCGCCGATAACTATCGCGTCATATCCAGTCATGTCCGTCCCTCCGCACGCAGGCTGGCACGGACGCAATGTTTTGTCAATTATGACGAAACTTTGTCGGGCGCCCAGGCGTCGGTGATGCCGGCGCGCAGCGACTCCAGCGCCGCGTGGGAGACCCGCGCCAGTTCCCCCAGGGACCGGTCGTCGCCGAGCATCCAGACCTCCATCGCACCGAAGACGGCGGCCGCGATGCAGCGCGCGGTCACCGCGATGCGCAGCCGCTCGTCCGTCGTCCCGCGCCCCGTCCGGCCACGGCGCTGCAGCTGCGCCTGGATGGCGTCGGCGAAATCGGCCTGGACTTCCTGGATGTGCCGGACGATGCGGCCCGGGTCCAGCTCGCCGCCCCGCAGCGCGGCGATTTTGGTAACCGCTTCAACGTCATACGGGAACGCGAAGATAGCGGCCTGCACCGAATCGATGATCGGTTCGCCGGCCGGCCTGTCGTTGAGCGCGGCGCGAAACCAGTGCAGCCCGGTGAAGTCGGCAAACAGCAGATCGTGCTTGGAGCGGAAGTGGCGATAGAACGTCCGCAGCGACACCCCGGCATCCGCCGCGATCTGTTCGGCCGACGTTTCCTCGACCCCCTGGGCCAGGAATCTGACCACGGCGGCCTGGCGCAGCGCTTCGCGCGTGCGCTCGCTGCGCGCCGTCTGAGCGGGCCGGACCATGCCAGTAAGGTACCCCTTCACGTTGTGTCAATATTGACAAAACTTCGGAACACGAGCGAGACTTCGCCCATGGTCTCGCTACTCTCGCACGCGGTACTTGGACTGGCGGTCATCGTCTGGATCGTCAGGGCCAACTCAAAGGTTTTCGCCCGCCCCGCCACCGGCCCGGTCTTTTCGCCGATGGAAATCGTGTACTACGTCGTCGGCATCGCGTCGGTCGGGCTCGGTTGGTATTTCAACATCACCTACGTGGAGGAATACTCGCACGGGGGATCGACCAATCCGCTGTGGGGCGAACACGGCAGTTGGGTCGAATACATGAAGTTGATGTTCACCAACCCCGCCGCCAGCTCGGCCAGCCAGGACTACACGATCGCGAATGTCATTCTGCTGCCGCTTTTTACCATTGTCGACGGCTATCGCCGGGGCCTGCGGCACCCGTGGCTGTACTTCGTGTCCAGCCTGTTCACCAGCTTCGCGTTCGCGTTCGCCTTCTACTTCGCGACCATCGAGCGCCAGCGCCGCCATGAGCAGGCGCGCGAGCCGGTGAGCGCTTAGGCCCCCGTTACACGGCGAGCGGTTTGATCGCCCGCCATCTCTGTCGGCCACCCTTGGCGTCGACCCGGATGTCGGTGAATCCCGCCGCTCGAAGCCGCCGGCGGAGATCTGGCGGCGCGATCGGGTTGTAGGTGTCGGCGATGTGGATCAGCCGGAAGGTCAGTGACGGCACGCCGTCGCTGCCGGCGAAGATGCCCCCGGGTTGCAGCACCCGGAACGCCTCGGCGAACAGCTGATCTTGCAGCTTTGCGCTGGGCACGTGGTGCAGCATCGTGAAGCACACCACCGACGAGAAGTGGTCATCGGGCAGCCCGGTGCTGCTGCCGTCGCCGTGGATGATGCGTGCCCGTTCGCCATAGCGGCGGTTCAGGTCATCGGCCATCGAACCGTCGACTTCGACGGCGGTCAGCGAGTCGGTCCGGTCCAGGAGGGCGCGTGTCGTCGCGCCGTAGCCTGGGCCGATTTCCAGTGTGCGCGAGCCTAATTCGACGTCGCCGAGCGACCAGGGCAGCAACTTGTCGGCCACCATCTTCGCCCAGTCCGCCGAGCTACACCGGCGCCGGTGAAGGAGATTCATTGCCATACACAGAACGCTAGGCGGACGCCGGGGTTGCGGGCTTCCGATATTCTGTCGAGTTATGTCGGAAAACCGCCATCACGGGAGGGCCACGTCGTCGCAGTCGCTCGCGCCCGGCGCGCGAATCGAGCGCCACCGTCATCCCCTGCACCAGATCGTCTACCCGTCCTCCGGTGCGGTCTCGGTAACCACCCCCGCGGGAACGTGGATCACGCCGGTGAATCGCGCCATCTGGATACCGGCGGGCTGCTGGCACGAGCACAAGTTTCATGGCCAGACGCAATTCCACGGCGTCGCCCTCGACCCGCAGCGCTACCGCGGCGGTCCGGCAACACCGACCGTGCTCGCCGTCAACCCGTTGATGCGAGAACTCATCATCGCGTGTTCGCAGACCGACGGCACCGACACCGATGCGCACCACCGGATGTTGGCTGTGCTGCACGATCAAGTGCAGGACTCGAACATCTATGAGCCACTGTGGATTCCGACAACGGTCGACGGCCGCCTGCGCCAAGCGTGCGCGCTGATCACCGCCAACCTGACCGAGCCGCTGACGTTGCAGCAAATCGGCCGTCGGATCGGCGTCAGTCAGCGCACGCTGAGCCGCCTGTTCAGGGACGAGCTGGGCATGACGTTCCCGCAGTGGCGCACGCAACTACGCCTGCAACACGCGCTGATGCTGCTCGCCGACCGCCACGACGTGACCTCGGTGGCCCTGCGATGCGGCTGGGCCACACCGAGCGCCTTCATCGACACCTACCGGCGCGCCTTCGGACACACCCCGGGCGCGCGCCGCGCTTGATCAGTGGTGGCGACCCGCCACTAGCCGACGGGCTCCAACACCTCGGTGCCGACGAAGGGAACCAGCGCGTCGGGGACGCGGACGCTGCCGTCGGGCTGCTGGTGGTTCTCCAGGATCGCGACCAGCCACCGGGTGGTGCCCAGCGTGCCGTTGAGGGTCGCCGCGATCTGCGGCTTGCCGTTGTCGTCGCGGTAGCGGGTGGCCAGCCGGCGCGCCTGAAACGTGGTGCAGTTCGACGTCGACGTCAGCTCGCGGTAGGTCCCCTGCGTGGGAACCCACGCCTCGCAGTCGAATTTGCGCGCGGCCGACGAGCCGAGATCGCCCGCGGCGACATCGATTACCCGATACGGCACGTCGATGAGCGCCAGCAGCTCGCGCTGCCAGCCCAGCAGCCGTTCATGCTCCGCCTCGGCGTCGGCGGGTGCGCAGTAGACGAAGCCCTCCACCTTGTCGAACTGATGCACCCGGATGATGCCGCGGGTGTCCTTGCCGTAGCTGCCGGCCTCGCGGCGGAAGCACGACGACCAGCCCGCGTAGCGCAGCGGCCCGCCGGACAGATCCAGGATCTCGTCGGCGTGGTAGCCGGCCAGCGGCACCTCGGAGGTGCCGACCAGGTAGAGGTCGTCGGCCTCCACCCGATACACCTCCTCGGCATGGGCGCCCAGAAATCCGGTGCCTGCCATCACTTCTGGGCGCACCAGCACCGGAGGGATCATCGGGATGAACCCGTTGTCGACGGCCAGCCGCAGCGCCAGCTGCAGCACGCCCAGCTGTAACAGCGCCCCCCGACCGGTCAGGAAGTAGAACCGCGAGCCGGACACCTTGGCGCCGCGTTGCATGTCGATGAGGCCCAGTGCCTCACCGAGTTCCAGGTGGTCCCTGGGGTTTTCGATCGCCCGGGGTTCGCCGACGACGTCGAGGGTCGCGAAGTCGTCCTCCCCGCCCGCCGGGACGCCATCGATGATGACGTTGGAGATCGCCATGTGTGCCGCCGTGAACTCCGCCTCGGCTTCGCTCTGGGCGGTTTCGGCGGCCTTCACCTGTTCGGCGAGTTCTTTCGCGCGCGCGAGCTTGGCCGGCCGCTCCTCGGCCGACGCCCTGCCCACCTCCTTGCTGACGGCCTTCTGGTCGGCGCGCAGGGCGTCGCCCTTCGAAATCGCGGCCCGGCGATTCGCGTCGGCCGTCAGCAGGGCATCCACCAGCGCCGGGTCTTCGCCACGGCTGAGTTGGGAACGGCGTACGGCGTCGGGGTCTTCGCGAAGCAGCTTCAGGTCGATCACGGCCTGAAGACTACTTTTGGCCCGCGCGGCAGCGTCGCGCAGCACCGCCGCAGGCGATAACACGACGCACATGCGCCACATCCGTCACGCGGCTCCGCGGCTCCTGTCAGAATGGAGCCGATGTTGGATACCCCCGAAGCGGAAGTTTCCCCGCCCGGCCCCGCAGCCGGGGAGGCGGGACGGCCGCCGGCCGCGTTCCCGTGGCCGCGCGGCTTGCAGGCGACCGCGACCAGGCGGGCATTGCTCCTCTTCGCCCTCGGCGGCCTGCTGATCGCCGGGCTGGTGACCGCGATCCCGGTCGGCGGCGGACAGGGGCGGCTGGCCGGCTACCTCGACAGCGGTCCGGTGCCAAGCACCGGGGCCAAGAGCGACGCCGCCTTCAACCGCGCCAAGAGCGGCGACTGCCTGATGTGGCCCGACATCACGCCGGAGTCGGCGAGCATCGTCAACTGCGCGGACGACCACAAGTTCGAGGTCGCCGAGTCCGTCGACATGCGGACGTTCCCGGGCTCGGAGTACGGGCCCAACGCGGCCCCGCCGTCGCCCGCGCGTATTCAGCAGATCAGCCAGGAACAGTGCGAGGCCGCCGCGCGTCGCTACCTCGGGCCCAAGTTCGATCCCAACGGCAAGTTCATCGTCAGCATGCTGTGGTCGGGTGACCGGGCGTGGCGTCAGGCCGGCGAGCGCCGCATGCTGTGCGGTCTGCAGCTGCCCGGGCTGAACAACCAACAGGCCGCGTTCAAGGGCAAGGTCGCCGACATCGACCAGTCCAAGGTCTGGCCCGCCGGCACCTGCCTGAGCATCGACCCGGCGACCAACCAACCCATCGACGTTCCCGTCGACTGCGCGGCGCCGCACGCGATGGAGATCACCGGCACGGTCAACCTCGGTGAGCGGTTCCGCGGTCCCCTGCCCGCCGAGCCCGAGCAGGACGGCTTCATCAAAGACTCCTGCACCAAGATGACCGACGCCTTCCTCGCGCCCGTCAAGTTGCGCACCACCACCCTCACGCTGATCTACCCCACTGTGTCGCTGCCCAGCTGGCAGGCGGGCAGCCGTGAGGTCGCCTGCAGCATCGGCGCCAGCCTGGGCAACGGGGGCTGGGCCACGCTGGTGAACCACGCCAAGGGGCAGCTGCTGATCAACGGTCAGCCCCCGATCCCACCGCCGGACATCCCCGAGGAGCGGCTCACGATGCCGCCGATTCCGGTTCAAGCCCCGGAGCCCAGCTCGCCGCCGGACGCCATCCCGCCGAACAATCAGCACCTTCCGCAGCAACAGCCGGTCGTGACCCCACCCCGCGAGCCGGCGTCACAGGCTCCGGCCACGCAACCGCCTCCAGAAGGGCCGCCGCCCCCAGCGGACGGCGGAGCACCGCCACCGGCGCCCGCACCGGAACCGCCGCCCGCGCCGGCCGCACCACCCGCGGGGTAACCGGTGGCCGTGCGGATGGATCCGCAGCGGTTCGACGAGTTGGTCTCCGACGCGCTCGACCTCATCCCGCCCGAGTTGACGGCAGCGATGGACAACGTCGTCGTGCTCGTCGAAGACCGCCATCCCGAAGACACCGAACTGCTCGGCCTCTACGAAGGCGTGGCGTTGACCGAGCGGGACTCCGACTACGGCGGAGCGCTGCCGGACGCCATCACGATCTACCGCGATGCGTTGCTGGACGTCTGCGAATCCGACGAGGAGGTCGTCGAGGAGGTGGCGATCACGGTCATCCACGAAATCGCCCACCACTTCGGCATCGACGACGACCGATTGCACGAACTGGGCTGGGCCTGACGGGCGCGGCATCCCGGATTTGTCCGCGCCGGGTGCTATGAACTCACTCATGAACACGGACTGCCGCGACTGCCGGGCAGGACTAGATCACTGCCACGGCACCATCATTCGCCATTGGCTGCACCGGTCGGAGTGCACCGAGCCGGACTGCGCCAGTCCCGAGCTGTTGCCGCACGCGTTCGTCATCGACTGCGACGCCGTGGGCTGCGGCTGCACCGCCGACTCGGTCGCGCTGGCCGTTTGATCGCCCCGTCAGCCCATCGGGTCGGTGCCTGACCGCACCGCGTCCGCAACGGGCGTGGCAGCGGGTTGTGGGTAGAACGGCGGCGTCAGCGTTCCCCACCGCAAACAACTCCACCGCCCATCGGTGATCGGGGCCAACACCACCGACTCGGCGTTGCCCAGGTGGTTGTCCAGCGCGAAGTTTCCGTCCACTCCCGCCAGTACCGCGGAGGCCAGCCGGATCGCCGCGCCGTGGCTGACGACGACGATGTCGCCGTCCCACTCGTCGTCGTCGAGGTAGCGCATCCGCAGGTCGGTGAGCACCGGCACGTAGCGGTCCAACACCTCGTTGCCGGACTCGCCGCCGGGCAGGGGTATGTCGAGCTCGCCGTGGTGCCACCGGTCGTAGATGGCGTTGAATTCCGCGACGGCGTCGTCATCGCTGCGGTCTTCCAGTTCCCCCACCTGCACCTCGTGAATGCCGACGACCTCGTGGGCGGCGACGTCGAGCGCGGCACCGATCACCGCGGCCGTCTGCGACGCCCGGGTGGCGATCGAGTGCGTGAGCATCGCCGGCCGGCCGGAGCCGCGGGCGAACGCCCGGGCCTGGTCACGACCCTTCGGCGTCAGCTCGGCGCCGGGCGGCCGGGTGTCCAGCCGGCGCTCGACGTTGCCGTAGGACTGGCCGTGCCGCACCAGCACCAGACGACCGCTCATTGCGCAAACCCCGACGCCGCATCCTGGGCCGGCTCCGATTTGCCCGCCCGCAGCCGCGCCAGCCAGCGTGACGCCTCGTCCGCCGGCGGCGGCAGCACCCCGGCGGCCACGCCCGTCGGCCACGAACCCAGGTATCGCACGTTGGCACAACGACGGTGCAGCGCCTTGAGTGCCTCGGCGACGGCGTCGTCGTCGACGTGGCCGACGCAGTCGGCGAAGAACAGGTAGGTGCCCAACTCGGTGCGGGTCGGCCGGGATTCGATCCGGGTGAGGTCGATGCCGCGGATGCCGAATTCGGCGAGCGCGCCCAACAGCGCCCCGGGTTGGTTGTCGACGCGCAGCACCACCGACGTCCGGTCGGCGCCGGTGCGGGCCGGCGGCGGCCCCGGCAGTCCGGCCAGCACGAAGCGGGTGCGGGCGTTGGGCTCGTCGACCACACCATCGGCCAGGGCCGCGAGCCCCCAATGCGCGGCGGCCAGCGGCGAGGTCACCCCGGCGTCGGCGTTGCCCTCGGCCACCTGCCGCGCGGCATCGGCGTTGGAGTAGGCGGGTCGCAGTTCGGTGTTGGGCAGGTGCGCGGTGAGCCATTGCCGCACCTGGGCCGCGGCCACCGGGAACGCGGCCACCGTCCGCACGTCGGCGGCGCTGCGCCCGGGTTTGACGACGATGCTGAACGCGACGTCCAGCGTGGTCTCGGCGAAAATCTGCAGCGGCGAACCGATGGCGAGGCTGTCCAGGGTGGCCATCACCGACCCGTCGATCGAGTTCTCGATCGGCACGCACGCGTAGTCGGCGTCGCCGTTGCGGACGGCGTCCAGCGCCGTCGGCGTGCTCTCGATCGGCAACCGGCGCAAGGCATCCGGCCCCTGGTCGGGAACCAGCCCCGCCGACGTCATCTGGAGCAGCGCCGCCTCGGTGAAGGTCCCTTCGGGACCCAGATAGGCAATGCGGACCACGCTCCAACCCTAACGGCGGCCACCGCCAAACAAGGCTTGCGGCGCCCCGTGATCTAAGTTAACTTAGGCTTGCCTAATTCGATTGGAGAACGATGTTACCGCTGACCAGCGCCGCGCCGACGACTGCCGAACGCATCCGCAGCGCCTGCACCCGCGCCGGCGGCGCGCTCCTGGCCATCGAAAACGAGAACGCGCGCGAGGAACCGGTCGCCACGCCGGTGCACCACCTCATGCACGACGGGTCCTTCGCCGTGGCGCTGCCGGCGGACCGAGACGGCGGGGCCGCCGGCGTCGATGGTGCGCAGGCGCTGCTCGAGCTGACCGACTACGCGCCGCTACCGCTGCGCGAACCCGTCCGCTCCCTGGTGTGGGTCCGCGGCCGCCTGCAGCAGGTCCCGCCGGGCGCGGTGACGAAGACGCTCGATCTGATCGCCACCGAGTGTCCGGATCCGGCGTTGCTGCAAATCGACACCCCCCGGTCGATGCCTTCGGATGGCACGGAGCAGCGATACGCGCTGCTGCGACTCGAGATCGCGTCCGTGGTGGTGACCGACGCGACCGGCGCCGAGGCCATCAGCGTGGCGGACCTGCTGGCTGCTCGCCCCGACCCCTTCTGCGAGGTCGAGTCGAGCTTGCTGTGGCACCTGGACAAGGCCCACGGCGACGTGGTCGCGCGGCTGGTATCCCGGCTGCCGGCGCCGCTGCGCCGCGGCCGCGTCCGGCCGCTCGGGCTGGACCGCTACGGCATGCGGTTTCGCATCGAAGGCAACGACGGCGACCATGACGTCCGGCTGCCCTTCCACAAACCGGTGGACGACATGGTCGGGCTGAGACAGGCGATCCGGGTGCTGATGGGCTGCCCGTTCATCAACGGGCTGCGCGCCCGCCGGTAAGTTATTTGGGTGATCGGCGACCGCTCCCCGAAACGTCGACGGCCTGAAAACCCGGTCCCGCCGCGCCCGCCGCGTCCCGAGCCACCGCAGCTAATCCACCGCGGTCCGCCGCTCGCGAGCGCCGAGACGGTGCCACAGCGCCGGGTATCGGCGCCGGTCTCCCGTGTCAATGTCCCCGTACCGCAACGCGTCTCGCCGCACCCATCCCAGCCCCCACCGCGTCCCGTCGCGCCGCGGACCCGCCGCAAGCGCGGCAAGCGCCGCTGGGGCCGGAGGGTGGCACTGGGTCTGCTGATCGCCGCGCTGATGGCCGGCGCGGGCCTCGTCGGCGGGGCCATCTGGTTCGACAAAACTCTGCACCGCGCGGCGGTGCTCGCGGACTACACCGACCGGCCCGCGGCCGGGCGCGGGACGAACTGGCTGCTCGTCGGCTCGGACAGCCGCGAGGGCCTTACCGCCGATCAGCAACAGGACCTGTCCACCGGCGGCGACGTCGGCGCCGGTCGCACCGACACCATCCTGCTGGTGCATGTGCCGTCGTTCGGCTCGAGCACCCCGCCGACGATGGTCTCGATACCGCGCGATTCGTATGTGCCGATCCCCGGCCACGGCAAGGACAAAATCAACTCCGCGTTCGCGACGGGCGGGGCGGCCCTGCTGACTCAAACCGTGGAGCAAGCCACCGGCCTGCGCCTGAACCACTACGTCGAGATCGGGTTCGGCGGCTTCGCCGCGCTGGTCGACGCGCTCGGCGGCATCACCGTGTGCCCCGTCGCGCCGATCACCGACCCGCTGTCCGGCATCGACCTGCCGGCCGGCTGTCAGAAGCTGGAGGGTCGCAACGCGCTGGGGTACGTCAGGTCGCGCGCCACACCGCGGGCGGACCTGGACCGGATGGTCAACCAACGGCAGTTCATGTCGGCGCTGTTGCGCCGCGCGTCCAGCCCCGCGGTGTGGCTGAATCCGGTGCGCTGGTACTCGGTGCCGCGCGCGGCCGCCGACGCCCTGACCGTTGATCAGGGGGATCAAGTGTGGGACCTTGCCCGGCTCGGGTGGGCGCTGCACGGGACCATCACCTCGGTGACCGTCCCGATCGGTCAGTTCAGCAGCGGCGACGCCGGGGCGGTGGTGGTGTGGAACCACGACGTGGCCGCCAAGTTGTTCGACGCGCTGGCCGCCGACCGTCCGGTGCCCGACGAGGCGCTGCAGGGACAGCAGTAGCGACCGTCGCCGGTCGGACTAGTCGCCGACTCGGTCGGTGCGGGCGTTCTGCAACCAGGCCTTCGTGCGGCCCGGGTGGTGCGTGGCCAGCCACGCCACCCCGACCTCCCGGCAGAAGTCGATGTCCTCGTAGTCGTCGACATTCCAGCAGTAGACCGCGCGGCCCTGGGCGATGGAGCGGTCGACGAGTTGCGGATACTCCTTCAACGCCGCCAGCGACGGGCCGACGGCGGTGGCCCCGACCGCGGTGGCCGCGCTGCTGGCGAGGTACCGGGCGGTCTTTCCCAACAGCACCGTGGGCAGCATCGGCGCGGCCCGCCGGATCCGCCAGACCGCAGCCGCCGAAAACGACATCACCACCGCGCGGGACCGGTCGGCCGAGGCGGGTGCGGCGATGCCGAAGCGGTGCAGCAGCGCCAACAACTTGCTTTCCACCAGCGAGCCATAACGAACCGGATGCTTGGTCTCGACGAACAACTTCACCGGCCGGTGCCAGTCCAGAACCAAGCCGACGAGCGTGTCCAACGTCAGCAGGCTGGTGTCGCCGTGCGTGCCGTCCGGACGCCAGCTGTCGTGCCACGCACCGTATTCGAGCTCGCGTAACTGGGCCAGGGTCATCGTGCTGACCAGACCCGCTCCGGTCGAGGTCCGATCCAGCCGACGGTCGTGCACGCAAACAAGATGCCCGTCGCGGGTCAGCCGCACATCGCATTCGACGCCGTCGGCGCCTTCCTTGAGCGCGAGATCGTATGCGGCCAGCGTGTGTTCGGGACGAGCGGCCGACGCCCCCCTATGGGCTACGACAAAGGGATGCCCGTCGAGCACCTCGTCGGCCCACGTCATACCCCTATGCTGCCGGTTCCTGCCCCTGCAACTCAACCTGACCGGACGACCCGGCGCCCGCGGGCCGATCGGGCTCCACCACGACCCAGCGATGCGCGGGCCGCTCGACCGGTTTGCGGACGAAGCCCTCGAAGACCCGGCCGGGGGGGGGGGGGGGGGGGGGGGCGCCCCCCGGCCCCCCCCCCCCCCCCACCCCCGGGGGGGGGGGGGCGGCGGGGGCGCGGGCGGCGGGGGCGAAAAAAAAAAAAAAGAAAAAAAAGAGGAGATA
>NZ_MBES01000068.1 GCF_001954195.1 Mycobacterium sp. IS-1264 | reverse complement strand
CCCCCCCGCCGCGGCCCGGCCCCGTCGCCGGCGACGAATTCGGCGGCCATCGCGGCCGCCCCTCGGGCCCGGCGCGTGGCAGCCCGCCCGCGCGGTCGGGCGGGTCGGGGTGCGCCGACTCGTCCGGGAAGGCGGGCGGCGGCGCGCGAAATCTGCGATTCCCGGCCGCGGCGCGGGTGCTTCGGCGGGCTGAAACGCGTCCGAAATCGCCGTCGCGGGGTCGCCGACCTGCCGCTGACCACCGCGCGACACGCGCGACACGCCACGCGAAATTGTGTGAACCGCGGGACGAGTTCTCGCGACGGTCCGTGCCGCCGGCCGCGGGGCCCGACGGTTCGGCACCCGACGGCGGCGCCGCACCATAAAGCCCCAGGTAGAGGGCCGGAAACGGCGCAAAATCGGCGGGTTGGGGGCCCGCAAATGGCGCCTCGTCCAGTCGGTTTCGGGCCGCCGAACGCACCCCCGGTCTGACCCGCGCGGTGGGTCGACCTGCCTATTTACCCCAATAACCAGGGGGGTCGGGTTAGATTTCGTCAGGAAGCCTGAGTACGGTCGTCTCCGCTGGCTGAAGTACCCGGCAGAGACACAAGATCGAGAGATTGATCAGATACGGAGGAATCGTGGCCCTTCCCCAGTTGACCGACGAGCAGCGCGCGGCCGCGTTGGAGAAGGCGGCTGCCGCACGTCGAGCGCGAGCAGAGCTCAAGGACCGGCTGAAGCGCGGTGGCACCAGCCTGACCCAGGTGCTCAAGGACGCCGAGACCAACGAAGTCTTGGGCAAGATGAAGGTTTCTGCGCTGTTGGAGGCTTTGCCGAAGGTGGGCAAGGTCAAGGCGCAGGAAATCATGACCGAGCTGGAAATCGCGCCGACTCGCCGTCTGCGTGGTCTCGGCGACCGTCAGCGCAAGGCCCTGCTGGAAAAGTTCGGCTCCTAACCCGGCCGCGCGATGCAGGCCGAACGGCCTGTGCGGGCACCGACCCAGGAGCGCCGATGAGCGCGAGCGGGGGACCGGACGTCGAGTGCGGAGCGCGTCCCGAGCCGATCGGCAACGGACGCGTGGTCGTGCTGTCCGGTCCCTCCGCGGTCGGCAAGTCCACGGTGGTCCGCTGCTTGCGCGAGCGGATCCCCAACCTGCATTTCAGCGTTTCCGCCACGACGCGGGCGCCGCGGCCCGGGGAGGTCGACGGCGTCGACTACCACTTCGTGAGCCCCGCCCGCTTTCAGGAACTGATCGACGAGGGCGCCCTGCTGGAGTGGGCCGAGATCCACGGCGGGCTGCACCGATCGGGCACATTGGCCGAGCCGGTGCGCGCCGCCGCGGCGGCCGGGCGCCCGGTGCTCATCGAGGTCGATCTGGCCGGGGCCAGGGCCGTCAAGCGGGCGATGCCCGAGGCCATCGCGGTGTTTCTGGCGCCGCCCAGCTGGGAGGACCTGGAGGCCAGGCTGGTGGGCCGCGGCACCGAGACGCCCGAGGTGATCCAGCGCCGGCTGGACACCGCCCGCGTCGAGCTGGCGGCGCAGGACGACTTCGACGAGGTCGTGGTCAACAGTCGATTGGAGTCTGCGTGCGCGGAATTGGTATCCTTGCTGGTGGAAACCGCGCCTGGCTCGGATTGAGTCGCCTGGTCAGAGCCGGACCCAGACCGATCAAGCATCGACTTTCCCACCGCTCTACGCCGCCAGGAGATTTTCTTAAGTGAGCAATTCGCAGTCCGACGCGTCGCTAGCCGCCGTCCCCGCCCTGGATCAGTTCGATCCGTCGTCACCTGGGCAGGGTGCCTACGACACCCCGCTGGGAATCACCAACCCGCCCATCGACGAATTGCTGGACCGCGTCTCGAGCAAGTACGCGCTGGTGATCTACGCGGCCAAGCGGGCCCGGCAGATCAACGACTACTACAACCAGCTCGGCGAGGGCATCCTCGAGTACGTGGGTCCGCTGGTCGAGCCCGGGCTGCAGGAGAAGCCGCTGTCCATCGCTATGCGCGAGATCCACGCCGACCTGCTCGAACACACCGAGGGCGAGTAACAGGCCGGGCGCGCTGTGGACCGCAAGCGGATCGTCGTCGGCGTCTCCGGTGGCATCGCCGCCTACAAGGCGTGCACCGTCGTTCGTCAGCTCGCCGAGGCCGGCCATGAGGTCCGCGTCATCCCCACCGAATCCGCGTTGCGCTTCGTCGGGGCGGCCACTTTCGAGGCGCTTTCCGGACAGCCGGTCCACACCGGCGTCTTCTCCGACGTTCCCGAGGTGCCGCATGTGCGGCTGGGTCAGCAGGCCGACCTGGTCGTCGTGGCGCCCGCAACCGCCGACCTGCTGGCGCGTGCCGTGCACGGCCGCGCCGACGACCTGCTGACCGCGACGCTGCTCACGGCGCGATGTCCGGTGCTGTTCGCGCCGGCGATGCACACCGAGATGTGGTTGCACCCGGCCACCGTCGACAACGTGGCGACGTTGCGCCGCCGCGGGGCCGTTGTGCTGGAACCCGCATCCGGGCGCCTCACCGGCGCCGACAGCGGGGCCGGACGGCTGCCCGAGGCCGAAGAGATCACCACGCTCGCCCACCTGCTGCTGGAGCGACACGACGCCCTGCCCTACGACCTCGCCGGCTGCAAGCTGCTGGTGACCGCCGGCGGCACCCGCGAACCGATCGATCCCGTCCGCTTCGTCGGCAATCGCAGCTCCGGCAAGCAGGGCTACGCGGTCGCCCGGGTCGCCGCCCAGCGCGGCGCCGAGGTCACCCTGATCGCCGGGCACACCGCCGGACTCATCGACCCCGCCGGTGTCCACGTCGTCCACGTCAGCTCGGCGCAACAGCTCGGAGAGGCGGTGTCCAAGCACGCCCCCGACGCCGACGTGCTGGTGATGGCGGCCGCGGTGGCCGACTTCCGGCCCGCGCAGGTTGCCGCCGCCAAGATCAAAAAGGGTCCCGACGACCCGCCCACGATCGAGCTGGTGCGCAACGACGACGTGCTGGCCGGCGCGGTGCGGGCGCGCGCCCACGGCGAGCTGCCCAACATGCGGGCCATCGTGGGGTTCGCCGCCGAGACCGGCGACGCCAACGGCGATGTGCTCTTCCACGCCCGAGAGAAGTTGCGGCGCAAGGGCTGTGACCTGTTGGTCGTCAACGCCGTGGGCGACGGCAGGGCGTTCGAGGTGGACAGCAACGACGGCTGGCTGCTGGCGTCCGACGGCGCCGAGTCCGCGCTGCAGCACGGTTCCAAGACGCTGATGGCCAGCCGTATCGTTGATGCGATCGTGGCGTTTCTGCACCACACGGGCTAGCGATACTCTTGCATGCGCCCGGCTGGGCCGGTTGGGCCTAGGGCGTAAAATAATTTGTCTAACTAAGTTTTGGGTGAGGGACTGGAAGGATGACAGAGTGAGCGAGAAGGGTCGGCTGTTTACCAGTGAGTCGGTGACCGAGGGACATCCCGACAAAATCTGTGACGCGATCAGCGACTCGGTCCTCGACGCGCTTTTGGCGGAGGACCCCCGCTCACGTGTCGCGGTCGAGACTCTGGTGACCACCGGGCAGGTGCACGTCGTTGGCGAGGTGACGACGACGGCGAAAGAGGCGTTCGCCGACATCACCAACACGGTGCGCGCGCGCATCCTGGAGATCGGCTACGACTCGTCGGACAAGGGCTTCGACGGTGCGTCGTGCGGCGTGAACATCGGCATCGGCGCGCAGTCGCCCGACATCGCGCAGGGCGTCGACACCGCCTACGAGGCCCGCGTCGAGGGCGAGCAGGACCCGCTGGACGCCCAGGGGGCCGGCGACCAGGGCCTGATGTTCGGCTACGCGATCAACGACACCCCGGAGTTGATGCCGCTGCCCATCGCGCTGGCGCACCGGCTGTCGCGCAAGCTGACCGAGGTCCGCAAGAACGGCACGCTGCCGTACTTGCGGCCGGACGGCAAGACGCAGGTCACCATCGAGTACGAGGACGACGTCCCGGTCCGGCTGGACACCGTGGTCGTGTCCACCCAGCACGCCGACGGCATCGACCTGGCGAAGAAGCTGGATCCCGACATCCGGGAGCACGTGCTCAAGACCGTGCTCGACGAGCTGGCCCACGAGACCCTGGACTCGTCGTCGACCCGGGTGCTGGTCAACCCCACGGGGAAGTTCGTCCTCGGCGGCCCGATGGGGGACGCGGGCCTGACCGGCCGCAAGATCATCGTCGACACGTACGGCGGCTGGGCCCGCCACGGCGGCGGCGCCTTCTCCGGCAAGGATCCGTCCAAGGTGGACCGTTCGGCGGCGTACGCGATGCGCTGGGTGGCCAAGAACATCGTCGCCGCCGGGCTGGCGGAGCGGGTCGAGGTGCAGGTGGCCTACGCCATCGGCAAGGCCGCGCCGGTGGGATTGTTCATCGAGACGTTCGGTACCGCGATCGTCGACCCGGTCAAGATCGAGAAGATCGTGCCCGAGGTGTTCGACCTGCGGCCCGGCGCGATCATCCGCGACCTGGACCTGCTGCGCCCGATCTACGCGCAGACCGCCGCCTACGGGCACTTCGGCCGCACCGACGTCGAGCTGCCGTGGGAGCAGCTGAACATGGTCGACGAGCTCAAGCGCGCTATCTAGGCAGCGGGTGGTCGGGCTCTAGCGCGGGCAGGCCATCGATGCTGTGCCGATTGCGTTCGACCAGGCGGGCGTAGGCCTCGGCGGGCGCTTTGGCGTGATGCGCATCGAGCACCGGCCGTTCGTCGACGAGCTCGTAGTAGGGCACCGCGAACCCGCACGCGTCGGCGATGCGCTCGAGGTCGATCACGATGATGGCCCGCACGCCGGGATGTTCGCCACCGAAATGCGTTCGCAGGCCCTCGAATTCGGCGTCGTCGGGCCGGACCGCGCGGCCGGTGCCGAACAATCGCAGGATCCGCGAGTTGCGGGTGAATGAGCAGAACATGACGGTGATGCGGCCGTTGTCGCGCAGGTGGGCGATGGTTTCCACGCCGCTGCCGAACATGTCGAGATAGGCGACGGTGCGGTCGTCCAGCACCGCGAAGGTGTCCCGATACCCCTTGGGGGAGAGGTTGATTCGGCCGCCGTCGGACGGAGCGGTGGCCACGAAGAACACGGCCTGCTCGCCGATGAACTCGCGCAGCGACTCGTCGATACGCGAAAACTCTTTCGCCACGCGTCGAAGCCTAGTGCAAGGCCGCAACCGAATTTGCGGTCTAGCCGGTGAATCGGTAGTCGCCGAGGTCGAAACGCCGGCTGCGCCAGTAGGCCTCCACCGTGGTGGCGGGGCGCAGCGGCACGTCGCCGTTCTTGTCGAAGTAGTAGCTGTTGGCCAGCCGGCAGCTGTCCTGCCAGAAGACCTGACGATGCCGCTTGCGCATCATCTCGGCGAAGTAGCGGTCGTTGGCCTCCTCGGTGACCTCGACCCGCGTCGCACCCTTGCGCCGGGCCTGCTTCAGGCACCGCACGATGTGGTGGGTCTGGGTCTCGATCAGCGCGAAATACGACGAGCCGACGTAGCCGTAAGGCCCGAACACGGTGAACATATTGGGGAAACCGGGAATGCTGACGCCCTCGTAGGCCTGTAGCCGGTGTTCGTCCCAGAAGCGGCTCAGCGACCGGCCGCCGCTTCCGGTGACCGCGAAGGTCGGGACGTTGTCGGTGTCCATCACTTTGAAGCCGGTCGCCAGGATCAGCACGTCGACCTCGTGGTTTTCGCCGTCGGTGGTGGCTACGGCCGCGGGCGTGATCTTGTCGATCGGTTCGGTGACCAGCCGCACGTTGTCGCGGTTGAAGGTGGCCAGATACGTGTTGTGGAAGCCCGGCCGCTTGCAGCCCACGGCGTAGCGCGGCGTGAGTTGGTCGCGCACCGTCGGGTCGTGGACCTGCTGACGCAGATAGGAAAGCCCGGCCGACTGCATCCTCTTGGCCATCGGGAACACGGTGAAGTATTGCGCCGCAATCGGGAAGGTCAGCTCGACGAAAGCCTGGCTGAGCAGCCGCTGGACGGCTTTGCCGCCGGGGATGCGCATCGCCCAGCGCGCCGGCGCGGGCAGCGGGACGTCGAACTTCGGGAAGCACCAGATCGGGGTGCGTTGAAACACCGTGAGCTGCTTGACGATTGGGGCGATCTCGGGAATGACTTGCACTGCCGACGCGCCGGTGCCGATGATGGCGACGCGCTTACCCGTGAGGTCCTGGGTGTGGTCCCACCGGGCGGTGTGCATGGTGATGCCGGCGAAGGAGTCCACGCCGTCGATGTCGGGCAGGTTCGGCACGGTGAGCACGCCGCTGGCGCTGATCAGGAACCTGGCGGTGAGTTCGCCGCCGGGGTCGGTCTGCACCCGCCACAACGAGCGCTCGTCGTCGAACTCGGCGGAAAGCACCTTGGTGTTGAACCGGATTCGCGACCGGATGCCGTACTTGTCCACGCAGTGTTCGGCGTAGGCCTTCAGCTCGTGGCCGGGCGCGTAGGTCCGCGACCAGCGCGGGCTCTGTTCGAAGGAATACTGGTAGGAAAACGACGGAATGTCCACGGCGATACCGGGATAGGTGTTCCAGTGCCAGGTGCCGCCGACCCCGTCGCCGGCCTCGACCACGAGGTAGTTGGGCAGCCGTGCCTTGTCGAGCTTGATGGCGGCGCCGATACCGGAGAACCCGGCGCCGACGATCAGGGCATCGTAGTCGGGGTTCATGTGCGTGGCTTTCCGATCACGTGCACTCCGTTCTTCGGCCGTAGCGTCAGCGTCGCCTCGAGTTCGACGGGCGGGCCGGGCGCGAGGTCAAAGGTGAAGCGCTGACTCATGATCGCCGCCATCAGCACCATCTCCATCATGGCGAAACTCTGCCCGATGCAGATGCGCCGGCCGCCGCCGAACGGCAGGTACGCCGAGCGGGGCCGGTCGGATGGTGTGCAAAAACGGTTGGGGTCGAACGTCTCCGGGTCGGGCCACCAGCGCGGGTCGTGGTGAATGTGGTGGATCGGGATGAGGACGGTGGTGCCGCGACGGATGTGGTGGCCGCCGATCACGTCCTCCTCGATGGCCCGCCGCGAGATCGTCCACACGGCCGAGTAGTAGCGCTGCGATTCCTGCAGGCACGCGGTGGTCCACGGCAGCCTGCCCAGGTCGTCGGCGGTAGGTCGGCGAGCGCCGAGCACGTCGTCGATCTCGGCGAGCATCCGGTCGCGGGCGTCTTGGTGCTGCGCCATCAGATACCAGAACCAGGACATGGCGTTGGCGGTGGTCTCGTGGCCGGCGAGCATGAACGTCAGGGCCTCGTCGCGGATCCGCTGACGGGGCCAGCGCCCGCCGTCGGCGCGCAGCAGCACGTTGAGCAGGTCGGCGGAGTCGGTCGGGTGCAGCATCCGGTGATCGATCACGGCGTTGACGGCGCGGTCGAGGGTCAGCGTGATGTCCTGCATGTCGCGCAGCGGCGGCGGCATGCGGACGCCGGAGAAGGCCAGCCAGTGCAGTGCGTCGTAGACCGGGGGCGGCATCAGGCCCCACAGCCCGAGTCGTTGCAGCCGCTCCGCATGCCGCAGCCCGCGCGTCGCCAGGTCGTTCATGCTTTCCACCAGCGGCCCGAAGTCCTGGCTGAACAGAGAATTGGCGACCACGCGCAGTGTCGCCTCGACCATCGTCTGGTGGATGTCGAAGCGCGTGCCCGTCGGCAGCTCGTCGGTGACGGCCGCGATCGGGTCGATCATCAGGTCGACGATGCCGTTCAGGTGGCGCCGGGCGAAGGTCGGGTTCAGCTGGCCGCGGTGCGCCGCCCAGGAATCGCCCTCGTCGGTCAGCAGGTTGATGCCGGCGGTGGCGCGTATCGGCTCGTACTCGGATGACTTGACGTATTTCAGCCGCGCCTCGTGTAGCACGTGATCGACGTAGTCGGGATGACTGATCGAAACAAAACGCCTACTGGCGCAACGGAATCGGACGATATCGCTGCCGGATATCCGGCTCATGAATCCGTCGCCCACGTCGAATCCGACGGTGAGGGCCTCGCGTGTCATCGTCCAAAAGCTCAGGCGTCTGGCGGGGCCCGCCAGCGGCCGCTCAGCGGTGAGGGTCGCCATGACTCAACTGTAGGGGTGACGGCGGTGCGGAGTAATGAGATTATCGGACAAGGAGTTGGGAGTTTAGGACATCGTATGGACCAACCGCCGACGCTGAGTCACACCGTGCACGCGACCCGGGTGCTGTGCGAGGTGGCCAACGAACACGGGGTGCCGACGAGCGAGGTGCTGGCGGGCACCGCCATCGGCCCTGCCGACCTGAGCAATCCCGACACCATGGTCAGCGCCCTGGACGAGATCGAGGCGGTGCGCCGCGTGCTCGCGCGACTTCCGGGCGAGGCCGGCATCGGCGTCGACGTGGGCAGCCGGTCCACGCTTACCCATTTGGGATTGTTCGGGTTTGCCGTCATGTCGTGCGGCACCCTTCGGGAACTGTTTTCCATCGCGATGCGCTATTTCGCGCTGACCACCATGCAGATCAACCTCGCGTTGTTCGAAACCGCCGAGGACTGTGTCATCGAGCTCGACGCCGACCACCTGCCCGCGGATGTGCGGGCCTTCTTCATCGAGCGCGACATCGCTGGAATCCTAGCGACCACAAACACTTTCGTGCTGCCGGTCGCGGAGAAATACGCCGACCAGGTATCAGCCGAACTGGCGGTCGACGAGGAACTGCTGCGGCCGCTGCTCGACCTCGTCCCCGTGCATGACGTCGCGTTCGGCCGGGCGCACAACAGGGTGCGCATTCCGCGCGCCATGTTCGACGAGCCGCTGCCGCAGGCGGACCGGCACACGCTGGAAATCTGCATGGCGCAGTGCGACGTGCTGATGCAGAACAGCCAGGGCCGCCGAGGGATCACCGCGCTCGTGCGCAGCAAGCTGTTCCGCGATTCCGGTGTGTTCCCAACGCTTCCCGACATCGCCGCGGAACTCGACGTCCACCCGCGAACGCTGCGCCGGCGGCTCGCCGAGGAAGGAACGTCCTTCCGCGCGCTGCTCAACGAAGCGAGATCCACGG
Source organism: Mycobacterium sp. IS-1264 (assembly GCF_001954195.1). Lineage (GTDB taxonomy): Bacteria > Actinomycetota > Actinomycetes > Mycobacteriales > Mycobacteriaceae > Mycobacterium. The sequence goes on along the minus strand of NZ_MBES01000068.1, from coordinate 147,941 downwards.
TGGCGGTGGACTTGTTACGTAATGTCGGGCTGACGGTGGAGGAGGTGTCCACGCGGCTGGGTTACACCGAAGTCTCGACGTTTTCGCATGCGTTCAAACGCTGGTACGGCGTGGCGCCCCGCGCGTATTCACGCCAGGGCGCCACGCCTTAGGGGTGCAGCGCCTTCTTCAGCGCCGCCAGCCCTCGGTTAGTGGCCTCGGCGGCCGCGGGGATCACGAGGGCGAAGCTGGCGTAGCCGTGCACCAGGGTCGGCTCGTTGCTCAATTCGGCGGGCACGCCCGCGGCGTTGAGCAGCTGGGCGTAGCGGGCCCCGTCGTCGCGCAGCGGATCGTGTTCGGCGGTCCCGATGTAGGCGGGCGGCAGACCGGACAGGTCGGGGGCGTTGGCCGGGGCGAGGGTGACCGGCAGCGTCGTGGGGTCGCTGATGTCGATGCCGGGCAGGTACCAGGTCAGGAAGGCGTCGATGACGTCGCGGTCCAGGATCGGCGCGGTGGCGTTCTCGGTATACGACGGCAGTGACAGATCGGCGGTGACGACCGGGTACCACAGCAGCTGGAACGCCAGCCCGGGCCCGCCGTTCTCGCGTGCCAGGTGCGCCATGACCGCGGCCAGGTTGCCGCCCGCCGAGTCGCCGGCGACGGCGATCCGGTCCGGGTCGCCGCCCAGCTCGGCGGCGTGCTCGGCGACCCACTGCAGCGCGGCCCAGGAGTCGTTGACGGCGGCGGGGAACGGGTGTTCCGGGGCGAGCCGATAGTCGACGGACACCACGATGGCGTGGGCGCCGACGGCGTGCGCGCGGGCGACGGGCTCGTGGGTGTCCAGGTCGCCCAGCGCGAAACCGCCGCCGTGATAGAAGACGACGACGGGCAACGGCGTATCCACCTCGGCCGGCCAGTAGATCCGCACGGGAATGTCGCTGAGCTCGCCGTGCCCGACCGTCCGCTCCTCGACCCGCAGCTGCGGAAGCATTTCCACCGGCACCTGGAGCTGCTTGAGCCGCGCGCGGGCGACCTCGACGCCGTCGGTTGCCTTGAAGGTCATCGGGTAGGCGTCGAGCAGCGTCTTGAACGTCGGATCGATGCCTGGTCGGGCGATGGTGGGCTCAATCATTGGTACAACATACGCCAGGGATTTACCTGTACAGCGCAGTGCGCAGCGCCGCCAGCCCGCGATCCAGCGCGGCGGTGGCGGCGGGCACCACACCGGCGTAGCCGAGGTAGCCGTGCACCATCGTCTCGGCGTTGTGCACCTCCACCGGCACACCGGCGGCGGCCAGCAGCTCGCCGTACCGGATGCCGTCGTCGCGCAGCGGATCGTGGCCGGCGACACCGATGTAGGCCGGCGCCACGCCGGCCAGGTCTTTCGCCCGGCCCGGCGCTACTCCGGGAGGCGGATCGGACAGGTCGATTTCGCCGGCGTACCACCGGGAGAACGCGGCGACGGCGCGGGTGTCGAGGATTGGCGCCGAGGCGTTTTCGGTGAACGACGGCAGCGACGGGTCCCACATCGCGGACGGATACCACAGCAGCTGAAACACCAACGCCGGTCCGCCGTTGCCGGCGCGGGCGCGCTGGGCCATCACCGCCGAGATCGTGCCGCCGGCCGAATCCCCGGCCACCGCCATGCGGCTGCTGTCGGCGCCGATCTCGGCGCCATGCTCGGCGACCCAAAGCGTTGCGGCCCAAGCGTCTTCGACCGCGGCCGGGTACGGGTGCTCGGGCGCCAACCGGTAGTCGACGGACACCACGATCGCGTGCGCGCCCACCGCGTGCTGGCGGCACGTCCCGTCGTGGGTGTCGAGGTCGCCGACGACGAAGCCGCCGCCATGGAAAAACACGACGACCGGCCAGCCGGCGTTCGGCGGAGTGGCTTCGGAATCGGTTGGCGGCCAATAGATCCGGATGCCGATGGGCCCCGCCGGGCCGTCGATGGTCCGGTCCTCAACCCGCAATTCGGGGTGCAAGGAGCGGCGCGGCAGGTCGCGGAACCGCTGGCGCGCAGCGTCGACGCCGTCGTCGGTCGATAGCCGGAACGGAACCGCATCCAGTACCTTCAGCAGGATGGGGTCGATCTCGTCGGCTTTTTTCTCCAAGTCGGGCATGGAGGTACCGTACGCATCCCGCCTGGTGGTCGGGTGTTGGGTGGTGGCCGGCTGGGCGGGACTCGGCTACGGCATCTACCTGACGGTGATCGCGTTGCGCTCGCCGCCGGGCATCGAGCTGACCGGCCATTGGGTTCTGCAGCCGCCGTTCAAGGCGTCGATGGCGCTTTTGCTGACGGCCGCCGCGGTGGCGCACGCCGTGGTGCGCGAGCGGCGCTGGCTGATGCCGGCGCTGCTGCTGTCGGCCGTCGGCGACTGGCTGCTGGCGATCCCGTGGTGGGGACCGTCGTTCGTCGGCGGGTTGGCCGCGTTCCTGTTGGCGCACCTGTGTTTTCTGGGCGCGCTGCTTCCCCTGGCGCGCGCACGGTCGCGTCCGCGGCTGGCCGCCGTCGCCGTGATGTGCGTGGCGACGACGTCGCTGCTGGCATGGCTGTGGCCGCATCTGGGCAAGGACAAGCTTTCGGTAACGGCCTACATCGTCGCGCTGACCGCCATGGTGTGTGCGGCGCTGTTGGCCGAGCTGCCGACGATCTGGACCGCGGTGGGGGCCGTGTGTTTCGCCGTGTCTGACGCGATGATCGGCATCGGGCGGTTCATCCTGGGCAACGAGGCACTCGCGGTGCCGATCTGGTGGACGTACGCCGCGGCCCAGATCTTGATCACCGCCGGTTTCTTTTTCGGCCGAGACCAACCCGCCGATGACACCGCCGACCGCATTGAAAGCCAAGGGTAGCAACACATCTCGCGAGGCAGCGTGACTCCCAAACCGCGCACACCCGTCGAGGTGGAGCCCATCGCCAGGGTGCTGCCGATGCTGTCGGTCCCGCACCTCGATCGGGAATTCGACTACCTGGTCTCGGCCGAGCAGTCCGACGATGCGCAGCCGGGGGTCCGGGTGCGGGTGCGTTTTCACGGCCGGCTGGTCGACGCATTCGTGCTCGAACGCCGCAACGACACCGATCACGTCGGCAAGCTGGGTTGGCTCGATCGCGTCGTGTCGCCCGAACCGGTACTTACCGCGGAGATCCGCCGCTTGGTCGACGCGGTGGCCGCGCGGTACGCCGGCACCCGGCCGGACGTGCTGCGCCTGGCGGTCCCGGCCAGGCACGCCAGGGTGGAGCGGGAAACCGCGGCGTCCGAGCCGGACCCGGCGCCGCCGGCACCGGTCGACCCGTCGGGTTGGGAGCTCTACGCCCGCGGCGGGCAGTTCCTTGCCGCCCTGGCCGAGTCGCGTGCGGCGCGCGCGGTGTGGCAGGCGCTGCCGGGCGAGTCGTGGGCGGACCGGTTCGCCGAGGCCGCCGCGCAGACCATCCGCGCCGGCCGCGCGGTGCTGGCGATCGTGCCCGATCAGCGCGATCTGGACGCGCTGTGTCGCTCCGCGACGGCCCGGATCGACGAACGCGGCGTGGTCGCGCTGTCGGCGGGCCTCGGGCCGGCCGCACGCTACCGGCGCTGGCTCGCCGCGCTGCGGGGCAGCGCCCGGCTGGTGATCGGCACCCGCAGCGCGGTGTTCGCGCCGATGTCCGACCTGGGCCTGGTCATGGTCTGGGCCGACGCCGACGACAGCCTGGCCGAGCCGCGGGCGCCGTACCCGCATGCCCGCGAGGTGGCGATGCTGCGCGCGCATCAGGCGCGGTGTGCGGCGCTGATCGGGGGCTATGCCCGCACCGCAGAGGCGCAGGCGTTGGTGCGCGGCGGATGGGCGCACGACATCGTGGCGGCCCGGCCGGTGGTGCGCGCCCGCACCCCGCGGGTGGTGGCCCTGGACGACACCGGTTACGCCGACGAACGCGACCCGGCGGCCCGGACCGCGCGCATACCGTCCATCGCGCTGCGCGCGGCCCGCGCGTCGCTGGAGGCCGGCGCCCCGGTGCTCGTTCAGGTGCCGCGGCGGGGGTATGTGCCCTCGCTGGCCTGCGGGCGCTGCCGCACCATCGCCCGTTGCCGGCACTGCACCGGGCCGCTGTCGCTGCAGGAAGGCGGGCTGGGTGCCGTCTGCCGCTGGTGTGGCCGCGCGGAACCGGCGTTGCGGTGCGCGCGGTGCGGATCCGACGCGGTGCGTGCGGTGGTCGTGGGGGCCCGGCGGACCGCCGAGGAACTCGGCCGGGCGTTCCCGGGCACGGCGGTCGTCACCTCGGCGGGCGATGCCGTCGTGACCGACGTCGCCGACCGGCCCGCCCTGGTGGTCGCCACCCCGGGTGCCGAGCCCCGCGCGCCGGGCGGGTACGGGTCGGCGCTGCTGCTGGATACCTGGGCGCTGCTGGGCCGGCAAGACCTGCGCGCGGCGGAGGACGCCCTGTGGCGCTGGATGAGCGCCGCCGCGCTGGTGCGTCCGCGCGGCGACGGGGGTGTGGTCACTGTGGTCGCCGAATCGTCAATTCCCACAGTGCAATCGCTGATCCGCTGGGACCCGGTGGGTCACGCCGACGCCGAGCTGACCGCGCGAACCGAAGTCGGCCTGCCGCCGAGCGTGCACATGGCCGCCATCGACGGGACGGCGGGCGCCGTGGCGGCGTTGCTGGACGAGGCCCGGTTGCCCGACGGGGCCGATCTGCTCGGACCGGTCGACCTGCCGGCGGGGGTGCGCCGTCCGGCCGGCAGCACCGCCGCCGCGGCGGTGACCCGGATGCTGGTCCGCGTCCCCCGTGAGCAGGGCCTGGCGCTGGCGGCCGGCCTGCGGCGCGCCGTCGGGGTGCTCAGCGCGCGGCAAAGCCATCAGCCGCTCCGGGTGCAGATGGACCCGCTGCACATCGGGTAGTGGCGAATCCCCGATGCCGAACCGGATCGACGCGCCCGATGGAGATAGTGTGCGTAGGAAATAATCCGTGCTTACGATATTGGACGCTGTTACCGGGAGAGGGGCACGATGGCACCCGACGCGACGGCGGCTGACGAGTCGCTGGATGTGATCACCGATGCGTTGCTGACCGCGTCCCGGCTACTGGTGGCCGTATCGGCCCGCTCCATCGGACAGGTCGACGAGTCCATCACCATTCCGCAGTTCCGAACGCTGGTCATCCTTTCCAATCGGGGCCCGGTCAACCTGGCCACGCTGGCCGGCCTGCTGGGGGTCCAGCCGTCGGCCACCGGGCGGATGGTCGACAGACTCGTCTCCGCCGGGCTGATCGATCGCCTGCCGCACCCGACGTCGCGGCGCGAATTGCTCGCCGCGCTGACCCCGCGCGGGCGCGAGGTCGTTCGGCGGGTCACCGCGTACCGCCGTTCCGAAATCGCGGCCATCGTGGAGAAAATGCCGCCGCCGGAGCGGCACGGGCTGGTGCGGGCCCTGACCGCGTTCACCGCCGCGGGCGGCGAGCCCGACGTGCACCTCGACGTCGACGTGGTGTAGGCGCGGGGGCTCAGCGCGCCTCCGCGACCAGCAGCAGATACTCCCATTCCATGGTGCCGTCGGTGAGGTATTGCTGTGCCAGTTCGATGAGTTGGGCGTCGAGCTCGGCGGTCAGCACGCGATTGTGGCCGATGTTCGCATAGGCCTCGATCGTCGGGCCGTAGTGATTCTTGAAGTAGTCGTGCACGGCCGCGGCGGTGTCGAACCGGTGCACGGCCAACATGCCCCGCCTGGTTTCGACGCCCCGGATTCGATCGCCCAGCAGCCCGGCGATGTACCCTTCGCGTCCCCATAGCGCCGCCGGGGGTACGGCCGGCGACAGACTGGGGCGATAGGGCCTGATGGTGGCCAGCATCCGGCCGAAGAATCCTTCCGCGGTCCAGCTGATCAGGCCAATCGTCCCGCCCGGCCGGCAGACTCGGACCAGCTCGCTGGCGGCGCGCCGGTGGTCTGGGGCGAACATCACGCCGATCGCCGAGAGCACGGTGTCGAATTCGCCGTCGCCGAACGGCAGCGCGTGCGCGTTGGCCTCCCGGTAATCGAGCCTCAATCCCGCGGCCGCGGCCCGCGCCCGGGACCGCGCGAGCAACTCCGGCGTCAGATCGGTGGACACGACGCTGGCCCCCGCCCGGGCGGCCGGCAGCGAGATATTGCCCGACCCGGCGGCGACGTCGAGCACCCGGTGGCCGGGCCCAATGCCAGTGGCGGCCACCAGGATTGGGCCGAGCGGGGCCATCACTTCCTCGGCCATCAGGGGGTAGTCGCCCAGCGCCCACATGGTGCGGTGCGCGGCGGCCACGTCGTCGGTCGTCGTATCGAGGGTCATCGGACCTCCTCAGATAGGAGCCACTGGAAATAGTAACTTAAAGAAACAATATACAGATGCAACTGTGTGAAACCTGAGTATGTCCTGCGCAGATCCCGTCATTCCTAGACTTGTGCGCGTGCGTCTCGTCTTCGCCGGTACTCCGGAGCCCGCGCTGCCCGCGCTGCGCGCCCTCGTCGACTCACCCCGCCACGAGGTGGTCGCGGTCCTGACCCGGCCCGACGCCGCCTCCGGCCGGCGGGGCACGCCACAGCCGTCGCCGGTGGCCCGCGAGGCGCTCGACCGAGGCATTCCGTTGCTGCGGCCGGCGCGGCCGAACTCGCCGGAATTCGTCGCGGAGCTCACGGAGTTCGGGCCCGAGTGCTGTGCGGTGGTGGCCTATGGCGCGCTGCTGCGCGACGCCCTGCTCGCGGTGCCCCCACGAGGGTGGATCAACCTGCACTTCTCGCTGCTGCCCGCCTGGCGAGGCGCGGCGCCGGTGCAGGCCGCGATCGCGGCGGGGGACACCATCACCGGGGCGACGACGTTTCGGATCGAACCGAGCCTGGACTCCGGACCGGTCTACGGCGTCGTCACCGAGACGATCCGGCCGACCGACACCGCGGGCGATCTGCTTGAGCGCCTTGCCCTTTCGGGGGCGGCGCTGCTGTCGACCACGCTGGACGGCATCGCCGACGAGACGCTGACGCCGCGGCCCCAGCCGGCCGACGGGGTCAGCGTCGCGCCGAAGATCACCGTCGAGGGGGCCCGGGTGCGCTGGGACCTGCCGGCACCGGTCGTCGAACGCAGCATCCGCGCGGTCACACCCAACCCCGGCGCCTGGACGCTCATCGGCGACCTGCGGGTCAAACTGGGGCCGGTGTACCTCGACGAGGCTCCAGAATCCTTGCCGCCCGGCGACATTCGCGTCGACCGAAAGAGTGTATGGATCGGCACCGGCTCGGACCCGGTGCGGCTGGGCCAAATTCAGCCGCCCGGAAAGAAACTCATGAACGCTGTCGACTGGGCGCGCGGCGCCAGGCTCGACCCCGCCGCGCGGGCGTCGTGAGTCCGCAACCGCGAAGGCGGCGGCGGCCGCTCGACCCGGCCCGCGCCGCCGCGTTCGAGGTGCTGCGCGCCGTCAGCGAGCGCGACGCGTACGCGAACCTCGCGCTGCCGGCGCGGCTGCGCGAACGCGGAATCAGCGGTCGCGACGCGGCTTTCGCCACCGAACTGACCTACGGAACCTGCCGCACCCGGGGCCTGCTCGACGCGATCATCGGTGCGGCGGCCGGAAGGTCGCCGGAAGCGATCAACCCGGTGTTGCTGGACCTGCTGCGGCTCGGCGCCTACCAATTGCTGCGCACCCGCGTCGACGCCCACGCGGCGGTATCCACCACGGTCGAACAGGCGGGCATCGAATTCGACTCGGCGCGAGCGGGTTTCGTCAACGCCGTACTGCGGACCATCGCGGGTCGGGACGAGAAGTCCTGGGTCGAGGAGTTGGCCCCGGATCCCGCGCGAGATCCGATCGGACACGCGGCGTTCGTGCGCGCACACCCGCGGTGGATAGCCCAGGCCTTCGCCGACGCGCTGGGTGCGGCGGCGACCGAACTCGACGCGCTGCTGGTCAGCGACGACGAACGGCCCCAGGTGCATTTGGCGGCCCGCCCGGGAGTCCTCACCGCCGCCGAACTGGCCGATGCGGTCGGCGGCAGCGTCGGTCGCTATTCGCCGTACGCGGTCTACCTGCCCGGCGGCGACCCCGGCCTGCTGGCGCCGGTGCGCGACGGCGACGCGCTGGTTCAAGACGAGGGCAGCCAGCTGGTGGCCCGCGCGCTGACGCTGGCCCCGGTCGACGACGACACAGGCCGGTGGCTGGACCTGTGCGCCGGGCCGGGCGGCAAGACCGCGCTGCTGGCGGGCCTGGCCGCCCCGTCCGGGGCCCGGGTCACGGCGGTCGAGCCGGCACCGCGCCGCGCGGAGCTGGTCGAGCAGAACACCCGCGGGCTCGGCGTTGACGTGCTGCGGGTCGACGGGCGGGAGACCGGCCTCGAGCCCGGTTTCGACCGCGTCCTGGTCGACGTGCCGTGTACCGGGCTGGGCGCGTTGCGCCGGCGGCCGGAGGCCCGCTGGCGGCGCCAGCCGGCCGACGTGCCGGCGCTGACCAAGCTGCAACGCGAGCTGGTGGCCGCCGCGATCGCGCTGACCCGGCCCGGCGGCGTGGTGCTGTATGCGACCTGTTCACCGCACCTGGCCGAAACCGTCGGCGTGGTCGCCGACGCGCTGCGCCGTCAGCCGGTGTGCGCGCTGGATACCCCGCCGCTGTTCGCACCCGCGCAGCTGGGCGAGGGCCCGTATGCGCAGCTTTGGCCGCACCGGCACGGCACCGACGCGATGTTCGCCGCCGCGCTGCGCCGCCTTGCGTGAGCTTCGGATCGCCGCTCAGTAGTCTTGCGCTCATGTCACGCAGCACGGGACCTGTGACGGGCCCCCTGATCGCACCGTCCATCCTGGCCGCCGACTTCGCCCGGCTCGCCGACGAAGCGGCCGCGGTGGAGGGCGCCGACTGGCTGCACGTCGACGTGATGGACGGCCACTTCGTGCCCAACCTGACGATCGGGCTGCCGGTTGTCGAGAGCCTGCTGACCCACACCGACATCCCGATGGATTGCCATTTGATGATCGACAATCCGGACCGGTGGGCACCCCCGTACGCGGAAGCGGGCGCGTACAACGTCACCTTCCACGCCGAGGCCACCGACAATCCCGTCGGCGTGGCCCGCGATATCCGGGCCGCCGGCGCCAAAGCCGGGCTCAGCATCAAGCCGAAGACTCCGCTGGATCCCTACCTCGAGATCCTGCCCCACTTCGACACCTTCCTGGTGATGTCGGTGGAGCCCGGCTTCGGCGGCCAGAGCTTCATCCCGGAGGTGCTCAGCAAGGTGCGCACGGTTCGCAAGATGGTCGACGCGGGCGAGCTGACGATCCTGGTCGAGATCGACGGCGGCATCAACGACGAGACCATCGAGCAAGCCGCCGAGGCCGGCGTCGACTGCTTTGTCGCCGGTTCGGCGGTATACGGCGCCCAGGATCCGGAGGCCGCGGTCCGGGCGTTGCGGCGTCAGGCCGGTGCCGCCTCACCGCACCTGAGCTTATGAGCCTCGAGCGGGTCGACAGCATCGAGTCGGCCATGCGCCTCGCCATCGAGCAGTCCTATCAGGTCAAGGGCGCCACCTACCCGAATCCGCCGGTCGGGGCCGTCATCCTCGATCCCGAGGGCCGGGTCGTCGGCGTCGGCGGCACCGCGCCGGCGGGCGGCGACCACGCCGAGGTGGTGGCCCTGCGCCGGGCCGGCGGCTTGGCGGCCGGCGGCGTCGCGGTGGTCACCCTGGAGCCCTGCAACCACTACGGCAAGACGCCGCCGTGCGTGAACGCCCTGATCGACGCCAAGGTGGCGACGGTGGTCTACGCCGTCGCGGATCCGAACGCGATCGCGGGCGGCGGGGCGGACCGGCTCTCGGCGGGAGGCGTCGAGGTGCGCTCCGGAGTGCTGGCCGACCAGGTGGCGGGCGGGCCGCTGCGTGAGTGGCTACACCGGCAACGGACCGGGCTGCCGCATGTGACGTGGAAGTACGCCAGCAGCATCGACGGGCGCAGCGCCGCCTCGGACGGATCGAGTAAGTGGATCTCCAGTGAGGCCTCGCGGCTGGATCTGCATCGGCGCCGCGCCATGGCCGACGCGATCGTCGTGGGCACCGGCACCGTGCTGGCCGACGATCCGGCACTGACGGCTCGGCTGCCCGACGGCTCGCTGGCGGACGAGCAACCGCTGCGCGTGGTGGTCGGGATGCGCGAAATACCTTCCGAGGCAAAGGTTCTCAACGACGATTCGCGCACCATGGTGATTCGCACCCACGATCCGGCCGAGGTGCTCAAGGCGCTCTCCGACCGCACCGACGTCCTACTGGAGGGCGGACCGACGCTCGCCGGTGCGTTCCTGCGGGCCGGCGCGATCAACCGCATCCTGGCCTACGTCGCGCCGATTCTGGTGGGTGGCCCCATCACGGCCGTCGACGACGTGGGGGTGTCCAGCATTTCCAAGGCGCTGCGCTGGCAGTTCGACGGCGTCGACCGGGCCGGCCCGGACCTAGTGATCAGCCTGGTGCCGCACAGCGGCTAGCGGTCGCCCAGCGCGACGGTCTCTTGCTCGGGGACTTCCGTTTCGTCGGCGTGCTCCTTGCGGCCGCCGACCAGCAGGCCCAGCAGCGCCCCCGCGATACAGATGCCAACGGTGATCAGGAAGATGTCGCCGAACATCTGGGCGAACGCCTTCAGGAAAAGGGTTGCCTGGGCGGCCACCCGTTCCATCAGGGTGGCGTTGGGCGGGATCTCGGCCGTCAGGTGGGCCAGCTTCCGGTTGAACGAGTAGAAGCCGAAGGCGCTCAGCGCGGCCATCCCGATCAGCATGCCGGTCATCCGGGCCACCACCACCGCGGCTGAGGCGATGCCGTGTTGGGCGGGCGGGACGACACGCAGGGCGGCCGACGACAGCGGCCCGATCACCAGGCCGAGTCCGAGGCCGGCCACCAGCAGGTCGGCGTGCATCGCGGGCAATGTGAGCAGGCCAAAGATGTTGTGGCGCTGCTCCAACAGATCCTCGCGCCAGTAATGGATCAGCCAATACCCGTAGGCCGCGATCAACAGGCCGATGAAGGTCATCGCACGATCGCCGATCCGGGTGGCGATCCAGCCGCCCAGCACCGCCCCGATCGGCAGCGCGATCAAGAACCACAGCAGCAGGCCGGCCGCTTGGTTCTGGTCCATCTGCAGCACGCCCTGGCCGAACAACTCGACGTCAACCAGGGTCACCATCAGCGCCGCACCCGCCGTCACCGACGCGCCCAAAGCGGCCAGGAAGGGCCGGAAATGCACACCCGCCGGTTCGATCAGCCGGGTGCGCGAGAAACGCTCCCAGATCACGAACACCACCGCGACCGCGATCGCCCCGATCACCAACGGCAACCCGTAGCTCGGCAGCAGCTGCTTGCCGTCGGGCTGCGGGTTGTACAGCCCGATGACCGCCAGGCCCAGCGCGATGGCCAGCAGCAGACCACCCACCAGGTCGATCTTCTCCGGCTTGTCGGCGCGGTCGTGCGACGGCAGGCTGAACTGAATCATCGCCATGGCGATCAAGGTCAGCGGGACGTTGATCCAGAACACGTAGCGCCAGTCGTGGGACAACCAGACGATGAAAATGCCGTACAGGGGACCCAGCACGCTGCCGAGTTCCTGCGCGGCGCCGATGCCGCCGAGCACGCCGGCGCGGTTGCGTTGGGCCCACAGGTCGGCGCCCAGCGCGAGGGTGACCGGCAACAAGGCGCCGCTGGCGATGCCCTGGACGGTGCGGCCGGCGACCAGCATGTGGAAATCGCCGAAATGCCCGGCCAGCGCGGTCACCACCGAACCGACAATGAACAGCGCCAGGGCGGTCTGCAGCAGCAGCTTGCGACCGAACCGGTCGGAGGCCCGGCCCAACAACGGCATCGCGGCGATGTAGCCCAGCAGGTACAGCGTGACGATCCAGGTGATGCGCTGCAGTTGGTTGAGCGGGATGTGAACGTCCCGCATGATGTCGCGCATGATCGTGACGACGACGTAGGTGTCCAGGGCGCCCAGCAGTACCGCCAGGCTGCCCGCACTGATCGCGACGCCGCGTCCCGCCCGCATGCCCATCAGCTGACCGGGGGCTTCGTGACGGTGACCGGCTGGTTCCAGTTGGACAGGGTCATCTGGACGGAATTGCCCTGGCTCTTCTGCAGGTTGACCTGGACCAGCTGGTGGTCGCCGCTTTCCTGGATCCAGACGGTGCTCGGCAGCGCCTGCGTCGCATTGAACGGCGGCGCAATCTTGTTCACCGCGTCGGCCGGGACGTTGCCGCTGATACGAATGGTGTTTTGGCCGTTGATCGTTTCGCGCCCCTCGGCCTTGGCGTCGCGGAAGTTCGCCAGCACGTTGGCCAGGCCGTTGTCGGGACTCAGGATCGCGGAGACGTCGTAGATGTCGGAGGCCTTGCCGAAATCGCTCCACTTGTTCGGGGTGAGCGTGGCGTACAGCACCGAGTCGTAGACGACGAAGTTCGCGTCGATGTCGGAGCCCGCCAACGTCAGCTGGACATTGCCCGACGCGGCGGTGGCGGGGGTGGTGGTGAGGTCGCCGTTGAGCACCTTGATGGGCAGGCCCTGGACCTTGCCCTGGACCGACAGCACCAGGTGCACGCTCTTGACGTTCTTGGTGGTGTCGGACGATTGCTTGACCAGTGTCGAGGCATCGGGCAGCGGTGCGCCGCTGGGTTTCGAGCCCGACGAACAACCGGCGATCAGGGCGGTGATGAGGCTTAGGGAAGCGAGGACGGCCAATACACGGTGGCGGGTCTGCATACTCTGCATCGTAGAGGGTGCCGCGGACCGGGTTCGAGAACGCCAGGGCCCGTGGCCAATTAGCCTGGTGCAATGTTCACCGGAATTGTCGAGGAACTCGGAGAGGTGACCAGCCGAGACGTCCTCGCCGATGCCGCGCGCCTGACCATTCGCGGACCCCTCGTCACCGCCGACGCCGGCCACGGCGATTCCATCGCCGTCAACGGCGTGTGCCTGACGGTCGCCGAATTGCTGGGCGATGGGCAATTCACCGCCGACGTGATGGCCGAGACCCTGAACCGGTCCAATCTGGGGGCGTTGGAGGTCGGCAGCCGGGTGAACCTGGAGCGCGCCGCGGCGGTGAACAGCCGGCTCGGCGGTCACATCGTCCAGGGCCACGTCGACGGCACCGGTCAGGTGGTCTCCCGGTCACCCTCGGAGAACTGGGAGGTGGTCCGGATCGAGGTCCCCGAGGCGGTGGCTCGCTATGTCGTCGAGAAGGGGTCGATCACCGTCGACGGCATTTCGCTGACGGTGTCAGGGCTCGGCGCCGCGCCGCGGGACTGGTTCGAGGTCTCGCTGATCCCGACGACCCGCGAGCTGACCACCCTGGGTCGCGCCCCGGTCGGCACGCGGGTGAACCTCGAAGCGGACGTCATCGCCAAATACGTCGAGCGGTTGATGAGCCGCGCTTCTCCCTAGCACCAGGCGCGCTCTTGACCGCAGCGCCTGTGTGGCGGCTGCGGTCAAGGCTTTATCGGTTGCTTATCGCTGGTTTACAGCCGGACGAAGGCGGGCCCGTTCCAGAATCCCCAGTCGTCTATGTCGGGATTCCACACGACCCGGGCCCAGGGCGCCCACGGCGGGGGCGGCGGCATCGGCCGCGCCCACGGCGGGGGAGCACCGTAACCGACCGGGCCGAAGTTGTCGTCCCAGTCACGGCAGTTATTCCAGTTCTGGTACGGGCCCCAGCCGTTGTCCCACTGGTCGCCAGGGCACCAGTGATGGTGATACATAGGAGCGGACGGAGGCACCGCCTGGGCAACGCCCGAGGTCACTCCGAGAGTGGACAACGCCACGCCACCGGCTGCGAGGGCGCCAGTACACAGGCGACGCCACGATTTGGTTTGCGTGTTGATAGTCATGACACTGCGATTCCCGACCGGAAGGGGCCCGAAACCGATTCCGGTATCTCGGCTCGATCTCACATCTGGCACTTAACTACGACTTACGGGGGACTTACGTCGCGCGCCCCGTGGTGACCACCTGGCTACCACGTCTTGCCTGGTCAGCGCGCATGGCGGCGAGCCCGGCGGGGCCCCTGATTTTGACGGAGGCGTCACTGTCAGGAGTTGCCCGGAGTCACCGGACGAGTGAACCCATCCCGCTGAAAAGCCGTGGCAATAACTGTGGGGCGGCGGTGGTTCATACTGAATGCAACGCCGGGCTCCTCATCTGGGCCCTGATGACAGCAAGGTAGCCAAGATGACGAGGTTGGACTCCGTCGAGAGGGCGGTTGCCGACATCGCGGCCGGTAAGGCCGTCATCGTCATCGACGACGAGGAGCGCGAGAACGAGGGCGACCTGATCTTCGCCGCCGAAAAGGCGACGCCGGAGATGGTGGCCTTCATGGTCCGCTACACCTCGGGCTATCTGTGTGTGCCGCTGGACGGCGCGATCTGCGACCGGCTCGGCCTGCTGCCGATGTATGCGGTGAACCAGGACAAGCACGGCACCGCCTACACCGTCACCGTCGACGCAAGAAAGGGTGTGGGCACCGGAATCTCGGCGTCCGACCGGGCCACCACGATGCGGCTACTGGCCGATCCCACCAGCCTGGCTGAAGATTTCACCCGCCCCGGTCACGTAGTTCCGTTGCGCGCCAAGGACGGCGGTGTGCTGCGCCGTCCCGGCCACACCGAGGCCGCGGTCGATCTGGCCCGCATGGCGGGCCTGCAACCCGCGGGCGCCATCTGCGAGATTGTCAGCCAGAAGGACGAAGGCGCGATGGCCCAGACCGACGAATTGCGGGTCTTCGCCGACGAGCACGACCTCGCGTTGATCACCATCGCCGACCTGATCGAGTGGCGGCGCAAGCACGAGAAGCACATCGAGCGGATCGCCGAAGCGCGAATCCCGACCCGCCATGGCGAGTTTCGCGCGATCGGATACGCCAGCATCTACGAGGACGTCGAACACGTCGCACTGGTCCGTGGCGATATCGCCGGGCCGAGCGGCGAGGGCGACGACGTGTTGGTGCGCGTGCACTCCGAATGCCTGACCGGTGACGTTTTCGGGTCACGCCGCTGCGACTGCGGGCCTCAGCTCGACGCGGCCATGGCGATGGTCGCGCGCGAGGGCCGCGGCGTCGTGCTCTACATGCGCGGCCACGAGGGTCGCGGGATCGGCCTGATGCACAAGCTGCAGGCCTACCAGTTGCAGGACGCCGGCGAGGACACCGTCGACGCCAACCTGAAGCTTGGATTACCGGCCGACGCAAGGGATTACGGCATCGGCGCGCAGATTCTCGTCGACTTGGGAGTCCGCTCGATGCGGTTGCTGACCAACAACCCGGCCAAGCGGGTGGGCCTGGATGGCTATGGCCTGCACATCATCGAGCGGGTGCCGCTTCCGGTGCGGGCCAACGCGGAGAACATCCGCTACCTGCTGACCAAGCGCGACAAGATGGGCCACGACCTGGCCGGCCTGGACGACTTCCACGAATCCGTCCATCTGCCAGGCGAATTCGGCGGTGCTTTGTGAGCGGTGGCGCCGGTGTGCCGGAGATTCCGGCGCTCGACGCGGCAGGCGTGCGCCTTGGGATCGTTGCGAGCACCTGGCACCGGGAAATCTGCGACGCGCTATTGGCCGGCGCGCTGAAAGTGGCGGCCGATTCGGGTGTCGGCAACCCGACGGTGGTCCGCGTGCTCGGCGCCATCGAGATTCCCGTCATTGCGCAGGAACTCGCCCGTAGCCATGACGCCGTCGTCGCTCTCGGTGTCGTGATCCGGGGCCAGACACCGCATTTCGACTATGTCTGCGATGCGGTGACCCAGGGCCTGACGCGGGTCTCGCTGGACGCTTCCACGCCCGTCGGCAACGGCGTGCTCACCACCAACAACGAGGAACAGGCGCGGGACCGGGCCGGCCTGCCGGAATCGGCCGAGGACAAGGGGGCCCAGGCGACCGGCGCGGCCCTGGCCGCCGCGCTCACCCTGCGTGACCTGCGCGCTGGGTCGTGACTCCGCCGAACAGCGACGCCTGGGATGTCGAGCTGCGGCCCCACCGGACACCGTTATTCGCTTACATCGCAGCGTTTCTGATCGCGGCCGTGCATATCGCGGTCGGCTTGCTGCTCAAGATGAAGTCCAGCGGGGTGATCTTCCAGACCTCCGACCAGGTGGCGATCGCCGTACTGGGCCTCATCATCGCGGGCGGCATACTCTTGTTTGCGCGGCCCCGGCTGCGGGTGGGACCGCCGGGCATTTCGGTGCGAAACCTGTTCGGCTACAGGCTGATTCCGTGGTCCGACGTGGTCGGTGTGTCGTTTCCCGCCGGCCACCGCTGGGCGCGAGTCGATTTGCCCGACGACGAGTACATCCCGGTGATGGCGATCCAGGCCGCGGACAAGGACCGCGCGGTGGAGGCCATGGACACCGTGCGGTCGCTGCTGGCGCGATATCGCCCGGCCGCCGGCTGAGCGCTGTACCATCGCCCGATGGCACGTCACGTGCGGGCGGCTGCCGCGCTAGTCATCGCCGCGGTGCTGGTGAGCGGTTGCGCGGCGTCGGTGGCGGGTAGAGCGGTGCGGGCTCCCGGCGAGCCGGGGGTCCCCGCGAATTCGCACCGCGCGACGTCCGCACACGAGTTCCTTCTGCCGGACGGGGATGCCACTCCGCTCGGACCGGCGGCCGCGATGGCCGTGGGCGCCAGCTACTTCACCGGCGCTCGGCCGCCGGAATGCACCGCGGCAATGTTGTTCAGGGGTTCGCCGCTGCGGCCCGGCGGATCATCAGACCACGCCGAATCGGCATACCGAGTCAGCGGTCAGGCGCTTTACGCCGAATCGGTCGACACCTATGACCGCTCCTTGAAGATCCGTGACGTCATCTCGAAAGGCTTTGGCGCCGTGTCGAAATGTCACGGCGAGGCCATCGGTGTGTCCCCCAGCGGCGCGTTTCGGCCGATGCGACTCAGCTTCTTCGGCACTACCGACGATGGCGTCCTGGTGTGGACCATGACCCGTCCGGACTGGACTTGTGACTATGGGCTCGCGGCGTTGTCGCGGGTCGTTTTGATGATGTCGGCCTGCGACGTCAAGCCGGGATTCCCGATGAGGGACTGGGCGTCGAAACGTCGTGCGCAGATCGACCGCCGCACCACCTGAGGTTGTCGTCGGGGCCTGCTACACTCGAACACATGTTCGAATACCTCGAGGCTTCGCGGGCGACGCCCGAGTCGGCGGCGCTGCTCGATCGGGTGCGCGAGGCGGGGCGCGCTGAGGCGCGGGCGGCCGGGGAGCGGCTGATGGCCGTGGGCGATTTGTTGGTGCTGCGCTGTCGCGCGACCGGAGAGCACGCCGACTGGGCCACCGATACCTGGGAGGCGGTGGCCGCGCAGGTGGCCGCGGCGCTGCGGTGCAGTGTGGCGATGGGTCATAGCTACCTGCGCTATGCGATGGCGCTGCGCGAGCGCCTGCCGCGAGTGGGCGAGCTGTTCTCCGCCGGGGAGATTGATTATCGGGCGTTCCAGACGATCGTGTTTCGCACCGACTTGATCACCGACGACAGGGTGCTGGCGATGGTGGATGCGCGGGTGGCGGCGCTGCTGGTGCGCCGCCCGTCGCTGACCCGCGGGGGATTGGCCGCCGCGGTGGATCAGGTGGTTGCCAGGGTGGATTGCGACGCGCTGCGCCGGGCGGTCAAGGCCGCCGAGGAGCGTCATGTCGATGTGCGGCCCAACGAGTCGGGGATGGCGTGGGTGGAAGCCAGCGTGTTCGCCACCACCGGCCAGGCGCTGGATCGGCGCCTGGATGAGTTGGCGGCCACGGTGTGTGAGGGTGATCCGCGCACCAAGGCCCAGCGGCGCGCCGATGCGCTGGAGGCGCTGGCGGCCGGGGCGGAGACGTTGGTGTGCGGCTGCGGGACCGGTTGCCGCCCGGGGCCGCAGCGCAGCAACGTCGTGATCCACGTGATCGCCGAGCAGGCCACCGTCGAGGGCCGCGGGACCACGCCCGGTGTGCTGCTGGGTGGTGAGGGGCTGATCCCGGCCGAGCTGATCACCGAGCTGGCCGCCTCCACCAAGCTGCGGCCGCTGATCGCTCCGGAGGGTGCCGAGCCGCAGTACACGCCGTCGGCCAAGCTGGCCGAGTTCGTCCGGTGCCGGGACCTGACGTGTCGGGCCCCGGGTTGTGATCGGCCGGCCACGCAATGCGATATCGACCACACCGTGCCCTACGCCGAGGGTGGGGCCACGCATCCGTCGAACCTGAAATGTGTGTGCCGGCTTCATCATTTGCTCAAAACGTTCTGGGGTTGGCGTGACCAACAACTGCCCGACGGCACGCTGATCTGGACGCTGCCCGACGGGGACACCTACGTCACCACCCCCGCCAGCGCCTTGCTATTCCCATCGCTGTGCGCACCCACCGGCGAGCCGCCCGCGCCCGAGGCGCCACCGGACATCCGCTGCGGGGAGCGCAGCGCGATGATGCCGAGGCGGCGCACCACCCGCGCCCAAAACCGGGCAGCGCGCATCAACACCGAACGCCACCACAACCGCGCGGCGCGGCTGGCCACCCAAACGGCACCCACCGGCCCCGCCCCACCCGCCGATCCCGACGAGCCGCCGCCCTTCTAGCGGCTACTAGCCTGGGTACGTGCCAGATCCCGCGACGTATCGCCCCGCGCCCGGGTCCATCCCGGTAGAGCCCGGCGTCTACCGATTCCGGGACCCGCACGGGCGAGTCATCTACGTCGGCAAGGCCAAGAGCCTGCGCAGCCGGCTGACGTCATACTTCGCCGACGTCGCCGGCTTGCACCCGCGCACCCGGCAGATGGTGACCACCGCGGCCAAGGTCGAGTGGACGGTGGTCAACACCGAAGTCGAGGCGCTGCAGCTGGAATACAACTGGATCAAGGAATTCGATCCGCGGTTCAACGTTCGCTACCGCGACGACAAGTCCTATCCGGTCCTGGCCGTCACCCTCAACGAGGAGTTTCCCCGGCTGATGGTTTATCGCGGCCCGCGGCGCAAGGGCGTGCGCTATTTCGGGCCGTACTCCCACGCATGGGCGATCCGGGAAACGCTGGACCTGCTCACCCGGGTGTTCCCGGCGCGAACATGCTCGGCCGGAGTATTCAAGCGGCACAAGCAGATCGACCGTCCGTGCCTGCTCGGCTACATCGACAAATGCTCGGCGCCGTGCGTCGGCAGGGTCAGCGCCGAACAGCATCGCCAAATCGTCGTGGACTTCTGCGATTTCCTGTCCGGCAAGACCGACCGTTTTGCCCGCGAGCTGGAGCAGCAGATGAACGCCGCGGCGGATCAACTCGATTTCGAACGGGCCGCGCGGCTTCGCGACGACCTGTCCGCGCTGAAGCGGGCGATGGAGAAGCAGGCCGTGGTGCTTGGCGACGGCACCGACGCCGACGTGGTCGCCTTCGCCGACGACGAACTCGAAGCGGCCGTGCAGGTGTTCCACGTCCGCGGCGGGCGGGTTCGCGGTCAGCGCGGCTGGATCGTCGAAAAGTCCGGGGACCCGGGCGAATCCGGCGAGGAGCGGTTGGTCGAACAATTTCTCACCCAGTTCTACGGCGAACAGGCCGAGCTGGACGGCGCCGCCGACGAATCCACCAACCCGGTTCCCCGCGAGGTGCTGGTGCCCTGCCTACCGTCGAACGCCGACGAGTTGGCCAGCTGGCTGTCCGGCCTGCGCGGTTCGCGCGTCACCCTAAGGGTGCCGCGCCGGGGGGATAAGCGCGCCCTGGCCGAAACCGTGCAGCGCAACGCGAAAGAGGCGCTGCAGCAACATAAGTTGAAGCGGGCCGGTGACTTCAACGCCAGATCCGCTGCGCTGCAGAATATTCAGGACGCCCTGGGCTTGGCCGACGCGCCGCTGCGGATCGAATGTATCGACATCAGCCACGTGCAGGGCACCGACGTGGTGGGCTCGTTGGTGGTGTTCGAGGACGGCATGCCGCGCAAATCCGACTATCGGCACTTCGGGATCCGGGAAGCCGCGGGGCAGGGACGCTCCGACGACGTCGCCTCCATCGCCGAGGTCACCCGGCGCCGGTTCGCGCGCCACCTGAGCGAGCAGAACGACCCGAATATGCTTTCGCCGGAAGGAAAATCGCGCCGGTTCGCCTACCCGCCCAACCTCTACGTCGTCGACGGCGGCGCCCCCCAGGTCAACGCGGCCAGCGCCGTGCTCGACGAGCTCGGCATCACCGACGTGGCGGTGATCGGCCTGGCCAAGAGGCTGGAAGAGGTGTGGGTGCCGTCCGAGCCGGATCCCGTCATCATGCCGCGCAACAGCGAGGGACTCTATTTGCTGCAGCGCGTGCGTGACGAGGCGCACCGGTTCGCCATCGCCTACCATCGCAGCAAGCGATCCAAGCGAATGACCGCCTCAGCGCTCGATTCGGTGCCAGGATTGGGAGAACATCGCCGTAAGGCACTGGTAACGCATTTCGGCTCGCTAGCCCGCCTCAAGGAGGCCACCGTCGACCAGATCACCGCCGTCCCGGGTATCGGCGTGGCGACCGCCACGGCCGTTCTCGAAGCGCTGCGACCCCAGGATTGACCGATGACGAACGCTCCAGGCATCGACGTCGTCCTGGTGACCGGGTTGTCCGGGGCCGGACGCGGCACCGCGGCGAAGGTGCTCGAGGACCTCGGCTGGTACGTCGCCGACAACCTGCCGCCCGAGTTGATCACCCGGATGGTGGACTTCGGGCTGGCCGCCGGGTCGCGGATCACCCAGCTCGCGGTGGTGATGGACGTTCGATCACGGGGATTCACCGGCGATTTGGACTCGGTGCGCACCGAACTGGCCACCCGCAACATCACCCCGCGCGTGGTGTTCATGGAGGCGTCCGACGACATGCTGGTCCGCCGCTACGAACAGAACCGCCGCAGCCATCCCTTGCAGGGCGAGCAGACCTTGGCCGAGGGTATCGCCGCCGAGCGCGCGATGTTGGCCCCGGTTCGCGCCACCGCCGACCTGATCATCGACACGTCGACATTGTCAGTGCGGGGCCTGAGGGAAAACATCGAGCGGGCCTTCGGTTCCGACGGCGCCGCGACCACCAGCGTCACCGTGGAGTCGTTCGGCTTCAAGTACGGCCTGCCGATGGATGCCGACATGGTCATGGACGTGCGATTCCTGCCCAACCCACACTGGGTCGACGAGCTGCGCCCGCTCACCGGCCAAGACCCGGCGGTGCGCGATTACGTGTTGAGCCAACCCGGCGCCGCCGAGTTTCTCGACGCCTACCATCGATTGCTATCTCTGGTCGTCGGCGGCTACCGCCGGGAGGGCAAGCGATACATGACGGTCGCCATTGGCTGCACCGGCGGTAAGCATCGCAGCGTCGCGATCGCCGAGGCCTTGATGCAGCTGCTGGGCGGCAATGCGCAGCTGTCGGTGCGGGTGCTGCACCGGGATCTGGGCCGCGAATGAGCTCACCGAATAGCGAGGGCATCGTTGCCCTCGGGGGCGGACACGGCTTGCATGCGACGCTGTCCGCGGCCCGCCGGCTGACCCCCTACGTCACCGCCGTGGTCACGGTTGCCGACGATGGTGGCTCGTCCGGCCGGTTGCGCAGCGAACTGGGTGTCATCCCGCCGGGCGATTTGCGAATGGCGTTGGCGGCGTTGGCATCCGACAGCCCGTATGGGCGACTGTGGGCGACCATCCTGCAGCACCGATTCGGCGGCAGCGGCGCGTTGGCGGGGCATCCGATCGGCAACCTGATGCTGGCCGGGCTCAACGAGGTGCTGGCCGATCCGGTCGCCGCACTCGACGAGCTCGGGCGCATCCTCGGGGTCAAGGGCAGGGTGTTGCCGATGTGCCCGATCGCGCTGGAGATCGAGGCCGACGTCTCTGGCCTGGAGTCCGACCCGCGGATGTTCCGGCTGATCCGCGGCCAGGTGGCGATCGCCACCACACCCGGCAAGGTGCGCCGCGTGCGGCTGCTTCCCGCCGACCCGCCGGCGACCCGGCAGGCGGTGGACGCCATCATGTCCGCCGACCTGGTGGTGCTGGGCCCCGGTTCCTGGTTCACCAGCGTGATCCCGCACGTGCTGGTGCCGGACCTGGCCGCCGCGCTGCGCAGGACCAGCGCGCGGCGTGCCCTGGTGCTCAACCTGGTCGCGGAGCCTGGGGAGACGGCCGGATTCTCGGTGGAGCGGCATCTGCACGTGCTCGCCCAGCATGCGCCCGGGTTCACCGTCCACGACATCATCATCGACGCCGAGCGGGTGCCGAGTGAGCGGGAACGCGAGCAGCTGCGCCGCACCGCGACGCTGCTGCAGGCCGAGGTCCACTTCGCCGACGTGGCCACACCTGGTAGACCTTTACATGACCCGGGCAAGCTCGCGGCGGCCCTGGACGGGGTCCGAGGGGGCCCCAGGGCCCCGGGAGTGCCTTCGTCGAGAACCACCGCGGAGATTCGGGTCGAGAGCGATACGAGGGGTGACGACGCGTGGCGATGACGACCGAAGTCAAGGACGAGCTGAGCCGCCTGGTCGTGAAATCGGTCAGCGCGCGTCGGGCGGAAGTCACCTCCCTGTTGCGGTTCGCCGGTGGGTTGCACATCGTTGGCGGGCGAGTCCTGGTCGAGGCCGAGGTGGATCTGGGCAACATCGCGCGGCGGCTGCGCAAGGACATCTTCGATCTTTACGGCTACAACGCCGTCGTACATGTGTTGTCGGCCAGCGGAATTCGCAAGAGCACGCGGTACGTGCTCCGGGTGGCCAACGACGGTGAGGCGCTCGCACGCCAGACGGGCCTGCTCGACATGCGGGGTCGTCCGGTGCGGGGTCTGCCCGCACAGGTGGTCGGCGGCAGCATCACCGACGCCGAAGCCGCGTGGCGGGGAGCCTTCCTGGCGCACGGCTCGTTGACCGAGCCCGGACGCTCGTCGGCGCTGGAGGTCAGCTGCCCCGGCCCGGAGGCCGCGCTGGCTTTGGTGGGCGCCGCCCGCCGGCTGGGCGTCAGCGCGAAGGCGCGCGAGGTGCGTGGCGCCGATCGGGTGGTGGTGCGCGACGGCGAGGCCATCGGCGCGCTGCTGACGCGGATGGGCGCCCAGGACACCCGGTTGATCTGGGAGGAGCGCAGGATGCGTCGCGAGGTGCGCGCGACGGCCAACCGCCTCGCCAACTTCGACGACGCCAACCTGCGCCGCTCGGCGCGGGCCGCGGTCGCGGCGGCGGCGCGGGTGGAGCGGGCACTGGAGATACTCGGCGACAGCGTCCCCGACCATCTGGCGTCGGCCGGCAAGCTGCGTGTCGAGCATCGGCAGGCTTCCCTCGAGGAGCTCGGCCGCCTGGCCGACCCTCCGATGACGAAAGACGCTGTGGCGGGCCGTATTCGGCGATTGCTCTCGATGGCCGACCGCAAGGCGAAGGTCGACGGCATCCCCGACACCGAGTCGGCGGTAACGCCAGACCTTTTGGAAGATGCCTAGCTAACCAGCGGATTGCTGGGCGCAAGGGGTGGGGGAGGGCTACGGTCATCGCATGAAGCGGCTATCGAGTGTTGATGCGGCGTTCTGGTCGGCCGAAACGTCGGGCTGGCATATGCATGTGGGCGCGCTGGCGATCTGCGATCCCAGCGATGCGCCGGACTACAGTTTTCAGCGCCTCCGCGAACTGCTCATCGAGCGGCTGCCCGAGATCCCGCAGTTGCGCTGGCGGGTCACCGGCGCGCCCCTCGGGTTGGACCGGCCCTGGTTCGTCGAGGATTCCGAACTCGACATCGACTTCCACGTGCGCCGGATCGGTGTGCCCGCTCCGGGGAGTCGGCGCGAGCTCGAGGAGCTGGTGGGCCGGCTGATGTCCTACAAGCTGGACCGCTCCCGGCCGCTGTGGGAACTGTGGGTCATCGAGGGTGTCGAAGGCGGCCGGATCGCCACGCTGACCAAGATGCACCACGCCATCGTCGACGGGGTGTCGGGTGCCGGGTTGGGTGAAATCCTTCTGGACGTCACGCCGGAACCCCGTCCGCCGCAACAGGAGACGGTCGGATCGCTGGTGGGCTTCCAGCTTCCCGGGCTGGAGCGGCGCGCGGTGGGTGCGCTCATCAACGTCGGCGTCAAGACGCCCTTCCGCATCGCCCGGCTGGTCGAGCAGACGGTGCGCCAGCAGGTCGCCGCGTTGGGTATCGCCAGCCGGCCGCCGCGCTACTTCGAGGCGCCCAAGACCCGGTTCAACGCGCCGGTGTCGCCGCACCGGCGGGTCACCGGCTGCCGCGTCGAGCTGGCCCGGGCCAAGGCCGTCAAGGACGCGTACGACGTCAAGCTCAACGATGTCGTGCTGGCCATGGTCGCCGGCGCCGCACGCGAATATTTGCAGAAACGTGGTGAGCTGCCCACCAAACCGCTGATCGCGCAGATCCCCGTCTCGACTCGAACCGACGAGAACAAGGACGAGATCGGCAACAAGATCAGCTCGATGACCGCATCCCTGGCCACCGACATCGACGACCCGGGCGAGCGGCTGCGCGCCATCCACGAAAGCACGCAAAGCGCCAAGGGGATGGCCAAGGCGCTGTCGGCGCATCAGATCATGGGGCTGACCGAGACCACCCCGCCGGGGCTGCTGCACCTGGCCGCGCGTGCCTACACGGCCACCGGCCTGTCGCGAAACCTGGCTCCGCTCAACCTGGTTGTGTCCAATGTCCCCGGGCCGCCGTTCCCGTTGTACATGGCGGGGGCCAAGCTCGACTCGCTGGTTCCGCTCGGCCCGCCGGTCATGGACATCGCCCTGAACGTCACCTGCTTCTCCTACACCGACTACCTGGACTTCGGCTTCGTGACCACGCCCGAGGTGGCCAACGACATCGACGATATGGCCGACGCGATCGAGCCGGCGCTGACCGAACTCGAGAAAGCGGCGGCGCTGGCTTAGTCGCGGCCCGGATAGGCGGTCGCGTACACCCAGGACAGAAACCGGGCCACCGCCTCGGCGGCTTGATGCGCCCGCGGCGAGCCGAAGATGTCGAAACCGTGTTGGGCGCCGGGCAATTCGGCGTAGGCCACCGGCGACTTCGACACCCCGCGCAGTTCCTCGGCGAATTCGCGTGCCTCGCCGACCGGAATGAGGGAGTCGTCGGCGCCGTGCAAGACGAAGAACGGCGGCGCGTCGGCCCGCAGCCGCCGGATCGGCGACGCGTCGACGTAGATATCGCGGTGGTCGGCGAATTTTCGCTTCACTACGAACTTTTCGAGCAATCGGACGAATTCGGGACGGCCCTCGCCCTCGGTGGAGAACCAGTCGTAGCGCCCGTACACCGGGACCGCGGCAACCACCGACGTGTCGGCGTCTTCGAAGCCCGGCTGGAATTTGGGGTCATTGGGCGTCAGCGCCGCGAGCGCGGCCAGGTGACCGCCGGCGGAGCCGCCGGTGATGGCGACGAAGTCGGGATCACCGCCGTATCGCGCGATGTTCTCCTTGACCCAGGCCAGCGCCCGCTTGACGTCGACGATGTGGTCGGGCCAGGTGTGCATCGGGGAAACCCGGTAGCCGACCGACACGCACACCCAGCCGCGGGCCGCCAGGTGGCTCATCAGGGGATAGGCCTGGGGACGGCGCATTCCGATCACCCAGGCGCCGCCGGGCACCTGCACCAGCACCGGCGCCTTGCCGTCGCGGGGCAGGTCGCGACGGCGCCAGATGTCGGCGAGGTTCGCCCGGCCGTGCGGCCCATAGGACACGACGTTCGTCTTCTCGACGTAGCGCCGCCGGGCCACGGTGTTGCCCAGCGGCAGGTTGCGCCGTCCGCGGCGCTTGGGCTCGGTCTGCGGGAGTTCGGCCAGCGCCTCGGCGTAGTCGGCTCCCAGTTGCTCGCGCAGCCCGGCCTCCAGCACCGGGCCCGGGGTGGTGACGCCGCGCCAGCGGATCACCCCCAGGATCGCCCAGGACGCGGCGGTCAGGGCCAGCGCCGCCTTCCCCCGCCGCCCGGCGAAGTCGCCGCGGCGGCCGCGGCGCAGCGCGTCGAGTAGCGACGCGGTGAAGTACACGCCCGGCACCTCCGACGTGGGCCAGCCGAACCAGAACACCGCGACGGTGGGGTAGCCCTTGCGGGCGAGCGGGCGTAATCCGTTGGCGGCGTTGATGAATTCGATGGCGGCGCGGGCCAGTGGCCGCGGCTTCTTCAGCATCGACCGCATCAGCCGCTGACCCGCGATTGCAATTCGGCCCGCAGGATCTTGCCCGTGCTGCCGCGGGGGAGCTCGTCGAGGACCGATATTTCGCGGGGCACCTTGTAGTTGGCCAGGTTCTCCCGCACGTGTTGCTTGAGCGTGTCCGCGGTGGCCTGCGCGCCCGGGCTCAGCACCACGAACGCCGCCAGCCGCTGGCCGTACTGCTCGTCGTCGACGCCGATCACCGCGGCCTCCGCCACGTCGGGGTGCGCCGCCAGCGTCTTCTCCACCTCGATCGGGTAGACGTTCTCGCCGCCGGAGACGATCATCTCGTCGTCGCGGCCGACGACGAACAGCCGTCCGGCCTCGTCGAGGTAGCCGACGTCTCCCGACGACATGAACCCGGCGTGGAAATCCTTGGTGGTGCCCGAGGTGTACCCCTCGAACTGGGTGTCGTTGCGGACGTAGATGCTGCCCACCTCGCCGGTGGGCACCTCGTTGAAATCCGGGTCCAGGATCCGGATTTCGGTCCCGCCCGCGGGCCGGCCCGCGGTGTCCGGCGCGGCGCGCAGGTCTTCCGGCGTGGCGGTGGCGATCATGCCGGCCTCGGTGGCGTTGTAGTTGTTGTAAATCACGTCGCCGAACTGGTCCATGAACGCGATCACCACATCCGGGCGCATCCGCGAACCGGATGCCGCCGCGAACCGTAATGACTTGCAGCTGTACCGGTTTCGTACCTCGTCGGGCAGGTCCATGATGCGGTCGAACATCACCGGGACCACCGCGAGGCCGGTCGCCCGGTGCCGGTCGATGAGATCCAGCGTGGCCTCCGGGTCGAATTTGCGCCGGGTGATCACGGTGCAGGCCATCGATGCGGCGAACACCAGCTGGGAAAAACCCCACGCGTGAAACATCGGCGCGACGATCACGATCGGCTCCTCGGCCCGCCACGGCGTGCGGTCCAGGATCGCCTTGAGCGTGCCGATCCCGGCGTTGCCGCCAGTCTGGTTGGCGCCCTTGGGTGTTCCGGTGGTTCCGGAGGTGAGCAAGATCATCCTGCCCTTGCGGCCGGTGCGCTCGGGCCGCTGCCCGGCGTGATCGGCGACGAGCTTCCCTAGTTTTATCAAGGCCGACTCGTGCTGGCCGTCGGTCCAGGCCAGGATCCGGGTGGCGTCCGGCTTGTCGGCCAGCGCGCGGTCCACCGTCTCGGTGAACTCCTCGTCGTAGATGACGGTGTCGACCCCTTCGCGGTTGACGACGTCGGCCAGCGCCGGCCCGGCGAACGACGTGTTGAGTAGCAGGATGTCGGAGCCGATCCGATTGCCGGCCACCAGCGATTCCACGAAGCCCCGGTGATTGCGGCACATGATCCCGATGACCCTGCCGCCGGGCAGCTTCTGCAGCGCCGCGGCCAGCGCGTCGATGTTTTCGTCGAGCTCGCGCCACGTCAGCGTGCCCAGCTCGTCGACCAGCCCGGGACGGTCCGGGCAGCGCTGCGCGGCGCTGGCGAAACCCACGGTGATGCCCAGGCCCTCGCGACGCATCGCGGCGGCGATCTTCAGGTAGCGGTCGGGCCGCATCGGCGCGATCATTCCGGCGCGCCTCAGTGTGGTGATGATGCCGAGGGCCTGGTTGAGACGAGATGCCATGGCTCAGCCCAGAATCGGGAAGCGGCGGCCGGACGCGAGCGTGGTCAGGCCGTCCTGCATGACCGACCGGACGTGCTCGTCGACCTCGTCGACGTCCGGGTCCTCGCCGAATTGCGCGGCGATGTCGATCGGTTCCAGCAGTTGCATCACGAGCTTGCTGGGCAGCGGCAGGTTGGGCGGGATCACGGCGCTGAACCCGAATGGGAAACCGAACGAAACCGGCATGATGGCGCTGCGCAGCAGCCGCTTGATACCCAGCCGTTCGGCCAGCCAGGTGCCGCGGGACAGATAGAGCTGGGTCTCCTGCCCGCCGATGGACACGGCCGGGACGATGGGCACGCCGGCCTCGATCGCCGTGCGGACGTAGCCCTTGCGGCCGTTGAAGTCGATGACGTTCTCCGCCAGCGTGGGCCGGTAGGCGTCGTAGTCGCCGCCGGGAAAAACGACCACCACGCCGCCGGCCCGCAGCGCCTTGGCCGCGTTCTCGGGGTTGGCCCGGATGTAGCCGGCGCGCCGGAACAGCGGCGCCGTCGGGCCCATGAACAGGATGTCGTGGCTGAGCGTGTAGACCGGCCGGTCGTAGCCGAACTTCTCGTAGAAGTCGACGCTGAAGATCGGGACGTCCATCGGGAACATGCCGCCGGAATGATTCGCGACGACCAGCGCCCCACCGGGCGGGAACGCGTCCAGCCCGTGCACCTCAGACCGGAAATATGTCTTCAAGAACGGGCGCATCGCGCTCATCAACCGCCGGGTGGTGCCAGGGTCGAATTTGCCGATGTCGTCGCTGTCGTTGTCGCTCACGGTTCTCCTTGAGGCTTCCTTGCCGCGCTGAGGTTCCTCGATGGTAGCGAGCCCGGTGTGAGCGGCCGGAATCCGCTTGTGGACCGGGCGGCACCGGGCAGGGTATGGTTACGCCCCGTCCCTTCGCCAACGTCCAGTTGAGAGAACAGATGGACTTCGCCGGTTCGCCCGACGAGCGCGCGTCGCGCTCGGTCGCTGCCCACAGGTCGGGCACCGCGCTGGACCGGCGGACACGTCCATCCCGGCGCGGAAGTCGCGATGCCGATTTTTCGGCGGCCGCGGCTGCGATGGCCGATCGCCGGCAGGCCGACTACTTCCTGCGCCTGCTCGCCCAGAGCCGGCGGCTCAGCCAGCATCGCATCGACCGATACCACCAGGCGATCGCCGTCTGCGAGTCCAACCGCGACGCCGAAGGCGCCGCCAACTTCCGGCACATGCTGCGCGGCGAAGAACAGGAACGGCAATCACTCGATGGGATGATCGAAGGGCTGCGCCAGCGGTTCGGGTGAAATAGCGCTTGCCGCAGCCGTTTTCGGCGACAGAGAGGCCAGCCATGGGATTCATGTCACCGGAGCTTCCGGACGTCGATCACGACACGTGGCCGACCCTGCCACGGGCAACGCGGCTGCAGGTCGTCACCCGGCATTGGGCGGAACACGGCTTCGGAACACCGTATGCGGTGTATCTGCTCTACCTGCTCAAGATCGCGGTGTATGTCGCCGCCCCGGCCGCGATCATCTCGCTGACCCCGGGCCTGGGCGGCCTGGGCCGCATCGGCGATTGGTGGACCCAACCGATCGTGTATCAGAAGGTGATCGTCTTCACGCTGCTGTTCGAGGTCCTGGGCCTGGGCTGCGGATCCGGCCCGCTGACCGGACGGTTCATGCCTCCCATCGGTGGAGTTCTGTATTGGTTGCGGCCCAACACGATTCGACTGCCGGCCTGGCCGGATAAGGTTCCGCTCACCCGCGGCGATTCCCGCACTCTCGTCGACGTCGCCCTCTATGCCATCGTGTTGATCGGCGCGGTGTGGGCGCTGCTGTCACCCGGGCACGGGGGGCCGGTCACGGGCGCCGGCGATGTCGGCCTGATCAACCCCGTCGTGGTGATCCCCACGATCGTCGCGCTGGCGCTGCTGGGCCTGCGCGACAAGACCATCTTCCTGGCCGCGCGCGGGGAACACTACTGGCTGAAACTGTTCGTGTTCTTTTTCCCGTTCACGGATCAAATCGCGGCGTTCAAGATCATCATGCTGCTGCTCTGGTGGGGGGCGGCGACCTCCAAGCTCAACCACCACTTCCCCTACGTCGTGTCGGTGATGACGAGCAACAACGCGCTGCTGCGGCCCAAGCTGTTCCTGCCGATCAAGCACCTGCTCTACCGCGACCACGTCAACGACCTACGGCCCAGCTTGCTTCCGAAACTCATGGCCCACGTCGGCGGCACCACGGCGGAGTTCATCGTCCCGACGGTCCTGGTGTTCGTCGCCGGCGATCAGCCGTGGCGGTGGTTTCTCATCGGGTTCATGGTGATCTTCCACCTCAACATCATTTCCAACCTCCCGATGGGAGTCCCGTTGGAGTGGAACGTGTTCTTCATCTTCTCGCTGTTCTACCTGTTCGGGCACTACGCCGCGATCCACGCCACCGACCTTTCCTCGCCGCTGCTGCTCGCGCTCATGGTCGTCGTGGTAGCCATCGTGATCGTGGGAAACATGTTCCCCGAGAAGGTTTCGTTCCTCCCCGCGATGCGCTACTACGCCGGCAACTGGGCCTGCAGCGTGTGGTGCTTCCGCGCGGGCATCGAGGAGAAGGTCGACGCCGAAGTCGTCAAGAGCTCTGCGCTCGTCGTCAACCAGCTGGCCAAGCTCTACGGCCCGGCGACCGCCGAAATCATGGCCGACAAGGTCGCGGCGTTCCGGGCGATGCACCTCCACGGCCGGGTGCTCAACGCGTTGTTACCCCGCGCGATCGACAACGAAGCCGACTACAAGATTCGTGAGGGCGAGGTGGTCGCCGGGCCGTTGGTCGGGTGGAACTTCGGTGAGGGTCATCTGCATAACGAGCAGTTGCTGGAAGCCGTACAGCGGCGCTGCCACCTCGAGGACGGCGACCTTCGCGTGATCGTCCTGGAGGGCCAACCGATCCACATCCAGAAACAGTGGTACCGCATCCTCGACGCCAAGACCGGACTGATCGAGGCGGGCTACGTCACCATCGAGGACATGCTGTCGCGTCAGCCGTGGGCCGAGCCGGGCGACGAGTTCCCGGTCCACGTCACCACGCAAAACGTGCTTCATCCGGAGTCATGACAAAGGCGGTGGTCGTCGGCGCCGGTCCTAACGGCCTGGCCGCCGCGATCCAACTCGCCCGCCACGGTGTCGACGTCCAGGTGCTGGAGGCCCGCGACACCATCGGCGGGGGAGCGCGCTCCAGCGAGCTGACGCTGCCCGGGGTGATTCACGACCACTGCTCGGCGTCTCACCCGTGGGCAGTCGGCTCACCGTTCTGGCAGGAGATCGACCTCCAAAGCCATGGACTGACCTTGAAGTGGCCGGAAATCGACTGCGCGCACCCGCTCGATGACGGCAGCGCGGGTGTGCTGTACCAGTCGATCGATCAGACCGTCGCCGGCATGGGACCCGACGGCACCCGGTGGCGCCGCGCCGTCGGCGATCTCGCGGCCGGGTTCGACCAGCTGGCCCAGGACTTGCTCCGCCCGGTGCTCAACATCCCGCGTCACCCGATCCGCCTCGCGGCGTTCGGTCCGCGCGCGGTGCTGCCGGCAACCGTGCTGGCGCGCTGGTTTCGCACCGAGCCGGCGCGCGCGTTGTTCGGCGGCGCCGCCGCGCACATGTTCACCCGGCTGGACCGGCCGCTCACCTCCGCGCTCGGGTTGATGTTTCTGGCCACCGCGCACCGCTACGGCTGGCCCGTCGCCGAGGGCGGATCCGGTTCGATCATCCGGGCGCTGGCCGCGGCTTTGGCCGCGCACGGCGGCGGCGTGACGACGGGGGTGACCGTGTCGAGCCGCAGGGACATCCCCGGCGCCGACATCGTCATGCTGGATCTCAGTCCCGCCGCGGTGCTGTCGATATACGGCGACGTGATGCCGGGCCGGATCAGGCGGTCCTACCGGCGCTACCGCCAGGGGTCCTCGGCGTTCAAGGTCGACTTCGCGATCGAGGGCGACATCCCGTGGACGAATCCCGACTGCGGCCGCGCCGGCACCGTTCACCTCGGCGGCACCTTCGCCGAGATCGCGGACACCGAACGTCAACGCGCGCAAGGCAAGATGGTGCGGCGGCCGTTCGTGCTCGTCGGGCAGCAGTACCTGGCCGACCCGTCCCGGTCGGCCGGCAACGTCAACCCGATCTGGGCCTACGCGCACGTGCCGTTCGGCTACACCGGCGACGCCACCGCCGCGGTCGTCGACCAGATCGAGCGGTTCGCCCCGGGATTCCGCGACCGCATCCTGGCGTCCGTCAGCAAGAGCGCCGCCGACCTGCAGGCCTACAACCCGAACTTCATCGGCGGCGACATCATCGGCGGCGCCAACGACGGCCTGCAGGTGGTCCTGCGCCCGCGCATCGCCGTCAACCCATACGCGACCGGCGTTCCCGGCGTCTACCTGTGCTCGCAGTCCGCGCCGCCGGGCGCCGGCATCCACGGACTGTGCGGCTATCACGCCGCCACCGCCGCGCTGCGGCGGCTGCGCGGGTAACGCAGGTCACCTCCGAGGGGGACGCCCAGCAACCGTCGTCGCTACTGATCTAGGCTGACGGCGAGCGGTTTCATCAGCGATCAGACAGGGAGAGACAAGTGACGGTCCGAGTAGGCATCAACGGCTTCGGTCGAATCGGACGCAACTTCTACCGGGCCCTACTGGCCCAACAGGAGCAGGGCATCGCCGACGTGGAGGTGATCGCCGTCAACGACATCACGGACAACAGCACGCTGGCGCACCTGCTCAAATTCGACTCGATCCTCGGCCGGCTGCCCCACGACGTCAGCCTCGAAGGCGACGACACCATCGTCGTGGGCCCCGCGAAAATCAAGGCGCTCGAGGTCCGGGAGGGCCCGGCGGCGCTGCCGTGGGGCGACCTCGGCGTCGACGTCGTCGTGGAATCCACCGGGCTGTTCACCAACGCGGCCAAGGCCAAGGGCCACCTGGACGCCGGCGCGAAGAAAGTGATCATCTCCGCGCCCGCGACCGACGAGGACATCACCATCGTTCTCGGGGTCAACGACGACAAGTACGACGGCAGCCAGAACATCATCTCCAACGCGTCGTGCACCACGAACTGCCTTGCGCCGCTTGCCAAAGTGCTCGACGACGAATTCGGCATCGACCGGGGCCTGATGACCACCATCCACGCCTACACGCAGGATCAGAACCTGCAGGACGGCCCGCACAAGGACCTGCGTCGCGCCCGCGCCGCGGCACTGAACATCGTGCCCACCTCCACCGGCGCGGCCAAGGCCATCGGCCTGGTGATGCCCAACCTGAAGGGCAAGCTCGACGGGTACGCGCTGCGCGTGCCGATTCCCACCGGCTCGGTGACCGACCTGACCGCCGACCTGTCCAAGTCCGCGAGCGTCGAGGAGATCAACGCGGCGTTCAAGGCCGCCGCCGAGGGCCGGCTCAAGGGCATCCTGAAGTACTACGACGCGCCGATCGTCTCCAGCGACATCGTCACCGACCCGCACAGCTCGATCTTCGACTCCGGCCTGACCAAGGTGATCGCCAACCAGGCCAAGGTGGTGTCGTGGTACGACAACGAGTGGGGTTACTCGAACCGCCTGGTCGACCTGGTCGCACTGGTTGGCAAGTCGCTGTAGACCGTGTCCGTTCCCAGCCTCGAAGACCTTCTGGCGGAAGGTGTTTCAGGTCGCGCCGTGCTGGTGCGCTCCGACCTGAACGTGCCGCTCGACGCGGGGGCCATCACCGACCCGGGCCGCATCACCGCGTCCGTCCCGACGTTGCGGGCGCTGGCCGAGGCCGGCGCCAAGGTGGTGATCGCCGCGCACCTGGGCCGCCCCAAGGGCGGACCCGACCCCGCGCTGTCGCTGGCGCCGGTGGCCGCCGCGCTCGGCGAACAGCTGGGCCGGCACGTGCAATTGGCCGGCGACGTGGTGGGCGGCGACGCGCTGGCCCGCGCCGAGGGGTTGACCGACGGCGACGTCCTGTTGCTGGAGAACGTCCGGTTCGACCCGCGGGAGACCAGCAAGGACGACGGCGAGCGACTCGCCCTGGCCAAGCTGCTGGCCGAACTGGTCTCGCCGGGGGGCGCTTTCGTCTCCGACGGCTTCGGGGTGGTGCACCGCAAGCAAGCCTCCGTGTACGACGTCGCCACCCTGCTGCCGCACTACGCCGGCACGCTGGTCGCCGAGGAAATCCGGGTGCTCGAGCAGCTGACGGCCTCGACCAAGCGCCCGTACGCGGTGGTGCTCGGCGGGTCGAAGGTGTCCGACAAGCTCGGCGTCATCGAGTCGCTGGCGACCAAGGCCGACAGCATCGTGATCGGCGGCGGCATGTGCTTCACTTTCCTTGCCGCGCAGGGCCTTTCGGTTGGCACATCCCTGCTCGAGACCGACATGGTCGACACGTGCCGCAGGCTAAGTGAGACCTACGCCGACGTGCTGCGCCTTCCGGTGGACATCGTGGTGGCGGAGCGCTTCGCCGCCGACTCGTCGCCGGAGACCGTGGCCGCGGACCGGATTCCGGACGACAAGATGGGCCTGGACGTCGGACCCGAGTCGGTGCGGCGGTTCGCGGCGCTGCTGTCCAACGCCGAGACCGTCTTCTGGAACGGCCCGATGGGCGTGTTCGAGTTCCCCGCGTTCGCGGCGGGCACCAAGGGCGTGGCCGAGGCGATCGTCGCCGCGACGGGCAAGGGTGCGTTCAGCGTGGTCGGCGGCGGCGACTCCGCGGCCGCCGTGCGCGCGCTCGGCATCCACGAGGGTGAGTTCTCGCACATATCCACCGGCGGTGGCGCATCGCTGGAATACCTGGAGGGCAAGACGCTGCCCGGCATCGAGGTACTGGGCCGGCCGCAGCCAAGTGGAGGAGCCTCGTGAGCCGCAAGCCCCTGATCGCCGGCAACTGGAAGATGAACCTCAATCACTTCGAGGCGATCGCGCTGGTGCAGAAGATCGCCTTCGCGCTGCCGGACAAGTACTACGACAAGGTCGACGTCACCGTGCTCCCGCCGTTCACCGACCTGCGCAGCGTGCAGACCCTCGTCGACGGCGACAAGCTGCGGCTGACCTACGGCGCCCAGGACCTGTCCCAGCACGACTCGGGCGCCTACACCGGAGACATCAGCGGCGCCTTCCTGTCGAAGCTGGGCTGCTCGTTCGTCGTCGTCGGGCACTCCGAGCGGCGCACCTACCACAACGAGGACGACGACCTGGTGGCCGCCAAGGCGACCGCCGCCCTGAAGAACGAACTGACGCCGATCGTCTGCATCGGCGAACACCTGGAGGTCCGGGAGGCCGGCGAGCACGTCAGCCACTGCGAGAAGCAGCTGCGCGGCTCGCTGGCCGGCCTTTCGGCCGAGCAGATCGGCCGGGTCGTCATCGCCTACGAGCCGGTCTGGGCGATCGGCACCGGCCGGGTGGCCAGCGCGGGCGACGCCCAGGAGGTGTGCGCGGCGATCCGCGCGGAGCTGGGCGCGCTGGCATCACCGCAGATCGCCGAGGGCGTCCGGGTCCTCTACGGCGGCTCGGTGAACGCGAAGAACATCGGCGACATCGTCGCCCAGAACGACGTCGACGGCGGCCTCGTCGGGGGCGCGTCGCTGGACGGCGAGCAGTTCGCGACGCTGGCGGCCATCGCCGCCGGCGGGCCGCTGCCGTGATGCCGCCGCGAAGCCGGTAGGCTGCACGTCATGCAATTGGCCCTGCAGATCACCCTGGTCGTCACCAGCATCCTGGTGGTGTTGCTGGTGCTGCTGCACCGCGCCAAGGGCGGCGGCCTGTCGACGCTGTTCGGCGGGGGCGTGCAGTCGAGCCTGTCAGGGTCGACCGTGGTCGAGAAGAACCTGGACCGGTTGACGCTGTTCATCACCGGCATCTGGCTGGTGTGCATCATCGGCATGGCCCTGCAGATCAAGTACCGCTGACGCGGTCAGGTGCACAGGCTGGGGGCGTCGCACACGTTGCCCGGGCAATAGGTCGAGTGCGCGGCGTTGACCATGGTCCCGATGTCCAACAACGTCACACCCCTCTTGTCCAAGTGAGCGTGGATGTCGTCGGCGATCTGTTGTGGCGTCCAACCCCACGTGAGGTCGTAGCAGATGAGGTGCGCCTCCCCGATGAGCGCTTCTTCGGTCTGGGGTGGCCAGGTGAGGCCGACGGCGCGCAGCTGCGCGAGGTACGCGTCATCGGCGGGAGTGGCGATCGCGGTCGCCGCGCTACCCAGCAGGGCAGCGCCGGCGATCATCGGAATGGCCAACGCGGCCAGCCAGCGAGGTGAGGGCATTTCGGTTCCCGTCTTTCGTGTTGCCTTAGCTCACCGCGGCGAGTGTGAATTTCACGACGGGACACGCCGGCAATGCGTCGTGAAGTTCACTTTCGGCCGCGGCCGCCTGAGCCCTCGCCGGGCGGAGCGCGCCATCCGCGCCGATACTGGGACGCATGGTTGAGGCTCCCGACGCCGCGCTCGAACCGATCGGTGCGGTCCAGCGGACCGCGACCGGGCGCGAGGCGACCGAGCCGATGCGCGCCGACATCAGGCTGCTCGGTGCGATCCTCGGCGACACCGTGCGTGAGCAGAACGGTGACGAGGTGTTCGACCTCGTGGAGCGCGCCCGGGTGGAATCGTTCCGGGTTCGGCGCTCCGAGATCGACCGCGCCGACCTGGCGCGCATGTTCGAGGGGATCGACATCCACCTCGCGATCCCGATCATCCGGGCATTCAGCCATTTTGCGCTGCTGGCCAACGTCGCCGAAGACATCCACCGCGAACGCCGCCGCGCCGTTCACATCGACGCGGGCGAGCCGCCCCAAGACAGCAGCCTCGCCGCCACCTACGCGAAACTCGATCTCGCGGAACTGAATTCGGCCACGGTGGCCGATGCACTGAAGGGCGCCTTGGTCTCCCCGGTCATCACCGCCCATCCCACCGAGACCCGCCGGCGCACCGTCTTCGTCACCCAGCACCGGATCACCGGGCTGATGCGACTGCACGCCGAGGGTCACACCCAGACCGACGACGGCCGCGACATCGAACTCGAGCTGCGCCGCCAGGTCCTCACACTGTGGCAGACCGCGCTGATCCGGCTCTCGAGGCTGCAGATCACCGACGAGATCGACGTCGGGCTGCGCTATTACCCGGCCGCATTGTTCGAGGTGATCCCGCAAGTGAACAGCGAGGTTCGCGACGCGCTGCGCGCTCGGTGGCCGGACGCCGAGCTGCTCGCCAGCCCGATCCTGCAGCCGGGCTCCTGGATCGGCGGTGACCGCGACGGAAACCCGAACGTCACCGGAGAGGTGGTGCGGCGGGCCACCGGCAGCGCCGCGTTCACCGCGGTGGCGCACTACCTGGCCGAGCTCACCGACCTCGAGCAGGAACTGTCGCTGTCGGCGCGACTGGTCGGCGTCACCCCCGAACTGGCCGAGCTGTCCGACGCGTGCCCGGAGAACGCCCGGGCCGACGAGCCGTACCGGCGTGCAGTGCGGGTGATCCGCGGCCGGCTCACCGCGACCGCCGCCGAGATCCTGGACCGGCGACCGCAGCACGAGCTCGACCTGGGCCTGACCCGGTATGTCACGCCCGCCGAATTGCGCACCGACCTCGACACCGTCGACGCTTCGCTGCGCGCCCACGGCAGCGCGCTACTGGCCGACGACCGGCTGGCGTTGTTGCGAGAAGGCGTGGGCGTCTTCGGGTTTCACCTGTGCGGCCTCGACATGCGGCAAAACTCCGACGTACACCAAGAGGTGGTCGGCGAGCTGCTGGCGTGGGCGGGTGTGCACCCGGACTACGGCTCGCTGGCGGAAGACGAGCGGGTCGAGCTGCTGGCCGCCGAACTGAGCACCCGCCGACCGCTGCTCGGCGAGCGCGCGGAATTGTCCGACCTGGCGCGCGGCGAGCTGGGTGTGATGGCCGCCGCCGCCCACGCAGTCCGGCGCTACGGGCCCGCCGCGGTGCCCAACTACGTGATCTCGATGTGCCAGTCGGTGTCGGACGTGCTGGAGGCGGCGATCCTGCTGAAAGAGGCCGGCCTGCTGGACGCCTCGGGGCCGGAACCCTACTGCCCGGTTGGCATTTCGCCGTTGTTCGAGACGATCGACGATCTGCACAACGGCGCGGCGATTCTGCACGCGATGCTGGAACTGCCCGTCTATCGGGCGCTCGTCTCCGCGCGCGGCGACTCGCAAGAGGTGATGCTGGGCTACTCCGACTCCAACAAGGACGGCGGTTACCTCGCCTCCAGCTGGGCGGTGTACCGGGCGGAGCTGTCCCTGGTCGACGTGGCCCGCAAGACCGGAATTCGGTTGCGGCTCTTCCACGGTCGC
Organism: Mycobacterium sp. IS-1264; assembly: GCF_001954195.1. GTDB lineage: Bacteria > Actinomycetota > Actinomycetes > Mycobacteriales > Mycobacteriaceae > Mycobacterium. The sequence goes on along the minus strand of NZ_MBES01000068.1, from coordinate 109,919 downwards.
GGCGGCACCGTCGGGCGCGGCGGCGGGCCGAGCTACCAGGCGATCCTGGCGCAACCGCCGGGAGCGGTGAACGGATCGCTGCGCCTCACCGAGCAGGGTGAGGTGATCGCCGCCAAGTACGCCGAACCCCAGTTGGCGCGCCGCAATCTGGAGAGCCTGGTGGCGGCGACGTTGGAGTCCACGCTGCTGGACGTCGAGGGTCTCGGCGAGGCAGCCGAACCGGCGTACGCGGTGCTCGACGAGGTGGCGACCCTGGCGCGGCGCGCCTACGCCGAGTTGGTGCACGACACACCGGGATTCGTCGAATACTTCAAGGCATCGACACCGGTCAGCGAGATCGGATCGCTGAACATCGGCAGCCGACCCGCTTCGCGCAAGCCCACCGAGTCGATCGCGGACCTGCGCGCCATCCCGTGGGTGCTGGCGTGGAGCCAGTCGCGGGTCATGCTGCCCGGTTGGTACGGAACCGGATCGGCGTTCGAACAGTGGATCGCGGCGGGTCCGGACGGCGAAGCCGACCGGGTGGCGACGCTGCACGAGCTGTACGAGCGGTGGCCGTTCTTCGCCAGCGTGCTGTCGAACATGGCGCAGGTGCTGGCCAAGAGCGACCTGGGCCTGGCGGCCCGCTACGCCGAGCTGGTGCCCGACGAATCGTTGCGGCGCAGGGTATTCGACAAGATCGTCGACGAACATCGGCGCACCATCGCCATGCACAAGCTCATCACCGGTCACGACGACCTCCTTGCCGACAACCCGGCGCTCGCACGTTCGGTGTTCAATCGGTTCCCGTACCTGGAGCCGCTGAACCACCTTCAGGTGGAACTGCTGCGCCGCTACCGCTCGGGCGACGACCACGAATTGGTGCAGCGCGGCATCCTACTGACCATGAACGGCCTCTCCAGCGCGCTGCGCAACAGCGGGTAAATGGCCGACATGCGCGCGCCGATGGCCGACACCGCCGCCGACGCGCAGTATGGTCTCGGGCGATGGGTGCGCCGTCTCTTTGGTTGATTCTTGTCAGCGTGGTCGCCACCGCGATCGTGCTCGCGGTGGTCAGCGTATGGTTCGGCAATCGTGTCCTGGCCGGCGAAGGAAAACTGCACGATTCGGCCATGTCGCCGTTCGTCGCGATCGTCGGGCTTGTCTACGGCGCCCTGCTTGGGTTCACCGTGGTCGTCACCTGGCAACAGTTTTCCGCCACCCAGGTCATCGTCGCCAACGAGGCGTCGGCACTGACGACGCTGTACCGGCAGACCGTCGCCATGCCGGAACCGGAGCGGCCCCAGCTTCAACAACTGCTGCGCCAGTACACGACGGCGGTGGCGGGTTCCGATTCGACCAAGCCGGCCGGCGACGGCGCCCGCGACAGCGCACGCGCCGCGATCACGCAGATGTACCGCATCGCCGGCAGTCAGTCGCCGGGTGCCGCGTTGAGCGCCATCAATTCCCAGTTCCTCAGCGAGTTGAGCGTGCTGTCGTCCGATCGCACCCAGCGCATGATCGCGACCAAGCCGCGGATACCGGCGCTGCTGTGGTTGGGACTGATCTTCGGCGGGGTTGTCCTGGTAGGCCTTACCGGATTCCTGCGCCTGGGCAGCACCCTCGGCCAGGCACTCCTGTCCAGCGCGGTCGCCGTCCTCCTGGGCCTGCTGCTGTGCATCGACTACTCGCTCGACCATCGCTCCGAGACCGACCACGCGATCACATCGGAGCCGTTCGGACACGCGCTGGAAGTTTTCGACGCGGTCGACCGCGGAACCTAGTGCACCGTACGGTTGCGCAGCCGGTCCAGCACGCCGCGCACCGCGTGCTCGGTGACCGACAAGGGGGACATCACCGTTTCGCCCACCCCGACCATGTAGTCGATGCGCTGGACGATCGCCTCCACCGGCTCGACGAGCGCGATGAGCCGCTGGGCGAGATTGTCCAGGCTGTGCAGCACGCCCTCCAGATGATCCAGGCCGCCCTCCAGGCGTTCCACCGTCGCGTTGAGGGCCGATAGCGAGCTGTTCAGCTCGACCATCGTCCTGCCGAGGCCGTCGAGGACGTCTTCGACCTGTTCGACGGTCTTGTCGGCGTTGAGCGCCGCCTGGGTGAGGGTCTTGATCCGGCTTCGCTCGGGCCCGTTGCGCACGGTTTTGTCTGCCATGAACGTCATTATGCGCCCAGCGTCAGCTGGGAAGCTGGGCCGCGGCCTCCTCGTCGAGCAGCCAGAGCGTGGTCTCCAGGCCGATGGCCCCGGCGGCCGGCACCGTGACCGGTTGCGCGCCACCGATGGCGGCGGCGGCCGCGTCGGCCTTCCCGGCGCCCGACACCATCAGCCAGACCTCGCGGGAACGCTGAATCGCGGGCAGTGTCAAGGTGATTCGTTGCGGCGGCGGTTTGGGGGAGTCGTCGACCGCGACGACCATGCGGGTGGTCTCGAGGACGGCGGGGGTGTCGGGGAACAGGGAGTTGATGTGGCCCTCGGGACCCATGCCCAGCAGGTGGACGTCGAAGGTCGGCGCCGGCTCACCGGGAGCGGCGTTGGCGGCCAGCAGCTGTTCGTAGGCAAGGGCCGCCGCGGCCAGATCGTTGCCGAATTCGCCGTCACTGGCGGCCATCGGATGCACCTGGCTGGACGGAATGTCGACGTGATCGAGCAACGCCTCGCGCGCCTGCTTCTCGTTGCGCTCGTCGTCGTCCTCGGGAACGTAGCGCTCGTCACCCCAGAACAAATGCACCTTCGACCAGTCCACCCGCTGCGTGCGGAGATACTTCAGCAGCCCGATGCCGTTGCCGCCGCCGGTCAGCACGATCAGGGCGCGCCCCCGGGCCGCCACGGCGGCCTCGATGGTAGCGACCAGCCGGGAGCCGGCGGCCCGGACCAGGGCGTCGCCGTCGGGGACGATGTCGATCACGCGGCTCATGCGTACTGCACCTTGTCGATGCCCTCCAGCGCGGCGAAGTAGATCTCGTCGGGGTCCAGCCGCCGCATGTCTTCGGCCAGGCACTCTCGGGTTTCCCTGCGCGCCAATGGAACCAGGGCATCGGGGCGGCCCGTCCGGCTCAGGGTGGCCGTCGTGCCCTCCTGGGGCCGGCTCAGGGTGATGGTTTCGGACTTGCGCTCCAGCTCGACTTTGAGGTCGCCGACCACCCGGCGCACCGGCCCGTCGATCCGGCTGGCCAGCCAGCCCGCCAGCACGTCGAGCGCGGGCTCGGTTCGCAAACCGGACACCAGCGCCGACTCGATCTCCTCGTGCGGCTTCTGGTCCACCGCGGAGGTGAGCAGCGCCCGCCAGTAGGTGATGCGCGCCCAGGCTAAATCCGTGTCGCCGGCTGTATAACCCTGCAGCCGGCCCCGGATCGAAGACAGCGGATCGTCACTGTTGGTCGCGTCGGTGATGCGTCGAATCGCCAACTGGCCCAACGGGTCTTGGGCGGGTACCGCCGGGGCGACGTCGGGCCACCACGCCACCACCGGGATGTCGGGCAGCAGGAACGGAATGACGACGCTCTCGGCGTGATCGGCCAGCGGTCCCGACAGCCTCAGCACCACGACCTCCCCGGCGCCGGCGTCACCCCCGACGCGAACCTGGGCGTCCAACCGCGCCTCGGTGGCGTCGGCGTTGCCGGCGGTCACCACCAGGACCCGGCTCGGGTGCTCGTGGCTGGCGGCGTTGGCGGCCTCGATCGATTCCTCGACCATCGTGTCGTTGTCGGACTTGATGATCAGCGTCCCCACGCGGCCCATCGTGACGACGCCGGCCTGTTCGCGTAGCTCGTCGAGCTTCTTGTTGACCGCGGTGGTGCTGGTGTCCAGCAGATCGATAATCACGGGCGCCGCCATTCCCGCCCGGTGCGGCGCAACATCTCGAACGCCGACGCGGGCCCCCAGGTACCGGACTCATAGGAGTCGGGCTTGCCGTGTGTCGCCCAATAGTCGAGGACGGGATCGAGTATCTCCCAAGCCAATTCGACCTCCTCGTTCACCGGGAACAGCGACGGCTCGCCGAGCAGCACGTCCAGGATCAGCCGCTCGTACGCCTCGGGGGAATCCTCCACGAATGCCGAGCCGTAGGAGAAATCCATGTTGACGTCGCGGACTTCCATCGTGCTGCCCGGGACCTTGGAACCGAACCGCAAGGTGATGCCCTCGTCGGGCTGCACCCGGATGACGATGGCGTTGGTGCCGAGCTCGTCGGTCATGGTGGCGTCGAACGGCAGATGTGGCGCGCGTTTGAACACCAGGGCGATCTCGGTCACCCTGCGGCCCAACCGCTTTCCGGTTCGCAGGTAGAACGGGACACCGGCCCAGCGGCGGGTGTCGACCTCGAGCGTGATGGCGGCGAAGGTCTCGGTGGTGGAGTCCTGCGCGAAGCCCTCCTCGTCGAGCAGGCCGACCACTTTCTCGCCGCCCTGCCAGCCCGCGGCGTATTGGCCCCGGCTGCTGGTCTCGTCGAGCGGCTGCGCGAGCTGAGTGGCCGAGAGCACCTTGATCTTCTCCGCCTGCAAGGCATGCGGATTGAAGCTGACCGGCTCTTCCATCGCGGTCAGGGCCAGCAGCTGCATCAGGTGGTTCTGGATGACGTCGCGGGCGGCGCCGATGCCGTCGTAGTAGCCGGCCCGGCCACCCAGCCCGATGTCTTCGGCCATGGTGATCTGCACGTGGTCGACGTAGTGCGCGTTCCAGATCGGGTCCCATAGTTGATTGGCGAAGCGCAACGCCAGGATATTCTGCACCGTCTCCTTGCCCAGGTAGTGGTCGATGCGGAACACCGACTCCTCCGGGAACACCGAGTTGACCACGTGGTTGAGTTCGCGGGCGCTCTGCAGGTCGTGGCCGAACGGTTTCTCGATGACGACCCGGCTCCACCGGTCGTCCTGCGGTCGGGCCAGTCCGGAGGAGTGCAGCTGTTCGCACACCACCGGAAACGATTTGGGCGGGATCGCCAGGTAGAAGGCGTGATTGCCGCCGATGCCGCGCTCGGCATCGAGTTTCTCCAGCGTCTCGGCCAGCCGCCCGAACGCGGCCTCGTCGTCGAACTCGCCGCGCACGAACCGCAATCCGTCCGCCAGCCGCTCCCAGATCGCCTGGCGGAACGGGGTACGGCAGTGCTGCTTGACGTCGTCGAGGATCACCTGGGCAAAGGCGTCGTGATCCCAGTCGCGGCGGCCGAAGCCGACCAGCGAGAAGGTGGGCGGCAGCAGACCGCGGTTGGCCAGGTCATAGATGGCCGGCACCACTTTCTTGTGGGCCAGATCGCCGGTGACGCCGAAGAGCACCATGGCACACGGGCCGGCGATCCTGGGCAGGCGCTTGTCTTCTTTGTCCCGCAGCGGATTACGCCACTGCGTGGCAGCCGCGGCCCGGCTCATTGAGCGGTGGAACCCAGTTGCTTCTGCGTTTCCTCCAGCAGCTCGGTCCAGGAATCCACGAACTTCTCCACGCCCTCGTTCTCCAGGACCACGAACACGTCGGTCACGTCGACCCCGACCGCCGCCAGCTTGTCGAATACCGCCTGAGCTGCCTGCGCGGTGCCCGTGACGGTGTCGCCGTTGATGACGCCATGGTCGGCGACCGCGTCAATCGTCTTCTCCGGCATGGTGTTCACCGTGTGCGGCGCGACCAGCTCGGTCACGTAGAGGGTGTCGGAGTAGTCCGGATTCTTGACCCCGGTCGAGGCCCACAGCGGACGCTGAACCCGCGCGCCGTCGGCCTTGAGCGCCTGGTAGCGTTCGCCATTCTCGAAGACCTCCTGATAGGCGGCGTAGGCCAGCCGCGCGTTGGCGACACCGGCCTGGCCGCGCAGCGCGAGCGCGTCCGGGGTGGCGAGCTTCTCCAGCCGCTTGTCCACCTCGGTGTCCACCCGTGACACGAAAAACGATGCCACCGAATGGATTTTGGACAGGTCGTGCCCGGCTTCGCGTGCCTTCTCCATCCCGGTCAGGTAGGCGTCCATCACCTCGCGGTGCCGCTCGACGGAGAAGATGAGGGTGACGTTGACCGAAATCCCTTCCGCGAGAACGGCGGTGATGGCCGGCAGGCCGGCCTTGGTGGCCGGGATCTTGATGAACAGGTTCGGCCGGTCGACGATCTTCCACAGCTCGACGGCCTGCGCGATGGTCTTGTCCGTTTCGCTGGCCAGCCGCGGGTCGACCTCGATGGAAACCCGGCCGTCGACACCGTCGGAGGCCTCCCACTCGCGCGTCAGCACGTCGCAGGCGCTGCGCACGTCGTCGGTGGTGACGGTGCGGATGGTGGCATCGACATCGGCGCCGCGCTCGGCCAGCTCGGCGATCTGTTTGTCGTAGGCGTGGCCTTCGGCGAACGCCTTTTGGAAGATGGACGGATTGGTGGTCACGCCGACGACACTCTTGGTGTCGATCAGCTCCTGCAGGTTGCCGGATTGCAGCCGGTCCCGCGACAAGTCATCCAGCCAAACGGACACCCCCGCGGCGCTCAGCGCGGCCAGGTTGGGATTCTGACCGGTCATCTGAATCTCCCTCTCTCAGTTGTCAACTACCTGTTCCGCGGCGGCAGCGACGGCTTCGGCGGTGAAGCCATATTCACGGAACAAAGTCTTGTAGTCGGCGGATTCCCCGTAGTGCTCGATCGAGACGATCTTGCCGGTATCGCCGACCAGCTTGTGCCAGGACTGCGCGACGCCCGCCTCGACGGCCACCCGGGCCGACACCGACGGCGGCAGCACGCTGTCGCGGTATTCCTCGGGCTGCGACTCGAACCACTCCACGCACGGCATCGAGACCACCCGCGCCACAATGTCGCGGTCCGCCAACAGTTTCTGGGCCTCGACCGCGAGCTGCACCTCCGAGCCGGTGCCGATCAGGACGACGTCGGGCTCGTCACCGCCGTCGTCACCGAGGATGTAGCCGCCCCGTCCGACGCCCTCGAAGTTGGTGCCCTCCAGCACGGGCACTCCCTGCCGCGTCAGGATCAGGCCGACCGGGCCGCTGCCGTTGCCGCGGGCCAGGATTGTGCGCCACGCGTACGCGGTCTCGTTGGCGTCGGCGGGTCGCACCACCGACAGATGGGGGATCGCACGGAGCGCCGACAGGTGTTCGATCGGTTGGTGGGTGGGGCCGTCCTCGCCGAGCCCGATCGAGTCGTGCGTCCACACGTAGATGGTGTCGATGTTCATCAGCGACGCGAGCCGCACCGCCGGGCGCATGTAGTCGGAGAACTGCAGGAAGGTGCCGCCGTAGGCCCGGGTCGGCCCGTGCAGCACGATGCCGGACAGGATGGCGCCCATCGCGTGTTCGCGCACACCGAAGTGCAGCGTGCGACCGTACCAGTCGGCGGTGTAGTCCTTCGTCGAAATAGACGGGGGCCCAAACGATTTAACGTTGTCCATGGTGGTGTTGTTGCTGCCCGCCAGGTCGGCCGAGCCGCCCCACAGCTCCGGCAGTTTCGGGCCGACCGCGTTCAGCACCTTGCCGGACGCCGCACGGGTGGCCAGCGGCTTGTCTTCCGGTGTCCAAGTCGGGATGTCCGCGTCCCAGCCGTCGGGCAACTTCTCCGCCGTCAACCGGTCCAGCAGCGCCTTGCGCTCGGGTTCGCGCTGCGCCCACGCCTCGAACTCGGGTTGCCATTTCTCGTGCGCCTCTTTGCCCCGGTCGACCAGCTTGCGGGTGTGGGCGATGACGTCGTCGCGGACCTCGAACTTCTTGTCGGGATCGAAGCCGAGGATCTTCTTGACGGCCGCGACCTCGTCGTCGCCCAGCGCCGCGCCGTGCGCCTTGCCGGTGTTCATCAGGTTGGGCGCGGGGTAGCCGATGATGGTGCGCAGCGAGATGAACGACGGCCGGTCCGTGACGGACCGCGCGTTGGCGATGGCCTCCTCGATCGCGACGACGTTTTCGCCGCCCTCCACCTCCTGTACGTGCCAGCCGTACGCGCGGTAGCGGGCGGCGGTGTCCTCGCACAGCGCGATGTTGGTGTCGTCCTCGATGGAGATCTGGTTGTGGTCGTAGAACACGATCAGGTTGCCCAGCTGCTGCACGGCCGCCAGCGACGACGCCTCCGAGGTCACACCCTCCTCGATGTCGCCGTCGGAGGCGATCACGTAGATGTGGTGGTCGAACGGGCTTTCCCCGTGGGCGGCGTCCGGGTCGAACAAGCCGCGCTCGTAGCGCGATGCCATCGCCATCCCGACCGCCGACGCCAGGCCTTGGCCGAGCGGGCCGGTGGTGATCTCGACGCCCTTGGTGTGCCGGAACTCCGGATGCCCCGGAGTTTTGGATCCCCAGGTGCGCAGCGACTCGATGTCGGACAGCTCCAGGCCGAAGCCGCCAAGGTAGAGCTGCAGGTACAGGGTCAGGCTGCTGTGCCCGGCCGACAGCACGAACCGGTCGCGGCCCAACCAGTGCGGATCGCTGGGATCGTGCCGCATCGTGCGCTGAAACAGCGTGTACGCGAGCGGGGCCAGGCTCATCGCCGTCCCGGGATGCCCGTTGCCGACCTTTTGGACGGCGTCGGCGGCCAGCACCCGGATGGTGTCGACCGCCGCCGAGTCGATGTCGGCCCAGTCGTCGGGAAGGTGCTGTTGGGTCAGCGTGGAGATCTCTTCGAGTGTGGTCACAGACTCAATCCTTGGGTCATCAAGCTGATCAATCTCACCCTAGTGCGGGAGCCCCGGCGTTTGCAGTGCAGGATTTGGGGTAAGCGGGCCGGCCGGTGTGAAATTACGCGCAGGCCGATCACGCTTTGCATTCAGTCCCGCAAACGGGAAAATCTCGGAGTGAACAGACCCTGCGGGCGGGACGCCGCAGGCACGCGGTCTACCATCGTGCGTAGTAGATGCTGCGCGCCGCTGCGACCCCGAGGAGTTATTGCGTGAGCGTTCGCGGGCGCGTCGCGCCGAGCCGAATACGCCCCACCGTGCTGGCGTACCTGGCGCTGACCAAGCCGCGGGTCATCGAGCTGCTCTTGGTCACCGCGATCCCGGCGATGCTGCTTGCCGACCGCGGCCACGTGAACCCGCTGCTGATCCTCGACACGTTGATCGGCGGAATGCTGGCCGCCGGGGGCGCCAACACGCTCAACTGCGTGGCCGACGCCGACATCGACAAGATGATGCAGCGGACCGCCCGCCGGCCGCTGGCGCGCGCCGCGGTGCCGACGCGCAACGCGCTGGTGCTCGGGCTGGTGCTCAGCATCGGATCGTTCTTCTGGCTGTGGTGGACGACGAACCTGCTCTCGGGGCTGCTGGCCATCGCCACCATCGCGTTCTATGTGTTCGTCTACACGCTGCTGCTCAAGCGCCGCACGTCGCAGAACGTCGTGTGGGGCGGCGCGGCCGGGTGCATGCCGGTGATGATCGGATGGTCGGCCGTCACCGGCACCATCGGCTGGCCGGCGCTGGTGATGTTCGCGATCATCTTCTTCTGGACGCCACCGCACACCTGGGCGCTGGCGATGCGGTACAAGGACGACTACCGAGCGGCAGGCGTCCCGATGCTGCCGGCCGTGGCGACCGAGCGTCAGGTCACCAAGCAGATCCTGATCTACACCTGGTTGACGGTGCTGGCGACGCTGGCGCTGGCGCTGGCCACTGGCTGGCTCTACGCGGCGGTCGCGCTGCTGGCCGGGGTGTGGTTCCTGGCGATGGCCCACCAGCTCTACGCCGGAGTCCGCGCCGGCGAGCCGATCAAGCCGCTGCGGCTGTTCCTGCAGTCGAACAACTACCTCGCCGTGGTGTTCTGCGCGCTGGCGCTCGACTCGGTGATCGCGCTGCCGACGCTGCTCTAGCGGGTTACGGCAGCAGCACCACCGAGCCGGTCGTCTTGCGGCCCTGCAGGTCTTCGTGCGCGCGGGCCGCTTCGGCCAGCGGGTAGCGCCCGCCCACCTCGATCCGGATGGCCCCGCCGCCGACCGCGTCGAACAATTCCTCCGCGCGCCAGCTGAATTCCTGGGCGGTGCGCATGAAATGCACCAGCGAGGGCCGGGTCAGAAACACCGACCCGGCGGCATTGAGGCGCTGCGGATCGAACGGTGGAACGGGCCCGCTGGCGCCGCCGAACAGCGCCAGCGTCCCCCGGACGGCCAGGCTGGCCAGGCTGGCGTCGAAGGTGCTGGCGCCGACGCCGTCGTACACGGCCGCCACGCCGGCGCCGTCGGTCAGCGCGCGAATCCGCTCGCCGAACTGCGCTGCGTCGTCGGGGTAGGAGAGCACCTCGTCGGCTCCGGCGTCCTTCGAGATCCGCGCCTTCTCCGGTGTCGAGACCGTGGTGATCACCCGGGCGCCGAGCAGATGCGCCCATTGGGTGAGGATCAGCCCGACGCCGCCGGCGCCGGCGTGCACCAGCACCGCGTCGCCGCTTTGCACGGGATACACCGACTTGAGCAGGTAGTGCGCGGTCAGGCCCTTCAGCAGCACCGACGCCGCCACATCGGAGCCCACACCGTCGGGCACCTTTGCCGTCAAAAAGGCTGGGGCGGTTGCGAATTCGGCGTAGGCACCGGAGGCCGCCGCGGACGCCACCCGGTCCCCGACGTCGAGCCCGTCGACCCCGTCGCCCGTGGCGACGACGGTGCCGCAGCTCTCCTGGCCGAGGATGAAGGGCAGCTCACGCGGGTAATGGCCCGAGCGGAAGTAGGTGTCGATGAAGTTGACGCCGATCGCCTCGGCCTTGATCAATACCTGGCCGGGGCCGGGCGTGGGCTGCGCCGTCTCCACGTAGCGCAGGACTTCGGGACCACCGGTTTCGCTGATTTCGATTGCGTGCATGCGGATATCATGCCCGGGCATGAAGCTGGCCCGACCGGACGTCTTCCATCCGCGGATCGTGCTCGCGGGCGGCCCGCGCCACGCGGACGACGCCGGGCTGGTGCGGGTGCTGCGGGCGCGCGGCCTGCACGCTCGTTGGCTGCCCTGGGACGACCCGGAGACGCTGCGCGCTGACGTGGTGATCCTGCGCGCCGCCCCCGACGCACTCCGGCGCGACGAATTCCTCGCCTGGACCCGCCGCGTGCGCCACCTGCTCAACCCGCCCGACGCCGTCGCCTGGAACCTCGGCGAGCGATACCTGCGTGACCTGGAGAGCGACGGGGTGCCCACGATGTCGGGCGGGACGGCACGGTCGGCGTTGATCTTTCTCGGCGGGAAGCAGTCGCACGCCTGGCCGGGCGAGCCGGAGTTCGAGGTCTGGGATGTGGGTCACGCGGCCCTCGCGTCGGCCGCCGAGCGCGCCGGGATCGGCGTCGGCGAGCTGCTCTACGCGCGCGTCGACGTGGCTGGAGACCGGCGGGTGGGCTGGACGTCATCGCGCCCTCGCTCGGTTGGTCGCATCTTGATGTCGGCACCCGCGACCGGGCCCAGCGCCGGTTCGCGCTGGCCGTGGAGTCAGCGTGCGAGCGGCTCGGGCTCGGCCCGCTGTCGCATCGACGGCCATAGCCCCTGCCTAGGCCAGTGCCGCAGCGAGCTGATCGCCGAACAGTTTCAGCGATCGGGCGCTCAGCATCTCCTCGTGCTCGCAGTCGACGGGGTGCTCGGTGATTCGGCCGGCGACGTAGGGGCGCCAGCTTTGTTGGAGCGCCGAGCGGCCGCCCGTCGGTCGTGCCGAGAAGATGGTCATGTCGCCGTCGAATATGGCCGGCGAATGTTGTGCGCGCAGAAGCAAATTGGTGTTCGCGTTCTTGGCCATGGTCTCGACGAGTTGCCTCGATGGGAGTGCGAATTCCAGCGACTCGCGCTGCTGGATGCATGCCTCCACCTGCCCATGGGTGAGCGGTTGGGACTGCTCGGGAATATCGACGCCCGCGGCTATCAAAAGGGACTGCAGGACATCGCTTTCGGTCACCGAAGGTACGTCGTGAACATCTGACATGAGGAGTGAGTCGAGGGCGAGCAGGCGTGGGACGGCGCATCCTCGCCGGCGCAGCTCCACGGCGATCTCATGCGCGACGATGCCGCCGAAAGACCAGCCGAGTAGGTGATATGGGCCGTTCGGGTGAAGCGCCTGGATGGTATCGGCGTAGTTCTTGGCCAGGTCGCGCAGTGATCCGGGGCCGGATTGCCCGTCGTGCGGGGGCTGTTGAATGCCGATGATCGGGCAGTCCAGGTAGGCCAGCAGGCTTCGGTAGACCCAGCTGATTCCCGCGCCGGGGTGCAGACAGAAGAGCGGAATGCCGTCGCCCTCGGCGAGCACCTCCACCGGGACGACCTCGATCGAACTGTCCGGTGCGTGCAGCCGCTGGCTCAAGGCGGCGATGGTGGGCGCGTCAAATAGCGTGCGCACCGTGACCTGTGCTTCCAGGGCAGGGTTGAGGGCGGCGACGGCCCGCATGGCCAGCAGGGAGTTGCCACCCAGCTCGAAGAAGGAGTCGTCGATGCCGACGCGTTCGACGCCCAGCACGCGGGCGTAGATGTCCGCGAGGATCCGTTCGACGTCGGTGCTGGGGGCGCGATAGTTGTCGATGTCGCCGTAGTGCGGGGCGGGCAAGGCCCGGGTGTCGAGTTTGCCGTTGACGTTGCGCGGCAGCTGGGGCAGGACCACGAACGCGGCGGGCAGCATGTAGTGGGGCAGGCGGTCAGCCAACGCGGTGCGTGCGGCGGCGGGGTCGAGGGCGCCGGCGTAGTAGGCCACGAGGCGTTTGTCGCCGGGGCGGTCTTCGCGGGCGATGACCGCGGCGTGGTCGACGCCGTCGAGTTCGGTTAGGGCGGTGGCGATTTCGGCGGGTTCGACGCGGTGTCCGCGGATTTTGAGTTGTTCGTCGGCGCGTCCGAGGCAGTGGAGTTGGCCGTCGGCGTCCCAGCGCGCCAGGTCTCCGGTGCGATACATCCGTGTCGCGGTGGTGCCGAAGGGGCAGGCGACAAAGCGGGCCGCGGTCAGGCCCGGGCGCCGCCAGTAGCCGGTGCCGACCTGGGGGCCGGCGACATACAGTTCCCCGATCACCCCGGCCGGCACCGGGCGCAGCCATGGATCGAGGACGAACAAGGCCGCGCCGGCCACGGGTGTTCCGATGGGGGCGGGCCGCGTGTCGGGGGTCAGCGGCGCGCTGGTGGAGACCCAGACCGTGGTTTCGGTGGGGCCGTAGGCGTTGATCATGGTTCGTCCGGGCGCCCAGCGCTGGACGAGTTCGTCGGTGCAGGCCTCGCCGAGCAGTATCAGCGTGGTCGAGTCCAAGCCTTCCGGCGACAAGACCGCCGCCGCGGACGGGGTTTGGGTGAGCATGCTGACCTGATGGTCGACCAGCAGGGCGTGAAAGTCGTTGGGGGAGCGGGTGATTTGCTCCGGGACGACGAGCAGTGTGGCGCCGTGCAGTAGCGCGCCGAAGATTTCGTAGACCGAGAAGTCAAAGCCGTAGGAATGGCAGTGAGTGACGGTGTGGCCGGCGGTGCGGGTGAACGGGTCGAGTGTGGTGAGGAGTTGGGTGATGTTGTGGTGGGTGATGGCAACGCCTTTGGGCGTCCCGGTGGTGCCCGAGGTGTAGAGGAAGTAGGCGATGTCCGCGGGTGCGGGGGCGGGCAGCGGGGTGGCCGGCTGCCCGGCGTGCGTCGGGTCGTTGATGTCGATGACCGGCACGGGGTACTGGTCGAGTAGGCCGGCCAGCTCGTCGGTGGCGAGGGCGGCGACCGGTGCGGTGTCCTCGAGCATGAAGGTGACCCGCGCTGACGGGTGGGCGGGGTCGATCGGCAGATAGGCCGCTCCAGTCTTGAGCACAGCCAGCATCGCGATCACGGCTTGCGCGGAACGCTCAAACGCGAGCGCGACCACATCGCCGGGGCCCACCCCGCGACCAACCAGCGCATGGGCGAGTTTGTTGGTGGCGGTGTCGAGTTCGCGATACGTCCAGGAGTTGTCGCCGCAGACCAGCGCGACCGCTTCGGGTACGCGGGCGGCCTGGGCGCTGAACAATTCCGGAACCGACACCGCCGACACCGGCCGCGTCAGTGCGGCGCGGTTGCCCCACGCGTCCAACCGGGTGTGGTCGGTCCCGTCGAACAGGTCCACCGACGACAGCGGCCGCTCGGGCTGGGTCGTCATCACCCGCAGCAGCCGGTGCAAGCGCCGCGTCAGTGCCTCGATGCCGTCCGCGTCGAAGACATCGGTGGCGTACTCGAAGCGAAATCCCAGCTGGGTTCCCGGTTCGACGATCAATGTCAGGGCGTAGTGGGTGAATTCGCGGCTCGTGACGTCGGTGACCGTCAGTTGGTGCGCGACTTGGTGTTGCGCGCTGACTGGGTAGTTTTCGTAGATGAACAGGGTGTCGAACAGTGCTTCGTGACCGGTCAGCCGGTGGATGTCAGTGAGCGCGAGGTGCTGGTGTTCGAGGGTGTCGTTGTGTACATGGCGGAGTTGGTTGATCAGTTGTGACGTGTTGGTGTCCGCTGTGATGTTGGCGCGCACGGGAATGGTGTTGATCAACAGGCCCACCATCGATTGAGTGCCGGCCAGATCGGCGGTCCGTCCCGAGACCGTGGTGCCGAACGCGATGTCGGTGGCACCGGTCAATCCGGCTAGCAGTTGCGACCAGGCGGCCTGCAGCACGATGTTGACGGTGGTGTGGTGGGAACGGGCCAATCGCGTCAGCGCTTCGGTGGTTTCGGTGGGTAGTTGGCACGATTTCACCGCGCGTTGGGCGAGCCGTCGTGTGGGGCCGAGCAAGGTGGGCGTTTGGAAGCCGGAAAACAGGGTGCGCCAAGCTGTTTGGGCGTCGCTGTGATCTTGGCCGGCCAGCCATGTGACAAAGTTGCGGTAGGGGGTGGGCGCGGGCAGCGGCCGGTGGTCGTAGCTGGCGAAGATCTCGCTGAGCAGGATCGCCAGTGACCAGCCGTCGCACACGATGTGGTGGTTGGTGAGCACCAGGGTGTGTTCGTCGGATGCGGTGCGGATCAGGGCGGCCCGGAATGGACTGCAGTGGCTGATATCTCCGATGGCGGCTCGTTCGGCGGCGCGCACGGGCTCGATGTCGGGTTGCGGGCTCTCGGTGAGATCGACATAGCGCCACGGCACCGCGGGATCATCGACGATGACCTGCACCGGCTGGTCGAGATGCTGGTAGGCGAAGCGGGCGGCCAGGTTGGGGTGGCGGGCTACGACGGTTTGCACGGCGTCGTGCAGGCGGTGGCCCTCGAGTTGGCCCTTGAGGCCGATCTCAACTTGCACCAGGTAGGCCTGCGTGGCGTCCTGCTGGTCGACGCTGTGAAAAAGCAATCCCTGCTGTAATGGCGTCAGCGGCAGGAGATCTCGGACCCGGTGGGTCTGCTCCAGGCGCTCGATTTGGTGTTGGGTCAACCGGAGGGGAACCAGATCGGACGGCGTGTACCCGCCTCCGCCCTTGGTGACGTGAGCGCAGATGCCGGTCAGCGCCTCAAACCACAGCCGGCCCAGCCGGGTGATCTGGGTGTCGTCGAATTCCGAGGATGCCCAGGTCCAGCTGGCCTGTAGTTGGGGGCCGCTGTCGGTGTCGACGGTGACCGCGTTGAGTTCTACCATGTGCGCCAGGGGCGAACCGGCGCGCGCGGCATCGGTGGACAGCAGGTCCGAATCGGTGATGCGCCAGAGGGCTTCATCGGTCTGCGCCGCTGGCGAAACACCAAGGCGCCCCAAGTAGTTGAAACCGATTGTGGGGTCGGCACCGATCAGCTCGGCGTCGGCGTTGAGGTAGCGCAGCAGGCCGTAGGTCAGGCCGTCCGGTATCGCGCGAAGCTGCTCTTTGAGGCGCTTGACCGCCGCTCCCACCGCCGTCGCCCCGGCGAGCACCTGGGGCCACGGCACCCGGTCGACGGTCAAGCCCACCGGATATTTGGTCGTGAACCAGCCCACCGTGCGGGACAGGTCAATTCCGGGGGCCACGCCCTCGTCGCGGCCGTGGCCCTCGACGTCGATGCTGATCGAATCGTCCCCGCGGTCCAGGAACTGTGCCCAGGCAAACGCGAAAGCGATCAGCAGGATCTCGTGCACTCCGGTGTGAAAGGCCGCGGGCGCCGCACCGAGCAGCAGGCGCGTGGTCGCTGCGTCCAGCCATGCCGAGTGATGCCGGCTGGTGACGGTGTCGGGCGCGGGCAGCGCGGGTGGGATCGCCGCGATCTGGCGCCATGCCGCCAGCTGATCGGTCACGGCCGGGCGGGAGGCGTACTCGGCCAGCACTTCGGACCAACGGCGAAACGAGGTGCCCCCGCCGGCGAGCATCACTTGCCGGCCGTCGCGGTGCTGGTCCCACCCGGTGTTGATGTCGTCGAGCAGGATGCGCCAGGACACCCCGTCGACGCTGAGATGATGAATGGCCAACACCAACTGGGTGGTGGAAGCCACCCAAACGGCACTGAGCATCACCCCGGCCGCGGGGTCTAACCGAGACCATGCCGCGCGCAGCGCCGCTTCCGACAGCACGGCCACCTGTTGCACACAGTCGCGTGCATCCACGCAGCCCGGCGGGCCCGCCACCAGTGACCACTGCCCCCCGGCGGCCGCGTCGGTGTGCAGCCGCAACCGCAACATCGGGTGGCGATCCAGCAATGCCTGCACCAACAGCACCGCGTCTTCCCCGCCGACGCCGCTGGGGGCCTGCAACAGCGCGGTCTGATGGAACCGCCCGGCCAGCGTGTCCACGCTGTGCAGCCACCGAATGATCGGAGTCGGGGTGACGTCGCCGAGACCGTCATCGGCCACCTCCCCGGCGGGGCCGTCGTCACCCTCCCCGATCATGCGCGCGACCCGGGCCAGCCCGGCGACGGTGTGCTCGGTGAAAAGGTCGCGGGGCGAGCAGAGGGCTCCCGCGGCGCGGGCCCGTGCGGCAACCTGGATGGCGAGAATGCTGTCGCCGCCCAGGTCGAAAAATGATTCATCGATGCCGACGCGCTCGATCCCCAGCACCTCGGCGTAGATGGCGGCGAGGATTTCTTCCAGCTCGGTGCCGGGCGCGCGGTAGCCGTCAGCCTGGCCGTAGTGGGGTGCGGGCAGGGCGCCGGTGTCGAGTTTGCCGTTGACGGTGCGTGGCAGTTGGGGCAGGACCACCACCGCGGCGGGCAGCATATGCGGGGGTAACCGGTGCGCGAGTGCGGCGCGCGCGGCGGTGGGGTCCAGGGTGCCGGTGCAGTACGCGACGAGGCGCTTGTCGCCGGGGCGGTCCTCGCGCGCGATCACGACGGCGTGGTCGATTCCGTCGAGTTCGGTTAGGGCGCTGGCGATTTCGGCGGGTTCGACGCGATGCCCGCGGATCTTGACCTGTTGGTCCGCGCGGCCCACGTACTGTAGTTGGCCATCGGCGCCCCAGCGCACCAGATCCCCGGTGCGATACATCCGCGCCCCCGCGCCGCCGAAGGGGCAGGCGACGAACCGGGACGCGGTCAGGGCTGCGCGGTGCCAATACCCGCATCCCACGCCCTCGCCGGCGACGTACAGCTCTCCAGCCACTCCGGGCGGGACGGCCCGCAGCCACGGATCCAGAACGAAAAACGCCGCGCCCGCCGCCGGTACTCCGATCGCCGCCGGCCTAGAACCCGGCGTCAGCGGCGCACTCATCGATGTGTACATGGTGGTTTCGGTGGGGCCGTAGGCGTTGACCATGACCCGCCCCGGCGCCCAGCGATCCACCAACTCGTCCGGACAAGCCTCACCGCCGACCATCAGCGCGGTCGACTCCAGGCCATGGCTGGGCAATACCGCTGCCGCGGAAGGGGTTTGGGTGAGCACCGTGACCCGTTCCGCTACCAGCAGGGCGTGAAAGTCGTCGGGGCAACGGGTGGCCGATTCCGGCACCACGATCAGTCGCCCGCCGTCCAACAACGCGCCCCAGATCTCGAAGGCCGAGAAGTCGAAGCTATAGGAATGGCACTGCGTCCAGACCCGCTGCGCCGCAGCGGGAAACGGGGTGGGCGAGCTGATCAGCTGGGTGATGCTGTGGTGGGTGATGGCAACGCCTTTGGGGGTCCCGGTGGTGCCCGAGGTGTAGAGCAGGTACGCGATATCGTCGGCCGCGGGTGTCGGCAACGTGGTGCCCGGCCGGCCGGCCAGCGTCTCGTCGTTCACATCGATGACCGGCGGCCCATGGCCGGCGAGCCGGCCCGTCAGCTCGCTCGTGCTCAATATCGCCGCGGGTGTGGCGTCCTCGAACATGAAGGCGATGCGGGCATCGGGGTGCGCGGGGTCGATGGGCAGGTAGGCCGCCCCCGTCTTCAAAACCGCCAGCATCGCGACGATGGCCCGCGCTGAGCGCTCGAACACCAGCGCGACCACGTCGCCGGTGCCCACCCCCCGCTCGACCAGCACATGGGCCAGTTGATTGGCGGCGGCATCGAGCTCGCGGTAGGTCCATGAGGCACCCGCGTCGATGAGTGCCACCGCCTCGGGGGTGCGGGTCACCTGTGTGGCAAACAATTCCGGAACCGAGACCGCGGCCCGCGGCGCCGTCAGCGCGGCGCGGTTGCCCCACGCATCCAGCCGGGAGTGTTCGGTCTCGGTCAGCAGATCCACCGTTGACGGCCGCCGCTGCGGATGAACGGTCAACTCTGCCAACAGTTTCTGTAGTCGGTGGACCAGGGTGCCGATGGTGGCGGCATCGAAGACGTCGGTGCGGTATTCCACGTCGCCGTCGATACCGGCGGGCTCTCCGGTGGGGGTGAAGCGTTCGGTGAGGGAGAACGCGAAGTCCATGCGGGCGCTATGCGTGTGTGCCGGCACGGTGGTGATGTCGAGATCGGCCAGCACGGGCCGGATGGTGTGTTGCGGGGCGAGCATCACCTGGATCAGGGGGTGATGGGTCAGCGATCGGGTGGGGTTGAGCCGTTCGACGAGGACCTCGAAGGGCACGTCGGGATGCTCGAGGGCCTCCAGGGTGCGGTCGCGCACCTGGGCGAGCAGCTCGGTGAAGCTGGGATCGCCGGTCAGGTCGATGCGCAGGACCACGGTGTTGACGAACATGCCGACCAGCTCGTCGACGGAGGGGTGATCGCGCCCGGCCACGGGGAACCCGATCGCCACCTCTTGGCTACCGCTCAGCGCCGACAGCAGCGCGGCGAGGGCGGCCTGAATCACCATGAAACTGCTCGCGTGGTGCGCGTGGGCCAGGCGGGTCACCCGCTGGTGCAACTGCGCTGGCCAGTCCACACTCAGGCTGGCGCCGCGCTGATCGGCCACCGGGGGGTAGGGCCGGTCGGTCGGCAGCTGCAAGCGTTCGGGCATGCCGGCCAGGGTTTGTTCCCAATAGGCCAGCTGAGAGGCGATGGCGCTGCCCGGGTCGGCCAGATCACCCAACTGCTCACGCTGCCACAGGGTGTAGTCGACGTACGGCAGCGCTAACGGGGTCCAGTCGGGGGCTTCTCCGGCGCGCCGGCTGGCATAGGCCACGGCGAGATCGTTGAGCAACGGGGCCCAGGACAAACCGTCCGCGGCGATGTGGTGAACCACGATCACCAGCACGTGGTGGTGCTCGTCAACCTTGAAAAGCTGTGCCCGAAAAGGGATTTCGGCGGCTAGATCAAAACTATGGCCCGCCTGGGTGTCGATGGCCTGCTGCAGCCGCGCGGCCGGCCAGCTAGTCGCGTCGAGGATCTGCCAGTCCAGCCGGGCGTGCTCGGCGGGCAGGATCCGCTGTTGGGGGATTCCGTTGTACGCCCGAAATAGCGTGCGCAACGGTTCGTGGCGGGCCACCACATCGGCTAATGCCGCACCCAGGGCGTCGGGATCCAGGGGGCCTTGCAGTCGCAGGGCGCGGGCAATGTTGTAGACCGGGCCGGGTCCCTGGAGCTGGTCGAGCAGCCAGAGCCGGTTTTGGGCGTACGACAACGGGATCACCGCGGGTCGGTCAGCGGCCGCCGACGGGGTGCGTCGCGGTGATCTGGTCCTCACCCGCCCCTTTTGCTGTGAAGGCGTCGAGTGCGCCCGCGTCGGTGGTAGCGCCTCGAGCGTCATGCGGTCACCGCCCGCCGGAATTTGGACCGGATATCGGTCCAGCTCTGCTCGACATGGTGCCGGGATGTGGCACGCGAGGCCGCGCCGTAAGCCGCTCGCCGGCCTGGCGGAACCTGAGTGGGGCTGGGCTGGCGGCTTTGCTGCTCCCCGTCTTGGTATAGGCCGGGCACCGTGCAATTTTCGCCGTCTAAAGGATTGTGGCTCACCGATTTTCCTGACCGTCGGGCTAGATATTGGTAGCTGATGCACCCATCTTGGCCACCGGGTCGGTTGGCGTCTATCCGCCGCTTGGAGACAATCCGTGTCCCCCGATGGGAGGTTCGGAGGGTCCCCCGATGCGTGTCGCCGTGAGATCCGCTATGCGGATCAGGGTACGGCAGCCTCGGGTTCGGCGCGTTCCCGCATCGAGGCCCATAGCGCCGCCGTCGCCGCCGTGCATGCCGCGGCACCCGCCACGTGGACGGCGACCAGGGCGGCGGGCACCCCGGTGAAGTACTGAGTGGTACCGACGGCGGCTTGCGCGCATACCAGTGCGAGCAGCACGCCGAGCCGCAGCACGACGGCCCGGGCGGCGCCGACCGCCAGCAGCCCGAAGGCGAGCCCGGCCAACAGCGCGAGGTAGGCGATCAGCAGCGAGGAATGCGCGTGCACCAGGGTGGTGATCTCGACCTTGAGCCGCGGCACGGTCCGGCTGGGACTGCGGTCACCGGCGTGCGGCCCCGCGGCGGTCACCAGGGTGCCCGTCACCAGCACGGCGGCCAGATTCACCGCGGTCAGCGCCGTGAGCACGCGCAGCGGCCTGGCCACCCGCTCGGAGACCACCCCGTCGTCGGGCTCGCCGACCTTGACGTAGAGCAGCACCGACAGCCAGACCATGGTCATCGAGACGAGCAAATGGATCGCGACCGTCCACCAGAGCAGCCCGGTGCGCACGGTGATGCCGCCGATTACCGCCTGCACCACCGTCGACACCGGCATCAGCCACGCGTAGGTCAGCACCTCGGCACGCCGCCGCGCCCGGGTCACGGCCAGCACGGCCAGCGCCGCGGTGATCACCACCCCGATGCTGAACAGCCGGTTGCCGAATTCAATGGCCTGGTGCACCCGCGGCACCTCGGTCACCGTGACCGGGACGAAGCTGCCCGGGAAACACCGCGGCCAGGTCGGACAACCCAGCCCCGACGCGGTGACGCGGACGATCGCGCCCGTGACGGCGATGCCGCCCTGGGTGAGGATCACCGTCGCGGCGATGACCCGCTGGACACGCAGACTGGGGTAGGGGAGCAGGTCCACCAACCGCAACAACGCCCGTCTCAGCACCGCCCGATCGTAAGGCAACAAAAACTACGGCCTGTAGTACGGGCCACCCGCGCCAATGCCTCAGGTGAAGCGGAACCAGCGCAGTGCGGCCAGCGCCGCCGCCGCGCCCCATACCGCCAGGACGACGACGCCGAACCAGTCCGCGGACAACATCATGGCCCGTGACAGCGCCTCGGTGAGCGCGCCGGACGGGGTCAGCCGGGCGGCCCACTTGAACCCGGCCGGGATCAGGTTGGTCTCCACGGTCAGCGCGCCGAGGCCGGCGAAGACGAACCACATCAGGTTGGCCACCGCCAGCACGATCTCGGCGCGCAGCGTCCCGCCCAGCAACAGCCCCAGGGCCGCAAAACAGGCGGTGCCGAGCGCGATCACCGCCGCACCCACCAGCAACGCCGCCGGGGCCGGCCGCCAGCCGAGCCCAAAACCGATGGCCCCCAACAGGATTGCCTGTAGGAACACCACCGTGACCACGGCCAGCGACTTGCCGGCGATGATGCCCCAGACCGGCAGCGGAGTGGCACCCAGCCGTTTGAGCGCGCCGTAGCGGCGGTCGAACGCGACCGCGATCGCCTGTCCGGTGAACGCGGTCGAGATCACCGCCAGGGCCATGATGACCGGGACGAACGTCGCGGCGCGGTTGTGGCCGAACGAACCGAGCGGCAGCAGCGTGAGCCCGACCAGCAGCGTGATCGGGATGAACATGGTCAGCAGCAACTGTTCGCCGTTGCGCAGCAACAGCTTTAACTCCAGGCCGAACTGCGCGGCGAGCATCCGCGGCACGGCGTTGGGCCGGGGGTCGGGGGTAAACGTGCCCGCGGGGAAGACGTCCGATTGAGTCACTGCCGTAGCTTTCTGCCGGTGAGGTCCAGGAACACGTCCTCGAGGCTGCGCTGCTCGACGCGCATGTCGGTGGCCAGCACGTCGATCTGCGCGCACCACGCCGTGACGGTGGCCAGCACCTGCGGGTCGACCGGCCCCTCGACGAGGTACTCGCCCGGCGTCACCTCGCTGGCCTTGTAGTCCTCGGGCAGAGCCGCGGCCAGCAGGGACAGATTCAGCCGCGGCGGCGCGGTGAAACGCAACTGGTCCTTGGCGCCGGCGCGCATCAGCTCGGTCGGAGTCCCCGACGCCACCGTCACGCCGTGGTCGATGATCACCAGCCGATCGGCGAGCTCCTCGGCCTCCTTGAGCTGGTGGGTGGTCAGCAGCACCGTCACCCTGTCGCGGCGCAGCGCGTCGATGAGTTCCCAGACCAGCAGGCGGGCGTGGGCGTCCATGCCCGCGGTGGGTTCGTCGAGGAACACCAGTTCCGGACGCCCGACCAGCGCGCAGGCCAGCGCGAGCCGCTGCTGCTGCCCGCCGGACAGCCGTCGATAGGTGGTCCGTGCCGCGTCGGTCAGCCCGAGGGTGTCCAGCAGCCACGCCGGGTCCAGCGGGTCGGCGGCGTAGGAGGCGACCAGGTTGAGCATTTCCCCGGCCCGCGCCGCGGGGTAGCCACCCCCGCCCTGCAGCATCACCCCGATGCGGGCGCGCAGGCGGGCGTTGTCGGCGATCGGGTCGAGCCCGAGCACTTCGATGGTGCCGGCGTCCGGGCGCACGAAGCCTTCGCACATCTCCACGGTCGTCGTCTTGCCGGCGCCGTTGGGCCCGAGTAGCGCCAGCACCTCCGCGGCGTGCACGTCCAGATCGAGGTCGCGCACGGCCTTGGTCGAGCCGTAGTGCTTGCATACCCCGCGCAGTCGGACGACGGGGGCTTGTGGGGCCGAGCTCACGTGGAATCAGCGTAGGCGTCGGGCGCCGCCTTGGAGCTGGGGGAGGCGCTCGGGGTGTTCGACGTCGGGGGCGCGGACAGCTCAATGGCCTTCTCGCCGTTGGCTTCTGGGCTCTTCGGCTGCAGCGGTCGCCACGGCAAGCGGGTGTACGTCAGCGCGATGAGGATCGCCACGATGACGGTGCTGGCCACGGTGGCGTCCACGATCTGAAATAGCGCGAATCGGTCGCCGTTGGCCGTCGGCCCGAAGATGCCGACGACGAGGGTGATGACGATGACGGCCACCCGGAAGCCGGTGCGGGTGGCCCATGCGGCCAGCGGAATGATGGCCCACAACAGATACCAGGGCTGCACGACGGGAAAGAGCAGCACCGTGATGCCCAGGGCGACGCCCAGGCCGCCGATCGGGTGCAGTCGTCCGCGGAAAACGGCGACCAACAGCCACAGCACCATCACCATGATGATCAGCACACCAATGCCACGGGTCAGCGCCAGCACGGCGGTGGTGTGATCGCCGAGGCCGAGCAGGATGCCCACCTGCCCGGTGCCGAGCGCCAGCAGCGTCGGCGGCGACATCCAGCTGCGCACCACGTTGGCGGTGCCCAGCGTGTAGATCCAGCCGAATCCGAGCCCGCTGGCCCAGCCGACCAGCGCCATCACCGACAGCGACAGCGCCGCCATTCCGCCGCCCGTGAGCAGCAGCGCGCGCAGGTTGCCCCCGCAGCGATACGCCAACGCCATCGTCACGAATCCGAGCGCCAGCAGCGACGGCAGCTTCACCTGCGACGACAGCGTGATCAGGACAGCGCCGGCCAGCAGCATGCCCAACGGTTCCCAGTCCGGGCCGAACCGCCACGAGCGGGGCAGTAGCCGCGGGGAGTCGATACCGCGCAGCGCGAATTCGGCGCCGGCCAGCATCAGGCCAAGCATCAGCGCCTCGTTGTGGATGCCGGCGACCAGATGCATGATCAGCAGCGGATTCGCGGCACCCAGCCACAGCGCGCTGACCTCGGCGACGCCGCAACGCCGCGCCAGCCGCGGTGTCGCCCATACGATCAGGCCCACCCCAAGCAGCACCACCAGCCGGTGACAGAGCACCGCGGCGACGATATTTTCGCCGGTCAGAGCCGAGATTCCGCGCCCAATCCATAGGAACAGCGGGCCGTAGGGCGCCGGCGTCTCGCGCCACAGGCTGGGCACGGACAGGGTGAACACGTGGGACAGGCCCAGGCCGGACGCCGGGCCGACCCGGTAGGGATCGAGTCCGTCCAGCGAGATCTGGCTCTGGGCGAGGTAGGAGTAGACGT
This sequence comes from Mycobacterium sp. IS-1264, assembly GCF_001954195.1. Taxonomy (GTDB): domain Bacteria; phylum Actinomycetota; class Actinomycetes; order Mycobacteriales; family Mycobacteriaceae; genus Mycobacterium. Next base: position 85,664 of record NZ_MBES01000068.1, on the reverse strand, counting down.
CCTTGCTGTACATCGGCGGCGCGATCAGCAGCGGCAGGGTCCACAGCAGCAGGGTGCGGTCCAGGTCGCCCCGCGACATCCGCCGGCTGCCCAGCGCGAACCGGCCGAGCATCAGCCAGGCCAGGGCCATCATCACCGCGCCGGTCGTCGTCATCGTCAGCGACACCGTCTGGATCCGCGACGGCAGGTTGAGCAGCCGGACCCCGAACGTGGGGTCCTGGACGACGGGCCGGGCCCCGGCGCCTAATGCACCGATCGCCATCAGGACGGTGCCGGTGGCCCCGAACAGGCGGGTGCGCTGCAGAGCGGTGAGCTCGGTATCGTTCAGCGGCGTGCCCACGGCCTGCTCATCGCCGTGCAAACTGGCGATCGAGGAGCTCAGCGTGTGGTGGCGGGCTGCCATCAGAGCAGCGTAGCCGGTGTGACCAGCGCAACCGTCCACGCAGGGCACCCTTGCTGGACCGATTTCCGGAATTGCGTCACACTGGTGTTGTGAAAATCCGCACCAGCTACCCGGACGCCGCTGTGCCCGCAGCGGGGGCGGCGGCGTTGGATGGCCAGACGCAGACTCGCCGGGCCATCGTGCGCTTACTGCTGGAATCCGGATCGATCACCGCCGGCGAGATCGGCGACCGGCTGGGCCTGGCCGCCGCCGGTGTGCGGCGTCACCTCGACGCGCTGATCGACGCGGGCGATGCCGAGTCCGTGCCCGCCGCACCGTGGCAGCAGGCCGGGCGTGGCAGGCCGGCGAAGCGGTTTCGGCTGACCGCCGCGGGCCGGGCCAAGCTCGAGCACTCCTACGACGACCTGGCGGCCGCGGCGATGCGGCAGCTACGCGAGATCGGCGGGGAGGACGCGGTGCAGACGTTCGCCCGCCAGCGCATCGACGCGATCCTGGCCGGCGTGCCGGGCGCCGAGAGCGCCGCGGACGACGACGTCGAGGCGGCCGCCGAGCGAGTCGCCGGTGCGCTGACCAACGCCGGCTATGTCGCCACCACGACGCGGGTCGGTGGGCCGATCCACGGCGTGCAGATCTGCCAGCATCACTGCCCGGTATCGCACGTCGCCGAGGAATTCCCGGAGCTGTGCGAGGCCGAGCAGCAGGCGATGGCCGAGGTGCTGGGAACCCACGTGCAGCGGTTGGCGACCATCGTCAACGGCGACTGCGCCTGCACCACGCACGTACCTCTTACTGTTCCTCTCTCTAAGGCGCCCAGCCCGCGCCGCGACACCACGAGCATCAAAGGAGCGTCCGCATGACACTCACCCCGGAGGCCAGCAAGGCCCCCACCCAGCCGCTGACCCAGGCGGAGGCCATCGCGTCGCTGAGCCGGTACGGCTACGGGTGGGTGGACTCCGACACCGCGGGTGCCAGCGCCCAGCGCGGGCTCTCCGAGGCGGTCGTTCGCGACATCTCGGCGAAGAAGAACGAGCCGGAGTGGATGCTGCAATCGCGGCTGAAGGCGCTGCGCATCTTCGAGCGCAAGCCGATGCCGAACTGGGGTTCGAACCTGGGCGGCATCGACTTCGACAACATCAAGTACTTCGTGCGCTCCACCGAGAAGCAGGCCGCCACGTGGGACGACCTGCCCGAGGACATCCGCAACACCTACGACCGGCTGGGCATCCCCGAGGCCGAGAAGCAGCGCCTGGTCGCCGGCGTCGCGGCCCAGTACGAGTCCGAGGTGGTCTACCACCAGATCCGGGAAGACCTTGAGACTCAAGGCGTTATCTTCCTCGACACCGACACAGGTCTGCGGGAACACCCCGAGATCTTCCAGGAGTACTTCGGCACCGTGATCCCGGCGGGGGACAACAAGTTCTCCGCGCTGAACACCGCGGTGTGGAGCGGTGGATCGTTCATCTACGTGCCGCCGGGCGTGCACGTCGACATCCCGCTGCAGGCCTACTTCCGGATCAACACCGAGAACATGGGCCAGTTCGAGCGGACGCTGATCATCGCCGACGAGGGTTCGTACGTGCACTACGTCGAGGGCTGCACCGCGCCGATCTACAAGTCGGATTCGCTGCACTCGGCCGTGGTCGAGATCGTCGTGAAACCGCATGCGCGCGTTCGCTACACGACGATCCAGAACTGGTCCGGCAACGTCTACAACCTGGTCACCAAGCGGGCCCGCGCCGAGGCCGGCGCCACCATGGAGTGGATCGACGGCAACATCGGCTCGAAGGTGACCATGAAGTACCCGGCGGTCTGGATGACCGGCGAGCACGCGAAGGGCGAGGTGCTGTCGGTGGCGTTCGCCGGCGAGGACCAGCACCAGGACACCGGCGCCAAGATGCTGCACCTGGCGCCGAACACGTCGAGCAACATCGTGTCCAAGTCGGTGGCGCGCGGCGGGGGCCGCACCTCGTACCGCGGCCTGGTGCAGGTGAACAAGGGTGCGCACGGATCACGCTCGAGCGTGAAATGTGATGCGCTGCTGGTCGATACGATCAGCCGCAGCGACACCTACCCGTACGTCGACATCCGCGAGGACGACGTCACGATGGGTCACGAGGCCACCGTGTCGAAGGTCAGCGAGAACCAGCTGTTCTACCTGATGAGCCGCGGGCTGACCGAGGACGAGGCGATGGCCATGGTGGTGCGCGGCTTCGTGGAGCCGATCGCCAAGGAGCTTCCGATGGAGTACGCGCTGGAGCTCAACCGGCTGATCGAGCTGCAGATGGAGGGCGCGGTCGGATGACCGCCGCTCTGAATAAAGGAGAGCTGTTCGCCTCCTTTGACGTTGACGCGTTCGAGGTTCCGCACGGCCGCGACGAACTCTGGCGGTTCACCCCGCTGCGACGCCTGCGCGGCCTGCACGACGGCTCGGCGCGCGCCTCCGGCAAGGCGCAGATCAGTATCGGCGAACACCCGGGCGTGCACGTCGAGACGGTGCGCCGGGGCGACGAGCGACTCGGCCAGGGCGGCGTTCCCGCCGACCGCGTTGCGGCCCAGGCTTTTTCGTCGTTCAACTCGGCGACGCTGGTCACCGTCGGGCGGGACACGCAGATCGCCGACCCGGTGAACATCACCGTCACCGGCCCCGGCGAAGGTGCCGTGGCCTACGGGCATCTGCAGATCAGGGTCGAGGAGCTCGGCGAGGCGGTCGTGGTGATCGACCACCGCGGCGCTGGGACCTATGCCGACAACGTCGAGTTCGTCGTCGACGACGCCGCTCGGCTCACGGTCGTGTGGATCGCCGACTGGGCCGACGACATGGTGCACGTGAGCGCGCACCACGCGCGGCTGGGCAAGGACGCGGTACTGCGCCACGTCACCGTCACGCTGGGCGGCGAGGTGGTGCGGATGTCGGCCAACGTGCGCTACACGGGGCCCGGCGGGGACGCGGAGCTGCTCGGGTTGTACTTCGCCGACGACGGTCAGCACCTCGAGTCGCGGCTGCTGGTCGACCACGCCTATCCCGACTGCAAGTCGAATGTGCTGTACAAGGGTGCGCTGCAAGGGGATCCGGACTCGGCGCTGCCCGACGCCCACACCGTCTGGGTGGGCGACGTGTTGATCCGCGCCGAAGCCACCGGCACCGACACCTTCGAAGTCAACCGCAATCTGGTGCTCACCGACGCGGCGCGCGCGGACTCGGTGCCCAACCTGGAGATCGAGACCGGGGAGATCGTCGGCGCCGGACACGCCAGCGCCACGGGGCGTTTCGACGACGAGCAGCTCTTCTACCTACGCTCCCGGGGCATCCCGGAGGACCAAGCCCGCCGGCTGGTGATCCGCGGCTTCTTCGCCGAGATCATCTCCAAGATCGCCGTTCCCGACGTACGGGAACGCCTGACCGCGGCCATCGAACACGAACTGGCCCTTACCGAATCGAAGGCAACAGCTTCATGACGACCCTGGAAATCAAAGACCTGCACGTCAGCGTCGAGAACCCGAACGCCGCCGACGGCGAACGGGAGATCGGAATCCTCAACGGCGTCAACCTGACCGTGAAATCCGGTGAGACGCACGCATTGATGGGCCCGAACGGCTCCGGCAAGTCGACGCTGTCCTATGCCATCGCCGGTCACCCGAAGTACCGGGTCACCTCCGGATCGATCACGCTCGACGGCGCGGACGTGCTGGCGATGAGCGTCGACGAGCGGGCGCGGGCCGGGATATTTCTGGCCATGCAATATCCGGTCGAGGTGCCCGGCGTCTCGGTGTCGAACTTCCTGCGCTCGGCGGCCACCGCCGTGCGCGGCGAGGCCCCCAAGCTGCGGCACTGGGTCAAGGAGGTCAAGGGGGCGATGACGTCACTGGAAATCGACCCCGCCTTCGCCGAGCGCAGCGTCAACGAGGGCTTCTCCGGTGGCGAGAAGAAGCGGCACGAAATCCTGCAGCTCGAGTTGCTGAAGCCGAAGATCGCCATCCTGGACGAGACCGACTCGGGGCTGGACGTCGACGCGCTGCGGGTGGTCAGCGACGGCGTGAACCGCTACGCCGAGACCGAGCACGGCGGCATCCTGTTGATCACGCACTACACCCGCATCTTGCGCTACATCCATCCGGAGTACGTGCACGTCTTCGTCGGCGGGCGCATCGCCGAATCCGGCGGCTCGGAGCTGGCGGACGAACTCGAGCAAAACGGCTACGTGCGCTTCCAACAAGCGGCGGCTGAGAAGGTCTAGGGGGAGCGTAACCATGTCGGCATCGGTGACCCCGCTGGACGTCGCGGCGATCCGTGCGGACTTTCCGATCCTCAAGCGCATCATGCGCGGCGGAAATCAGTTGGCGTACCTGGATTCCGGCGCCACGTCGCAACGCCCGCTGCAGGTGCTCGACGCCGAGCGCGAATTTCTGGTCACCTCCAACGGCGCCGTGCATCGCGGTGCGCACCAGCTGATGGAAGAGGCCACCGACGCCTACGAACAGGGGCGTGCCGACATCGCGGCGTTCGTCGGCGCCGACACCGACGAGCTGGTCTTCACCAAGAACGCCACCGAGGCGCTCAACCTGGTGTCCTATGTGCTGGGCGACAATCGGTTCGAGCACGCGGTGGCCGAGGGCGACGTCATCGTCACCACCGAGCTCGAGCACCACGCCAACCTGGTCCCGTGGCAGGAGCTGGCACGGCGCACCGGGGCCACGTTGCGCTGGTACGGCGTGACGGACGACGGGCGCATCGACCTGGACTCGCTGCACCTCGACGAGCGGGTCAAAGTCGTTGCGTTCAGCCACCATTCCAACGTCACCGGCGCATTGGGCCCGGTGGCCGAGCTGGTCGCCCGCGCCAAGAAAGTGGGCGCGCTCACCGTGCTGGACGCGTGCCAGTCGGTGCCGCACGAGCCGGTCGACTTCCACGCGCTCGGCGTCGACTTCGGCGCGTTCTCGGGGCATAAAATGCTGGGCCCCAACGGGATCGGCGTGCTGTACGCTCGCCGCGAGTTGCTGGAGGCGATGCCGCCATTCCTCACCGGCGGTTCGATGATCGAGACGGTGGCGATGGAAGCCTCCACCTACGACGCGCCGCCGCAGCGCTTCGAGGCCGGCACCCCGATGACGTCCCAGGTGGTCGGGCTGGCTGCTGCCGCCCGCTATCTCGGCGACGTCGGCATGGCGGCCGTCGAAGCCCACGAGCGCGAGCTGGTCGCCGCGACCATCGACGGTCTCTCGGGGATCGGCGCCGTGCGCATCCTTGGACCGGCGTCGATGGAAAACCGCGGCTCGCCGGTGTCTTTCGTCGTCGACGGCGTGCACGCGCACGACGTCGGCCAGGTGCTCGACGACGCGGGCGTCGCGGTGCGGGTCGGACATCACTGCGCGTTGCCGCTGCACCGCAGGTTCGGCCTGGCCGCCACCGCGCGGGCGTCGTTCGCGCTGTACAACACCGCCGACGAGGTCGACCGATTGGTGGCCGGGGTGCGCCGGGCCGTGGACTTCTTCGGGAGAGACTGACCGTGCGTCTCGAGCAGATCTATCAGGACGTGATCCTCGATCACTACAAGCACCCGCAACACCGCGGACTGCGGGAGCCGTTCGGCGCGCAGGTCTTTCACGTCAACCCGGTCTGCGGCGACGAGGTCACCCTGCGGGTGACGCTGTCCGACGACGGTGAGACCGTCGCGGACGTCTCCTACGACGGGCAGGGTTGTTCGATCAGCCAGGCGGCCACCTCGGTGCTCACCCAGCAGGTGATCGGCCAGAGCGTCGGCGAGGCACTCAAGACCGTCACCGCGTTCACCGAAATGGTCTCCTCGCGGGGAACCGTCGAGGGTGACGAGGACGTCCTGGGTGACGGCGTCGCGTTCGCCGGAGTGGCCAAATACCCGGCGCGGGTGAAATGCGCGCTGTTGGGCTGGATGGCTTTCAAAGACGCACTGGCGCAAGCTGTTACAGACCCCAAGGAGGGTAGGGATGAGCGAAACCACCGCGCAGGATGACGAACTGCTCGCCGACGTCGAGGAGGCGATGCGCGATGTCGTCGATCCCGAACTGGGGATCAACGTCGTCGATCTGGGGCTGGTGTACGGCCTGAACGTCGAGGAGGGCGACCAAGGAACCGTCGCGCTGATCGACATGACGTTGACGTCGGCGGCCTGTCCGCTGACCGACGTCATCGAGGATCAGTCACGCAGCGCGCTGGTCGGCGCCGGCCTGGTCGACGACCTGCGGATCAACTGGGTGTGGAACCCGCCGTGGGGCCCGGACAAGATCACCGACGACGGCCGCGAACAGCTGCGCGCTCTCGGCTTCACCGTCTGAGTTCGTTCCTCCCTTTAGATCCCTTTAGAAGTGCAAGGGGAGATGCGGTAGGTGCGGTAGGTGATGGTGCGGGCGCCCCATCGGCGGGCAGGCCTCGAGGCTGATCATGATGGCATGCAGCACGCCGCCGTCCTGGGTTCCCTGCGCGCCCAAGCACTTTCCGTTCGTTATCGCTTGGGTGTCGGAAGGCGTCTGCCTCTTGTATGACGTCGAGTCGGTCACCGTCACATTGGTGGGCGTCGGTTGGGGACCCAAGCCGCTGACGGCGATGGTGTTACCCGAGACCGAACTGACCGTGCCGTAGAACCCCGCGGGCGGTGGGCACTTGCCGTCGACGGCGGCGGTGATGATCACCGACTGCGCGGTGATCGCGCCCGGCGCGGGCGCGCTTTGCGGGGTGGCGCGCACGTTGACACAACTACCGGGGGTCACGTCGGTCAGCTTGGCCGGGGTGACGTCGACGACCCGGGTCGACGGGGTGAAGTCCACCGTCGCCGACCCGGTGCGGGTCCTCAGGCCGATCGTGCCGCCCGACACCGACTCGACCAGGCCTTCGACGTAGTCCTTGGCCGCCGGGGGCGGTGCCGGTGCCGGTGCCGGGGCGGGTGCGGCGCTCGGAGCCGAGCTCGGCGGGAGCGCGGTGACGGTCGGCTTTCCGGGACTGCTCGTGTTCGACGTGTTCGAGGGGCCGCACATGGCGACGCCCACCACGATGGCGACGAGGACCGCGACGACTCCGAATTGCGCCAGCCGGCGTTTGCTCGAGATGGTAGGCATCGACGTTTTCTCCGATCGCCCGTTTAGCCTGGGCACTCGGATACCCGCCGGAGCCCGCTTTCAGCTATGCCCGCGACCGATGTGAGGGCAATCACCCGCCGTGCGGGGGTGTGCCCTTGCTCGGGCATTTGCCGTCGTTGGCGCCTCGCAGCTTGATCGAGGTCGCCTGCAGCGTACCGCCGCTGTCCAGGGTGCCGCGCGCGCTGACGCATTTGCCCTGGGCAATCGCGTCGGGTGTGGCGGTGGTCAGCTTGGAGTATTTGGTGTTGTCGTCGACGGTGACGGTCGTCTGGGTGGTGTTCCCGCTGGCGTCGGCGCCCGCAACGGTGATGCTGTTACCCGTCACCGAGGCGACCGAGCCGCGCAGCGGCTTGGGCTTGGCGGGGGCCGGCGCACCGGGCGGCGGCGTGGTGGTGGTGGAACCCTGCGACGACTCCTTGCCGGGCGGGCAGGTGCCGTTGACCGACGGGCTCACTCGGACGGACGCCGCGGTCACCGGCTGGTTGCCCTGGATCTCCTGGGCGGGCCGCACGCTGATGCAGCTGCCCGAGGTGACGTCGCTCAGTGTGGCCGGGGCGACCTCGGTGACCTTGGTCGTCGAGGTGAAGTTGACGGCGGCCTTGGTGTTGTCGTCCCTGGTGACCTGGATCGAGTTACCGGCCACCGAGGCGATCAGGCCGTTGACCGAGGCCTCGCCCTGGGCGGGTGCCGGCGAGGTGCTCGTCGACGTCACCGTCGACGTCGAGGTGGACGTCGACGCCGGAGTCGAGTTGTTCGACGAGCCGCACGCCGCGACGGACAGCGCGGCCGCGCCCGTGGCGGCGAGGATGGCGAACCGGGTAAGCGGGACAGGCATCAAGGTTTCTCCCCTCGTGGTTGGACCACGAAAAGGTGTACCCGTTCAAGCTGTGCCCGACCCGTGCGTGTTGCGCCGCTAGAACGCGTCCTCTGGCAGGCGCATGATCTCGTCGTCGATCGTCTCGATGACGTGGCGCAGCGACGTCAGCCGCGGAAGCATGTTCCTGGCGAAGAACGCCGCGGTCGCGACCTTGCCCTGATAGAACGCCTCGTCCTCCTTCGCCGGCCCGTTGGCCAGCGCGGTGTGGGCGATACCGGCCTGAGCCAGCAGGCGCCAGCCGATGAGCAGGTCGCCGATGGCGAGCAGGTATCGCACCGATCCCAGCCCGACCTTGTAGATGTCGGTGGGGTTCTCCGCGGCGGACATCAAATATCCGGTGAGGGCCCCCGTCATCGCCGTGGCATCGTCCAGCGCGGTTTGGAGCAACTCGGCCAGTGGTTTCAGCGCCTCGTCGCAGGTATCGATGGTTCGGCTGATCTGAGCCGTCACGAACTGCAGGGCCTCGCCGCGGTCACGGACTATCTTGCGGAAGAACAGATCCAGCGCCTGGATGGCGGTGGTGCCCTCGTAGAGCGAATCGATTTTGGAATCGCGGATGTATTGCTCCAGCGGATAGTCGACCAGGAAGCCCGAGCCGCCCAGCGTTTGCAGCGACTCCGTCAGGAGCTCGTAAGCCCGTTCGGAGCTCACCCCCTTGACGATCGGCAGCAGCAGGTCGTCCACGCGGTGCGCCATGTCGTGATCCGCGCCCGAAACCCGTTGCGCGACAGCATCATCCTGATGCGCGGCCGCGTACAGGTACAGCGCCCGCAGCCCCTCGGCGTACGCCTTCTGGGTCATCAGGCTGCGGCGCACATCGGGATGGTGCATGATCGTGACCCGCGGCGCGGTCTTGTCGGCCATCTGGGTGAGATCCGCGCCCTGCACCCGTTCCTTCGCGAAGGCCAGCGCGTTGAGGTAGCCCGTCGACAAGGTGCCGGCGGCCTTGACGCCGATCGTCATGCGGGCGTGCTCGATGACGGTGAACATCTGCGCGATCCCGTTGTGCACGCCGCCCACCAGATAGCCGACGGCGGGGACATCGGTTGCGCCGAAAGTCATTTCGCACGTCGGAGAGGACTTGATGCCCATCTTGTGCTCCAGCCCGGTGGCGAAAACGCCGTTGCGGGGACCGAGTTCGAACGTGTCGGGATCGAAAAGGTAGTTGGGCACGTAGAACAGGCTCAACCCCTTGGTGCCCGGGCCGGCACCCTCGGGCCGGGCCAGCACGAGGTGGAAGATGTTCTCGGCGGTGTTACCGACGTCGCCGCCCGAGATGAACCGTTTGACGCCCTCGATGTGCCAGGTGCCGTCCGGTTGTTCGACGGCCTTGGTGCGGCCGGCCCCGACATCGGAGCCCGCGTCGGGTTCGGTGAGCACCATGGTGGATTGCCAGCCGCGCTCGACGCCGGCCGCCGCCCAGCGCCGCTGCTGCTCGTCGCCCTCGATGTAGAGCGCCTGAGCCAGCACGGGACCCAGGTTGTAGAAGTTCGCGGAGGGATTGGCGCAGATGATCATCTCGTTGACGGCCCACGCCAGGGGCGCGGGCGCGGGCATGCCACCGATCTCCTCGGCCAGACCCAGGCGCCACCAGCCCGCCTCCTTGATGGCTTGCACCGTCTTGGCTAACTCGGGCGCCACGCTGATGGTGTGGCCCTTGGGATCGAATTCCGGCGGGTTGCGGTCGGCAAAGGCGAAGGATTCGGCGACCGGGCCCTCGGCGAGGCGAGCCGCCTCGGCCAATATCGTGCGGACCGTGTCGGCGTCGAGGTCGGCATAGCTGCCGGTGCCGAGTACGGCGCCGACGTCAAGGACCTCGAACAGGTTGAACTCCAGGTCGCGCACGTTAGCGATGTAGTGGCCCAAGGCAATTCCCTCGCTGGTCGGATAGCAGGCGGATGGTCCGCCGTAAGTGTGTCCGACGTGGGAAAACGTACGCAACCGTAACCTTGCGGCGCGGGAACGGTGCGGGAACATAGGGGCCGCTCCGGGCGTTAGGCGGTTTGTGACAACACGCGATCTCACCGCCGAGGTGTTCAACGAGACCATCGAGGGCAACGACATCGTCCTCGTCGACTTCTGGGCTTCGTGGTGCGGACCATGTCGCCAGTTCGGGCCGACGTTCCAGGCATCGTCGGAGAAACACCCCGACATCGTGCACGCCAAGGTGGACACCGAAGCCGAGCAGCAGCTGGCCGCGGCCGCCCAGATCCGCTCCATCCCGACGCTGATGGCGTTTAAGAAGGGCAAGCTGCTCTTCAACCAGGCGGGGGCCCTGCCGCCCGCGGCCCTGGAGGACCTGGTGCAGCAGATCAAGGCCTTCGACGTCGACGCGGCCGAAGCCGAGCAAGGCTGATACCCCGGTTTTTCCGGGTGCGCGCTACCGTTCACGGGTGAGTTTGGTACTCGTTGAACAGCCGCGCCCCGGCGTGGCCTTGATCACCCTCAACCGCCCCGAGCGCATGAATTCCATGGCCTTCGACGTCATGGTGCCGCTCAAAGAGGCCCTGGACAAGGTCACCTACGACAATTCCGTGCGCGTGGTCGTGCTGACCGGGGCGGGCCGTGGGTTTTCCTCGGGCGCCGATCACAAATCCGCCGGCACCGTGCCGAACGTCGACGGCTTGACCCGCCCGACCTACGCGCTGCGCTCCATGGAAGTGCTCGACGACGTCATTCTGTCGCTGCGGCGGTTACACCAACCCGTGATCGCGGCGGTCAACGGGCCGGCGATCGGCGGTGGCCTGTGCCTGGCGCTGGCCGCCGACATCCGGGTGGCGTCGACCAACGCCTACTTCCGCGCCGCCGGCATCAACAACGGGCTGACCGCCAGCGAACTCGGGCTGAGCTACCTCTTGCCCAGGGCGATCGGATCGTCGCGCGCGTTCGAGATCATGCTGACCGGCCGCGACGTCTCGGCCGAGGAAGCCGAGCGCATCGGGCTGGTGTCGTGCCAGGTGCCGGAAGACCAGCTGCTGGACACCTGCTATGCGATCGCGGCCCGGATCGCGGCGTTCTCGCGGCCCGGAACCGAGTTGACCAAGCGCACACTCTGGAGTGGACTGGACGCCGGTAGCCTGGAAGGGCACATGCAAGCCGAGGGCTTGGGACAGCTTTTCGTCCGTCTGCTCACCGCCAACTTCGAAGAAGCGGTTGCCGCACGCGCCGAACGCCGCCCGCCGGTCTTCACCGACGACAAATAATCTTTCATGTCAGGAGAGCGATCGTGATCACGGCCACGGACCTCGAGGTCCGCGCCGGCGCGCGCATCTTGCTCTCACCCGACGGCCCGGACCTGCGGGTGCAGCCCGGCGACCGCATCGGGCTGGTCGGACGCAACGGCGCGGGCAAGACGACCACCCTGCGCATTCTGGCGGGCGAGAGCGAACCGTACGCCGGATCGGTCAGCCGGATCGGCGAAATCGGTTACCTGCCACAGGATCCCAAAGAGGGCGATCTCGACGTGCTGGCCCGCGACCGGGTGCTGTCGGCTCGCGGTTTGGACGTATTGCTCACCGACCTGGAAAAGCAGCAAGCGTTGATGGCCGAGGTCGCCGACGACGACGCGCGCGACCGTGCGATCCGCCGCTACGGTCAGCTCGAGGAGCGGTTCGTGGCGCTGGGCGGCTACGGGGCCGAAAGCGAAGCCGGGCGCATCTGCGCGAGTCTCGGCCTGCCGGAACGGGTGCTGACGCAGCAACTGCGCACGCTGTCCGGCGGGCAGCGCCGGCGCGTCGAACTGGCGCGCATCCTGTTCGCCGCGTCGGACAGCGGCGCGGGCTCGTCCACTACCCTGCTGCTGGACGAGCCGACCAACCACCTCGACGCGGATTCGCTTGGCTGGCTGCGGGATTTCCTGCGCGCACACACCGGCGGGCTGGTGGTCATCAGCCACAACGTCGAATTGATCGCCGACGTCGTCAACCGGGTGTGGTTTCTGGATGCCGTGCGCGGCGAGGTCGACGTCTACAACATGGGCTGGCAGAAATACCTCGACGCCCGCGCCACCGACGAACAGCGTCGCCGCCGCGAACGCGCCAACGCCGAACGCAAGGCCGCCGCGCTGCGCACGCAGGCCGCCAAACTGGGCGCCAAGGCCACCAAAGCCGTTGCGGCGCAAAACATGTTGCGCCGCGCCGACCGGATGATGGCCGCACTCGACGAGGAGCGGGTCGCCGAGAAGGTGGCCCGCATCAAATTTCCCACCCCGGCCGCCTGTGGCCGCACGCCGCTGGTGGCCACCGGGTTGGGCAAGTCCTACGGGTCGCTGGAAGTGTTCACCGGTGTCGATCTGGCGATCGACCGCGGCTCGCGGGTTGTCGTGCTGGGGCTCAACGGCGCCGGCAAGACCACGCTGCTGCGGTTGCTGGCAGGCGTCGAGGATCCCGACACCGGCGGGCTCGAGCCGGGACACGGTTTGCGGATCGGATATTTCGCGCAGGAGCACGACACCCTCGACGACGACGCGACGGTGTGGGAGAACATCCGGCATGCCGCACCGGATTCCGGTGAACAGGACCTGCGCGGCCTGCTGGGGGCTTTCATGTTCAGCGGTGCGCAGCTCGAGCAAGCCGCCGGCACCCTGTCCGGCGGGGAGAAGACCCGCCTCGCGCTGGCCGGGCTGGTGGCGTCCACGGCGAACGTGCTGTTGCTCGACGAGCCCACCAACAATCTCGACCCCGCGTCGCGCGAGCAGGTGCTCGACGCGCTGCGCAGCTATCGCGGCGCGGTGGTGCTGGTGACGCACGACCCCGGGGCGGCCGAGGCGCTCGATCCGCAACGCGTCGTGTTGTTGCCCGACGGCACCGAGGACTACTGGTCGGACGAGTATCGGGATCTGATCGAACTGGCTTGATCTTGATGTGGCCGCTGCGGATTCGGCGAAACCGCCCACGCGGCCGACGGTGGGTTCTTACCCTGTGTGCTTGGGATCGTGTTTCAAGCCTGGAGGGGCCCCAAGTGAGAAAGTCGAAAAAGACGCGCGACCAGATGCTGCACGAGCTACGCAACGCCTATGAAGGCGGCGCGAGTATCCGAAATCTGGTTGCCACTACCGGCAGGTCGTACGGCTCGATTCACAGCATGCTGCTGGAGTCGGGCACCACGATGCGCAGCCGGGGCGGGCCCAACCACACCTCGCGTTCCCGATAGACCCGCTGAGCGGGGCGAAGCGACGTAACGTCACTGCGATATTTCCTCCCCTCAGTCGCAGTGCCGTTACGCTCGCGGCCCAGAATCGTTGCGGCGCACCGAATTCTCGACCAGGTCGAGGACCGCGGCCAGCCGCCGGGGATCCTCCCCGGACGCCAACCGCGCGACCAGTCCGTCGAGAACCAGTTCCAGGTAGCACTGCAACACGTCGCAGGGCACGTCGTCGCGCACCCGGTGCGCTTCCTTCTGCCGGCGCAGCCGATCGGTCGTCGCCGCCGCCAGTTCCGCGGAGCGCTCCGCCCAGCCGCGGCTGAACGCCGGGTCGTTGCGCAGCTTGCGCGCGATCTCCAGCCGGGTGGCCAGCCAGTCGTACTGGTCGGGCGCGGCAAGCATGTCGCGCATCACCTGGATCAGACCCTCGCGGGAAGCGACGTCGGCCATCCGCTCGGCGTCCTCGTGCGCCAGCGCGAAAAACAGGGCGTCCTTGTCCCGGAAGTGGTGGAAGATCGCGCCGCGCGACATCCCGATCGCCTGTTCCAGCCGCCGCACGGTGGCGCGGTCGTAGCCGTGTTCGGCAAAGCAACGGCGAGCGCCGTCGAGGATCTGACGGCGGCGAGCCGCCAGATGGTCCTCGCTGACTTTTGGCACGGGCCGGTCCGGGCTCAGCCGGACTTGAGCATGTTGCGCAGCACGAATTGCAGGATGCCGCCGTTGCGGTAGTAGTCGGCCTCGCCGGGCGTGTCGATGCGCACCACCGCATCGAACTCGATTGGGTCGCCGCCGTCCTTGCTGGCCTTGACGTGCACCGTCTTGGGCGTCTTGCCGTCGTTGAGCGCCTCGATGCCGGTGATGTCGAAGACCTCGGTGCCGTCCAGCCCCAAGTCCTCCGCCGACTTGCCTTCGGGGAACTGCAGCGGGATGACTCCCATGCCGATCAGGTTGGAGCGGTGGATGCGCTCGAACGACTCGGCGATCACCGCCCGCACGCCCAGCAGCAGCGTGCCCTTGGCCGCCCAGTCCCGCGACGAGCCGGAGCCGTACTCCTTGCCGCCCAGCACGACCAGCGGAATATCTTGTGCCGCATAGTTTTGCGCCGCGTCGTAGATGAACGCCTGGGGGGCGCCGTCCTGGGTGAAGTCGCGGGTGTAGCCGCCGGCCACATCGTCGAGCAGTTGATTGCGCAGCCGGATGTTGGCGAACGTGCCGCGGATCATCACCTCGTGGTTGCCGCGCCGCGAGCCGAAGGAGTTGTAGTCCTTGCGGTCCACGCCGTGCTCGTCGAGGTACTGCGCGGCCGGGGTGCCCGGCTTGATGCTGCCGGCGGGGGAGATGTGGTCGGTGGTCACCGAGTCACCCAGCAGCGCCAGCACCCGCGCGCCGCTGATGTCCTTGACCGGCTCGGGGTCGGCCGACATGCCCTCGAAGTAGGGGGGCTTGCGCACGTAGGTCGAATCCTGGTCCCACTCAAAGGTATTGCCGCTCGGCGTGGGCAGGTTGCGCCACCGCTCGTCGCCCTTGAACACGTCGGCGTAGTTCTTGGTGAACATCTCGGAGTTGATCGCGGAGGCGATTGTGTCCGACACGTCCTTCTGCGATGGCCAGATGTCCTTGAGGAAGACGTCGTTGCCGTCCTTGTCCTGGCCCAGGGGCTCGGATTCGAAATCGAAGTCCATGGTCCCGGCCAGTGCGTAGGCGACCACCAGCGGCGGCGACGCGAGGTAGTTCATCTTCACGTCGGGGTTGATGCGCCCCTCGAAGTTGCGGTTGCCCGACAGCACGGCCGCCACCGAGAGGTCGTTGTCGTTGATCGCCTTCGAGATCTCGTCGGGCAGCGGACCCGAGTTGCCGATGCAGGTGGTGCAGCCGTACCCGACCAGATAGAAGCCGAGCTTCTCCAAATACGGCCACAGGCCGGCCTTTTCGTAGTAGTCGCTGACCACCTGCGAGCCCGGCGCCATCGAGGTCTTCACCCACGGCTTGGCGGCCAGTCCCTTCTCGACGGCGTTGCGGGCCAGCAGCGCCGCGCCCAGCATCACCTCGGGGTTGGAGGTGTTGGTGCACGACGTGACCGCGGCGATCACCACCGCGCCGTGGTCGATCACGAACTCGCCGAGTTCCTCGGAGCGCACCGTCACCGGGGTGCTCACCCGTCCCTTGGCGTGCTTGGCGGCCGACTCCACCGGCTTGTGGTCGTCGGCGTGGCCGTTGTTCAGGGCGCCCGGGTCGCTGGCCGGGAACGTCTCGTCGACCATTTCGTCCAGCTTCGAGTAGTCCTTCTTGTCGGGGTCGTCGCCGACGTAGTCGCAAATCTGCTCGCGGAACGTGGATTTGGCGTCGGACAACGCGATTCGGTCCTGGGGGCGCTTGGGCCCGGCGATCGACGGCACCACGTCACCCAGGTTGAGCTCCAGGTATTCCGAGAACTCGGGCTCGTGCTTGGGGTCGTGCCACATGCCCTGCTCTTTGGCGTACGCCTCGACCAGCGCCAGCTGCTCGGGCTTGCGGCCGGTGAACTTCAGGTAGTCGATGGTTTCCTGGTCGATCGGGAATATCGCTGCGGTGGAACCGAATTCGGGGCTCATGTTGCCCAGGGTGGCGCGGTTGGCCAGCGGCACCTCGGCCACGCCCTCGCCGTAGAACTCGACGAACTTGCCGACCACGCCGTGGTTGCGCAGCATCTCGGTGACGGTCAGCACCACGTCGGTGGCCGTGACGCCGGCCTGAATCTCACCGGTCAGCTTGAAGCCGACGACGCGGGGGATCAGCATCGACACCGGCTGACCGAGCATCGCGGCCTCGGCCTCGATGCCACCCACGCCCCAGCCCAGGACGCCAAGGCCGTTGACCATCGTGGTGTGCGAGTCGGTGCCCACGACGGTGTCGGGGTAGGCCACCCCGTCGCGTTCCATCAC
The DNA here is from genome assembly GCF_001954195.1 of Mycobacterium sp. IS-1264. GTDB lineage: Bacteria > Actinomycetota > Actinomycetes > Mycobacteriales > Mycobacteriaceae > Mycobacterium. The sequence continues at coordinate 69,214 of NZ_MBES01000068.1, read as the reverse complement.
CACACTCGCCAGGTATTCGATGTTGACCTGGTGCACGATGCCGGTGCCCGGCGGCACGACCTTGAAGTCGTCGAACGCGCCCTGGCCCCAGCGCAGGAACTGGTAACGCTCGCCGTTGCGCTCGTACTCGATCTCGACGTTGCGCTCGAACGCGTCGGCCCGGCCGAACAGGTCGGCGATCACCGAGTGGTCGATCACGAGATCGGCCGGCGCCAGCGGGTTGACCTTGTTCGCATCGCCGCCGAGGTCGCCGATCGCCTCGCGCATGGTGGCCAGGTCGACGATGCAGGGCACACCGGTGAAGTCCTGCATCACGACGCGCGCCGGCGTGTACTGGATCTCAATGCTGGGCTCCGCCTTGGGATCCCAGTTCGCGATGGCCTCGATGTGGTCCTTGGTGATGTTGCTGCCGTCCTCGTTGCGCAGCAGGTTCTCGGCGAGGACTTTGAGGCTGTAGGGGAGTTTCTCCGTGTTGGGGACGGCGTCGAGGCGATAGATCTGGTAACTCTTGTCGCCGACCTTGAGGGTGTCGCGGGCTTCGAATGAGTTCACAGAATCAGTCACTTCAACTCCCAAGATTTAGTTCTTCCGCCGACGGGCCGTGTCGGCGGTGCGGTGCCACTTTAACAGTACGCTTGTCCTGTATTAGAGCGGGCCCCGTATTTCCAGTCTTGTCGCGAGCGGCGCGCGTTTAAACCCCCTGAGGCCAAGTCGCGTACGGTGCCTGTAGCACTGGGCGAGCGGCGGCAGGAGGGGCGCGATGGGCGGGCACGATTCCTTGGTTCTGCCGCTTTATATCCCGCAGGACGTCGACATGGCGGCGGTCAAGGCTCAGGTCGCGGCGACGGGGGTCAGCGCGCCACCGGATGCGGTACCGGCACTGCTGGGCATCGTCAACCAGGCGCACTCCGAGGGCATCAACCTCAAGATCGTCCTGCTCGACCACAACCCTCCCAACGACACGCCGCTGCGCGACATCTCCACCGTGGTCGGCGCCGACTACCACGACGTCACGGTCCTCACGCTCAGCCCGAGCTACGTCGGCAGCTACAGCACGCACTTCCCCCGGGTGACGCTGGAGGCGGGCGAGGATATCGCCAAGACCGGCAATCCCACGGTCTCGGCGCAACATTTTTTGAATGAGCTGCACGGCCCCGAATTCCCCTGGACCGGCTTGACGATCGCCTTGCTGATCGGGGTGCTGGCCGCGGCCGTCGGCACCCGGTTGCTGCAGCGGCGCGCGAAGCGCTCAGCAACGTCGCCCCAAGCGGACGATCCTCACCCGGAAGAGCCCAGTCAGGGCGCTTAACCCGCGTTTCCGGCTCGGCCCGGAATTCATGAGCGCGGCCTGCGCGTCTACGCGGCAAACACGGCAGGTCACCGTTCGGTCACAGTAAACGCACTTCCCGAGTGCAGTTTGTTGCTTGCGTTTCCATAGCGTGCGGTGTGACGTACGGTGCAAATGATGCTCTTGTTGTCTTTGGCGCTTTCCGAGAAGTCTGTGATTTGCGTCGCCTGTCCGCGCTAAGCCATAGGAGACCGAGTCGAATGACACGCACCCCCCGTGGCTTCTCCGTGCGATCACTCGCCAGGCTGCTCCGGCCGGTCGTCCCGTCGGTCGTCTGTGTCGCGCTGTTGGTCTGCACCCCGGGTCTGGCAAACGGCGATCCCAACGCCGACAAATTGGCCGCGCTGATCGCGAACGTCGCCAAGGCCAACCAGCGCATGCAAGACCTCAGCGCCGAAATCCAGACCGCGCAGGAAAGCGTCAACAAGGCTCTGGTCGACGTGGAGACGGCGCGGGATAACGAGACCGCCGCCCAACACGACCTCGACGCCAGTCAGCAGGGGGTCAAAGACGCCAATGCGGCGATCGCTGCGGCGCAGCACCGCTTCAATACCTTCGCGGCGGCCACCTATATGAATGGGCCGTCGGGCGCCTACCTGACCGCGACCAGCCCCGAAGACATCATCTCCACCGAAACGGCGGCGAGGACCCTGACCGCGAGCTCGCAAGCGGTGATGGACAACCTGCAGCGGACCAGGACCGATCAGGTCAACAAGGAGTCGGCGGCGCGGCTGGCCAAACAGAAGGCGGACAAGGCCGCGGCCGATGCGAAGGCCAGCCAGGACGCCGCGGTGGCCGCGCTCACCGACTCGAAGCGCAAGTTCGACGAACAGCGCGGGGAGGCCAGTCGACTGGCGGCCGAGCGCGATGAGGCGCAGGCCAAACTCCAGCAGGCCAGGCTCGAGGCCGCTCATTGGTCGGCAGGGGCGGGCGGGCCCGGAGTCCCGGCGTCCGGCGACCGATGGGACCCCGGTGCACCGGGCGGTGCGCCGCCCGTCGGCGGACGGCAGTGGGACGGCTGGGATCCGACGCTGCCGATGATCCCCAGCGCCAACGTCCCCGGCGACCCGATCGCGGTCATCAACCAGGTTCTCGGCATCTCGGCGACCTCGACGCAGGTCACCGCCGGCATGGGGCGCAGCTTCCTGCAGCAGCTGGGCATCCTCAAGCCCGACGACACCGGCATCACCAACGCCACCCCGAACGGCACCAGCCGCATCCCGCGGGTGTATGGGCGGCAGGCCACCGAGTACGTGATCCGCCGCGGCATGTCGCAGATCGGCGTGCCCTATTCCTGGGGTGGTGGCAACGCCGCCGGGCCCAGCAAGGGAATCGACTCCGGCGCCGGGATCACCGGCTTCGACTGTTCGGGTTTGGTCTTGTATTCGTTCGCCGGCGTCGGCATCAAGCTGCCGCACTACTCGGGTTCGCAGTACAACCTGGGCCGCAAAATCCCGTCGTCACAGATGCGCCGCGGCGACGTCATCTTCTACGGCCCCGGCGGCAGCCAGCACGTGACGATCTATCTCGGCGACGGCCAGATGCTCGAGGCGCCCGACATCGGCCTGAAGGTACGCGTCGCGCCCGTGCGCACCAGCGGCATGACGCCCTATGTGGTCCGCTACATCGATTGGTGACGAGGAGCTATGCGGCATAAGCGTTTTCGCGCAATCAACTTGGCTTCCATGCTGGGGGTGCTCCCCGCGGTGGTGACCGGGCTGATGTTGTCTGTCGCCGCGCCCGCTCCCTTGGCTAGCGCCGATCCCGGCCAGTGGGACCCCACCCTGCCCGCCACCATCAGTGCCGGCGCTCCGGGAGATCCGCTCGCCGTCGCCAACCAGTCGCTGGCGGCCACGGCGCAGGCTACCCAGACCACGCTGGATCTGGGCAAGCAATTTCTCGGCACGCTGGGGATCAACCTTGGCGGCGATCCCGCTCCGTCCGCCGCGCCCCCCACCAACCCCGGCGGCAAGATCCCGCGGGTCTATGGCCGGCAGGCCATCGAGTACGTGATCAAGCGCATGGGCTCGCAGATGGGCGTGCCCTATTCCTGGGGCGGCGGTTCGCTGGACGGCCCCAGCAAGGGCGTGGGCGACGGCGCCAACATCAACGGCTTCGACTGCTCGGGCCTGATGCGTTACGGCTTCGCCGGGGTCGGCGTGCTGATCCCGCGGTTCTCGGGTGACCAGTACAACGCCGGACGCCACATTCCGCCCAGCGAGGCCAGGCGCGGCGACCTGATCTTCTACGGCCCCGGCGGCGGCCAGCACGTCACGATGTACCTGGGCAACGGCCAGATGCTCGAGGCTTCCAGCCTCGCCGGCAAAGTGACGGTCAGCCCGGTTCGTACCCCCGGGATGACGCCGTTCCTGACTAGGATCATCGAGTACTGATCGCGGGGCCAGCGAGCCATCGGCTGGGCGAGCGTCGACGGGAACCGGCAGGCCTGGAATAGTTGGACGAGGGCACGTCGCTGCCCGGCAGTCGTGTCCGATTGAACGTGGAGGGTTCTTGATGACATCAGCAGGTGGGCCGCCCCCGGGCGCCAGCGGTTACTCGGGCCAGGGCGGGCAATCCGGCTCACCGGCCCATCAGGCGCCCTCGAGCGGCGGCGCCGACGGACTGGCCGCCGAGGTACACACGCTCGAACGCGCCATCTTCGAGGTCAAGCGGATCATCGTCGGCCAGGACCAGCTGGTGGAGCGAATGCTGGTCGGCCTGCTGTCCAAGGGGCATGTGCTGCTCGAGGGTGTTCCCGGCGTGGCCAAGACGCTGGCCGTGGAGACCTTCGCGCGCGTGGTCGGCGGGACGTTCGCCCGCATTCAGTTCACGCCCGACCTGGTGCCCACCGACATCATCGGTACCCGCATCTACCGGCAGGGCAAGGAGGAGTTCGACACCGAGCTCGGCCCGGTGGTGGTCAACTTCCTGCTCGCCGACGAGATCAACCGCGCGCCGGCGAAGGTGCAGTCGGCGCTGCTGGAGGTCATGCAGGAACGCCACGTGTCGATCGGCGGCAAGACCTTCCCGCTGCCCAACCCGTTCCTGGTGATGGCCACGCAGAACCCGATCGAGCACGAGGGCGTCTATCCGTTGCCCGAGGCGCAGCGGGACCGCTTCCTGTTCAAGATCAACGTCGGCTACCCGTCAGCCGAAGAGGAGCGGGAGATCATCTACCGGATGGGGGTGAGCCCGCCGCAGCCCAAGCAGATCCTGAATACGGGCGACCTGGTGCGGCTGCAGGAGATCGCGGCCAACGTCTTCGTCCATCACGCGCTGGTCGACTATGTGGTGCGCGTCGTGATGGCCACCCGTTACCCCGAGCAGCTGGGGATGAACGACGTGAAGACCTGGGTCGCTTTCGGGGCGTCCCCGCGTGCGTCGCTGGGCATCATCGCCGGCGCGCGCTCGCTGGCGCTGGTGCGCGGCCGCGACTACGTGATCCCGCAGGACGTCGTCGAGGTCATTCCCGACGTGCTGCGGCACCGGTTGGTGCTGACCTACGATGCGCTCGCCGACGAGATCTCGCCGGAGATCGTGATCAACCGCGTCCTGCAGACCGTCGCCCTGCCGCAGGTGAATGCCGTTCCCCAGCAAGGTCATTCGGTGCCTCCGGTGATGCAGACTGTGGCGGCTAGCGGTCGGTGACCGATCCCAAACCGACGCGCGCGGTCGTCCACCCGCCGTCATTCGAGCGCGGGCAGATAGACGACCCGAAGCTGGCGGCGGCGCTGCGCAACCTCGAGCTGACCGTCAAGCGCAAGCTCGACGGTGTTCTGCACGGCGACCATCTCGGCCTGATTCCTGGACCGGGGTCGGAGCCGGGGGAGTCGCGGGAGTACCAGCCCGGCGACGACGTCCGGCGGATGGACTGGGCCGTCACGGCCCGCACCACGCACCCGCACGTCCGCCAGATGATCGCCGACCGCGAACTGGAGACCTGGTTGGTGATCGACATGTCGGCCAGCCTGGACTTCGGCACCACGGTCTGCGAAAAACGTGACCTGGCGGTGGCGGCCGCGGCGGCCATCACGTTCCTCAACAGCGGCGGCGGCAACCGGATCGGTGCGATCGTCGCCACCGGCGCGACCATCACCCGGGTCCCGGCCCGCTCGGGACGCCAGCACGAGCAGACGCTGTTGCGGACCATCGCGACGACGCCGAAGGCGCCGGTCGGCGTCCGGGGGGATCTGGCGACCGCGATCGACGCGCTGCGCCGGCCGGAACGCCGTCGTGGAATGGCGGTGATCATCAGCGACTTCCTCGGCCCGATCAACTGGATGCGCCCGCTGCGGGCGATCGCGGCCCGCCACGAGGTGCTCGCGATCGAGGTGCTCGATCCCCGCGATGTCGAACTGCCCGACGTCGGTGATGTCGTGCTGCAGGACGCCGAAACCGGGGTCACCCGCGAATTCACGATCGACGCCCAGCTGCGCGACGACTTCGCCAAGGCGGCCGCGGCGCATCGCACCGAGGTGTCTCGCACGATTCGTGGTTGCGGCGCACCGGTTTTGACGCTGCGCACCGACCGGGACTGGATCGCCGACATCGTTCGCTTCGTCGAGTCCCGCCGGCGCGGGGCGATGGCGGGCCGCCAGTGACGCTGCCGTTGTTCGGCCCGATGTCGTTGTCCGGCTTCGAACACGCGTGGTTTTTCCTGTTCTTTTTCGTGGTCTTCGGCCTGGCCGCGCTGTATGTCCTGATGCAGTTGGCGCGGCAGCGCCGCATGCTGCGGTTCGCCAACATGGAGCTGCTGGAAAGCGTCGCCCCCAAGCGGCCCGCCAAGTGGCGGCATGTGCCGGCGATCCTGCTGGTGGCGTCGCTGGTGCTGTTCACCATCGCGATGGCGGGGCCGACGAACGACGTCCGGATCCCGCGCAACCGCGCGGTGGTGATGCTGGTCATCGACGTGTCGCAGTCGATGCGGGCCACCGACGTGCAGCCCAACCGGATGGCGGCCGCGCAGGAGGCGGCCAAGCAGTTCGCCGACGAGCTGACGCCGGGGATCAACCTGGGGCTGATCGAATATGCCGGGACCGCGACGGTGTTGGTGCAACCGACGACCAACCGGGAGGCGACGAAGATCGGGCTGGACAAGCTGCAGTTCGCCGACCGCACCGCCACGGGAGAGGGCATCTTCACCGCGCTGCAGGCCATCGCGACGGTCGGCGCGGTGATCGGCGGCGGGGACAAACCGCCGCCGGCGCGCATCGTGCTGTTCTCCGACGGCAAGGAGACGATGCCGACCAACCCGGACAATCCGAAGGGCGCCTTCACCGCCGCGCGCACCGCCAAGGATCAGGGCGTGCCGATCTCGACGATCTCCTTCGGCACCCCGTACGGCTTCGTCGAGATCAACGACCAGCGCCAGCCGGTGCCCGTCGACGACTCCACGATGAAAAAGGTCGCCGAGCTATCCGGCGGAAGTTGGTACAACGCGGGCAGCTTGGAGGAACTGAAGTCCGTGTACGCGACGCTGCAGCAGCAGATCGGCTACGAGACGATCAAGGGCGACGCGAGCGTGGGCTGGGTGCGGCTGGGTGCGCTGGTGCTGGCATTGGCCGCGCTGGCGGCGCTGCTGATCAACCGCCGGCTGCCCACCTGACTTTGCCGCGCCGTGTGTCGCCTCGATTTCGCCGAGCGTGAAGCCACGGCGAAAATTCGGGCCGGATTTCGCCGTAGCTTCACGTTCGGCAGCCCGGCCAGCCGATTTCGGGCGTGCCGCGGTGAGACGCTAAGTTGGCCGGGTGACTGACACAGCCACTGGGAAGGCCACCGAGATCGCCGCCGAGGGCGGCAAACCCGCATTCGTATCCCGTTCCGTCCTGGTGACGGGCGGAAACCGGGGGATCGGTCTGGCCATCGCACAGCGGCTGGCCGCCGACGGCCACAAGGTGGCCGTCACGCACCGCGGATCCGGGGCGCCCGAGGGACTCTTCGGCGTCGAGTGCGACGTCACCGACAACGACGCCGTCGATCGCGCCTTCAAAGAGGTCGAGGAGCACCAGGGCGCGATCGAGGTGCTGGTGTCCAACGCCGGCATCTCCAAGGACGCGTTCCTCATCCGGATGACCGAGGAGCGGTTCGAAGAGGTCATCAACACCAACCTCACCGGGGCGTTCCGGGTGACCCAGCGCGCGGCGCGCAGCATGCAGAAAAAGCGGTTCGGCCGGATCATCTACATCGGCTCGGTGTCCGGCAGCTGGGGCATTGGCAACCAGTCCAACTACGCGGCCGCCAAGGCCGGGCTGATCGGCATGGCCCGCTCGATCTCCCGGGAGCTGTCCAAGGCCGGGGTGACCGCGAATGTGGTTGCCCCGGGCTACATCGACACCGAGATGACCCGCGCGCTGGACGAGCGGATCCAGGCGGGCGCGCTCGAGTTCATCCCCGCGAAGCGCGTCGGCACCGCCGCCGAGGTGGCCGGGGTGGTCAGCTTCCTCGCGTCCGAGGACGCGAGCTACATCGCCGGTGCGGTCATCCCGGTCGACGGCGGCATGGGCATGGGCCACTGAGGCCCCGGATATAAGGACGGACATGACAGGACTGCTCGAAGGCAAACGGGTTCTCGTCTCCGGGATCATCACCGACTCGTCGATCGCGTTCCACATCGCAAAGGCGGCACAAGAGGCGGGGGCGCAGCTGGTGCTGACCGGATTCGACCGGTTGCGGCTGATCCAGCGCATCGCCGACCGGCTTCCGGAGAAGGCCCCGCTGATCGAACTCGACGTGCAGAACCAGGAGCACCTGGACAGCCTGGCCGAACGGGTGACGGCGGAAATCGGCGAGGGCAACAAGCTCGACGGTGTCGTGCATTCGATCGGGTTCATGCCGCAGACCGGCATGGGCATCAACCCGTTCTTCGACGCGCCCTACGAGGATGTCTCCAAGGGCATCCACATCTCCGCGTACTCGTACGCGTCGCTGGCCAAGGCGCTGCTGCCGATCATGAACCCCGGCGGCTCCATCGTCGGTATGGACTTCGACCCGACCCGGGCGATGCCGGCCTATAACTGGATGACGGTCGCCAAGAGTGCGCTGGAATCGGTCAACAGGTTCGTGGCGCGTGAGGCCGGCAAGTTCGGTGTGCGGTCCAATCTCGTTGCCGCGGGCCCGATCCGGACGCTCGCGATGAGCGCGATCGTGGGCGGAGCGCTGGGCGAGGAGGCCGGCGCCCAGATGCAGCTGCTGGAAGAGGGCTGGGACCAGCGCGCCCCGATCGGCTGGAACATGAAGGATCCGACGCCCGTCGCCAAGACGGTCTGCGCGCTGCTGTCCGATTGGCTGCCGGCGACCACCGGAACCGTCATCTACGCCGACGGCGGCGCCAGCACCCAATTGCTCTAGACGGCAATGGAATTCGACGCGGTCCTGCTGCTGTCGTTCGGCGGACCGGAGGGGCCGGAGCAGGTCCGGCCATTCCTGGAGAATGTCACCCGGGGCCGGAATGTGCCGCCCGAGCGGCTGGACGACGTCGCAGAGCATTACCTGCATTTCGGTGGGGTATCGCCGATCAACGGCATCAACCGGGCGCTGATCGCGCAGCTTCAGGCCGAACAGGACCTGCCGGTCTATTTCGGCAACCGCAATTGGGAACCCTATGTCGAAGAGTCCGTTGCAACGATGCGGGACAACGGTATTCGTCGTGCGGCGGTGTTCACGACGTCGGCGTGGAGCGGTTACTCCAGTTGCACGCAGTATGTGGAGGACATTGCGCGGGCGAGGCGGGTCACCGGCCCGGAGGCGCCCGAGTTGGTGAAGCTGCGGCCGTACTTCGACCATCCCCTTTTCGTCGAGATGTTCGCCGACGCCATCGCGGCCGCCGCCGACACCCTGCCCGCCGGGCTACGCGACGACGCGCGGCTGGTGTTCACCGCACATTCGGTCCCGGTGGCCGCCGACCAGCGCTGCGGCCCGCAGCTCTACAGCCGCCAAGTCGCTTACGCCGCAAGGCTGGTCGCGGCGGCCGCCGGATACAGCGAGTACGACCTGGCGTGGCAGTCCCGATCGGGCCCGCCCGAGGTGCCGTGGCTGGAACCCGATGTCGCCGACCATCTCACGATGCTGGCCACCGCGGGTGCCGGGGCCGTCGTCGTCTGCCCGATCGGGTTCGTCTCCGATCACATCGAGGTGGTGTGGGATCTCGACCGGGAGTTGCGATCACAAGCCGAGGCGACGGGGATGGCGTTCGCCCGCGCCACGACACCGAACGCCGATCGGCGATTCGCCCGGCTGGCCGCGGGTTTGATCGACGAACTGCGGTTCGACCGTGCGCCGGCCCGGGTGAGTGGGGCCGATCCGGTGCCCGGGTGCCTCGCCAGCGTGAACGGCGAGCCGTGCCGTCCGCCGCATTGCGTTGCGGCCGAATACGGTTAGTCGTCCCAGGCCGAGTGCAGGATCGCGGTGACCGCAGCAATCCGCGCGGAACGCACCACCGTGGTCAGCGGCCGCAGCGCATCGCTTGCGATCCGGGCCTCCGACGACGACTGCGGCCCGGCGGCCCCGGGCGACCGGCTGAGCCCGGCACTGACGGCGATGATCGCGTCGACGTGCGCGGCGTTCTCCAGTACTCGCAACGCGCGTGACGGCGCATGGTCCGGAATCCGGTGTTGGCGGGTGGATTCCAGGAGCTGCTCGACAAGCCCGCGCGGATCGTCGACGTCGGCCGCGGCGGATCCCAGGCCGATGGTGCCCAGCGCATCGGCGGCCGACCGCACGGCCGACCGTAATCCGTATTCGGCGTCGCCCAGCTCGTGGTGGTCGAATACGGGTGCGCCGGGCAGCGAGTACACCGTCCAGGACAGTGCGGACAGTTCGGGGAGGGCCGGCTCACTGTCGACGGGGTCGTCCTCGGCATCGCCGTAGCGGAACTCGGGCACCAGGCCCACGGCCGTGGCGGCGTCGTCGGGGTTGCTGATGATCACTGCCTCGCGCGCGGTCAGGGCGTCGTGCTCGAACTGCGTGCCCGCGGCCAGCCCGCGCACGTCGCCGGGCACCGGCAAAACCAGGTTGATCGTTCCGCGCAACCCGCGCGGGGCAGCCGCCGACGTTGTCGGCCGGCCGACCGCGGCACGCAGCGTCTGCAACAACGAGACCGTTCCGGCGTCGTGGACCTCGGGCCAGGGCAGCCCGGTGTGGCCCGCGGCGACGGCATCATACGCGGTAACCGATTGCTTTGGTGCCCATAGGGATAACGCGTCCAAAACGTCGTCGGGCGCGGCCCTGCCCGCGAGCCAGGCGTTGGCCCACACGGACAGGGAAACACTCGGACACCACATGATCTCGCAGTGTAGTTGTTTGGCCCGGCAAAGGCCGATCACGCGTATTCTGGCCGCATGGCGGTCGCTGTGATCTGGCTAATATTCGCGCTGGTGCTGGCCGGCGCGGAGGCGCTCAGCGGCCATATGTTCTTGCTGATGCTCGGCGGCGGTGCGCTGGCCGCGTCGGGAACCAGCTGGCTGACGGATGCGCCGCTCTGGGTCGACGGGGCCGTGTTCTTGATCGTGTCCGTGCTGCTGCTGGCGCTGGTGCGGCCGGCGCTGCGGCGGCGGCTGACACCCCCGGAGACCCTGCCGACGGGCATCAAGGCGCTGGAGGGCAAGAGTGCGCTGGTGCTCGATCGGATTGCCCGCGATGCGGGCCGGGTGAAACTTGACGGCCAGGTTTGGACGGCTCGCCCGCTCAACGACGGCGATGTGTACGAACCGGGCGAGTCGGTGACCGTCACGCACATCGACGGCGCTACGGCTGTGGTTTTCCGGAACGTGTAGCAAGTCGACATAGACGCTGCGAGAAACGCTGCGAGAGAAAGGAACTCCGGTGCAAGGTGGTGCGGTAGCTGGTTTGGTGTTGCTGGCCGTCCTGGTGATCTTCGCGATCATCGTGGTGGCCAAGTCGGTGGCGTTGATACCGCAGGCCGAAGCCGCGGTGATCGAACGGCTGGGTCGGTACAGCCGCACCGTCAGCGGACAGCTGACGTTGCTGGTGCCGTTCATCGACCGCGTCCGGGCGCGCGTGGACCTGCGCGAGCGGGTGGTGTCGTTCCCGCCGCAGCCGGTGATCACCGAGGACAACCTGACATTGAACATCGACACCGTGGTCTACTTCCAGGTCACCGTCCCGCAGGCGGCGGTCTATGAGATCAGCAACTACATCGTCGGCGTCGAACAGCTCACCACGACCACGCTGCGCAACGTCGTCGGTGGCATGACCCTGGAGCAGACGCTGACCTCCCGTGACCAGATCAACGCCCAGCTGCGCGGCGTACTCGACGAGGCGACCGGCCGCTGGGGCCTGCGGGTAGCCCGGGTCGAACTGCGCAGCATCGACCCGCCGCCGTCGATTCAGGCCTCGATGGAAAAGCAGATGAAGGCCGACCGGGAGAAGCGGGCGATGATCCTGACCGCCGAGGGCATGCGCGAGTCGTCGATCAAGGAAGCGGAGGGCGCCAAGCAGGCCCAGATCCTGGCGGCCGAAGGCGCCAAGCAGGCCGCGATTCTGGCCGCCGAGGCCGAACGGCAGTCCCGGATGTTGCGCGCCCAGGGCGAGCGCGCCGCGGCGTACCTGCAGGCGCAGGGGCAGGCCAAGGCCATCGAGAAGACGTTCGCCGCGATCAAGGCCGGCAGGCCGACCCCGGAGATGCTGGCCTATCAGTACCTGCAGACGCTGCCGGAGATGGCGCGCGGTGAGGCCAACAAAGTGTGGGTGGTGCCCAGCGATTTCAGCGCGGCGTTGCAGGGGTTCACCAGGCTGCTGGGCACGCCGGGTCAGGACGGGGTGTTCCGGTTCGAGCCGTCGCCGGTCGACGACACGCCCAAGCATGCGTCCGACGACGACGCCGACGTCGCCGACTGGTTCTCGACCGACACCGACCCGGCGATCGCTCAGGCGGTCGCCAAGGCCGAGGCGATAGCCCGCCAGCCGGTGGACGGCCAACCGGGCACGGCACCGCCGGAGTTGACTCAATAGGATTGCCGGACGGGCGCTTTGGCTTCGCCGAAGGCCTAATCCAGACGCAACTCGACCATCGGCAGCGGCGTGTCGGTGTCGGTGATCCGTTCCCCGAGCGTGTCTTCGAGCACGGGCCGGAATCGCTCCCACGAACGCGGATGCCTGCCGCGGTAGGCGGCCAGCACCCGGTCGGTCTCGGCTTGGTCGAGGACCCGCGCGGTGGCGCGCCGCGGCGCATGGCTGCCGACGTATACCCGGACCCGCGGGTTGGCCTGAATGTTGCTGAACCACTGCGCTTTTCGGCCGAATCCGGAGGCGACGACGTAGACGTCGGCGGACGGGTGATCGACCACCTCCAACACGGCGTAGCGCGGCGCGCCGGACTTGCGGCCGATGTGTTCGAGCATCAGGATGCGCGAGCCGAACAACCCGCCCGCGCGGGCCCGATACATCCAGACCGGCGCGCGCACGAGCCGCCGCGATCGCAGCAGCCGGGCGCCGGTGCGGGCGAACAGGGATAGGGAGTGCGTTTCGGGCATGTTTCCATCCTTCCAGCGCCGGGCCGACGGCGTAGGCGCCGCGAGTTTCGGGTATGGACACCCTCGATGAACCGGAAAGCGGGTCGCCGCCCGACCTGGACGCGGAACGACGTTCGCGTCGCCGATAGGCGCGCGACGCATCGGTCGATCCAGGGCACGGCGATCGGCAACTTCATGGAGGCGTACGACTTCACCCTCTTCAGCCTGGTTGCCACGCTCCTCGCCGAGACGTTCTATCCCGGGGAAAACTCCGGCGCGGGCAACTTGATCGCCACCTTCGGGACGATGACGGCGGGATTCGTCGTTCGGCCCCTCGGCGGGTTCATCTTCGGCCCGCTCGGCGATCGCATCGGGCGCAAGCCGGTCCTGGTGATGACGATCTCGCTGATGGCCGTGTGCGGGGCCGCCACCGGTGTACTGCCCGGATTCCACACGATCGGGGTCTGGGCACCCATCCTGCTCACGGTTATTCGCATCGGTCAGGGGCTGTCGTCGGGCGGCGAGTACGCGGGCGCCATGACGTTCATCGCCGAACACGCCCCGGATCACAAACGGGGGATGCTGGCCGGATTCCTGCCGGTGGGCACGCTCGCCGGCTTCGTCGTGGGCGCCACGCTGGTCACCGGGCTGCAGACCGCGCTGCCGAGCGCCGACATGCTGGCCTGGGGCTGGCGCATACCGTTTCTCCTGGCGGCACCGCTCGGCCTGATCGCGGTATACCTGCGCTCGCGGATCGACGAGTCGCCCGGATACGAGAAGGTGCACAAGGTCGCGTTGCCCATCTCCGTTCGCACCCAATTCGTGCTGACCGTCGTGCGGCAGTGGAAAGGGCTGCTCATCTGCCTTGGCGTGGAGCTCGCGGTCACCGACACCAGCTACATGGTCAGCGGATACGTGCCGACCTACCTCAAGAAGACCGCCGGCGTCGGGGATACCGCGGCCCTAGTGATGGTCCTGGTGGTGCTGGCCGTCCTGACGATCGGCGTGCTGCTCGTCGCGATGCTGTCGGACCGCATCGGTGTCAAACCGCTGATGTGGACGGGATGTGGCTTGCTCATCGCGGTTTCGTTACCGGCGTTCACGCTGATGCGGTTCGGCGGGGACTATCCGGCGAAGTTCGCCGGCGTCGCACTCGTCGGCCTGCCCATGCTGTTCCTGAGCAGCCTCGAGCCGGCGATCCTGCCCGCGTTGTTTCCCACCCATGTGCGCTACGGCGCGGTTTCGATCGGATTCAACATCGCGGTATCTGCCTTCGGCGGCACCACCCCGCTGCTGGCCCAGACACTCGTCACGGGGACCGGAAACCCGATGATGCCCGCGTACATGCTCATGTTCGCGGGTCTCGTCGGCGCCGTCACCCTGATCTTCACCCCGGAGGTGGCCGGCAAGCCGCTGCTGGGCTCCGGGCCCTCGGTCGATCCCGACGAGTTTCGCGACCTCGTCGGATCGCCGCGGCCGGAATAGCGGCGTTACGCGTGCGGGAGCGGCGGCACGGGCGTCGCAGGGACCACCGCCGGCGCGGTGCTCGACACCGAGGGAGCCGGATACACGCAACCGGGCCCGCTCGACGACAGCGGCGGCGGATAGGGCGGCGGAGGCAGCTGCACCCGGACCGTCCAGACCAAGCCGGTCACCGCGAAGACGGCGATCGCACCGATCACCAATCCGACCAGCCCGGCGCCGATTACCGCCGCGGAGGAAAACCGCCGTGGCGGGGGGTTATTCGAGTTCTCGGCGGTCATCTCGCTCCTTTTGTCACCGCGGTGAGGTTCCACTTGTCCAGCCAGGGCTGGACCAGCTCGGCGACGGAAAATTTGGCCGGAGCCGAGCACCCGGCGTCGGGTTTGGCGGGATTGAAACCGCGGATGTCGATGCCCACCGCGGTGGCGGTGCCGTCGCTTTGCATGAGATAGACGGGGCCGCCCGAATCGCCGCATTGGCCGGGCGCCGCAAACGTGACCTTGCTGTCGGTGACATCCAGGACCTGTCCACAGATGGCTTCGCCGGTGCTCATGCCGAACTTGCACACCTGCTGGCCGAATTGCAGTTCGCGCGCGACGCCGGAAACGGGCAGCGAACCGGCGATGGCCGAGGCCTGCGGCACGACGTCGCCGTCGAGCATGATCAGCCCGATGTCGTGTTCTTCGCTGCGAACTCCCTCGCTGACCGTCCGCGCGAACACGCCAAACGTCGTGTAGGGGAGGATGCCCGCGAGATTCAACACCACCTTGCTGGGTTGGCCGGGCCTGTTGCAGTGACCGGCGGTGAGAACGCCGGTCTGACCTGCTCCGGTGCGCACCAAAAACCCTGCGGTGCAACCCATTCCGCCCGAACCGTCGGCATACTCGACGTAGATGCCCACACCGGGGCCGATCGCACTGGCCGCGGGCAAGGCGATGGGTGATAGGGGCGGCGACGGGGGCGCTTGTCCTGGGTCGTCGGTCCTGGGCAGCAGGCACACGGCTGCCACCAGTGCGGCGGAGCTGAACACGATGGCCAGCGTCAGCAGCGAGGTATGCATTCTGGGGCGCCGCGGCTTGATCCGGTTGAGTAGGACGGGCAGGGCTGCGACCGTCACGACACCACGGCCCCCCGGCTCGCGAGCTCGCGCGCGCAAACCCTCACCATCCAGTAGATCTTTCAGGCAACGTGCGGCACGTTCAATAGCGCCGGCCGGTCAGCTGACCGCGGCCGGCTCGGCGGCGGGCTCGTCGTGCGGTGCGCGCCGCGCGGTGCGGCGGTGGTGTTGGCGAAAGTGACGTATCTCGATGACCAGCCCGGTCAGCCCCAAAGCGCCCGTGCATACCGAAACCAGGTACAGCAACGAGCTCGGGTGCCCGGCGAGCGCGTCGCCGAGGATCACCACGGCGGTGGTACCGGGCAGCAGGCCGCCCAGCGTGGCCAGCGTGTAGGGCAGCGCCCGCACGGCGGACGCGCCGGCAGCGTAGTTGATTGCCGAAAACGGCACGGCCGGAATCAACCGCAATGACAGGACGGCCAGCCAGCCCCGCTGCCGCAGCCGTTCGTCCACCGTGTCGATCGAACGGTGGCGCACCAGGCGGTTCAGCCGCCAGCCGGCCGCGCGCACCAGATACAGCGCGATCACCGCGCTGCAGGTGCTGGCGACCACCGCGATCAGCACCCCCAGCACCGGGCCGAACAGCAGCCCGGCCGCCAGGGTGAAGGCCGTTCGGGGGACCGGCACGACGGTGGCCACGATGTGCGCGAGCAGGAACGCCAACGGGAACCACGGGCCCACCGATTCCGCCCAATCACGCATCTGCACCGGCGACGGCAGCGGAAGCCAGGTGGCCGCGGCGGCCAGCGCTGTGATACCGACCACTGTCGCCACCACCCGCGGCCGGGACAGCTGGCGGGCGGTGGCGCCGATCGCGCAGCCGAGATCTCGCAGCGTATCGGTGATTTTGCCGGTGGCGGGGGCCGTCACGCGTCCTAAGGTTACGGGGCCGAGGTGAATAACTCGTTTCCCGTGGCTGGCGTTTCGCCCCCGGCAAGCCCGGATCGCCGCGCCGCACCGTTTTTTCGCGGCGGGGGCAATCAATTAGCCTCATTAGTAAGTGGCGTTTCTTCAGGCAAACCGAAGCAATGTTGCCAATTGCTGCGAAAACAGGAGCAGTCGGTGTCCATTGATGTACCCGAGCTCGCGGAGCTGGAACAGGTTCGCGGGCGCTGGCGCGGCGCGGTTGCCGGCGTGCTGTCCAAGAGCACCCGGCGCGACCCGAGCGAGTTGGGCGACCAGCCCGAGCACCTGCTGGATGCCGCGACCTACGACGGGTTTGCCATTCGGCCCCTTTACACCGCGTTCGACGAGTTGCCCGAGCCGCCGCTGCCGGGTGAGTGGCCCTACGTGCGTGGCGCGGACGCCTTGCGCGACGTCACGTCCGGCTGGAAGGTCACCGAGGTCTTTCCCGCCGCCGGGACCGCCGCCAGCGAGGCGAACGCGGCGGTGCTGGCCGCGCTCAACGACGGCGTCAGCGCGCTGCTGATCCGGGTGGGGGAGTCGGGCCTGGCGGCGAACCAGCTCGAGGGCGTGCTCGCGGGCGTGTACCTGAACCTGGCCCCGGTGATCCTCGACGCGGGGGCCGACCTCTCGGCGGCCAGCGACGTCGTCCTGGCCATGATCGCCGCCCTGGAACCCGAGAACCGGGCCACCCTGTCGATCGACCTGGGGGCCGACCCGCTGACCGCGGCGCTGAGTGACCGTCGCGCGCCCGCGATCGCGGAGGTCGTCGCCGTCGCCTCGCGAGCGGCCCGCGAGCCGGGGGTGCGCGCGATCACCGTCGACGGGCCGGCGTTCCACAATCTCGGCGCCAACGCGACGTGGGAGCTCGCCGGCAGCGTCGCGGCCGGCGTGGCCTACCTTCGGGTGCTCACCGAATCCGGCATGCCGGTCGAGGAGGCGCTGGGGCAGATCAGCTTCCGGCTGGCCGCCGACGACGACCAGTTCATGACGCTCGCCAAGATGCGGGCCTTCCGCCAGCTGTGGGCGCGGGTCGCCGAGGTCGTCGGCAGTCCCGACGCCGGCGCGACGGTGGTGCACGCGGAGACGTCACTGCCGATGATGACGCAGCGTGACCCGTGGGTGAACATGCTGCGCTGCACGCTGGCCGCCTTCGGGGCCGGGGTCGGCGGCGCCGACACGGTGCTGGTCTTCCCGTTCGACGTGGCGATCCCGGGGGGCTTTCCCGGTACGGCGGCGAGCTTTTCGCGCCGGATCGCACGCAACACCCAGCTGCTGCTCCTGGAGGAGTCACACGTCGGGCGGGTGCTCGACCCGGCCGGCGGCTCGTGGTTCGTCGAAGACCTCACCGAGCAGTTGGCCCGGCAGGCCTGGGAGCACTTCCAGGCCATCGAGGCGCGCGGCGGATTCGGCCCAGACATGAAGGCCCGCGGCTATGTCGCCGACCAGATCGCCGATATCGCCGCGCGACGCGCCGACGACATCGCGCACCGCCGCACCGCGATCACCGGGGTCAACGAATTCCCCAACCTCGCGGAACCGCCCCTGAAACAAGGTGAGCCGCAAGGCGATTCGTCGGTCGCGCTGCGTGCGGCCGGCAACGTTCAGCGCTACGCCGCCGCTTTTGAGGCGCTGCGCGACCGCTCGGACGGCTATCTTGCCCGCACCGGGGCGCGGCCGCGGGCATTGTTGCTGCCGCTGGGGCCCCTGGCCGAGCACAACGTCCGGGCCACGTTTGCGTCAAACCTGTTGGCCTCGGGTGGCATCGAGGCCGTCAACCCGGGCACGGTCGACGCCGCCGGTGTCGCCGCCGCCGTTGCCGACGCCGGGTCGCCCGGCGTGGCGGTGCTCTGCGGCACCGACAAGCGTTACCGCGAAGAGGCGGCCGGGGTTGTCGAGGCGGCCCGAAACGCCGGCGTGTCACGGGTTTACCTCGCGGGACCCGAGAAAGCAGTGGCGGAGCTCGACGACAGCGGGCGCCGGCCCGATGAGTTCCTGACCGCGAAAATCGATGCGGTCGAAGCCCTTTCGAATCTGCTCACCCGATTGGGAGCCTAGCCGCAATGACCACGAGCACCGCTGCGATCGGCAGCTTCTCCGACATCCCGCTGCACGGCGACCGCGATGTGCGGCCGCCCACCGAGGACGCGGTGGAATCCCACGTCGCCGCGACCGCGTCGGCGCAGGGGTGCACACCCGACCAGCTGGACTGGCATACGCCGGAAGGCATTGAGGTCAAACCGGTCTACATCGCCGCCGACCGGGCCGCGGCGGCCGCCGAGGGCTACCCCCTGAACAGTTTCCCAGGCGAGCCACCCTTCGTGCGGGGCCCGTATCCGACGATGTACGTGAACCAGCCCTGGACGATCCGCCAGTACGCCGGATTCTCCACCGCCGCGGATTCCAACGCGTTCTACCGCCGCAACCTCGCCGCCGGCCAGAAGGGGCTCTCGGTGGCCTTCGACCTGGCCACCCACCGGGGTTACGACTCCGACCACCCCCGCGTCCAGGGTGACGTCGGAATGGCCGGGGTGGCAATCGATTCCATCCTCGACATGCGGCAGCTGTTCGACGGCATCGACCTGTCGACGGTATCGGTGTCGATGACGATGAACGGTGCGGTGCTGCCGATCCTGGCGCTGTACGTGGTGGCCGCCGAGGAGCAGGGGGTGCCGCCGGAGAAACTGGCCGGCACCATCCAGAACGACATCCTCAAAGAGTTCATGGTGCGCAACACCTACATCTATCCGCCGAAGCCGTCGATGCGCATCATCTCCGACATCTTCGCCTACACCAGCGCCAAGATGCCGAAGTTCAACTCGATCTCGATCTCCGGCTACCACATCCAAGAAGCCGGAGCCACAGCGGATTTGGAGCTGGCCTACACCCTGGCCGACGGCGTGGACTACATCAAGGCGGGCCTGGACGCCGGGCTCGACATCGACAAGTTCGCTCCCCGGCTGTCCTTCTTCTGGGGCATCGGGATGAACTTCTTCATGGAGGTCGCCAAGCTGCGCGCCGGTCGGCTGCTGTGGAGCGAGCTGGTCGCCGGATTCGGCGCGAACGACCCGAAATCGCTGTCGCTGCGCACACATTCGCAGACCTCGGGCTGGTCGCTGACCGCCCAGGACGCCTTCAACAACGTCGCCCGCACCTGCATCGAGGCGATGGCCGCCACCCAGGGCCACACCCAGTCGCTGCACACCAACGCCCTGGACGAGGCCCTCGCATTGCCCACCGACTTCTCGGCCCGCATCGCCCGCAACACCCAGCTGGTGCTGCAGCAGGAGTCGGGCACCACACGGCCGATCGACCCGTGGGGCGGTTCGTATTACGTGGAGTGGCTGACCCATCAGCTCGCGCAGCGGGCCCGCGCGCACATCGCCGAGGTGGCCGAGCACGGCGGCATGGCCCAGGCGATCAGCGACGGCATCCCCAAATTGCGTATCGAGGAGGCCGCCGCGCGCACCCAGGCCCGCATCGACTCGGGCATTCAGCCGGTGGTCGGGGTCAACAAGTACCAGGTCGACGAGGACCAGGACATCGAGGTCCTCAAGGTCGAGAACAGCCGGGTTCGGGCCGAGCAGCTGGCCAAGCTGAAAGACCTACGGGCGAGCCGGGATGCGCAGGAGGTCGAGGCCGCCTTGGCCGAGCTGTCCCGCGCCGCCGCGGCCCACGGTCGCGCCGGTGACGACGGCCTGGGCAATAATCTGCTGGCACTGGCCATCGACGCGGCCCGGGCCAAGGCCACCGTGGGCGAGATCTCCGACGCGCTGGAGCGCGTCTACGGGCGCCACCAGGCGGAGATCCGTACGATCGCCGGGGTCTACCGCGACGAGGCCGGCGGAGCCGGAGGAGGTGACAGCATCACCCCGCTTTCCAAGGCGACCGAGCTCGTCGAGAAGTTCGCCGAGGCCGACGGACGCCGGCCCCGAATCCTGGTGGCCAAGATGGGACAGGACGGCCACGACCGCGGCCAGAAGGTGATCGCGACGGCGTTCGCTGACATCGGGTTCGACGTGGACGTCGGATCGCTGTTCTCCACCCCCGAAGAGGTGGCCCGCCAGGCCGCCGACAACGACGTGCATGTGATCGGGGTGTCGTCGCTGGCCGCCGGGCATTCGACGTTGGTGCCGGCGCTGCGCGACGCGCTGGCCGAGGTGGGCCGGCCCGACATCATGATCGTGGTCGGTGGCGTCATTCCGCCGGGTGACTTCGACGAGCTGTACGCCGCCGGAGCCGCCGCCATCTTCCCGCCGGGAACGGTGATCTCCGAGGCGGCGATCGGCTTGCTGAACAAGCTCGCCGAGCGGTTGGGGTACACGCTCACCTAGATGGCACCCGACCCGGACAACAACGCCGACGACACCGTCGAGGGGTTGGCGGCCGCCGTCCGTAGTGGCGATCGCGCCGCGTTGCCTCGGGCCATCACCCTGCTGGAATCCACCCGTCCCGATCACCGCGACCAGGCGCAGCAACTGTTGCTGACGTTGTTGCCGCACTCCGGAAACGCCCACCGGGTCGGCATCACCGGGGTACCGGGGGTGGGCAAGTCCACCACCATCGAGTCGCTGGGCATGCATCTGATCGACCAGGGCCATCGGGTGGCGGTGCTGGCGGTGGACCCCTCGTCGACCCGCACCGGGGGATCGATCCTGGGCGATAAGACCCGGATGGCGCGGCTGGCTCAGCACGCCGACGCCTACATCCGGCCGTCGCCGACCTCGGGCACGCTGGGCGGGGTGGCAAAGGCCACCCGGGAGACCGTCGTGCTGCTGGAAGCCGCCGGATTCGACGTGATCCTGATTGAAACCGTCGGCGTTGGGCAGTCTGAGGTGGCGGTCGCGAACATGGTCGACACGTTTGTCTTGCTGACCCTGGCGCGCGCCGGCGATCAACTGCAGGGCATCAAGAAGGGCGTACTCGAGCTGGCCGACCTCGTGGTGGTGAACAAGGCCGACGGCGAGCACCTGGCCGACGCGCGCCTCGCCGCCCGGGAGCTGGCCGCGGCCATCAGACTCATCTATCCGCGTGAAACGCTGTGGCGCCCACCGGTTCTCACCATGAGCGCGATGCAGGGCGCGGGCCTGACGGAAATGTGGGACACGGTCGAGCGTCATCGCCAGGTGCTCGCCGACGCCGGTGAGTTCGAAGCCCGTCGCCGAGACCAGCAAGTCGACTGGACCTGGCAGATGGTCCGCGACACGGTGCTCGACCGGGTGCTGTCCAACCCCGCGGTGCGCAAGGTCCGCGCCGAGGTCGAGCGTCAGGTCAAGGCGGGGGAGTTGACGCCGGCCATGGCCGCCCAACGCATTCTTGACGTCGCGTCCGGCTAACGGAAAGGCAACTAAGTCGCGATATGCCGTACGTAAAGTATGAAATCCAAGTAAATTTGACACTGTGACAGTGCAGTCCCGGGTCGATCTCCGTGCGGTCCCTTCTCACGATTCCCACGGCGCAGGGCATCGTGTGTCCGGCACGGCGGACCCAAACTTTT
The DNA here is from genome assembly GCF_001954195.1 of Mycobacterium sp. IS-1264. GTDB lineage: Bacteria > Actinomycetota > Actinomycetes > Mycobacteriales > Mycobacteriaceae > Mycobacterium. The sequence continues at coordinate 47,399 of NZ_MBES01000068.1, read as the reverse complement.
CTTGCGTCGTACGCGGCTTCGCGAGCACCTTCCCCGGACGCCGATTCGGCGGCGGGGCGCTGGCGGTCTATCTCGACGGCCAGCCCGTCGTCGACGTGTGGACAGGCTGGTCGGACCGGCGCGGCCGGCAGCCGTGGCAGGCCGATACCGCACCGATGGTCTTCTCCGCGACCAAGGGCATGGCGTCCACCGTCATCCACCGGCTCGTCGATCGCGGCCTGATCGACTACGACGCCCCGGTCGCCGAGTACTGGCCGGAGTTCGGCGCCAACGGCAAGTCGTTCCTGACGGTTCGCGACGTGATGAGGCACCGGGCCGGGCTGTCCGGGTTGCGCGGGGCCACCCGAGAAGACTTGCTGGATCACCTCGTGATGGAGGAACGGCTGGCGGCCGCGGCCCCGGGACGCTTTCTTGGCAAACCGGCATACCACGCGCTGACCTACGGATGGCTGATGTCGGGGCTGGCGCGAGCGGTGACCGGGAAGGGCATGCGCGCGCTGATCCGCGAGGAACTCGCCCAGCCATTGGACACCGACGGCCTGCACCTGGGCCGGCCGCCCGCCGAGGCGCCGACGCGGGTCGCCGAGATCATCACGCCGCAGAACATGCCCGGCATTCCGGCTCTCAACTACGCGGTGGTCAAGCTCGGCTCGCGGCTGTCCGGGGGATTCCGCTCGATGTACTTCGACGGCCTCACGGCCGCCGTGAAGGGCGAGATTCCGCTACTGGACGCCGAGATGCCGGCCGCCAACGGGGTGGCCACGGCCCGCGGCCTGGCTCGGATGTACGGTGCGATCGCCAACGGCGGCGAGATCGACGGCACCCGCTTCCTCTCCCGCGAGTTGGTCGCCGGGCTGACCGGCCGCCGGAGCCTGCGGCGCGACCGAAACATTCTGGTGCCGTTGTCATTTCACCTCGGCTACCACAGCGTGCCGTTCGGGAATGTGATGCCCGGATTCGGCCACGTCGGGATGGGCGGCTCGCTGGGGTGGGCTGACCCGCAGAGCGGGGTGGCGTTCTCCTTCGTGCACAACCGGCTGCTGTCACCTTTCCTGGTGCTGGACCACAGCGGACTGGCCACGCTCGGGAATCTGATCCGGCGCGGCGTCGCGCTGGCACGCAGAAACGGCTTCCGGCCGGTGACCGAGTTCGGTTCCCCGTTCGGTGAGCCGGAGCCCGTCGCCGGCTGACCCGGCGGGGCCGATTAGAAGGACGGCCTGCGGAACGGCGTCGTGTCGGCGTCGTCGCCGTGGAACTTCGGCCCAGGCCCAAGCAGTGTCCGCACCACCGGGCGCGGCGGGAGAGACCTAAGCATTTGGCTGGCCGGGCGCGGGCGCACTCGCTGCGGCCACCAGAACCACCGCCCGAGCAGCGCGGCGATCGACGGTGTCATGAACGACCGCACCACCAGGGTGTCGAACATCAAGCCCAGGCCGATGGTCGTACCGACCTGCCCGATGATCCGTAGATCGCTGACCGCCATCGAGGCCATCGTGAAGGCGAACACCAGGCCGGCGTTGGTCACGACCTTGCCGGTGCCGCCCATCGCGCGGACGATGCCCGTATTGATGCCGCCGAGTATTTCCTCTTTCATGCGGGATACCAGCAGCAGGTTGTAGTCGGACCCGACCGCGAGCAGGACGATCACCGACATCGGCAGCACCATCCAGTGCAATTTGAAGCCCAGGATGTACTGCCAGATCAGGACCGAAAGCCCGAACGATGCCCCCAGCGAAACCGCGACCGTGCCCACGATGACCAGTGCGGCGATAAAACTTCGGGTGATGATGAGCATGATGATGAAAATCAGGCAGAGCGCGCCGATCCCGGCGATATAGAGGTCGTATTTGGCACCGTCGTGGAAGTCCTTGAAGGTCGATGCGGTGCCGGCGATATAGATCTTGGAGTCCTCCAGGGGAGTGGTCTTGAGCGCCTCCTGCGCGGCCGTCCTGATCTGATCGATGCGCGCAATGCCCTCCGGCGTGGCCGGATCGCCCTTGTGCGAAATGATGAAGCGAGCCGCTTTCCCGTCCGGAGACAGGAAGGACGTCATCGCGCGCTGGAAGTCCGCGTTCTGGAAAACCTCCGGAGGCAGATAGAAGGTGTCGTCGTTCTTCGACGCGTCGAACGCCTGGCCCATGGCGGTGGCGTTGTCGCTCGATTCGTCCAACCCGGTGAGGGAGCCGGCCATGGTGCTGTGCATCGTCAGGATCATCTTCCGCGCGTCCTCCGCGAATGCGATGAGCGGCGGGAACTGCTCCAGCAGCTGCGGCAGCAGCGCGTCCAGCTGGTCGAGGTCCTTCACGAGGTCGTCGGTTTTGTCGCTGATCTCGTCGATACCGTCGAGCGTGTCGAATATCGACCGCAGCGACCAGCAGATCGGGATGTCGTAGCAGTGCTTTTCCCAGTAGAAGTAGCTTCGGATCGGTCTCCAGAAATCCTCGAAATCCGCCGCATGGTCCCGCAGCTCGTGCACGACCAGGGTCATTTCTCTCGTCTCGACGATCGAGTGGTGCGTGATCTCGGTGAGCTGCGACTGCAACTCGTACAAGTGCTTCATCGTCGCGATTTGCTGCGTTATCAGGTCGGCCTGCTTGAGCATGTCATCGGTGCGCAACTGCATGTAATGCATGTTTTGCAGCTGGCTCGCGTTTTGCATGCTCAGCAGGAACGGGATCGAGGTGTGTTCGATCGGTGTTCCCTCGGGCCTGGTGATGGCCTGCACCCGAGAAATGCCCGGAACATGGAAAATCGCCTTGGCGAGCTTGTGCAACACCAGGAAATCCGCCGGGTTGCGCATGTCGTGGTTCGATTCGACCATCAGAATTTCGGGCATCATCCGGGACTGCGAAAAATGACGGTCCGCGGCCGCATACCCAATATTCGCCGGAATGTCCTTGGGTATGTAGAGCCGGTCGTTGTAACTCGTCTTGTAGCCCGGCAGGGTCACCAGACCGACCAGCGCGACCGCGAGCGTCGCGATGAGAATCGGGCCCGGCCATCGGACGATCGCCGTGCCGACCCGGCGCCATCGACCGAACCCGATCCTGCGCTTGGGGTCGAACAGCCCGAACCCGCTGCCGACCGTCAGAACCGCCGGGACGAGAGTGAGCGCGACCGCGACCGCCACGACCATGCCCACCGCGCAGGGGACGCCGATGGTCTGGAAGATGGGCATGCGGGTAAAGCTCAGGCACAGGACCGCCCCGGCGATCGTCAAACCGGAGGCCAGCACGACGGGAGCGACCCCGCGGTAGGTCGTGTAGTAGGCCGTCTCCGGATCCTCGCCGGCCTGCCGTGCTTCGTGATATCGGCCGAAAAAGAAGATGCCGTAGTCGGTTCCGACGGCAATCCCGAGGGACACCAGCAGGTTGATCGCGAACGTCGAGAGCGAAAGAAAATCGTAATGGCCCAGAAATGCGACGATTCCCCGGGCCGCCCCAAGTTCGACCCCGACCATCACCAGCAACAGGACCACCGTGATGATCGAGCGGTAGACGAGGAACAGCATCGCAAAGATCATCGCGATGGTTATCGCGGTGATTTTCAGAATGGATTTATTGCCGCTGTGCTGCATGTCCGTGACGAGCGCCCCAGGGCCCGTCACATACACCCCCACACCGGGCGGCGGAGCGGTTCGCCCGACGATGTTGCGGACCGCGGCCACCGATTCCTGTCCCAGGGTTGTGCCCTGGTTGCCGGCGAGATTCAGCTGCGCGTAGGCGGCCTTTGCATCCGCACTCTGCGCGCCCGCCGCCGTGAGCCGATCTCCCCACAAGTCCTGCACGTGCTCGACATGCTTCGTGTCGGCCCGTAGGTCCCGAATCAACTTGGCGTAGTAGGCGTGCGCATCCTCACCGAGCGGCTTTTGCCCCTCCAGCACGACCATCGCGAAGCTGTCCGAATCGGATTCCTTGAAGTCCTTGCCCATGCGCTTCATGGCCTGCACCGACGGCGCGTCTTGAGGGCTCAGCGGTACCGAGTGCTCCTCGCCGACATGCTCGAGCGATGGAATCGCCAGGGTCACAAGGAGAACCAGCCCGACCCAGGACAGGATGATGGGAATCGAAAGCCTGCGGATCGACCGCGCTAGAAACGGGACCTGATGGCGTTCGGTGCTCATGGGTTCAACCGGGTAGTCCGCCACTTACCGCGGCTGTCTCAGCAGGGCACGCACCAACGGGCGCGACCCTTCCGGACGCAGCAGTGCGCTGGCGGGGCGGGGGCGTACTCGTTGAGGCCACCAGAACCAGCGTCCCAGCAGCGCGGCGGTGGCTGGCGTCATGAACGCGCGCACGATCAGCGTGTCGAACAGCAGACCCAGGGCGATCGTCGTGCCGATCTGACCGATGATGGTCAGGTCGCTGACGATCATCGATGCCATGGTGAACGCGAACACCAACCCGGCGTTCGTCACGACCTTGCCGGTACCCCCCATGGCGCGAATGATGCCGGTCTTTATGCCGGCGCCCAATTCCTCTTTCATGCGGGCCACCAACAGCAGGTTGTAGTCAGACCCCACCGCCAAAAGGATCAGCACCGCCATGATCAGCACGAGCCAATGGATCTGTATACCGATCAAGTACTGCCAGACCAGCACGGACAGCCCGAAGGATGCGCCCAGCGACAGCAACACCGTGCCCACGATGATCAGCGCGGCGATAAAGCTTCGCGTCATGATCAGCATGATGATGAAAATGAGGCATACGGCTGCGACGCCCGCAATCATGAGGTCGTACTTGGAGCCGAGCACAATGTCTTTCGTCATCGCGGCGGTGCCGGTCAGATATATTTTGGCGTCTTCCAGGGGAGTTCCCTTGAGCGCCTCCTCGGCCGCGGTCCTTATCGCCTCGACCCGTTCGACGCCCTCGGGCGACGCCGGATCGGCCCGTTGCGTAATGAGCATGCGGGCGGCCTTCCCGTCTGGCGACAGGAAAATCTTCATGACTCGTTTGAAGTCTTCGTTCTTGAAAGTTTCGGGCGCGATGTAGAAAGAATCGTCGTTCTTGGAGGTGTCGAAAGCCTTCCCCATGGCCGTCGAGTTGTCGGTCGACTGGTCCATCGCGGTGAACATCCCGGACATGGTGCTGTGCATGGTCAGCATCATGGTCCGCATGCTTTGCATGGTTTCGATCATCGGCGGGAACTGCGTGATGATTTGCGGCATGATCACGTCTAGCTGATCAAGATCCGCGACCAGGTCCTTCAGCTTGTCGCTGAGCAAGTCGATGCCGTCGAGGGTGTCAAATACGGATCGCAGCGAAAAGCAGATCGGAATGTCGTAGCAATGCTTTTCCCAGTAGAAATAGCTGCGGATCGGACGCCAGAAGTCCTCGAAATCCGAAACGTGGTCCCGCAGCTCGTCGGTGATGGCTTGTATGTCGTGCGTTTCACCGACCATGTGATGAGTGGTGGCGACGAGTTGTTGCATCAGGCCGTACATGTGCTGCATGATGTCGATCATTTTCGTCAGCTCGTCGGCCTGCGTGAGCAAGTCATTCATGCGTTGTTTCTGGTACGGCAAGAGTTGTTGCTGCGCGGCGCCTTGCATGCTGAGCAAAAACGGTATCGACGTGTGCGCGATCGGGGTGCCCTCGGGTCGGGTAAGGCCCTGCACTCTGGAAATTCCAGGAACGGCCAGGACGCCCTTGGCTAGTTTGTTCAATACCAACGCATCTGCCGAGTTTCGCAGGTCGTGATCGGCCTCGACCATCAGGATCTCGGGCGACAGCATTCGTGACTGAGGAAAATGTCGCTGCGCTGCCTGGAGCCCCAGGGCCGCCGGGATATTTTGCGGCATGTAGTGCATGTCGTTATAGCTGGGCTTGTATCCCGGCAACGTCAACAGCCCGATCAGTGCGACCGCTAATGTCGCGATCAGAATGGGCGCGGGCCACCGAACGATCGCTGTGCCTATTCGCCGCCAGCGGTGTTCCGAGATCCTCCGCTTGGGGTCGAGCAACCCGAACCGGCTCCCGACGTGAATTACCGCGGGAACGAGCGTGAGGGCGACGGCGACCGCGACGATCACGCCGAGCGCACACGGAATGGCCAGCGCCTGGAAATGCGGCAGCCGGGTGAACTTGAGGCAGAAAAGCGCGCCGGCGATGGTCAGGCCCGAGGCCAAGACGATCTTGGCGACCCCGTGGTAAGTGGTGTAGTAGGCGGATACCTTGTCCTGGCCGGCCTGGCGCGCCTCTTGATATCGGCCGAAGAAGAAGATGCCGTAGTCGGTGCCCGCCGCGATTCCGATGGATACCAGCAGGTTGACGGCGAAGGTGGTCAGACCGATCAGCCCATGGTCACCGAGGAACGCCACAATTCCCCGCGCCACCTGCAGTTCTATCCCGACCATCACCAACAGCAGGACGACGGTGATGATCGAGCGGTAGACGAGGAGCAGCGTGGTGCAGATGACCGCCAGGCTCACCACCGTGATGAGGACGACCGTTCGGTTACCGCTGCTGCCCATGTCGGAGACGATGGCCGCGGGTCCCGTGACGTAGGCCTTGATTCCGGGCGGCGCCGGCGTCCGTGCCACGACGTCCTTGACGACTTGGAGCGAATCATTCGCCAGCGTGGAACCCGGGCTACCGGTGAGGTCCAGTTGCACATAGGCGGCCTTGCCGTCGGAGCTTTGGGCGGCGCCGGCCGTGAGTGGATCGCCCCAGAAATTCTGGATGTGCTGTACGTGTTTCGTGTCGGTCTGCAGCTGGCGAATCAGGCGATCGTAGTAGCTGTGGGCTTCGTCGCCGAGGGGCTGCTGGCCCTCCAAGACGATCATTGCCACGCTGTCGGAATTGGTTTCCTTGAAGTCCTGGCCCATCCGCTTCATCGCCTGGAACGACGGCGCATCGGCGGGATTCAGCGACAGCGAATGCTCTTTCTCGACCTTCTCCAAGGAGGGGACGGCGACGCTGAGGACGATGGCGATACCCACCCAAATGAGAATGACGGGCAGCGAAAATCGGTGGATCAGCCGCGCTGCGCGGGACGGCGCGGCCGGCTCGTTGCGCGTGGCCTGGTCAATCATGCGGCCTTCAGCAGGCAGAAGGTGAACGCGTTCGTTTCGTGCGTGGTCTTCTCGGCTTTGACCACATCGTCGACCAGGATGCGGCAGCCGATGGTGTCACTGTCGCCCTGCGCCATGACATTTCCGATGGCCGTAGCCGAGCTGATCGCGAATTCCAGCGTCCACGGCAGCGGCGCTCCCTTGAGGTGCTGGGGTTCACCGTTGACGTCGAAGTAGCTGATGTCGGCCACGGTCCCCGGGTCTCCGAAGATCTCGTATCTGAGGTGCTTGGGGTTGAAAGGCTTGGCGTTGTCGACTCGGGTGTCGGAATAGGAGAGTCGTTTTTCATTGCCGAAGATGCCGTGCAGCCGCGACACAGTGAACCCTCCGGCAAGCACGACCACGAGGATGACCAGCGGAACCCACAGACGCCTTATAACACTGAAAATCGAAAACCCCCGATCGCGACGACTCCCGTGAGAACCACTTAGCTCTGGAGGCCGGTGAGCACTTTCCCAGTTAGCGGCTGAGCGGCCGGTTGGGTAACTAACGTCTGGGGGACCAGGGTTAGCGAGATCGGACCGCGCTTGCGCAACGCCACCGCGTTCCACCACCGCATTAACCTCCCACCAGTCTCCATGCTCGGCGCTCTCTCAGCCGTCGAGCATGCCACCCAAGACCGGCCGCGACACCTCGTTGACCGTACATCGAATGTGGTTGTCGTCGCAGGCTAACCGTGCGGCGGTTACCTCAAACGTGCAGCAACTCGGGAAGCGCAACCCGATCCTGACGAGTAAACCATGCGGGCAAGCCCCCATCTCGGCTCGTTCTCAACGCGATATTGGATCGTAATGCACGCCATATTCGCGACAGCACTCGACCGACCCTCCATATCTCTGGCAAATCACGCCACGTGCATCGGTGACGTTGACTGGCTCGACCGCAGGTCACAGCAACCAAGGTCGGCGAGGGGAAGTCATGCCGGAAACTTGTCCGAAACCCCGGACCGGCCGCCTCGCCCGCGAGGTATGGTTTGGAACGGCTTTACCGATGTCGACTAGAGGGGCGGGGGAATCACGCGGTGAGCGTCAATCCGTTCGATGACGAAAGTGGCAGCTTTTTCGTGTTGGTCAACGACGAGGAGCAGCACAGCCTGTGGCCGGCCTTCGCCGATGTTCCAGCTGGCTGGCGGGTGGTCTACGGCGAAGCCGAGCGCGCCGCCTGTCTGGACTACATCGAGCAGAACTGGCCCGATATCCGGCCGAAGAGCCTGCGCGACAGGCTGGCCGCGGGCGGCGCTTCCGACGAGTAAGGGCCGCAGGAGGATTCGCGGCGAGCTCGGGGCTTAGTCGATCTCGCCGGTCAGCTCGAATTCAGCCAGCGTGCGCGTAACAAGCTCGCGCAATGCAGGCTTGGTGTTCTCCGCGCCGGGTTGGTAGGACTCGATGGTGATGCCGATCTTGTCGCCGATGCGCCAGGACTGCAGGGTCAATTGGCCGCCGGCGCGCTCAAGCCACTGTCGCGTCACGCGTTGCGCGATCACTCGGATGAGGTGCAGGGGATACAGGTGAGCGGAGAGGGCGGCGAACTCGGCCTCGTTGCGGGCAAGCAGGATCACCACCAAGCCGAGATCGCGGAGATTGGAACAGAACACCGGGAGGTCCGGGTCGTTGAGCGCCGCGTCGGCCACCCGTTTCAATGCACGCTTCGGCGCTAACGGGGTCAGCCAGAGGAGCTGCCGCTCGTCTTCGTCCGGCGCCTCCCGCAGAGTGGCCAGCGCCTGCTTGATGGCGGCGCGGGCGTCACCCAGGTCCGTCGTTACCCGCGTCGGATCGACGTGGGTGCTCGCATACGACACCGCCAGCGCTCGCGTATCGCTCTCGGTGCGTTCGCTCATCGGCAATAGCAAGGTAACGGCGCCGTCGCTGGCACGCCGGCGTCCGACGCGCTCCCCGAGCTTCGCGGCGATCCCGGCGAGCAGCGTTTCACTCGTTCCGCCAAGAGCTTTCGCGCGGGCTTCCCACTCATCCACGTCGATGTGGGCCGTGATGACGGGCACGACGACCGTCTCGTCGTCACCGTCGGCTGCACCGGCGGCGACGGGTTGCGGCGCCGGTGATCCGGCAGCCTCGCGGCGCTGGCGACGGGCCAGTCTTCTCGCCGCGGCAACCGCTCGGGCGGCCTCGGGCACGTCCCGCGCGGCCTGGCGGAGGTCCTGCGCCACCGCGCGCAGGCGGGTGCGTGAGGCCGGGGGCGGGTAGCCAAGATCGCGCGATCGCTCCAGGATCGCCTCGGCGATCGTGAACGCGAGCCCAAAGCCGTCAATGAGGTAGTGCGAGGTCACCAGGCTGACGGCCGTCGAGCCGTCCGTGAGCGGAAGGACACCGATATTCCAGCCCGGGCCGCGTTCCAAATCGATCGGCAGCTGTGAGCGCTCGTCGGCCCAGTCGCCGAGTTCCGCGCGTGGGCGGGGACGGGGGGCGACGTCGATGTCGGCGGGTCCCGGATCCGCCACCCACCGATGACGGGCGAAGATCGGCGAACGCTCGATGTGCCGGCCCAACAGGCCGTCCGCGAGGGCGCGGTTGAAGCGCCTCACTCCATCGAGGTCGACAGGGTGCTCATACACCCAGACGACCTGGACGACAACCTGCCGGCCGATGGCGCGATGCTGCGAGAACAGGGCGTGGTCCATGATCGCGAGCCGATTGTCCGGCCTCGCATCACGTTTGGATTCGCGATCCTTTCGGGATGTGCGTGCACGCCAGCGTGTCCGGGTCGCCATCAGAAGAGACTAGCCGATTCGCGAGCGATCGCATGGAGGAACGCCACTCCGATACGTCGGTGCGAACACCATACGGCCAGCCAAACAATCTGACCAGCTGTTTTGCCTAGGGACCGCGATACTTCGAGATGCGTTGCCGCACAGCGGTTCTAGTTATGTATCCGCGAGGTACGTTGTCGCGCAACATGTCTCAGACGACTAGCGGGACCCAGCGGTGGTGGGTCACTTGCCGACGGCCGGTGCGCAGCTTGCGATATGTCGCTGATTCGCCCCCGGCAGCGCGGGTATCACCGTTATACTGCCGGGCGATTGAGCTGTGGAGGGGAAATCCGCTTTCATTTTCGCCGGAATGCGTACGACACGTGAAAGGCCGGACCACGCGATGAAGTTTGTGCTGGCGAGCTATGGAACTCGCGGCGATGTCGAGCCCGGTCTCGCCGTCGGGGTCGAGCTGGCGCGCCGCGGGCACGAGGTGCACCTGGCCGTCTCGCCCGACCTCGTTGGCTTCGTCGAGGAGGCCGGGCTCGCGGCAGTCGCTTATGGACCGGACACGCAGGTCACCGTTTTGGAGGCGCAGCGCAACGCGGCGACGTTTCTGCCCGGCAAGTTCTGGAAGGTCCAGGGCCACATCAGGGTGTGGCGCGACGTGCTGGCACTCGGTGCCCAGCGCTGGATGGAAATGAGCAGGACGCTGACGTCGCTGGCCGATGGGGCCGACCTGCTGCTAACCTGCCCCGGTTTCGAGGACGTCGCGGCCAACGTCGCGGAGTATCACGACATTCCGCTTGCGACGCTGCATATCACGCCGATCCGGGTCAATGGCCAGATCCTTCCGTTCCTGCCGCCGCCGGTGATCCGCTCCGCGATGAACGCGCTGGAGTGGCTGGGTTGGCGCTGGGGCAAGAAGCTCGTCAACACGCAGCGCCGCGAGCTGAACCTGCCCAAGGCCACCGGGCCCACGCCCCGACGGATCGCCGAGCGCGGATCGCTGGAAATTCAGGCCTACGACGACTTTTGGTTCCCCGGGCTGGCGGCCGAATGGGCGAGGTGGAAGGCTCAGCGACCCTTCGTCGGTGCTCTGACGAGGGAAGTGGCGGCGGACACCGATGAGGAGGTCGCGTCGTGGATTGCCGCGGGAACACCACCGATCTTCTTCGGGTTCGGCAGCACACACGTCGGGTCGCCCGCCGACACGCTCACCATGATCAGCGCGGCTTGCACTGAGCTGGGCGAGCGGGCCCTGGTTGGCTCCGGCTGGACCGACTTCGGCGAGCTTCCCCATTTCGAACACGTCAAGGTGGTCGGTCCGATGAATTACGCGGCCGCCTTCCCGGCCTGCCGCGCGGTGGTGCATCACGGTGGCGCGGGCACGACGGCCGCCACCATGCGCGCCGGGGTCCCCCTGCTGGCGCTTTGGACGGGGCCCGATCAGGCGATCTGGTCGGGTCGGGTCAAACGAATGAAAGCGGGCACCGCCCGGCGCTTCTCGAACACCACCCAGCAGTCGCTGATCGCGGACCTGCGGACCATCCTCGCCCCGGAATATGTCGCGCGGGCCCGCGAAATCGCCACGCGGATGAGCAAACCCGCCGAAAGCGTCGCGGCCGCCGCCGATCTCATGGAAAATTTCGCCCGCTCGCGACGTGTTGGTTGATAGGCCAAAGTGACTGTGGGGCAAGGCCGCACGGTCGGGTGCGAAGGACTACAGTTCCCCGGAGTCCATGGCCTTCCTGACTTCCTGTGCGCGTGCCACGTCCTCGGCGGTGTAGCCAATCATCAGCGCCACCACACCGACGAGGACGCTTACCCCGGCCAGCCACAGCAGGCCGTAGGTATAACCCTGGTCCAGCGCATGCAGCTGGGCGGCGTTCATCGACTTCGCCGGCCCGTTGACGCCGCCCAGGGACAGCGTGTGCGACGTGACGATGGCCTGGATGACGGCCATCACGACCGGCCCGCCGAGGCTGAGCAGCATGAGCGAGATCGCGGACGTGGGGCCTATCCGGTCTTGACCGACGCTCGCGATCACCGATAGCCCGAGCGGGACGTTGGCCAGGCCGATACCGATACCGCCGATGACGAGCGGGACCACCAGATTCGGGAAGTACGGGATGCCGCGGTGGAACGTCGAGCTGTACAGCATGGTGCTCACCAGCAGCATCCCGCCCGCGACCACCAGTACCCGCGGCGGAAACCGCGTCACCAGCTTTGACGACGCGACGACGCCGACGCCCACGGCAAGGGCGAACGGAATGAAGCCAAGGCCCGCGCGCAGCGCGGTGTAGCCCATGATGTTCAGCGCATACAGGGTGACCAGCACGGTCAGGCTGAACAGCAACCCGCCGGCGAGGAAGATGGTCGCGAACGTGGCCAACCGGTTGCGGTCGAAGAACAGGTCAAACGGCACGATGGGGTTTTCAGCGGTGCGCTCCACCATGATGAACGCCGCAAAAGCGGCTATTGCCAGCACACCCGCGCCGATTGCCGGGGCCGACAGCCAGCCCTTCTCGGGCCCCAGCGACAAGGCGACAACCGCGGTGATGCCGGTCAGCGTGGCCAAGGCCGCCCCCGCGACGTCGAGCTTCATCCGCTCGAGCTGGGTTTCGCGCAGCGCGGTGCGAGCGAGATAGATCACGAACAGCCCGACCGGTACGTTGACCAGGAAAACGAGCCGCCACGCCAAATCGGCGAGCGCGCCGCCCACCACCAGGCTCAGCACCGAGCTGACACTGCCCATCGCGCCCAGCACCGCCATCGCTGTATTGCGTGTCGGCCCCTTCGGGAAGGTCGTCGCCACCAGCGCAATCGTGGTCGGTGCGATGACCGCGCCGGCCACGCCCTCCAGCAGGCGGGCCGCAATGAGGGTCCCCCCGTTCTGGGCGATGCCGCAGACCGCAGAGGTGATGGTGAACAGCGCGACCCCTCCGATGAAGGCACGCTTGCGTCCGATGGTGTCGCCGACGCGACCGCCAACCAGCATCAGCCCGCCATAGGCCAGCAAGTAGGCGGTGAGCACCCAGCTCCGCCCGGCATCGGACAGGTTCAGCTCGTTCTGGATCTTGGGAAGTGCGGCGATCGTGATGGTGCCGTTCATCATCGACATCAGCTGCATGCCGCCCAGGGTCACGATTGCGGCGACGAACCGGCGCGACGGCATGCTGGTCTCCTCGTCGCTGCTGGTGTGGCCCAGCGCAGTCGATTCCATGGGCATGGGGTCGCTCATTCCGCCCGTTCTGTCGTTTAGTGGGGTATGCAGCCCTGCATCGTTAGAGCCGTCATAGCGGGACGCTACCGCATCTTAAGAATTGTTAACGGCAGAACGACGAGATAAACATTCTTCCCATCGGACGACCCAGTCTTAAACGCCTACTTGAGCGTTCGCGATCGGCTGGCGCCGTCCACTCACCGGCGGCTCGACGGCGGTCAGCCCAGCGATCTCCCGCTTCCTGATCGATGGCGTCGGGCCCACGCCGACGATGACTTTTCTATACTGTTCGCCCCTTCCCGGGCTGGTCAGGGCCCGGTCACGACGAAATGGTGCCAGCGCAGCCCGCACACGCTGTTTCCGAGCCACCGGCGCGAACGCAAGCGAGCCGGCAACCGCGCCGATTGGTCGCGCCGTTCGGTGAAATACCTTGTCGCGCAACGTATCGCGGGGAGCTTCGGGACCCGGAAAGGGGAGGCGGCGCCGCCCCGTTGGTTGCCGATGTCCCGGTTCGCCGCCCCGGTGATGACTGCCCCTCTTCGTGCGATCCGGCAAACCTCGCCGTCTGATCTTGTTTCGACTCGCGCCCCGCCATGGTCACCGCCGATATCGCAACGGGGACAACGAATCTGGTCCGGGAGGCGGCGAAGCGCGGGGCGACGGCGCCGAGTGCGCCCCCGGGGTATTCATGCGACATTCCGTGATTCGCGAAAAATGGCCGCACCCCCCGCCTTCGTCTAACCTGTCGCCATGGTCAAGAGCCGACGCGCTGCCGGATCTTGTTCCGCACGGATGGAGACTGCGGGCCGCCCGGTCCTTCTGTTCGTATTGGGCATGAACCGTTCGGGGACGACGGCGCTCACGGGACTTCTGTCGTTGTGCGGTGGCACGCTCCCGGCTGGGCTGGTGGGCGCCATGGCGGACAATCCGCTTGGCTACTTCGAGCCGCGCAAAGCCAACTATCTCAACGAAGCAATCCTGTACCGGCACCGCAGCACCATCTTCGACCCGACCCTGCGACTGCATGAGGAAGGCGCGTTGGGCGAAAAGGAAAAGGCCGCCTGCGTCGCCGAGATCGGGGCGTATCTCAAGACGTTGCCGGCCGCGCCGCTGGTGGTCATCAAGGACCCGAGGATCACGCTGCTGTCCGGCGTGTGGTTCGACGCGGCGCGGCTGGCCGGATTTGACGTCATGACCGTGATTACGGTGCGCCGTCCGCAGGAGGTCATCGCGTCGGTGGCTGCGCAGATTTCGGCCTCGCCGGATCTGTCCAGCGCCCTGTGGCTGAAGTTCAACCTGCTGGCCGAGCGGAACACGCGCGGCCTACCGCGGGTGTTCGTCGAGTACGCCAATGTTCTCGATGACTGGCGCCGGGAAATAAAGCGGATTTCCGCGGCGCTCGGTGTTGACCTCGACACCCGGGATGAGGACGCAATCGATGAGTTTCTCAAGCCGGATTTGCACCGCCAGCGACACTGCGATCCGGTGGCAGAGCCCTTTGGCACGGACTGGGTTACCGCGGTCTACGAAACGCTGGGCGCCGCCGCGCGTGACGAACTCTGGGATCATGCTGCGCTGGATCGCGTTTTCGAGGCGTATCGCGCGAGCGAAAGCGGTTTCCGGACGGTGTTCAAGGATTTCCAGCGGCTGCATAAGCTCAACCGGCGCGTCCGGCCCTCCGTGTTCAAACTGATCATGGAGGTCAACGCGCTGGCTCACCGGCGCCGCGGGACTTGGGCCTAGAGCCGGCATCGAGCGAACACCGTTACAGCCGAAGCCAATCGGCGAACGCCCAGCCGAGAATCGAAGAACTAGGGATAATGGCCGTTGCGCGTGTGGTCGGCCACTCGCGCGACAACTGGAAGGCTGAGGTCCGCGATGAAGTTTGTGGTGGCAGCCTACGGCGTACGTGGTGATGTCGAACCCTCCGTCGCCGTCGGCCGCGAGCTGCTGCGCAGGGGACACGAGGTGTGCGCGGCTGTCCCGCCGGACCTCGTCGCCTTCGCCGAGTCGGCCGGGCTTGCGACGGTCGCTTACGGGCCGGATGCGCGCAAGTGGCAGGACCTTCACCGCGACTTCACGACGCACATGTTCCACAACTTCTGGAAGATCCGGGAGGTGATCAGGCTCGCGCGCGAAGATTGGCAGCGGTTCGCCCAGGGCTGGCGGGATATGAGCGCGACGCTGATGTCGCTGGCAGACGGGGCCGACCTGCTGTTCACCAGCTTGCTTGGTCAGCAACCCGCCGCCAATGTTGCCGAGTACTACGGCATTCCGCTGGCCACGCTGCACACCCTCCCGACCCGCGTCAACGGTCAGCTCTTTCCGATCCGGCCGGCGCCGTTGGGCCGCGCCTTCATGGCGGTGAACGAGTGGCTGGAGCGGCCCATGACCAAGAGGCTCGAGGATGCGCAGCGCCGTGAACTCGGTCTACCCAAGGCCACCGGGCCCGCGCCGCGACGGATCGCGCAACGCGGATCGCTGGAAATCCAGGCCTTCGACGAGGCGTGCTTTCCCGGGCTGGCGGCCGAATGGGCGAAATGGGATGGCCTGCGGCCCTTCGTCGGCGCGCTGACGATGGAGTTGCCGACGGACGCCGACGAGGACATCGCGTCGTGGATCGCCGCGGGAACGCCGCCGATTTTCTTCGGGTTCGGGAGCACGCTCGTCCAATCTCCGGCCGACACGCTGGCCATGATCAGCGCGGCCTGTGCACAGTTGGGCGAGCGGGCGCTGGTTTGCGCCGGCTCGACCGATTTCAGCGACGTTCCCAATTTCGAGGGCGTCAAGGTTGTGGGCCCGATGAATTATGCGGCGGCCTTTCCCGCTTGCCGTGCGGTCGTGCACCACGGTGGCGCGGGCACCACGGCCATCGGCCTGCGTGCCGGAGTGCCCACGTTGATCCTTCCGACGTGGCTGGATCAAACGCTCTGGGGAACTGTGGTCAAACGATTGAAAGTGGGCACGGCCCGGCCGTTTGCCAGGACTACTCGCGAATCGCTGGTCGCGGACCTGCGCACCGTTCTCGCCCCGGAATATGTCGCGCGGGCCCGCGAGCTCGCCACCGAGATGAGCAAACCCGCCGACAGCATTGCCACCGCTGCTGATCTGCTGGAGGATTTCGCCCGCTCGCGGCGTGTTCGCTGATCGGCGTCAGTGAAAGCGCCTGTCCCGCAAGGGATAATGGGTAAACGCCTGCTAGGCGAGCGCGCGGTCCGCCAGCGCCCCGATCACCGGCGCCAGCGCCCGGGAGTATTCGACCGTCAGATGATTCTGGTCGAAGTACACCAGGGTGTTGCCGACGATGACCGGGCAGCGGCGAGCGGTGCAGAACAGCTCGGTGAGGTCGGCGTAGTAGCCGCTACCGGCTTTGGTGGCCGCGAGTTCGCCCGTGATGCCGGATTGGTTCACTGCCGTCGAGCGTGTCGGAGAGCAGGCTGTTGTGTCACCGAGGTGCCCGGACAAACAGATCGGCACCACCGACTGGGGATCCGGGATCGGCCCGATGACCAGCACTTGTGCACCCATGCCGCGCAGCTGCGCCACGAGGTGGGTCAAGCCGTCGATCCACGCCGGGTCGTATGAGGTGAAACCCGGCAGCCATCCGAAGTCGGCACCGGAGCCGGCGCCATAGCCCCGCCACATACTCACCACGACCAGCCGCGGGCGCTCGGTGCGCAACCGGTCGATGATCTGACCGCGCCACTGCTCGCAATCGGTGGACACCAGGCGCCGGAGGGGGTTGGGGTTGGTGGGCAAGTTCATCAGTGGGCAGCCGCCTTTCGCCATGGTTTCCAGCCGCCAATGGCGCTGCGCGGCGATCTGTTGGAACGCCGGAGCCCACATCGCGGCGTGCGAGTCCCCGACCAAAGCCACCGCCGTCGTCGAGGCGGTATCGCCCGTCGCGCACTCGGGCTGTCCGACTTGAAGAAAATTGCGCAGGCAGCCGTTGACAAACATGACCTTGAGCTCGCCTGACGCGTCGGCGAGCGGTGGGTCGAGGTTTGACGGCACGGCTTTGAGGTCGGCCGACGCCGCGACCGCGGCCTGCGCTTGGGCGACGGCGTGCTGCACCGCGGTGTCGTAAGCGTCAATGCTGGACCCGGCGGGGGGAGGCGTCGCGGTGATGGTCAGCGCCGCCGCCGGCGCGCCGCGGCCGACCGGCAGGGGCATCACGATCAACAGCCCCGCGCCGACACCGACGGCCACCGCGGTGGCGGTACCGCCCAGCGCAAGGCTGGCCAGGGCAGAGCCCCGCACGGTAGTGGCGAATCGCAACGGGTTTTCGATGAGATGCAGGGTGAGCACGGCCAGCCCGCCGGAGATGAGGACCGTTGCCAGCCTGCCGGCCAGCCCGAGTGGATGGCCAAGCAGCGCGGGCGCGAGCAGCAGTACCGGCCAGTGCCATAGGTACCACGAGTAGGACACCCGGCCGATCGCGCGCATCGGCGGCAAGCCCAGCGCGCGGCCGCAGCCCTGGGCGGGTGTGGCGCAGCCGGCGCCGATCACCAGCGCCGCGCCCAGCACGGGGACCACTGCCGCAGTCCCTGGATAGGGCGTGATCGTGCTAAATAGGCTGCAGGACAACAGGATCAGGGCCAGCCCGGCCCATCCGGCGATCGCGGCGGGCAGTGCCGGCAGTCGCCGCCACTGACCTACGGTGAGGGCCACCACGCCGCCGGCGGCCAGCTGCCAGGCCCGGGTCGGTAGTGAAAAGAACGCCACAGCAGCCAGCCAGTAGGTGATCGCGAGCGATAGCGCAAACGACGCGATCCCGACCAGCGCCAGGACCACCAGATATGGGCGTTGTGACGAGGTGGCCTGGGCGCGGTTGCGCCGACGCACGCGCCGGACCAGCCACGCCGTCACGATGATCAAGGGCGGCCACACCAGATAGAACTGTTCCTCGACCCCCAACGACCAGTAGTGCTGGAACGGCGAGAGGGGCAATACGGGGGCGAGGTAGTCGACGCCTTGGAGGATGAAGCGATAGTTGCCGACGTACAACGCGCTGGCGATGCCATCACCGAGGACGCTTCGCGCCTGCAACGGGGGCAACAAGGCGGCCGAACCAATCGCGGTGACGACGCCCACCGCGGCCGAGGCCGGCAGCAGTCGGCGTGCCCGCGCCCCGTAGAAGCGGCGCAGCCGGATGGTGCCGGCGCCGCTCGCCTCGCGCCAGAGCAGCCCGGTGATCAGGAAGCCCGAGATGACGAAGAACACGTCGACGCCGACGTATCCGCCACCCACACCAGGCACCTCGGCGTGAAAGAGGACAACGGCCAACACCGCGACGGCGCGCAAGCCCTCGATGTCGGGGCGAAATCCCGTCTGTGCGGGGCGCCGACATTGCACCCCTTCGCCAGGGGAGACGCTGTCGGCTCGGGCCAAGGTCACCACCTTGTAAGACGACGCGATACAGGCATTGTCACACTTCGACAGCGCCGAATGAACGGTCCTCCGCCATCTCGCGCGTTTAGGGCGGGAGACTTAGCCGCCCGCCAGCGCGCGGTCGGCCAGCGCCCCGATCACCGGTGCCAATGCCCGGGAGTATTCACGCGTCACGTGATTCTGGTCGAAGTACACGAGGTTGTTGGCGATGATGACGGGGCAGCGGTCAGCCGTGCAGAACAGCTCGGTGAGATCGGCGTAGCGCCCGCCGCCCGCTTTGGTGGCCGCGGACTCGGCCGCGATGCCGGCTTCGTTGACCGCCGTCGACCGTGGCGCCGAACAGACCATCGCGTCATCGAGGTGCCCGGACACGCAGATCGGCACCATTGAGTGCGGGTCTGGGATCGGCCCGAGCATCAACACCTGCGCACCGGTGCCGCGCAGCTGCTGCACGAGGCGGGCCAGGCTATCGATCCACGTCCGGTCGTACGGTGTGAAACCCGATGCATATCCGTAGACGGCGTACCGGCGCCACATGCTCACCACGACCAGCCGCGGGTGCTCGGCGCGTAACCGGTCGATGATCTGACCGCGCCACCGCTCGCACTCGGTGTACTGCCGCCCACTATGCGGGTTGATGATGGGTAGTTCCATCAGCGGGCAGGCCGCCTTGGCCAGGGTTTCCAGCCGCCAATGCCGCTGCGTGGCGACCTGCTGGAACGCCGGACTCCACATCGCGGCATACGAATCGCCGACCAGGGCAACCGTCGTTGCGGACGCGGTGTCGCCCGTCGCGCACTCGGGCTGTTCGACCTCGAGAAGAGCGCGCATGCAGCCAGCGGTGCGCAACGTCTTGAGTTCGGCTTCCGCGTCGGCAAGCGGCGGGTCGAGGTTGGACAGTACGGCTTTGAGGTCGGTGGACGCCGCGACCGCGGCCTGCACTTGGGCGACCGCGTCCCGCACCGCGGTGTCATAGGCGTCGATATTGGAGCCAGTGGGGGGACGCGGCGCGGTGATGGCCAGCGCCGGCGTCGGCGCGCCGCGACCGACCGGCAGGGGCATGGCCACGAGCAGTGCCGCGGCCACACCGACGGCTGCCGCGGTGGCCATGCCGCCGAGCGCCAGGCTGGCCAGGGGAGACCGGCGCACGGCAGCGGCGAATCGCAACGGGTTTTCGATGAGATACAGGGTGAGCACGGCCAGCCCGCCGGAGACGAGGGCCGCCGTGAGCCGCCCGGCCAGCCCGAGCGGGTGGCCAAGCAGCGCGGGCGCGAGCAGCAGCACGGGCCAATGCCACAGATACCACGAGTAGGACACCCGGCCGATCGCGCGCATCGGCGACACCGCCAGGACGCGTCCGCATCCCCGGGAAGCCGCGCCGCAGCCGGCGCCGATCACCAGCGCCGCGCCCAACACCGGCACCAGCGCGGCGGTACCCGGATAGGGCGTGGCGGTGCTAAATAGCGTGCAGGACAACAGGATCAGAGCTAGCCCCGCCCACCCCGCGATCGCCGCAAATGTTGCGGGTAGGCGGCGCCACTGCCCGGCGGTGAGGGCCACCATGCCGCCGGCGGCCAGCTGCCAGGCCCGGGTCGGCAGCGAAAAGAACGCCACGGCGGACAACCAGTAGGTGACTGCCAGCGACAGCGCGAACGACACCAGCGCGACCACCGTGAGGACGACCAGATACGGGGTTTGCGACGACGTGGCCTCAGTTCTGGTGCGCCTGCGCACCCGGCGAATCAGCCACGCCGTACCGAGGATCAGCGCCGGCCACACCAGGTAGAACTGCTCCTCGACGCCCAACGACCAGTAGTGCTGGAACGGCGACGCCGGCAGTTCTGGAGCGAGGTAGTCGACGCCTTGGAGGATGAACCAGTAATTGCTGACGTACAACGCGCTGGCGATGCCGTCTTCGAGCACGCCTTGGGCCTGCAACGGGGGTAGCAGGACGGCCGAGGCGATTGCGGTGACGACGCCTACCGTCGCCGATGCGGGCAGCAATCGGCGGGCCCGCGCCCCGTAGAAGCGCCGCAGGCCGATCGTGCCGGCGGTGCTCGCCTCGCGCCAGAGCAGCCCGGTGATCAGGAAGCCCGATATCACGAAGAACACGTCCACGCCGACGTATCCACCACCGATGCCGGGCACCTCAGCGTGAAAGAGGACAACGGCCAGCACCGCAACGGCGCGCAGGCCCTCGATGTCCTGGCGAAATTCCTTCGGTGCCAACCGACGAGCATGCTCGCTCTCGGCAGGGCCGAAGGTGCGGGTTTGGCGCAAGGTCACCAGCTTGTAACAGGACGCGTCTCGAATAGAGGGCATTCTTACACCCAGCAAACGGGCTGGCTTTTGCCAACCCCGCATTTGAAGCACGAGGCCATGCCGCCCGCAGTTCAACGGTGGTGCAGGGAAAGCCGTTGCCGCTGTGAGATCACTTGATTGCAGGGGCAATTCGGGGCAAAGGCGCGTGCCCAAATCTTCTGGTTCCCAGATCAATACGCTGGCGCCTGGCTATACTGCTGGGCGGCTGAGCCGGGCACGCACGGCCGCCGCTTTCGTCTGTAGAACGCCGCACTGGAAGTGAAAGGCGAGGGTCCGCAATGAAGTTTGTGCTGGCGTGCCACGGGACACGTGGCGACGTCGAGCCCTGCGCCTCCGTCGGTCGTGAGCTGCTGCACCGCGGGCATGACGTGCGCATCGCGGTCCCGCCCGACATGGTTGGCTTCGCCGAATCGGCGGGGCTCGCCGCGGTCCCCTACGGGCTGGATACCCAGGTCACGATGGACGCGCACCGCAACTTCTGGAGGGATCTCTTCGGCAACTTCTGGCGGACCCGGGATCTGATCGAGGTGTGGCGTGCATCGTGGGAGCCCAATTTCGCGAGCTGGGGGGAAATGAGCAAGACCCTGACGTCGCTCGCGGAGGGGGCCGATCTGATTTTCACCGGCATGATTTTCGAGGGCGTCGCCGCCGACGTCGCGGAATATCACAACATTCCGTTGGCCACGCTCGATCACGCCCCGCTGCGGCCCAACGGTCAGTACGTGCCTTACCTGCCTGCGCCGTTGGGCCGCGCCACGATGACGGTCACCGAGTGGATGGTCTGGCGGGTGTGGAAGAAGGCGGAGGATGCGCGTCGCCGTGAGCTGGGCCTGCCGAAGGCGAAGGGTCCGGCGTCCCGACGAATCACCGAACGCGGATCCCTGGAAATCCAGGCCTACGACGAGGTTTGTGTTCCCGGGCTGGCCGCGGAGTGGGCGAAGTGGAACGGCCAACGGCCTTTTATCGGCGCGCTGACGATGGAGTTGCCAACGGATGCCGATGAGGAGATCGCCTCATGGATCGCCGCCGGGACACCGCCGATCTACTTTGGGTTTGGCAGCATCCCGGTCGACTCTCCCGCCGACACGCTCGCCACGATCGCGGCGGTATGCGCGGAGCTGGGGGAGCGGGCGCTGGTTGGCTCCGGGTGGAGTAACTTCCGCGACCTTCCCGAATTCGAACACGTCAAGGTGGTGGGTGCGGTGAACCATGCGGCCGTGTTTCCCACTTGCCGCGCCGTCGTGCACCACGGGGGCCCGGGCACCATGGCCGCGGGCCTGCGCGCCGGAGTCCCCACGTTGATCTTGTGGTTGTTGGGCGAGCAGCCACTCTGGGGAGCCGCGGTCAAACGGTTGAAGGTCGGGACCTCCCGGCGCTTTGCGAGGACGACGCGCGAGTCGCTGCTCTCGGACCTGCGCACCATCCTTGCCCCGGATTACGCCGTCCGGGCCCGCGAAATCGCCGCCCGGATGACCAAACCCGCCGACAGCGTTGCGGCCGCCGCTGATCTCCTGGAGAATTTTGCCCGCCAGAAGCGCGTCAGCTGATCGGCGCCGGCGGCGCTGCCCGATCGCCTCGGCATGAGTACCGGACGCATGCGCAGTAGCGACTCAACGTATGACGCCATCGTCGTCGGCTCGGGAGCCGCCGGGTCGTGGGCGGTCAAGGAGTTGACGGAAGGCGGTCTGGATGTGGTCCTGCTCGAGGCGGGCCGGGACCTGGACATCGCCCGAGACTTTCCGGCCGGCGCCGATGTGGCCGTGATGGGCGTTGCCGGTCGCGTCAAAGCGGCGATACGGGGACAACACATTCAGGCGCGATGCTCATCGTTTTCCGACACCACCAAGCAGTTTTACGTCAGCGACCGAGAGAACCCGTATACGAACCCGCGAGGCGATACGTTCCTCTGGTTTAGGGGCCGGCAACTCGGCGGCCGCCTGCACACGTGGTGGAGACATGTCCCCCGGATGTCGGATTTCGAGCTCAAGGCCGCCAGCGTCCGTGGCGACGGCCTTGATTGGCCGTTGTCGTATGAAGACTTGGCCCCGTATTACGACATCGTCGAGCGGACGCTCGGTGTCTACGGGGCACCGGCGGCCATTCCAAACTGCCCGGACGGACAGTTCATCGGTCCCGCGAAAACGACGAAGCTCGAAGACGCGTTCCGGGCGAATGTCGAGAAACACCTCCCGAACGTCCGCGTCACGCACGCGAGGAAGACCAAGTACGACAACAACAGGGTTCCGCTTCCCGTGCGGTTGGCAATGGCGACCGGCCGGCTCGAAGTTCGGACCGACACCGTCGTCAGCCGAGTGCTGATCGATGAGCGGTCGGGCAGGGCGACCGGCGTCGAATATGTGGAGCGGTTGACGGGCATTGCGCGGGAGGTTCGGGGGCACGTCGTCGTGCTGTGTGCGTCGGCGATCGAGAGCGTGCGGATCCTGCTGAACTCGGAATCCGCCAGGCACCCCGCGGGCGTCGGGGGATCGTCGGGCCATCTGGGACGTTATCTGTGCGACCACGTTTCGTACACGCAAGTCGGCACGGTGTCTGACGAAGATGTGGAGCGCGGGCTCAACGAGGATGGATTCGACTTCGCCGGCACGGGCCTCTACATTCCTAGCTTCCTCGACAAGGAATCGAAGAACTTTTCCGGCGGCTACGGGATTCAGATGGCGATTGGCCGCGGTGCGCCGGTGTGGATCATGAGCGCGTTCGGCGAGATGCAGCCCCGATACGAAAATCACGTGTCGCTCGACCCGACTGTCAAGGACGCGTGGGGGATTCCGGTAGCCAGAATCGAGTGCACCCATTCGCAGGATGACCTCGAGATGGTTGCGCACATGAAGCGCAAGCTTCCAGAAATTGCCGCCGCCGGGGGCCTGCGGGTCGGAAAAACCATCGAGGTCGGTCGCTGGAACATCCCCGTGCGACGGCTTCGATCGCTCGTCCTTGCTGATTGCGGCGCGTTGTGGCCCGGGGGCGCCATTCACGAGACGGGCGGCGCGCGCATGGGCGACAAACCGGACGACTCGGTGCTCAATTCGTACTGTCAGTGCTGGGACGCTGACAACGTGTTCGTGACCGACGGCGCATGCTTTGTCTCACCCGGGTTCCAGAATCCCACGCTCACGATGATGGCTCTGACCGTTCGAGCGTGTCGGTTCATCGTTGGTGACTATCGAAAGCGCGTGAACTAGATGGACTACGCGAGGGTCGCTGGGATTGACAAGCCGATCTCGCGCATTGTGTTCGGCACCGATCGACTGCATGGCCGGCCTCTGCCCCTGGTGCGCAGTCGAACCCTTGAGCAGCAAGCCTTCTCGCTTATGGATCGGTCATTCGAGCTCGGATGCAACACATTTGACACGGCGCGCATCTACTGGGACAGCGAACGGACGCTGGGCGCCTGGATCCGGGAACGTCGCAACCGTGACGAGGTCGTCGTCATCAGCAAGGGATGCCATCACCACCTCTTATCACGTCGACCGCGGCTCTCGGCCTCCGACGTGTCGCACGACCTGCACGCATCGCTCAAGGCGCTCGGGACGGATTTCGTTGACCTGTATCTGCTGCACTTCGACCACCCAAGTGCGCGGATCGAACCGCTCATCGAGCGGCTCAACCGCCACATCGACGAAGGCAAGATCCGCGCGATCGGGGCGTCGAACTGGTCGCACGAGCGGATCGCCACCGCCAACGCGTTCGCCGACAGCGCGGGGCTCAAACCGTTCAGCGCGTCGAGCGCTCAATTCAGCCTCGCCGAGTGGACGCGACCTCCGTGGCCTGGCGGCGTCACTCTCGGCGGCGACGGCGCGCGTGGCGCACGCGAGTGGTATGCGGCGCACGGGCTGCCGGTGTTCGCGTACTCGAGCCTTGCCCGCGGATTTTTTTCCGACCACTACGATCCGAAGGATCCGGGTGCCAACCGACGGAGCCGGTGGTGTGCAACCTACTTCGGGACCGACAGAAACATCGAAAGGCTCGAGCGCGCAAGGACGTTCGCGCGTGAGCACGATGCCACCGTCGCGCAGGTGGCGCTCGCGTACGTGCTGCGCCACCCGCTTCAGCCGTTCGCCGTGGTGGGCTGCTCGACGTTCGAGAAGTTCGCCGAGAACGTGGGCGCGTTGTCCTTGAAGCTGAATGAAGCGACGCTCCATTGGCTCGATACGGGTCAAACCGCGCGATGAAGACTCCCGAGCGCCAAGCGGAGGTAAATTGTGTGTTTTGCGCGCAACAGCTTTCGGATGAAGGCACGATGTGGCAGAAGGGGAACGGCGGGGATCGGAGCGTGGTGAGAAGAAATATTTCGTCGGGACAGCGCGTCGGGGTGGGGGCGTGGCTGGTCGCTCACGGGGCCCGGCGGCACTTCGCCGCCGACCGCTCAAGCGCGCTCGCGACGGCGTGCTGAAAATGTTAGCTTACCTCACTAAAGTTCGGCGGTGGCTCCAAGGAGTCGCACTAGCGGCGATCATCTACTTGACGCGGGTTCCCCTGGTCCGAAGGATCGCTTCGCTCATCGAGCCAAATCTTTTACGAATAATTCTCGACAAATCCATGACGCCCGGACCCGCCGGCGCAGCAATCGGTTACCTGTTCCGGAGCCATGATCCGGGTGCCTCGCCAAAAGACATCTATCGGGATGTGTTCTCCCCTGAGCGGCTCAGCCGGGGTTACCAAAGTCAAATGGGCCAAGACATGTTCCTGAACCGATGGTTCTTCAAGGACAGAGGACCTGGCTTCTTCGTTGACGTCGGCGCGTTCGACGGAGTCGTAGGCAGCAATACGTTTTATTTCGAAAAGCAACTGCACTGGAGAGGTATTGCGTTCGAGCCCAACCCCTCAGCGTTCGAGGTGCTGCGAGCCAATCGCTCCTGCCAGTTGATCCAAGGCTGCGCCTACGATCAGGATGGCGAGGTCCCCTTCCTTGCGCTGTCGCAAGGGGGGCAGCGCAAAGGCGGTAAGTCGGGTTCGCCTCGCAGCATGCTGTCGACGATATTCGACTCGACCCACGGGGGCACCATGCTCAGCGGCATACCCGAACACATGGACCAACTTCAATGGATCGACTGGATCCGTAAGCCGATGAAACTCGAGCAAACACGGGTGACCGTGCCCTGCCATCGCATCGACACCGTGCTCGACGATTCCGGCGTGAAAATCGTGGACTACCTGTCAATCGATGTCGAAGGTGCCGAGCTCGAGGTTCTGCACGGTATCGACTTCGAAAGGGTGCAGGTCAACATCATCGGCGTTGAACACACTCACACGTTCGCCGACGTCTATGACTTGCTGACCGCGTCAGGCTTCGAGTACCAGGGCCTACTCTTTTTCGACGAAATTTTTGTGAACAAACGGCTCCGCTATTCGTGGGACGCCTAGCCCGATCACGAATACTGCGCATTGATCCTTCGCGCGACCTCCCGGGCGACGGAGACCGCGTGGATGATCTTCCCGCCGAGGATCGAGTAGCAGCCGAATCCATGTTCGGTGATATCGGAAGTGCGCATGTCATCGTGCTCTCTATACGCGTTCACTCCGCGCAACACATAGTGGATGCTGTCTACCTCGGCCTCACGCACGATGGGAAGCCACTTTGCACTCTCACGGATGACTTTTTCGGTCACCGGTGATCCGATCTCTCGAAATATGTCGGACGGCACCAGGCCATCCTTTGGTACGAAGCGCTTCCGGACGGAGTGCTTGATGTGAACGAGCGTGAATAGCCCGTCGTCCTTGGTCGATACCATGTTGGTGAAGGGACCATCCATCACCGCAAAAGAGATTTTCGGTATGCCGAGCCTCACCCAGGCGACCTCGACCAGATCGATACGGATCGGCTTGATCGGAAATCCGAGCCATTTGAGGAAGTGGTTGTGGCGGGCATAGGTCGCGTTCACCACATGATCGAAGACTTCCTCGGTGGTATTGCCGTCCCCGTCTTTGACGACGAGCAAAATTTTTCCGTCTTGGACGATGCGCGCGCCGACGATCTCGCTGTTGAACCGCAATTGCGCTTCCGATGCTCCGAGCAGATCTGCGGTGATCGTCTTCAGCTGCTTGAAATCGTAGATGGGCTCAAAGGTTTTGAGACTTGCGCCCACTTTCATCCGGTCGAGATATCTTTCGTCGGGATAGTCTTCGTGGTAGGCGAGGTCGTTATCGCGGCAGAACGCGAGATATGCCGCGCTACTGACCTTCGAACCGCGTTTTGCCACGCTATAGTATGTCGGAAAATTCCTGATGACCGCGGCTTCATACCGCTCTTCGAATGGGCCGATCGTCGCCGCAATATCGTCAATGGTTTCCTGGCTACGGGGGTAGTGATAGCCCCAATGATGCCGGTACTGGTTGTACTTCGATGCTTCGGTGCATATATCGTCATTTTTTTCGAACAGTGTCACATCGAATCCTGGCGACAACTCGAGTGCGCAGTTCGTTCCGAAGATCCCGGCGCCGATGACTGCTACCCTTGGTCTTCCGTCGGGCGCCTTTCTTCCGCGCCCCTCCAGTGCGGTCTTGACTACGCGTCCGCCGAGGTTGGCGTCCGGGTACTCGATCGTTTCTCCGCCGATAACACCGAGAAAATGTGACAATTCACGCTCGAGCGGGGTAACGGGGTCCGAACAATCGATCGCGTTCGCGATTTGCCCCTTTTTATAGGTAACGATCTGCCCGGTGAGGAGGTCCGCGGCGACAACCAGGTCATCCGCGAGCAGCTTTATCGACCGTATCTTCTTCTCGCCCGCCCAACCAAACCGATACACTGCATGCAAATTCTCTGCATATTGCGCGCCGACGAGCTGGCAGCGATCGGTGAGCCTGGTGGTGCGCTTCCGAATCAGGCGCCTATCGTCGAACAAAAAGTCGACGATGTCGAATGGGTGCAATAATTCTAGTTCGATGTCGCGACCCAAATCGGTGTTTTGCGGTTGTATGAACGATATCTCTACGCCCAGCGGATCCACGCGACGGATCATTTCTTTCAGCCGCATTACGGTGGAGTCGAAGCGCATGGTGTGTCCCACCATGAGTGCCCGCGGCTGGGTTTGCGCGAATCGCACGAGATCTTCTGTTTCAGCATCGCTTACGCCGAGCGGTTTTTCGACCAAGACATGCGCGTGGGGCAGTATCCGCCGAACAAGGTCCGCATGGGTGGCCATCGGCGTAGCGACAACAACGCCGTCGACCGCTGCGAGCAATTCATCGTTCAATTCCTCGAATACCGGAAATTCGATCGACGCGCGCAACGATTCGGCGCTTTCTTTCGTGCGAACCACCACCCCTGCAAGCCGAAGCGCCTGCCGCTGGTGCAGTACTTCGAGCGTGTCCAGGTGTTTTCTCCCGAATCTTCCTGCGCCGACAAGAAGTATGCGGGGGCCGACGTTGGCCGACGTTTCAACCACGGGTCCCAGGCTATCGTGGCGATCGCCGCCGCACGGTCGAACCGCCAGTTCGGTAGCGTCCAATCTCAGCCACTGTCGGTTGCGGGCCATCGCCGCCTGTCCGTTCGACGTGCGTCGAACGACTCGGATGCCAACGCGCCGGCCGGGGGAACGGCCGCCAGCGGGCGGGTAGGGATTTTGGCCCCGGGGAAATCGCGATCGTTGCGCCGCGAGTGCGCAGATCTCATTGCCGTCGGCCGTGAGGATCATCGACAACTATTGCGCGACAGGGAATTAAGCAGCTACGACTCGCGAGGCAATGTGACGGTCGAGCTCATCGCAGCCGGCTAATCGCCAAAGACACACGGACTCTTCGTAATTCATACCGCATTTGCGCACGATAGGCGAGCGAAATCCGAGCGTGTCGGATCGCAAGCAAGCATCACAACGACCCTATGATCGCCGCATGAAGTTTGTGCTGGCATGCTATGGAACGCGTGGCGATATCGAGCCTTACGCCGTGGTCGGCCGAGAGCTGCTGGATCGAGGGCACGACGTGCGAATAGCCGTCCCGCCCAACCTGGTTGGCTTCGTCGAGGCGGCTGGGCTTTCGGCGGTTCCCTGCGGGCCGGATTCGCTGGCGTGGCAGAACCTGCACGACGACTTTATGACGCGTTTCTCGCGCGACTTCTGGAAAATCCGGGATTTGATCAGGCTGGGGCGCGAAGATCACAGACTATTTACCCAGTGCTGGAAGGAGATCGGTAGCGCGCTGATGTCGCTGGCGGACGGGGCCGACCTCCTCGTCACTTTCTGGTTTGGCGAGCAGGCGGCTGTCAATGTCGCCGATTACTACGGCATTCCATTGGCCACGCTGCATACATTCCCCCTCCGGGCTCACGGCCACCTCGTTCCGACCCCGCTGGCGCGGTTGGGGCGTTTCGCAATGCGCGCGGATGAATGGCTCAGTTGGCGTCTCCTGACAAAGAAGCTGGGGGCCGTCCAGCGCCGCGCACTGGGCCTGCCTGAGGCCACGGGCCCGGCGTCGCGGCAGATCGCCGAACGCCGCTCGCTGGAAATCCAGGCCTACCACGAGTTGTGCTTTCCTGGGCTGACAGCCGAATGGGCGAAATGGAATGGCCAGCGGCCCTTTGTCGGCGCCCTGACGATGGAGTTGCCGACCGACGCCGATGAGGAGGCCGCGTCATGGATTGCCGCGGGAACACCGCCGATTTATTTCGGGTTTGGCAGCACCGCGATTAAGTCCGCCGCCGACACAATGGCCATGATCGGCGGGGCCTGCGCGCAGTTGGGTGAGCGGGCGTTGGTTTGCGCCGGCTGGAGTGACTTCAGCCGCGTCCCCAATTTCGAACATGTCAAGGTGGTGGACGCGGTGAACCACGCGGCCATCTTTCCGGCTTGTCGCGCCGTCGTGCACCACGGCGGCGCGGGCACCCTGGCCGCGGCCCTGCGCGCCGGCGTCCCCCAGTTGATCCTCGCCACGTTGCGGATGCATCAGCCCATATGGGGAAATGCGGTCAAACGACTGAAAGTGGGCACTGGCCGGTACTTTTCGAAGGCTACCCAGGAGTCGCTGGTCGCGGACTTGCGCACCATCCTCGACCCGCAACACGCCGCTCGGGCCCGCGAGATCGCGACCCGAACGAGCAAGCCTTCCGAGAGCGCCGCGGCCGCGGCGGACCTCCTGGAAGGTTTCGCCCGCCTGCGGCGCGCTGGCTGATCGACGAAAGCAGGCCGTTCGCCCGACCCCGGGAAGCTCAGCGCGGATCTACGAACGAAGCCACTTCTCAGACAGGCGATACGAAGTACGGTACGCACATGGACAGCGTTCTCGATCTGATGGACCAGGCCGCCTTCGACCTCGGGCGCGCGACGGGGGTTGGCACCCGGCTGCAATGCATGTGGTTGTACGACGGCCCGGTCAAGATCGACGACCTGCGGCAGTTTCATGAACATCTTCTGCGGGGGCGGTTATCTCGTTGCATCGAACGGTCACCACTGCCATTCGGCCGCCACCGCTGGATATCAGCGGTCTGCTCCTCCGACATTGAGATCGTCGCGTCGGCCCGGCCGCGTGAAGAATTCGGGGCCTGGCTCGACGAGCAGGCCAATACCCCATTGGATTGCGAGCACGGACCGGGATGGCACCTTGCCGTCGTCCCGTTCACCGACGGCGGCGCCGGGATCAGCTTGGTGGTTTCCCATTGCCTTGCCGACGGCGTGGGTATGTGCGAGGCGGTGGCGGATGCCGTACGTGGCCGCGACGACACGATCAGCTGGCCTGCCGCCGCGTCGCGCCGGCGCTGGCAGGCCGTGCGCGAGGACGCCCGGCAAACCCTGCGCGACATTCCCGCCATCGGCCGCGGCATCGCCACCGCGGCGCGGATGGCCCGCCGTAGCCGCAGGGAAAGCGCCGGAACTGTCACCCCGGCGCCGGCGCTGCCCGCAGGCGCCGATGAACCCATCACATTCTCAACGGCAACGGTTTTCGTCGATGGCGACGAGTGGAAGGCCCGCGCACACTCGCTCGGGGGGACCAGCAACACGTTGCTTGTGGGATTGGCGGCGCGACTCGCCCAGCGATTGGGACGCGTCGCCGCGGGCGGCTCGCTCTTCTTGGGGATGCCGGTCAACGAGCGGACCGCCGACGATACTCGCGCCAACGCGAATTTCGCTGTCCCGGTCACGGTCGACCCCGCACCCGTGACAAAGGACCTCGGCGGAATCCGAGCCGCGATCAAGGAATCGCTGACTCGCCAGGAGGAGGGAACCGCTGAGCACCGGTCATTGTTGACCCTTGTTCCCCTGATTCCTGCGCGACTAATCAAGCGAATGGGCGGCGTGCCCAACGGCGTTCTCTCGTCCAACCTCGGGATGGTCACTCCGGATGCCGGTCGGCCAGCTGGTACGGAGGCCGACTACTTCGCCATGAAAGTTCTCTACCCGGGCATGACGAAGGCGATGGTGCACACGTTTGGCGGACTGCTGTGGTTGGTCTCAGGAGCAACACCGAAACATGTCTTCGTCTCGGTCACTGCGTACCAGCCCGGTCGCCCCAACTCGAATGACAGTTTGCGACAGGAGCTTTCGGACGCCTTGGACGAATTCTCGCTCACAGGCACGCTTCTGTGATCCCGTCAGGCGGCGAAATGTACGTCGTTCACGTGCGCGGCCACCCGCAGGGCGTTGGCCGCGACGGTCAAACTGGGATTGATGCCGGCGCTGGATGGGAAGAACGAGGCGTCCACCACGTAGAGGTTGTCCAGTTCGTGCGCCCGGTTTTGCGGGTCCAGCACACTGGTTTTGGGATCGGCACCGAAGCGGCACGTGCCGCAGACGTGGGCCAGGACCACATTGTCCTTGGCCGTCCGCAGGGTAATTTTCCGAAACGGCTCAAACACCTGTTTCAGCTGCTTCATAAACACGGCGCGGCGCTCGATCTCGTTGGGGTGCAAGCGATATTGAAGTCGTAGCCGCTGGCGGCCGTCCGAGCCTGGCTGATCGGATGGCAGGATGCGATTGTCCAGATACGGCAGGTCTTCCATGACGGCGTCCAGCAGCAGTCCGCCGCTCAAGAACCGCTCGTAGATCGGGCGCGCCGCTGGGCTGATGAAGCGCATTGCCTTGTGCTGCCAGCCGGGGTGGTTGGTCAGCGCCTCCATGGGCGGCATCGCGCCGCCTGACTGCACGGTGCCGTATTTCTGCCCCTCCCAGAAATAAAAATCGTTCAGCCCGATTTGCTTGTCTTGGTCTGAAGCCTTGCAGTCGGGCTGTGGCCAGACCTCGATATGGTCGACGAGATGTCGCATCAAGTTGCGGCCCACAAAGTCTGAGCCGTTGGCCAATCCGCGCGGCCAATCACCCGACCGGGAATTGAACAAGAGCACCGGGGTGACCAACGCACCGGCGGCCAGCACCACCACCTTGGCCTTCAAAGCCAACTTGCCGGAGTGATGTTCGCAAATCACCTGCCGGACACGCGTGCCGTCCGCATCCACGCGCAGGACACGACATTCGGCAAGCAGTTCGGCGCCGTGTTCGGCCACCGCGGGCAGCAGGCAGTTGCGCGCGGCGTCGTTCTTGCACGAGTGGTCGCAGAGATAGCCCTGACAGGTCGCACAACCCTGGGTGTAATCACAGGCCATCGGAAGGTGATAGGGATGCAATCCGCGACCCAGCAAGTAGTCGACCAGCGGCTGGTTGTTCGCCGAAAACGGTGGTGGCGCAGGGAGATCGGCGTCCGCCGCCTCGGGCCGCAGGGGATCATGCTGGCCGCGCACCCCCAGCAGCTGCTCGGCCGTGGCGTACCAGGGCCGCAGCTCGTCGTAGGTGATCGGCCACGCCTCCGGCACGGTGGAATCGCCGGGGTTGCGAAAGTCCTGCCGGGGAATGAAATCGCGGGCAAAGAACCGTTCGCAGACCATGCTGTAGATGGCCGACGAGCCGCCGGTCCCGCTGCCGACCCCGGCCAAGTAGCGTCGCGCGTGCCGCCCGCTGATGTCTTCGATCTCGTCGGTGGAGCGCCCGGCCCGGGCCAAGGCGTCGTGGTAGGTCGTCGCCGCGCGGGCGGCGACTGGCTCGGCGATTTCCGGTATCGCAGAGCGAATCGTCCCCGGAGCCCCGGGCAATGTCGAGCGCCCCTTCTCGACGAAAAGGACCCTACGGCCCGACCGGGCCAGCGAGTAGCCCAGCATCCCGCCGCCCATGCCGGTGCCCACGACAATGACGTCCCACGTAACGCGTTCCGCCTCGCGCGCGTTCACGTCGCCGTCAGCCAAAACGAACCCCTCAGCAGAAGATGGCCCAAGCTGTACCCCTGTTGGGCGAACATGAACCTACCATCGGCCGGTGCTGGCAGGCTGGAGTTTTCCCCGGCGTCAGTCGAGAAAATGAGGCCATCACGTCGAACGCCGACGGGAACTGAAAGGCTAGGACCCGCGATGAAATTTGTGTTGGCCTGCTACGGCACGCGGGGCGATGTCGAGCCCTCCGTCGCCGCCGGCCGCGAGTTGCTGCGCAGGGGCCACGAGGTGCGGATGGCGGTCCCACCCGAACTAGTCGGGTTCGCGGAATCGGCCGGGCTTTCGGCGGTCGCCTATGGGCCGGAGACGCAGGCGATGCTGGACGCGCACCGCAACTTATGGACGCAGTTCTACCGCAATTTTTGGAGGATCGGCGAGCTGCGCCGGTTGTGGCGCGAGGTTTGGGGGCACCGCAGCGAGTGCATGGGGGAGATGAGCAAGACGCTGACGTCGCTGGCGGACGGCGCCGACCTGCTCTTCACCGGCCTGGTGTACGAGGAAGTCGCCGCGAATGTCGCGGAGTACCACGGCATTCCGCTGGCCACGCTGCATTACTTCCCGCTGCGGACCAATGGCCAGATCGCGTTTCCGACGCGTTTGCCCCCGCCGCTGGTCCGCATTGCGATGACCGTGTACGAGTGGTTCGGATGGCGCATTTGGAAGAAAGCCGAGGACGCGCAGCGCCGTGAACTCGGCTTACCGAAGGCCAAGGGCCCCGCGACGCGGCGGATCGCCGAACGCGGATCGCTGGAAATCCAGGCCTACGACGAGGTCTGCTTTCCGGGGCTGGCAGCCGAATGGGCGAAATGGGACGGCCTGCGGCCCTTCGTCGGCACCCTGACGATGGAGCTGCCGACCGACGCCGACGAGGAGGTCGCGTCGTGGATCGCCGCGGGAACTCCGCCGATTTACTTCGGCTTTGGCAGCATGCCGGTGGAATCCCCGGCCGACACGCTGGCCATGATCGCCGACGCGTGCGCGCAGCTGGGCGAGCGGGCGCTGGTTGGTGCCGGCTGGAGCGACTTCAGCGACGTCCCCCACTTCGACCACGTCAAGCTCGTGGGTGCGATGAATTTCGCGGCCATCTTCCCCGCCTGTCGGGCGCTCGTCCACCACGGCGGCTCGAGCACCACGCCCATCGGGCTGCGCGCCGGAGTCCCGCAGCTGATCCTGTACTGGGACCTCGTTCACGCGATCTATGGAGATCAGCTCAAACGACTGAAAGTTGGTACCGCGCGGCGTTTTTCGAGCACTACCCGGGAGTCGCTGGTCGCCGACCTGCGCACCATCCTCGCCCCGCAATATGCCGCGCGGGCCCGTGAGATCGCCACGAGGATGACCAGCCCCGCGCAAAGCGCCGCGGCCACCGCGGATCTTGTGGAGAATTTCGCTCGCCGCAAGGGGGTTGGCTGATCGAAGCTTTTCGATTCCAGGTTTGTAGCGTGGGTCGTGGATTAGACTGCCGGACGGGTGAGCCGGGGACGTGAAGCCCCGGCTTTCATTTTGGGGAGTGCGTACAGGAAGGCGAAGAATCAACGATGCCTGAAGGCGTGTTCGGACGTAGCGACGCCGAGGTCGACCTCCTGGTGCGTGGCATGCGGTCCGGGATCGCAATTGTGGGCTTCGGGTACATCGGCACGGTGATCGGCGCCGTGCTGGCCGACCGCGGCTGGCCGGTGACCGGGATCGACGTGCGGCAGAGCGTCGTCGACGAGATCAACCTCGGCAAGACCACCGTGCCCGAGCCGGGGCTCAACGAGCTCGTCTCCAACAACGTGCGAGTCGGCCGGCTTCGCGCCACGACCGATTTCGGCGCGCTCGCGGACAACGACTTCATCATCGTGACCGTCGGGACGCCGCTCGGTCCGGACTTCGAGCCCATCGTGGACGACATCAAGGCGGCGGCGCGCGCCGTGGCGGAGCACCTGCGTCCCGGCCACGTCGTCATCCTCAAGAGCACGGTGCCGCCCGACACCACCGAAAAGCTGTTTCAGCCGATCCTCGAAGAAACCTCGGGGCTGCGCGCCGGCGTCGACTTCGGGTTGGCGTTTTGCCCCGAACGGCTCGCCGAGGGCCAAGCCATCCGCGAGCTGACGTCGATCCCGATCGTCGTCGGCGCCGTCGATGAGCGCAGCGCGCGCGCCTGCTCCACGCTGTGGCGACACACCCTGGGAATGGACTCCATCGTCGTCGACGATCCGCGAACCGCCGAGATGGTCAAGCTCGCCGACAACGTGTGGATCGACCTCAACGTCGCGCTCGCGAACGAACTGGCCAAGGTATGCGACCGGCTCGGCATGGACGTACTCCAGGTCATTGACGCGGCCAACTCGATGCCGAAGGTCAACCACAACGTCAACATCCTGATGCCGAGCATGGGCGTGGGCGGCTACTGCTTGACGAAGGACCCGTGGTTCGTCAGCCATCTGGGCCAGTCCCTGGGGCTGGAGCTGGCGATTCCGCGGACGTCGAGGACCGTCAACGACACGATGCCCGGCTACACCTACGGGCTGCTCACGCAGCTGCTCGCCGACCAGGGCAAGTCGATCGAGACCAGCAAGATTGCCGTGCTGGGCATCGCGTTCAAGAACAACACCGGTGACTGCCGGCTCACGCCCACCAAGTACGTCGTCGCCCTGCTCGAGGAGTCCGGCTGCCAGCTTTCGGTGCATGACCCGTGGGTGCCCGAAGAGGAGGCGCGCACCGTCACGAAGATCCCCCTGACCGCCGACATCGAATCGGCGGTCGAGAACGCCGACGCCTTGGTGGTCCTGGCGGGCCACCGACAATTCCACCAGATCCCGCTGGCCCGACTCGCGGAGCTGGCGGCGCCCAACTGCGTGTTCCTCGATGGACGGAACAGCTTCGACCCCGCGGCGGTGCGCGCCGCCGGCCTGGTCTACAAGGGGATCGGCCGATAATGCCCAACGTCGTCGTGACGGGCGGCTTCGGCTTCATCGGATCGCACCTGGTCTCCGCGCTGCTGGAGCGCGGGGACTCGGTCACGGTATTCGATTTCGCGAAGAACACCCGCGACGGCAGCATCGACTTCGACCGGCACCCCAACTTCCGCTTCGTGCAGGGCGACGTCACCGATATCGAGGCGCTGGAAACCGCCCTGACGCCGGGCGTCGACACGGTCTTTCACCTGGCCGCGGTCGTCGGCGTGCAGAACTACGTCAAGGATCCGCTGCGGGTTCTCGACGTCAACGTGACCGGCACCCGCAACGTCCTCGAGCTGAGCCAGCGGCACGGGACGCACGTGCTGTTCGCCAGCACATCGGAGGTGTTCGGGAAGAACCCGAACCCGCCGTTCGCCGAGGACGACGATCGCGTCCTCGGCTCGACAAAGACCGCGCGGTGGAGCTACAGCACCAGCAAGGCCATGGCCGAACATCTCGTTTTCGCGATGCACACGGCCCACGGATTGCCGGTGACCGTCGTTCGCTACTTCAACGTCTACGGCCCGCGTCAAAACCCAATCTTCGTGATTTCTCAGAGCATTCACCGCATCCTCAACGGCCGCCCCCCTTTGCTGTACGACTCGGGCGACCAGACGCGCTGCTTCACCTACGTCGACGACGCCATCGCCGGCACGTTGCTGGCGGCCGACAGCGACGCGGCAATCGGTGAGGCCTTCAACATCGGCAGCATGACCGAGACGACGATGCGCGACGTCGTCGGGCTGGCGATCAAGATCGCGAACGTCGACTCGGTGTCCGCGGCCGAAGCCGTTGACACCGCGGCGCGCTACGGGGGCCGTTATGAGGACATCCCCCGCCGCATTCCGGACTCGACCAAGGCGCAGCGGGAGCTCGGCTGGCGGCTCCAGGTCGACGTCGAGGAGGGGATCCGTCGCACCATCGACTGGGCGCGGGCCAACCCGTGGTATCTCGAAGAACCCGCAGGGGACCAGCCGCGATGAGGTTTGCGCTGGCGAGCTGGGGAAGTCGCGGCGACATCGAACCCAGCGCCGCCATCGGCCGTGAATTGCTGCGCCGGGGGCACGAGGTGCGCCTGGCGGTTCCGCCCGACCTGGTTGGCTTCATCGAGTCGGTTGGGCTTTCGGCGGTCGCCTACGGGCTGGACAGGCAGGCATGGCTGGACGCGCACCGCAAGTTCTGGACGCATTTCTTCGGCGACTTCTGGCGGATCGGGGAGCTGCGCCGGTTGTGGCGGGAAGTGTGGGAGCCCAGGACCCAGGCCCTGGGGGAGATGAACGCGACGCTGACGTCGCTGGCCGAGGGTGCCGACCTGCTCTTCACCGGCCTGGTCTACCAGGAGCTCGCCGCCAATGTCGCGGAGCATCACGGCATTCCGTTGGCCACGCTGCACTACTTCCCGGTGCGGCCTAACGGCCAGCTGCTGTCGTTCCTGCCGGCGCCAGTGGGTCGCTCCGCGATGCGGGTCTACGACTGGGTGGGGTGGCGCGCGGAGAAGAAGCTCGACGACGCGCAGCGCCGTGAACTGGGGCTGCCGAAGGCCACGGCGCCGTCGGCGCGGCGGATTGCCGAACGCGGCTCGCTGGAAATCCAGGCGTACGACGAGGTGTGCTTTCCGGGGTTGGCGGCCGAGTGGGCGAAATGGGATGGGCTGCGGCCCTTCGTCGGCGCGGTGACGATGGAGGTGCCGACGGATGCCGACGAGGAGGTCGCGTCGTGGATCGCCGCCGGGACGCCGCCGATCTTCTTCGGGTTCGGCAGCATGCCGGTGGATTCTCCGGCCGACACGGTCGCCATGATCGCCGCGGCGTGCGCGGAGTTGGGCGAGCGGGCGCTGGTGGTTGCCGGCTGGAGTGACTTCAGCGACGTCCCGCATTTCGATCACGTCAAGGCGGTGGGCGCGGTGAATGTCGCGGCGATCTTCCCGGCCTGCCGCGCGGTTGTGCACCACGGGGGCGCGGGTACCACGGCAATCGGCCTGCGCGCTGGAGTCCCCACGCTGATTCTGTCGACGGATCTCGATCAGACGCTGTGGGGGGTGCGGGTCAAACGCTTGAAAGTGGGTGCCGCCCGGCGCTTTTCGGGCACCACCCGCGAGTCGCTCGTCGCGGACCTGCGTACCGTCCTTGAACCCGACTGCGCCGCGCGGGCCCGCGAGATCGCGACGCAAATGAGCAAACCCGCCGACAGCGTGACCGCCGCCGCCGATCTGCTCGAAGATTTCGCCCGTTCGGGGAGATGAACCCACGATCGGCGTGTCAGGCGCCGGCGAGCGCGCGGTCGGCCAGTGCCGCGATTACCGGCTCCAATGCCGTGGAATATTCGAACGTCAGGTGGCTCGAATCAAAGTAGACCAGGGTGTTGCCGACGATGACGGGGCAGCGGTCGGCGGTGCAGAACAGGTCGGTGAGGTCGGCGTAGTGTCCGCCGCCACCTTTGGTGGCCGCGGACTCCGCCGCGATGCCGGATTGGTTCACCGCGGTCGACCGTGACAGTGAGCAGGCCGTGGCGTTATCGAGGTGGCCGGACAGGCAGATCGGCACCACCGTGGGCGAAGCCGGGATCGGCCCGAGGACTAGCACATGTGCACCGACGCTGCGCAGTTGCTCCACGAGGCGGGTCAAGCCGTCGAGCCACGCGGGGTCATATGACGTGAAACCTTGCATGAAAGTGTGTCCGACACCGTACCCGCGCCACATACTCATCACGACCAGCCGCGGATGCTCGGCGCGTAACCGAGCCATGATCTGACCACGCCACTGCTCGCAGCTGGTGGAAAGCAAGCGACGGAGTGGGTTGGCGATCGGCAAGTTCAGTACGGGGCAATCTGCTTTGGTCAGGGTTTCCAGCCGCCAGCGCCGCTGCGTGGCGACCTGCTGGAACGCGCGACCCCACATCGCTGCATGTGAGTCGCCGACTAGCGCCACCGTCGTCGTGGAGGCGGTATCGCCCGTCGCGCATTCGGGCTGCCCGCCTTGGAAAAGTTGGCGCATGCAACCGTTGAGGAATATGGCCTTGAGCTCACCCGCCGCGCCGGCGAGCGACGGGTTCAGGTTCGACGGCACGGCTCTGAGGTCAGCAGCTGCCGAGACGGCGGCCCGCACTTGGGCGACCACGTGCTGCACCTCGGCGTCATAGGCGTCAAGGTCGGCTCCGGCGGGGGGAGGCGCCGCGGTGATGGTCAACGGCGTAGCCGGGGCGCCGCGCCCGACCGGGATCGGCACCGATACCAGCAGTGCCACGCCCACACAGACCGCTACGGCGGTGGCCACACCACCAAGGGCCAGACTGGTGAGGGAAGATCGGCGCACGGGTGCGGCGAATCGCAAAGGGTCCTCGATGAGATGCAGCGTCAGTGCGGCCAGCCCGCCAGAAATGAGGACCGCTGCGAGCCTCTCCGCCAGCCCGAGCGGGTGACCCAACAGGGGCGGTGCGAGCAGCAGAACCGGCCAGTGCCAGAGATACCACGAGTAGGACACCCGCCCGACTGCGCACATCGCCGGCATGGCTAGCAGGCGCCCGCATCCCGTCGAAGGTGCGGCGCAGCCGGCGCCAATGACCAGCGTGGTGCCCAGCACGGGCAACAGCGCCGCAGTCCCCGGATAGAGTGTGGTCGGACTCAACAGGGTGCAGGCCGAAAGTATCAATGCCAGCCCTGCCCATCCCGCGACCGCGGCAAGTATTGCCGGCAGTCGGCGCCACCGAGCGGCGGTGAGGCCGATCAGTCCGCCGGCGGCTAACTGCCAGGCCCGCGTGGGCAGCGAAAAGAACGCCACCAAAGGCACCACGTAAGTGATCGCCAGCGAAAGCGCAAATGACACCACCGCGACCAGTGCTAGGACCACCAGGTACGGGCGTTGTGACGAGGTGGCCTGGGCCCGGGTGCGTCGACGCACCCGCCGAATAAGCCATGCCGTACTGAGGATCAACGCCGGCCACACCAGATAGAACTGCTCCTCGACGCCTAACGACCAGTAATGCCAGAACGGCGACGGATGTACGGTAGGCGCGAAGTAGTCGACGCCTTCGAGAATGAACCGGTAGTTGCCGACGTATAGCGCGCTGAAGATGCCATCTTCGAGGACGCTGGACGCCTCCAACGGGGGCAACAGGACAGCCGAGGCGATCGCGGTGATGACGCCTACCGCCGCTGAGGCCGGCAGAAGTCGGCGCGCCCGCGCCCCGTAGAAGCGGCGCAGCCGGATGGTGCCGGTGGTGCTGGCCTCGCGCCAGAGCAGGCCAGTGATGAGGAAGCCCGAGATCACGAAGAACACGTCCACGCCGACGTATCCACCACCCACCCCGGGCACGTCCGCGTGAAACAGCACGACGGCCAGCACCGCTACCGCGCGAAGGCCCTCGATGTCGGGGCGAAATCCCTTCTTCGCCGACACCACTTTCGCCCGAGGACGCGTGCTTCGAATAGGGGCTATTGTCACACTTCGCCAGCAGCAAATGAACCGACTGGGGCCATGTTGCGTCTTTTGGGTGCGGGGCTAACCCGGTTGCGGTCAAACCCTGGTGTACATTGCGAGGCGCTCGGGGGTGGCGGTCGTTTGCTACGGCGCGGCCTGGTGCATGTGTGTAATCGCGTGGCTCAAAGCAATTCGGGCTGCCCGCCAATCCGCACGAGCAGTGCAGCGGATCGTCCCCGAGCGCCCACCCGTACCCGCGCTGAGGTGTGTCGCGAGTAACAGCAGGTCACATCAGGGACTTTTGCCAAAGCGCGTACAGGCCCTATAGGCCTCCACTACCGTTTGTGAGGGGTTTCCTTCATTTCGACTGGAGGGTTTGGAGCAGCGGTGAGCGTCAATCCGTTCGACGACGACGGTGGCAGCTTCCTCGTGTTGGTCAACGACGAGGAGCAGCACAGTCTGTGGCCGGCGTTCGCCGATGTTCCTGCTGGCTGGCGGGTGGTTTACGGCGAGGCCGAGCGCGCTGCGTGTCTGGACTATATCGAGCAGAACTGGACCGATATCCGGCCGAGGAGTCTGCGCGAGAGGCTGGCAGCGGTTCAGGCCAACAAGTAAACCGTGGGGCTTGGGGGATCTATGCAACTTCATGAGCGGGCACTTCCGCTGACACGGGGACAGTTGGATATTTGGCTGGCCGAGGAGACCGGTGTTTTCGGTGCCAGGTGGCAACTTGGCGTGTTCGTGCGAATCGCGGGCCCGATCGACCCCGATTTGTTTGAGTCAGCCATCCGACAGGCGGTCAGCGAGGCCGAACCGCTGCGGGCGTCGTTTTTCCAGGTGGATGGCCAGGTTTTCCAGAAGGTCGTGGATGACCCGCACGTTGAGCTGGCGCGCTATGACCTGATGGGCTCGCAGGATCCCGAGCGCGATGCGTATCGGCTGGCGTCGTCGATTCAGCGCACCGCGATGCCGCTGAGCGGCCCGCTGTACAAATTCGCGTTGTTGCAGACCGGCATCGACGAGTTCTATTTCTTCGTCTGCTGCCATCACATCGTGACCGACGGGGTCGGGCTCGCTCTCGTTCTGCATCGGTTCGCGACTATCTACAGCGCTATGGCGTCCGGAACGTCGGCTCCGCCCGCCTTTTTCGGATCGCTGACCGATCTGATCGATTGCGAGCTCGAGTACGAAGCGTCCAGTGACTACGCCAACGATCAGGCCTACTGGAGCAGGAACCTTCGCCCGGATAACGAACCTCGTTATCGGCTAGCGGCGCCCAGCGGGCGTGATTGGGATGCGTTTTCCGTTCCCGTTCAACTGGACCCGGCCGCGGTGGCCAAGATGGACGAGTTGGCGCGGGCGTTGGGGATGCGCCGGTCATCGGTGATGACGGCGGCGTGCGCGCTGCTGGTGCGTGGCTGCGACGTCGAGGGTTCGGAGGTCGTGTTCGACTTCCCGGTCGCCAGGCGGGTTGATCCTGCGGTCAAGCTGGTGCCCGGCATGGCGTCCGGCGTCGTCCCATTGGTGTTGACGGCATCGCCGGGGTCGACGGTCGCCGAGTTTTGTGAGCATGTCGACACCCGGATCCGGGAAACGGTTCAGCACCAACGGTTCCCGGTTCATGCGATCGAGAACACCGCCCGTTATCGCGCGTCGGGGCAGGCGTCCAACCGGATCGCGGTCAATTTCATCCCGACGACACATTTGACGGATCTCGGGGGTTCCGCCGTGACGGCGACCCTGACCCACGACGGCTTGGGGGATCAGTTCCGGCTGGTCTTTTTCCGGGACGAGGAAAAGCTTTATCTCAGCACGCCCGGCGCCGGCCAACTGTTTGCGAACTGCGATGTGCACGACTTGGCGCGGCGGTTGGAGCGGGTGTTCGCGGCGATGACCGCCGACCCCGATCGGTGGCTGTCGTCGATGGATCTGCTCGACGAGCCTGAGCAGGCCCGCATCGACGATTGGGGCAACCGGTCGTCGCTGACCGAGCCGTCGGCGTCGGTATCGATTCCGGGGCTGTTCGCCGCGCAGGTCGCGCGCGCAGCCGAGGCCATCGCGGTGACCTACGAGGGCCGCGGCATGACGTATCGCGAGCTCGACGAGGCGTCGAATAGGTTGGCGCACTTGCTGGTCGGCCAGGGTGTGGGCCCGGGCCAGCGGGTGGCGCTGCTGCTGTCGCGGTCGGCCGAGGCGATCGTCTCGATTTTGGCGGTGTTGAAGACCGGGGCGGCGTACGTGCCGATCGACCCGGCGGTGCCGGCGGCCCGCACCGAGTTCATGGTCGATGACGCCATGCCGATCGCGGCGCTCACCACCGCGGGACTGGCCGACCGGCTGCAGAACTGCGACGTACCGATCATCTACGTCGACGACCCCCGGATCGGCACCCAGCCCAGCACGGCGCTGCCGGCCCCGGATGCCGAGGATGTCGCCTACCTGATTTACACCTCGGGCACCACCGGTGTCCCCAAAGGCGTTGCCATCACCCACCACAACGTGACGCAGCTCATGGCGTCCCTCGACGACAACCTGGGCCTGGTGGGCCAGGTCTGGTCGCAGTGGCATTCCCTGGCCTTCGACGTCTCGGTGTGTGAGATCTGGGGCGCGCTGCTGCACGGGGGTCGGCTGGTGGTGGTGCCCGAGTCGGTGGCGCGCTCGCCGCAAGACTTCCACGGCCTGCTGGTTGCCGAACAGGTCAGCGTGTTGAGCCAGACGCCGTCGGCGTTTTACGCGCTGCAAGCCGCCGACGCGCTGGCGCCCGAGCTGGGCGATCAGCTGAAGCTCCAAACGGTGATATTCGCCGGCGAAGCGCTTGAGCCACAACGTCTTCGGACGTGGCTGGACAATCACCAGGGCTTGCCGCGGCTGATCAACATGTACGGCACTACCGAGACCACGGTGCATGCCTCGTTCCGCGAGATTGTTCGGAGCGACATCGGCAGCAGTGCCAGTCCCGTCGGGGGGCCGCTGGAGCACCTGGGCTTTTTCGTGCTGGACGGGTGGCTGCGGCCGGTGCCCGCCGGCGTAGTCGGTGAGCTGTATGTCGCCGGCCGCGGAACGGGGCACGGTTACGTGCGCCGGGCGGGATTGACGGCGTCGCGGTTTGTGGCCTGCCCCTTCGCCGGCGCGGGAGCGCCAGGAGCACGCATGTATCGCACCGGGGACCTGGTGTGCTGGGGCGCCGACGGGCAGCTGCAGTATCTCGGGCGGGCCGACGAGCAGGTCAAGATCCGCGGATTCCGCATCGAACTCGCCGAGGTCGAGGCGGCGCTGGCCGGCGTGGACGGGGTGGAGCAGGCGGTGGTGGTCGCCCCCGAGGATCACTCCGGGCACAAGCGACTCGTGGGGTATGTGACCGGGAGCGCCGACCCGGCCGCCGCGCGCGCGACGCT
Source organism: Mycobacterium sp. IS-1264 (assembly GCF_001954195.1). Taxonomy (GTDB): domain Bacteria; phylum Actinomycetota; class Actinomycetes; order Mycobacteriales; family Mycobacteriaceae; genus Mycobacterium. The sequence continues at coordinate 3,724 of NZ_MBES01000068.1, read as the reverse complement.
GGCCGAGCGGCTCCCCGACTACATGGTGCCGGCGGCGGTGGTCGCATTGCCGGCACTGCCGCTGACGGTCAACGGCAAGCTCGACAAACGCGCCCTGCCGGCACCGGAGTATCACGACGCCGACGGTTATCGCGCCCCCGACAGCGCGGTCGAGGAGCTCCTGGCCGGCATCTACGCCCAGGTCCTCGGGCTGGAGCGGGTCGGCGTCGACGACTCGTTCTTCGAGCTCGGCGGCGACAGCATCCTGTCGATGCAGGTAGTGGCCCGGGCCCGGGCGGCCGGTGTGGTGTGCCGGCCGCGCGACATCTTCGTCGAGCAGACCGTGGCCCGGCTGGCCCGGGTGGCCGATATGGCCAACGATGCGGGCGGCCCGGTCGATGAGGGCCTCGGACCGGTGGTAGCGACCCCGATCATCCGCTGGCTGGAAAGCGTCGACGGTCCCGTCGACCAGTTCAACCAGACGGTGGTGGTGCATGCCCCCGCCGGCGTGATCGAGGCCGACGTGGTGGTCGTGCTGCAGGCCTTGCTGGATCGGCATGCCATGTTGCGCCTGCGCGTCGACGACGACGGCGCCCGGGGCTGGTCCTTGACGGTGCCCGAGGCGGGATCGGTGGATGCGCGTGACTGCGTGCGCACTGTCGGCGTGTTGTCCGAGGAGGCGCTGGCGCAGGCGCGGTCGCGGTTGAACCCGGCGGCCGGCGTGATGCTGAGCGCTGTGTGGGCGGCTTCCACCGGCCAGTTGGCGTTGATTTGTCACCATCTGGCCGTCGACGGAGTTTCCTGGCGAATCCTGTTGGAGGACATCAACATTGCGTGGGCCCAGCATCACGGCGGGCAAGCGGTGGCGTTGCCCGCCGGCGGGACGTCGTTTGCCCGGTGGGCGAAGCTGCTGGCCGGCCAGGCGCACGCCGCCGATGTGATGGACCAGGCCGAGACGTGGCGCCAGTTGGCCGCGACGCACAGCGCGTTGCCGGCGGTACAACCGGCGGCGGATACGTATGCCACTGCGGGAGTGTTGTCGGCGGAGCTGGATGTCGAGACGACCCGGATGCTGCTCGGCGAGGTCCCGGCGGCCTTCCACGCCGGCGTGCAGGACATTTTGTTGATCGCGTTCGGGCTGGCCTTGGCGGAATTCTTGGGCACCGGCAGCGCCCCGATCGGAGTCGACGTCGAGGGACACGGGCGCCACGAGGAGCTGGCCGCCGATGTGGACCTGTCGCGCACGGTCGGATGGTTTACCACCAAATACCCGGTCTCCCTGGCCGTCGGTGGGCTGTCCTGGGAGCAGGTAGGCGCCGGCGAAGCCGCCCTGGGCGCCGTGCTCAAGGACGCCAAAGAACAGCTCCGGTCCGTCCCGGACGGTGTGACCTATGGTCTGCTGCGCTACCTGAACAGCGACGTCGACCTGGCCGAGTCGGACCCGCCGGTCGGGTTCAACTACCTCGGTCGGCTGGGCGCCCCCGCGTCCCAGGCGTCCGGCGATCTGTGGCAGATCAGCCACGAAGATTGGTCGCTGACCGCCGCGGCGGCCGCGGTGCCGACGCCGCTGATGCACACGCTGGACCTCAATGCCGGCACCGTGGACACCGAGGCCGGTCCGCGCCTGCACGCCAACTGGACTTGGGCACCGTCGGCGCTGAACCGCCCGCAGATCAACCGGCTGAGCCGGTTGTGGTTCGAGGCCCTGGCCGGTATCTGCGCGCACGTGCGCGGCGGTGGGGGTGGGCTGACGCCGTCTGACATCGCACTTGCCGGTCTTAGCCAGCAGCAGATCGACGAGCTCCAGCGACAATATGCGGATTGCTGACGTCCTGCCGCTGACCCCGCTGCAACAGGGGCTGCTATTTCACGCCAGCACCGCGCTAGGTAGCGACGATCTGTATGCGGTGCAGCTGGATATCACCGTAACGGGCCCGCTTGACCCGCGCCGCCTGCGCGATGCGGTGCAAACAATGGCCAGCCGGCATCCGAACCTCGCGGCCCGATTCAGCGAACAATTCGACCAGCCGGTGCAGATCATCCCGGCTGACCCCGAGGTGCCCTGGCGCTATCTCGAGCTCGAGGGCGATGACGACATCGGCGACCAGATGGAGCGCCTGTGCGCCGTCGAACGCGCCTCGGTCTGCGACCTCGGTACCGAATTGCCCTTTCGGGCCGCCTTAATCCGCACCGCGTCCGACCGGCACCGCTTTGTGCTGACCTTCCACCACATCGTGGTCGACGGCTGGTCGCTGCCGATCGTGCTGCAGGAAATCTTCGCCAGCTATCACCGCCAGCGGCTGCCCGCGGCCGCGCCGTATCGCCGGTTCGTCACCTGGCTGGCCGATCAGGACTTTGCCTCCGCTCACACGGCGTGGCGGGAGACATTCGCCGGTTTCGACACCCCGACACTCGTGGGCGGGCCTAACCCGTTGCGGCTCGGGCGGCGCGGCGTCGCATCGTTTCAGGTCTCCGAGCAGACCACCAAGGCCATCGGTGAGTTGGCGCGCTCCTGCCATACCACGGCCAACGTCGTGCTGCAGGGCGCCTGGGCACAGCTGCTGACTCTGCTGACGGGCCGGCACGACGTCGCCTTCGGTATCACCGTCTCGGGTCGGCCGCCGGAGGTGCTGGGCGCGGACTCGATGGTCGGGCTGCTGATCAACACGGTGCCGATGCGCGCGCGCATCACGGCGGCGACCACCACCGCCGACCTACTGGAGCAGCTGCGCACCACGCACGGCAATACGCTTGAGCACCAGCACCTTTCGCTGCGCGATATCCACCGCGCCACGGGTCACGACCAGCTGTTCGACACCCTTTTCGCGTTCGAGAACTACCCGCTCGATACCGATGGATTGGTGGGCGTCGACGGGTTGGCGGTCACCGAGTTCACCAACCACGAATACAACCACTACCCGCTCGCGGTGCAAGTGTCGCCCGGCAGCGAGTTGCGCTTGCGCGTCGAATTCGACACCGAGGTGTTCGACGCATCCACCATCGACACACTGATCGAGCGGCTGCAGCGGATCCTGGCGGCGATGACGACCGACCCGGCGCAGCGGTTGTCGTCGACAGATCTGCTCGACGAGCCCGAGCGGGCCCGCCTCGATGCGTGGGCCAACCGCGGGGTGTTGACCGGGTCGGCGAAGTCCACGGAGTCGATCCCGGCTCTGTTTGCCGCGCAGGCGGCTCGTGCCCCGGAGGCGGTGGCGCTGACCTTCGATGGCCGCGGCATGACGTACCGCGAACTGGACGAGGCGTCGAATCGGTTGGCGCACTTGCTGATCGGCGAGGGCGTCCGTCCGGGCGAGCGGGTCGCGTTGTTGTCGTCGCGGTCGGCCGAGGCGATCGTGGCGATCCTGGCGGTGCTGAAAACCGGTGCGGCGTATGTGCCGATCGACCCGGCGGTGCCGGACGCGCGGATGCAGTTCGTGCTCGGCGATGCCGCCCCAGCCGTCGCGATCACCACCGGCGAGCTGGCCGGGCGGCTGGCCGGGTCCGGCCTACCGGTCGTCGAGCTCGACGACCCGCGGATTCGCGCCCAGCCCGCCACGGCGTTGCCGGCGCCGAAGGCCGAGGACGTCGCCTACCTGATCTACACCTCGGGCACGACCGGCGTCCCCAAGGGGGTCGCCATATCCCACCGCAACGTGACCGAATTGCTGGACGCTGCGGGCGATCACCTCGAGCTGGCGAAACGGGTTTGGTCGCAATGGCATTCGTTGGCGTTCGACGTCTCGGT
>NZ_MBES01000067.1 GCF_001954195.1 Mycobacterium sp. IS-1264 | reverse complement strand
GCGGATTCCGCCGAGATTGCCGCCATGGTCGTGGCAGGCGTCCAAATCGCGACCCTCACGGCAATCTCGGCGGAGAAGGCGCGCCTGAGCTCTCAGAACCCGAAGTCGCCGCCGCCGGAGTCGAACCCGGGAACAAGACGCCTCCGCCCACCGTTAAGATGAGCAACAAGTTGAGTGACCCAGGCTCAATTCTGGGTTGACACCCGGAAGCCCGAAAGGGCAGGCTTGAGTGGGGTTCACTCAGCATAGTGCCACCAAAAAAGCTCTACACACTCAGGAGGAATCACTATGGCTCGTGCGGTCGGTATCGACCTCGGGACCACCAACTCCGTCGTCGCAGTACTCGAGGGTGGCGACCCTGTCGTCGTCGCAAACTCGGAGGGCTCACGGACAACTCCGTCGATCGTCGCGTTCGCGCGTAATGGCGAAGTGCTCGTCGGCCAGCCCGCCAAGAACCAGGCGGTGACCAACGTCGACCGCACGGTGCGGTCGGTCAAGCGGCACATGGGCACGGACTGGTCCATCGAGATCGACGGGAAGAAATACACCGCTCAGGAAATCAGCGCCCGCGTTTTGATGAAGCTGAAGCGCGACGCAGAGGCCTACCTCGGTGAGGACATCACCGACGCGGTCATCACCACACCCGCCTACTTCAACGACGCCCAGCGTCAGGCGACCAAGGAGGCCGGCCAGATCGCCGGCCTGAACGTGCTGCGCATCGTCAACGAGCCGACCGCCGCCGCGCTGGCCTACGGGCTGGACAAGGGCGAGAAGGAGCAGCGCATCCTGGTCTTCGACCTGGGTGGCGGCACCTTCGACGTCTCGTTGCTGGAGATCGGCGAGGGCGTCGTCGAGGTCCGTGCCACCAGCGGTGACAACCACCTCGGTGGCGACGACTGGGACGACCGCATCGTCAACTGGCTCGTCGACAAGTTCAAGGGCACCAGCGGCATCGACCTGACCAAGGACAAGATGGCGATGCAGCGGCTGCGTGAGGCCGCCGAGAAGGCCAAGATCGAGCTCTCGAGTTCGCAGAGCACCTCGATCAACCTGCCCTACATCACCGTTGACTCCGACAAGAACCCGCTGTTCCTCGACGAGCAGCTGACCCGTGCCGAGTTCCAGAAGATCACCCAGGATCTGCTCGACCGCACCCGTCAGCCCTTCCAGTCGGTGATCAAGGACGCCGGCATCTCGGTATCCGAGATCGACCACGTCGTGCTGGTGGGTGGTTCCACCCGGATGCCCGCAGTGTCGGATCTGGTCAAGGAGATGACCGGCGGCAAGGAGCCCAACAAGGGCGTCAACCCCGACGAGGTCGTCGCCGTGGGTGCCGCGCTGCAGGCGGGTGTCCTCAAGGGTGAGGTGAAAGACGTTCTGCTGCTTGACGTCACGCCGCTGAGCCTGGGTATCGAGACCAAGGGTGGCGTGATGACCAAGCTCATCGAGCGCAACACCACGATCCCGACCAAGCGGTCGGAGACCTTCACCACGGCCGACGACAACCAGCCGTCGGTGCAGATCCAGGTCTACCAGGGTGAGCGCGAAATCGCTTCGCACAACAAGCTGCTCGGCAGCTTCGAGCTGACCGGTATCCCGCCGGCTCCGCGCGGCGTCCCGCAGATCGAGGTCACCTTCGACATCGACGCCAACGGCATCGTGCACGTCACGGCCAAGGACAAGGGCACCGGCAAGGAGAACACGATCAAGATCCAGGAGGGCTCCGGCCTTTCCAAGGAGGAGATCGACCGGATGATCAAGGACGCCGAGGCGCACGCCGAGGAGGACCGCAAGCGTCGCGAGGAGGCCGACGTTCGCAACCAGGCCGAGACGCTGGTCTACCAGACGGAGAAGTTCGTCAAGGAGCAGCGTGAGGCCGAGGGCGGCTCGAAGGTCCCCGAGGACACGCTGAACAAGGTGGACGCAGCTGTGGCCGAAGCGAAGTCGGCGCTCGGCGGCACGGACATCACCGCGATCAAGGCGGCGATGGAGAAGCTGGGTCAGGAGTCTCAGGCGCTCGGACAGGCCATCTACGAGGCCACCCAGGCGGAGTCCGCGCAGGCCGGTGGCGGCGAGCCCGGTGGGGGCGCCGGATCCGGCTCCGCTGACGACGTCGTGGACGCGGAGGTGGTCGACGACGACCGGGAGGCCAAGTGACCGAAGGCAACCCGCAGGAACAGGTAACGGTTACCGACAAACGGCGGATCGATCCCGAGACCGGCGAAGTACGGCACGTCCCTCCCGGCACCGCGCCGGGAGGGGCGGCGCCGCCGGCCGGCGACAAGGCCGACCAGTCGGGAGCCAAGGTCGCCGAGCTGACCGCCGATCTGCAGCGCGTGCAGGCTGATTTCGCCAACTACCGGAAGCGGGCGCTGCGCGATCAGCAGGCGGCGGCAGATCGGGCCAAGGCCACCGTGGTCAGCCAATTGCTGGGCGTGCTCGACGATCTCGACCGGGCACGCGCGCACGGCGATCTCGACTCGGGCCCGCTGAAGTCGGTCGCCGACAAGCTGATGAGCGCGCTGACCGGGCTCGGCCTGACGGCGTTCGGCGCCGAGGGCGAAGACTTCGACCCGGTGCTGCACGAAGCGGTGCAGCACGAGGGCGACGGGGGCGAGGGCTCCAAACCGGTCATCGGCACGGTCATGCGGCAGGGCTACCGGCTGGGCGAGAACGTGCTGCGCCACGCGCTCGTCGGCGTGGTGGACACGGTCGCCGAGGACGGCGAAGGCTCGGCCCCCGCTGGCGAACCCGTCGAAAGCGAGGCCGAAACCGAGCCGGCCGATGCGGACGATAACGCCGACGCCTCAGGTGAATAAGGCTCAGAATCAAGACAACAACCGAAGAGAAAGGTGGGAGGGGGTGGCGCAATATGGCCCAGCGTGAATGGGTCGAAAAGGACTTCTACAAGGAGCTGGGCGTCTCCTCCGACGCCAGTCCCGAGGAGATCAAGCGCGCCTACCGCAAGCTAGCGCGCGATTTGCATCCGGACGCGAATCCCGACAACCCCGCCGCCGGCGAGCGATTCAAGGCGGTGTCGGAGGCACACAACGTTTTGTCGGATCCCGCCAAGCGCAAGGAATACGACGAAACCCGCCGGCTGTTCGCCGGCGGCGGCTTTGGTGGCCGCAGGTTCGACACCGGCGGTTTCAGCTTCGACGTCGGCGGTGACGGCGCCGAGTTCAACCTCAACGATTTGTTCGACGCCGCGGGCCGAACCGGCGGCACCAACATTGGCGACCTCTTTGGCGGCCTGTTCGGTCGCGGCGCCAGCGCACGTCCCAGCCGGCCGCGGCGCGGCAACGATCTGGAGACCGAGACCGAGCTGGATTTCGTCGAGGCCGCCAAGGGCGTCGCGATGCCGTTGCGGCTGACCAGCCCCGCGCCGTGCACCAACTGCCACGGCAGTGGCGCGCGACCGGGCACTAGCCCGAAGGTGTGTCCGACGTGCAACGGCTCCGGCGTAATCAGCCGGAATCAGGGCGCTTTCGGCTTTTCCGAGCCCTGCACCGATTGCCGGGGCAGCGGGTCGATCATCGAGCACCCCTGCGAGGAGTGCAAGGGCACCGGCGTCACCACGCGTACCCGCACCATCAACGTGCGGATACCGCCGGGTGTCGAGGACGGACAGCGCATCCGGCTCGCCGGGCAGGGCGAGGCCGGGTTGCGGGGGGCCCCGTCCGGCGACCTGTATGTGACCGTGCATGTGCGGCCCGACAAGATCTTCGGCCGTGACGGCGACGACCTCACCGTGACCGTCCCGGTTAGCTTCACCGAATTGGCTTTGGGCTCAACGCTTTCGGTGCCAACGTTGGATGGCAAGGTGGGTGTTCGGGTGCCCAAGGGCACCGCCGACGGCCGAATCCTGCGGGTGCGTGGACGCGGCGTGCCCAAGCGCGGCGGCGGCAGCGGGGACTTACTCGTGACCGTCAAGGTCGCCGTCCCGCCGAACGTGGAAGGCGCCGCCCAGGAGGCCCTGGAGGCGTACGCGGAGGCCGAGCGCTCCAGTGGCTTCAATCCCCGGGCCGGGTGGGCAGGTAATCGCTGATGGCCAAGAACCCCAAGCGAGACGACGCGCGGACCTTCCTGATTTCGGTGGCCGCCGAACTGGCCGGCATGCATGCGCAGACCCTGCGGACCTACGACCGCCTCGGCCTGGTCAGCCCGCGCCGGACTTCCGGTGGGGGGCGCCGTTATTCGCAGCACGACGTGGATCTCCTGCGCGAGGTTCAACGGCTGTCCCAGGACGAGGGCGTCAACCTCGCCGGCATCAAGCGGATCATCGAGCTGACCAATCAGGTCGAGGCGCTGCAGGCGCGGCTGAAGGAAATGTCCGAGGAAATAGCCGTATTGCGCGCCAACCAGCGCCGCGATGTCGCGGTGGTGCCCAAGAGCACCGCACTGGTGGTGTGGCAGCCGCGCAAGGGACGCTAGTCCTTCGGAAGCTTCTCGAGGGTCTTGCGTGCTTCCTTGCGCCATACCTCGTGTTCATTGTCGAGGTAGACGGCAACGGCGTCGCGCACGCCGGTGGCCTTCTGGCGCACCAAGGCCGCCATGGCTGCATCGCGCGTCGCAGGATTGGGAAGTTGGCTTACGGCTAGCTCCTTGGCTTCTTCGGTTTTGAATCGGCCGATCCAACGAACCAACCATGACTTGGTAGGGAAGTCTCGATCGGAACGGATCACGGCGGCGACCCTCGGGAAGTCGGAGCGCTCGAGGATTTCGAAAAGCGCGTAGCCGACGGGCTCGAGCTCGAACCTGGTCAGCGGGGGTTCGATCTCGAGCTGGTGAAACAAGATATCGATGGCGGCGCGGTTTCCTTTGGCGTGCTTGGTAATCAAGTTGCGAACCAGACCCTCGCGCAGCGTTTGTCGGTCCTCTCCCGCAGGGACGCGCTCATCGATGTGCTGCAACCAATCGATCATGATCGGGACGGCTTGCGGATAGTCGTTGCGAGAGTTAACCAGCTGCCACACGGTGTCTTCGGGGATGCCTGCTTCGTCGAGTTCGCGCTTTATCGCCCGGCGATATTCTGGCCAGGTCTCGGGGTCGTCGCTATAACTACTCATTCCGGCCGGGACATTCAATCTTCGGGAAGTTTGTCGAGGGTCTTGCGTGCTTCCTTGCGGAAGACTTCGTGTTCGTTGTCGAGGTATACCGCGACAGCGTCGCGCACGCCGGTGGCCTTCTGGCGCACTAGGGCGCGCATGGCCTGAATTCGTGTCCCGGGATCCGGAAGTTGGCTAACGGCAAGCTCTTTGGCGTCTTCGGTTTTGACCTGTCCCAGCCACTGGACCAATGCCGATTTGGCAGGAAAATCGCGCTCCGATCGAATCAGTGCGGCCACGCGTGGGAAGTCAGAGCGGTCCGCGACTTGGGCCAGCGCAAAGCCCGTAGCCTCGAGCTCTTCATTGCTCAAGCGAGGCTCGATGTCGAATTGGTGAAATAGAATATCGGCGGCCGCACGATTCCCCTTGGCGTGTTTGGTGATCAGGTTGCGTACCAACCCAACGCGCCACGCACGCCGGTCTTCGTCGGGCGGGATGCGTTCGTCGACGTGCTGTAGCCAATCGACCATGATCGGGACGGCTTGCGGGTAGTCGAAGCGCGAATTCATAAGCTCCCAGACGGTGTCTTCGGGGATGCCAGCTGCGTCGAGTTCACGTTTCATGGCCTGTTCGGACTTCGGCCAGGTGTCGGGCTCGCCGGGCGACCTCACGAGAGATTCCTATTCCTTCGGAAGCTTGTCGAGGGCCTTGCGTGCTTCCGTACGAAAGACTTCGTGTTCGTTGTCGAGGTACACGGCGACCGCATCACGCACGCCGGTAGCCTTCTGACACACCAGGGCGCGCATGGCGGCGGACCGTGTTCTGGGATCGTTGAGCTGGCTAACGGCGAGCTGTTTCGCCTCCTCGGTCTTGAATTGGCCTATCCAGTTCACCAACTGAGATTTTGCGGGAAAATACCTATCGGAGCGGATGAGAGCGGCAACCCGCGGGAAGTCCGACCGTTCACAGACTTTGGCCAGCGCGAAGGCTGTGGCTTCGAGTTCTTCGTTGCTGAGCGGCGGGTCGATGTCGAACTGGTGAAACAGGATGTCGGTGGCTGCGCGGTTACCCTTTGCGTGTTTGGTTATGAGGTTGCGTATCAACCCAACACGCCATGCTCGACGGTCTTCATCGGGCGGGACGCGTTGATCGAGATGTTGTAACCAGTCGACAATAATCGGGACCGCTTGCGGATAGTCGAAGCGCGAGTTCATCAGTTCCCAGACGGTGTCTTCGGGAATGTCGGCGGCGTCTAGTGCGCGTTTCATCGCCTGCTGGGACTCCGGCCAGGTCTCGGGCTCGCCGGGGGACCTCATCAGAGGCCCTATTCTTTTGGAAGCTTGTCGAGGGTCTTGCGTGCTTCCTTGCGGAAGACCTCGTGTTCGTTGTCGAGGTATACGGCGACCGCGTCACGCACCCCGGTGGCCTTCTGGCGCACCAGAGCGCGCATGGCCTGAATCCGTGTTCCAGGATTCGGAAGTTGGCTAACAGCAATCTCTTTGGCTTCTTCGGTTTTGAATCGGCCGAGCCACTCAACCAGTACCGATTTGGTGGGAAAGTCGCGCTCGGAGCGGATCAGGGCCGCCACTCGCGGGAAGTCGGAGCGGTCCGCTACTTGGGCCAGCGCAAATCCAGTGGCCTCGAGTTCCTCGTTCGATAACGGTGGCTCCACCTCAAATTGATGGAACAGGATGTCAGCAGCGGCGCGATTGCCCTTCGCATTCTTGGTGATCAGATTGCGGATCAAGCCCACCCGCATTGACCGGCGCGCTTCGCCGGGTGGAACTCGTTCGTCGAGGTGTTGGAGCCAGTCGACCATGATCGGCACGGCTTGCGGGTAGTCGTAGCGTGAGTTAACCAATTGCCACACAGTGTCTTCGGGGATATCCGCTTCGTCGAGCTGGCGCTTCATCGCACGCCGGTACTCGGGCCACGCCTCGGGGTCATCCTCGTAGTTCGTCATGACAGGTTCGTGCTACTGTCGATTTCCACGTCCAACCCATACTTCGTTTTCATTGTCTCTACCAGTCCGGTGTAGTCAGTGCGACCCTTGTCCACGACGATGACGAATTTATAGCCGTTTTCTTTCGCCCACTGCGCCATGTCACGGATCTGCTGGGTCGCTGTGAGCCTTTGTACGTTCTTGACCTCACGCACCACGCCCGCGTCTCGATCGATCTCGTCTGGAATGCGGGTTCTCCGTTCACCCGTATCCTGGTCGATCACCTGGATCGGCGTCTTCGGCACATTTGGGTCGATGCCGGCGAGCGCCTCGGCGCGGGCGCCCTTGCGTCGGTTCTCGTTGACCCGCTGCGCGGGCGTGGGGTTGACGTTGCGCGGCACGAGCGTCAGCAACGACTTGATCGCAGGCAGCGCAGCGCCCATCGCCGTGCCCGCCGATCCCAGGTCCTTCATCGACGAGGTCGCGGTCACCCGGAGCGCGGCATTGAGCCCGTTGATCTGAGTGACGGCCGTCGCGATGAACGTTTGCTTGATCGCCTCGGTCATTGGGCGCAACACCGGGGGGTAGGCATCCAAGATGGTCAAGATCATGTGCAGGTAGTTGACGATGGACCTCATGTCGTCCTTGACGGACTTGAGTTCTTTTCCGTAGTCCTTGGCCGCACGCGACATGTCGCCGCAGGCGCCGGCCACATCGGTGCTGAGTCCGCGGGCCTCGTTGAGTCGCGCAACGACGAAGTCGATTTCGGCCGCCTGAACGTCGACAATGAGTCGTTGTTCCGCCGCCCCGGGCTGATCGTCGATATGGACCAGATCGTGACCAAACGTCTCCCACGCCGTCGACGCGGCCAGCGCGCGGTCAGGGTGCCCGTCGGGCCAGCCATCGACGATTTGACCGCGTACCAGATCCCAATGCGGCGGCTCGGGGTCGCCGCCCCCGGCCACCGAACCCACCTTCACGGCAGCCTCAATGTAGGTCCCGGCGGATTCGCCGGGCGGGGTAATCGGCGCGCCGTAAGCGTCACGTTGGTTGAGCGTGGAGGCCTCTTCCGTCTCGTCGTGATTGACGCCGTCCTGGCGGAGCAGGCTTCCCAAGTTGCTGAAGACATTTACCAGCCGGTAGGCGATCTGGCCGACCTCGTCGGCTGCCGTGTCGTAGGCCGTCGCCCACTGTGGACCAACCCCGTGCGTTCCGGCAGCGGTCGAGGGATCCACCCCGGTGAGCTTGCCCAGCGCGGCGGCGGTGTGATCGCTGTTCTCCTTGTATGCAGCGGCCGCGTCGTAGAACAGTTCTGGATCAACGTCGGTCACGGCGGCCCCCGCCTCACTCTCGCACTAGCGGATCGATTCTATGGCAACCTGGGATTTTGTGATTACACGCGAATCGGAGTACTCACGCGATGTCCTATGACCTGACGGTCTACGCGGCGTCCCGCATCGACGATGAAGAGCTGGAAGCGGTCATCGAATCCGTTCCTGGCCTGGCGGCCGGCGACAGCGGCGATCACGAGTTGACCGTGCTGCGCGGCAAGCAGGAAAAATACGCGTTCACCATCTTCGGGCCGTACGAGATCGAGCCCGAGGATGTACCCGACGACGTGGTGCCGTACGTGCTGGAGCCCACGACCAGCTGGCAGGTCGTCGTCGAGGGCAGCGACCCCGCCGAGGTGCGGCCCGCACGGCGGTTCGCCAAAGCCCTCGCAGTTGCCGCGGGAGGTGTCGCATTCGACGAGCAAACCGAGGACATCCTCGGCGCCAGGGCGGCCCGTAAAGCAACCCGTCCCGCCGCCGAGCTGATCCGTATCCTCGACCTGCATTGGTACTCGCCGGCCTCGGCGCCCAACGCGCCCACGCTCTGGCTTGAGCTGGCGAGAAAGCTTCTGCCGGAAGCACTTCCACGCCGCTTCGGGGAGTATTACCCATACCAGCACAAGCTGGACCGTGACGGGGACGAAGCTTTCATCTCGAGCTATGGCCGATCCAAAGGGGGTTTCTATTCGCCGTCCTTTACGGCGACCCTGCCTGTCCTCGACGGAGGGCTGTACGCACCTGATTGGGGGGGCATCCTGATCGACAGCATCCGCATGGTGGCCGAGCCGTTGGACGACCCGCGCTGGCGAAACACCGTGCGGCGCTTCTTCGTCGAGTACGCCCGGCGACGCGGCTGTGTGCTCGCCACCGGCGAAGTCTTGCGTAACCACAAACTCGCGGGTCCTCCGGATCACAGCTGGGACCTCAGCGGGTTGCTGCGCGACGACGATGGGATCTTGGGATTGCCCGCGAACCCGATCTGGTGGACCTGGCTGGGCACCGACTATCTGCCCCTGGTGCGCGAGTATCTGCCGCCCGAGCACACCACCTATTACGCCGAGGGGGCGCTCTATGCCCCCACCGACGAGCCCACCGACCGCGGCCAGCTCGCAGCCCTACCAGACCCGTTTCCAAACTCCTTGCGCGTCACTGCGATTCCCTCCGACTATGGGCCCGCTAACCCGCCGAAAAACAGCCCGGCCGCTATCCGCCCCACATCGAAGTGTTGACCTCGGCGTTGTGAATGTAGTTGCGGTGCGCGATATGCGCATTGAGGTGCATGTCGAACACCACCTCGCTCATCTCGTCCGCCCAGCGCTGCCAGTGCTGCAGCCGCTCGAGGAATGCGTCGAACGCGACGCCTTCCCAACTGCTCTGCAGACCCTTCAAATCGGTGGCCACCTCGTCGAGTCGGTCCTTCATGACCTGACAGAACTGCCGCATCGCGTCGGCCGCGTCCACCAGCTCGGCCTCGTTGACAGTGCGTCGCGCCATGATCAGACTCCGCCCGAACCGCTAGGCCTGACGCCGCCGAGGGCCTGCGCTCCGCTGTTGTCCATTTGCGAGTAGCCCGCTGCGGCGGCGGCGAGTGATTCCCCGATCCAGCGCAAGTCGGCGAGCATCTGGCCGCACTCGTCGTTGATCTCGGTCCACACGTTCAGATAGGCCGTCGCCGCCTGCCCGGTCCAGGTCCGGGCCAGGTTGTCCATCTGTGTTCCCAGCTTGCCGCGCAGGCCGTCGATCTCGCCCGCGGCTCCAGTGGCCGCCTGGGACGCGTGCGTGAGCTCGGCGCAGTAGGCGCGCAGCGCGTCGGCCATGCTCAGCACCTTTCGAAAGCTGTCCTGATCGCAGGCTACCCTCAGGCGCATGGGCTGGCGAGACACCGTGACGGAACAAGCGCAAGCCGACCTTGACGATCTGGTCGACGCTGCAGTCGAATTCGCTCTGGAGCGCATCGCATCGGCGGGCGAGTTCCTGCCGTTCACGCTCGCGGTGTCCACTCGCGGTGAGCGCCAAGCCATTCAGCCCAACTACCCACGCGCTCGGGAGCTACAGATCGCCGACCAGCTCGACGCGCAGTGGCGTGCCCTCGGCGATTTGAAAGACAGCCTGCGCGCCGCCGTCGTCGCATTCAACGTGAGCTTGACGGAGGCCAATCGGGACGGCATCGAGATCCGGGCCGAACATCGCGAGGGCGTCGCAATCGGGCTGATCTTTCCCTACACCGTGGGCGCCGACGGTAACGCGGAGCTGGAAGCGCCATCGGCCCACCGCGAAGACCGTCGCATCTGGGTGTGACCTACATCGGGGGTGACAAGTCCCGCAGCTCGGCCAAGGCCTCGGCGACCCGGCCGTGCAGCTCTTCAAGGTCGGTTTCGACGCAATCGCAAGCGAAATCGGTTGCTGCGCCAAGGGCTTCGTTGATCCGCGCGGTAACCTCTGCAGCGCCCAGGCCCAGGATTCGCGGATCGATACGCAGATCGGTGAGGCGCAGATGACCATTGAGTGTCACCTCGACGGTGCCCGCCTGATCGCTGACAACGAACGACTCGGCACCCATCCGCTCAACCTCTTCGTCGAGGAGTGACTTCACCACTTCGAAGTGGCGCATCATGTGCCCGACCTGGGGGTGTCCGGGGCTGGTCACCTGTCGCTCCGTCGCTCAAACCCGGATCGAGAACTGGGTGACCGCTGGCTTGCGGGGGTGCGCGGACCGATAGCCACCCCGGCGCAGCGCGTCGGTCGGCGCCGTCATCGGCTCGAAACAGATCACGTCCTCGGCCAGCGGCGCGAAGATCTGCGCCGCCGGATACCCCCGCTCGAAGTGCACTTCCAGGCGTCGCCCACCGCCGGACACGGCGAACACCTCCCCATCGGCCACCTCGTCGTAAGCATCGTCAAAGGCGTTGTCGCCCAACGGCTCTTCCCGCGCCGGCTGCTCTTCCGATTCGCCGGTGGGCAGCCCCTTCTCGTCCAGGCTCAGATGACGAAGCGGTGGCGTCTCGACGATCCACTCCCCGCGGGCCACGTCCGGCAGGCGCAGATACGGATGAAAGCCGAAGCACAACGGAACGGCCGTCTCCCCGGTTGCGGTGACGGTGGCGCGCACGGTCAGCCGCCGGTCTGCCAGGCCCACTTCCACCGTCAGCAGATGCGGATAGGGGAAGCTGGCCAGCAACCGGGTATCGGCGCCGAAGTCCAGCTCGGCGGTCAACTCGTCGGCCGACTGCGCCGTCACCCGCCAGCCCGGGTAGGCGGCCAGTACGCCGTGGATGGGCAACCCATTGGGATCGGCACGCACACCGTTTTCGCCCGGCGCCAGCGTCACGGTCATGTTCTCTGCCGTATATGTCTTGTCGCTCAATCGATTTGCCCAGGGATACAGAATCGGAATCCCCATCGTCTTGCCGTCGGAGACGTAGGCGTCCAGCCCGCGGCGTTGCCCGAGCAGCTCGATACCGGAGTCGGTCAGCGACGTTCCGATCATGCCCGCGTCGGGCACCCACTGCGCGGTCACCGATGACGACGCATCGTGCAGGGTCACCACATGCACGCGGTCAGCTTAACGTGACAGCGGGTCGTGCTGAATGCGTTCCGGTGGGGCCCCTTTGGCGATCAGAGCGGCCTTGGTGGCGCGGACCATCGCCGGCCCGCCGCAGATCAGGATCTGCCGGTCGCCCCAGCCGCCATACTTGGTCACCACGTCGGGCAACCGTCCGCTTTGGCGCACATGCAGGCCGCGTGGCGGCGTCACGTCGGGGTAGTCGGCGGACCAGGGTGGATCGCGGTTGTACTCGGTGACCGGCGAGACCGACAGCCACGGATTGTGCGCGGAGATCTGCCACAGGGTGGGCAGGTCGTAGAGCTCGCAGAAGTAGCGGGCGCCGAAGAACAGGTGCACCCGCGGGTTCTCGGCGTAGCGGGACATGTCCATGATCAACGCCCGCAGCGGGGCCAGGCCGGTGCTGCCCGCCACCATCAGCACGTCGCCGCCGCCCCGGTCGACGCTCATGCCGCCATGCGGGCTGGACAACCGCCAGCGGTCGCCGGGGCGGGCTTCCTCGAGGATCGCGGTGCTGACCAAGCCGCCGGGAACCAGGCGGACGTGAAATTCGATGCCGCCGTCCGGGTCGGCCGGAATGGCGGGACTCAGATACCGCCAGCGGCGCGGGCACTGCGGAACCTGGACATTGACGTATTGGCCCGGGTGATACGGCATCGGCCGGTCCAGCCGGAGCCGGACGACCGCGAGGTCCCGGGACACCCGAAGGTGCTCGATCAGGGTGCCGTCCCACCAGGCGGGTCCCTCTTCGGCGTCGGCGGCCCCGCTCATCACCCCGGTGATCAGGTTGAGTGACTGGGTGGCCGCGTCGTCGACCGCGTCGGTCCAGCGATCGCCGACGTGCCCGCGAAGCGATGCGTACAGCGCGCGATGCAACGTCTCGTAATGCGTTGGCAGCACACCGTATTTGCGATGGTCCCGGCCGAGCTGGGCCAAAAAGGCAACCGGCTCCTGCGCGCGCTGCGCGACCAGCTCGCCGTACACCCAGTGCAGCGCGTGGGCGAACGCGGCGCGCTGGGCCTCCATTTCGGGCGGGAACAGGTCGCGGATCGAGACGTCGAGGTCGAACCAGTTGGTGTAGAACCGGCGGACGAGTTCGTTCCCGAGGCCCGGACCCTCCGGCACGAAGGCATCGCGCAGCACTTGCAGCGCGTCCCGGTCGTCTAAGCCCACGGACGCCGATTCTAATTTCGGTAGAGTTGAGCGGAACAGACTCAACCTTGACGACGTTGAACATCGCGACAAGCATTTTCACTACGTACTCGAACGGAGGTGTCGTGGACTCTTTCAACCCGACAACCAAGACGCAGGCGGCCCTGACGTCGGCCCTGCAGGCGGCGAGCGAAGCGGGGAATCCCGAGATCAGACCCGCTCACCTGCTGTTGGCGCTGCTGACCCAGAACGACGGGATCGCCGCGCCGCTATTGGAGGCTGTCGGCGTCGAGCCCGCCACCATCCGCGCCGAAGCGCAGCGGCTTCTGGACCAGCTGCCGCAGGCCAGCGGCGCCAGCTCGCAACCGCAGCTGTCCCGCGAATCGCTGGCCGCGATCACCACCGCCCAGCAGCTGGCCACCGAGATGGACGACGAATACGTCTCCACCGAGCACCTGATGGTCGGGCTGGCCACCGGTGACTCCGACGTCGCCAAGCTGCTGACCGGACACGGCGCCTCGCCGCAAGCGTTGCGGGAGGCGTTCGTCAAGGTGCGCGGCAGCGCCCGGGTCACCAGCCCCGATCCCGAGTCCACCTACCAGGCGCTGGAAAAGTACTCCACCGACCTGACCGGACGGGCCCGCGAGGGCAAACTCGACCCGGTTATCGGGCGGGACAACGAGATTCGCCGCGTCGTGCAGGTGCTCTCCCGTCGCACCAAGAACAACCCGGTGCTGATCGGCGAGCCCGGCGTCGGCAAGACCGCCATCGTCGAAGGTCTGGCGCAGCGCATCGTCGCCGGCGACGTGCCGGAAAGCCTGCGGGACAAGACCGTCATCGCGCTGGACCTCGGGTCGATGGTGGCCGGCGCCAAGTATCGCGGCGAGTTCGAGGAACGGCTCAAGGCCGTGCTCGACGACATCAAGAACTCCGCCGGTCAGATCATCACGTTCATCGACGAGCTGCACACCATCGTCGGCGCGGGCGCGACCGGCGAGGGCGCGATGGACGCCGGCAACATGATCAAGCCGATGCTCGCCCGCGGCGAGCTGCGACTGGTCGGTGCCACCACCCTCGACGAATACCGCAAGCACATCGAGAAGGACGCCGCCCTGGAGCGGCGCTTCCAGCAGGTCTTCGTCGGCGAGCCGTCGGTCGAGGACACCGTCGGCATCCTGCGCGGGCTGAAGGACCGCTACGAGGTGCACCACGGTGTGCGCATCACCGACTCCGCGCTGGTGGCCGCGGCGACGCTGTCCGACCGCTACATCACGGCGCGCTTCTTGCCGGACAAGGCCATCGACCTCGTCGACGAGGCCGCATCGCGCTTGAGGATGGAGATCGACTCGCGGCCCGTCGAGATCGACGAGGTCGAGCGGCTGGTGCGCCGGCTCGAAATCGAAGAGATGGCGCTGGCCAAGGAAGAGGACGAGGCGTCCAAGGAGCGGCTGGAGAAGCTGCGCGCCGAGCTGGCCGATCACAAGGAGAAACTGGCCGAGCTGACCGCCCGCTGGCAGAACGAGAAGAACGCGATCGACGTCGTGCGCGAGCTCAAGGAGCAGCTGGAGACGTTGCGCGGCGAATCCGAGCGCGCCGAGCGCGACGGTGACCTGGCCAAGGCCGCCGAGCTGCGCTACGGGCGCATCCCCGAGGTGGAGAAGAAACTCGACGCCGCGCTGCCGCAGGCCGAGGCCCGCGAGAACGTGATGCTCAAGGAAGAGGTCGGTCCCGACGACATCGCCGACGTGGTGTCGGCGTGGACGGGCATCCCGGCCGGACGGCTGCTCGAGGGCGAGACCGCCAAGCTGCTGCGGATGGAAGACGAGCTCGGCAAGCGCGTCGTCGGCCAGCGGAAGGCCGTGCAGGCCGTGTCCGATGCGGTGCGCCGCAGCCGCGCCGGGGTTGCCGACCCCAACCGGCCGACGGGCTCGTTCTTGTTCCTGGGTCCCACCGGTGTCGGCAAGACGGAGCTGGCCAAGGCGCTGGCGGACTTCCTATTCGACGACGAGCGGGCGATGGTCCGCATCGACATGAGCGAGTACGGCGAGAAGCACTCGGTGGCCCGCCTGGTGGGCGCGCCCCCCGGCTACATCGGATACGACCAGGGCGGTCAGCTGACGGAGGCGGTACGCCGGCGCCCTTACACGGTGGTGCTGTTCGACGAGGTCGAAAAGGCCCACCCGGACGTGTTCGACGTGCTGCTGCAGGTGCTCGACGAGGGTCGCCTGACCGACGGCCAGGGCCGCACGGTCGACTTCCGCAACACGATCCTGATCCTGACGTCCAACCTCGGGTCGGGCGGCAGCGAGGAGCAGGTGTTGGCCGCGGTGCGCGCCACGTTCAAGCCGGAGTTCATCAACCGCCTGGACGACGTGCTGGTCTTCGACGGCCTCAACCCCGAAGAGCTGGTGCAGATCGTCGACATTCAGCTGGCCCAGCTGGGCAAGCGGCTGGCGCAACGCCGGCTGCAGCTGGAGGTGTCGCTGCCGGCCAAGAAGTGGCTGGCGCATCGCGGCTTCGACCCGGTGTACGGCGCCCGGCCGCTGCGCCGGCTGGTGCAGCAGGCCATCGGCGACCAGCTGGCCAAGATGCTGCTGGCGGGCGAAGTGCACGACGGCGACGTGGTGCCCGTCAACGTCAGTCCCGACGGCGACTCGCTGGTTCTCGGCTAACGGCGCGAACGTCGACTTTGTTGTCGGCATTTCACCCGAAATCGCCCAACAAGTCGACGTTCGGCGCAAAAGCGCCGTCGGCTCGTCCTGTGATGGGGTTGTGACCTGGTCGATTTCGGTATTCCCGGCCGATAGCAGATACCCTGTTGGGGATGGTCCCCCTCTGGTTCACGCTCTCCGCGCTGTGCTTTGTCGGCGCGGTGGTGTTGCTGTACGTCGACATCGATCGACGCCGGGGACGCAGCAGGCGGCGTCGATCGTGGGCGCGGTCGCACGGCTTCGACTTCGAACGTGAATCAACCGACATCCTCAAGCGCTGGAAGCGCGGGGTGATGTCGACGGTCGGCGATGTCCCGGCCCACAACGTCGTGCTCGGTCAGATTCGCGGCGAGGCCGTGTACATCTTCGACCTCGAGGAAGTCGCCACGGTGATCGCGCTGCACCGCAAGGTGGGCACCAACGTCGTCGTCGACCTGCGCCTCAAAGGACTGAAAGAGCCACGGGAGAGCGACATTTGGTTGCTGGGCGCGATCGGGCCGCGGATGGTGTACTCCACCAACCTCGACGCGGCGCGGCGGGCCTGCGACCGGCGCATGGTCACCTTCGCGCACACGGCACCCGACAGCGCCGAGATCATGTGGAACGAGCAGAACTGGACGTTGGTCGCGATGCCGATCGCGAGCACGCGCACCCAGTGGGACGAGGGCCTGCGCACGGTCCGCCAGTTCAACGACCTGTTGCGGGTGTTGCCGCCGCTGCCGGAGGAGACCGCCGCCGAGGCGGGGGCACCGGCCGCCCTCCGCAACGCGTCACCGAGCCGGCCGTTGGCTCCGGCCGGGCGCGCGGAGTTGACGTCGCGGCGCCCGCAGCAAGACGTAGCCGGGCTGCTGGGCTCCGACGTTCAGGGCGCCCGCCGCAAACCCGAGCCCGTGCGCCGCGACCCGGGCGGGCGTCCGCCGCCTTCGGGGCGCAACGGCCATCAGGCCACTAACTACCAGCGCTGATAGCGCGCCGGGCCGGTCGGGACCCGGTCAGTACACTGTCGCTCATGCCGCGCCCCGTCGCCCTGATCACCGGGCCCACATCCGGGATCGGCGCCGGCTACGCGCGACGGTACGCACGGGACGGTTACGACCTGGTTCTGGTTGCCCGCGACGTCGACCGGTTGAACGAATTGGCGGGGGAGCTGAAGGGAGAGGCGGGCGGCGTCGAGGTTCTGCCCGCGGACCTCGCGGATCGCGCCGGGCGCGACAAGGTCGCCGAGCGGCTTGCCGCCGGTGTGCGAGTCCTGGTGAACAACGCGGGATTCGGCACCTCCGATCAATTCTGGGCAACGGATCCCGCGCTGCTGCAGGCGCAGCTCGAGGTCAACGTCGCCGCGGTCATGCACCTCACCCGCGCCGCCCTGCCGGCCATGCTCGACGCCGGCACCGGCACCGTCATCAACATCGCGAGCGTGGCCGGCCTGGTGCCCGGCCGGGCGCCAACCTATTCGGCATCCAAGTCGTGGGTGGTCTCGTTCAGCGAGGGCCTGGCCGCCGATTTGCGCGGCACCGGCGTCGGTGTGCACGCCGTGTGCCCCGGGTTCGTGCACACCGAATTCCACTCCCGGGCAGGGATGGACATGACGGGTGTGCCGTCGTTCATGTGGCTCGAGGTCGACGACGTCGTCAGTCAGAGCCTGGCCGATATCGCCCGCGGCAAGGTGCTCAGCATTCCGGGGCTGCAATACAAGGGGATTATCACCGCCGGACGGATGATGCCGCGGGGCCTGCTGCGGTTAGTGGCCCAGCGAGCTGGAGGCGGCAGTGGGCGAACCTGATCGCGCGGAGCTGGCGGAGCTCGTGCGACGGCTGTCGGTGGTGCACGGACGGGTGACGCTGTCGTCGGGCAAGGAGGCCGACTACTACGTCGACCTGCGCCGCGCCACCCTGCACCACCGGGCCTCCGCACTGATCGGCAGGCTGATGCGCGAGCTCACCCACGACTGGGACTACGCGGTCGTCGGCGGCCTGACACTGGGCGCCGACCCGGTGGCGACGGCCATCATGCATGCGCCGGGCCGGCCGATCGACGCGTTCGTCGTGCGCAAGTCGGCGAAAACCCATGGCCTGCAACGCCTTATCGAGGGGTCGGAGGTCGCCGGCCAGCGCGTGCTGGTGGTCGAGGACACCAGCACCACCGGCGCGTCGGCGCTGACAGCCGTGCGCGCCGTGCAGGACGCGGGCGGCGACGTCATAGGCGTGGCCACCGTGGTGGACCGCGCCACCGGCGCCGCCGAGGCCATCGAGGCCGAGGGCCTGTCGTACCGCAGCGTGCTGGGCCTCGCCGACCTGGGGCTGGGGTAGGCCGCGGGCCGTATGCGCAGCTTCATCACGGTGTTCGCCTGTCTGGCGGTTTGCCTGCTCGGCTGCTCGGGGTCCGCCCATCCCGTCAACCCGTACGGCGCCCTGGGCGCGCGGCTCGGCGAATCGCTGGCGCTGCTCGGCTGGAACACGTCAGTGTCGAACCTGCGCTGGGACGGCGACTACGTGCTGGTCGACGTCTCGGCCGCCGTGGCGTCCAAGGACCCACACGCGCCGCACGCCAAGGCCGAGGACATCCGCTTCGGGCTGTACGGCGCGTTGGCGCATCCCATCGAGGCGTCCGGGCTCGGCAGTTGCGACGCCGCGGCGACCACCGTGCACGACCTCGGATCTCCGTTGTCGGCGCCCGCCGACCGGCTGACCGGCACGGTGTGCCTCGGCCCGCTCAAGGATCACAGTCAGGTCCGCGGGATCTACAGCTATTCGCCGCGGGACCGGATCCCGAACACATCGGCGGCCTATCCGGCGGCCTTTCCGGTGGGGATGATGCCGACCAACGCCAACGACACCGGCCTGGTCGTCAAGACCACCAGCCTATCGGCGTGGCGCGCCGACGGAACCCCGGTCACCAAGGCGCAGTTGGGCGATGCGGGGGCGTTCAGCGGCAACGGCTACATGCTGCTGGGGCTGGAAGCCGACTCCGTCGCGGCCCGGTATCGAGACGACTCGGCCAAGCGCGGCGGTCCGTTGATGTTGCTCTCCTCGCCGACTCTGCCCGGGCCGGGATTGAATCCGGCCTGCGCGGCGTACGGGTCGTCGGTGCTGATCCTTCCCGACGCGTCGCTGGACGCGGTGCACGTCAACGCGTCGCTGTGCACCCAGGGCGAGATCAACGAGGCGCTGCTCTACGCGACCGTCGCGGTCGACGGCACCCACGCCGGGGTGTGGACACAGAAATGACCGGACCCGGACCGACCGAATGGGGCGTACCGGCCGGGGGCGTCGGGTCCTGGGAGGGCGATTTTCCCGACGACCCGCGCTATGACCCAAACCTGTTGCGCGACGGCGATACACGCAACGTCGTCGATGCCTACCGCTACTGGACGCGGGAAGCGATCATCGCCGACATCGATACGCGCCGCCAGCCGCTGCACGTGGCGATCGAGAACTTCGGCCACGACGCCAACATCGGCTCGGTGGTGCGCACGGCCAACGCATTCGCCGTGCACACGGTGCACATCGTCGGGCGGCGGCGCTGGAATCGCCGCGGCGCCATGGTGACCGATCGTTACCAGCGGCTGTGCCATCACGACAGCACCGCCGAACTGCTGGACTTCGCCGCCGACGCGGGTCTGACCGTCGTCGCGGTGGACAACGTTCCCGGCGCGGCGCGCCTGGAGGAGACGGCGCTGCCGCGCGAGTGCCTGCTGGTATTCGGCCAGGAGGGGCCCGGCATCACCGGCGACACCCGGACCGGTGCGGCGATCACGGTGTCCATCGCCCAGTTCGGCTCGACGCGCAGCATAAACGCCGGCGTAGCCGCCGGGATCGCGATGCACGCGTGGATCCGGCAGCACGCGGACCTGAGCCGCGCCTGGTAACGGCGCCGCGGCTTTCGATCGCGCCTCAGCGGGTACCAGAACTTCATGGCAGTGAGCACCCAAACCGACATTCCCGGCAGCGCCGCTGGCCGTGAGCAGCGGCCGCGCGGACAGCACCCATGGCTGGTCCTGGCGGTCATCGGCATCGCCCAGTTGATGGTGGTGCTGGACACCACAATCGTCAACATCGCGTTGCCCTCGGCGCAGGCGTCCCTGCATTTCGGCGTCGAAAGCCGGCAATGGATCATCACCGCCTATTCGCTGGCGTTCGGCAGCCTGTTGCTACTGGGCGGACGGCTCTCGGACATCTTCGGGCGCCGCCGGACGTTGCTGATCGGCCTGGCCGGATTCGCCGCCGCATCTGCGGTCGGCGGCGCGGCGGCCAGTTTCGCGGTGCTGGCCGGCGCGCGCGCATTCCAAGGCGCCTTCGCGGCGGTGCTGGCCCCGGCGGCCCTGTCCACCCTCAACGTCGTCTTCACCGACACCAAAGAGCGCGGCAAGGCGTTCGCCGTGTACGGCGCGATCGCCGGCGGCGGCGCCGTCGTGGGTCTGTTGCTCGGCGGCGCGCTCACCGAGTGGCTGTCGTGGCGGTGGTGTCTGTACGTGAACTTGGTTTTCGCGGTGGGCGCCGCCGCGGGGGTGCTGGCGTTGGTGGCGGCGAAAGATCACCGCGGCAGCCTGGCCCGGCTCGACTGGCTCGGCGTCATCACCGCTTCCGGGGGCTTGTTCTGTCTGGTTTACGGCCTGTCCAACGCCGAAACACACAGCTGGAGCGCGCCGCTGACCGTCGTGATGTTCATCGGCAGCGGCCTGCTGCTGGCCGCCTTCGCGGTGATCGAGGCGCGGGCCGACGCCCCGCTGCTGCCGCTGCGGATTGTCATGGACCGCAACCGCATTGGCGCATACCTGGCCATCATGATCGCCTTTTGCAGCATGTTCAGCGCCTTCTTGTTCCTGACCTACTATGCCCAGCAAAACCTCGGCTACAGCCCGCTGAAGACCGGCGTGGCATTCCTGCCGCTGGCCGGTGGTATCGCGGTGGCGGCCGGTCTGGCCAACGCGCGATTGATTCCGAGGCTGGGTCCCCGTCGGGTGATTCCGCCCGGGATGCTGATCGCCGCCGGCGGCATGTTCTGGCTGGCCCACCTCGACGTCCATTCCACCTACGCGGGCAACGTGTTTGGCCCGCTTCTGGCCCTGGGAGTAGGCATGGGGTTGACGTTCGCACCGGCGATCGCCACGGCGACAGCAGGTGTCGCCGGACCCGATGCCGGGGTCGCGTCGGCGATGGTGAACACCAGCCAGCAGATCGGCGGTGCCATTGGAACTGCAGCTCTGTCAACAATTTTCGCGTCGGCGATGACCCGCTACATGACCAGCCATCGGCCGCCGAGCCCCGCTCTGCGACCCGCCGCCGCAGTACACGGCTACACCGTCGCGTTCGGCGTCAGTTGCGGGCTGTT
Organism: Mycobacterium sp. IS-1264; assembly: GCF_001954195.1. Taxonomy (GTDB): domain Bacteria; phylum Actinomycetota; class Actinomycetes; order Mycobacteriales; family Mycobacteriaceae; genus Mycobacterium. The sequence goes on along the minus strand of NZ_MBES01000067.1, from coordinate 180,283 downwards.
CCTGGCTGGCGCGGTGATTACTGTGCTGCTGTTGCGTCGCGAACCCGTGACCGAACCCCACGACCGCGACACCGGCGACGGTACCGAACGAGTCACGGTCGGGATCATCGCCGATCTCGAACGGAAGATCGGGCGGCTGGAAGCCGAAAACCGCTACCTGTCAGCACAATTGAGCCACCTGAGCGCGGACCCGCCGCCGGAATCTCGCCCCGGTCCGCGCAGTCCAATCAGATTGGACGCCAAGCTGCTTGGGGCCGCACTGGGCATTGCGCTGATTGCCATCGCCATGATGGCCGCGACATCGCCAGGATCGCGATCGAACACCGGGGTTGTCTGGAACTGCGTCGCCCACACAAAACCACAAGCCGTGCACTACCGGCCGGGTTCCCTCAACCAACTGGCCAACGCCCCCGACTGCGAATTCGTAGGTGGCAAGCTAGTGGGTGTTCCTGGGCGCATCTGATCTCCCGCATCGAGTGTGCACTGAGGGCGGAATTTGTCGGCGTGTCGCCGCCGTGTACGCACACTCCAAGCCGTCAGCGCACACTCGACGAGGCGGGCGCGGCTTGAGGCAGGATCGGACGGTATGGACCAGCTATGGGCGAACCGGGCGGCCAGCTCCGAAGCCGCGATCGCACAACGACACCTGAAACGGCTGTGGGCGTTGCCGGGCACCCAGCTCGGAGTCGTCGCCTGGCCGTCGACCCGCAAGGACCGCTTGTTCGGCACCTGGCACTACTGGTGGCAGGCGCATCTGCTGGATTGCCTCGTCGATGCGCAGCTGCGGGATCCGCGGCCACAGCGGCGCACCGAGATCAACCGCCAGGTGCGCTCACACCGGCTGCGCAACAACTTTCGCTGGACCAACAGCTATTACGACGACATGGCGTGGCTGGCGCTGGCGCTGGAACGGGCGGCGCGGATCGCGGGCGTCGAACGCCACCTCGCGTTGCCCAAGCTGGCCAACCAGTTCGTCACGGCGTGGGTGCCCGAGGACGGCGGTGGCATCCCATGGCGCAAGCAAGACCAATTCTTCAACGCGCCCGCCAATGGACCGGCGGGGCTCTTCCTGGCCCGCTACTCCGACAGCCATCCCGACGTCCTGAAACGTGCCGAGCAGATGGGCGACTGGATCGACACCACACTGATCGACCCGGAGACGCACCTGGTGTTCGACGGCATTAAGGCCGGGTCGCTGGTACGCGCGCAGTACACCTACTGCCAGGGCGTGGTGCTCGGGCTGGAAACCGAGCTGGCGTCGCGTACCGGCGCGGAAGCCAGGGCCCGGCACCAGGCGCGGGTGCACCGCCTGGTCGCGGCCGTCGACGAGCACATGGCGACGTCGGGGGTGCTCAAGGGCGCCGGCGGCGGGGACGGCGGACTGTTCGCCGGCATCACCGCCCGCTACCTCGCGCTGGTGGCCACCGCGCTGCCGGGCGACTCCGCCGACGACGCGGTGGCCCGCGACACCGCACGCGCATTGGTGCTGGCCAGCGCGAAATCCGCATGGGACTACCGGCAAACGGTGAACGGGCTGCCGGTCTTCGGGCCGTTCTGGGACCGCGACGCGCAATTGCCCACCGCCGGCGGCCACGCGGCGCAATTCGTCGCGGGCGCGGTGATGGAATCCGAAGTTGCCGAGCGCGACCTGTCTGTGCAGTTGTCCGGGTGGATGCTGATGGAGGCCGCCTGTAACGTCACCGCCGTGACGGCGTCCGGCGCGACATGACCGAACCCGGCGACTGGATCCCCGACCAGGCAACGCTGGCGCAAGCCAACCTCACCCGTTTCCTGCGCTGGCTCGCCGAGACCGGACGCGGCGAATTCGCGGACTACCACGCGCTGTGGGCCAAGTCGGTGGCCGACATCGAATGGTTCTGGGACGCGGTCTTCACCTATTTCGACGTCCAGGCGGCCAGCCCACCCCGCTCGGTGCTGGGCAACCGTGCCATGCCGGGCACCGAGTGGTTTCCGGGCGCCACGCTCAACTACGCCGCCGAGGTATTCCGGCACGCCACCGCCGAGCGACCCGCCCTGATCGTCGTCGGCGAGGACGGCTCGAGCGAGTGGTCGTGGGCCCGGCTGGAGCGGGAGACGGCGTCGTTCGCGGCCTACCTGAAGGGCCTGGGCGTCGGGGCCGGCGACGCCGTCGTCGGGTATCTGCCCAACGTCGCCGAAGCCGTCGTCGCCGCCCTCGCCGCGGCCAGCGTGGGCGCGATCTGGGCGGTGTGCAATCAGGACCTGGCCGTCGACGGTGTCGTCGCCAGGCTGGGCCAACTGGAGCCGGCCGTGCTGGTGGCCAGCGACGGCTCGCGCTACCACGGCAAGCGCATCGATCGCCGCGACGAGCTGACCATGATCCGGCGGGCTCTGCCGACCCTGCGGGTCACCGTGGTGGTGCCGCGGCTCGGGCTCGACGTGGACCCCGACGGCGTGACGCCGTGGGGCGCGGCCGTCCGGGCGGAAGCCGCCCTGGAGACCACGGCGGTCCCGTTCGCGCACCCGCTGTGGGTGCTGTTCTCGTCGGGCACAACCGGCAAGCCGAAGGGCATCGTGCACGGCCACGGCGGCGTGCTGCTCGAGCACCTGAAATATCTGAGCCTGCAGCTGGACCTGCACCCCGGCGACCGGTACCTGTGGTACTCGTCGACCAGCTGGGCGATGTGGAACATTCAGCTGTCCGGTCTGCTGGTCGACACAACCATCGTGCTCTACGACGGCAGCCCGACCCATCCGACGACCGACGGCCTCTGGCGGGTCGCCGCCCAGGCCGGTGTCACGTTCCTCGGCACCGGGGCCGGCTACCTGTTGGCCTGCGCCAAGGAAAGGCTGAAGCCCGGTGCGTCGTATCCGCTGGACGCCCTGCGCGCGGTGGGTTCGACGGGTTCACCGCTGCCGGCGTCCGGATTCCGTTGGGTACAAGAGGGACTCGGCCGGTGCGTTCCGGTGATCTCGATGAGCGGTGGCACCGACGTGTGCACGGCGTTCCTCGGCGGTTGCCCGATTCTGCCGGTGGTAGCCGGCGAGCTGTCGTGCATTTGCCTGGGCGCGGCCGTCGAATCCTGGTCGGCCGACGGACATCCGGTGATCGGCGAAGAGGGCGAACTCGTGCTCACGCAACCGATGCCGTCGATGCCCGTCTGTTTCTGGAACGACGACGACGGCAGCCGTTACCGCGCCGCGTACTTCGACAAGTACCCGGGCGTGTGGTGTCACGGCGACTGGATCACCATCACCGACCGGGAATCGGTTGTGGTGCATGGCCGTTCGGATGCCACGCTCAATCGGTTGGGTGTCCGGATGGGCAGCACCGAGATCTACAGCGCGGTGGAGGGCCTGCCCGAGGTGCGCGACTGCCTGGTGGTCGGCGTCGAGCAGGACGACGGCGGCTATTGGATGCCGCTGTTCGTGGAGCTGACGGACGGTGTCGAACTCGACGAGGAGTTGAAGTCGCGCATCGTCGGCGAGATCCGTCGGCACGCCTCACCGCGGCACGTGCCGGATGCCGTCCTCGCGGTTGCCGGTATCCCGCGGACGTTGACCGGCAAACGCTTGGAAATCCCGATCAAACGGATCCTGCTCGGGGCGGCACCAGGTGAGGCCGTGCAGCGCAGTTCGGTCGACAGGCCGGAACTGCTAGACGCTTTCGTTGCGTACCGGCGGAGTCGGGTCTGACTCGGGTTCCTGCTCGGCCGCGGGCTGCTTTCCGGCGCGGCGGCGCCCCCGGTAGCCGCGCCACGCGGCGATGAATGCCGGCATCAGCGACACGAACAGGATGGCGAGGATGATCTTTTCCAGGTTCTGGTGGACGAACGGCACCGTTCCCAGGAAGTAGCCCGCCAGCGTCGCGCCGCCGCCCCAGGCGATGCCGCCGACGATGTCGAACCCGAGGAACACCGGGTAGCGCATGTACGACACCCCGGCGACCACCGGCACGAAGGTCCGCACGAACGGCGCGAAGCGGGCCAGGATGATCGCCCACGGCCCGTACTTCTCGAAGAATGCGTGCGACTCCGTCACGTAATGCTTCTTGAAGAACCGGGAGTCTTCCTTCTTGAACAGCGCCGGCCCGATCCGCCGCCCGATGAAATACCCGCATTGATCGCCCAGGATCGCGACCAGCGCGACCGCGGGCGCCAGCACCCAGATGCTGGCAGGCGGGTTCGGGTGCGCGGCGAGCAGCCCACCGGTGAACAACAGCGATTCCCCGGGCAGCAGCGGGAACAGCAATCCGGTCTCGATGAAGACGATGATCAGGATCCCGGGCAGCACCGCGGACCCGAAGACGCCGTTGGCGCCCAGCCAGTACATCGGGTCGAGGATGTCCGGCAGGGCCGTGACGGCGGTGCGCATGGTGGTTCAACATACCGTCGTTGCCTTGCGGGCCGGGAAACAACGCCCGACGCGTGGTTGCGATACTTACCGCATGCCTATCGCAACGCCCGAGGTCTACGCCGAAATGCTGGGCCGTGCCAAGGAGAACTCGTACGCGTTCCCGGCCATCAACTGCACCTCCTCGGAGACCGTCAATGCCGCCATCAAAGGCTTCGCCGACGCGGGCAGTGACGGCATAATCCAGTTCTCTACCGGAGGCGCGGAGTTCGCGTCGGGGCTCGGGGTGAAAGACATGGTCAGCGGCGCGGTGGCGCTGGCCAAGTTCACTCGCAGCATCGCTGCCAAATACCCGATCAATGTCGCGTTGCACACCGATCACTGCCCGAAGGACAAGCTGGACACGTACGTGCGGCCGCTGCTGGCGATCTCGGCCAAGCGGGTGGCCGCCGGCAAGGACCCGCTCTTCCAGTCACACATGTGGGACGGCTCCGCGGTGCCGATCAACGAGAACCTGGAAATCGCGCAGGGGCTGCTCAAAGAGGCCGCGGCCGCCAAGATCATCCTCGAGATCGAGATCGGCGTGGTGGGCGGCGAAGAGGACGGTGTGGCCAACGAGATCAACGACAAGCTCTACACCACCCCGGACGACTTCGAGAAGACCATCGACGCGCTGGGCCACGGCGAGCACGGCAAGTACCTGCTGGCCGCGACCTTCGGCAACGTGCACGGCGTGTACAAGCCGGGCAATGTGAAGCTCCGCCCCGACATCCTGGCCCAGGGGCAGAAGGTGGCGGCGGCCAAGCTCGGGTTAGCCGAGGACGCCAAGCCGTTCGACTTCGTCTTCCACGGCGGCTCGGGCTCGGAGAAGTCCGAGATCGAGGAGGCGCTGCGCTACGGCGTGGTGAAGATGAACGTCGACACCGACACCCAGTACGCGTTCACCCGCCCGATTGCCGGGCACATGTTCACCAACTACGACGGCGTCCTCAAGGTCGACGGCGAAGTGGGCAGCAAGAAGGTCTACGACCCGCGCAGCTACCTAAAGAAGGCCGAAGCCGCGATGACCGAGCGGGTCATCGAGGCCTGCAACGACCTGCACTGCGCCGGGAAGTCCGTCAGCTAGCCGCTGGGGGACTGGCAGATCTCCCACTTGTCGTCGCGGTATTGCAGGTCCAGGCTGCGGGTCGACCGCACCTGCGGGTCGTAGGCCATGAAGGTGGTGACGTTCGCCTCGGCGTGTTGGCCGTTGACCACCACCTGGTCGATGCTGGCGATCACCGGATATTGCTTGGCCGCCGAGACGCGCTGGTAGGTCTCGGCCCACGCGTGCTCGTCGTAGTCCACATACCCGTCGCGGGTGGTGCCGCACGTGATGCTGCGCAGCGCCGTCAGATCGCCCCGCTGCACGGCGACGTCGAAGTCCTGGATGGTGTGGCGGACCTGATCCTCCGGCGAGACCTTCAAGTGCTTGCTGCGGGTCAGCAGCACCGTGCCCAGGATCGCGATCGCCGCCAACGCCAACACCACGACGATCAGCGCCAGCACCAATCCCCAGTTGAATTGCCTTGATGTCCGGACCTTTTCCCCGTCGCGCGGTGGAATTGATTGTGGTACAGCCGATTTCGGCGGCGGGCCGGCGGGGGGAGTTGTCACCGGGGTCGTCGGCGGCGATGCGAAGACCTCGGTGGCGGGCTCGGAGGTGGTGGCGATGATCGCTGTCTCTTTCGCGTCGAATCCCGGTGCGGTGAAACGACGTTCGCGCTGCTGGCCCTCCGGATTCTCCGGGTCGCCGGCCGGGTCGGGTTTGTTGATCACCACGGTCTCGGTCTCGGCGTCGTTGGGAATCAGGGGCTGGCCCTCGGGTTGCTCTTCGCCGGGCTCCGCGGCCCACTCGTCGGCCGGGTCGCTCCGGGATTCCGGCGGCTCGGACCCAGGCCGGTTCGGCGCGCCGCCGCGGTCGGGCTCGGGTGCGTTGGCCATGACGGCAGAATAGACGACATGACGCCGATGGGTGATCTTCTGGGACCTGATCCAATTCTGTTGCCTCCTGACAGCGATGCCGAGGCCGCGCTGCTCGCCAAGGAGAACCCGGGCATCGTCGCCGCCGCGCATCCGTCGGCGTCGGTGGCCTGGGCGGTGCTGGCCGAGGAGGCGCTGGCGGACGACAAGGCCATCACGGCCTACGCGTATGCGCGGACGGGTTATCACCGGGGCCTGGATCAGCTGCGCCGCAACGGCTGGAAGGGTTTCGGGCCGGTGCCGTATTCGCACGAGCCCAACCGGGGCTTCCTGCGATGTGTGGCGGCGCTGGCGCGCGCCGCCGACGCGATCGGCGAGACCGACGAGTACGCGCGTTGCCTCGATCTGCTCGACGACTGCGATCCCACCGCCCGCGCGGCGCTCGGGCTCTAGCAGCCGTCCGAGCAGTCGCCGTTGCCGCCCGGGCCGTCGATCTGAACCGTGGCGTGGTGCAGCCCGCGCGCGGACAACACCGCTCGCGCGTCCTGTAGCACCCGGGCCGAGTCGGCGGTGCTGGTCAAGTGCGCGGTGCACATGTCCTTGCCGGGCGAAAGCGTCCACACGTGCAGGTCGTGCACTTCGGTCACGCCGTCGACGGCGTGCAGGGCCGAACGCAGCTCCTCGACGTCGATGTGGACCGGCGACGATTCGGACAGGATCCGGAGCGCGTCGCGGGCCAGGGAGATGGCGCGGGGCAGCACCCACAGCGCGACCAACACGGCGACCACCACGTCGGCGTACGGCCAGTGCGTGGTGACGGTGACCACGCCGGCGATCAGGACGCCCAGGCTGCCGACAGTGTCGGCGACGACCTCCATGTAGGCGCCCCGCACGGCCAGGCTCTGCGACGAGTGGGACCGCAACAGCAGCGCCACGACGAAGTTGGCGGCCAGGCCGGCCAGCGCGACCACGATCATCGGCACGCCGGGGATCGACGGCGCGTCCCGCAGCCGGCGGACGGCCTCCCAGAGGATGAACAGCGCGACGCCGATCAGCAGCCCGGCGTTGGCGACCGCGGTGAATACCTCGGCGCGATGCCAGCCGTACGTGCGCGCCGGCGACGAACTGCCGCGCCGGGCCAGCATGACGGCGGCCAGGCCCATGAACACGGCCACCACGTCGGTGAGCATGTGGCCGGCGTCCGCCAGCAACGCGATCGAATTGATCAGCAGCGACGTGGTCAACTCCACGACAAAGAAGGCCGCCAGAATTGCCGCGGCCATGATCATGCGGGGGATCATCCGCGACGCGTCGGCCTCGGCAGGGGTGTGGTTGTGGCCGGCGCCCATGGAAATGCAATATATGCGTGTTAGCGCATGTATTGCAAGCGTCAGAACCAGCGGCTCCAGAACCGGGTAAGGGAGTTGCCGGCGGCCGCCAGCATGTGGGGCACGCCCGAGAGATCGAACAGCCAACCCACGATCCCGAAGAGCCATTGGTTCAGCACCGGCGCCAGGAGCACGAACAGCAGGATGAAGATTCCCCACTGCTTGGCGGGTGCCACCGCGCGCTGGGTCTCGGGGCTCAGGTGTGGCTCCAGGGCGTCGTAGCCGTCCAGGCCCGGGATCGGCAGCAGATTCAGCACGACGGCCATGATCTGCAGGAAGCCGAGGAACGCGACGCCGGCCCACAGCACCACATGGTTCGGGTCCAAGAACAACCGGGTGAGCGTCAGCAGGAGGATCGCCAGCAGTAGGTTGGCCGCCGGGCCCGCCAGGCTGACCAGGGTGCGCCGCGTGGGTGTCATGAACCCGGTCCGCAGGTACACCGCGGCGCCCGGCAGGCCGATCCCGCCCAGGGCGATGAACACCATCGGCAGCAGCAGCGACAGCCCGGGATGGCTGTAGCGCCGCGGATCCAGTGTCAGATAGCCGCGCACCGCGGCGTCGTGGTCCCCGAAGCGCCAGGCGGTCAGCGCGTGCCCGAATTCGTGCAGGCACAGCGACACCAGCCAGCCGGCGATCACAAAGGTGAAGACCCCGGCGTAGGCCAGCGGCCGCACGGTCGCCCCGGCCAGCCAGGCCAGCACGCCGCCGACCGCGGTCAATCCGAGCAGGGCCAAGAAGATCGGGCTGGGGCGCACCGATTCGTGCACCCTGGGAAAGCTCACCGATCGAAACTACCGGACCACCACGCGCCGCCGCTGTGGGCGCAGCGCCCAGGAGGCCACGGCCAGCCCCACGAGAATGACAGGACCCACCAGCGTCTTGGCGTCATCGCCGGCCCAGATGTGGGAGACCGTCGCGCCGAGGTAGATGAACATCAGGCCCGCGTACGCCCATTCCTTGACCAGGGGCAGGCGCGGCGCCAGCAGTGCGACGCCTGCCGCCACGTAGCAGACGCCGAGGATGGTCATGAAGTACGGCGGATAGCCCAGATGCGTCACAACGCCCTTGAACGGTTGCAGGCGTAAGGCGCCCATCACTCCGCCCACAAAACACTCGGCGGCGAGCAGGCCGGTCGTCGTCCAATAACCGAAAGCACGCATACAACAACGACACCGCGCGGACCCGAAATGTGACTACCCGACCAGCAGCCAGCCCTCGACGTGGCGGTAGAACGTCGACCGGCGCGCGGCCCGGGGCGCCGGAACACCGTCGCGCACGACGACGACGCCCGTGCTGCCCAGCTGGACGGCGCGACCGGTGATCCATCGGCCGCCCTGAGTCCTGGCCCGCAGGCCCGGGACCGCCAGCGTCGGCTCGATGTCCAGGCCGGCGACGTCGCCGTCGAACAGCGCAGTGTCATCGACGACGGCCTCGCCGTGAATCCGGTCCTCGGCGGGTCGCCAGCTGGCCCGGCCCACGATCGCCGACCCCGTCTCGTCGCGGATCAGCGGCACCCGCCGGGCCGTTCCGCGCCGGGCGCGCCGGGCCGCGCGGCGTCCGGCCGCCAGCCGGTAGACCCGGGTCGCCGCGGTGCGCCGGCGCGGCACGTACGCCACCTCGACGTCGAGCCGTTCCGCCCGCAGCAGCCGGGTGAGCACCGCGGCCAGGTCGGCGTCGCCACCGACCACCACCAGCCGTCGATGCGGACCGATCGCCTCGTCGATGGCGGCCGAGTCGGCCGGGCCGTCGGCTCGGCGGATCCGCAGGCCGTTGAGCCGCCCGGGCACCCGCGCGTCGCCGAACACCAACACCGCCACACCGGGCGTGGTATCGGCCGTGTTCACGACACTCCTCGCAAATCGCTGGGATAGGGTAGGTCACCGGCTGGACCACAATAAGCAGGCGAGACCAGGTGGGAGCATGTCATGCCGGCAATCGTCCTCATCGGCGCCCAATGGGGCGACGAGGGCAAAGGTAAGGCCACCGACCTGCTTGGTGGGCGCGCGCAGTGGGTGGTGCGCTATCAGGGTGGCAACAATGCCGGGCACACGGTCGTCTTGCCGACCGGTGAGAACTTCGCGCTGCATCTGATCCCGTCCGGGGTGTTGACGCCGGGCGTCACCAATGTGATCGGCAATGGCGTGGTCGTCGACCCCGGTGTGCTGCTCGACGAGCTGAAGGGCCTCGAGGCCCGCGGGGTCGACACCTCCAAGCTGTTGATCTCCGCCGACGCGCACCTGCTGATGCCCTACCACGTCGCCATCGACAAGGTCACCGAGCGCTACATGGGCAACAAGAAGATCGGCACCACCGGCCGTGGCATCGGGCCCTGCTATCAGGACAAGATCGCCCGCATGGGAATCCGGGTCGCCGACGTGCTCGACCCGGAGCTGTTGTCGCACAAGGTCGAGGCGGCGCTGGAACTCAAGAACCAGATCCTGGTCAAGGTCTACAACCGCAAGGCGCTGGAGGCGGACCACGTCGTCGACGTCCTGCTGGACCAGGCCGACGGATTTCGGCACCGCATCGCCGACACCCGGCTGGTGCTCAACGCCGCGTTGGAAGCCGGCGAAACGGTGTTGCTGGAGGGCTCGCAGGGCACGCTGCTCGACGTCGACCACGGCACGTATCCCTATGTGACATCGTCGAATCCGACGGCGGGCGGTGCGGCCGTCGGATCCGGCATCGGCCCGACGCGGATCACCACCGTGCTCGGCATCCTCAAGGCCTACACCACCCGGGTGGGCTCCGGCCCGTTCCCCACCGAACTGTTCGACGAGAACGGCGAATACCTCTCGAAGACCGGCGGCGAATTCGGTGTCACCACCGGGCGGCGCCGGCGCTGCGGCTGGTTCGACGCGGTCATCGCCCGCTACGCCACCCGGGTCAACGGCATCACCGACTACTTCCTGACCAAACTCGACGTCCTGTCCAGCCTGGAGACGGTGCCGGTGTGCGTCGGCTACCGGATCGACGGCACCGAGACTCATGAAATGCCGATGACCCAAAGCGATCTGCACCGCGCCGAACCGATCTATGAGGAGCTGCCCGGCTGGTGGGAGGACATCTCGGCAGCGCGCGAGTTCGACGACCTGCCCGCCAAGGCCCGTGACTACGTGTTGCGGCTGGAAGAGCTTGCCGGAGCACATGTTTCGTGTATCGGCGTCGGTCCCGGACGCGACCAGACGATCGTGCGCCGCGACATCCTGGCGGCCCGCCCGTGACGGACGCGGACCCCAAAGAACTCGACCCAGAATACGAGCATCACGGCGGCTTTCCCGAATACGGCCCGGCCAGCCCCGGCGCCGGATTCGGCCGCTTCGTGGAGTCCATGCGCCGGCTGCAGGACCTTGCCGTGTCCGCCGACCCCGGCGACGGTGTCTGGGACGACGCGGCCGATCGGGCCGCGGCGCTGGTGGAGCTGCTGGGCCCGTTCGAAGCCGACGAAGGCAAGGCGCCGGCCGGGCGCACGCCCGACCTGCCCGGCATGGGCAGCCTGCTGCTGCCGCCGTGGACGTTGACGCGGTATGCGCCCGACGGCGTCGAAATGACGGGCTATTTCACCAGGTTCCACGTCGGCGGCAACCACGCGGTGCACGGCGGTGTGCTGCCGCTGCTGTTTGACCACATGTTCGGGATGATTTCGCACGCCGCGGGACGGCCGATCAGCCGGACGGCCTTCCTGCACGTCGACTACCGCAAAATCACCCCGATCGATACGCCGTTGGTGGTGCGCGGTCGCGTCACCAGAACCGAGGGACGCAAGGCGTTCGTGTCCGCCGAATTGGTCGACGGCGATGACGCGGTGTTGGCCGAAGGCACCGGCCTGATGGTGCGGTTGCTGCCGGGCCAGCCCTGAGCAGCGCTTTTGCGCCGCCGACCTATCCTTGTGCAGTGACTGACGGCTTGACCCACGGACCCGCCGACGACGACAAAACGTCGGCGATCGTGGTGGCCCCGCAGACTGGCGAATCGCGCGCCGGCGCGGACGGCGACGTGCGGCCGCGCGTGATGCTGCTGGGTTCCGACGAGCTCGGCCGGGAGCTGACGATCGCCTTGCGGCGGCTGGGCGCCGAGGTGATCGCGGTCGACGGTTATGCGGGTGCGCCCGCGCACCGGGTCGCCGACCAATCGGTCGTCATCGCCATGACCGACTCCGACGAGCTGTCGGCGGCCTTCCTGCGGCTGCAACCCGACTTCGTGGTGACCGCCGCCGAGGCGGTCTCCGTCGATGCCCTCGACGCCCTGGCCACCGGGACCCACAACGAGCTCGCCGAAGCGGTGCCCAGCGCCCGCGCCGTGCGGCTCAGCGCCGACCGTGAGGGCCTGCGCCGGCTGGCCGCCGACCAGCTGGGCCTGCCCACGGCGCCGTTCTGGTTCGCCGGATCGGTCGGCGAGCTCGAGGCGGTGGCCGCGCACGCGGGGTATCCGCTGCTGGTCAAACCCGTCAGGGGGCCGGCGGGCCCGGGACGATCGATGGTCGACGGACCCGACGACATCGGGCCCGCCTGGCGGCGTGCCGCGGGCGGTCATGCACAACCGCGGGTGCTGGCCGAGGCGGTGGTCGAGATCGAATTCGACGTCACCCTGTTCGCGGTGCGCAGCGAAGGCGCGCGCGGGCCGGTGATCGAGTTCTGCCCGCCCATCGGTCATCGCCGCGCCGAGGCCGGCCTGCTGGAATCCTGGCAACCCCAAGAAATGAGCGGCGCCGCTATGGACGCCGCCAGATCCGTCGCCGCGCGCATCGTCAAGGCGCTCGGTGGGCGCGGGGTCTTCGGCGTCGAATTGATGATCAACGGCGACGAGGTGTACTTCAACGACGTCACCGCATACCCGCGGCAGAGCGCCTGGGTAACGCTGCGCACCCAGCGGCTTTCGGTGTTCGATCTGCAGGCACGCGCCATTCTCGGTCTGCCGGTGGACACGATCATGATTTCGCCGGGTGCCGCCCACCCGATCCCGCGGACAGACGGGGGCGGGTTTCCCGGCGCCGACGCGCTCAGCGGCGCGCTCGCGGTTCCGGAAGGCGATCTCCTGGTGTTCGGCCCACCCGCGGGTGCGGCGCGCCAACTCGGTGTGGCGCTCGCCACAGCGCCGGCCGTGGCCGTCGCGCGGGACCGCGCCCGACAGGTGGCGACGGCGGTGAATATGCGAGACTCACGCGGGTGAGCTACGCAGGAGATATCACGCCGCTCGAGGCATGGAAGATGCTCAGCGACAACCCCCAGGCGGTGCTGGTCGACGTACGCACCGATGCCGAATGGCGGTTCGTCGGTGTGCCCGACCTGTCCAGCCTCGGCCGGGACGTGGTGTACATCGAGTGGAATACGACCGACGGGACGCGCAACGAGAACTTCGCGGCCGAACTGCGGAACCACATCCCGCCCGCAGCGGACGGCGAAGAGCGGCCGGTGGTATTCCTGTGTCGCTCGGGCAACCGCTCCATCGGAGCCGCCGAGGTCGCGACCGAGGTCGGCATCACCCCGGCCTACAACGTGCTGGACGGCTTTGAAGGTCATCTCAACGCTCACGGCCATCGGGGCGAAACAGGTTGGCGGGCAATAGGATTGCCCTGGAAGCAGTTATGACCGACGTTCCGTCGGTCCGCATTCCCCAGCCGCTGCCCGACGGCGTCAGCCAGGCCACCACCGGGGTGCGCGGCGGGATCCTGCGGTCCGGCTTCGACGAGACCGCCGAGGCAATGTATTTGACGTCCGGCTACGTCTACGAGTCGGCCGCCGACGCGGAGAAGTCGTTCACCGGCGAAATCGACCGCTTCGTGTACTCCCGATACGGCAACCCCACCGTGTCCATGTTCGAGGAACGGTTGCGGCTGATCGAAGGGGCGCCCGCGGCATTCGCCACCGCGAGTGGCATGGCCGCGGTGTTCACCTCGCTGGGCGCGCTGCTCGCCGCCGGGGACCGATTGGTCGCCTCCCGCAGCCTGTTCGGGTCGTGCTTCGTGGTGTGCAACGAGATCCTGCCGCGTTGGGGCGTAGAGACGGTGTTCGTCGACGGCGACGACCTCGCGCAGTGGGAGCGGGCGCTGTCGGTGCCCACCGCGGCGGTGTTCTTCGAGACGCCGTCGAATCCGATGCAGTCGCTGGTCGACATTGCCGCCGTCACCGAACTGGCCCACGCCGCCGGGGCAAAGGTGGTGCTGGACAACGTGTTTGCCACGCCGCTGCTACAGCAGGGCATTCCGCTGGGAGTCGACGTGGTGGTGTACTCGGGTACCAAGCACATCGACGGTCAGGGCCGGGTGCTGGGTGGCGCCATCCTTGGCGACAAGGAGTACATCGACGGTCCGGTGCAGAAGCTGATGCGCCACACCGGTCCGGCGATGAGCGCCTTCAACGCCTGGGTATTGCTGAAAGGCCTTGAGACGCTGGCGATTCGCGTCGAACATGCCAATTCGTCGGCGCAGCGGATCGCGGAATTCCTGGAGTCTCATCCGGCGGTGAGCTGGGTGCGCTATCCCTATCTGACGTCACACCCTCAGTACGATCTGGCCAAACGTCAGATGACCGGGGGCGGCACCGTGGTCACTTTCGCGCTCGACTGTGCGGAAAGCGCGGCCAAGCAACGGGCCTTCGACGTGCTGGACAAGCTGCAGCTGATCAACATCTCCAACAACCTGGGCGACGCCAAATCGCTTGTCACCCACCCGGCGACGACGACGCACCGGGCGATGGGCCCCGAGGGCCGCGCCGCGATCGGGCTGGGCGACAACGTGGTCCGCATCTCGGTCGGGCTGGAAGGCGCCGACGACCTGATCGCGGACATCGACCGGGCGCTGAGCTAGCCCGCTTGCCTTTCGGCGGCATCGGCGCGCTCGGCCGCGGCCAGCGCCCCTTCCTCCGCGTGTGCCTGCATCCAGTTCGTCACCACCCTGGCGTAGACCATCTGGCTGGTGATGGCCATCTGACCGCGGGTGCGCCCCAGGAAGGAGATGCCCCAGGCGAACATGGCCGCGATGCGGTTGCGGTGGCCGATCAGGTAATACAGGTGCAGCACCAACCAGGCCAGCCACGCGATGAAGCCGCCGAACTCCAGCTTGCCGACCTGCGCCACGGCGCTGAATCGCGACACCGTCGCCATGCTGCCCTTGTCGAAGTACTTGAACGGTTTGCGGTTTGGCGGGTCGTCCTGCCCCTTGAGTCCGTGTTTGATCACCGTGGTGGCGTAGTGCGCGCCCTGGATCGCGCCCTGCGCCATCCCGGGCACGCCCTGCATCGACATCAGATCGCCGATGACGAAGACGTTCGGGTGCCCCTTGACGGTGAGATCGGGTTCCACGATCACCCGCCCGGCGCGGTCGACTTCGGTTCCGTCGGACTGGTCGGCGATCATCTTGCCCAGCGGGCTGGCCTGCACTCCGGCCGCCCATACCTTGCAGGCGCATTCGATGCGCCGTTCGCCGCCGTCCTTGTCCCGGATGGTGATGCCCTTGTAGTCGACGGCGCTCACCATCGCGTTGAGCTGGATCTCGACATCCATCTTCTCCAGCCGGCGTTGCGCCTTGAGGCCCAGCTTCTTTCCCATCGGCGGGAGCACCGCCGGGGCGGCGTCGAGCAGGATCACCCGGCAATCGCTGGGTTTGATGGTGCGAAACGCCCCGGCCAGCGTGCGCTCGGCGAGTTCGACGATCTGTCCGGCCACCTCGACGCCCGTCGGCCCGGCGCCGACGACCACGAAGGTCAGGCGCCGCTCCCGCTCGGCCGGGTCGGTGGCGACCTCGGCCGCCTCGAACGCGCCCAGGATGCGGCCGCGCAGCTCTAGGGCATCGTCGATGGTCTTCATGCCGGGCGAGAAGGTGGCGAACTGGTCGTTGCCGAAGTAAGAGGTCTGCGCGCCCGCGGCCACGATGAGGCTGTCGTACGGGGTCACGGTCTCCATGTCGATCAACTTCGACGTGACGGTCTGCGCGTTGAGGTCGATGGCGTTGACCTCACCCAACAGCACGCGGACGTTCTGTTGCTTGCGGAGGATCAGCCGGGTCGTCGGGGCGATGTCGCCTTCGGACAGGATCCCCGTCGCCACCTGATATAGCAGCGGCTGGAACAGGTGCGTGGTCGTTTTGGAGATCAGCGTGATGTCCACGTCGGCCCGTTTGAGCGCCTTGGCCGCGGTCAGGCCGCCGAATCCGCTTCCGATGATGACCACGCGATGGCGTGACATAGCTACCCCTTTCGCCTTCGCAGCGCATACCCACCCTATGACGTGACGAACGTGACCTGCGATCAATATTGATGTCGAGGGTTGTTTGTTAGGCGGCGTTGAGGCATTGGCGGCTTCTGGCGCTGAAAACCGTTGGTGAAATGCGACGTTCGAACCTCCGTCGGGTGCCTGGTCCCAGCTCACTCCGTTTGCGCGCTGGCCACCGACATGGCGCGCAAACGTTGTGCGCCCGGTTGCTGCTAAGCGGCAACTTTGGCGGCGATTTGACGAGCGACGTTCACCGCGGAGTTGGACTGAGCGTCAGACAGGTTGTTGCTACACACGCCGACGTCGACGGCGACGTTGTTGGCCACGGTCAGCGCCCGCTGACAGGTCACCGTCGCCCCGGCGGCCCTGCCGGTCTTGGTGACGCTCAGGGTGCCGTTGCTGCTAGATACCGGCCCCACAGTCCATTCCGTATCGGGTACGCCTGGCTGGGTCACCGTGTATCGACGGTCTGAGCACGCCGGCCATCGTTGGGCGGAGGAGGCGAAGAACGCATCCGCGTCGTGCGCGGAAGGAAACAACACCAGAGCCTGAAGGACGAAATGACTGAAATTGCCCGGTTCGTGTAGGCCCTGTTCGCGCACGGTGCTCCACCCGCTGCCCTCGTAAACCGTGGCTTGCGCCGGGCCCTGCGCGGGTAGGCAGGCCTTGTCGGCCACTTGGGCGCTGGCGTCGTTCATCGCGGCGGAGGTTGCCGCGACCGTCATCTTGGTGGAGCCCACCGCGCTGTTGATTTGTTCGGGGCTGAGCCACAACCCCTGCAGCGCCTCAGCGGCGACCGGAGGCGCGGTGGTCGGGGTGGTCATGCTGGTCGTAGTGGTGGCGGGGGTCGTGGTCGTCGGGGGCGGCCCCGCGTTGTCGTGCACCAGCAAGGCCATCGCGCCGATGATGAGGAGCGCGACAACCACCCCGACAACCCCTGCGGCGGTGGCGACACGGTTTTTGCGCCGGGCGGGAGGCTTGACTGGGCGGGCGGCCTGGGTGGGTTCACCGGCGGCCGCGGCCTCGGTGCTGGCCAGGATGGTGTCGGCGTGGTCTTGGCCCACTGCGGTCAATGCGTGGTGGGCGGCGCGGGCGAGCTCACCAGCGCTGTCATAGCGATCCTGCGGGTTCTTGGCCATGCCACGCGCAATCACGTCATCAAACCCAGCCGGGACCTGCGGTCGTGCCTCGCTGGGGCGCGGGATCGGCGCGCTGAGGTGCGCGGTGATCAGCGCCGGCAGGTCCCCGCTGGCATATGGCGGGAAGCCAGTCAAACACTCATAGAGCACACACGTCAGCGCGTACACATCGGCGCGGTGATCCACTTCGGTGTTACCCAGCCGCTCGGGAGCCATGTAGGCAAACGTTCCGATCGTGGTGCCCGAGCTGGTCAACTTGGCGTCGGTGGCCGCATTCGCCAAACCGAAATCGACCAGGCAGGCGAAATCCTCACCAGTTAGCAGAATGTTGGCCGGTTTGATGTCACGGTGGATCACCTGCGCGCCGTGCGCGGCATCCAGCGCGGAGGCGATCTGGCGCACAATCGCCACGGCCCGCGCCGGCTCCAGCGGCCCATCAGCCGCCAGCACGGCCTGCAGGTCGGTGCCCTCGATCAAACGCATATCGATGAACAGCTGTCCGTCGATCTCCCCGCAGTGGTGGATGGGCACCACGTGCGGCTCATGCAGGCGCCCGGCGGTGCGTGCCTCGCGGTACAACCGCTGCCGAAACACCGAGTTACCCGAGTAAGCAGGCGCCATCAGCTTCAACGCCACAACCCGATCCATCACGGTGTCTTCGGCCTCATACACTTCCCCGAACCCGCCCCGGCCCAACAGCCGGCGCAGCAGATAATGCCCAAACCGCGACCCGGCCCGTCCCGGCCAACCCGCGGCGCTACCACCAACCATCGACTCTGGCACCACACCCCCCGCCGCCTACGCCACGCGGCAGCCAAAACACATCTCAGGCATCAGTATGCGACCCGCCCGGATCGACGGAGGCCAGTTCGTCAACACTCCCCAACCGCGTCAAACTCCAGATGCCGCAAACCCTCCATCGCCCGAACCCATATCGGCTGCCGGGCCATTCCGCGGCCCGACTACACTGCGGCGGCCCGAGGCCCGATAGCGATCCCGTGTCGCCTCGGCACAGGTCGCATCTCCACTGGCAAACTTCCTGAGGCGCTCGTCGTCATTCTGATGGCGATCGAAGGTAGGAAGCACCACGTGCGATTCGTCGGGCTGTGTGTTGTCGGAAGCACCTTCTATAATCGAACACATGTTCGATGAAATGGACGACGGCGCCGTGGTGGATGCCATCACCGCCGCGGCACGCGCGCAGAACGCCGAGTGCGCGCGTGAGTTGGCGGCGATCGGCGAGCTGTACGCGCGCCGGGCCCCGGCCGACGATGCCGACCAGTTCAACTGGGCCGTCGACGGACACGACAACGTGGTGGCCGAGGTGGCCGCGGCGATGCGTATCAGCCGTGGCCGGGCTGCGGGTCGGCTGCGCTACGCGATTGCGTTGCGGGAGCGCCTGCCCCGGGTTGCAGAGGTGTTCGCGCGCGGAGATGTCGATTTGCGGTTGATCACAACGGTCGTGTCTCGCACCGAATTGATCGAGGATGCCGAGGTGATCGCAGGGCTGGACGCCGCATTGGCTCAGCATGCCCGACGATGGATGCAATTTTCGGAGCGCAAGTTGGTCGAACGTGTCGATATGTGGGTGGCCCGCTTCGACCCGGCCGGTCTGCGGGTGCCCCGACAGCGCAGCGACGATCGCTATGTCGAGTTTCTGCCCGCGGCTCCCGGGCTCGCCGGGTTCTATGCGCAGCTGCACTCCACCGACGGGGCCGCGTTGGATCGCGCCCTCGACGAGCTGGCCGATACCGTCTGCCGGGACGACCCGCGGACCAAAAAGCAGCGGCGCGCCGACGCGCTCGGTGCGCTGGCCGCCGGGCTGGAGGGGCTGCGCTGTCACTGCGGCGCGGTGGATTGCGCTGCCGCGCAACGGGATCCGAACACCAATGTTGTCATTCATGTGCTAGCCGAAGAGGCGGCGGTCAATGGCGACTCGCAAACTCCGGCATACCTACCAGGGTTCGGCGCTGTGCCCGCGCCGCTGCTTCGCGATCTGGCTGCTTCCGCCAAGATCAAATCGCTTCCGATTGCGCAGCCGAAGTCCGAAGCCGGTTACCGACCCTCTGCGGCGTTGGCCGAATTCGTCCGTTTTCGCGATCTGACATGCCGATTCCCCGGTTGCGACGCGCCGGCTGAGGTCTGCGATATCGACCACACCGTGCCGTTTCCGCTCGGTCCCACCCACCCGTCGAACCTCAAACTTCTGTGCCGCCACCACCATCTGCTCAAGACCTTCTATAGCGAGTGGCGCGATCTTCAGTTGCCGGACGGAACCGTGGTGTGGACGTCTCCGTCCGGTCGCACGTACACCACGAAACCGTTTGGTGCCGTGCTCTTTCCGGCGCTAGCCGTCCCGACCGGGACGCTGACCCTGCCGGCCGGCATGCCGGCGCCGCAACACAACCGCGGAATCATGATGCCGCTGCGACGACGAACTCGCGCCGCCGACCGCGCCGCCCGCATCGGTTGGGAACGCGGCATCAACGAAGCCCGAATGGCGGCCGACCCACCGCCCTTTTAGCGCGGATACTGAAAGCGCTTGTGGCGTAGGGTACTGCGCCGAACAGACCCATCGCGCCCTTACACTGTTCGTTGCGGCCTATATCACCACGATGACGCTTTACGCGAGGTCCGGTTGTGGCTGTCCCATTGAACTTACTCAAGGTCAGCCCGCTGCCGGAGGAACCGCGGTGACGGTCAACTTCGAAAGTAGGTGTCTGGGTCGCGGCCCAGACGGCGCGTGACCGGCGACATTTCCAACCGCCGATGACAACCTGGTACGCCGCAATGCTTTTTGCGGTGATACCGCTGCGCAATGCCCTTCCGGACTCACCGCCGCTGGGGTCCTGGATCGATGTCTCGGTCGTGCGGTGGGTCATCGTCGCATTGGTCGGCTCGATGCTGCTGTACCTGTCCTGCTGGTGGCGACACCTTAAGCCCGACAAGCCGGCGACTTAGAACGGCCAGGGGCCCGCGTTCGTCTTGTACTTGCCGTTGAGCTGATTGCAGAAGTCGTTCGCCGTACCGGCGAGCAAGATGTAATAGGCTTCGCCGCCCCGACTTTCGAAGGAGTTCGGCGTGGTCCAGCCGTTGTCGCACATCGACGTCTGGTTGCCGGTCGTCGGCCTGCGCCAATTCGTTTTGGCGCAACTCGCAAGGGCGTCGACGTTGCCGGCGGTGCTCTTCGCGGCAACGAGCATCGCCCCTCCCCACAGGCCGTCGTTGCGTCGGTAGGCGCGCGCCCCGAATCCGGCGTTGTTGGTCTGGCAGGCAAGCGCCCGGCGCAACAGCCCGAAGGGTGCGGCGAGCTGCGCGTTGCTCACCGCCGCGGCCGCCGTGATGAACTGGGCCGCGTCCGAGCCGTCCACCTCTTGGACATTCGGATTCCCCAGGCTCGTCAACTGCTGTGCGATCCCGGTGTTGTTGCCGCCGCCGATGATCGCTCCGCCCCCGCCTGACGTCATCGCCGGCAGCGTGACATCGGCGGTCGCCGTGGGTGTTCCGGCCGCGGCGCTCAGCGACAGCACACCCGCCGCGATAGCCGCGCCAATGCGAAGCGCCATAGTTTCCGAGGCTACCGGCCGGCCGCCATCAGCGGAAGGCGTCGCTGCCGGTGAACGCCTGGCCGAGCACCAGTTGGTGCATCTCGGGGGTGCCCTCGTACGTCAGCACCGACTCCAGGTTGACCATGTGCCGTATCACGGGATACTCCAGCGATATCCCGTTGCCGCCCAATATCGTTCGCGCATCCCGGCAGATTTTGAGCGCCTCACGGGTGTTGTTGAGCTTGCCGAAGCTGACCTGCTCCGGACGCAGCCCGACGCTGTCCTTGAGGCGGCCGAGGTGCAGCGACAGCAGCTGGCCCTTGTGCAGTTCGACCGCCATGTCGACGAGTTTCGCCTGGGTCAACTGGAATCCGGCGATCGGACGGCCGAATTGGGTGCGCTGCGTGGCGTAATCCAGCGCGGATTGCCAGGCCGCCCGGGCCGCACCCATCGACCCCCAGATGATCCCGTAGCGCGCCTCGGACAGGCAGGAAAGCGGCCCCCGCAGCCCCTTTGCCTCGGGCAGCAGCGCGTCGGCGGGCAGCCGCACGTCGTCGAGCACCAGTTCGCTGGTGATCGATGCCCGCAGCGACAGCTTGTGGTGAATCGTGTTCGCGGCGAATCCGGGCGTCTTGGTGGGGACGATGAACCCGCGGATCCCGTCGTCGGTATTGGCCCACACGACCGCGACGTCGGCGACCGAGCCGTTGGTGATCCACAGCTTGCGACCGTTGACCACCCAGCCCGAACCATCGCGCCGCGCAGTGGTTTTCATCGCCGCGGGGTCGGACCCGACATCGGGTTCGGTCAACCCGAAGCAGCCGAGCAGCTCGCCCGCGGCCATGCCGGGCAGCCACTGCTGCTTCTGTTCCTCCGAGCCGAAGTTCCAGATCGCGAACATCGCCAGCGATCCCTGCACCGAGACCATCGACCGAATGCCGGAGTCGGCGGCCTCCAGCTCGGTACAGGCCAGGCCGTAGTGCACGGCCGACGCCCCACCGCAGCCGTAGCCGTGCAGGTGCATGCCGAGCAGCCCGAGCTGGCCGAACTGCTTGGCGAGCTCGCGGACCGGCAGGTCGCCGATCTCGAACCACTCCGCCACATAGGGCAGGACGTGTTCGGCGCAGAACTTCCTGGTGGTGTCGCGCACCGCGATCTCGTCGCTCGACAGGGATGCGTCGAGGCCGAGCGGGTCGTATCGGTCGAAGGCGGGGGGTGAATCGGCGCTCATATGGCCAGCCTGCCACCCGGTAGTCTCGCGGCATGCGGAGGATGGCGTACCTGCTCGTGGACGTCGTCGCTGTCCTGGTGTTCTGCGCCCTCGGACGCCGCAGCCACGCCGAAGGGCTCACCATCGGGGGTGTCGCGACGACGGCATGGCCGTTTCTCACCGGAACCGTCGTCGGGTGGCTGGTGTCCCGGGCTTGGCAGCGCCCGACGGCCGTGGTTCCCACCGGGGTGGTCGTGTGGCTGTGCACGGTGGCGGTGGGCATGCTGCTGCGCAAGGCCAGCTCGGCCGGGGTGGCGGCGAGTTTCGTACTGGTCGCGGCATCGGTCACCGCGGTCCTGCTGCTCGGTTGGCGAGCCGCCCTCGGGCTGACCGCGCGGCACGGCGTAAACCGACGATGACACGGACCGACGACGACACCTGGAATCCGGCCACCGGCGTCGGAATGACCGCGACGTTCGGCGCCGTCGCGAGGGCGGTGGGCACCAACAAGGGGCTCATCAACGACCCGTTCGCCGAGCACCTGGTTCGTGCCGCGGGCGTGGATTACTTCACCAGGTTGATCGAGGACCAGCGGTACGCCGATGACGCCGGCAGATCGCCCGTAGTTACCGGGCTCATCGATGTCCTTGCGGCACACACGCGATTCGTGGACGAATACCTCGCCGAGGCCGGGAAGGCCGGCATACGACAAGTGGTGAACCTGGGGTGCGGGATGGACACCCGGCCGTATCGGCTGTGGTGGCCATCGGGGACCACGGTGTATGAAATCGATCAGCCGGAAATCGTGGATTTCACGACAGACGTGCTACGCGGGCTGGGCGCCGAACTGACCGCGAACCGCCGCGCGATCGGCATCGATCTTCGTGAGGATTGGCTGGACGGGCTGCGGCGTGTGGGTTTTGACGCCTCCCAACGGACGGTATGGGTTGCCGAGGGGCTGTTGGTTGGGTACCTGGCGCCCGACGCACAGAATCGGTTACTCGAAACACTCACGGCGGCCAGCGCTACCGGTAGCCGGCTCGCCGCCGATCACATGCCCACGTGGACCCCCACGCAGTTGGAGGAGGGGCGGGCGTTTATGGATATCTGGCGCCAGGAGGGGCTGGACGTCGATCTGGCCGGGCTGACCTATTCAGGCGAATACCGCTATGTTCCCCAGCATCTGGCGGCCCGCGGCTGGGAAACGGTCGAGCGGAAGGTCGCGGATTTATTCGCCCCGATCGGAATGGCCGGCCGGTGGCGCGGCAGCCCGGAAGACGAGGCGATCACCCCGCGGTACGTCACCGCCACCCGGTCCCGGCCGCGCGGTTGAGCCCTGGCCGGAATGCATCCACGTAGCAGGCGTTAGACAGTTAGGTGATGCCCAGTTCTCAGCTTCGGTTCGTAGCCGCCGCCCAGGATGACCCCCTGGCGCAGCCGCTGCTGGCCGAGCTGGCCGTCGAATACGCGCAGCGATACGGCGGTACGCCGAGTGCGCACCTGGCCTGGTTGCCGGTGCCGGCCGAGGAGCTGGCCGCGCCGGACGGCGGGCTGCTGATCGGCGTGCTGGAAGGCGTGCCGGTGACGGGTGGCGCGTTCCGGCGTTTCGACGACGAGACGGCCGAACTCAAGCGGATCTGGACCGACCGCGCGCATCGGCGCTGCGGGTACGCGAAGGCGTTGCTGGCGGCGCTGGAGGCGGAGACGGCGACGCGCGGCTACCGGCGGCTGTACCTGATCACCGGCAATCGCCAGCCCGAGGCCGAGGCGCTGTACGACGCGACCGGGTACACCCGGGTGCCGGCCGAGCCGATGCCGTCCTGGGGACCGTTTCATCCCATCGCGTTCGAGAAGATCCTCGCGGGGGGACCCGCATGACCGCTCCGCTGCATCTGGCCGTCGCACTGGACGGGTACGGCTGGCACCCGCAGGCCTGGCGTTC
Organism: Mycobacterium sp. IS-1264; assembly: GCF_001954195.1. Classification (GTDB taxonomy): domain Bacteria; phylum Actinomycetota; class Actinomycetes; order Mycobacteriales; family Mycobacteriaceae; genus Mycobacterium. The sequence goes on along the minus strand of NZ_MBES01000067.1, from coordinate 156,554 downwards.
CACGCTGGCGTCCGACCCAGAAACCCCATCGGTGCTCAGCGGCGACTACTGGTCTCACCTGGCGGCCACCGCCGAGCGCGGGTTGCTCGACTTCCTCACCATCGATGACACGTTGATGCCGCAAATCGGCCGGGGCGAGCGCATTCATCCCGATCGCCTGACCGGCCGCGGCGACGCCGTGTTGATCGCGGCCCGCATCGCGCCGGCGACGCGCCACATCGGGCTGATCCCGGTGGCCACGGTGACCCACACCGAGCCGTTTCACATCTCCAAAGCCATTGCCACCCTTGACTTTGTCTCGCGCGGCCGGGCGGGTTGGCAACCGCGGGTGAGCGTCACCACACACGAGGCCGTGCTGTTCGGCCGGCGCGACGCGTCCCAAATTCCGCTCTTCGACGAGGCCACCGAGTACGTCGACGTGGTGCGGCGATTGTGGGACAGCTGGGAGGACGACGCGATCATCCGGGACGTGGCCACCGGGCGCTACGTCGACACGGACAAGCTGCACTACATCGACTTCGCCGGCAAGTACTTCTCCGTCAAGGGGCCCTCGATCACGCCGCGCCCGCCGCAGGGTCAGCCGGTGGTGGCCGCGTTGGCGCACGCCGGCCCCGTGTACGAATTCGCCGCCGCCACCGCAGATCTCGTCTTCGTCACGCCCACCGACGAGGCATCGGTCCGCGGCATTCTCGGCGAGGTGCGCACGGCGGGCGGCACCGAGCTGAAGGTGTTCGCCGACGTGGTCGTGTCGTTCGACGGCAACGGGGACTTCCGGTCCGATGCGCTCGTCTTCGCCGGCAGCGCAAAGGAATTGGTGGACCTGCTAGTGGAATGGCAACGGCTGGGCATCGACGGTGCGCGGCTGCGGCCGGCCGTCAACGCCACCGACCTTCCGGCGATCGTCGACGAGGTGGTGCCGCTGCTGCAGCGGGCCGGACGGTTCCGCGACGGCTATCGGGACGGCGAAACGCTGCGCGCGCGCCTCGGCCTGCCGGTCGCCGTCAACCGGTACACGGCGGTCAACCGATGAACGGGGTACCGATCTCGATCCTGGACCTCGCTCCGGTCAGCGAAGGCGGTGACGTCGCGACGGCGTTGCGCAACACCATCGAGCTGGCCCAGCGCGCGGAGGAGTGGGGTTTCCGCCGCTTCTGGATCGCCGAGCATCATTTCGTCGCGGTCGCCAGTGCCGCACCGGCCGTGTTGATCGGACAAATCGCGGCCGCTACCAACACGATTCGCGTCGGATCGGGTGCGGTGCAGCTCAGCCACACCACGGCCGCGGCGGTGGTCGAGAGCTTCGGCATGCTGGACGCGTTCTATCCGGGCCGCATCGATCTCGGCTTGGGCCGCTCGGCCCAGCGACGAATTTCGAAGCCGAAAGGTCCGCGACCCCCAAGGCCGGAACCGACGCGCGAGTGGCGCGAGGTCGACGGGGTGGTGATCCCGCCGCCGTTCGACCTGCGGGGGTTGCTGGGCAGCGGCCGGGTCAAGGCGAGCATGTCGGTCCTGCAGCAGCCCGAGGCGGTCGCGCCCGACTTCGAAGAGCAACTGGGCGACATCATCGCCATGCTCACGGGCACCTACGAAGTCGACGGCTTCGACCTGCATGCGGTGCCCGGCGAGGGCGCGGCGCTCACGCCGTGGATCTTCGGCAGCAGCAGGGGGCGCAGCGCCAAGGTGGCCGGCGCGCTGGGCCTTCCGTTCGTCGCCAGCTATCACATCACCCCCGCCACCGCGCTGGACGCCATCGACGCCTACCGGGACGCCTTCGTGCCGTCGGCGGCATTGGCGCGGCCCTATGTCGTGGTGTCGGCCGACATCGTGGTGGCCGACGACAGCGCCACCGCCACACACCTGGCGTCCAGCTATGGCCAGTGGGTCTACTCGATCCGGGCCGGGGGCGGCGCCATCCCGTATCCCGACCCCGACCACTGCGCGCCGCTGACCGACGAACAGCTGGCCGTGGTAAAAGACCGGATAGCAACCCAATTCGTGGGCAATCCGGATGAAGTCGCCGAGCGCCTGCACACCCTGCAGCGGGCTACCGACGCCGACGAACTCGTCATCACCTCGGTGACCCACCGCCACACCGACCGCCTGCGCTCGCACGAGCTCATCGCCAAACGATGGGGACTGGCCGAATGAGCGTTCGGGAGGGCAAGCAGCGCAAGCCCATTCACTTAGCCGCCCACTTCCCCGGGGTCAACAACACCACCGTGTGGACCGATCCCAACGCGGGCAGCCAGATCGATTTCGACTCGTTCGTGCACCTGGCCCGCACCGCCGAGCGCGGACTGTTCGACTTCTTCTTCCTGGCCGAGGGGCTGCGGCTGCGCGAGCACCGCGGCCGCATCTACGACCTGGATGTGGTGGGCCGGCCGGACACCTTCACCGTGCTCGCGGCCCTGGCGGGCGTCACCGACCGGATCGGGCTGACCGGCACGATCAACACCACCTTCAACGAACCATTCGAAGTGGCAAGGCAATTCGCGACCCTCGATCACCTGTCCGGCGGCCGCGCCGGATGGAACATCGTCACGTCGTCGGACGCCTTCACCGGCGCCAACTTCCGGCGCGGCGGATTTCTCGAGCACGCCGACCGCTACTTGCGCGCCGAGGAGTTTCTTACCGTCGCCCGCCAGTTCTGGGACAGCTGGGACGCCGATGCCGTGCTGGCCGACGTGCAAGCCGGGGTCTACGTCCAACCGGACCGGATCCACAGCGTCGAACATTCGGGCCCACAGTTCGAGGTGCGCGGCTTCGCGGCGGTGCCCGCCGGACCGCAAGGCCATCCGATCCTGCTGCAGGCCGGCGACTCCGACGACGGGCGCGCGTTCGGCGCCCGGCACGCCGATGCCCTGTTCACCCTGCATTCGTCGCTGGAAAACGGGCAGCGCTACTACGCCGACGTCAAGGGCCGGGCCACGTCCTACGGCCGAGACCCCAACCGGCTCAAGGTTTTTCCGGCGGCGACCTTCGTCATCGGCGACACCGACGCCGAGGCGGAGGAGAAGGCCCGCCACATCCGCTATCAGCAGGTCAGCGGCGCGACGGCGATCGCGATGCTCGAGCAGGTGTGGGGCCGCGAGCTCTCCGACCACGACCCGGACGGGCCGCTACCCGATTTCGATCCGGTCGTCGACAGCGACATCACCCAGGGGCGGGTGCGCCACGGTGACCCGGTCGCGGTGGCCCGCCGCTACCGCGAGCGCGCTGCAGCCGACAACCTGTCGATCCGCGAGCTCGTCATCGCCGTCACCAGCCGGCAGCAGTTCGTCGGCACCCCCGCCCGAATCGCCGACGAGATCGACCTTTACATCCAGGCCGACGCCTGCGACGGGTTCATCCTGGTGCCCCACCTGACACCCCATGGTTTGGACGAGTTCGTCGATCGCGTGGTCCCGCTCCTGCAGGAGCGCGGCGCGTTTCGCACCGAGTACAGCGGCGAAACGCTACGCGATCACCTTGGGCTCACTTGTGATACGCGTCGTCCTGGATGACCTTGACGCCGCGCCAGCCCCAGTAGACGCAGTGGCGCTGGATCAGGCCGTCGGCGATCTCCATGACCTCGACGAAATCCATCTGCTCGCCGTCGGGTGTAGCGCGCGGGTACTCGAAGATCATCGTCCGGTTGCCGTCGGTGAGATAGCCGGTCCGGTAGTAGGTGCGCAACGGCGGCTTTCGCGCCGCGACCCGTTCGAGCAGCGGCCGCAACTCGTCGTGCCCGCGGCACACCCCGGTCTCGGTGCCCATCGTCAACGGCACCGCCGGGCTCTCCAAGACCGCGTCGGGGGCGTAGAGCGCGAGTAGCGCCTCCACGTCGTCGTTGCTGAGCGCTTCGTCCCAGTCGTGGTAGATCCGTTCGGCGGATTGCTGAAAACTTTCGTTGCTTGACATGTCCCTCCTTTCATTGCGCCAGCGCGAGTGCCCGATCGGTCGCCTCCCGGACGGGGCCGCGCCACACATCGCCGTGACCGGGCAGCAGCACCTCGATGTCCAGCAGCGCGAGCGCGCTCAGGCTGCGCAGGCAATTCTGTTGGCTGTGGCTGAACACCGCCGGTAGCAGCTGCGGCCCGCTGTGCCGCAGCAACGGATGGCCGGTGATCAACGCGTCGCCGCTGGCCAGCACCCCGTCGACGACGTACGAGCAATGCCCGCTGGTGTGCCCGGGCGTGGCAATGGCCATCGGGTGACCGGGCAGGCCGGCGGCCGTCTCGGCGGTCAGCGGCTGCGTGGTCGGGATGCCGTCGCGGATCAGGCCGCCACTGCGGACCACGTGGAGGCCCCAGACCGCCCACCGCGGCCGCCAAATGCGCAGGGCGACATCGAGAATCGACACCTGTTCCAGGTACTCCCGCTTGGCGTGGCCCACTTCGTCGGCGTGGCAGTACACGGGTGTGCCGTGCTCGCTCGCGAACCAGATCGCCGAGCCCAGGTGGTCGATGTGCGCGTGCGTCAGCAGGATGGCGCGAACGTCGCCCGCGCCGTAGCCCAGCTGCCGCAGCGAGGCCAGTACCGCCTCCCGGTCGCCGGGGTAGCCGGCGTCGATCAGCATGACGCCGGTCCCGTCGACAACCACCGTCCAGTTAACGGCCGGACCCTGGGCGAGGTACACGGTGTCGGTGACCTGAACAAGGTTCGGTGCCGGTCCCATGTCCCCCGAGTGTAGGAGTAGAAATAACCCGTGGCCGAACTCAAACTTGGATACAAAGCCTCCGCTGAACAATTCGCTCCGCGCGAGCTCGTCGAACTGGCTGTCGCCGCCGAAGCGCACGGCATGGACAGCGCCACCGTCAGTGATCACTTCCAGCCGTGGCGGCACAAGGGCGGACACGCCCCGTTTTCACTGGCCTGGATGACCGCCGTCGGCGAACGCACCGAACGGCTCGTCCTGGGCACGTCGGTGCTCACGCCGACCTTCCGGTACAACCCCGCCGTCATCGCCCAGGCCTTCGCCACGATGGGCTGCCTGTACCCGAACCGCATCTTCCTCGGTGTCGGCACCGGCGAGGCTCTCAACGAGATCGCCACCGGATACGAGGGCGAGTGGCCGGAGTTCAAGGAGCGCTATGCGCGGCTGCGCGAGTCGGTGCGGTTGATGCGCGAACTGTGGCTCGGCGACCGCGTCGACTTCGAGGGCGAGTACTACAAGACCAAGGGCGCGTCGATCTACGACGTGCCCGAGGGCGGTATCCCGATCTACATCGCCGCGGGCGGACCGCAGGTCGCCAAGTACGCCGGGCGCGCCGGCGACGGGTTCATCTGCACCTCCGGCAAGGGCGAAGAGCTCTACAAGGACAAGCTGATCCCCGCGATGCGCGAGGGCGCCGAAGCGGCGGGCAAAAACCCCGACGACGTCGACCGGATGATCGAGATCAAGATCTCCTACGACACCGACCCCGAACTGGCCCGGGAGAACACCCGATTCTGGGCGCCGCTGTCGCTGACCGCCGAGCAGAAGCACAGCATCGACGACCCGATCGAGATGGAGAAGGCCGCCGACGCGCTGCCGATCGAGCAGATCACCAAGCGCTGGATCGTGGCGTCGGATCCCGACGAGGCGGTCGAAAAGGTCGGCCAGTACGTGCAATGGGGCCTCAACCACTTGGTGTTCCACGCGCCCGGCCACGACCAGCGCCGGTTCCTGGAGCTCTTCGAAAAGGACCTGGCGCCCAGGTTGCGGCGACTTGGCTGAAGCCGCTGGAGCCGGTTCGGGGATCTACATCGCGGCGCCCGAGCCCGAGACCGGCAAGTCGACGATCGCGCTGGGGCTGCTCAACCGACTGACCGCGACCGTCGCCAAAGTCGGTGTGTTCCGGCCGATTGCCCGCCACGACGGCGATCGGGACTACATCCTGGAATTGCTGCTGACGCGCACCACCGCGGGGCTGCCCTACGAGCGGTGCGTCGGCGTCACCTACCAGCAGCTGCACGCCGATACCGACGCCGCGATCGCCACCATCGTCGACGCCTACCACGCGATGGCGCAGGAGTGCGACGCGGTGGTGATCGTCGGCAGCGACTTTACCGACCTGGGAGGGGCAGCGAGCCCCGCCGAGCTCTCGGCCAACGCCCGGATCGCGGTCAACCTCGGCGCCCCGGTGCTGCTGACGGTGAGCGGAAAGGGCCGCAGCCCAACCGAAGTCGCCAGCGTCGTCACCCTGTGCCTCGCCGAGCTGCTGGCCCAGCGCGCCCACACCGCCGCGGTCGTGGCCAACCGCTGTGAGCCCACGGAACTGGACGCCGTCGCGGAAGCGCTGCGCTCGTTCGTCCCGCCCAGTTATGTGCTGCCGGACGATCCGCTGCTGTCGGCGCCGACGGTGGCCGAATTGCAGCAAGCGGTGGGCGGGACGCTGGTCAGCGGAGACGCCGAGCTGGTGGGACGCGAGGCGATGAACGTGCTGGTGGCCGGGATGACGGCGGACCACGTGCTGGAACGGCTCCGCGACGCCACGGCGGTAATCACCCCCGGCGACCGTTCCGACGTCGTGCTGGCCGTCGCGAGCGCCCATGCGGCCGAAGGCTTTCCGTCACTGTGCTGCCTGATCCTCAACGGCGGATTCGACCTGCATCCGTCGATCTCGGCGCTGGTGTCGGGTCTGCGGCTGCGGCTACCCATCATCGCCACCGAGCTGGGCACCTACGACGCGGCCAGCGCGGTCGCCTCGGCGCGCGGCCGGGTCACCGCCACGTCGCAGCGCAAGATCGACACGGCCGTGGAGCTGATGGAGCGCCATGTGGATATCGCGGATCTGCTGGCGCAGCTTGCCATTCCGATCCCGACGGTCACCACGCCGCAGATGTTCACCCACCGGCTGTCGCAGCAGGCGCGCTCGGATCGCAAGCGCATCGTGCTGCCCGAGGGCGACGACGACCGGATCCTCAAGGCGGCCGGACGGGTGCTCAAGCGGTGCATCGCCGACCTGACCATCCTGGGCGACGAGGCCCGGATCCGTTTGCGCTCGGCGGAACTCGGGGTCGACCTGAGCGCGGCAAAGATCGTCGACCCGGACGACGAGGACCTGCGAAACCGGTTCGCCGAACAGTACGCCGAGTTGCGCAAGGAGAAGGGCACCACCGTCGAGCAGGCACACGAGATGATGCACGACGTCTCGTATTTCGGGACCATGCTGGTGCACAACGGCATGGTGGACGGCATGGTGTCCGGTGCCGTCCACACCACGGCGCACACCGTTCGCCCGGCGTTCGAGATCATCAGGACCGCTCCGGACGTCTCCACGGTGTCGAGCGTCTTTCTGATGTGCCTGTCCGATCGGGTGCTGGCGTACGGTGACTGCGCGATCGTCCCGGATCCCACGCCCGAACAGCTCGCGGACATCGCGATCAGCTCGGCGCGCACCGCCGCCCAGTTCGGCATCGAGCCGAAAGTGGCCATGCTGTCCTATTCCACCGGCGATTCGGGCTCCGGCGTCGACGTCGACAAGGTCAGGGCGGCAACGGAGTTGGTGCGCGCGCGGGACCCGCAGCTGCCGGTCGAGGGGCCCATCCAGTACGACGCCGCGATCGAACCCTCGGTCGCGGCCACCAAGCTGCGTGACTCGCCGGTGGCCGGTCACGCCACGGTGCTGATCTTTCCCGACCTCAACACCGGCAACAACACCTATAAGGCGGTGCAGCGCAGCGCCGGGGCGATCGCGATCGGGCCGGTACTGCAGGGTCTGCGCAAGCCCGTGAACGACTTATCCCGCGGTGCGCTGGTCGAAGACATCGTCAATACCATTGCCATCACCGCGATTCAGGCGCAGGGCGTGCACGATGGCCGGTAGCACTGTCCTGGTGATCAACTCCGGCTCGTCATCGCTGAAATACCAGCTGGTCGACCCCGATTCGGGCACGGCCCGCGCGACCGGCAACGTCGAGAGCATCGGCGAGCCGTCGTCTCGGGTCGCCGACCATGAGGAGGCGTTGCGCCTGGCGTTCGAGCACCTGGCCGAGGGCGGCATAGACCTGAAGTCGTGCGGCCTGCTGGCGGTCGGGCACCGGGTCGTTCACGGAGGCAACAAGTTTCATGCTCCGACGTTGGTCGACGACGCGGTTATCGCCGACCTCGACGCGCTGTCGGAACTTGCCCCGTTGCACAATCCGCCCGCGGTGCGGGCAATCAAGGTGGCGCGGAAGCTGCTGCCCGGGGTTCCGCACGTCGCGGTGTTCGATACGGCGTTCTTCCATGATTTGCCGCCCGCGGCGTCGACCTACGCCATCGACCGTGGCCTGGCCGAGCGGTGGCAGATCCGCCGCTACGGATTTCATGGCACGTCGCACCGGTATGTCAGCGAGCAGGCCGCCGCGTTTCTCGGCCGGCCGCGCGACGGCCTGAAGCAGATCGTGCTGCATCTGGGAAACGGCGCCTCGGCCTCGGCGATCGCCGACAGCCGGCCCATCGACACCTCGATGGGCCTGACCCCGCTGGAGGGCCTGGTGATGGGGACCCGCAGCGGTGACATCGACCCGGGCGTGATCGGCTACCTGTGGCGCACCGCGAAGATGAGTGTGGACGAGATCGAGTCGATGCTCAACCACCGCTCAGGCGTCTGGGGCCTGGCCGGCGAGCGTGACTTCCGCCGGTTGCGGGCGATGATCGAATCAGGAGACAGCGCAGCGCAATTGGCCTACAGCGTATTCATTCACCGGCTACGCAAGTACATCGGCGCCTACCTGGCGGTGCTCGGCCATACCGACGTGATCAGCTTCACCGCCGGAATCGGCGAGAACGATCCGGCGGTGCGCCGCGACGCCGTGGCCGGCATGGAGGAGCTGGGCATCGTGCTCGACCAGGCGCGCAACCTCGGGGCCGGCAAGGGTGCGCGACAGATTTCCGCCGACGACTCGCCGATCACCGTGCTGGTGGTCCCGACCGACGAAGAGCTCGCCATCGCCCGCGACTGCGTCAGCCTGTTGGGCAGCTCAACCTAAAAGGTTTAGTCGCGAGTGTGCGTTGAGGGCTCTGAGTGTGCGATCACGCCGCCCACGATGCACACTCGATGAGCACTGTGCATAGACGAAGTCGCGATTGGCCGTGTTGTGCAAGTGTCGCGGCATGCGGCACCTGGGAGAACCGTTCATCGGTAGCGAGGCACTGAAGCTGGGCGAGGTGACCCGCCACCAACTGCGCAGCTACTACCGCGCGCTGTTTCCTAATGTCTATCTTTCGCGGGATGGAGAGGCGTCGCTCGAACGGCGTATCGCGGGCGCCTGGCTCTGGTCGGGCCGTCGGGCGACGATTGCGGGCGCCGCCGCCGCCAGATTGCATGGCGCCGAATGGATTCCCGACGATGTTCCGGTGGAGCTGATCCATGCCAATCCCCGCGCACCTCGCGGCGTGCTGACGCGGCGCGACGCGCTGCTCGACGGCGAGACGCAGATTATCGACGGCCGCGCCGTCACCACGCCCGAGCGAACCGCGTTCGACATCGGCCGGCGCGGGGCTGTTCATTCGGCCGTTGCGCGGCTGGACACGCTGGCATATGCGACGGGCTTCAAAGTCGACGACGTATTGCGAATCGCCGCAGGCCATCCGGGCTCGCCTGGAATCCGGCGGCTGCAGGCCGCGCTGGAGCTGGTTGACGCGGGCTCGCAGTCGCCGCGGGAGAGCTACCTGCGCCTGCTGCTCATCGATGCGGGTCTGCCGAGGCCGCAGACCCAGATCCCGGTGCTGGGTGTCGACGGCATTCCGGTCGCCTACCTCGCCATGGGCTGGGAGGAGCGGATGGTCGCCGTCGTACTCGACGGCGACCATCACCGCAGCGAACGCCGGCAGTACGTCAAAGACATTCGGCGGCAGGAGATGCTGGAGCGACTGGGTTGGACCATCGTCCGGGTCGTCGCTGAGGACAACCCCGCCGCTACCATCCGACGAGTCAAATCCGCGCTGGCCGCATCGAGTGTGCACCAAGGGCTTTGAGTGTGCGCGCAGGCCGCCCAGGATGCACACTCGAGAACAAGATCAGAACGTGCTTGTCGGCCGCACCTTGTTGGCCATGTCCACCAACGTGTAGCGGTGCCGCTGGGTGGGCGCGACGCGAGCCAGGGCGCGCAGCGACGCCTCGACGCCCAGCCGCAGCCCGTGTTCGGTGAACGGGAAACCGAGGATGTGGTTGGTGCTGGCGTCGTTGTCCTCGAGCCAGTCCATCGCCCCACCCAGAACCAGGGCGCGGATCTGCAGCACCCGCGGTTCGGTGGGCGGCAGCGCCTCCACGCGTCGCGCGGCGTCGCGGATCTGCTCCTCGGTGATTTCGTTCGTCGAGCGGCCCGACATCAGCGTGACCGCACTCGTCAGGCGCGCTGTGGTGAAATGCCGTGAGGTGGCCGGGACTTCGTCGAGGGTGCGCACCGCCGCGGCCCGATCACCCTCGGCGGAAAGCGCCCGGGCCAAACCGAAGGCCGCGGAGATCACGCCGTCGTTCGTCTTCCACACCGTCTCGTAGTACATGTGCTCGTCGGTGCTGCCGGCCAGCTCGGCGGTGGCGGCCAGCGCCAGTTTGGGCGCCAGCTCGCCGGGGAAGGTGTCCAGCACCTCGGTGAAATGCTTGATGGCGGAGTCGTAGTCGCCGGTGAGCAGTTCCGCGACGGCCCGGTACCAGACCAGCCGCCAGCGCCAGCCGACCCGCTCGGCCAGGTCGTCGATCTTGCGAGTGGCCTTGGCCACGTCGCCGAGGTCCAGCAGCGCGCGGACTTCCATCAGCGGCAGCTCCACCGACTCGGATACGTCGGCACCTTCGGCGTCCAGCGAGCCGTGGCGGGCGGCGCGCAGCGAGTCCAGCGTCTGCACCGGCTGGGACAGCACCGTCGCCTGCAGCACCGGCGCGGCGACATCCGTCGGATCGACCAGCGGCACCGGCAGGGCCGTCACGATCTCCCGGGCGGTCAGCCTCTCCGAATGCACCTGGCCGTCCAGGTACACGTCGGTGTGCGCGACCAGCAGGTCCACCCCGAACGTCGAGCGGCTCGGGGAAAAGATCGTCGACAGCCCCGGCCGCGGCACCCCGGTGTCCTGCGCGACCACTTCCCGTAGCACGCCCATCAATTGGGCGGACATCTCGTCGGCGGTGGAAAACCGGCGCCGGGGGTCCGGGTCGGTGGCGCGGCGCAGCAGCCGGCCGAACGAGTCGTATTTGGCCAGCACCGGGTCGTCCTCGGGCAGCCCGTCCACGTAGCGGCCGTTGCGGGTGCGCAGGTTCAGCGTCAACGCCGCCAATGTCCGCCCCACCGTGTAGATGTCGGTGGCGACCGTGGGTCCCGTCCGCACGATTTCCGGCGCCTGGAAACCGGGTGTGCCATAGAGATAACCGAAGGAATTGATCCGCGACACCGCGCCCAAGTCGATCAACTTGAGCTGCTCCTCGGTCAGCATGATGTTCTCCGGCTTCAGGTCGTTGTAGACCAGGCCGATGGAATGCAGATAGCTCAGCGCGGGCAGGATTTCCAGCAGGTAGGCGACGGCCTCCGCGACCGGCAGCTTGTCCGCCTTGCCGTCCTTGAGGCCCCGCTTGAGCGACTGCCCGCCGATGTACTCCATGACGATGTAGCCGACCGGGTCGCCGTGGCGGTCGGTGTGTTCCACGAAGTTGAAGATCTGCACGATCTGCGGGTGCACCACCTCGGCGAGGAATTGCCGTTCGGCCATCGCGATCGCCTGCGCCTCGGCGTCCCCGGAGTGCACCAGGCCTTTGAGCACCACCGGGCGGTCGTTGACGTTGTGGTCGACCGCCAGATACACCCAGCCCAGCCCGCCGTGTGCGATGCAGCCCTTGACCTCGTACTGGCCGGCGACGATGTCGCCGGGATTCAGCTGGGGCAGGAACGTATACGGACTGCCGCAGGATGGGCACCAGCCCTCCGACGCCCCCTTGCCCTCTTCCCCGGACCGGCCGACGGGCTTTCCGCAGTTCCAGCAGAACCGCTTCGATTCCGGCACCACCGGGTTGGTCATCAGGGCTTCGCGCGGATCGATGTCCCGCACCCGCGGGATCTCGACCAGCCCGCCGCCGAGCTGCCTGGTCGGCGGCAACACGCGGGTGGCGACGGTCCGCTCCTGCGGTTCGGTATCGACACCGTGGATGAGTGGGAAGTCGTCGTCATCGTCGTCGAAATCGGGACGGAACAGGGCCTGGGTGGCCTGCAGCCGTCCCGTCGGCATCCCACCGGTCTGGGTGTCCGGCGGCTGCGTCGCGGGACTGACGTCCTCGTCCGGTTGGTCGGCGGGTTCGCGCGCCTCGGGGTTTTTGTCCGCTTTCTTCATCGGCTCGGCCATCAGTCCACATACCTCGGCGCGGGCGGGGCGGGCGCCGGGCCCAGCACCGTCAACCACTTGCGGTACAACGTGTTCCACGTGCCGTCCCGGCGGATCCGCTCCAGCGTGCCGTTGACGAAGCGGACCAGTCCCGTGTTGTTCAGGTTGATCCCGATGCCGTAGGGCTGGGTGGCCAGGTTCGGTCCGACGATGTGCAAGTAGGGGTCCTCTTCGACCAATCCGGCCAGGATCGAGTCGTCGGTGCTGACCGCGTCGATCTCCCGCTGCTGCATCGCCACGAGGCAGTCGGCCCAGTTCACCACCGACACCACGACCGGCGGCGGCACGATCTCCCGAATCCGTTGCAGCGACGTCGTGCCCCGCGCCACGCAGACCCGCTTGCCGGACAGGTCGGCCGCCCTGGCGATCGGCGAGTCACGCGGGGCCAGGATGCGCTGGTTGGCGTCGAGGTAGACCGTCGAGAAGTTCACCAGCTTGCGCCGCTCGCAGGTGATGGTCATGGTCTTGACGACGACGTCGACCTCGGATTGCTGCAGCGCGGTGACGCGCTCGTCGGACGACAGGATCCGGTACTCGACGTGCGACGGGGCGCCGAAGATGTCGCGTGCGATCTCGCCCGCGATGTCGACGTCGAAGCCGCTGATCTCGCCGGTGATCGGGTCGCGGAAGCTGAACAGGTTGCTGCCGATGTCGAGCCCGACGATCAGCCTGCCGCGGGCGCGGATGTCGGCCACCGCGGCGTCGGCCTCGGGCTTGGTGGCGAAGGGCCGCAGGCTTGCGGTCGCGTCGCAGTCCTGGGTGGAGTCACGCTGCGGCAGCGGCGGCTCCGGGGGCAGCTGGTCCATGCCGACCGGCGAGGGTGGCGGCAGCGTCGGCACCGTGGCCACCGTCAGCGACTCGGTGTGGCTGCAACCCGCCAGGACGACCGCGGCGGCGACTGCGCCGCACACCCGTCGAACCCGGGCCGGGCGAACCATTATCGATACTCCTTCAGCCGCGGCCACAGGCCCAGCGCCACCGCGATGGCGGCGCCCAGGCTGAGCACCACGCCGCCGACCTGGGCGCCCGACAGACCGCCGCGCGCGGCGAGGACGTCGTTGCGCAGGTGGATGCGGCTTTGGTCCATGGCCTTGCCCAGCTGATCTTCGAGCTTGTCGAAGGCGGGGGTGGAGTCGTCCTCGCCGCTACCCAGCGCGACCTGGGTGGCGGCCCGGTAATTGCCCACCGAGATGTACGAGTTGATCCGGTCGTTGGCCTGCCGCCAACGGACCAGCAGCTGATCGGCGCCCTGCAGGTCGGGCTTGTCGACGGCATCGCTGCGCGTCATGTACTGCTCGAGCTGGGTGTGCATCGAGTCGATCCGCTCGTAAAACGACTGCTTGCGCCGGTCCTCGTCGCCGCGCCGGATCAGCGACAGCGTCTCGTCGGCTCGCGCTTGTTGAGCGGTGATCGCGACATTGGTCACCGTCTTAAGTGACTCCGCCGCAGTGTCTTTTGCGCTCCGACTCGCGGTCGTCGAGATTGTCAGCGCAGTTCCGACCCACACCACCATGACGAGGATACCGAGCGCGCCGACCACCAGCCCCGGGTTGATCCGGCGCCGGGTGCGCCGGGCCAGCCAGCGATGGGAGAACGCGCCGAAGACCACCGTCGTGGCGACGACCAGGATCACCGGAGCCGGGAAGTGGGTCGACGCTGTCGTCTCCGTATCCACCCGGTCGGCCGTGGCCTGGTAGAGCTGCGCCGCGTCGGGCAGGATCGTCGATTGCATCAGCCCGGAGGCCTCGGACAGGTAGGCCGCGCCGACTGGGTTGCCCGCCCGGTTGTTGGTTCGCGCGATCTCGATCAGGCCGGTGTATACGGCCAGTTCGGCGTTGATCTTGCCCAGCAATTGCACCAGCGGTTCGTCGGTTAGCCCACTTGATGCCCGGGTCACGGCCGACGCGGCGTCGGTGATGGCCTGCTCGTAGCGCTGCCGGACCGGGCGCGGCTCGGCCTGGGCGATGAACGCGGTGGCGGCCGCGGCGTCGGCCACCGACAACGTGGTGTACAGCCGCCCGGCGGCGAACGAGAGCGGCTCGGTGTGGTTGAGCACCGTGGTCAGCACCTGCTGCCGGTGATTGATGGTCGTCGAGGTGGCAAAGGCGCTGGAGACGCCGAGCGCCGCCAGCACGATCCCGATGGTCAAGATGCGGCCCGGCGTCGTCGAGATGAACCACCAGCGTGGATGAGCCGGTTCGGCCGGCGACCGCGACCCCAGCGGCTCGGTCGACGGGTGCGCCAGCTCAACCGTCACGTCTGTTCAGACCTCAGCTTTCGGCCTCGAAAAAGTCGCTGTACGAACCTTTAAGCGAATTCTAAGAGAATGTTCCGGCGTGTGGGGGGAGGCGGAGGCAATTGGGCCCGGGCGTCGCAGACCTGCATATCCTGAACTCGTGCAGGGCGACGGTGACGGATGGGTGATATCCGACGGCGGCGTCCACTATTGGGGTCGCTTCGGCGCGGCCGGTCTGTTGCTGCGGGCTCCGCGACCCGACGGCACCCCGGCGGTGCTGCTTCAGCATCGCGCCGTGTGGAGCCATCAGGGCGGCACGTGGGGGTTACCGGGCGGTGCCCGCGACAGCCACGAGTCCCCGGAGGAGACGGCGGTCCGCGAAGCGCGCGAGGAGGCGGGGCTGCTCGCCGAGCTGCTTGCCGTGCGGGCGACCGTGGTCACCGCCGAGGTCTCCGGCTATGGCGGTGCCCGGTGGAGCTACACCACGGTCGTGGCCGACGCCGCCGAGCTGCTGCACACCGTGCCCAACCGGGAAAGCGCCGAGCTGCGCTGGGTCGGTGAGGACGAGGTCGCCGACCTGCCGCTGCATCCGGGCTTCGCCGCCAGCTGGCAGCGGCTGCGCACCGCCCCGGCCCTGGTGCCGCTGGGCCATGCCGACGAACGACGGCAGCGCCTGCCGCGAACGTTGGAGATCGAGGCCGGGGTATTCGTCTGGTGCATGCCGGGCGACGCGAATCAGGAGCCTTCGCCGCTGAGCCCGCGGATCAGCTCGCTGCTGCAAGCGCTGACTTGAGCCGCTGCGCCGCGGCGCCCGGATCCTCGGCCGCGGTGATCGCCCGCACCACCACGACCCGGCGGGCTCCGGCCTCGAGCACCTGGGGCAGCCGCTGGGCGTCGATGCCGCCGATCGCGAACCACGGCTTGTCGGAACCCAGTTCGGCGGCGGCGCGCACCAGTCGCAGACCGGGCGCCGCGCGACCCGGCTTGGTTGGGGTGGGCCAGCAGGGGCCGACGCAGAAGTAGTCGGCCTCGCCCGCGGCGGCAGTGGCCTCGTCCCGGTTGTGGCTGGACAGGCCGATCAGCACCTCCGGCCCGACGATGTCGCGGGCCACGGCAAGCGGCAGGTCGCCCTGTCCCAGATGCAGCGCGTCCGCGCCGGCCGCGCGGGCGATATCGGCCCGGTCGTTGACGGCGAACAACGCGCCGTGCCGGCGCGCGGCGTCCGCGAGGATCTCACACGCCGCCAGCTCGTCGCGTGCCTCGAGCGGTCCGAACCGCCGCTCACCGGCCGAGCCCTTGTCCCGGAGCTGGATGATGTCGACCCCGCCGGCCAACACGGCGTCGGCGAATTGGGCCAGGTCGCCGCGCTCGCGCCGGGCGTCGGTGCACAGGTACAGCCGGGCCGCGGCCAGCCGCGCGAGACGTTCGTGCACACCGCGACGCTAGCGCGCTAGCGTAGGGCAGGAAGAAGAGCACGGGAGTCCCGGCGAGCGGGGACTGAGAGTGGGCGCGCCCGCCCTTACCGTCGAACCTGATCCGGGTCATGCCGGCGAAGGGAGCAGAGGATGCCGATGGCCGGCTCATTGGCCGTGGTAGGCGGCGGCGTCATCGGATTGTCGGTCGCGCGTGCGGCGGCGCGGGCCGGGTGGTCGGTGCGGGTGCACCGCACCGGGCAGGCCGGCGCGTCGTGGGTCGCCGCGGGCATGCTGGCCCCGCACAGCGAAGGCTGGCCCGGGGAAGAGCGACTGTTGCGGCTGGGCCTGGAGTCGCTGCGGCTGTGGCGCGAGGGTGGGTTTACCGACGGGCTGCCACCGGAGGTGATCACCGCGCGCGAGTCGTTGGTGGTGGCCGTCGACCGGGCCGATGTCGCGGACCTGCGCACCGTCGCCGACTGGCTGTCCGCGCAGGGGCACCCGGTGATCTGGGAGTCGGCCGCCCGCGACGTCGAACCGCTGCTGGCACAAGGCATTCGGCACGGCTTCCGGGCGCCGACCGAGCTGGCGGTGGACAACCGGGCGCTGCTCGACGCGCTGTCGCTGGACTGCGAGCGTCTCGGCGTGCAGTGGGCGCCGCCGGCGCGCGCGCTGGCCGGTGTCGAGGGCGACGCGGTGGTGATCGCCAACGGCATCGACGCGCCCGCGCTGTGGCCCGGCCTGCCGGTGCGGCCGGTGAAGGGCGAGGTGCTGCGGCTGCGCTGGCGAAAAGGCTGTATGCCGTTGCTGGGCAGGGTGATTCGCGCACGCGTGCACGGCCGCCAGGTCTACCTGGTTCCCCGCGCGGACGGCGTCGTCGTCGGCGCCACCCAGTATGAGCATGGCCGCGACACCGCACCCGCGGTGTCCGGGGTGCGCGACCTACTCGACGACGCGTGCGCGGTGGTGCCGGCGCTGGGCGAGTACGAACTTGCCGAGTGCGCGGCCGGATTGCGCCCGATGACACCGGACAATCTGCCCCTCGTGCAACGCCTGGACGCGCGCACCCTGGTCGCCGCAGGCCACGGGCGATCGGGGTTCCTGCTGGCCCCGTGGACCGCCGAACAGATTGTCTGTCAACTCGTTCCGGTTGGGGCCCACCGATGATCGTCATGGTCAACGACAAACGGGTCGAGGTCGACGGGCGGACCACGGTCGCGGCATTGCTGGAGTCGCTGGGTTTCCCGGACCGGGGCATCGCGGTGGCCATGGACTTGTCCGTGCTGCCGCGTTCGCGCTGGACGACAACGCTTTCCGAGCTTTCCGAGCCGGTCCGACTCGAGGTGGTGACGGCGGTGCAGGGTGGCTGATTCCAAGTTGACGATCGCCGACCGCAGCTTTGACTCGCGGCTGATCATGGGTACCGGGGGAGCGACGAACCTGGCGGTCCTGGAAGAGGCGCTGATCGCGTCGGGCACCGAGCTGACCACCGTCGCCATGCGCCGGGTCGACGCCGAGGGCGGCACCGGGCTGCTGGAACTGCTGAACCGGCTCGGCATCACCCCGCTGCCCAACACCGCGGGGTGCCGCAGCGCGGCCGAGGCGGTGCTCACCGCGCAACTGGCCCGCGAGGCGCTGAGCACCAATTGGATCAAGCTCGAGGTGATCGCCGACGAGCGGACCCTGCTGCCCGACGGGGTCGAATTGGTCCGGGCGGCAGAGCAATTGGTCGACGACGGGTTTGTCGTGCTGCCCTACACCAACGACGACCCGGCCCTGGCCCGCCGTTTGGAGGACACGGGTTGCGCGGCGGTGATGCCGCTGGGCTCGCCGATCGGCACCGGCCTGGGCATCACCAACCCGCACAACATCGAGATGATCGTCGCCCGGGCCGGCGTTCCGGTGGTGCTCGACGCCGGCATCGGTACCGCCAGCGATGCCGCGCTGGCGATGGAATTGGGTTGCGACGCCGTGCTGTTGGCCACCGCGGTAACCCGGGCCGCCGACCCGCCCGCGATGGCCGCGGCGATGGCCGGCGCCGTCACGGCCGGTTACCTGGCGCGGCGCGCCGGGCGGATCCCAAAACGGTTCTGGGCGCAGGCATCCAGCCCGGAACGATGACACGTTATGTGGCGCTCGGCAGCTCGATGGCCGCCGGTCCCGGCATCATGCCCCGCGCCGCGGGAGCGCCCCGGTGG
This sequence comes from Mycobacterium sp. IS-1264, assembly GCF_001954195.1. Lineage (GTDB taxonomy): Bacteria > Actinomycetota > Actinomycetes > Mycobacteriales > Mycobacteriaceae > Mycobacterium. Next base: position 138,395 of record NZ_MBES01000067.1, on the reverse strand, counting down.
TCCGGCCGATCGGCCCGCAATTACCCGCATCTGCTCGCCGAGCGGCTGAAACTGGACCTCGTTGACGTCACGTTCTCCGGCGCGACCACCGCCCACGTGCTGGCCGACCACCAACACGGTCAGCCGCCGCAGATCGCCGAGCTGGACGGTTCGGAGAGCCTGGTAACGGTGACCATCGGCGGCAACGACGTCGGCTACGTCCCGCTGCTGATGGCCGCCGCACTGCCACACTGGGCGCGACGCCTGCCGCTGGTGGGTGGGCGCATATCCGAACTGCTGGACCGTGACACGCGCGATCGGGCCCTGGCCGAGGTGTTCGATTCGTTGTGCACGGTCGGGCGCACGCTGCGCGAGAGCGCACCCCGTGCCCGGATCTACTTCGTCGACTACCTGACGATCCTGCCCGCGGACGCACCGGCCCCGCCGCTCGCGCCGGCGGAATCCGACCTCGGCCGTCACGTCGCCGGGACGCTCGAACGACTCACTGCCGAGGCCGCCGAGGCGACCGGCTGCGAAATCGTCAGCGCCGCCGCCGCCAGCCGGCAACACCACGCGTGGTCGGCCGAGCCGTGGACAACCCGGCCGGCGCGCTACGGTGTGCCGGTGCCGGGCCGACCGGCCCCGCTGCACCCCAACGGCGCGGGGATGCGCGCGGTCGCGGAGCTGGTATCGGCTCGGTTGTGACGCTTAGCCGTTGGCCTGCCACCACTTGTACAGGGCCGCGGTGTCACCGTTGGACGCGCGGATGAACGCCAGGACGTTCTTGGAGTCGACGGTCCAAAGCACCTCGGCCTGGCCCGAATCCGTTCCACACGCCACCTGTCCGGCCGAGTCGGAGTTGCCCTGGTGCCATGTGGTCGGCGACTTGGCGTCCCCGCAGTTGGCGAGGGTGTCGCTGCTGATCAGTTTGGTGAACGAGCTGGCCGTGTCGGCGCTGCTGCCAAACAGGAAATACTTTCCGCCCATCGGACCGCTGGAGTCGGCGTTCTGTCCACACTGCAGCACCGCCACCACCGGCGCGGAAAACGAGCCCTGCACGTCGGAGACCTGCTGTGGCGAGCAGTTGCTGCTGGTGTAGCCCTTCGACAGCGCGCTGGTGAGCGTGTCGATGGGGGCCGCCGTCGCGGTGGCACTACCGGCGATGGCGCAGCCGCCGATGAGCGCTACGGCGGTCGCCGCCCGCAGCGTGTGGGTGAGGGGGGACAATTCTGAACTCCTTTGTTTGAGGGGAAAACCGGGTAACGCAAGGATGTTTCGGGAAGCTATGCCCGAAATGCGGTGCGGCGCAACCGTTCAGCCGTTGGCTCGCCACCACTGGTAGAGCGCGGCCGTGTCACCGCTGGATCCGCGGATGAGGCTCATCACCGTCTTGGCATCCGTGGTCCAGATGACCTCGGCCTGGCCTTGATAGGTGCCGCACGCCACTTGCCCGGCCGAATCGGTCGAGCTGCCCTGGTGCCACACGGTCGGCGATTTGGCGTCCCCGCAATTGGTCAGCGTGTCGGAGCCGATGCTGTTGGTGAACGAACTGGCCAGATCGCTGGCGTTGTTGAAGAGCAGGTACTTGGCGAAGACCGGCCCGCTGGGGTCGCTGTTCTGGCCGCACTGGAGCACCGCCGACACGCCACTCGGGGGCTGCTGCGAGGAGCAGTTGCTGGTGTTGTAGCCCTTGGATAGTAGTCCGGCAAGCGTGTCGGTGGGATCTGCTGCGGCGGTGGCGGTACCAAGGCAGACAGAGCTACTCACGAGTGCTGCCGCCGTCGCGGCTCGTAACGTGATGGTGAGGTGAGACATTCGATGACTCCTTACGGTCGCCGGACCGACGGTGCGGCTGCGCTGACGTCCCGGAGTGTATGTGCGTTGTCGGCCGAAAACAGCGCTTCAGCTAAAAGGATCGTAAGGCTATCTCGTGGCTATGCAACACATTCCGTTGGAAATTGTCTGTTTGGGCATCATTCGCGGCGCACCTCGGTGCGGTGCCGGAAACCGGCGCGCGCTCAAAGCGGCTAGTAGACAAGCTATTTCAGTCGACTGCAGTCGCGGTCGACATGACGGGTTTACCGGCCGATTTTTCCCATCGCGTTTGCGGAAAATCGCTGACATACGAATTTCGCGGACAAGCTGCTCGACGGGCGTCGCTCAGGTATGGTTAGCACGCTTTACGCCAGCTAACTTCTCTTGACTGGAGACCCGATGACTGCACAGCCGCCTCCCCCTCCCGGTTACCCACCGCAACAGCCGCCCGCGGGGCAAGCGCCGAACAACTACTTGGTGTGGTCCATTTTGGTGACGTTGTTCTGCTGCCTTCCGCTGGGGATCGTGGCGATCGTCAAGTCCAGCCAAGTCAACGGATTATGGGCGCAGGGCCAGTATGCCGAGGCGCAGGCGGCCGCCGACAGTGCCAAGAAGTTCGTGATCTGGTCGGCCGTTATTGGTGTTGTCGTGGGCATCATCTACGCGATCATCGCAATTGCGGGCGGGTTGGCCACCAACTCGAACGCCGCGATGCTTGCCACGACGATGTTCTTCTAAGGCCGCGATTGGTTCCACGGTGAGCCCTGGTTCGACACGGCTGAGTCTCGGTGCGCCACTGATGGTGGCGGCGGGCACGACGCTGGTGTGCGCGGCCATCTGGGTGGGCGATCCGACCACACCGCACGGTCCGCTGCCGGTATGCCCGACCAAGGCGCTGTTGGGGATCGACTGTCCCGGCTGCGGCAGCCTGCGGATGCTGTACTCGTTGATGCACGGCAATCTGCTAGCGGCCGCGAGGTTTAACGCTGTGGGCCTGGTGGCGATCGCACTGCTGGTGTGGGCCTTCGCGGCGTGGACTTACGGCCGCGTTTCGGGCCGCCGGATTCGAGGCTGGCAGCACCATCGATGGTCCGCGGCAGTGACGCTGGTGGTAGTGCTGGCCTGGTTTGTGGTGCGCAACATCCCGTTTGCGCCCTTCAGCGCGCTGTATGTCTGAGCTGGAACTCCGGACCCCCCGCGTCTAACGTTGGGCGCGATGGTGCACAAATCCAGGGCTGTCGTGGCGGTGCTCGGCTTGGTCGCTGTCACCGCGTCCGGCTGCTTCCACCGGACGGCCAATTCGCAGCAACCGATCGGCGATCCCGCCGCGGCGAAGTTCGCCAGTGCCCTGCAGCACAAGGTCACGACCGACGCGATGATGGCGCACCTGTCGAAGCTCCAGGACATCGCCAACGCCAACAACGGCACTCGTGCAGTGGGCACCCCCGGCTATGAGGCCAGCGTCGACTATGTGGTGAATACGCTGCGTAACAGCGGTTTTGACGTGCAGACGCCGGAGTTCTCGGCCCGGGTGTTCCATGCCGACAAACCGGAGGTGACGGTCGGCGGCAAGCCCGTGGAGGCGCGCGCGCTCGACTACAGCGCCGCCACACCGCCGGACGGCGTGAGCGGGCCACTGGTGGCCGCCCCGACCGGAGACAGCTCGGGCTGTAAGCCCTCCGACTTCGACGGGCTGGCAGTGCACGGCGCCGTGGTGCTGGTGGACCGCGGAACCTGCCCCTTCGCCCAGAAGGAGGACGCCGCGGCGCAGCGCGGCGCCGTGGCGATGATCGTCGCCGACAACGTGGACGAGCAGCAGATGGGCGGAACCCTGGGCGCAGACACCGACGTCAAGATCCCGGTGGTCGGGGTGGCCAAGTCCGTGGGGGTGCAGCTGCGGGTCCAGCCCGGGCGGACGACGATCAAGCTGAATGCCGGCAGCCAGAGTTTCAAGGCCCGCAACGTCATCGCGCAGACCAAGACCGGATCCCCCACCGACGTGGTGATGGCGGGCGCACACCTGGACAGCGTGCCGGCGGGGCCGGGCATCAACGACAACGGGTCGGGAGTGGCCGCCGTCCTGGAAACCGCGGTGCAGCTGGGTAATTCACCGCAGGTGCACAACGCGGTGCGGTTCGGCTTCTGGGGCGCGGAGGAAGTCGGCCTGATCGGATCGCGCAACTACGTCGAGTCGCTCAACCTCGATGCGCTCAAAGACATTGCGCTGTACCTGAACTTCGACATGCTCGCGTCGCCGAATCCCGGCTACTTCACCTATGACGGAGACCAATCGCTGCCGCCGGATGCGCGCGGGCAACCGATGGTACCCGAGGGTTCGGCCGGCATCGAGCGCACGTTTGTCGACTACCTGAAGTCGGCCGGCAAAACCGCGCAGGACACCTCGTTCGACGGGCGCTCCGACTACGACGGATTCACCCTTGCGGGCATCCCCGCGGGCGGCTTGTTCTCGGGTGCGGAGAACAAGAAGTCCGACGAGCAGGCCAAGCTGTGGGGCGGGACGGCGAACGAGCCGTTCGATCCGAACTACCACCAGAAGGGCGACACCCTCGACCACATCGACCGCACCTCGCTGGGCATCAACGGCGGCGGCGTTGCCTACGTGCTGGCGCTGTATGCGCAGGACCTCGGCGGACGAAACGGCGTCCCGGTCATGGCGGACCGTACGCGCCACGTGCTCTCCAAGCCATGACGCGTGCCATGCCCCGGCGGCTGGGCGCGCTGCTGGTGATCGGGCTGCTGGCCGGCTGTTCGTCGCCGCGGCCGGCTCCGCCCGCTTCGGCGCCCGACCTCGGTCGTGGCCTGGCCGCAAAGGTGAGCGTCGACGGGATGTTCGGCCACCTGCGCGCACTGCAGGACATCGCCAACGCCAACAAGGGGAACCGGGCGGACGGCACACCGGGCTACGACGCCAGCGTGGAGTATGTGGTGAAGACGTTGCGCGGCAAGGGTTTCGAGGTATCGACGCCGCAGTTCGACCGGCTGTATGCCATTGCCCAGGGCAAGCCGGCGCTGACGATCGCGGGCCGTGGCTATCCGGTCGACCAGGCCTCGCTGTTGGTCCGGACACCGCCCGGCGGTCTGACCGGGCAACCGGTCCGGCCGGGCGCGCCGTCGGGCTGCGCGGTCGGCGACTACCCGGCAGCCCTACCCAAGGGTGCGATCGCCGTCGTCGACGACACCCGCTGCTCGGTGGTCGACAAGCAGAACAGCGCGGTGGCCAAGGGCGCCGTCGCGCTGGTCGTGCTCAGCACGCCGGGCGGCCAGGGCGCGCCGCCCACGTTGTTCAATCCGGGTTACTTCAAGCAGCTGACGGTTCCGGTCGCCGTCGCCGGTGCCGAGGCCGCCGGCGCGCTCGCACGTAGCACCACACCGGTACATCTGGTCCTGGATGCCGAAAACGTCAAGATCACGTCGCGAAATGTGCTGGCGCAGACCAAGACCGGCTCGACTAAAGACGTGATCATGGTCGGAGCGCACCTGGACGGCCCGCATGACAGCCCGGGCATCAACGACAACGGCTCGGGGGTTGCCGCGGTGCTGGAAACCGCGCTGCAGCTCGGGCCGCTGGCGCCGGTGAACAACGCGGTGCGGTTCGTGTTCTGGGGCGCCGACGAGGACGGGCTCAACGGGGTGACGGACTACGTGTTCGGCCTGGATGACGAGCAACGCAACGACATCGCCATGTACCTGAACGTCAACCTGATCGGCTCGCTCAACGCCGGCTTTTTCACCGACGACGGCGATCAGTCCGGTCCGCCCGGACAGGGTGTCTCGTTCGGTGACGTGCCCGACGGCTCGGCCGGCATCGAGCGCACGCTGGACGGCTACCTGAACCTGGCCGGGAAGCGGCCCGCCGACATGCCGCTTGGCACCCGGACCGACTACCACCCCTTCATGGTGGCGGGCGTGCCGATCGGCGGGATGAGCGCCGGCGCGTCACAGCTGAAAACCCCTGTGCAAGCGCGGCTATGGGGCGGCAAGGCCGGTGTCGGCTTCGATCCCAACTTCCAGACCCCCCGCGACACCGTCGACAACATCAGCCGGGAAGCATTGGCGGTCATGGGTTCTGGGGTGGCGTACGCGGTCGGCAGCTATGCCATGTCAATCGGGGGAGTCAACGGCGTCCCGTCCCACGACAAGCGGCACCGCACGCGGCTGCCGTAGCGCCCGTCCACCAGAGGCGATTGCTGATTCGGGGGTTTGCTGAGGCCCCCATTTGTGGCACGCTCGTTGATCGACGGATTTACAATAAGGACCCTTTTGATTCGGCCGGTCGAGATGGGGTTGGTGATGGATAACCACGCGCGGTATCGACGTCGACCGGCCGGAGGTCGCCGACGCAGGGCGGCGGCAGCGCTGCGGGCGGCAATCGCCTGCGCAGCGGCGATACTCGTGGTGGCCGGCTGCAGCACGTTCGTCGAAGGACGAGCCCTGTCGATGCTCAACGACCCGTTCCGGGTCGGGGGTCTGCCCGCCACCAACGGTCCCAGCGGGATCCGCCCGAACGCGCCGGCTACGACCGGAACGGTGATCAACACCGACAACGGCACCATCGACAAGTTGTCGTTGCTATCGATCAATGACATCGAGGAGTACTGGAAGTCGGTATACGGCGAATCGCTACAGGGATCGTTCGTCCCGGTCGGCAAGCTCATCTCCTACGACTCCACCAATCCCAGCAGTCCGATCGTGTGCCACAACGACACCTACAAGCTCGTCAACGCCTTTTTCACATCGAGATGCAACCTGATCGCCTGGGACCGCGGCGTGTTCATGCCTGTCGCGCAACGCTATTTCGGCGACATGTCCGTCAACGGCGTGCTGGCCCACGAGTTCGGGCATGCCCTGCAGCAGATGGCGAAACTGGTGACCCGCAAGGACCCCACCATCGTTCGCGAGCAGCAGGCCGATTGTTTCGCCGGCGTCTATCTGTTCTGGGTGGCCGACGGCAAGTCGCCGCGCTTCACGCTGAGCACCGCCGACGGACTCGACCACGTGCTGGCGGGAATCATCACCACCCGTGACCCGGTGATGGACGCGGACACTGAGAACGACGACGAACACGGCTCGGCCCTGGATCGGATCAGCGCCTTCCAGATGGGCTTCATCAGCGGGGCGTCGGCTTGCGCAGGGATCAACAAGCAGGAAATCGAGCAGCGCCGCGGCGACCTTCCCAAGACCCTGCGCGTCGATAACAGCGGGGACCCGGAGACCGGCGAGGTCACGCTCAACGAAGACACCCTGTCGACGCTGATGGAGCTGCTGGGAAAGATCTTCTCGCCGAAGAATCCGCCGACGTTGTCCTACAAGCCGGCCGATTGCCCGGATGCGAAAGCCAGCCCGCCGGCGTCGTATTGTCCGGCCACCAACACCATCGTGGTCGATCTGCCCGGGCTGGCGAAGATGGGGAAGGTCTCCGCAGAGAGCGAACACACGCTGCCGCAGGGAGACGACACCGCCCTGTCGGTCGTGATGTCGCGATACGCGCTGGCGGTACAGCACGAACGCGGGCTGGCGATGCAAAGCCCGTGGACCGCGTTGCGCACCGCGTGCCTGACCGGTGTTGTGCACCGCAAGATGGCCGAACCCATCGACTTGCCTTCCAAGAAGGAGCTTTTGCTGACCGCCGGCGACCTCGACGAAGCCGTCGCGGGGTTGCTCACCAACCACCTGGTGGCCAGCGACGCGGACGGTACCAGCGTTCCGGCCGGCTTCACGCGGATAGCGGCGTTCCGCGGCGGCGTGACCGGCAACATGGACGCGTGCTACTCGCGGTACCCCGGATAAGGAGGCGTCCGTGTCGGAACCCCCGCCCAGCTATCCGCCACCGCCGGGTGGTTATGGTTATCCGCCACCACAGCCCGTCGGCACCAGTGGGCTGGCCATCGCCTCGTTGGTGTGCTCCTTGTTCGGTTGGCTGTGCATCATCGGCGGCATTCTGGGCATCATCCTCGGCGTTTTGGCGCTGGGCCAGATCAGGCAGAGCGGCCAGGGGGGCCGCGGTTTGGCGATTGCCGGAATCGTCATCGGCGGCATCGTGACCGCGCTGGTGATATTCGCGGGGATCCTCGGGGCCGTATTCGGCGGCACGTCACACACGCATTCCAGCTTGCCGGCGACGGCGATAGTCGTTGCAGCTCAACCTATCCCGGCCAGCTTCGGCATCACCTGATCGGCATACCGGCGGATGAAGCCGACGGGATCCGGGTTTCCCGGCAGGGGACCGACGTTGATCATCTCGATGCCCTGCGCGGCATAGCGCTCCACAGTCTTCAGGTACGCGTCGGTGTCATCGAACGGGTCCATGGTCGCGAGGCCGCCGGCCGTCTTGCGGATTTCGCCGGGATCACGGCCCACCTCGTCGCAGTGGCGGTTCAGCACGTCAACCTTGTGCTTCAGCTCGTCGACATCGGTCGCCATGCTGTTCCAGATATCGGCGTACTCCGCGACCAGCCGCAGCGTCTTCTTCTCGCCGTCGCCGCCGATCAGAATCGGTGGCCGCCGAATCGGTTGGGGCGCACAGATTGTCTCGGCCAGCTGATAGTGCTTGCCGGTGTAGGGTCCGTCGTCGTCGCTCCACATCTGCCGACAGATCTGCAGCGTCTCTTCGAGCATCTCGAAGCGCTGGCTCAGCGGCGGATACGGAATGCCGAGCGCGGCATGTTCGCGGTCATACCACGCCGCGCCCAGGCCAAGCATCGATCGGCCTTGGGACAGCACGTCGAGCGTGGTGACCGTTTTGGCCAGCACCCCGGGATAGCGATACGTCACCCCGGTGACCAGCAGGGCCAGGTCGATAGTCGTTGTTTGTCCGGCCAGGAAACCCAGGGATGTATAGCCCTCCAAGAAAGGATCCTGCGCGGGCCCAAGGGCTTCCATCTGGAAGAAGTGGTCGGCCAGCGTGAACAGCGTTGCCCCGCCTTCCTCGGCGGCTCTGGCCGCGTCGGCAAGCGTCGGGCCCAGCTTCGCCGGGTCGCCTGGCAGAAAATCGATGAAGTGCACTCCCAATTGCATTGCCAAATCTGTCCTTTCGTGTAGCTATTGTTCGGTTAGGCGCTCCAGCAGCGACAACGCATCAAGGATGATGCGCCGCTCGCGTTCGGAGTACCGCTCCTGCATCGCGCGTGCCAGCCACTCCTCCCGCACTTGACGGTCGCTCTCGGCGCGCTCACGGCCCGCCTCGGTCAGCGAGACCACTTGGCGCCGACCGTCTTCCGGGTCGGGAGTGCGCTCGATGAGCCCACGTTGTGCGAGGGCGGCCAGTATGGTTGCCATCGACTGGGGGCGTACCCGTTCTGCGCCTGCCAACGCGCTGGCCGACGACGCCCCCTCTTTCCATAGCCGGGTGAGCACCGCCGTCTGTGACGGAGTCAGATCCTCACCAACCGCGACGTTCCTCAACCGCCGCCGCAGCCGGCTGAAGACCACCCGAATATCTCGCGCGGCCGCGACGGCGGACTCGCCGATGCCATCCATGCCACCAATCTAGACTAGACAGCTAAGACTGTCCAGTTTGGACTGTATAAATAGCTCGGCGGAGGAGGTTCGTATCTCGGGTTGCGGCGAGCCCGTTGCGGTCCATTGGGCAAGCTCTAACCGGTGGCGCGCCAGGATCGCGCTTGACGAAGTCCGCGCCCAGTGCGGCGTAGCCTCTAGCGTCGTGCGCGCCGCAGACGCGGGAAGGACTGATATGGATTTGCGTCTATCGGGGAAGACCGCAGTAGTCACCGGCGCCAGCAAAGGCATCGGTTTCGCGATCACCAAAGCCCTCGTGGATGCGGGGGTTCATGTGGTGGCCGGGTCACGGACGCCCGGCAAGGGACTGCCGGCGCTCGAAGAGACGGGGCAGGCGTCGTTCGTGCCCGTCGACCTCTCCCAGGCCGGCGCAGCCGAAGAGCTGGTCGCCGTGGCGGCCGAGCGCGGCGGGATCGACATTCTGGTCAACAACGTCGGCGGTTCGAAGGTCCGTGCGGGCGGGCTGGCCGGCATCACCGACGATCAATGGCAAGCGACGTGGGATCTCAACGTAATGGCCGCCGTGCGATCCGTCCGCGCCGCGCTACCCCAGATCGAAAGGCGCGGCCGCGGCTCTATCGTCATCATCGGCTCGATCAACGCCTACCTTGCCAATCCCGAAAGCTATGACTATTGCGCCGCCAAAGCCGCCCTCGCCAGTTTTTCGAAAGCGTTGTCAAAAGAGTTGGCGCCGAAGGACATCCGAGTCAATTTGGTTAGCCCCGGGGCGGTGCTGACGGAGATTTGGACCGACGAGGGTAGGTTGGCCGCTCAGTACGCCGCCGCCGACGGCCGCACGCCCGGGGAAGTCCGGGCGGCGATCATCGAGAATACTCCGACGGGCCTTTTCACCACCCCCGAGCAAGTCGCCGACCTCGTCTTGTTCCTTGCCAGCGACCGCGCCGGGAACATCACCGGATCCGACTATCGCATCGACGGCGGCTACGTCACCACGCTGTGATCAGCGCAGCAGGCGCAGCGCCGCGTCCACCGCGAGCGCGGGCACATCGAGCTTCGTCGAACGCAAATCGTGTCGGGCGCCGGCGATTTCGACGACCTCGATCGGTGCGGTGACCAAAGCCGCCGCCGCACGAACCTCGTCGGGGGTGCCGAAGGGGTCCGAGGTGCCGTGGGTGAACACCGTCGGCACCGTGATGTCGGGCAGGTGCTCGGTGCGGGGCCGCTCCGGCTTGCCGGGCGGGTGCACGGGGTAGGAGAACAGCGTCAGCACGTCCACCGGTGCTTCGTTGGCGGCCACGACCATCGACGTCTGCCGGCCACCGTAGGAATGTCCGCCGGCGATCAGCGGCCCGTCGGCGAGGCCGCGGCACACGGTGATCGCCTCCACGATTCCGGCGCGGTCACCCGCCGCCGAGCCGGACGGCGGGCCCTTGGGCCGGCGGCGGCGGTAGGGCAGGTTGTACCGCACCGCGAGCCAGCCACGACGCGCCCATTCGTCGCAAACCTGTTGCAGCAGTGTGGATTCCCGGCTACCTCCGGCGCCGTGGGTCAGCACGACCACCCCGGCGGCCGGGCCTGCGGGTCGGTGCGCGACGCCCGCGATCTGGTCGAGGTTCATGACAACCGGAAGAGCGGCGAGACCGGCCCGTGTCCGTGGCCCAGCGGATAGGAGGCGCGCAGGCATTCGGTCACCCACCCCTTCGCGAACGACACCGCGTCCGGCACCGTGAACCCGTGCGCCAGCGCACACGCCGTCGCCGCGGCCAAGGTGTCCCCGGCGCCGTGGTCGTGAATGGTGTCCACCCGCGGCGAGTCGAACTCGTGAAAGTCGGTGCCGTCGAACAAAAGATCCGTGCTGCTCGCCGAACCCTGCAGGTGCCCGCCCTTGACCAACGCCCACTTGGGTCCCAAGTCGTGCAGTGCGCGTGCGGCCTCTCGCTGCGACCGCGAGTCGACGACGTCGATGCCGACCAGCAACCGCACCTCGTGCAGGTTCGGCGTCACCAAGCGAGCCAGCGGAAACAGTTCGGTACGAACCGAATCCAGTGCGCTCGTGTCCAACAGTGGGTCGCCGTGCATCGACGCACACACCGGGTCGACCACCAGCGGGGCGTCGCCGCCGTGGTCCCGCCAGGCCGCGGCGACCGCTTCGATGATTTCGCCCGACGCCAGCATGCCGGTCTTGGCCGCCTGCAAACCGATGTCGTGACAGACCACCTCGATCTGGGCCGTGATGACGTCGCCGGGGACCTTGTGAAAACCTCTGACGCCCACCGAATTCTGCACCGTCACCGCGCTCACCGCGCACAGCGCATGAACCCCGAGCAGCGTGCAGGTGCGCACATCGGCCTGCATACCGGCGCCGCCGCCGGAGTCCGACCCGGCGATGGCCAGCACCCGCAGCGGCGTCTCGCCCGGCCCGGGCAGCGGCAGGTACGTCACGTTATAGGTAGATACACCCGATTGCCGTGCTCGGCGAACTCGACCGACTTCTCGGCCATTGCGGCCTCGATGGCTTCCTCGCTGTCGAGCCCGTGTGCGGCCGCGTAGTCGCGGACATCCTGCGTGATGCGCATCGAGCAGAACTTCGGTCCGCACATCGAGCAGAAGTGCGCCGTCTTCGCCGGTTCGGCGGGCAGCGTCTCGTCGTGGAACTCCCGCGCGGTGTCGGGGTCCAACGACAACGCGAACTGATCGTTCCAGCGGAACTCGAAGCGGGCCGTCGACAGGGCGTCGTCGCGCTCCTGCGCGCGCGGGTGGCCCTTGGCCAAGTCCGCCGAGTGCGCGGCGATCTTGTACGCGATCACCCCGTCCTTGACGTCCTTGCGGTCGGGCAATCCCAGGTGCTCCTTGGGGGTCACGTAGCACAGCATCGCGGTACCGGCCTGCGCGATGATGGCCGCGCCGATCGCCGACGTGATGTGGTCGTAGGCCGGCGCGATGTCGGTGGCCAGCGGACCCAGCGTGTAGAACGGCGCCTCCTCGCACAGCTCTTCCTCGAGCCGCACGTTCTCGACGATCTTGTGCATCGGGATGTGTCCGGGACCCTCGATCATCACCTGTGCGCCATGGGCTTTCGCGATCTTGGTCAGCTCGCCCAGGGTGCGCAGCTCGGCGAACTGCGCGGCGTCGTTGGCGTCGGCGATCGAGCCGGGACGCAGCCCGTCACCCAGCGAGAAGGTGACGTCGTAGCGCGCGAAGATGTCGGCCAGTTCCTCGAAATGCGTGTACAGGAACGACTCTCGGTGATGCGCCAGGCACCAGGCCGCCATGATCGACCCGCCGCGGGACACGATGCCGGTGACGCGCTTGGCGGTCAGGGGCACATACCGCAGCAGCACGCCGGCGTGCACGGTCATGTAGTCCACGCCCTGCTCGCACTGCTCGATCACGGTGTCGCGGTAGATCTCCCAGGTCAGCTCCGTCGGATCGCCCTTGACCTTCTCCAGTGCCTGATAGATCGGCACCGTGCCCACCGGCACCGGCGAATTGCGCAGGATCCATTCGCGGGTTTCGTGAATGTTCTTGCCGGTGGACAGGTCCATGATGGTGTCCGCGCCCCAGCGGGTGGCCCACACCATCTTGTCGACCTCCTCGGCGATCGACGACGTCACCGCCGAGTTGCCGATGTTCGCGTTGACCTTGACCGCGAATGCCTTGCCGATGATCATCGGCTCGCTCTCGGGGTGATTGTGGTTGGCCGGGATCACCGCGCGGCCGCGGGCGACCTCGTCGCGCACCAGCTCGACCGACACGTCCTCGCGCGCGGCGATGTACGCCATCTCGGCGGTGATCTCCCCGGCGCGGGCGCGCTGCAGCTGGGTCCCGCGGTCGCGGACCACGCCGGGCCGCGCCGGCAGCCCGGCCGCCAAGTCGATCATCGCGTCCGGATCCGTATACGGACCGGAGGTGTCGTAGAGGTCGAAGTGGTCGCCGGTGGACAGGTGCACCCGCCGGAACGGAACCTTGAGACCCGCGCCGGTGCCGGGCGCCGCAATTTCGCGATAGGCCTTGCTGCTGCCCGCGATGGGTCCCGTGGTCACGGACGGTTCGACAGTTGCGGTCATTTGTCATCTCCCTACGCCGGCATTACCCGGTCAGGTTCGTACGGTCGACGGCCCCAGCCGTCCTCTCAGCGCACTCGGCGTGCGCTCCCGCGCCCTAGTTGTTTGATCGTCCGCACGCGACGTTACCCCCAACGCCGTGCCTGCCGACTCTCGCCGTCGAATCCACCCGGTGGAATGATGGAGACGTGCCACAGCCCACGCCTACGACCGGCGATGCCGAGGGCGCCGCCTCGGGACACTTGAGCGTTGGCAGCTTCCGCTTCTGGTTCGCGGGCGAGCGCTGGGAATGGTCCGACGAGGTCGCGCGGATGCACGGCTACGAGCCCGGGTCTGTCGTGCCGACGACGGAGTTGCTGCTGTCGCACAAGCATCCCGATGACCGCGAACACGTCCGTGATCTGCTCGATTATGCGGTGCAGTCGGGAGAATCATTCTCCAGCCGTCATCGCTTCATCGACACCGCCGGCGGTGAGCATGACGCGATCGTCGTGGCCGACCGCATCCTGGACGAATCGGGTGCGGTCGTGGGCACCGCGGGCTACTACATCGACCTCACCGATACGTTCGACGAGGCGCGCTCGGAAACCCGGCAGGAGGTGCTCGACGAGGCGCTGCCGGACTTGTTCGAGAACCGCGCGGCCATCGAGCAGGCCAAGGGCGTCCTGATAGCCGTCTACCGGGTCAGCGCGGATCAGGCCTTTCGGGTGCTGCAATGGCGGTCGCAGGAGACCAACGTCAAGCTACGCGTGCTGGCCAAACAACTCGTCAGCGAAGTCGTCAGCCTGCCGCCGCCGTCGCCGACCGTGCAAAGCCAGTTCGACCACGTGCTGCTGACCGTGCACGAACGCGTTCCGGTCGAATCCAGCCGCTGACGGGCCCGGCTAGGCCTCTTCCATCGCCTCGCCGAGCTCCTCGAGGACCTTGTTGTGGTGGTTGCTCGCCAAGAGGTGTCCGGCGGCGATGACCATGGCCACCGGCCAGTCGATGAGTTCGAACGCGGCCAGCGCCGCCAGACCCCCGTAATAGGCCATCTGCTCGGGCCGCGGAATCTCCAGCTGACCAAAAACCGGAAGATTTACGGCGAACGTCTCGCCTTCGCGGATTTTCTGCACCGCCTCGCTCTGCGAGGTCCCCCTGCGAGCCTTCTTTTCGGCCATCATTTGCCTTTCCGTAACTAAGCATTTGCCGTTGAGCCGGGTCGGGTGGTCAACGTCGGAGATATGTCGACGACCGACGTCCTGGCCGATCCGATGACTTCGACGGTAGCTTCTGTGCTGACCGTGCCCGTGCGGCAGCTATATGCCCTGCTCTGGCGTGTGGGCGTCGTGGAGATTGTGGAGACCGATCGGATGTCGTGCCGCGCACCTGAGCCCGCGCCGGCGGGCGGAGGGGGGCACAGCCGGGCAGTCGGCTGAGCCCGGTACTCACACATTCAGTTGGTGCTGCGCAATTGAGTGGTGCCCGCCCGGCGGCCCGTCGTCTTCTTGGCCGGCCGCTTGGCGGCGGCTTTCTGAGCCTTTTGCGGCGGCCGCTCCGTCGGAACCGGCTTGAGGTTTGCTTTCGCGGCCGTTGGCTGCGTATCCGGTTTGCGGTTCAGCCGCTGCAGCAACAGCGCGCCGCCACCGACCGCCAGCAGCACCGGCCACTCGACCAGGCCGGCGACACCGAGCGCACCGATGGCGAGCGCGGCCGCAGGCGTCGAATGACTGCCGGAATTGATTCCGCGCCTAATGCCTTCCGCGGCGCCGGTTACGCCGCCGACGATTCCGTTCACCGCGGCGCCGCCCACCGCTCCAGCGGTCGCCGTGGTGGCCGCTGCCGCACGATTCACCGTTTTGCCCATGCTGCGGACCGTTCCGCCAACGACACCCATAGCGACTCCCTGGCTTTAGATATCGCAAGCGTACGCCGGCTCTGGACTATTTCAACGGGAGCGAACGGCCATACGCATTCGGCTCAGCGTCTGATATCGATCAGCACGGGCGCGTGATCGCTCGGCGCCTTGCCTTTGCGTTCCTCACGGACGATCTGCGCATCGATCACGCGGGCGGCCAGCGCCGGCGATGCGAGGATGAAGTCGATGCGCATGCCCCGGTTCTTCGGAAACCGCAACTGGGTGTAGTCCCAGTAGGTGTAGACCCCGGGGCCGGGCGTGAAAGGCCTTACCACGTCGGTGAATTGAGCGTCGACGATCGCGTTGAACGCACGCCGCTCCGGCTCGGAGACGTGCGTGGCGCCGGCATAGAATTCGGTGCTCCAGACGTCGTCGTCCGTCGGGGCGATGTTCCAGTCCCCGACCAGCGCGATCTGCGCTGTCGGATCGTCGTGCAGCCACCCGGCGGCCGTATCACGCAGGGCGGCAAGCCAATCCAGCTTGTAGGTGTAGTGCGGATCGCCCAGGGCCCGCCCGTTTGGCACGTACAGGCTCCACACCCGAACACCACCGCAGGTGGCACTCAGGGCGCGGGCTTCCGCCGCGGCGGCCACCTCGGGCTTGCTACTCCAGCTGGGCTGCCCGTCGAAGCCGATCTGCATATCGTCCAGACCGACGCGGGACGCGATGGCGACGCCGTTCCATTGGTTGAAGCCGACGTGTGCGACCTCGTAGCCGAGTTCGAAGAACGGCAGGGCCGGGAACTGGCCATCGGCGCATTTGGTCTCCTGCATGGCCAGCACGTCGACGTCGGCGCGAGCAAGCCAGTCGACGACGCGGTCCAGGCGGGTGCGGATCGAATTCACGTTCCAGGTGGCGAGCCGCAGCCGCGGCGGGTCGCCGCCATCGATCACGCCGTCGGGCATGGCTAGACCGTATCGATTCTTCGGGCGGCCACGTAGCGGCGGCGGTGGTGCAGCCGAAAGCCGAGGGATTCCGCAAGCGCGATCTTGTCAGTGTCGTCGTCGCCGACTTCCACGTACGCGCGGGTTGCGCCCATGCGTGCACCCCAGGCCAGCAGCGCGGCCGCGTCATCCGCGTCGCGCACGGCCGAAAGCCCCACCCACCGGGTGCCGTCGGGCGCGTCGGTCACCGCGGCGCGCCAGCGCTCCCGCTGCTCTGGCGTCACGGTCGGGTCCGGCTGTGACGCTGGCGTGAGGCTCGACAGGTCGCGCACCGAGACGCGCTCGGTGTGTTCGGCCGCGAGGCCGGGCGGCGGCCGCAGCAACCGGTCGGGGAAGGCCAGCCACGCTGTCAGGGCACGCCGGTCGTACCAGTCGACGATCGCGGGGATGGTCGCGGTGCTGGCGGAAATATCCAGGGGCACAGCGGAAATTGACGCAAAGGACGGTATCGTCTCCGGCGCGCAGGAGCCAGCCGTCCAGCCACGTGTGTTCGTCCCCGGGGCAGGCCGCGGCGGCCGCGTGTTCGAGTGCCCGGATGGCCGACGCGCGCACCGGCGCGTCGGTCAGCACCCGCAGCGCCACCACGTCGGCGGGCGAGCACTCGACGACGGCGCCGGTTTTCGTGCGCACCCGCACCACCGGATCGACCGCCAGCAGGTGCCCCACCGCATCGGTCAGCGGCGGGACCGAACCGGCGGGGCGTCGGTACCGGACCGTCACCCGCGTTCCCGGCTCGGGCCACGAGATCATCAGTGGCCGAACGGGTCCGGCCCCTCGCCGGGTAACCACGACAAACCCGGGACGCCCCAGCCGTGCGACTTCACCGCGCGCTTCGCGGCGCGCGCGTGCCGGCCGATGAGCCGGTCCAGATAGAGAAACCCATCCAGGTGTCCGGTCTCGTGCTGCAGCATGCGCGCGAACAGGCCGGTGCCCTCGATGGCGACGGGGCTGCCGTCGGCGTCGAGTCCCGTGACCCGCGCCCACTTCGCACGGCCGGTGGGGAACGACTCGCCGGGAACCGACAAGCACCCTTCGTCGTCGTCCCCCGGATCGGGCATGGTCTCGGGGATTTCGGAGGTCTCCAGGACGGGATTGACGACCACACCGCGGCGGCGGTCCGTCAGTCCGCGGTCCTCGGCGCAGTCGTAGACGAACAGCCGCAGTCCGTAGCCGATCTGGTTGGCGGCCAGCCCGACCCCGTGGGCGGCGTCCATGGTGTCGTACATGTCGGAGATCAATGCGGCCAGCTCCGCCGGTAGCGAACCATCGGCGGCCACCGCCACCGGTGTCGTCGGGGCGTGCAAGACCGGATCTCCCACGATGCGAATGGGTACGACTGCCATGGTCGGCTAGCTTAGGCGGGGTGGACAACGGCTTGGGGGACAGCCGGGCAATCTTGGCGAATCCGCCGACTCGCGGGTCTGGATTACGGCTTGAGGGTTCGCGGCGTGGTTCAATATTCGCCGAAACATGCCCCTATGTAAGTCAAGTCATTCGCACAGTTTGAGAATCGCCGAGAAGGGTCCAGGGGAAGCGATATGGACAGCGCCATGGCGCGGGCAAATCGATCGGGGGACGACTCTGAAATCGCCGATGGGCTGACGCGCCGCGAACACGACATCCTCGCATTCGAACGTCAGTGGTGGAAATTTGCGGGAGTCAAGGAAGAAGCGATCAAAGAGCTGTTCTCGATGTCGGCGACGCGCTACTACCAGGTGCTCAACGCGCTGGTGGACCGGCCCGAGGCGCTGGCCGCCGACCCGATGCTCGTGAAGCGGTTGCGACGGCTGCGCGCCAGCCGCCAGAAGGCCCGTGCGGCGCGGCGCCTGGGCTTCGAGGTCACCTGACACCTGACGCGCCTTTGCAGGTTCCGGCCCGGTTCTAGCTACAGTGGGCTGCGATGAAAGAGCGCGTCCCCGACTCGACGGGGCTTCCCCTGCGGGCCATGGTGATGGTGCTGCTGTTCCTGGGCGTCATTTTCCTGCTGTTGGGCTGGCAGGCCCTGGGTAGCTCGGGAACCTCCGAGGACGACTCGGCGTCGCAGGTGTCCAGCGTGACCAGCACCACCTCGACGACGGCCTCGACGTCCGGTAAGCCCCCTGCGAACCAGGCCGAGGTGCGCGTGTACAACGTCTCGTCCAAAGAGGGCGTCGCCGCGCACACCAAGGACCAGCTCACCGGTGCCGGCTTCAAGGTCACCGAGGTGGGGAACCTGTCGATCCCCGACGTCGGGGCCACCACGGTGTACTACACCGACGCCGACGACGAGCACGCCACCGCCGATGCCGTGGGCAAGAATCTGAGCGCACCCGTCCAACCGCGCATCCCCGCACTCACCAACCAGCCTCCCGGCGTCATCGTGTTGGTGACGGGCTGACGTTCGCATCGCTGCAAATTCGGAGGTCGGCGGGCTAGGCTTCCGCTATGCCTAAGCACCGCAATGTCGCTGCCGCCGCCACGTTCGCGATCGCGTTGGTAGGTGCGTGCTCGTCGCCCCAACACGCGTCGTCGATCCCGGGTACCCCGCCGGCGATCTGGACCGGATCGCCCGCGCCGTCGGGAGGCTCGGGCGAGGAGGGGGCGCCCGCGGGCGCCGGCGCGGCGTCCGCATCGCAGCGCATGATCACCCATCTGAAGGCTCCGGACGGCGCGCAGGTCGCCACCGCGACGCTCGAGTTCGCCAATGGGTATGCCACCATCACGATCGCGACGACCGGCCCGGGTCAGCTTACGCCCGGCTTCCATGGCGTGCACATCCACAAGGTCGGCAAGTGCGAGCCCAATTCGGTCGCACCCACCGGCGGCGCGCCCGGCGACTTCCTGTCCGCCGGCGGGCACTTCCAGGTGCCGGGGCACGCGGCCGAGCCCGCCAGCGGTGACCTGACGTCGCTGCAGGTTCGCAAGGACGGTTCGGGGACGCTGATGACGACCACCGACGCGTTCACGATGGAAGACCTGTTGAACGGCGAGAAGACCGCGATCATCATTCACGCCGGCGCCGACAACTTCGGCAACATCCCGCGCGATCGCTACAACCAGACCAACGGCACGCCGGGGCCCGACGCGACGACGATGAGCACCGGCGACGCCGGCAAGCGGGTGGCCTGCGGTGTCATCGGTGCCGGCTAACAAGACCCGCGCTCGCATCGATTTCAAGCGCTCACCGCGGCCGACCATCGGCGTGGAGTGGGAGTTCGCGCTCGTCGACGCGCAGACCCGCGACCTGAGCAACGAGGCCACCGCCGTCATCGCCGAGATCGGCGAAAACCCGCGCGTGCACAAGGAATTGCTGCGCAACACCGTCGAGGTCGTCAGCGGTATCTGCGACTGCACCGGACAGGCGATCGAGGACCTGCGCGAAACACTGGGGCCGGCCCGCCGGATCGTCCGCGACCGCGGCATGGAGCTGTTCTGCGCGGGCACCCACCCGTTCGCGCGATGGTCCACCCAGAAGCTCACCGATGCGCCGCGCTATGCCGAGCTGATCAAGCGCACCCAGTGGTGGGGCCGGCAGATGCTGATCTGGGGTGTGCATGTGCATGTCGGAATCTCCTCGGCGCACAAGGTGATGCCGATCATGTCGTCGCTGCTGAAGTACTACCCGCACCTGCTCGCGTTGTCCGCCTCGTCACCGTGGTGGGGTGGCGAGGACACCGGATACGCCAGCAATCGCGCGATGATGTTTCAGCAGTTACCGACGGCCGGGCTGCCGTTTCAGTTCCAGACCTGGGCGGAGTTCGAGGGCTTCGTCTACGACCAGAAGAAGACCGGCATCATCGACCATATCGACGAAGTCCGTTGGGACATCAGGCCTTCGCCGCATCTGGGCACCATCGAGGTGCGCGTCTGCGACGGCGTGTCCAACCTGCGCGAGCTGGCCGCGCTGGTGGCGCTGACGCACTGCCTGATTGTGGACCTGGACCGCCGGCTGGACGCCGACGAGTCGTTGCCGACAATGCCGCCCTGGCATGTGCAGGAGAACAAGTGGCGAGCCGCCCGCTACGGCCTGGACGCGATCATCATCCAGGACGCCGACAGCAACGAGCGCCTGGTCACCGAGGATCTCCTCGACGTGCTGAACCGGCTCGAGCCCGTCGCGAAGTCGCTGCACTGCGCCGACGAATTGGCGGCGGTGGCCGACATCCCGCGAGTCGGCGCTTCGTATCAGCGGCAGCGCCGGGTCGCCGAAGACCATGACGGCGATCTGCGCGCCGTTGTTGACGCGCTCGTAAGCGAGCTGGACAGCTGAGCCATGGCGGATCTCGAAACCGTTGAGATGGCGATGTTTCCGCTCGAATCGGCGGTGCTGCCCAACCAGGATCTGCCGCTGCGGATTTTCGAACCCCGGTATGTCGCGCTGGTGCGCCACTGCGTCGAGGCCGATGATCCCTTCGGGGTCGTGCTCATCTCGCGCGGGCGCGAGGTCGGCGGCGGCGAGACGCGCTGTGATGTCGGCGTGTTGACCCGGATCACCGAATGCGTCGATCACGGCCTCGACCGATACGCGCTGCGCTGCCGTACCGGCGAGCGAATTCGGGTGCGCGAGTGGCTGACCGACGACCCCTACCCACGGGCGACCGTCACGCTGTGGCCCGACGAGCCGGGGGAGCCCGTGACCCACGCGCAACTGCACGACATCGAAGACCGGGTGATCGCGCTGTTCGAGCGGATCGCCGAAGCGCGCGGCGCGCAGCTGCCCGGCCGCGACGTGCTGCTGGGCTACGACGAAGCCGACGCCGACGACCCCGGCTCGCTGATGTTTGGGTTGGCGGCCCGCATTCCGATCGGGACCGCAGACCGGTACGCCGTGCTGTCCGCGCCGTCGGCGGCCGAGCGGCTCGCCGCGCTGCGCGAGGCCGTGGACACCGTCGCCGAGATGGTGGAGTTCCAATTATCCGAATGAATACCGACGTGACAGTTGAGATCAACGACGGCGTGGCGCTGCTCACGCTGAATCGTCCCGACCATCTCAACGCCTACACCGCAGAGATGGGTGCGCTGTTGAGTCGGGCGTATCGGGACTGCGACGCTGACGACCACGTCCGCGCCATCGTCGTCACCGGAGCCGGCGGCGCCTTCTGCGCCGGCGCGGACTTCTCGGGCAACATCTCGCCGTTCGACGCCCCGGGTGAGACATTCTCGGCATCGCCGATCGACCCGGCCGCCTTCGAATTGCGCAAGCCCGTGATCGCCGCGCTCAACGGCCACGCCATCGGCATCGGGCTCACCATCGCGCTGCAGGCCGACATCCGCATCGTCGCGGTCGACGCCAAATACGGTGTGGTGCAAGTGCGCCGGGGCGTGATACCGGACTGCATGTCGCACTGGACGTTGGCGCATCTGACCACGCTGGGCGCGGCCGCGGAGATATTGCTGACCGGCCGGACCTTCACCGGCGCGGAGGCCGTCGCGCTCGGCGTCGCCAATGCGGCGTTGCCCGCCGAACGGGTGCTCGCCCACGCGATGGAAATGGCGCGCGACATCGCGGTCAATGTCGCACCGATGTCCGCGGCGCTCGCCAAGCGGCTGCTGTGGGACAGCGCGATCAACAACTACACCCCGCGGGAGGTCGCGTCGCTGGAAACGCAGCTGCACCATCGGGTGATGGGAACCGCCGATGCCCGTGAAGGAGTCGCCGCGTTCCTGGATCGACGGCCACCCCGGTTCAGCGCGCGGCTTTCCGACGAGTGGACGGCTTTGCCGGCCCCGGGGCCGGAGCCGTGAGGGCTCACCGCGCCGCACACAACTTCTCGGAGAGCATCCACAACTGCGCCGCGCGCTGGGTGTCGCGGGCATAGGGCGCGACCGCGTCGCTGACACCGCAATCTTCGAGATACGATCCACCCCGGTCCGCCAGCTCGGGGCTCACCGCCGCCCAAACCTGGGTGGCCGCACCGTGTTCGGGCGTGATGACCTCCAGGCGCCCCGACGCGTGTTCGCGTAGCTGGGAGAAATCCAACCGGGACATATGGCGCGCCAGCGACGTGGCTACGGTGCCGGGATGGACGGCATACGCCCGGATTCCCATCTCGCGCAGGCGCCGGTCGGCCTCCACGGCGTGCAGGATGTTCGCCGTCTTGGACGCGCCGTACGCGGCGAACTTGTCGTAGTCACGGCCCTCCCAATTGGGATCGTTCAGGTCGACATCGCCCAGGAGGTGACCGCGCGACGACAGGATGACGATGCGGGCTTTCCCGGCGGCCGCCAGCCGCGGGACGAGGAGCTGGGTTAGTTCGAAATGCCCGAAATGATTTGTCCCGATCTGCATTTCGAAGCCGTCCCGCGTGCGCTCGAACGGGGTGAACATGACGCCGGCGTTGTTCATCAACACGTGGATCACCGGCGCGAGGTCGCCGATCGCCATGGCCGCCGCGCGCACGCTGGAAAGCGCGGTGAGGTCCAGGTGAACCGTCGACGTCCGCGCGCCGGGCACTTCCGCCCGTATCCATTCGGACGTCTGGGCCAGCGCGCCATGGTCGCGCGCCGCCAGGACCACGTGCGCGCCCGCGGCGGCCAGTGCCCGTGCCGACTCACGGCCCAGCCCGGACGACGCGCCCGTGATCACACATGCCTTGCCGGACAGGTCGATTCCCTCGACGACCTGAAGGGCCGTCGGGCGCTCGGTCATTGCGATCCGGCTTCCCGCTCGGCCAAAGACTTCAGCGTGAGCAGCTGCTTGCGCATCATCACCAGATCGCCGAGGGCCAGCGCGCGAGCGGGCAGCCGGGGCCCCGCGAACCATACGCGCGCGTGCAGCCGCGAGCCGGCCCCTTCCGGCCGGACCGCGTAGGTGACCGCGACGCCCTTGGACCGCAAGGTGATCTGCTCACCGTCGGTGAACGACTGCAAGGCGAACAAGGTCATGAATCGCTGTCCCACTTCGAGATGAACCAGTTCGGGGTCGCGCGCTCGAGGACTGCGCCGGCCGAGGTTGTCCAGGATGTCATAGCTATAGGGTGCTACGCGCAACTGGCACAGCCAGCAGAACACGATCGACGGCGGCGCGGCGATGCTGATCGCGCGGTCGGCCTGGACGCCGGCGCGCGGGCGCAATGCGTCGCAGGGCAGCGGCACGGTTCGTTCCGTTGGCCGCACACCCCAGGTCAGGCCCAGGTTCAAGGGGCGGCCACCAGACGGGCGGCGCGCTGCATCAGCCGCGGTGCGATGACCCGGTGCAGAGGGCCCACCACGGCCCAGACCGTTCGGGCGGCGACTTTGCGGTGATAGTGCACGTGAGTGGTGAGCGTGGCACGTCGACCGTCCTCGCGTCGCAGCGCGAGTTCGCCGCGCATCAGCGACCCGTTTGTCGTCAGCACGAGGACATCGGGGTCCGAATGCATGATCTGCCAACCGATTACGTGATTCGGTGAGGAGGGCGGACCTAGCCTAAATCTCAACACGTGGCGGTGGATCCACAGCACAACGCCTCCGCCGGGTTGGTCCCTCAGCGCGTCACGAAACATCTGTTCGGCGGTGCGCGAGTCGCCGTGCAGGATGGGGACCTCGAAGACGTCCGCGTAGTCGGCCGCGGTCTCGCCGGTTTCTGCCCGAGCCGCCAGTACGGCCGCGGCGATGCGTCGCAGCGTCCATCGCACCGCGACGCGATGCCCGCCGGTCCCGATCACCAGCGCGCGATAGGCCTTGCCGTGAATACCCGGAAAGTCCGCCCACGTCGCCGCCCGCAGCCGGGTCTGCCGCCCCGACTCGTCCAGCTCGAACACCCAGCGGTACACGGCGAACGGGTGGCGCCCCTTCAGCGCGAACCGCTCGGGTGGCCGCGCCTCGTCCAGCACGAAACCGGTCGGCACGGTGGACGGGTCGCGCGGGTCGCGGCACATCACGCGCAGCAGCGCCGACCACGTGTCGTCGCGATTCGCGTCAATGGTTATGGCATGCTCATCGATATAGGGTAATCGTTCCATATAGAAGGATCGTACTAGATCATGGCCCCACCGCGAAAGCATGAGACCGATGTGATCCTCGACGCAGCGCGGGCGCTGGTGCTCGACGGCGGACCGCGCGCGGCGAGCGTGGCGGCGATCGCGAAATCCAGCGGTGCGCCGGCCGGCACGCTGTATCACCGGTTTGGCAACCGCGACGGCATCCTGACGGCGGCGTGGCTGCGCGCGCTGGAACGTTTCCAGGCGCGAGCGATGGCGGCCGACGGGGAGACACCGATTGACACCGCCGTCACGATGGCCGTGGCGGCGATCAGCTTCGCGCGCGAACTTCCCGAGGACGCTCGGCTGTTGTTGACGATGCGGCCGGGTGATCTGCTCGACGGCGAGCCCGACGTGGCGTTCTCCGAGACACTGGCCGCGATGAACGCGCCGCTGATCCAGCGGGTTCGCGGCCTGGCGCGGGAGCTGTTCGGCAGCGGCAGCGCGCGGTGCATCGACGCGGTCGCCCGGGCGGTTGCCGACCTGCCGTACGCCGTGGTGCGGCGCCACGCGCACGACGATCCGATGCCGCGCTGGCTCGAGGCCGACGTGGCGGCGGCGGCGCGGGCGATGCTAGAGAGCTTTGGCGAACGCGCGTAGCGCGTCCACCTGGACCGGATCCAGCGAGGGGCGCACGGTTTTGCGGGCCGCCGCGAGGTCGGCCGCCGTCACGTCCGCGGCGTCGATGGACCGGCGCATCGCGCTCAGCGCGGCTTCTCGCAGCAGCGCCACGCAGTCGGCCGCGCTGTAGCCGTCGAGTTCCGCTGCTACGTCGTCGAGGTTGACGTCGGCGCTCAGCGGGATGGATTTGCCTGCGGTGCGCAGGATTTCGCGGCGGGCGGCGGCGTCGGGCGGTTCGACGAAGACAAGCCGTTCCAGCCGGCCCGGGCGCAGCAGCGCGGGGTCGATCAGATCGGGCCGGTTGGTGGCGCCCAGCACCACGACGTCACGGAGGGGGTCGATGCCGTCGAGTTCGGTCAGCAGCGCGGCCACCACCTTGTCGGTCACGCCGGAGTCGAAGCTCTGGCCGCGCCGCGGCGCCAGCGCGTCGATCTCGTCGAGGAACACCAGCGATGGCGCGGAATCGCGGGCCCGCCGGAACAGCTCGCGCACGGCCTTTTCCGAGGCGCCGACCCACTTGTCCATCAGCTCGGAGCCTTTGACCGCGTGCACGCTCAGCTGTCCGGTGCTGGCCAGCGCGCGGACCACGAAGGTCTTGCCGCAGCCCGGCGGGCCGTACAGCAGCACCCCGCGCGGCGGGTCGACGCCCAGCCGGGCGAAGGTGTCGGGATGCTGCAACGGCCACAGCACCGCTTCGGTCAGCGCTTGTTTGGCCTCGGCCATGTCACCCACGTCGTCGAGCGTGACGTTCCCGACGGTCAGTTCCTCGCTGGCCGAACGGGACAGCGGCCGGATGACGCTGAGCGCACCGACGAGGTCGGCCTGCTCCAGCTTGGGCGGCTGGCCGTCGGTGCTGGCGCGCGAGGCCGCCCGCAGGGCCGCTTCGCGCACCAGCGCGGCCAGGTCGGCGGCAACGAAACCCGGTGTGCGGCCGGCGATTTCGTCGAGATCGAGGTCGCCGGTGGGTACCGGCTTGAGCAGCGTCTCCAGCAGTGCCCTGCGGGTGGCCGCGTCGGGCAGCGTCAGGCCGAGTTCGCGGTCACACAGTTCGGGGGCGCGCAGCCGAGCGTCGAGCTGGTCGGGCCGCGACGAGGTCGCGATCAACGCGACTCCGTCCGTGGCCACCGCGATGCGCAGCTCGGCGAGGATGAGGGCGGCTACCGGCTCGGCGGCTTCCGGCAACAGGGCGTCGACGTCGCTGATCATCAGCACGCCGCCGCCGTCGCGGACCGTGGTCGCCGCCGCGGCCACGGCCTTCAACCGATCCTCGGCGGCCAGGGCGCCGACCTCCGGCCCGTCGAGCTCCACCAGCCTGCGGCCGGCGCTCACAGCGCGGACCAGCGTCGCCTTGCCGACACCGGCCGGACCCGACACCAACACACCCAAATTGGTCCCGGCGCCAAGGGTTTTCAGCAGATGCGGTTCGTCGAGTGCCAGCTTTAGCCATTCGGTGAGCTTGGCGGCCTGCACCTGCGCGCCCTTGAGGTCCTCGGCATGGATCGGCGGGTTCGCGAGGCTGGCCGATCCCCGGGCCGGCGCCGCGGCGGGGCTCAGGGGAACGCCGGTGCCCCAGGTGACAAGTGAGTTCGGCTGCACGCTGACCGGTCCGTCGGGGTCGACGGCGGTAACGGTCAGCAGCTCCGATGTCCAGCTGATCCCGACCGCCGACGCCAGCGCTCGGCTGGCCGCCGACGTCGACGTGCCAGGGCCCAGGTCGCGCGGCAGCAGCGACACCGCGTCGCCGACCGTCATCACCTTGCCCAGCAGAGCCTGCCGCAGGTTCGTCGGCGTGATCGACTGGGTGGTCAGCTTCGAGCCGGACAGCATCACCGACCGCGCGCCGTAGACGGTGACCGCGCTGACGATCACCGGGGTACCCTCGCGCAGCCCGGCGTTGGACAGCGTCACGTCGTCGAGCAGCACGATGCTCACCGGGATGTCCTGGTCGGCGAGGCCGGCCACCGCCGCCGTGGTCCGCGACCCGGTCAGCGACACCGCGTCCCATTCCCGGATGCCAAGGGCGGCAATGGCATTCGGGTGCAATCGGATGACGCCGCGGCGTGAGTCGACGGCCGAGGTGTTCAGCCGCGCGGTGAGTGTGAGCTGACGGCCCGCTTTATCACCGGCGTCGGGGTTCACGGCAGCCGCCTGCCCGGCTTGCGCAGCCCCAGCCGCGTCATCGATCGGCGGTTCGGGTGCGCCTGGCGGATCGCGCGCCGCGTCGCGCGCCGCTGCTTGGGTTCGTCGTCCCATGCCTCGGGGTGTGCGGCCAGCCAGCGCTGGCTGTGCACCGCGAACGGAACGTGGCACAGGTAGGCGACGATGATCACCCAGATCAGCATGTAGGGAGCCAGCACCGCGGCGGCCGCGGCGATGGCCAGCAGGGCCAGCAGCGGAGCAGCCCAGTTCGGCGGTACCGCGGCGGCGTGCA
Organism: Mycobacterium sp. IS-1264; assembly: GCF_001954195.1. Lineage (GTDB taxonomy): Bacteria > Actinomycetota > Actinomycetes > Mycobacteriales > Mycobacteriaceae > Mycobacterium. Next base: position 111,207 of record NZ_MBES01000067.1, on the reverse strand, counting down.
TCTTGCGCATCGGGATCTTGCTGATCATGAGCGCGGACGTCCCGGTGATCCAGATGCACAGGAACGTCGCCGACGTCCACCAGCCCTCGCCGAACTGCAATTTGAGTCCGATCAGCCCGATCATCGAGATCGCGCCGGCCGGCGCGGGCATCCCGACGAAGAATTCATGCGCGTACGACGGCTGGGTCCCGTCGTCCTGCAGGGCGTTGTATCGGGCCAGCCGCAGCACCACGCAGACCGCGTACAGCAGCACGACGACCCAGCCCGCCGGCGACTTCGACAGCATGGTCACGTAGACAACCAGCGCGGGCGTCACCCCGAAATTCACCGCGTCGGCCAGTGAGTCGATCTCCGCGCCGAGCCGCGACTGGGCGTCGAGGATGCGGGCCACCCGGCCGTCCAGGCCGTCCAGGATCGCCGCCGCGGCGATCAATGCCATCGCGGCTTTCGGCTGATGCTCGAGGGCGAACTTGATCGACGTCAACCCCGCGCAGATGGACAGCACCGTCATTGCGCTCGGCAGGATCTGGAGGTTTACCGGCCGCCTCGCACGGGGCCTGCTGATCACGACAGTTCCGCCAGGACCGTCTCGCCGGCGACCGCTCGCTGCCCCACCTTGACAAGCGGCTCCGCGCCCGGCGGCAGGTAGGTGTCCAACCGGGAGCCGAACCGGATCAGGCCGTAGGTGTCGCCGATCGAAAGCTTGTCCCCGACGTGCGCGTCGCACACGATGCGGCGCGCCAGCAGACCGGCGATCTGCACCGCGACGACGTCGGCGCCGCCCGCCATCCGGATCCGCAGGCTGGTGCGCTCGTTGTCGGTGCTCGCCGATGCCAGGTCGGCCGACCCGAAGCGCCCCGGCCGGTGCTGCATCGCGATCACCTCACCGCTGACCGGTGCGCGCTGCACGTGGGCATCCAAGAGCGACAGGAAGATACTGACCCGCGGCAGGGGTGTCTGGGCCATGCCGAGTTCGGCCGGCGGGGCCGCGGAGTCGATCACGCAGACCACCCCGTCGGCAGGCGCAACGATGGCGCCGGGCCGGGCGGGCGGCACCCGCGGGGGATGACGGAAGAACCCCGCGCAGGCACCCGCCGCCAGCAGACCCGCGCGGCGCACCCAGCGGTGGTTGCGCCCGGCGAAGGCCACCGCCAGACCGGCGGCGATGAACGGTCGCCCGGCGGGGTGCACCGGCGGGATGGTGGAGCGCACCAACTCGACGACGTGTTGCGGGCCGAAAGTCGGATCCTCGGCGGTCGGGCCGATGGTGCGGGGGCGTCGTGCCACGCGGCCATCTTACGGAGCGACGGCCTAACTCAGATCCCAGACTTGCAGTTGGGTTCCGGCGGACACTTCCACCACGTTCTCGGGAATGTCCAGCAGCCCGTTCGCCGATGCCAGCCACCGCAAATGGTGCGACGCCGGCGGGCCGTAGCTGGTGACGCTGCCGGTGTCGGCGTCGAGTATCGCGCGCCGGAATTGGCGCTTGCCGCGCGGCGAGGTCAACGACTCGGCGAGGATCGCGGGCCGGTGCGGGCGCTCGGGATCGGGCAGGCCCATGGCCGCCCGCAGCGCGGGGCGGATGAACACCTCGAAGGACACCAGCGCGCTGACCGGGTTGCCGGGCAGGGTGACGATCGTGGTGCCGGCGACTCTCCCGATGCCCTGCGGCATTCCGGGTTGCATCGCCACCTTCACGAACTCCACACCCTGATCCCCGTCGCGGCCGAACGCGTCCTTGACCACTTCGTAGGCGCCGGCGCTGACGCCGCCGCTGGTGATGATCAGGTCCGCGTCCGCCGCGTATCGGTCGAGCAGCGAACTGAATTGGGCGACATCGTCTTCGGCGGTCGCGACGGCGATCACGTCGGCGCCCGCCTCGCGGACGGCCCCGGCCAGCATGATCGAGTTGGACTCGTAGATCTGGCCCGGCCGCAGCGGGATGCCGGGCGCCACCAGCTCCGACCCCGTCGATATCACCAGCACCCGCTGGCGCGGGATGACCGTCAGTTCCGCCATGCCCAGCGCCGCGGCCAGGCCGAGCACAGCCGGCGTCACGACCTGACCCGCGCGCAACACGGTGGTGCCTGGCGCCACGTCCTCGCCCGCGCGCCGGATGTGCTTGCCGGCGTCGCGGGGCGCCCGAATCGCGACGGTGTCCACGCCGCCGTCGGTGTCTTCGACCGGCACGACGGCCGTCGCACCGGCCGGCAGCGGCGCGCCGGTCATGATCCGGTGCGCCGTTTTCGGTTGCAGCGTCAACTGGTCGGTGCGTCCGGCGGGTATGTCCTCGGCGACGGGCAACACGACGGGGCGTTCGGGTGTGGCTTCCGACGTGTCCTCGGCGCGCACCGCATACCCGTCCATCGCGGAGTTGTCGAAAACCGGCAGCGCCAGCTGCGCAACCACATCCTCGGCCAGGACCAGCCCCTGGGCCTCGGCCAACTCGACCGCGACCGCGGGGCGGGCATGAATCATCCCGGACACAACACGCTGATGTTCGTCGACTGAGCGCACTCGGCCATTATCGGCCCTCCCCGATTTCCGGCTCGCGGACGTACAGTCGAGAACGTGATTACCGGGTTGGCCCACACCGGCGTGTGCGTTCCCGATTGCGAGGCCGCGGTGGCGTTCTACCGGGACGTATTGGGCCTGCGTGTGCTGTCGCCGCCATACGTGATGGCCGGTAATGCCATTCGCGACGACATGGGCGAGATGGTGTCCGACCCCACGATGAAGGCGGCCATCGTCGGGTTCGATGACGGCAGCGACCGAGTCCTCGAGGTGATCGAATACCTCGGCGTCGACGGCTCGGATCTTCGAGGCCAGCGCGCCGCCGCGGCCCTGACCGACCATGGGCTCTCGCACGTCGGGCTGATCTGCGAGGACCTCGACGCCACGCGCGCGGAGCTGGAGAGCAAAGGGGTGCGCTTTCTGGTCAGCGGGATCGCGGATGTCGCGCGGGTGCGCACGACGTGGTTCGTCGACCCGTGGGGAGTGGTGTTCATCCTCGTGGAGAAGACCCGGCCCGAGCGACCCTATTTCGCGCAATGGGGGTGAGGCGCAGGGTCGCGATCATCGGCGCGGGTGCCGGCGGCATCGCGATGGGCATCCAACTCGCCGACGGCGGATACGATTTCACGATTTTCGACCGCGCCGACGGCTTCGGCGGCACCTGGCGCCACAACACCTTTCCCGGCGCGGCCTGCGACGTGCCGTCGCATCTGTACTCGTACTCGTTTGCGCCGAATCCGCGGTGGAGCAAGACCTATGCCAACCAACCCGAGATCCTGGCCTACCTGGAGAAGGTGGCCACCGAGCACGGGCTGGGTCCACACCTGCGGCCGGGAACCGCGGTCACCACGGCGCGCTGGTCCGACTCTCGGCGCCGCTGGACGCTGATTACCGACGACGGCGCCGAGCACGACTTCGATTTCGTGGTGAGCGCCGTGGGGATGCTCGATGTGCCCCACATCCCGGATATCCCTGGGGCGCAGCGGTTTCGGGGTCGCCAATTCCATTCGTCGCGCTGGGACCACAGCAAGTCGACGGCCGGCGAGCGGGTCGCGTCGATTGGGACGGGCGCCAGCGCGGTCCAATACGTGCCCGCTATCGCGCCAAAGACGGCGCACCTCACGGTGTTTCAGCGCACCCCGATCTGGATCGCGCCCCGGTTCGACTTTCCGTTCACGGTCGAGCAGCACGAGGAGTTCGAACGCCATCCCGAGATGGCGCAAAAGCTGCGCGACGAGGCCTTCGATGCCTACGAGTCGTCCAGCTTCGACGTGGACGCCGCGCAGACGCGCGAAGCGACCGAGCTGGCCCGCAGCTATCTGGCGCGCAAGGTGGCCGACCCCGAGCTGCGCGCAAAGCTGACGCCGGACTATCCCGCCGGCTGCAAGCGCCCGCTGATGTCGCGCGACTGGTATCCGACGTTCGCGTTGCCAAACGTCAGCCTGGAAACGACGGCCATCGCGGAGCTGACCGAACGGGGAGTGCGCACCGTCGACGGCGTCGAACACCGCGTCGACACCGTCATCTACGGCACCGGCTTCAAGGCCGCCGACTACCTCTCCAGCATCGACGTGTACGGAACCGGCGGCCGCCATCTTCGCGACGAGTGGAGCGACGGCGCCGAGGCCTACCTCGGGACGCTGATCACCGGGTATCCGAACTTCTTCACGCTGTACGGCCCGAATACCAACGGGGTCAACTCGATTCTTTACATCCACGAGGCGCAGACCACCTTCGTCCGCCACATCCTCGACGCGCTGGGCGGCCGCGGTGCGCGCACCATCGAGGTCACGCCCACGGCGCAGCGGCGCTACAACGACGAGATCCAATCGGCCATGCAAGGCAAGGTCTGGCTGGCGTGCACCAACTACTTCCGGCATCCCAGCGGAAAGGTCGTCACGCAGCTGCCGTACAGCGGGCGGACCTTCTTCGAACGGACCCGCGCGCTGGTTCCCGACGACTATTGGATCCAGTAGTTGTCGTGACGGATGAACCATTCCCGGCGTTCGTCGTCGGTCATGTCGGCCAGCGCGCCGAAACCCTCGAAGTAGGCCTCGCGCGGCGCGCCGGGGGCGAACAGCATCAGGATCGATGCCGCTTCGTCGGCCTCGTTGCGGAAACCGTGGATGCCGCCGGGCGGGACGTAGAGGAAGTCGCCCTGGTGGCCGTCGACCCACTCGGTGCCGTCGAAGAGCTTCATCGTCCCGGACAGCACGAAGAACGCCTCGGACATCGCGCGGTGATAGTGCGCCGGCGGCCCTCCGCCGGCCGGGGCGATGTCGACCCGGTACAGGCCGTAGTCGCCGTCGGTGGCCTGCTGGTTGGCCAGGTAGTGGTACTTGGTCCCGAACGTCTCGTAGTCGGGCGGCTCGTCAGCGCGCTTGAGCCACGCGCTGATCTCGGGCTCGTCCTTGGTGTATCGGGGCGGTGGATATGGCGGCACGACAAGGGACATGAGTCCAGTGTGGCCCCCGCCGCGGATCAGTCGACGGGGTAGACCACCCCGGTCAGCTCCTCCGACACCGCCCACAATCGGCGCTGCCGATCGGCATCATGCGACTTCTTGCTTGACCCCACGATCTTGGGATAGCCGCGCGTCTGGCCGAGTCCGTCGGGGCCGTAGTACTGCCCGCCGAGCACTGCCGGGTCGGTGGCGGCGCGCAGCGTCGGGAGTGCGCCCATGGCCGCGTCCTGCGCAATTACCTTGAAGAACACGTCGACGAGCGGCCGGAACGCCGTGGGCGTGTAGCGGCCCAGCTCGGTGTTCGACCCGCCGGGGTGCGCGGCCGCGGCGATCGTCGTGCCGTGCGGGGCCAGGCGCCGCTGCAGTTCGTAGGTGAAAAGCAGGTTCGCCAGCTTGGCCTGCCCGTAGGCCGCGACCCTGTTGTAGCGGCGCTCCCACTGCAGATCGTCGAAGTGAATATCGGCCAGGATGCGGTGGCCGACGCTGCTCACCGTCACGACCCGTGAACCCGCAACCGGCAACAGCCGGTCGAGCAGCAGACCCGTGAAGGCGAAGTGGCCCAGGTGGTTGGTGCCGAATTGCAGCTCGAAGCCGTCCTTGGTGGTGGATTTCGGCGTGTACATCACGCCAGCGTTGTTGATCAGCAGATCGATGCGGTCGTGCTCGGCGCGCAGCTGCTCCGCGGCGGCGCGGATGGACTGCAGCGACGTCAGGTCGAGCTCCTGGAGCGCGACGTCGGCATGCGGACTGCTCGCGGCGATCCGCGCGGCGGCGTCCTTGCCCTTGTCGAGGTTGCGCACCGCGAGCACCACGCGGGCGCCGTGGTCGGCGAGCGCGGCGGCGGTCTCGTAGCCGAGGCCGGTGTTGGCTCCGGTGATGACGGCGACGCGGCCGGTCTGGTCGGGAATGTCCGCGGTGGTCCACTTGGCCTTAGAAGGGGTCATGCAAGCTCCTAAGCTTGTAAGGTAAACGGGGCGAGCGCTCCGGTTGATTGGATACTATACGGAACGCCCGCCCCGCTTTGTCAACCGAAAGGGTGATGAACACATGGCGCAGCCGGCTGCCCGACCGTTGCGCGCCGACGCGGCACGCAACCGCGCGCGGGTGCTGGAGGTCGCCTACGACACCTTTGCCGCCGAGGGTCTGTCGGTGCCCATCGACGAGATCGCCCGGCGCGCCGGAGTCGGTGCGGGCACCGTCTACCGGCACTTCCCGACGAAGGAGGCGCTCTTTCAGGCCGTCATCCACGACCGGATGCAGCACCTCGTCGACGACGGCTACGCCCTGCTGAAATCCGACGGGCCGGGCGAAGCGCTCTTCAGTTTCCTGCGCTCGATGGTGTTGCAGTGGGGCGCGACGGACCGCGGGCTGGTTGACGCGCTGGCCGGGCTGGGCATCGACATCGCGAGCGTCGCGCCCGACGCCGAGGATGCGTTCCTGGCCGCGCTCGGCGACCTGCTGCACGCGGCGCAGGAAGCGGGCACCGCGCGCCGCGACGTCGGCGTGCGCGAGGTCAAGTCGATCCTGGTCGGCTGCCAGGCGATGGAGGCGTACAACTCGGAGTTGGCCAACCGGGTGATCGAAGTCGTCGTCGACGGTTTACGCGCGGGGCGATAACCGCAGGGGTCTTCTTGCACTCGACATAGGCGAGTGCTAAGAATGACGTTGGCACTCGCGACCGGTGAGTGCTAGGTCGGGACGGTGAGACCAGGCCCAACGACAGCCCGGTCGTCCGTCGCGGGCACTGCACCCGGCCAGGACGTGTCATCCCCAATCCGGAGGAATCACTTCGCAATGGCCAAGACAATTGCGTACGACGAAGAGGCCCGGCGCGGCCTCGAGCGGGGCCTGAACAGCCTCGCCGACGCGGTAAAGGTGACGTTGGGTCCCAAGGGCCGCAACGTCGTCCTAGAGAAGAAGTGGGGTGCCCCCACGATCACCAACGATGGCGTGTCCATCGCCAAGGAGATCGAGCTGGAGGACCCCTACGAGAAGATCGGCGCCGAGCTGGTCAAGGAGGTCGCCAAGAAGACCGACGACGTCGCCGGTGACGGCACGACGACGGCCACCGTGCTCGCCCAGGCCCTGGTCAAAGAGGGCCTGCGCAATGTTGCGGCCGGCGCCAACCCGCTGGGCCTCAAGCGCGGCATCGAGAAGGCCGTCGAGAAGATCACCGAGACGCTGCTCAAGACGGCCAAGGAGGTCGAGACCAAGGAGCAGATCGCTGCTACCGCGGCCATCTCCGCGGGCGACCAGTCGATCGGCGACCTGATCGCCGAGGCGATGGACAAGGTCGGCAACGAGGGCGTCATCACCGTCGAGGAGTCCAACACCTTCGGCCTGCAGCTCGAGCTCACCGAGGGCATGCGGTTCGACAAGGGCTACATCTCGGGCTACTTCGTCACCGACGCCGAGCGTCAGGAAGCGGTCCTCGAGGATCCCTACATCCTGCTGGTCAGCTCCAAGGTGTCGACCGTCAAGGACCTGCTGCCGCTGCTGGAGAAGGTCATCCAGGCGGGCAAGCCGCTGCTGATCATCGCCGAGGACGTCGAGGGCGAGGCTTTGAGCACCCTGGTCGTCAACAAGATCCGCGGCACCTTCAAGTCGGTGGCGGTCAAGGCCCCCGGCTTCGGTGACCGCCGCAAGGCGATGCTGCAGGACATGGCCATCCTCACCGGTGGTCAGGTCATCAGCGAAGAGGTCGGTCTGACCCTGGAGAACGCCGACGTCTCGCTGCTGGGTAAGGCCCGCAAGGTCGTCATCACCAAGGACGAGACCACCATCGTCGAGGGCGCCGGGGACTCCGACGCCATCGCCGGGCGGGTGGCCCAGATCCGCGCCGAGATCGAGAACAGCGACTCCGACTACGACCGCGAGAAGCTGCAGGAGCGCCTGGCCAAGCTGGCCGGCGGTGTTGCGGTGATCAAGGCCGGCGCCGCCACCGAGGTGGAGCTCAAGGAGCGCAAGCACCGCATCGAGGACGCGGTCCGCAACGCCAAGGCGGCCGTCGAGGAGGGCATCGTGGCCGGCGGTGGCGTGACCCTGCTGCAGGCCGCCCCGGTGCTGGAGGAGCTGAAGCTCTCCGGTGACGAGGCGACCGGCGCCAACATCGTCCGCGTGGCGCTGGAGGCTCCGCTGAAGCAGATCGCCTTCAACTCCGGGCTGGAGCCGGGCGTGGTGGCCGAGAAGGTGCGCAACCTTCCGGCGGGCCAGGGCCTGAACGCTGCCAGCGGTGAGTACGAGGACCTGCTGAAGGCCGGCGTTGCCGACCCGGTCAAGGTGACCCGTTCGGCGCTGCAGAACGCGGCGTCCATCGCGGGGCTGTTCCTGACGACCGAGGCCGTCGTTGCCGACAAGCCGGAGAAGGCGGCCGCTCCGGCGGGCGACCCGACCGGCGGCATGGGCGGTATGGACTTCTAGGTCCCAGTTACGAGAAAGCCCGGTCCCCTTGGGGGCCGGGCTTTCTCGTGTCGCGAGCGTGGGGGCTACGTATGTCCACACACCCAAATTCGTCCACAGGACCCACGCTCGACGCATACAGGAATGGGCCATGCGCGCGAATATGCCCGCATGGAGCCATTTCTCGGCAGCAAAGCCCTCAAGCGCGGGGTCGTCACCCGCGGTGAGTTGCGCACGCGATATCGAGCGGTGTTCCGCGACGTGTACATCCACAGGGATGCGGAGCTGACGGCGGCCGCCAAAGCGCGCGCGGCCTGGCTGTCGACGGGCGCGACGCTGGCCGGCTTGTCCGCAGCCGCCGTGCTCGGCACGAAATGGCTCGACGCTTCCGCGCCAGCGGAAATCGCGCGCGCCGATCGGCACGCTCAGCCAGGGATGATTGCCCACAGCTTTCGGCTGGGCGATGACGAGGTCCAAACGGTCCGGGGTATGCGCGTGACGACCGCCGTCCGAACGGCTTTCGACATCGGCTGTAACCTTCCCGTCGCGAAGGGCGTGCCGATTCTCGACGCGTTGCTCAATGCGACCGGTATCAAGCCCGCGGACGTCGTCGCCCTGGCCGACCGGCACCCGCGGGCCCGTGGCAGCCGGAGGCTGCGGGCGGCGCTTGAGTTGGCCGACGGCGGTGCGGAGTCGCCGCAGGAGACGAGGGTGCGGCTGCTGTTGGTAGGCGCCGGCCTTCCGAAGCCGGAGACGCAGATCGAGTTTCGCGATCTGCGTATCCGGGTGGACATGGGGTGGCGGGAGTGGAAGGTCGCAGTCGAGTACGACGGCGTACAGCACTGGGAGGACCGATACCAGCGGTCATGGGATATCGAGCGAATCGCCTTGCTGGAAGCGGCCGGCTGGTCCGTAGTCAGGATCAGCGCCGAGATGCTGTCTCGGCCGGACGCAATAGTTGAGCGCGTCAAAGCCAAGCTTCGCGAGCGTGGGGCATATGGACGAATTCGACGCGATTCAAGTGCATAGGGCCCACGTTCGGCGCCGAGGCTCACGCCGGCAGCGAGAACACCACGCAGTCGTGCAGGCAGCCTTTGGCCGCCGAGGGGGAGTCGGCCTCGCGGTGGAGCAGCGCACGGGTGGGCACCACGTCCAGGCGAACGGTCTCGTCGCCGCCGTCGCTCACCTCGGCGGTGCCGTCGACGATCAGCGAGTAGCCGGTCGGCTCGGACGGCGGCCACAGCAGAGTGACGTCGCTGCGCTGAGCGAGGTTTTCGCGGGTGCGCCCGCCGATCAGCCCGACCTCGAGGACCGCGCCGTCGCGCAGCTGCGGTTCGACCGTCACGGTGTGGGCGCGGTAGTCGTCGCCGACGGTGATCAGATACGCGAACGGGTAGTCCGGCAGAGCGGCCGCAAGCCGCTGGAAGTCCACCCTCTTCTTCGTGCGCATGAAGTCGAGGATAGGCGCGTCGGTCAGGTCTGGTTGAGCAAGCCGGGGCCGGTGGCGCCGGGGTTGAAGCCCGTGCTCGCGGCGGGCGAGTTGAGGATGCCCGAGCCGATGTGCGGGCTCACGCCGCCCGTGACGTCGGCCGGCGTGCCCGCGGGGAGCCCCACAGCGGGCGGGCCGAGATCGAGCTTCGGCAGCACCTGATGCCAGGGCGCCAGCTTCGCCACCGCCGCCGACGCGTCGGTGTGATAACCCGACATCGCCACCACGTCCGTCGCCCACATCTGCTCGTATGCGGCCTCGATGTCGGCGATGGCCGGGGCGTTCTGCCCCAAATGATTCGTCGACGCCAACGCTTGCACCAGGTTGCGGTTGGCGGCCACCACCGCGGGTTGCACCGTGCTCTCCAGCGCGGTCTCGAAAGCGGCCGCAATGGCCGCGGCCTGACTGGACGCCGCCTCGGCTTGGGCGGCGGCCGCGGACAGCCAGCTCACATACTGGGTCGCGACGGACATCATCGCCGCCGCCGAAGCGCCCTGCCACGAACCGTTGGCCAGATCCGATGTCACCGAAAAGAACGAGGATGCTGACGATGCGAGGTCCTCGGCCAGCCCGTCCCACGCCTTTGCGGCAGCGAGCAGTGGCGCCGCACCGGGACCGGCGAAAATTCTTGCCGAGTTGATTTCGGGCGGCAACCGCGCATAGTGCGGGCTCGTCACTAACCAAAGTTAACCGGGACGAGCCGCCCTTCGTGGCGTTATGGCGCAGGTACCGGAGAAGGCTTGCGGCCGCGGACCAACCTGCCAGGACGGGCGTCGGTGGGAACCCCGTCTTCGGCGATCACTTCACCGGACACGATCGTCGCGACGTATCCATCGGCGCCCTGGTCCAGGCGACGCCCGCCCGCGGGCAGGTCGTAGGTGATCACGGGCTTGTGCAGGCGCAACGCCGCGTGGTCGATGACGTTGAGGTCGGCCTTGTAGCCGACGCCGATGCGGCCGCGATCCCCCAGCCCGGCGATGCGGGCCGGCACGGACGTCAGCTCGCGCACGGCCTCCGGCACGGTGAACCGGCCGGCCTTCCGATCGCGCGCCCAGTGCGCCAGGAAGTAGGTCGAGTAGCTCGCGTCGCAGATCATGCCGTAGTGCGCGCCGCCGTCGCCGAGGCCCAGCACCACGTCGTCGCGATGCAGCAGCTGGCCGACGGTGTCCAGCGAGTTGCCCTCCAGGTTGCTGGTGGCGACCAACAGCATGGCGCGGCCGTCGTCGTCGAGCAGCCGGTCGTAGGCCTCCTCCATCGGGTCCACCCCACGGGCCCGGGCGCGCGCCCCGACCGACGTCGAGGGGTCCGGCTCGTAATCGGGGGTGTCGCCCAGCGGGAAGATCCAGTCCCACATCTGCGCCACGTACAGGATCGGGTGACCGACGCCGGGCTTGTCGGCCAGGATGCGGGCGCGGACCTCCGGCTTGCGCATCTCGGCCACCCGCTCGGCCAGCGGCAGGTGGGCGATCTCGCGGTAGCTCGGGTAGAGCACGAACGGGTTGGCGGACAGTTGCAGCCCGATGATCAGCCCGATGGGCCGCGGCAACAGCTGCGCGGTGATATCGCCTCCGGCCGCGTTGGCCTTCTCGATCATGGTGATGGCCTCCGGCCACGTCGGGTCCCCGGCGTTGGCGACGACGAGCGTGAACGTGAGCGGCAGCCCGACGTCCTCGGCGACCTCGAAAACCGTCTGTAGCACGGACTGGTAGCCGCCGGCGGGAATGTCGGGCACGAATTGCAGCAGGCCCCCGCCGCCGTCCACGACGCCGCGCGCGATCTCTTCGATCTCCTCGCGGGCCGCCTCATAGCTCGGGATCGGCGAACCGCTCTCGGTCTTGTGGATGGTCAACCGCGACGACGCGAAGCCCAGCGCGCCGACCTCGACCGCCTCCTTGGCCAGTGCGCGCATCCTCGCGAGGTCCTCGGCGGTGGCCGGCTCGCGGTTGGCGCCGCGCTCACCCATCACGTACACGCGCAGGGGGGAGTGCGGCAGGTAGGCGGCGACGTCGATGTCGCGCTTGCCCGCGTCCAGCGCGTCCAGGTATTCGGGGAAGGTCTCCCACGTCCACGGCAGGCCGTCGGTCATCACGACGCCGGGAATGTCCTCGACCCCGGCCATCACGTCGACGAGCACGTCGTGATCTTCCTGGCGGCACGGCGCGAAGCCGACCCCACAGTTGCCCATCACCACCGTGGTCACCCCGTGCGCCGACGACGGGGTCAGGCGTTCCGACCAGATCGACTGGCCGTCGTAGTGGGTGTGCAGGTCGACGAAACCGGGCGTGACGAGTAGCCCCGTCGCGTCGATCTCCCGCGCGGCGCCGTCGCCGTTGACCGACCCGACGGCCGTGATCACGCCGTCGCGCACCGCCACGTCGCCGACGTACGGCTCACCTCCGGAGCCGTCGACGATGGTGCCGTTGCGGATGACGAGGTCGTAGGTCATCTAAATAATCTACGACCGTGTCGGGTGGTCATGCCAGGATCAGTTCCGTGATCGACCACCTGGGCATCAACTGCGCCGACTACCCGAAATCGCAACAGTTCTACGACACGGTGCTGGGCACGCTGGGCTACTCGCGGCAGCTGGACTTCGGCCGGGCCATCGGATACGGCCGCGAAGGGCACCCGGCATTCTGGATCTCCGACGGCGCCGGCATGGGATCCAACCGCGAGAGTCACATCGCATTCGAGGCCGCCGACGAGCATGCGGTGCGCGCGTTCCACGAGGCCGCGGTGGGTCTGGGCGCCGAGTCGTTGCACGCGCCCCGCGAGTGGCCCGAATACCACCCCGGCTACTTCGGCGCGTTCGTGCGCGACCCGGACGGCAACAACGTCGAAGCGGTCTGGCACGGGCGCCCGTAATGTCGGTGGCATGGCCAGTACCCCCGGCACCGACGCCGCCGCACAAGAGCTGCTTCGCGACTCGTTCACCCGATTGATCGAACACGTCGACGAACTCACCGACGGGTTGACCGACGAGCTGTCCAATTACCGGCCGACCCCGAACGCCAACAGCATCGCCTGGCTGATCTGGCACAGCGCCCGGGTGCAGGACATCCAGCTGGCCGATGTCGCCGGGGTCGAGCAGGTGTGGACCCGCGACGGCTGGGTGGACCGGTTCGGTCTGGACCTGCCGCGCAACGACACCGGCTACGGGCACGGCCCCGACGAGGTCGCGAAGGTGCATGCGCCCGCCGACCTGCTGTCCGGCTATTACCACGAGGTGCACAAGTTCACGCTGTCCTACGTCGCGGGCGTGACCGCCGCCGAGCTGTCCCGCGTCGTGGACACCAACTGGGATCCGCCGGTCACCGCCAGCGCGCGGCTGGTGAGCATCATCGACGACTGCGCCCAGCACCTCGGGCAGGCGGCCTATCTGCGCGGGATCGCGCAGTAGGTTCTAACGCGTGCGATTCGCGGCCGGGACGTCCAAGGTGGTCTTGTGGCTGGCCGCCACGGTCGCGCTGGCCGTGGCCATTCCGGCGGCGTGGGCGCAGTGCAACGTCGTCAACGACGACGGCTACGCCGCGTTTGCAAAGAATGCCGCGGCCGATCCGGCGCTGCAGTCGGCGGCGGCCTCCGAGCTCACCACCCGGGCGATGGCGCTCATCGCCGAGCGCGGCGGTGGACGCTATCCGGTCGACGGCCAGCAGGTGCACGACGCCGCCACCGCGTTCACGTCCGGGCCCGGCTTTCCGCCGCTGTTCGCCCAGGTGAACCGGGCCGCCCACGGCTGGTTGTTCACCGGCAGCGGGTCGAGCGATTCATGGGTCGTCGACCTGGCCCCGATGCTCAAAGACGATTCGCTGCAACGGATATTGAGCAGTCACAACGTGAAAGTGCCTGCGACGCTGACCGTTCCGTTGACGGTGCCCGGCCCATTGCGGCAGGGGCAGCTGAGCCGGCTCGCTACCTGGGGCCCGTGGGTGAGTATCGGTGCGGCGGCCCTCAGCGGATTCTGCGCGCTGCTGACGCTGGCCGTTGCCCGGCGCCGCGGCAAGGCACTGACCAGCCTCGGCGTCTCGGCGCTGCTCGTCGGCGCGGCGGGATGGGCGGGTATCGAGGCCGCTGGCGGGTATGTGAACAGGGCGCTCAATCACACCACCGGCGACATCCGCCGAATCGCCGAGGTGATGGTCGACCACGCCGAGGCCGGGCTGCGTCATTGGCTGAACCTGACCTTGGTCGCCGGCGCCGCGCTGGTGGTGTTGGGCGTGGTCGTCGCGGTGCTCGGCGCCCTGCTGCAGAAGTCCCCGAAAACGGCCTAGCTCAGCGGCAATTCGGCCAATATCGGGGTGGTCGGCTGCGGCGACCCCGCACCAGGTTCGACGGTGAACGCCAGGGCCGTCGACGAGCCGAGGTTGGTCAGCGTCTCCTTCGTCGAGGGTGCGACGGCCGCGGCGCCCATCGTCCCGGCCGAGGTCGGGCCGTTGGCCCCGATCAGCCACATCTGATAGACGGTGCCCGGCGACGGCGGCGGCACGTTGTTCATCACCAACACGCCCGCGTTGCGGTCACGGGAGAACATCACCGTGGCGGTCCCGTTGGCTAGCGGGCGCGAGACCGTCCGCACGTCCGGGGCGGCCAGGACCTGTTCGGCGACCGTCGACGGCGCCGGCGGCCGCATCAGCACCCCGATACCGAACGCCGCGGCACCCACCACGACCGCCGCCGCCGCGGACGCCAAAGCTGCCGCCCGCCAACTCAATTGACGCACGCCACGAGACTTCACCGCCGCCAGCGTGGCCGCGCGCAGGTGCGCCGGGGGTTCGGTCGCGGTCGCCGCCGCCACGACCGCCATCGTCTCGCGGACGGCGCGGACCTCGTCGTGGAAGGCGGCGGCCACCGGCGCCGGCGCGGACACCAATCGCCGGTCGAGGTCGGCCCGCTCCTCGTCCGACATGGCGTGTAGGGCATACGGCGCCGCCAGTTCGAGCAATTCGAATTCGGTCGGGTCGGTCATGACACGTCCAGGCAGTTGCGCAGCCCGCGCAGCGCGTCGCGGATCCGCGACTTGATCGTCGACAGATTCGCGGCGAGCCGCTGCGACACTTCGGAGTACGTCAGGCCTCCGTAGTAGGCCATCTCGATGCATTGCCGCTGCGCCTCGGTCAGCGCGTCCAGGCATTTGGTCACCCGGCGACGTTCCTCGACGGCGATCGCCGAGTCGGCGACGGGGTCGTGCGCCGCGGCGCTGACGGGTTCGACATTGGCTGCGCCGTAGCGTGATTCCCGACGGCTGCCGGCCTGCTCGGCGCGCACCCGGTCGATGGCCCGCCGGTGCGCCATGGTCATCAGCCAGGCGAGGGCGGAACCCTTCGCGGCGTCATACTCCGACGCGGTCCGCCAGACCTCGAGATAAACCTCCTGGGTGGTTTCTTCGCTGTAGCCGGCATCGCGCAGCACGCGTACCACCAGTCCGAACACCCGGCTCTTGGTCAGGTCGTAGACGGCGGCGAAGGCGTCGCGGTCCCCGCGCGCGACCCGGCGCAGCAGGGCGTCGAGGTCCCCGCTCAGCTGTGCGCTTCCGGTCATCGATCGGTAGCCTATCGCCACACCGATCGGGGCGGCCGCGGGAAGAAAAACGCGGTCCGTTGCCGGTATTCGTCGAAGCCGGGGCGGCCGGCCATCAGCTTCTCGGTCAGCCGGGCGCCGGTCACATACACCAGGAAGTAGGTCATGAGCAGCGGCGAGCCGATCGTCGCGAGCGACACCCAGCCGGTGATGGTGATCAGCCACAGTCCCCACCACACCGCCGCGTCGCCGAAGTAGTTGGGGTGGCGCGTCCAGGCCCACAGGCCGCGGTCCATCACCACACCGCGGTGCGCGGGATCGGATTTGAATGCCTTCAGCTGCCAATCGCCGACCGCCTCGAAGGTCACGCCGACCAGCCACACGGCCACGCCCAGGACGGTGACGGCCGTCAGCGGCTTCGGTGTGGGTCCGCTGACCGCCGACAACTGCAGCGGGAAGGAGACGAACCACGTGATGAAGGCTTGCAGCACAAAGACCTTGCGTATCACCTGGGACAGCGTGGCCTCGCGCAGCATCGCCGCGTAGCGGGGATCTTCCCCTTTGCCCGCGGTCTTGCGCTGGATGTGCCAGCTCAGCCGCAGGCCCCAGATCGCCACCAGCGCCAGCAGCAGCCAGCGCCTGCTCGCCTCGCCGTGCCCGAGCGTCGCGGCGACGCCGGCGATGGCCACGAAGCCCACACCCCAGGCGACGTCGACGACGTTGTAACGGCCGATCCGCCTGCCGATGGCGAACGTGACCGAGTGCACCACCGCCAGCGCGGCAATCGACGCGCCGGATACTTCGAGGAGGTTGATCGGATTCATCTGCGGCCCTCGCGTGTGAACGTCCACTGGTAGACGTCAAGATAGCCCGACCGGAATCCGGCCTCGGAGTACGCCAGGTAAAGCTCCCACATGCGCGCGAACACTTCGTCGAATCCCAAGCGCGTCAACTCATCTCGTCGCCCGGCGAACCGCTCCCGCCACAGGCGCAGGGTTTCGGCGTAGTGCGGGCGTAGCGACGTCATGTCGACGGTGTGTAAACCGGTGCACCGCTCGGTGATAGCGGAAATGGCCTGGGTGGACGGCAGCAGCCCGCCGGGGAAGATGTACTTCTGGATCCAGGTGTGGGTGTTGCGGGTGGCCAGCATCCGGCGATGCGGCATAGTGATCGCCTGGATCGCTACGCGGCCACCGGGGCGCACCAACCGCTCGAGCGCGGCGAAATACCGCGGCCATGAGTGATATCCCACCGCCTCGATCATCTCGACCGACACCACCGCGTCGTAACACCCGTCGACGTCGCGGTAGTCGCACAGGTCGATCTCGACCGAGTTCGAGAGCCCCGCCGCGGCGACCCGATAGCGCGCCAGGCGCTGCTGCTCGGCCGACAGCGTCACCGAACGGACGTGCGCCCCGCGGGCGGCCGCGCGGATGCACAACTCACCCCATCCGGTGCCGATCTCGAGAACCCGGCTGCCGCAGCCGACTTCGGCCATGTCGAGTAGCCGATCGATCTTGCGTCGTTGTGCCGCGGCCAGGTCGCCCGGGGACGCTGGCAGCCGCGGGAACAGCGCGCACGAGTAGGTCATGGTCTCGTCGAGGAACGCCGCGAACAGGTCGTTGGACAGGTCGTAGTGCTCGGCGACGTTGCGGCGCGCCTGATCTCGGCCGGCGCCGCGCCAGCGCGGCCGAAATGCCGGGCCGATCGGCCGCAGCCACTGCAACGCGCGCGGCACCAGGTCGGTCACCGAGCTGGCGAAGACCGTCAACACCGCGGTGAGGTCGTCCGACGACCATTCGCCGGCCATGTAGGACTCGCCGAACCCGATCAGTCCGTGTCGCCCGATCCGGCGCGCCAGCGCATCCGGTCGATGAACCACCAATGTCGGGGCCGTCTGGTCGGCCGCGCCGACCACCGCGCCGTCGGGGTAGACCAGCCGCAGCGGTAGGCGAGCGGCCGCGCGCCGCAGCAGCCGCTCGGCGATCGGCGCGGCGATCGGACTCGACGGCACCGTCGCCACCGCCGGCCAGCGCTTCGAATCGATTGCCGCCGAGGCCTTTTGGATGGTGTTCAGGCTCATCGCGGTACCACCGGAAGTCGACGTAACCACAGCTTGATCCCCTGTATCCGGATGCGCGCCGACACCACCAACGGCGCCAGCGGCGAAATGATTTGCATGATCGCGACCTGTCCGCTCGTTGGCGGACGCCGCTGTCCACGCATGGTGGCGCTGAATTCCGGCGACGCCCGCCGATGATCGCGGTGCAGCGACACGGTGATGTCGACCTCGGTTGCGGGCCGGGGCGCTCGCACCACGTAGTAGCCGTCGACCGGGTTGAACGGCGAGACGTAGAACTGTTTGGCCGTCGCCACCGGAAGGTCGGCCGGGGGCAACAGATAGGCGTGGCGTTCGCCGTAGGTGTTGTGCACCTCGGCGATCACATGACGCAGCCGGCCTTCTCGGTCATGGCACCAGAAGACGGACAGCGGGTTGAAGACATAGCCGAACACGCGGGCCGACAGCAGCGCGGTGATGCTGCCCTCGGGCGCGGCCACGCCGTTCTCGGCGCAGAAGGCGCTGAGCCGGTCGCGCAGTGAGCCCTGTGCGTCGTCCGAGAAGTGATCGTCGGCGCGGAATCGCGCAAACGGCCGCAGCCACCAGGACAGCCGGGGGAGGTCGTCGACGTCGACATACCAGCTGTAGCTTCGGTATTCGAACGAGTGTCGCACCGGAACCCGCCGACAGTGGGTGATGGTGGTGCGGTAGATCGCGGGTGTCAGCACGTCGGGAAGCGCGTCGGGAGGCGCGTCGGTCAGCACGCGGCCACCTCCGGGCGACGGGTCGCCACCGGCCAGTCCGCGCCGAGCCGTCGGGCCGCGCGCAGCCCCGACGCGGCGCCGTCCTCGTGGAACCCCCAGCCGTGGTAGGCGCCGGCGAAGGCCACGCGGTCGTCGTCCAGAGTCGGCAACAAGCGTTGGGCCGCAACGGATTGCGGCGTGTACAGCGGATGGCTGTACGTCATCTCGGCGATCACCGATTCGGGCCGCACCCGGTCATGCCCGCCCAGGGTGACCAGGTACCGGCGCTTCGAGTCGATGCGCATCAGCCTGCTGATGTCGTAGCTGACCACCACGCGGTCGTTGCCCGGGGTCACCAGGTAGTTCCACGACGCCCGCGCTCGGGCGCGCCGCGGCAGCATCGAGGAGTCGGTGTGCAGCTGGGCCCGGTTGGTGGAGTATGGAATCGCGCCCAGTACGGCGCGCTCCCGGGGCGTCGCGCCGTCGAGCAACAGCAACGCCTGGTCGGGATGGACGGCGACGACGGCGGCGTCGAAAAGGCGAGGCGGGTTGTTGCCCGCCCGCACCACCACCCCGTTGGGCACCCGGCGCAGCGAGTGCACCGGCGTCGAGGTCGACACCTCGTCGAGCCGAGCGGCGACGGCCGCCACGTACGTTGCCGAGCCCCCGGTCACGGTCCGCCACGTGGGGGAGCCGAACACCGACAGCATGCCGTGGTGCGCGAGGAAGACGAACAGATAGCGGGCCGGATAGCGCAACGCGTCGTCGCCGGCGCAGGACCACACCGCCGCCACCAACGGAGTGATGAAGTAGTCGATGAAGTACGGCGAGAACCGGTGTCGGTTCAAGAAGGCGTCCAGTGTCTCGAGGCTGTCGGCGTCGTCGCCCAGCAGCCGCAGCGCGGCACGGTGGAAGCGGACGATCTCGGCGAGCATGCGCAGGTAGCGCGGTCGCAACGACTGCCGGCACGCGAACAGGCCCGGGATGCCAAGGGCGCCAGCGTATTCGAGCCCGATGTCGTCGGCCCGCACCGACATTGACATCTCCGATTCTTGGGTGGCGATGCCGAGTTCGCCGAACAACCGGCACAGTGTCGGATAGGTCCGGTCGTTGTGCACGAGGAAGGCCGAGTCGACGCCGATCACCCGTCCGTCACCGTCGTCCACAACGTGGGTGTGCGCGTGGCCGCCGAGCCGCGCGTCGGCCTCGTACAGGGTTACGCGGTCGCGTCCGGCCAGGACGTAGGCGGCGGTGAGGCCGGCAACGCCGCTGCCGATGACCGCGACCGAGCGGGCATAGGGCTGATCCACATCAGCTATTCGGAGCCATCGACCTGGCGGACGGGCTGCCGCGTGCTTACCGATGTCTAGCCGAAGGTGAACGACCGCAAATCACACGATGTGCGTTATACAAATCACACGATGTGCGTTATCCTCAGCCGATGGCGCAACTCACCTTCCAGCGCGCCCGCACCGAGGAGAACAAGCGTCAACGTGCGGCGGCCCTCGTCGAAGCCGCGCGCTCGCTGGCGATCGAGACCGGAGTCGCCTCAGTCACTTTGACCGCCGTCGCCAGCCGCGCCGGCATTCACTACTCCGCGGTGCGCCGCTACTTCACCTCGCACAAAGAGGTCCTGCTCCAGCTTGCCGCCGAAGGGTGGGCGCGCTGGTCGGGCACGGTGTGCGAGGAGTTGGGCAAGCCGGGGCCGAAGTCGCCGGCGCGGGTGGCCGAGACGCTGGCCAACGGGCTGGCGGCCGACCCGCTGTTTTGTGACCTGCTCTCCAACCTGCACCTGCACCTCGAGCACGAGGTGGAGATCGACAGGGTCGTCGAGATCAGGCGGAACATCGCCGCCGCCGCGGTCGCGCTGGCCGACGCCATCGAGGGTGCGCTGCCCGCGCTGGGTCGTTCGGGCGCCTTCGACGTCTTGATCGCCGCGTACTCGTTGGCCTCGGCGTTCTGGCACATCGCCAACCCCCCGGAGCGGCTCACCGACGCCTATGCCGAGGAGCCCGATGCCCTGCCGCCGGAGTGGAACATCGACTTCGCGTCCGCCCTTACCCGAGTGCTGACGGCCACCTGCATCGGCCTTGAATCGTCATGAACAGGAAGGGGGACGAAGGCGCTGTGGCCTGGCGAACTGCAACCGGTGAATACGGTCCCGAACTGTCCGAGCGCTCGGCGCCCCAGCGCCGCAGAGACGCGCGGGTCATCGCTAGGGTTAAATATAGGCCAACTAATATTTCGCCCGTGGTGAAGGACTTGAAGCGCCCATGACGACGACTGAGCCAAGGACCGAGCCGCTGATGAAGCAGGGCTCCGCCGGCAGCGAGGGCAACGAGGTCGCCCCACAGCGCGCCAAGAAAAAGGGGTTTTTTGGCCGTTTCTGGCTGGTGCTCACGATCGCGGCAGTGGTCGCGCTGTCGGGATTTGTCGTTTATCGGCTGCACGGCGTCTTCGGCGTTCACCGCGGTTCGTTCGGCGGCGGCACCTCCGGCGAGGTCCTCGACGAGTTCAACGCCAAGACGATCACGCTTCAGGTCTGGGGCCCACCCGGCAGCACGGCAACCATCAATTACCTCGACGAAAACTCCCATCCGCAGCAGGCCCTCAACGTGCCCTTGCCCTGGAGCAAAGTATTGAGTTCGACCAAGCCCGGCATCCCGGCAAACCTGGTGGCGCAAGGAGACGGCAGTTGGATCGCCTGCCAGTTCGTGGTGAACAAGCACGACGGGAGCGGTGACGTCATCAAGACTCCGAATCGCTCCGATCCCAACCAAACAGTGAACGCCTTCGTCTACTGCCTGGACAAGTCCGCATGAGCGAGCCGGGCGAGGCTCCGCCACGCGTCGATCAGCCGCTGATCCCGCCGTTCCTGCCGCGGATGATCCATCGGCTGGCGCTGCCGATCGTCCTGGTGTGGTTGGGCATCGTCTTCATCACCAACACCGTGGCCCCGCAGCTGGAGGTCGTCGCCAAAACCCACTCGGTGTCGATGAGTCCGACGGACGCGGCCTCCTTTCAGTCGATGATGAAGGTCGGGTCGACGTTCAAAGAGTTCAACTCCGACAACTCGGCCATGATCCTGCTGGAGGGCGACAAGCCACTCGGGCCCGAAGCGCACCGCTACTACGACGAGATCGTGAGGCGCGTCGAGCAAGACAAGAAACACGTTCAGCATGTCCAGGATTTCTGGAGCGATCCGCTGACGGCGGCGGGTTCCCAGAGCCACGATCAAAAGGCCGCGTACGTCCAGGTTTACCTCGCCGGCAACATGGGCGGCGGGGAGGCGACCGAGTCTGCCTTGGCCGTCCGCAAGATCGTGGACTCGGTGCCCGCGCCGCCGGGAATCAAGGCCTACGTCACCGGGGCGGGCCCGCTGTTCGCCGACCAGTCCCACGCCGGCGAGAAGGGCGTCGCGAAGGTCACGCTCGTCACCTTCCTCGTCATCATTCTGATGCTGCTGTTCGTCTACCGCTCGTTCGTCACCATGCTGATCATGCTGGCGATGGTGTTCATCGAGCTGGCGGCCGCCCGCGGTGTCGTCGCGACGCTCGGCAACTACGGCGTCATGGGGCTGTCCACCTTCGCCAACAACATGCTGGTGCTGATGGCGATCGCCGCCGGAACGGACTACGCGATCTTCGTCGTCGGCCGCTATCACGAGGCCCGTGGTCTGGGCGAGACGCGCGAACAAGCGTTCTACACCATGTTCCACAGCACCGCGCACGTCGTGCTCGGGTCGGGATTGACCATCGCCGGCGCGATGTATTGCCTGAGCTTCTGCCGGCTGCCGTACTTCCAGTCGCTGGGGGTGCCTTGTGCGGTCGGCATGCTGGTCGCGGTGCTCGCGGCGTTGACGCTGGCTCCGGCGATGCTGACGGTGGCGTCATTCTTCAAGCTCCTTGATCCGAAGCGGAAGCTGCAGACTCGGGGCTGGCGCCGTATCGGCACTGCGGTCGTCCGCTGGCCCGCACCGGTTCTCGCGGTGACCATCGGGGTCGCATTGGTTGGTCTGCTCGCCCTGCCCGGCTACAAGACGGACTACGACAACCGCCACTTCCTGCCGGCGGACACCCCGGCCAACGTCGGTTATGCCGCCGCGGACCGGCACTTCGACCAGGCTCGGCTCAATCCTGAGCTGTTGATGATCGAGACCGATCACGACTTGCGCAACCCGGCCGACTTCATCGTCCTGGACAAGGTCGCCAAGGCGGTCTTCCACATCCCCGGTATCGGCCGGGTGCAGACCATCACCCGGCCGTTGGGCACGCCGCTCGACCACAGCACCCTCGGTTTTCAGATGGGCGCACAAGCCGCAGGGCGGCTCCAGACCCAGCACTATCAGGAAGAGCAGGCGGCAAACCTGCTCAAGCAGGCGGACGAGCTGCGCAGGACGATGGCAACGCTGCATGAGCAGATGCAGGTCACCCAGGATCTGAGCAACACCACACACGAAACCACCAGGCTCACCAAAGAAACGGTGAAGATCACCGAGGCGTTGCGCGACGACATCGCCAACTTCGACGACTTCTTCCGGCCGCTCCGCAGCTTCTTCTACTGGGAGAAGCATTGCTACGACATCCCGATCTGCTGGGCACTCCGGTCGGTCTTCAACGCGCTCGACGGCATCGACCAGGTGGCGGAGAACATCGTGGAGCTCAGCGCGAACCTGGACAAGCTGGATCAGATTCAGCCGAAGCTGGTGGCGCTGATCCCGCCGCAGATCGAGAGTCAGCAGCGCAACCTCGACACCGTCATGTCGAACTACGCGATCACAAGCGGTCTCAACGACCAGGCGAAAGCGCAGGCCGACAACGCCACCGCGCAGGGCGATGCCTTCGACAAAGCGAAGAACGACGACACGTTCTACCTTCCGCCTGAGGCGTTCAACAGCCCGGATTTCGCGCGAGGTCTCAAACAGTTCATCTCGCCGGATGGGCACGCCGTCCGGTTGATCATCTCCCATGAGGGCGACCCGGCGAGTCCTGAAGGCATCCGCCACATCGAACCGATCAAGCAGGCCGTGCACGAGGCGATCAAGGGCACGCCCTGGGAGGGCGCCAAGGTCTACCTCGGCGGTACCGCCGCGACGTACAAGGACATGCACGACGGCTCCAACATCGACCTGCTGATCGCCGGAATTGCCGCAGCCACACTGATTTTCATCATCATGCTGGTGATCACCCGAAGCGCCGTGGCGGCCTTTGTGATCGTCGGTACGGTGTTGCTGTCACTAGGCGCCTCGTTCGGGCTCTCCGTGCTGCTGTGGCAGTACATCCTGGGCATGAAGTTGCACTGGATGGTCCTGGCGATGGCGATCATCCTGCTGCTGGCGGTCGGCTCGGACTACAACCTGCTGCTGATATCGCGGTTCAAGGAGGAAATCCACGCCGGGCTAAAGACAGGGACGATCCGCGCGATGGCCGGTTCGGGCTCGGTGGTGACCTCCGCCGGTCTGGTGTTCGCCGCGACCATGGCGACGTTCATGTTCAGCCCACTGCTGGTGATGGCCCAGGTGGGTACGACGATCGCGCTGGGTCTGTTGTTCGACACCTTGATCGTGCGGTCGTTCATGACGCCGTCGCTGGCCACCTTGCTCGGGCGCTGGTTCTGGTGGCCGCAGCACGTGCGTCCCCGGCCGGCAAGCACCATGCTGCGGCCATACGGACCGCGTCCCGCGGTGCGCGAGCTGATCGACGTCGAGGAGCGCCCGGTGGGCGGAGTGGTACAAGCGCGCTGACTTACGGCGCGCGCCGAAAGGCGTTGTGCATGCGGCGCTTGAACGCCTCGTCGAAAATCCGGTAAGTATCGCGCAGCCGATTTCCCGGCCAGTCGTCCGAGATGAAGTGCGGCGGCAGTAGCGGATCGAGTTGCAGGTGCCGGACGACGGCGATCGACAACGCGAATTGGAAGCGGAAGCTGGCACTGGTGTCGTCATGATGTAGCGCGGGGCCGTCGAGTTCGGCCCGCATGGCGCCGGCCAACCGTTTCGCCTGGCTGGCCCAATCGTCAAGGGAGAACAGCGATCTCACGGTGTCGTCGGCGATCGTCGAGGCGGCCTTGTGGAAGTGGACGCATTGGCGGTCCAGGACGCTGCGCATGGTCGGGAGTCGTTGCGGGTCAAGGTTATCCGGTCGCATCCACACGCCCTCGCGAAGTTCGGCCAGGTGCAGTGCGGTGGCGGCCTTACGCAGCTCGAGGCGTTCGGCCGGCGGGCGGCGCTCGGCCGAGACGACGGCCAGTTCCCACGTTCCGTCCCAGCCGCGTGTCGCCACGTCGGGGATGCGCGCGGCGTCGTCGACCCGTTCGCGTCGTTCCAGCAAGTGTCCCGCCAGCGCGTAGGTCCCGTCGTCGCTCGTGAGTTCCCCACTGGAGACCATGCGCCACAGGCACGTGCGTGCGGCGCCCCCGCTGATGCCGAATAGTGAGGCCACCGCGACAAGCTCGGCGGCGGTGAGTCGCGGTTCGTCGGCGCCCAGTAACGCGCTCGCCAGTACCGATCGCGCGCTGAGCGCGCGGTCTCCGACCGCAGCGGCGACCTCGGAACGGTTATCACGAAATGATTGACGCGTGACAGGCACAGTGTGATACTTCCAGACTATGAGCACTCCGACAAGATCTCCGGTAGCCCCGGACGTGGAGATCGTCCGGCGGATCCTTTCCCATATCGACGCGGGAACGACCGACGAGGGCGAGGTGTGGCGCGAGCCGGTCCGCAACTACGTGGATGCAAGCCGATTCGCCGAGGAGATGCGGGTGCTGCGCGCGTTCCCGAGCGTGTACCTGCCCTCGGTGGCCATCCCCAACGTCGGCGACCACGCCGAACGCACCACCTTTGGGGTGCCACTGTTCGCCGTGCGCGGCCGCGATGGCCGGTCCCGGGTATTCCGCAACGCATGCCGGCACCGGGGAATGGCCCTCGTCGAGGGCCCGGGCTGCTCGCACGCGTTGGTGTGTCGCTACCACGGCTGGACGTATCGGCTGGACGGCTCGCTATCACACGTTCCGCACGACGAGGCGTTCCCCGATCTGGACACGTCGGCCCGCGGCCTGGTCGAGGTGGAAAGCCGCGAGGTGGACGGCCTGATCGTCATCGACCCGCTCGATCCGCCGGCCACCGTGCGACAGCACGCCGACGATGCCATGGCGGCCCTGTCCGACGGCAGCCCATGGCGCGACAAGCTGCTGCCGGCCGAGAGGCTGGTGTATGTGAATGCGACTGCGCGGCAGATGAATTGGAAAGTCCTCGTCGAACAGTTCCTGGAGGGCTATCACATCCGCTCGACGCACAAGGACACGTTTTTCCCGCTCCAGTACGACGATCTCACCGTCGTCGAATCGTTCGGCCCCAATACTCGAATCACGTTCCCGTACCGCAACATTGAGCGACTTCGCGATCGTCCCGAATCGGCGTGGAACATCGATGCCCGGGTGACATACGTTTATCACCTGTTCCCCAATGTGATGATTGCGACGTTCCCCGACCAGACGATATTGATCGTGATCGACCCGGTGGACGTCGCGAACTCCGTCGTCTCCCTCTACGCGATGGTCACTCCCGCGATTGCCCAGCAGCTGTCGAACGCGGTCGTCGCCGAGCCGGGGGCGCGCAGCCTGCTCGATGCCGGTGCGTTAGAGGACAACGAGATGTCCGAAGGCGTGCAGCGCGGACTGCACGCTGGGGCGAACACGTTCCTGGAGTTCGGGCGCCACGAAAGCGCCATCGGCCGCTTTCACGCGACCCTCGATGAGCGGTTGGCCCGCTTCGGTTAGGCCCGAGCAGCTACGCCCAGTTCCACACCGACATGTCGCCGGGCGGGTACTGGTTGCAGATGTCGGTGGCCTTGGCGACGACGCCCTTGTTGTTGAAGAAGATCTTCATGTGGTTGGGCCACGCCACCCAGAGCGGATCGGAGACCGGCGCATAGAAGTTTTCGGAGTAGTTCCTGCGGTCCTCCGGCGACAGTGAGTAGAACCAGTGCGCCTTGTCGATCGTCGCCTGCTGGACGTTGGGGTGGTTGTTGAAGTCGATCATGTACCGCTGGTAGTACACCGGGCTGGTATCCCTGGACGCCGCGAGGATCTGCTCGGCGTCGCAGGTGGTGTTGATCATCCGGCGCGGGATCGGGAAATCTTCGGTGGAATCGGCCGCCGCGGTCGTCGGGACCGCCGCAGCGGCGAAGCCCAATGCGAGGAACATGGCGCCTGCACGCAGGCTGGAGCTGAGCCGAGACATAGAGGCTACGGTAGCACTTTCCGGGTGGCGAAGGACAGGCGGTAGCGAATTCGTAACCTATCTTACTAAGTACCGCTATCAGGGACGATGACGTGCGAGGGGTCCGGGCGGAGCTCCGGCGGGGCCTGACTGTAGTCGCCGAACGGGCCGTCGCGGCGCTCGACTGCTGCGCGCACACCTTGGGTTTCGGCGGTCCTGATGAAGTCGAGGGCGTCAGGGGTATTGCGCATCAGGCCGTCGAGAATGCCGCCCAGCACCTGGGTCGACGCCAGGCCCATGTTTTCGTAGGCCTGGTTGACGATCAGCTTCTGCGCCCGCAATTGGGACAGCGGGATCCGGGCCAGCTCGGCGGCGATCTCGGCCACGCGAGCCTCGAGGCGCTCGAACGGCACCGCCTCGTTGATCAGCTCGACCTCGGCGGCCTGGATACCGGTCAGGGGCCGACCGGTCAACGAGTGCCATTTGACCCTGGCCAGGCTCAGCCGATACAGCCACATGCCGGTGAGGTAGGCCCCCCACATCCGGCTGTACGGGGTTCCGATCACCGCGTCCTCGCTGGCGATCACGATGTCGGCGCACAGCGCGTAGTCGCTGGCCCCGCCCACACACCAGCCGTGCACTTGGGCGATGACCGGTTTGGACGCCCGCCAGATGGCCATGAATTTTTGCGTCGGCCCCGTCTCGCGGGCGGTCACCATCGCGAAATCCTTGCCCGGGTCCCACTTGCCGTCGGTCGTCATCCCCTCGCCCCAGTGCCGAAACCCGCCACCGAAGTCGTAGCCTCCGGAGAACGCGCGGCCGGCGCCGCGCAGCACGATGACCTTCACGTCCGGGTCGCGTTCGGCCAGCCCCACCGCCGCTTCGATCTCGTCGGGCATGGGCGGGACGACCGTGTTGAGCTGCTCCGGGCGGTTGAGCGTGATGGTGGCGATCGGGCCGGCGGCGTTGTAGATCAG
Organism: Mycobacterium sp. IS-1264; assembly: GCF_001954195.1. Taxonomy (GTDB): domain Bacteria; phylum Actinomycetota; class Actinomycetes; order Mycobacteriales; family Mycobacteriaceae; genus Mycobacterium. The sequence continues at coordinate 83,827 of NZ_MBES01000067.1, read as the reverse complement.
CGTCTCGAAGTCGGGTGTCGACATGGCTCAAGCGAAGCCGCTTGATGGTGATGTGTCCAGCGGTCAGAACACTGCTTCACTTGCGGAGCAAGAGTTCGACGCCAATCTCCGCGTTCCGAACTTCCTTTTCCCGGAAAGCAACGTCGGTGAGCATCCGCTCAAACTGCGCTCTCGTATAAGCCCGTCTGAGCAGCATGAACCGAAACGCGGCGAGGGTCATCCAGCGTTCGACCGTGCCCAGGCCCACCGTGTCGAAGTGTCTTTTGATTTCGGACATTGGCACGTCCTTGCGCAAGTCGACGACGAGCGCGATGCCGCCAGGGCGCAACACGCGGTACATCTCCTGCAGTGCATAGTGCGGCTCGGAGAAATTCTTGAACGCCGCACTACAGGTCAAAAGATCGAAGCTCTCGTCCGAGAACGGCATCGCCGAGGCGTTGCCGTGCCGAAAGTCGACCTCGACGCCCGCCTCGGCGGCATTTTTACGCGCCAGCTCCACCATCGTCCGGCTGATGTCGAGCCCGGTCACGCGATAAGTGCCGCGCTTTGCCATTTCGACCGCGAAGTAGCCGGGGCCCGGCGCCACTTCCAGCATGTCGCCGCCTTGCGGCAGCAGCTCGCGCACACGCGCAGCCAGCGTTCGGAAGCGCTCCATGTCCTTGCGGGTGCTCTTGTCATACCAGCGGGCGATGGCGCCCTCCATCCCCATTCCCCGGTACCCTTTGGTCGTCACGGCCGCCACGCGAAGCACTCCTTTGCGGGAATGTATCTTAGTAAATAAGATAGTTAGAGAGTAGGCGAACTGAAGCCGATGTCAAGCTCAAACCGCGCCGCGTTGCACGAGACCGTGATCCGCTGCCTCCGGCAGTTCATCGCCGGAAGCATCCTCAACAACCAGCAGATCGCCGACAGGTTGGGCTTGCGCCTCACCGATATGCAGTGCATCAACGTGCTCGACTTGCTCGGTCCGTCGACCCCTGGCGAGCTGGCCCGCTGCACCGGACTTACCACGGGCGGCGTCACCGTGATGCTCGACCGACTGGAGAAAGGCGGCTATGTCAAGCGGCAGCCAAACCCGCGCGACCGCCGCAGCATTCTGGTGCGTTTGAATCCGGCGAAGTTAAAGAAAATCCGGGCCGTCTATGCGGAGATCGAGCGGCAAATGGAGACCCTCCTGCATGGAATGCCAGAACCCGAACTGCGCTCAGTCGTGAAGCTGTTCTCAAAAATGAACGAGTTTCCGATGGAACGCCCTCGCGTGACTGTCGCGCACAACAGAGTTGAAGCGGCCGGTTCTTGACCGCAGTGGTTGGCGTGATGGCGTCGAATTCCCATCGCCAATAGTCACCCAGGGGATGTGGGCTAGCGCTCCTCATCGGGTGGGTCGGGCTGGCGGTTTTCCGGATTCCACGCGTAGATCCGGTCGCCGATCTTCAGATAAGGCGATGCCAGGTAGGCCGATCCCACCACGATGGCCGAGAAGATCAGCGTCGTCATGATGGCGTTCGGCCACAGCTTGCCCGTCCCGAAGGCGAAGAAGAGGATGCCGAGAGCCGAGGTTCCCCAGTAGAAGTAACGGGCCTTGCGGCGCCCGGCGATGAAGCGAAAACGAATCTGCGCCCAGCCGGCGGCGATCAGGATCAGCCCGGCAAAGACCAACCCGACCTCGATGACGTCGAGGATCTTCATGCCTTGCCTCCCAGGGTCCGCCAGAGGAACGAATAGCTCAGCGCCGACTTGAACGCGATCTGCTCGTTGTCGGCAGCGCCGGCGTGCCCGCCCTCGATGTTCTCGTAATACCAGGCCCGGTGGCCCGCGTCCTGCAACGCCGCCGCCATCTTGCGGGCATGGCCCGGGTGCACCCGGTCGTCGCGGGTGGACGTGGTGAACAGCACCGGCGGATATGGCCGTGTCGAGATGTTCTGGTACGGCGAATATTTGGAGATGAACTCCCAGTCGTCGGGATTGTCCGGGTCGCCGTACTCGGCCACCCAGGACGCGCCCGCGAGCAACAGGTGGTAGCGCCGCATGTCCAGCAGCGGCACGTCGCAGACCAGCGCGCCGAACTTCTCCGGGTATTGGGTGAGCATGATGCCCATCAGCAGACCGCCGTTGCTGCCGCCGCGCGCGCCGAGCTGCTCGACGGTCGTGATGCCGCGGCGCACCAGATCGGTTGCCACCGCGGCGAAATCCTCGGCCACCTTGTGCCGGCCCTCGCGCATCGCCTGGGTGTGCCACCCGGGCCCGTACTCGCCGCCGCCGCGGATGTTGGCCATCACGAAGGTCCCGCCGCGGGCAAGCCAGAGCCGGCCCAGCACGCCGTCGTAGCCGGGGGTTCGGGCGACTTCGAATCCGCCGTAGCCGCTCAGCAGGGTGGGGCCCGGGCCGTCCGCTTTGCGGGGCCGCACCACGAAGTACGGGATCGACGTCCCGTCGTCGGAGGTCGCGAAATGCTGTGCCACGGACAAGTTTTCGGCGTCGAAGAATGCCGGTGCGGATTTTATCGGGTCTGGGTGCCCGTCGCCGGCGGCGCGTAGCAGCCGCGAGGGCGTGACGAATCCGCTGGAGTCCAGAAAGAACTCGTCGCCGGTGTCATCGGCGGTGACGACGACGGTGTTGGTGGCGGCCGGGATGCCCGGCACCGGCTCGCGCCGCCACGTGCCCGGCGTGGCGATCTCCACGCGGCTCGCCACGTCGGCCAGCGTGACGATCAGCAGGCGGTCCTTCGTCCACGCGTAGTGGTTGAGCGCGGTGTGGTCGTCGGGCTCGAACACCACCCGCAATTCGGCTGTGCCGGCAAGGAATTCGTCATAGTCGGCCGCGAGCAGCGAACCCGCGGGGTACACCGTGTCGCGGAAGTACCAGTCGGTGCGCAGCTCGATCAATATCCACTCGCGGTGGATCGACACGCTGGCGTCGGTGGGCGCGTCGATGCGAATCAGCTCGGCGCCCCGCAGTTCGTAGACCTCGTCGTTCCAGAAGTCGAGTGCGCGAAGCAACAGGGTGCGTTCGAAGCCCGGTGTGCGGTCCACCGAGGCGAACACGCGGACGTCGGAAGACGTGCCCTCGAACACGGTCTGCGCGTCGGCCAAGGGCGTTCCGCGCCGCCACCGCTTGATCACGCGGGGATAGCCCGATTCGGTGAGCGAGCCGGCGCCGAAATCGGTGCCCACCAGCACGGTGTCCGGGTCGGCCCAGGCGACCTGCGACTTGGCCTCGGGCAGCTCGAACCCGCCGGCGACGAATTCCCTTGTCGCCATGTCGAATTCGCGTACGATGGACGCGTCCGAGCCGCCCCGCGACAGGGCGATCAGGGCGCGGGTGTGGTCGGGTTCGATGACGCCGGCGCCGGCCCACACCCATTTCTCGTCGTCCGCGCGACCCAGCTCGTCGACGTCGATCAGCACGTCCCACTCGGGGGAGTCGGTGCGGTAACTGTCCAGGGTGGTGCGTCGCCACAGCCCGCGCGGATTGGCGGCGTCGCGCCAGAAGTTATAGAGGTACTCGCCGCGGCGGACGACATACGGGATTCGAGTGTCGGTGTCGAGCACCTCGAGTGCCTCGGTGCGCATCTGCGCGAACCGCGCATCGCAGAATTCGGCGAGCGTCGGCTCGTTGCGCGCCCGGACCCAATCCAGCGCCTCCTCGCCGGTGACGTCCTCGAGCCACAGGTACGGGTCCTCGGCCAAGTGGTCGGGGGTATCGACAGCCTCTGAAGTCATGGAAGCCATTGTGACCCCGGCGGTAGTGTGAGCTGTATCGCAGGAGGACAGAACGAGGAGTGAGAGCAGATGACTGTTTTCGCACGTCCAGGTGCCGCCGGGGCATTGATGTCGTATGAATCCCGGTACGAGAACTTCATCGGGGGCCAGTGGGTCGCGCCGACGGGCGGCCGCTATTTCGAGAACCCGACGCCGGTGACCGGTCAGACGTTCTGTGAGATCGCCAGGTCGGACGAGTCCGATGTGGAAAAGGCGCTCGACGCCGCGCACGCGGCCGCACCCGCCTGGGGCAAGACCGCGCCCGCCGAGCGCGCGTCAATCCTGAACAAGATCGCCGACCGCATCGAGGAAAACAAGGCCGCGCTGGCGGTGGCCGAGGTGTGGGACAACGGGAAACCGATCCGGGAGGCGCTGGCCGCCGACATCCCACTGGCCGCCGATCACTTCCGGTATTTCGCGGCGGCGATCCGCGCGCAGGAGGGCTCGCTGTCTCAGATCGACGAGGACACCGTCGCCTACCACTTTCACGAACCGCTGGGCGTGGTCGGCCAGATCATTCCCTGGAACTTCCCGATCCTGATGGCGAGCTGGAAGCTGGCGCCCGCACTGGCGGCCGGCAATGCCGCGGTGCTCAAGCCCGCCGAGCAGACCCCGGCGTCGGTGCTCTATCTCATGTCGCTGATCGGCGACCTGCTGCCGCCCGGGGTGGTCAACGTGGTCAACGGATTCGGCGCGGAGGCCGGCAAGCCACTTGCGTCGAGCAACCGCATCGCCAAGGTCGCCTTCACCGGGGAGACCACCACCGGGCGACTGATCATGCAGTACGCGTCGCAGAACCTGATCCCGGTCACGCTGGAACTCGGCGGCAAGAGCCCCAACATCTTCTTCTCCGACGTGATGGCCGCGCACGACGATTTCCAGGACAAGGCGCTGGAGGGCTTCACCATGTTCGCCCTCAACCAGGGCGAGGTGTGCACCTGCCCGTCGCGCAGCCTGATCCAGGCCGACATCTACGACGAGTTCCTGGAGCTGGCGGCCATCCGCACCAAGGCGGTCCGGCAGGGCGACCCGCTGGACTCCGAGACCATGCTGGGCTCGCAGGCCTCCAATGACCAATTGGAAAAGGTGTTGTCCTACATCGAGATCGGCAAGGACGAGGGCGCCAAGATCATCACCGGCGGAGAGCGCGCCGAGCTGGGTGGCGACCTGTCCGGCGGCTTCTACATGCAGCCGACGATCTTCGGCGGCAACAACAACATGCGGGTCTTCCAGGAGGAGATCTTCGGGCCGGTGGTGGCGGTGACGTCGTTCAAGGACTACGACGACGCTCTTGCCATCGCCAACGACACCCTCTACGGGCTGGGCGCGGGCGTCTGGAGCCGCGACGGCAACACCGCCTACCGCGCCGGCCGCGACATCCAGGCCGGCCGGGTGTGGGTCAACTGCTATCACGTGTACCCGGCGCACGCGGCGTTCGGTGGTTACAAGCAGTCCGGCATCGGCCGGGAAAACCACAAGATGATGCTCGACCACTACCAGCAGACCAAGAACCTGATGGTGTCCTATTCGCAGAAGGCCCAAGGATTCTTCTGATGGTCCCCGGGGTGGTGATCACCGCGGCTGCTGCCAAGCTCCTTGGGCAGCTACAGGAGCGGCACGGTCCGGTGATGTTCCACCAGTCCGGCGGCTGCTGCGACGGGTCGTCGCCGATGTGCTATCCGATCGGCGACTTCATCGTCGGCGATCGCGACGTCTTGCTCGGCGTGCTCGATGTCGGAGACGGGGTGCCGGTGTGGATTTCGGGTCCGCAGTACCAGACCTGGAAGCACACGCAGCTGGTCATCGACGTGGTGCCCGGCCGCGGCGGCGGGTTCAGCCTGGAAGCGCCCGAGGGGATGCGATTCCTGTCGCGCGGCCGGGTGTTCACCGACGACGAGCAGGCGTCGTTGGCCACGGTCATCACCGGCGCCGACTACGAGCGCGGTGAACGGCCTGCGACACGCGGTCCGGTGGTGGCCGACGCGGCATTGGGGACCTGCCCAACCGCAGTACAGTCGAGAAAGTGATTCCCCTTCCGCGTCCGTGGCTGCTGGCCAGTGCCATGCTGATCGGTTGTGCGGTCGGGTTATTGGCGGCCGTGGCGTTCACCGTCGTGGACCATCCGAGGGTCCGCCCGGACATCGCGATCGCACTCGTGGTGGGCGTTCCCAGTGTGATCGGACTGCTGACGATCGTGCTGTCGGGGCGGCGCTGGGTCACGATGGTCGGCGCGTTCATCCTCGCGGTGGCGCCGGGCTGGTTCGGCGCGCTCGTCGCTCTGCGGGTGGTGGCGGGTGCCTGACTTGCCTGATGAGGACCGGGAGTCCCACCCGCGGACCGAGGCGTTCGTGCCGGACTTCTCCGACGACACCGGCTCACAGCCCGTTCCCGTCGTCGCCGAGCCGGAAACGCCGGCCCCGGAGACGGCCCCGGACGAGGACACCGAGCGGGACGGCGTGACCGAAGCCGGCGGTGCGCCGGTGCAGCCGGTCGCCGTTCCCGGCCGCTACCACTACCTGAAGTGGTGGCAGCTGGTTCTGGTGCTCCTCGGCGTGTGGGCCGTGGCGGCCGTCGTCGGGCTTGGGCTGTTCTATTGGTGGTACCACACCATCGACAAAGCGCCCGCGGTGTTCGCGGTGCTGGTCTACGTCGTCGCCTGCGTGGTGGGTGGCGTGATGCTGGCGATGCACGGCAGGCCGCTGATCTCGGCGCTGTCGATCGCGGTGATGTCCGGACCGCTTGCCGCCGTCGCCGCCGCCGCGCCGCTCTACGGCTATTACTACTGCGAGCGGGTGGGCCACTGCCTGATCGGCGTCATCCCGTACTAGGCCACTAGGGTAGGGGCCGTGACTCACTATGACGTCGTCGTCCTCGGGGCCGGTCCCGGCGGATATGTCGCGGCCATTCGCGCCGCACAGCTGGGCCTGAACACCGCGGTGGTCGAGCCGAAGTACTGGGGCGGAGTCTGCCTGAACGTCGGCTGCATCCCGTCCAAGGCGCTGCTGCGCAACGCCGAGCTCGCCCACATCTTCACCAAAGAGGCCAAGACCTTCGGCATCAGCGGCGAGGCGACCTTCGATTACGGGATCGCCTTCGACCGAAGCCGCAAAGTGGCCGAGGGCCGCGTCGCCGGCGTGCACTTCCTGATGAAGAAGAACAAGATCACCGAGATTCACGGGTACGGCAGATTCACCGACGCCAACACGCTGTCCGTTGAGCTCAATGACGGTGGCACGGAAACCGTCACGTTCGACAACGCCATCATCGCCACCGGCAGCAGCACCCGGCTGGTGCCCGGCACGTCGCTGTCGGAAAACGTGGTCACCTACGAGGAACTGATCCTGTCCCGGGAGCTGCCGGAGTCGATCATCATCGCCGGGGCCGGCGCGATCGGCATGGAGTTCGGCTACGTGCTGAAGAACTACGGCGTCGACGTCACGATCGTGGAGTTCCTGCCGCGCGCGCTGCCCAACGAGGACGCCGAGGTGTCCAAGGAGATCGAAAAACAGTTCAAGAAGCTGGGCGTCAAGGTGTTGACCGGAACCAAGGTCGAGGCCATCTCCGACGACGGGTCGGTGGTCAGGGTGACGGTCAGCAAGGACGGTCGCAGCGAGGAGCTCAAGGCCGAAAAAGTGTTGCAGGCCATCGGTTTTGCGCCCAATGTCGAGGGCTACGGGCTGGAGGCGGCCGGGGTCGCTCTCACCGACCGCAAGGCGATCGGCATCAGCGACTACATGCGCACCAATCTGCCGCACATCTACGCCATCGGCGACGTCACCGGACTGTTGATGCTCGCGCACGTCGCCGAGGCCCAGGGTGTGGTGGCGGCCGAGACCATCGGCGGCGCAGAGACTTTGGCGCTCGGCGATTATCGGATGCTGCCGCGCGCGACGTTCTGCCAACCCAACGTCGCCAGTTTCGGTCTCACCGAGCAGCAGGCCCGCGACGAGGGCTACGACGTCGTGGTCGCCAAGTTCCCGTTCACCGCTAACGCCAAGGCGCACGGCGTGGGCGACCCCAGCGGCTTCGTCAAGCTGGTCGCCGACCCGAAGTACGGCGAGCTGCTCGGCGGGCACCTGGTCGGCCACGACGTGTCCGAGCTGCTGCCCGAGCTCACCCTGGCGCAGAAGTGGGATCTGACCGCGACCGAGCTGGCCCGCAACGTGCACACCCATCCGACCATGTCCGAGGCGCTGCAGGAGTGCTTCCACGGCCTGACCGGCCACATGATCAACTTCTGATCGATGAACACCAGCAAGACCAGCGAGAGGATCGTCGGCGCCATCGGCGGTGTGGCGATCGGCTATGTGCTGTGGCTGGTGGCCATTTCGACCGGGGACAATGCGACGGCGGGCCAGTGGGGTCCGCTCGTGTTGCTGCTGTCGGTGGTGCTGGGAATCTGCGCCGCGGTGTGCGGGTGGTGGCTGCGCCGGCGCGGTAACCAGCTGTGGGCGGCGTTTGCCTTCGGCCTGCCGATACTTCCGGTGGTGCTGACGCTGGCCGTATTGGCCGACGTCTACCTCTAGCTAGCGCGGGTTGTCCAGCGGGATGTCGAGCGCGGACATCGTCGCCGCGAGGCCGTCGTATTGGCTTGCGAGCAAGCAGAATTCGATCAGCTGCCGCCGATCCAGGTGACTCGCCAGCCACTGCCAGGTCGCGTCGGTGATCGTCCGGTCTTTGACGAACTCATCGGTCGCCGTCAGCAGCGCCTGTTGCCGGTCGGTCAGCCCGGATCCGTTCGGCGCATCGGGCCAGGCGAAAATCGTGGCCTGCATGTCCGCGTCCAGACCCGCCCTGCGGGCCATCCGGCGATGGTGCTGCAGCTCGTATTCGCACGAGCGCAGGTGCGCGACCCGCAGGATCACCAGCTCGGTGTCGACCGGCCGCAGCCGCCCGCGCAACAGCCGGCCTCCGTAAAAGGCCCAGGCCCAGAACAGCAATCGGCGCTGACCCAAAGTGGTGAACAGGTGGAACTCGGGTGCTTTCACCGTGCGCGCGCCCAGCTTCGCGATCACCCAGTTGATCGGTCCGAGTTCGCGGAATCCGCCCGACGGGATGCGGCCGACGGGACCTGCCGGGAGCCCGCTCACGCTTGCTTCACCAGATACGGCGACACCGTGCTGCGGTGCTCGTCGAGATCGAGTGCGCGCCCCAGCGCGGGGAACGCCCGTTGCGGACAGTTGTCGCGTTCGCAGACACGGCAACCCGCGCCGATGGGCGTGGCGATATCCCCCGACAAGTCGAGTCCTTCCGAGTAGACGAGCCGGTGGGCGTGCCGAAGTTCGCAGCCCAGCCCGATCGCGAAGGTTTTACCCGGCTGACCATACCGCGCGGCACGGCGTTCCACGGTGCGGGCCACCCACATGTAATTGCGGCCGTCGGGCATCTGGGCGATCTGCACCAGGATCTTGCCCGGGTTGGCGAACGTTTCGTAGACATTCCACAACGGGCAGGTTCCGCCGCTCGAAGAGAAGTGAAAACCGGTGGCGGACTGACGTTTTGACATGTTGCCGGCGCGGTCGACCCGGATGAACGAGAACGGAACGCCGCGCATCGACGGCCGCTGCAGCGTCGACAGCCGGTGCGCGATGGTCTCATAGCTCACCGAGTAGAACGCCGACAGCCGCTCGACGTCGTAGCGGAAATTCTCTGCGACGTCGTGGAATTGGCGATAGGGCAGCACCGCGGCCGCCGCGAAGTAGTTGGCCAACCCCAGCCGGGCCAGCGTGTGCGACTCGTCGCTGGTGAACTTGCCGTCGGTGACCATGCTGTCGATCAGGTCACCGAATTCGAGGTAGGCCAATTCGGCGGCCATCTTGAACACCTGCTGACCCAGCGAGAGGTGATTGCTGATTTCCAGCGTCTTGGTCTCGGGGTCGTAGCGGTGCAGCACGGTGTCGCCGAGATCGATGCGCCGGTTGATGTGCACACCGTGCACCTCGGTGAGCCGCCGGGTCAGCTCGCGGGCCAGGTCGCCGTGATGCAACCGCATCTGGGTGGTGAGGTCCTCGGCGGCGGTGTCCAGCTCGTGCAGGTAGTTCTGGCGCTGGTAGAAGTAGTCGCGCACCTCTTCGTGGGGCATCGTGATCGACCCGGTGCCACTGCCGTCGAAGAACCGCTCCTCGGTGGCGGCGGCCAGCTGTGCGGTGGTGATCCGGTAGCGCCGGTGCAGGTTCACCACCGCGCGCGCCAGGGCGGGATGGGCGCCGACCATCTCGGCGACCTCGGGCGGTTCGACGTCGATGCCCAGGTCGCGATCCATCGTCACCTCGCGCAGCTCGGCGACCAGCCGGGTGTCGTCATGCGGGGCGAAGAAGGTCGCGTCCACGCCGAACACCTCGGTGATCCGCAGCAGCACCGCCACCGTCAGCGGCCGAACGTCGTGCTCGATCTGGTTGAGGTAGCTGGGCGAGATCTCCAGCATCTGGGCCAGCGCGGCCTGACTGAATCCGCGCTCACTGCGCAACTGGCGAACGCGCGAGCCGACGAATGTTTTGGACACCTAACAGAGCCTACCCGGCACTGTGAAGATACGGTTTGCAGAGTTGGCATCGCGTTACGATTGGTTTTTCGGAGATGCCATTTGGCATGATTCCCGGCGGCCCCCCGGTTACCGTGGGGTCCAACGAGGAGCAAGCGGGGGAGCGAAGCCGTGAGCCTGGACAAAATAATGATGCCGGTGCCCGACGGCCACCCCGACGTATTCGATCGCGAGTGGCCGCTGCGCGTCGGCGACATCGACCGCACCGGCCGGCTGCGGCTGGACGCCGCCTGCCGCCACATCCAAGACATCGGCCAGGACCAGCTGCGCGAGATGGGCTTCGAGGAGACCCACCCGCTGTGGATCGTCCGCCGAACGATGCTCGACCTGATCCGCCCGATCGAGTTCCAGGACATGCTGCGGTGCCGGCGCTGGTGCTCGGGCACCTCGAACCGGTGGTGCGAGATGCGGGTCCGCGTCGACGGCCGCAAGGGCGGCCTGATCGAATCCGAGGCGTTCTGGATCAACATCAACCGGGAAACCCAGATGCCCGCGCGCATCGCCGACGACTTCCTGGCGGGCCTACACAAGACCACATCCATCGACCGGCTGCGGTGGAAGGGCTACTTGAAGCCGGGCAGCCGCGACGACGCGACGGAGATCCACGAGTTCCCGGTCCGGGTGACCGACATCGACCTGTTCGACCACATGAACAACTCGGTGTACTGGAGCGTGATCGAGGACTATCTGGCCGCGCATCCCGAGCTGCTGCGGGGACCGCTACGCACCACCATCGAGCACGAGGCGCCGGTCGCCCTGGGCGACAAGCTGGAGATCATTTCGCACGTCCACCCCGCCGGTTCGACCGATCAGTTCGGTCCCGGCCTGGTCGATCGCCCTGTTACAACGCTCACATATACCGTCGGCGACGAGACGAAAGCCGTCGCCGCGCTCTTCTCCCTGTAGCCGATTCGGGCCGCTAAGCGGCCCGCTCAAATTCCGCTGCTGACCTGCGGCTTTGGGGTTACTGGCCGGTAGCTTCTGAAACGGTTCAGTTTCACGCCGCCTTCGCAAGATTTGCAAAAACGGGGAAACGCATTGCGGAAATTGGCAAATGAAACGGGTGGACCGGCATAAACGGCCTGTGCCATGGTCGTATTAGCACGCCAGTGAAGTTGAGCCTCCAGCTACCGCCGGACGGCGGCGTCAACCGTTCACCAATTGCAAAGGAGTTAAGCCCAATGTCTGACGTTGGCACCCCGAAGAGCGCCGAACAGATCCAGCACGACTGGGACACCAACCCGCGCTGGAAGGGCATCAACCGCACCTACACCGCCAAGGACGTCGTCGCCCTGCAAGGCAGCGTCGTCGAGGAGCACACCCTGGCCCGCCGCGGCGCCGAGGTGCTGTGGGAGCAGCTGCACGACCTCGAATACATCAACGCGCTCGGCGCCCTGACCGGCAACATGGCCGTCCAGCAGGTGCGCGCCGGCCTGAAGGCCATCTACCTGTCGGGTTGGCAGGTCGCCGGTGACGCCAACCTGTCCGGCCACACCTACCCCGACCAGAGCCTGTACCCGGCCAACTCGGTGCCGCAGGTCATCCGTCGCATCAACAACGCGCTGCTGCGCGCCGACGAGATCGCCAAGGTCGAGGGCGACCGGTCGGTGGAGAACTGGCTGGCGCCGATCGTCGCGGACGGCGAGGCCGGCTTCGGTGGCGCGCTCAACGTCTACGAGCTGCAGAAGGCGATGATCGCCGCGGGCGTCGCGGGGTCGCACTGGGAGGACCAGCTCGCTTCGGAGAAGAAGTGCGGCCACCTCGGCGGCAAGGTGCTGATCCCGACTCAGCAGCACATCCGCACCCTCACGTCGGCCCGCCTGGCCGCCGACGTCGCCGGTGTGCCGACGGTGGTGATCGCCCGCACCGACGCCGAGGCGGCCACCTTGATCACCTCGGACGTCGACGAGCGCGACCAGCCGTTCATCACCGGTGAGCGCACCAAGGAAGGCTTCTACCGCGTCAAGAACGGCCTCGAGCCGTGCATCGCGCGGGCCAAGGCCTACGCGCCGTACTCCGACCTGATCTGGATGGAGACCGGGACCCCGGACCTCGAGCTCGCGGCCAAGTTCGCCGAGGGCGTCAAGTCCGAGTTCCCCGACCAGATGCTGGCCTACAACTGCTCGCCTTCCTTCAACTGGAAGAAGCACCTGGACGACTCCACCATCGCGAAGTTCCAAAAAGAGCTTGGCGCAATGGGATTCAAGTTCCAGTTCATCACGCTGGCCGGCTTCCACGCCCTGAACTACTCGATGTTCGATCTGGCCTACGGCTACGCCCGCAACCAGATGAGCGCGTACGTCGAGCTGCAGGAGCGCGAGTTCGCCGCCGAGGAGCGCGGTTACACCGCGACCAAGCACCAGCGCGAGGTCGGTGCCGGTTACTTCGACCGCATCGCCACCACGGTGGACCCGAGCTCGTCGACCACCGCCCTGGCCGGTTCGACCGAAGAGGGTCAGTTCCACTAACCTTCAGCGGTGTTCGCCGGGCCCTGCCCGGCCACCAGACGCAGAGTCGCACTTCTGCAGCCCAGTCGATGCGATTCTGCGTCTGCTCGCGCGTTTAGGAGGAAGTAGTGAGCGACGCAGCGATCCAGCGGGTCGGGGTTGTCGGTGCGGGGCAGATGGGGTCCGGCATCGCCGAGGTCTCGGTGCGCGCCGGAGTCGACGTGACGGTGTACGAGCCCAGCGAGGAGCTGATCACGGCGGGACGCAACCGCATCGTCCGGTCGCTGGAGCGTGGCGTCAGCGCGGGCAAGGTCACCGAGCGGGAGCGCGACCGCGCGCTCGACAAGCTGACTTTCACCACCGACCTGAAGGACCTGGCCGACCGCCAACTGGTGATCGAGGCCATCGTCGAGGACGAGGCCGTCAAGGCCGGACTGTTCGCGGAACTTGACCGGGTCATCACCGACCCGGACGCGGTCCTGGCGTCGAACACCTCCAGCATCCCGATCATGAAGGTCGCCGCGGCCACCCGGAATCCTCAGCGCGTGCTGGGTCTGCACTTCTTCAACCCGGTCCCGGTGCTGCCGCTGGTCGAACTGGTCAGCACGCTGGTCACCGACGAGGCCGCGGCCGCCCGCACCGAGGAGTTCGCGAGCGGGGTGCTGGGCAAGCAGGTGGTGCGCTGCTCCGACCGGTCCGGCTTCGTGGTCAACGCGCTGCTGGTCCCGTACCTGCTGTCGGCGATCCGGATGGTCGAGGCCGGTTTCGCGACGGTCGAAGACGTGGACAAGGCCGTCGTCGCCGGGCTGTCGCATCCGATGGGCCCGCTGCGACTGTCCGATCTTGTCGGATTGGACACTCTAAAGCTGATCGCGGACAAGATGTTTGAGGAATTCAAGGAGCCCCAGTACGGCCCGCCGCCGCTGCTGTTGCGCATGGTGGAAGCCGGGCGGCTTGGCAAGAAATCCGGGCAAGGCTTCTATACGTACTGACGGCGCCCGATGTGCTCAGTGCAAGCTACGCAGCACGGCGCCGATCGCGAGGCCCAGCACCAGCAGCGCGCCCGCCTGCCGCACGTGCACCCACGCGAGCGCGGCGTACCACAGCGGCCACACCGGAAACTTCGGTGGCGGTTCGGCGGGTCTCGGGCGGCGGAAGTATGGCCACACCTTCACCAGACGGGGCAGCGCCAACGCGACCACCAGCGCGGCCCAGGGCATCGCGCCGGCGCCGACGGCGATCGCGACCAGCACGTAGAAGCCGACCATCATGCCCAGCGTCACGACGCGGGCGCGCGCCTCGCCGAGCAGGACCGGCAGCGTCCGGATCCCGAGCGGCTCGTCGTACGGGATCTTGTCGATGTGCTTGCCCATCAGCACCGTCGTGCACAGCAAGCCGTAGGGCAGTGAGGCCAGAACGACGTCCCAACCGACCGAGCCGACCGCCGAGTAGTACGTCCCGCACACCATCAGCGGGCCCCACACGACGAAAACGTCGGGCTCACCCAGCCCGCGTTTCTTCAGGCGCAGCGGCGGCGCCGTGTACGCGACGCTGAGCGCGAAACCGCTGAGCGCAAAGGCGATTACGGGCCAACCACGGGCCCATGTCAGCGTCACCAGAATCGCCAGGTCTGCGACGTTCACCAGCAGGATCGCCAGCCCCAGGGTTCGGCGGCTGATCAGCCCGGACAGCACCGGATGCGGGGCGTACAGCGCGCGCGGATAGGTGGCGCTGTCGGTGCCGACCTGCGTGTCGTAGAGGTCGTTCATCAGGTTATTGGCGGTGTGCGCCAACGTGATTCCCAACACGGCCAGCACCAGCCACCGCCAATCCAGGCCCGGCTTGCCCACCGCCAGCAGCGCAGCCACCAGACCGGAGACCAGGGTCATCGGCAGTACCGCCGCGCGGGTGACGACCAGCCACCGCGTGACGGCGTCGACCGGTCCGTCGGGTGGCGGGTTGGTGGTGCGAAGTGCGTATGCCCACGACCTCAACCGTGAGCCCACGCTCGCCTCCGGCATTCCTCGAGCCTAGACCGGCCTCAACGCGACTGCGGGGGAATGATCGGCGACGGATGCGGTTGCGCGCGGAACTTCTCCAGCGACCCGCCGACCTCGACGATCCCGCATAGCGCGTTCCAACTGAGCATGGTCAGGTAATCGATCAGCTCGTCGCGACTCATCCGGGGTTCCGACATCCACGAGTGGGTGGCGAGCTGCACGCCGCCGACGATCAGGTAGGCCCACGGCTCGACCCCGCCGGTGTCCAACCCGACCTGGTTCATGCGCCGACGCATCAGGACCGCGAGCATGCGGGCGATGATTCGTTCGGAGTCGGCGATCACCTTGCTGTGGCTTGCCGAGCTGTTCGCCATCACGAACCGATACGGCTCGGGCTCGTTTGCGACCGTGTCGACGTAGACCCGAATGACCTCGCGGGTCAGGTCGAAGCCGTCCAAGTTCGACGACAGGGCCGCGGCCATGTTGGGAATCAGTGTCGTCTGCGTGAACCGCATCATCACCGCGGTCGTCAGGTCGTTCTTGTCGACGAAGTAGCGGTAGAGCACGGTCTTGGAGACCCCGATCTCGGCCGCGATGTCGTCCATGCTCAGGAAGCGGCCGAGCCGGCGAATCGCTTCAATGGTTCCGTCGACGAGCTCGTTGCGCCGGTCGACCTTGTGCTGATGCCAGCGCCGCTTGCGACCATCCATCTTGACGGTCACAGCCGGTATTTGCTCTGTCACAGTCGCCGATTTCCATTTCCCTAGACGCCCTCGATGATACGGCCTGGGGGGTCCGGTTGGCGGATGGCGGGGCGCGGAGAATAGGCCCCTGGACAGTGCAAGTCACACTAATCGCCCGCGGCGATACATGATGGTGTGGTGGCACACAGAGCCGACTCGCCGGGCTCGCCGGCGCGGGGGCCGGAGGTGATCGCGTCGCCGAGCCCGGCGCGCCGCCCCCACACGTCCCTCGCGGAATCGTTCGCGGGGGCCGATCCGCAGGCCGACGCCGAACGCCGGGTGGCGCTGCGCCGGATGAAGATGGTGGCGCTGGGTTTCCTGATCGGTGCCAGTGGCGTGTTCCTCGCGTGCCGGTGGGCGCAGGCGCACACCACCGCGGGCGTCTGGGTCGGCTACGTCAGCGCGGCCGCGGAGGCCGGCATGGTCGGCGCCCTGGCGGACTGGTTCGCCGTCACCGCGCTGTTCAAGCACCCGCTGGGCATACCCATTCCGCACACGGCGATCATCAAGCGCAAAAAGGATCAGCTCGGAGAGGGCCTGGGCACCTTCGTGCGGGAGAACTTCCTGTCGCCGGCGGTGGTCGAGACCAAGCTGCGCGACGCGCAGGTGCCCGGCCGGCTCGGCAAGTGGCTGTCGGAGCCGTCGCACGCCGCGCGGGTGGCCAGCGAGACGGCGACCATCCTCCGGGTGTTGGTGGAGTTGCTGCGCGACGAGGACGTGCAGCAGGTCATCGACCGAATGATCGTGCGCCGCATCGCCGAACCGCAGTGGGGTCCGCCGGTGGGCCGGGTGCTGGCCACGCTGTTGGCCGAGAACCGGCAGGAAGCCCTGATCCAATTGCTCGCCGACCGGGCGTTCCAGTGGTCGCTGAATGCCGGCGAGGTCATCCAGCGGGTGGTCGAGCGCGACTCGCCGAGCTGGTCGCCCCGATTCATCGACCACCTCGTCGGTGACCGCATTCATCGCGAGTTGATGGACTTCACCGACAAGGTGCGGCGCAACCCCGACCACGAACTGCGCCGTTCGGCGACCCGCTTCCTGTTCGAATTCGCCGACGACCTGCAGCACGACCCGGACACCATCGCGCGCGCCGAAGCCGTCAAAGAGCAACTGATGGCCCGCGACGAGATCGCCAACGCCGCAGCGACGGCATGGAAGACGATGAAACGGCTGGTGCTCGAGGGCGTCGACGACCCGTCGAGCGCGCTGCGGACCCGCATCGCCGACACGGTGGTTCGCGTCGGGGAATCGCTGCGCGACGACGCCGAGCTGCGCGACAAGGTCGACAACTGGATCGTCCGGGCGGCCCAGCACCTGGTCTCGCAGTACGGGGTTGAGATCACGGCGATCATCACCGAGACGATCGAGCGCTGGGACGCCGAGGAGGCCAGCCGGCGGATCGAGCTGCACGTCGGTCGCGACCTGCAATTCATCCGGATCAACGGAACCGTGGTCGGCTCGCTCGCGGGGCTGGCGATCTACGCCGTCGCGCAGCTGCTTTTCTAGCGGTGCTAACAAGTGCTTGCAAAAGCAAGCACTTGTCCGTAGTCTGAGGGCCGTCAAGACCGACCATCGACCCAGGAGTACGCAATGGCACCCGAGGAGAAGCTCTCCGCCAAGGTGTCGACCGCGGCCTCCGAAGTGGCCTCCGACATCGGCAGCTTCATTCGTGACCTGCGGGAAAACGCCCAGGTTTCGGTGCGCCAACTCGCCGAGCGCTCCGGGGTCAGCAACCCCTACCTCAGCCAGGTAGAGCGCGGACTGCGCAAGCCGTCCGCCGACGTCCTGAACCAAATCGCGAAAGCGCTGCGGATTTCGGCCGAGGTGCTCTACGTGCGGGCCGGCATCCTCGAGCCCAGCGAGGCCAGTCAGGTGCGCGACGCGATCATCACCGACACCGCGATCACCGAGCGTCAGAAGCAAATCCTGCTCGACATCTACGCGTCGTTCGCCCAACAAAACGAATCCACCCAAGAGGAGTGTCCGACCGAATCCAACGGCGCCTGACCTGGGCGACGCATAGTCGGCGCGCCGCGCGGTTACCCAGAAGGAAGGGACTCAACCGTTCCAGGCCGTTTGCTGGCTCTGCTGCCCCGATCTGGCGGCCAGCGCAGATGCCACTCGATCATCACTCGACCGACCAAGCAGGAGGTTCTCGCGCAACTTCCACCAGACAGCAGTCCGTAACACCGATAACGAAAGAAATAACGAAAGGAAAACCAATGGCTGAAAACCCGAACATCGAAGACCTGCGCGCCCCGTTGCTCGCCGCGCTCGGCGCGGCGGACCTGGCCCTGGCCACCGTCAACGACCTGATCACCAACCTGCGTGAGCGTGCCGAGGAGACCCGCACCGAGACCCGCAGCCGGGTCGGGGAGCGGCGTGCCCGCCTGGCCAAGCTGCAGGAGGACCTGCCCGAGCAGTTCACCGAGCTGCGCGAGCGGTTCACCGCCGACGAGCTGCGCAAGGCCGCCGAGGGTTACCTGGAGGCCGCGACCAGCCGCTACAACGAGCTGGTCGAGCGCGGCGAGATCGCCCTGGAGCGGCTGCGCAGCCAGTCGGGCTTCGACGACGCGTCGGCGCGGGCACAGGCTTCCGTCGACCAGGCCGTCGAGCTGACCCAGGAGGCGCTGGGCACCGTCGCGTCGCAGACCCGCGCTGTCGGTGAGCGGGCGGCCAAGCTGGTCGGCATCGACCTGCCTGCCAAGAAGGCTCCCGCGAAGAAGGCCCCGGCCAAGAAGGCCCCCGCCAAGAAGGCGCCGGCCAAGAAGGCTGCGGCCAAGAAGTCGTCGGCCAAGAAGGTCACCCAGAAGTAGTCAGATCCCGGGTTGCCCCCGCGGGGGCAACCCGGATCAAGCAGCACACTCGACTCCGAGTTGCCCAGGGGCAACTCGGAGTCGACGTTTTGGACGCCGCCCGCATACCCTTAAGGCGTGAGCCACCTCGTGGGTACCGTCATGTTGGTCTTGCAGATCGCCGTCCTGGTGACGGCGGTGTACGCGTTCGTGCACGCGGCGCTGCAGCGACCCGACGCCTATACAGCCGCCGACAAGCTGACCAAGCCCGTGTGGCTGGTGATCCTGGGCCTGGCCGTCGCGCTGACATCGATCCTGAGCTTCGTGTTCGGCGTGCTCGGCATGGCGATCGCGGCGTGCGCGGCCGGCGTGTATCTGGTCGATGTTCGGCCCAAACTCCTCGAAATTCAGGGTAAGTCGCGCTGACGGGATGAAAGCCCTGCTGGCCTTGCCGGCGGCGGTGCTGCTCGCCCTCGCGGCGGCCGTCCCTGCCGGGGCGGACCCGGGCACGGGCGCGGCAGGCCCCGCTAACCCGTCGTACTCGCCGCCGTTTATCGATCACACCGAATGGATGCAGTGGGGAGGCCTGGCCAGCTTGCGGGTTTTCCCGACGCCCTCCGGGCGGGCGGCCTCGCGGCAGCCCGGAACGTCGGCGGCCGCCGACGAGGCGTGGGCCGAGGTGCTCGCGTCGGCGCCGGACGCCGACACCGCCGGCATGCGCGCGCAGTTCCTGTGCCACTGGCAGTTCGCCGAAACGGCGCAACCGGGCAAGACCAGCTGGAACCTCGAGCCGTGGCGGCCGGTCGTCGACGACACCGAAATGGTCGCGGCCGGTTGTAATCCCGGCGGCCCGGAAGGGCCGTTCTAGTGGCGAACCGACCGAACCGCGCTCAGGTGGCCGCACTGGTCGACCACACCCTGCTCAAGCCCGAGGCCACGGCGGCCGAGGTGGCCGCGCTGGTCGCCGAAGCCGCCGAGTTGGGCGTCTACGCGGCGTGCGTCTCGCCGTCGATGGTGCCGATCGCAACCCAGGCCGGCGATGTGCGGGTTGCCACAGTGGCCGGTTTCCCGTCGGGCAAGCATCTGCCGGCGATCAAGGCGCAAGAGGCCGCGCACGCCGTGGCGTCCGGTGCCAGCGAGGTCGACATGGTCATCGACGTCGGTGCCGCGCTGGCCGGTGAGTTCGATTCGGTGCGGGCCGACATCGAAGCGGTGCGCGCCGCCACCGCCGGAGCGGTGCTGAAGGTGATCGTGGAATCCGCTGTCCTGCTTGGCCATAACGAGCGCACGCTGGCGGCGGTGTGCCGCGCCGCCGAAGACGCCGGCGCGGACTTCGTCAAGACGTCGACGGGGTTTCATCCCGCGGGCGGGGCGTCGCTGCGCGCCGTCGCATTGATGAGCGAAACCGTCGGCGGGCGACTGGGGGTCAAGGCCAGCGGCGGCATCCGCACCGCCGCCGACGCCGTCGCGATGCTCAACGCGGGCGCGACCAGGCTGGGCCTGTCAGGCACCCGTGCCGTGCTCGACGGGCTCGGCTGAATCAGAGGTTCGCGAAGCAGGGGTTCGTGTTGCCGGTGGGGATCGTGGCGTTCTGCGTCGAAAAGTGGCTCACCACACCGGAACTCGTCACCTGCACGCTGTCGGCGTGAATGCCCAACGGGAAGTTCTTCGTTTGGTCCGAGGTGAACTTGTCCAGCGTCGACTGCACGCTTTCCTTCGGCATGGTGAAGCCCAGGGCGTTGAAGCTGACGATCTGCAACTGCAGCCCGGTGCCGGAGACCACCGGCTTGGCTGTGATGTTGTCCAGCATGCCCTTCAGCTCGACGGTGCCGTCGGCCGGATGCGTTGTCACGCTGCTGGTGACGAAGGGGCCCAGAACCGGGACCGCGTTCTGCACCGACTGCTTGATGCCGTCGGTCGTCCAGGTGATGGTGGCATCGAGCGATCCGATGGTGCCCTTAGAATTCGCAGTCGAGTTGAGTCGGACGTCCCGGATGTTGATTTCGATCTTCATGCCCTTGGCGGAACGGATCTGGTTGCCGGCCGTGGACACCGAGATGTTGCTGTAGTGCTTGGTCAGTTGCTGCCACAGCATCAGCGGCGTCACGCTGAACGACGCGGTGGCCTGATCCTTGGTCTCGCACGCCACGGCTTCGGCGACCTTGTTGTTGGCGACGTGGCGCACGTATAGCTCGGCGCCGATCAGCGCCGCGATGACGAGCGAAACCACGATGATGCAGACCAGCAGGATCGATAGCGGGTCGCGAAGGAAGCGTCGTTTTCTTTTCACAGGCTCTTCGTTCGGAGTCGCCAACCGTTCCGTCGGGCCCGCCGGCGGAACGGGCGGAGGCGGATAACCGGGTCCCTGCGTGTCCGGCCGGGTCGCACCCAGCTGCTCGGTCTGCGGCTCCGGAGCGCGCGGCGGCGGTGGGCCCGGCGCCCGCTGAGGTGGGGGTGGCGGCACCGGAGGAGGCCCGGGCTGCGGCGGCGGCTGGCCGGGGCCTCCGGTCCGGAATCGCTCGGTCGGCCGCTCGGTCGGTGGTGGGCCCGACGGGCCTTGACTGCCGGGACGGCCCCAGGGGCCCTCGTTAGGTGGTCCTGGCGGTCCTGGCGGGTTCGTCACCCAACCGATTCTGCCCTATCGATTCGAGCAAAGCTTGACTGGTTTCGCAGCACCGCGATGCTCTCGCGGGCCTTCGCCACCGCATCGACGTCGATGTCGGCGACCACGAGCTGCGGCTCGGCGCCCGCCGACGCGACCACTTCACCCAGCGGCGAGGCCACCAGGCTGCCGCCCACTCCAGTCGGTGCGCCCGAGCCGGACCCCGGGCCGGTCAGGCTGTCGCCGGGGTCGGCCTGACCGGCCGCCACGACATAACTCATCGAATCAAGCGCCCGGGCCCGGGCCAGCAGCGTCCACTGCTCGAGTTTGCCGGGACCCGAACCCCAGGACGCGCAGACCGCGATCACCCGCGCGCCGCGTCGGGCCAGTTCCGTGTAGAGCTCCGGAAAACGGATGTCGTAGCAAACGGACAACCCCACCCCGACGCCGTCGACGGTGATCACCACCGGCTGCGCCCCAGGAGCGACGGTGCGCGACTCCGTAAAGCCGAACGCGTCGTAGAGATGGATCTTGTCGTAGTGGGTGTCGGGCTCATTGGGCGTGCCCGGCCCGGCCGCGATCAGCGTGTTCTTCACCCGCCCGTCGCCGGACGGGGTGAACATGCCCGCGACCACCGTGATGCCCGAGTCGGCGGCGATCGCCCGCACGCCGTCGGCCCACGGGCCGTCCACCGGCTCGGCGACCGGTCCCAGCGGGACGCCGAACCGGCACATGGTCGCCTCGGGGAACACCACCAGCCGCGCGCCGGCCTCCGCGGCCCGGCCGGCGTACTCGCGGACGAGTTGCAGATTCTTTGCCGGATCGGTGCCACTGAGGATCTGCGCCAACGCGATTCGCATGGCGCCAGCCTAAAGCGCGGCGGGTCAGGTGTTCTTCGCGATCCACTCCGTCGTGAATCGCTGTTCCGCGACCACCAGGTCGGCCAGTTGGGTGCCGATGAAATTCTCCAACTTGCCCCCGATAAGTGGGACGCGCACGTGGACGGTGATCCGGCACTCCAATCGCGAGCCGACCGGCTTGCCCGCGGTGGACAATTCGGCGGTACCGGACACGTTCGCCGGAGCGTCCACGATCGATCCGGCGACCGTGGCCATCGCGACCCCGCCGGCCACCGGACCCCACGTCTCCTCGCGCCTGATGCACAGATCGCCCCGGTGCAATTGCGTGATCAGAGCCGGCAGCTTGTCACTACGGATCACCTGCAGCGTGACCACATCGATGGTGCCGTCGTCCCCGGACTCGCCCCCTAAGCGCAACGCCTCCAGCTTCGTCTCGTCGACACCGGACGCCGCAAGCCTGGCCAGCCAGTAGGCCTCCTCGCGGTAAGCCTGGAGAACCGATTCGACGCTGCCTTCGTAGTCGGCGGATATGTCGAATGAACGCGGCATAGCTGGCCAGGCTACCGTTACGGCCCGTGGTCGGTTCGCTGTTTGCCGGTGCGCATGTCGCCGAGGCGGTGCCGCTGGCGCCGTTGACCACGATGCGAATCGGACCCGTGGCGCGGCGCCTGATCACCTGCACCAGCAGCGAACAAATCGTCGCCGTGGTGCGGCGGCTGGACTCCGAAAACGCGGGTGGCCCACCGCTGGTGTTCGCCGGCGGCTCCAACCTGGTGATCGCCGATACGCTGACCGACCTGACCGCGGTGCGATTAGCCAACGACGGCATCACCATTCACGGCAACGTGGTGCGCGCGGAGGCGGGCGCAGTGTGGGACGACGTCGTCCTCGCGGCCATCGAGCACGGCCTGGGCGGGCTGGAATGCCTGTCCGGTATCCCCGGCTCGGCCGGCGCGACGCCGGTGCAGAATGTCGGGGCCTACGGCGCCGAGGTGTCCGACACCATCACCCGGGTCCGGCTGCTGCACCGGCGCAGCGGCACCGAGCAGTGGGTACCGGGCAGCGAGCTCGGCTTCGGTTATCGCACCAGCGTGCTCAAGCAAGCCGGCGGTCTCGAAATCCCTTCCGTGGTACTGGAAGTGGAGTTCGCACTGGACGCGTCGGGCCGCAGCGCGCCGCTGCGTTACGGCGAGTTGGCGGCCGCGCTCGATGTGAGCGGCGGCGAGCGCACGGATCCGCGCGCCGTGCGTGACGCGGTGCTGGCGCTGCGCGCCCGCAAGGGAATGGTCCTCGACGCGGCCGACCACGACACCTGGAGCGTGGGTTCGTTCTTCACCAACCCGGTGGTCGCACCCGAGGTGTACGAGCGGCTGGCCGCCGAGATCGACGGGCCGGTACCGCACTACCCGGCACCGGACGGAGTCAAGCTGGCCGCCGGCTGGCTGGTCGAGCGGTCGGGCTTCGCCAAGGGCTATCCGGCGGACGAGCGCGCCCCCTGCCGGTTGTCCACCAAGCATGCGCTTGCTTTGACGAACCGCGGCGCGGCCAGGGCCGAGGACGTCGTCACGTTGGCCCGCACGATCCGTGACGGAGTCCGCGACGTGTTTGGCATCACACTGGAACCCGAACCCGTCCTGCTCGGGTGCAGGCTGTAGGGGTTAAATCCGTTCAACAGCACCCCCGGCGGCGAGTTGTCGTGACCGGGCGAGAGTCGTTCTCCCGGTATCTTTATATGTCGTGAGCACATCCAGCGCGCCTCAAAGTGGGGGGCCGATCAACCGGCGGCTGGCTTTGGCGGCGCTCGGGGTTGGTGTGTTCGCGCCCAATTTCCTGGCCGCCTGCGCGGGCACCGTCACCAAGCAAGCCCAGAAGAAAGAAGCCCCCGCGGCGCACCTGAAATTCGAGCCGGCCGATGCCGCCTCGGACGTGATTCCCACTGCGCCGGTGAGCGTTCAGATCGGTGACGGCTGGTTTCAGAAGGTGGCGCTGACGAACTCGTCGGGCAAGGTGGTCGCCGGAGCGTTCAACTCCGATCGCACCGTCTACACGATCACCGAGCCGCTGGGCTACGACGGCACCTACACCTGGAGCGGCTCGGCCGTCGGCCACGACGGCAAGGCGATCCCGGTCAGCGGCAAGTTCACCACCGTGTCACCCAGCAAGAAGATCGGCGGGGCATTCCAGCTGGCCGACGGTCAGACCGTCGGGGTGGCGGCGCCGATCATCATCCAGTTCGACGCGCCGATCAGCGACAAGGCCTCCGTCGAGAAGGCCCTCACCGTCACCACCACCCCGCCCGTCGAGGGCAGCTGGGCCTGGCTGCCCGACGAGGCGCAGGGCGCCCGCGCGCACTGGCGTCCCCGCGAGTACTACCCGGCGGGCACCACCGTCAACGTCGACGCCAAGCTCTACGGGCGACCCTTCGGGGAGGGCGCGTACGGCGCCGACGACATCTCGCTGCGCATCCAGATCGGCCGAAAGCAGGTCGTCAAGGCCGAGGTTTCGTCGCACCGCATCCAGGTCGTCACCGACGCCGGCGTCATCATGGACTTCCCGTGCAGCTACGGCGAGGCCGACAAGGCGCGCAACGTCACCCGCAACGGCATCCACGTCGTCACCGAGAAGTACGCCGACTTCTACATGTCCAACCCGGCGGCCGGCTACAACCACATCCACGAACGCTGGGCGGTGCGGATCTCCAACAACGGCGAGTTCATCCACGCCAACCCCGCCAGCTCCGGGGCGCAGGGCAACACCAACGTCACCAACGGCTGCATCAACCTGTCCACCGCCGATGCCGAGCAGTACTACGGCAGCGCGATGTACGGCGACCCGGTCGAGGTGACCGGAAGCTCGATTCAGCTGTCCTACTCCGACGGCGACATTTGGGACTGGGCCGTCGACTGGGACACCTGGGTGGCGATGTCGGCGCTGCCGCCCCCGTCGGCGCATCCGCCGTCGACGCAGATCCCGGTCACCGCACCGGTGACGCCGTCCGACGCTCCCACCCTGTCGGGCACCCCGACGACCACCACCACGTCGGCGCCGGCTAGGCCCGGCGGTTAAACCGCGAGGCGCTGGCCTGGTCGCGGGGCCGGATGATGATCTGGTCCAGGTTGACGTGGGACGGCCGGGAGGCCACGAACCCGATCACTTCGGCTACGTCGGAGGCCGTTAGCGGTGTGATGCCGGAGTAGACGGCGTCCGCGCGCCCCTCGTCGCCGTCGAAACGGACCAGGGAGAACTCGGTTTCGACCGCTCCCGGCGCGATCTCGGTGAGCCGGACCGGCTTGCCCAGCAGCTCGCCACGCAGCGTGCGGTGCAGCGCGCCCTGGGCGTGCTTGGCCGCGGTGTAGCCGGCCCCGCCGTCGTAGGTCTCCATCGCCGCGATCGAGGTGACGGTGACGATCAGCCCGTCGCCGGACTCGATCAGCTTGGGCAGCAGCGCGCGGGTGACCCGCAGGGTGCCCATCACGTTGGTCTCCCACATCCACCGCCAGTGCTCCAGGTCGGCCTCGCCCACCGGCTCCAGCCCCCGGGCACCGCCGGCGTTGTTGACGAGCACATCGACTCGGCTGAGGCCCTGTGCGAGCGCCGCGACGGCCCCGTCGTCTGTGACATCAGCCACAACGGCCCTACCGCCGATCTGGTCTGCAAGGGCGTTGATCCGGTCGGCCCGACGTGCCACCGCCACGACGTGAAACCCAAGGGCCGCAAGGCTTTTGGCGGTCGCCTCACCGATCCCGGAACTGGCACCGGTGACGACCGCGACCCGATCGCTCGCTGAACTCACCAGGACAACTCTAATAAACGTGCTAAATTTCCCCTGTGCAGTACAGCGTTTTGGTCAACACCACCGCCGCGTGTCTTTGCGCGGCAGGTGCGTGTTGTTGCCGCGCACTTTGCCGCGCCTGACTCCCCGGCGTGGCCGAAGACCGGCCCTCAGTACTCAAACCAAAGGACGCTCGTGCGCACGACCAGTCTCACTCATACCCATCATTCGCCCGGCCGCAAAGGCCATCTGCGGTTGCACCGCCAGATCTTGCCGCCGGCCCTGCACATCTCCGATTCGGCGGCGGCGTCCGTCTTCCGCGCGGTGCGGTTGCGCGGGCCCGTCGGACGTGACGTCATCGCCGCGGTCACATCCCTGAGCATCGCGACGGTGAACCGCCAGGTCATCGCGCTGCTCGCGGCCGGCCTGCTGCGGGAGCGCGCCGACCTCGCGGTCTCCGGCGCGATCGGACGCCCGCGGGTGCCCGTCGAGATCAACCATGAACCGTTCGTGACGCTGGGCATCCACATCGGCGCGCGAACCACCAGCATCGTCGCCACTGATCTGTTCGGCCGCACGCTGGACACCGTCGAGACCCCGACACCGCTCAGCCCGCCCGGGCCCGCGCTGGCCTCGCTAGCCGAAAGCGCGACCCGCTACATGAGGCGCTGGCACCGGCGCCGCCTGCTGTGGGTCGGCGTGGCGATCGGCGGCACCGTCGACGGCGCCACCGGCCACGTCGACCACCCGCGGCTGGGCTGGCGGCAAGCGCCGGTCGGATCGGTGCTGGCCGACGCGCTGGGCCTGCCGGTTTCGGTCGCTTCCCACGTCGACGCGATGGCCGGCGCCGAGCTGCTGCTCGGCATGCGGCGGTTCGCGCCGAGCTCGCCGACCAGCCTGTACATCTACGCCCGCGAGACCGTGGGCTATGCGCTGGTGATCGGCGGCCGCGTGCACTGCCCGGCCAGCGGCCCGGGCACCATCGCCGGCCTGCCCGCTTACTCGGAGCTGCTGGGCGGCACCGGGCAGCTGGAATCGACCGTCAGCGACGAGGCCGTGCTGGCCGCCGCCCGCCGGCTTCGGATCCTGCCCGCCGCCCCGGCGAACCGTGCGAACGGCGCCGTCACCGCGATGACCGACCTGGTGCGGGTGGCCCGGGCCGGAAACGAGCAGGCCAAAGAGCTGCTCGCGGAACGCGCCCGGGTGCTCGGCGAGGCCGTCGCGTTGCTGCGTGACGTGCTGAACCCCGACGAGCTGGTGGTCGGCGGCCAGGGGTTCACCGAGTATCCGGAGGCCATGGGCCAGGTGGAAGAGGCGTTCGCCGCACGCTCGGTGCTGCCACCGCGCGACATCCGCGTCACCGCGTTCGGCAACCGGGTCCAGGAGGCCGGGGCCGGCATCGTGTCGCTGGGCGGGCTGTACGCCGATCCGCTGGGCGCGATGCGCCGAGCCGGCGCGCTGGCCGCCCGGGCGGATGTCGAACCGGACGAGTCGTCCGCTTAGCGCGAACAGCGCCCTCGGGTGGGGGCGGGGCCCGTCCTGTAAAGATGACAGTGTGCGGCACGATGACGTCTTCCGGCTGAACGACCCGCGCCGCATTGCGGTATTGGCGGTCCACACCTCACCACTGGCGCAGCCGGGAACCGGCGATGCGGGCGGCATGAACGTCTACGTGCTGCAAACGGCGCTGCACCTGGCGCGTCGGGGCATCGAGGTGGAGATCTTCACCCGGGCCACCGCGTCCGCCGATCCGCCGGTCGAGCGGGTGGCGCCCGGTGTGCTGGTGCGCAACGTCGTGGCCGGGCCCTTCGAGGGCTTGGACAAATACGATCTGCCCACCCAGCTGTGCGCGTTCGCGGCCGGCGTGCTGCGCGCCGAGGCGTCCCACGAACCGGGCCACTACGACATCGTGCACTCGCACTACTGGCTGTCCGGTCAGGTCGGCTGGCTGGCCCGCGATCGCTGGGCGGTGCCGCTGGTGCATACCGCGCACACGCTGGCCGCGGTGAAGAACGCGGCGCTGGCCGACGGGGATGCCCCCGAGCCGCCGCTGCGCACTGTAGGCGAGCAGCAGGTTGTCGACGAGGCGGACCGACTGATCGTCAACACCGATGATGAAGCGAGACAATTGATTTCGATCCACCGCGCCGATCCGGCGAGCATCGACGTGGTGCACCCCGGGGTGGACCTGGACGTGTTCCATCCGGGTGATCGCCGGGCGGCCCGGGCCGCGCTGGGGCTCCCGCTCGACGAGGACATCGTGGCGTTCGTCGGCCGGATCCAGCCACTGAAGGCGCCCGACATCGTGTTGCGTGCCGCCGCGAAACTGCCCGGCGTGCGCATCGTGGTGGCCGGCGGGCCGTCGGGAACGGGGCTGGCGTCTCCGGACGGGCTGGTCCGCCTCGCCGACGAATTGGGCATCACGGCGCGGGTGACATTCCTGCCGCCGCAGTCGCGCGCGAATCTGGCCACCCTGTTCCAGGCCGCCGATCTCGTTGCGGTGCCGAGCTATTCGGAGTCGTTCGGCTTGGTCGCCGTCGAGGCGCAGGCGTGCGGGACGCCGGTGGTGGCGGCCGCGGTCGGGGGATTGCCGGTGGCGGTGCGCGACGGGATCACCGGCACCCTGGTGTCCGGACACGACGTCGATCGCTGGGCGGAGGCCATCGACGGCCTGCTGCGCCTGCGCGCCGAGCCGGCCGGGCTCGCGATGAGCCGCGCCGCCGCGGCACACGCGGCGACGTTCTCGTGGGAGAACACCACCGACGCACTGCTGGACAGCTACCGGCGCGCGATCGGTGACTTCGCCGCGGGGCGTCAGCGCCGGGTGCGTGACAGGGCGGCGGCGCGCAAGCCACGCCGCTGGAGCTCGCGGCGCGGGGTGGGCGCGTGAATTCCACTGTGCAGGCGGTGATTGAGCATGCCCTGCAGGCTAGCGGATTGACCTACTCGGAATTCCCTGGGGCGCATGGCGGATTGCCGGGGCTGGTGGTCGAGCTCCCCGGCGAGCGCAAGCTCAAGACCAACACCATCCTGAGCATCGGCGAGCACTCGGTGCGCGTCGAGGCGTTCGTGTGCCGCAAGCCCGACGAGAACCACGAGGGCGTCTACCGGTTCTTGCTCAAGCGCAACCGGCGGCTCTATGGGGTGGCCTACACGCTGGACAACGTCGGCGACATCTACCTGGTGGGCCGGATGTCGTTGGCGTCGGTGGACGCCGACGAGATCGACCGGGTGCTCGGTCAGGTGCTCGAGGCGGTGGATTCGGACTTTAATACGTTGTTGGAGTTGGGTTTTCGCTCGTCGATCCAAAAGGAGTGGGAATGGCGAGTGTCGCGCGGTGAGTCACTGAAGAACCTGCAGGCGTTCGCCCACCTGATCGATGACGAGGACGACTAAAGCCGCGTGAGAGACTAGCCGGCATGGGCGAAACTGCGACGCTGGTGCTGCTCCGCCACGGCGAAAGCGAATGGAATGCAAGCAACCAGTTCACCGGCTGGGTGGACGTCGACCTGACCGCCAAAGGCCGGGCCGAGGCGGTGCGCAGCGGCGAGCTGCTGGCCGAGCACGATCTGTTGCCCGACGTGCTCTACACGTCGCTGCTGCGGCGCGCGATCACCACCGCGCACCTGGCGTTGGACACCGCCGACCGGTTGTGGATTCCGGTGCGGCGCAGCTGGCGGCTCAACGAGCGCCACTACGGGGCGCTTCAGGGTCTGGACAAAGCCGAGACCCAGGCGCGCTACGGCGAGGAGCAGTTCATGGCCTGGCGGCGCAGCTACGACACGCCGCCGCCGCCGATCGAGCGGGGCAGCGAGTTCAGCCAGGACACCGACCCCCGCTACGCCGACATCGGGGGCGGCCCGCTCACCGAGTGCCTGGCCGACGTGGTGGCGCGTTTTTTGCCGTATTTCACCGACGTGATCGTCCCGGACCTGCGGACCGGCAAGACGGTGCTGATCGTCGCGCACGGCAACTCGCTGCGCGCCCTGGTCAAACACCTCGACGGGATGTCCGACGAGGAGATCGTCGGCCTCAACATCCCGACCGGCATCCCGCTGCGCTATGACCTGGATGATGCGCTGCGCCCGGCGGTGCCCGGCGGCACCTATCTGGACCCCGAAGCGGCCGCCGCCGGTGCCGCCGCGGTAGCCAGCCAAGGCAGTCGCTAGTTTTTGCCCGTTTCTTCGTTGCGCGCGGCTGACGTGCCGATAGTGTGCTTTACGGCCCCGTTTGCCAAACAGGGCGTAAACGGGAGCCGAACACCTGTAGCTCAGGATGTGACTTGTCCGATTTTGGCCTCGCTCCGCTAGGGCGGCGTTAAGGAAGATTTGTAGGATTTTCTATGTGACTGTGTTCTCGGCGCTGTTGCTGGCCGGGGTCTTGTCCGTGCTGGCGCTGGCCGCAGGTGTTGCGGTCGGCACCCGGCTGTCGCCTCGGGTGGTGCAACGCCGCCAGCGGGTGGCCACCGAATGGACAGGAATCACCGTCGCGCAGATGCTGCAGCGGATCGTGACGCTGATGCCGCTCGGCGTGGCGGTGGTGGATTCCCATCGCGACGTCGTCTATCTCAACGAGCGCGCCACGGAATTGGGCCTGGTGCGGGATCGTCAACTCGACGACCAGGCCTGGCAGGCCGCGCAGCAGGCGCTGAGCGGTCTCGACGCCGAGTTCGACATGCAGCCCAAACGCCAGAACAATGGCCGCTCCGGCCTCGCGGTGCACGGGCAGGCCCGGCTGCTCAGCAACGAGGACCGCCGGTTCGCGGTGGTCTTCGTCCACGACCAGTCCGACTACGCCCGCATGGAGGCGACGCGGCGCGACTTCGTCGCCAACGTCAGCCACGAGCTCAAGACCCCTGTCGGCGCCATGGCGGTGCTTGCCGAGGCCTTGCTGGCTTCGTCGGATGACTCCGACACCGTTCGCCGATTCGCCGAGAAGGTGCTCATCGAGGCCAACCGGCTGGGCGACATGGTCGCCGAGCTGATCGAGCTGTCCCGGCTGCAGGGCGCCGAGCGGTTACCCAACGTCACCGAAGTTGACGTCGATACCGTTGTCTCCGAAGCGATTTCACGCCACAAGGTGGCCGCTGACAATGCGCAGATCCAGGTCCGCACCGACGCGCCCAGCGGGTTGCGCGTGCTGGGCGACGAGACGCTGCTGGTGACCGCGCTGGCCAACCTGGTCTCCAACGCGATCGCGTATTCCGCGCCGGGCTCGCCGGTGTCGATCAGTCGCCGCCGCCGCGGGGACAACATCGAGATCGCCGTCACCGACCGGGGCATCGGCATCGCACTGGAAGACCAGGAACGCGTCTTCGAGCGTTTCTTCCGGGGCGACAAGGCGCGTTCGCGGGCCACCGGCGGCAGTGGGCTGGGGCTTGCCATCGTCAAACACGTCGCGGCCAATCACAACGGCAGCATCGGCGTGTGGAGCAAGCCGGGAACCGGATCGACGTTTACCTTGTCCATCCCGGCATTTCGGGACGACGACGAACCACCAGAGCAACCGCGGGGCCGTGAGGTGCGTCCCCATCGGTCCCAACGAGAGGAAGAGCTAAGTAGATGACCAGTGTGCTGATCGTCGAAGACGAGGAGTCGCTTGCCGATCCGCTGGCATTCCTCCTTCGCAAGGAGGGCTTCGAGGCCACGGTAGTGACCGACGGGCAGACGGCGCTCGCCGAGTTCGAGCGGGCCGGCGCCGACATCGTGCTGCTCGACTTGATGCTGCCGGGGATATCCGGCACCGATGTCTGCAAGCAGCTGCGTGCCCGTTCCAGCGTGCCCGTGATCATGGTGACGGCTCGCGACAGCGAGATCGACAAGGTCGTCGGCCTGGAACTGGGCGCGGACGACTACGTGACCAAGCCGTATTCGGCCCGCGAGTTGATCGCCCGGATCCGGGCGGTGCTGCGCCGCGGCGGTGACGACGACTCCGAAATCAGCGACGGCGTGCTGGAATCCGGGCCGGTGCGCATGGATGTCGAGCGGCACGTCGTGTCCGTCAACGGTGACACAATCACGTTGCCGCTCAAGGAATTCGACTTGCTGGAGTACCTGATGCGCAACAGCGGCCGGGTGCTGACCCGCGGGCAGCTCATCGACCGCGTGTGGGGCGCCGACTACGTCGGTGACACCAAGACGCTCGACGTCCACGTCAAGCGGCTGCGGTCGAAGATCGAGGCCGACCCGGCCAACCCGGTGCACCTGGTGACGGTGCGGGGATTGGGCTACAAGCTCGAGGGCTAGCGCGCGCGCGTCGAGTGTGCGCTGACGTCGCCCTGGACGCACACGCAACGCCCTAGGCGCACACTCGATCACCGACGACCTCGTCGGCGACTGCCAGCGCCAGCGCCATGATCGACACCTGCGGGTTCACTTCCGGACAGCTCGGCAGGATGGACGCGTCGGCGACCCAGACGCCGTCGACGCCGCGCAGCCGTCCGGCCTCGTCGACCGGACACCGCTGCGCGTCGGCGCCCGCGGCAGCGGTTCCCGTCGGATGGAACGCGGCGAGGTGCAGACTTCGAGGATTGCTGCGCCGCAACGCATCCTGTAGCGCGGACAGCGACGTCACCGTCGTCGCGCCGGGCAAACCGGTGAGCACCTCGACAGCGCCGGCGGCGAACAGCAGCCGCCCCATGGCCTCGACCGCGACGACCACTTTGGCGATGTCGGCCCGGGTGATGTTGTAGCGCACCAGCGTTTCGCCGCGCACCGAATGCACCGAGCCCACACCGCGATCGGCGATCATGGCGCCGAACGTGGCGACCTGAGGTGCCCGGTCCAGCCAGCCCAGTAGCTCTGCGCCGTAGCCGGGGTAAACCATCGAGCCCATGCCGGGCGGCGTGGACGTCGCTTCGATCAGCACGCCGTCCGATTCGTGCAACTCGTGCACGGCGGCACTCTGCAGCACGCCGTGCCACGCGACGACGTCATCCTCGAAGCGCCCGGCGAGCATCGTCGCCGGATGCAATGCAAGGTTACGTCCGAGGCGTGGATGTCCGCCAAGTCCACTGCGCCGCAACAGCATTGGTGTCTCCGTGGCCCCGGCGGCGACGATGACCGTGTCCGCGAGGATGTCGAGGGCGGTGCCGTCGGGACGGCGGGCACGCACCCCGCGGGCGCGCCCGTTGTGGTACAGCACGCGCTCGGCGCGGGCGTGCGAGATGATCCGTGCGCCCGCCGCGCAGGCCTGCGGCAGCGCGTTGAGGTGTACACCGAACTTGGCGTTGCGCGGACACCCGATCGCGCACTGGCAACAGCCTTCGCACCCCGGGGCGTTGCGAGGGATGGGCGCCGCCCGCCAGCCCAGCGACGAAGCGGCATCGAGCAGCAGCCGCCCATTGCGGCCCATGATCTGCAGCGGCACCGGCGCGACCCGCAGCGTGTGCTCGACGTCGTCGAGGTGGGCGCCCAGCCGGTCGGGGTCGGCCAGGCCCAGCCCGAATTCGTCGCGCCAGCGCCGCTGCACGGTCGAGGGCGGCCGGTAGCAGGTGCCGGAATTCACGACGGTGGTGCCGCCGACCGCCCGGCCGATCGGCAGCACCACCGACGGGCGTCCCAGCGCGACGGTGGCCCCGGCGCCGCGGTACAGCCCGGCGTAGCGATCGATCGGGTGGGTGGAGCGGAACTCCTCGACCGTCCAGCGGCGTCCCTCTTCGAGCACCACGGTGTCGAGGCCGGCCCGGGCCAGCGTGCGGGCCACCATCGCGCCGCCGGCGCCGGACCCGATGACCACGGCGTCGGTGCTGACGACCGAGCGGCTCTCGGTCGACGGGATGACCGTCAACGGCGCATCGGGGCGCGCAACGTCGTGCCTCTGGGCGCGGGTCAGCAATTCCGGCGCATAGGTGTCGGCGCCGTTGGCCAGCAACACGATTGCCTTCATGGCCTCCACGGCCGCCCCTGCGTCCGGGCCCAGAGCGGCGACCCGGCGCAGCACCCGATCCCGTTGGTCGGGACCAAGCCGCGCCAGCGAGCGGCCGGTGGTCAGGTAGCTCGCCGCCCCCACGGACGCCAGCCCGGCGCGCAGCGCCAGCCGTGACGTCGCCGGCAGCCGCGCCAGGTAGCGGTCGACGCGATCGGCCAGCTGCGCCGGCGGCGGCCCACCGCGCTCCTCGGGGAGCAACGCGGCGCCGAACGACGCGGCGAGACGGCTCATACCAAACGGCCGAGCCGTCGGCCGAGCTTGATGAAGAACGGGTACGTCGCGAAGATCGCCCCGGCCGCCGCGTGCAGCGGCCAGCGCGCCTCCTCCGTCCGAACGCCGAAAACGCCGCTGTTCCACATGAAGTCGCGGCCATTGCGGGCGCGGAACGGGCGCCACAGGATACCGAGGCCGGGCACGTTGTTGTAGAGCCCGAACGAGCCGCCGAAGAAGACGCCGAGCACGGCGGCCTCGGCGACGTCGCGGCGATCGCTCGGCACGGTGCGTTCGATCAGCACGCCGGAGGCGACCAGCAGCGGCGGGTCAAGCACGAAACTCATGTTGGTGTCCTTTCGTTGACGACGGGCGCCTCAGCGCCGCGCAAGCCGACCTCCGCGTGTCCGGTTCCGAGCACCGACCAGTGCCGGTCGTCGATTTCGACGTGCACGTCGGCCTGCTCGGTGTTGGTGCACACCGCGGTGCCGCCGTCGGGGTCGGTGTAATGCAGGCTCACGCACTTCTCCGGCGGCTGGTCGACGCGGATCAGCACCTTGCGACCGCCGATGCGACCCTCCAGCTGCCAGTGCCGAACGCCGAGCCTGGTCCGCATCCGCAGCGACGGCAAAGGACTTGCGGGCCAATCCTTTCCGTCAATCCGAAAGCGCACGAACGCCATCGGCGCAAGCCTGCGCAGCCCCGGCTTGTGCGAGACCGCGGTGACCACCTCGAGGACGTCGCCGCCGCCGAGATCGGCGTGGATCCATCCCCAGCGTTTGGCGTTGCCGTGCCCGTAGATGTGGGCGACGCCGCCGCGCCAGCCCTCGACGCTGTGCGCCGCATCGCCCACGGTCAGCGAGCCGGTGAAGTCGGCGGTGGGGGCGAGGACCACCTGGGCGCCCGGCAGCAGCTCGCGCTCCCACGCCGCGCGGGGAAACGTCCACAGCGGCGCGCCATCGTCGCGCCAGCGCAGGTCCCATCCGAGCGCTCCCGCGTGCCCGGTCAGCTCGTCGCGCCCCACACGCACGCCGGCGGCGGTGAACCAGGCCGTGTCGGTCCCGGGTTGGGCGGGCTCGGGACCGAACCGCTCCGTGCGCGGCGGGCCGTCGGGTGGGAACCAGGTCGCCCAGCCGTGCGCGTAGGGCGTCCGCGGGCCCGGCTGCGGCGCCACGGTCTCGCAGTGGATCCACAGACCCGCGCACGTGAGCGGATCCGACAGGGTGGCGTACCAGACTTCCAGGCGCCCGGGCCTGCCCCGCCAGCGCGGGAACGCGGCGGATCGCCAGTCGTCGGTCACCGCTCCACCTGCCCGTCGGTTGTATATTGGTTGAGCCAATGAACCAGTCTAGTGCGTTGCAGCCCCCCGACCGCCAGCGGGTCGACGAACAGATCGCGGCGTCGATCGCCGACGCGATCCTCGACGGCGTCTTTCCGCCCGGTTCGACGCTGCCGCCGGAGCGGGAGCTGGCCGAGCAGCTCGACGTCAACCGAACCTCGCTGCGCCAGGGTCTGGCGCGGCTGCAACAGATGGGGCTGATCGAGGCCCGGCACGGCAGCGGCAACGTGGTGCGCGACCCCGAGGGGTTGACCCATCCAGCGGTGGTCGAGGCGCTGGTCCGCAAACTGGGCCCCGAATTCCTGGTCGAGCTGCTGGAGATCCGTGCGGCGCTGGGGCCGTTGATCGGACGCCTGGCGGCACAACGGCGCGCTCCCGAGGACGCCGACGCGTTACGTGCCGCGCTGGCCGCGGTGGCCGAGGCCGATAGCGCCGCGGCGCGCCAGGCCGCGGACCTCGCCTACTTCCGGGTGCTCATCCATTCCACCGGCAACCGCGCGCTGGGGCTGTTGTACCGCTGGGTCGAGCACGCCTTCGGCGGCCGTGAGCACGAGCTCACCGGGGCTTACGACGACGCCGGGCCGGTGGTGGCCGACCTGCGGGCGATCACCGAGGCGGTGCTGGTGCGCGATGCGACGGCCGGCGGCGTGGCCGTCGAGGCGTACCTGCAAGCCAGCGCGATGCGAATGGTGTTGTCCTACAACAAGAAACGAGCGACCTGAACGCTACTCGGCGAGCCGGGTCGCCGGGTGCACCGCGATGAGGCCTAACTTGCTGCGGCGCTTGCACATCGCCGCCAGTTCCGCATAGGCCTTGGCGCCGAGCAGTTCGGTGAGCTCGTCGGCCAGGCTTTCCCAGACCTGTTTGGCGCCGATGTGGGTGGCCGGGTCGCCGGTGCAGTACCAATGCAAGTCGGCGCCACCGGATCCCCAGCCGCGACGATCGAATTCGGTGACGGTGGTCTTGAGGATCTCGCTGCCGTCGGGCCGGGTCACCCATTCCTGGCTGCGCCGTATCGGCAGCTGCCAACACACGTCGGGCTTCATCGTCAGCGGCGGCACGCCCAGCTTGAGGGCCTTGCTGTGCAGCGCGCAGCCGGGGCCGCCGGCGAAGCCGGGCCGGTTCAGGAAAATGCACGCGTCCTTGTGCTTGCGGGTGCGGTATTGCGGTTGGCCCTCATGCTCGTCGAGTTCCAGGTAGCCCTTGCGGCCCAATCCCTTTTCGCGGAATTGCCAGTCGTCGGCGGTGAGCTTTTTCACCGCGTCGTCCAAGCGGGCGCGGTCGTCGTCGTCGCACAGGAACGCGCCGTGCGAACAGCAGCCGTCGTCCGGACGGCCCTCCACCGTGCCGCGGCAGGCCGGCGTGCCGAATACGCACGTCCAGCGGGACAGTAGCCATGTGAGATCGGCCGCAATCAGGTGCTCGGGGTTATCCGGGTCATAGAACTCCACCCATTCCCGGGCGAAATCCAATTCAACCTCTTGCCCCGGCTCGAGATGCGAATTCGCCACGCACTCAACGTTAGACCACAATTGGCATTCGCTGACCGGTTGACACTCGGGCGGCCCGCTGCCCCGGACACAACGGGGCGCGAGAGCACCAATGCCGCCGCAACGATTAGGTTGTTTGTGTGCGATTGGGCGTGCTCGACGTGGGTAGCAACACGGTCCATCTGCTGGTGGTCGATGCCCACCGCGGTGGACATCCCACGCCCATGAGTTCAACCAAGGCCACACTGCGGCTTTCGGAATCCCTCGACAGCTCCGGCAAGATCACCAAACGCGGCGCCGAGAAACTGATTTCCACCATCGACGAATTCGCCAAGATCGCCGACAGCTCCGGCTGCGAGGAGCTGATGGCGTTTGCCACCTCCGCGGTGCGCGACGCCGAGAATTCCGACGACGTACTGGCCCGGGTGCGCAAGGAGACCGGAGTCGAGCTGGAGGTGCTGCGCGGCGTCGACGAGTCGCGGCTGACCTTCCTGGCGGTGCGCCGGTGGTACGGGTGGAGCGCGGGGCGGATCGTCAACCTCGACATCGGCGGCGGCTCGCTGGAACTGTCCAGCGGCGTCGACGAGGAGCCCGAGATCGCGTTGTCGCTGCCGCTGGGCGCCGGACGGCTGACCCGCGAGTGGCTGGCCGAGGATCCGCCCGGCCGGCGCCGGGTCGCGATGCTGCGCGATTGGCTGGACGCCGAGCTGGCCGACGCCAGTGCCACCGTCCTGGACGCCGGCAACCCGGACCTGGCCGTCGCAACTTCGAAGACGTTCCGCTCGCTGGCGCGGCTGACCGGCGCGGCGCCGTCGGCGGCCGGACCGCGGGTGAAGCGGACGCTGACGTCCAACGGCCTCAGGCAACTCATATCTTTCATCTCTAGGATGACCACCGCTGACCGAGCTGAACTGGAAGGAGTCAGCGCCGAACGGGCGCCGCAGATCGTGGCGGGCGCCCTGGTGGCGGAGGCAAGCATGCGAGCGCTGTCGATAGAAACCGTGGATATCTGCCCGTGGGCATTACGGGAAGGTCTCATCTTGCGCAAACTCGACAGCGAAGCTGACGGAACGGCCCTCGTCGAGACCTCGGTGCGCGATGCTGGAGGCCAGAAGGTTGATCGGAATGCGAACCGATCGAGAGGCGACAAATCATGACCGGACCACACTCCGAGACTGAGAGCCCCGGCACTCGGCCCATCTCGGTGGCCGAATTGCTGGCCAGGAACGGAACCATTGGCGCCCCGGAGCTCACCCGGCGGCGCCGCCGTCGGCGCGGCGATAGCGACGCCGTCACCGTTGCCGAGCTGACCGGCGAGATCCCCGTCATCCAAGACGACGACGAGACCGACCACGGGACCAACGGGACGACCCAGGTTGCCGAGCCCGCCGAACCGGTGGCGGACGTGGCCGTTGCTCAGGAGGTCACCGACGAGCGGCCCGCATCGGCCTACTGGTCCGAACCCGAGCCGCGCTGGCCCAAGTCCCCACCACAGCCGCAACGCGCGACGGGGCCCGAGCGCAGCGAATATCCGCGGCCGGTGCGCCATGTCGACGCAGGCGACGCCGAGCAATCCGGCGCCGAGGACATGAGCCCGGATCCGCTGGACCAATACGCCGACATCCCGGTCGACGTGATGGATTCCGAAGTGCGCGAAGCCGAACCCGCGACCGAGGACTCCGCCTACGTGAGGTCCTACCTGCAGTCCTCGGACTCGACGCTGTTCGGCGGGCAGACCCTCGCCGACGAGCTGGCGCGGCGGCGCAGCGGCGAGCGGGCTTCGGCGGACTCGCTGGCGGACGAAGAGGACCATGTCGACATCGACCATGCCGATGAGGGCGCCCACCCCGCGCACGAACGACTCGAGAACCTGTGGCGCGGTGGCCTGATCGTCTTGCAGTGCATCTTCGCCGTGGCGTTCGGCGGCCTGCTGTTCATCGCCTTCGACCAACTGTGGCGGTGGAACAGCCTGGTCGCGCTGGTGCTGTCGGTGCTGGTCATCCTGGGCCTGGTGGCCGGGGTGCGGGTGGTGCGCAAGACCGAGGACATCGGCAGCACGCTGATCGCGGTCGCGGTGGGTGCCTTGATCACCCTGGGACCGCTGGCACTTTCCCTGCAATCGGGCTAGGCGCCATCCACAGATAGTGCGCCCAGCAATCAAAGTCGGCCTGTCCACGGCCTCGGTCTACCCGTTGAGGGCCGAGGCCGCGTTCGAGTATGCGGCCCGCCTCGGCTACGACGGCGTCGAGCTGATGGTGTGGAGCGAATCGGTCAGCCAGGACATCGATGCCGTCAAGAAGCTTTCCAAGCGCTATCGCGTGCCGGTGCTGTCGGTGCACGCGCCCTGCTTGCTGATCTCGCAGCGGGTGTGGGGCTCCAACCCGATTCACAAGCTGGAACGCAGCGTGAAGGCCGCCGAGCAGTTGGGCGCGCAGACCGTCGTCGTGCATCCGCCGTTTCGCTGGCAACGGCGCTACGCCGAGGGGTTCAGCGACCAGGTCGCGGAGCTGGAGGCGTCCAGCGACGTGATGGTCGCCGTGGAAAACATGTTCCCGTTCCGAGCGGACCGGTTCTTCGGGGCCGACCAGTCGCGCGAGCGGATGCGCAGGCGCGGCGGCGGCCCCGGCCCGGCGATTTCGGCGTTCGCGCCGTCCTACGACCCGCTGGACGGCGACCACGCGCACTACACGCTGGACCTGTCGCACACCTCGACCGCGGGCACCGACTCGCTGGAGATGGCGCGGCGCATGGGTGCGGGGCTGGTGCATCTGCATCTGTGCGACGGCAGTGGCCTGCCCGCCGACGAACACCTGGTGCCGGGCCGCGGAACGCAACCCACCGCCGAGGTCTGCAAGACGCTGGCCGGCGGGCGTTTCGCGGGCCATGTCATCCTCGAGGTGTCCACCTCCGCGGCGCGTTCGGCCTACGAGCGCGAGGCCATGCTGGCCGAATCGTTGCAGTTCGCGCGCACGCATCTGTTGCGGTGACCGACGAGACACTTCGGGAGACCATGAACGCGCTGTTCACCGACGCCATGACGCTGCGGGAGATCGACCCGGGTGTCTACGAAGGCGAGCTCAACAAGCACTGGACCATCGGGCCCAAGGTGCACGGCGGCGCCATGCTGGCGCTGTGCGCCAACGCCGCCCGCACCGTCTGCGGCGGCCAACCGGATGGACCGGTCTTGCAACCGGTCGCCGTGGCCGCGAGCTTCCTGTCGGCCCCCGATCCCGGGGTGATGCAGCTGGTGACGTCCATCCGCAAGCGCGGACGCCGGATCAGCGTGGTCGATGTGGAGCTGGTCCAGGGCAGCCGGACCGCGGTGCACGCCGTGGTCAACCTGGGGGAGCCGGAGCATTTCCCGCCCGGCGGCCAGGCTGCGCCGCTGCTGTCGGCGAATCCGGTGGTGGACCTGATGGCGCCGGAGCCGCCCGACGACGTCGCGCCGATCGGACCGGGCCATCCCCTGGCCGGCCTAGTCCATCTCGGAGAGGGCTGCGACGTGCGGCCGGTGCTGTCGACGCTGGCGCCCAGCGCTGATGGCCGCCCTCCGGTGATTCAGATGTGGGCGCGCCCCCGCGGTGTGGCCCCCGATGCGCTGTTTGCGCTCATGTGCGGGGATCTGTCTGCACCGGTGACCTTCGCCGTGGAGCGCACCGGCTGGGCCCCCACGGTTCAGCTCACCGCGTTCCTGCGGAGCCTGCCCGCCGACGGCTGGCTGCGAATCATCGCGACGTGCACGGAGATCGGGCATGACTGGTTCGACGAGGACCACACCGTGGTCGACAGCCTGGGCCGGATCGTCGTGCAAGCGCGCCAACTCGCGATGGTGCCCGCCGCTGGGTAGCCGGTGTCTGCGATGCTTTTCGGCATGGCAAGAATCGCGATCATCGGTGGCGGCAGTATCGGCGAGGCCTTGCTGTCGGGTCTGCTGCGCGCGGGACGCCGGGTCAAAGACCTGGTGGTCGCGGAGCGAGTGCCCGAACGCGCCAAGTACCTCGCGGACACCTATTCGGTGCTGGTGACGTCGCCGACCGAGGCGGTGGAGAATGCGGACTTCGTGGTCGTCGCGGTGAAGCCCGCCGACGTCGAGCCGGTGATGGGGGAGTTGGGCCGGGCGGCCGCCGCGGCCGAGAACGACAGCGCGGAGCAGGTATTCGTGACCGTCGCGGCGGGGATCACGATCGGCTACTTCGAGTCGAAGCTGCCGGCCGGGGCGCCGGTGGTGCGGGCGATGCCGAACGCGGCGGCCCTGGTGGGTGCCGGGGTGACCGCGCTGGCCAGCGGTCGTTTCGTTTCCCCACCGCAGCTCGAGGAGGTTTCGGCGCTGTTCGACTCGGTCGGCGGTGTACTGACCGTTCCCGAGTCGCAGATGGACGCGGTCACCGCGCTGTCCGGCTCGGGCCCGGCCTACTTCTTCTTGATGGTCGAGGCCCTGGTCGACGCCGGGGTCGCGGCGGGCCTGAGTCGCCAGGTGGCAACCGACCTGACCGCGCAGACCATGGCGGGGTCGGCGGCGATGCTGCTGGAACGGATGGATCAAGACCGCCGGCCTGGCGAAGGCGAGGCCCTGGGGGCCGGCTCGGACGCCACCGCGGCGCAGCTGCGCGCGACCATCACCTCGCCCGGCGGAACGACCGCCGCTGCGCTGCGCGAACTCGAGCGAGGCGGATTGCGGGCGGCTGTCGACGCGGCCGTTCAGGCCGCCAAAAAGCGCTCTGAGCAGCTAAGAATTACATCAGAATAATTCAAGAATTTTGTACTGATTGTCCCCCACCAGTACCAGTAACCCCACTAGTCCCGCTATTCTCCTTTGTGTATGCACGTGTGGGTGCCAGCGGAGGGGAAGCCGCTGGCATTGCGCGGGCCTGACACGATTGGGTTGCGATGACGTCTACGAACGGGCCATCGGCGCGAGATTCCGCTGGCAAGCGGGATACCGGTGCAGTCGATGGCCAGCAGGCCAGGACACAATTTCTGACCGTCGCCGAGGTGGCGGCCCTGATGCGGGTCTCCAAAATGACGGTTTACCGGCTGGTGCACAACGGCGAGCTGCCAGCGGTTCGGGTTGGGCGGTCCTTCCGGGTCCATGCGAAGGCCGTCCACGACATGCTGGAGACTTCGTACTTCGACGCGGGCTGACCTGAAACCTGCCGCAACACCGAGGTTTTCGGCGCGCGGTCGGATCCGCACCATGGCAAGGGGCGTGATTTGGCGTGCGGTCACGCGGGCGCCCGTTTGGTGTTCCATGCCGGCGGCCGGGTAAAGTGGCCGGGTCCTTTCCAAGCCGGTCACGGGTCAGATAGCGGAGTTCATGGGTTCAGTAATCAAGAAGCGGCGCAAGCGCATGTCGAAGAAAAAGCACCGCAAGCTGCTGCGCCGCACCCGGGTGCAGCGCAGAAAACTTGGCAAGTAAGCCCCGACCGGTTCAGTCCCACCCGCGCCGACCGTCATGCGGCCGTAACGCCGCTGTCTCTCTTGGCCGTTAGGCTGTTCTGGTGGATTCGCCGAGCGGGGATGGTGGCGCGACGGGCGGCACCGCGACCGACACCATGCATTACCCCAAGGTTGTGCTGGTTACCGGTGCATGCCGGTTTCTTGGCGGCTACCTGACCGCTCGCCTGGCGCAGAACCCGCTGATCAAAGGGGTGATCGCGGTGGACGCGATCGCGCCGAGCAAGGACATGCTGCGCCGGATGGGCCGCGCCGAGTTCGTCCGCGCAGACATTCGTAATCCCTTTATCGCCAAGGTGATTCGAAACGGCGACGTCGATACGGTGGTGCACGCGGCGGCCGCGTCGTACGCGCCCCGCTCCGGCGGTAGCGCTGCGCTCAAGGAACTCAACGTGATGGGCGCGATGCAGCTCTTCGCGGCCTGCCAGAAGGCTCCCTCGGTGCGCCGCGTCGTGCTGAAGTCGACGTCGGAGGTGTACGGGTCGAGCCCGCACGATCCGGTGATGTTCACCGAGGACAGCAGCAGCCGTCGACCCATCCGCGGCGGTTTCGCCAAGGACAGCCTCGACATCGAGGGCTACGCGCGCGGCCTGGGCCGGCGCCGTCCCGATATCGCGGTGACCATCCTGCGGCTGGCCAACATGATCGGCCCCGCGATGGACACCACGCTGTCGCGGTATCTAG
This sequence comes from Mycobacterium sp. IS-1264, assembly GCF_001954195.1. GTDB lineage: Bacteria > Actinomycetota > Actinomycetes > Mycobacteriales > Mycobacteriaceae > Mycobacterium. Next base: position 41,200 of record NZ_MBES01000067.1, on the reverse strand, counting down.
CTGGGCCTTTGGTGCCGACGATGTTCGGCCGCGACGCCCGATTGCAGTTGCTGCACGAGCAGGACGCCCTGGGCGCGCTGGAGCGTGCGGCGATGGCCGGCAAGGCCGGCACGTTCAACGTCGGCGCCGACGGCATCCTCATGCTGTCGCAGGCGATCCGGCGGGCCGGGCGAATTCCGTTCCCCGTACCCGGCTTCGGGGTCTGGGCGCTGGATTCGCTGAGACGGGCTAATCGCTACACGGAGATCAACCGCGAGCAATTCAACTACTTGAGTTACGGCCGCGTCATGGACACCACGAGGATGCGCTCGGAGCTCGGCTACCAGCCCAAATGGTCGACGGCCGAGGCGTTCGACGACTACGTTCGCGGCCGCGCGCTCACTCCCATAATCGATCCAGATCGGGTACGCTCCTTGGAGGGTCGCGCCATTGCCCTAGCGCAGCGCTGGGGTAGCCGAAATCCAATTCCATGGGGTGGGGTCAGGTAGATATCGTGGCGGGTGAAACCAGAGCGAATGTCATTCCACTGCACACCAATCGGGGTCGGGTAGCGGCGCGGCGGAGAGCCGATCAGCGCGCGGAGTCGTCTCGACAGCATCCCTCGTTGCTTACCGATCCGCGGGGCCGGGCATCGGCCGAGCAGATCGCCGCCGTCGTCCGGGAAATCGATGAGCACCGCCGCGTCGCGGGCGCGCCATCGGCAGCCGAGGCACCGCTCAACGAGCTCGCGCAGCGCGTCGCCGCCGTCGCCGGATTCCTCCGGCAGCGGTTGACGGGTGACTACACGGTCGACGAATTCGGCTTCGATCCCCACTTCAACAGCGCGGTCGTCCGGCCTTTGCTGAGGTTCTTCTTCCGGTCCTGGTTCCGGGTCGAAGTCAGCGGCATCGAGAACCTGCCCAGCGAGGGCGCGGCGCTGGTGGTCGCCAATCACGCCGGGGTACTGCCGTTCGACGGGCTGATGCTGTCGGTGGCCGTTCACGACGAGCATCCGGCGGAGCGGGACCTGCGGCTGCTAGCGGCCGACATGGTCTTCGATCTGCCGGTGATCGGCGAAACCGCCCGCAAGGCGGGCCACACCATGGCCTGCACGAGCGATGCGCACCGGTTGCTCGCCGCGGGCGAGCTCACCGCCGTGTTCCCGGAGGGCTACAAGGGCCTGGGCAAGCGATTCGAGGACCGCTACCGGTTGCAGCGGTTCGGGCGCGGCGGCTTCGTGACGGCCGCCTTGCGCACCAAGGCGCCGATCATTCCCTGCTCGATCATCGGTTCCGAAGAGATCTACCCGATGCTCACCGACGTCAAGCTGCTGGCGCGGCTGTTCGGCCTGCCCTACTTCCCGATCACTCCGCTGTTTCCGTTGGCCGGGCCCGCAGGTCTGGTGCCACTGCCGTCCAAGTGGCGCATCGCGTTCGGTGAGCCGATCTACACCAACGACTACGCCGCGTCCGACGCCGAGGACCCGATGGTCACCTTCGAGCTGACCGACCAGGTGCGCGAGACGATCCAGCAGACGCTGTACCGGCTGCTCGCCGGCCGCCGCAACATCTTCCTGGGCTGAGATCCGGCCTGCTACGCGAAAACGCCCCGGCGCCAATGGCACCGGGGCGCTTTGCTCTCGACGGCTACTTGACCAGAGTGAACTGGCAGACGTCGGTGTAGTGGTCGCGGAAGAGGTCCGAGCACCCACGCAGGTAGTGCATGTAGATGTCGTAGGTCTCCTGCCCCTTGAGCTCGATCGCCTTGTCCTTGTTCGCTTCCAGCGCGTCGGCCCAGGCGTTCAGGGTCGGCACATAGTTGTGGCCGATCCGGTGGTAGCGCTCGACCTTCCAGCCGGCGTTGGACGAGTAGTGGTCGACCTGCGAGATCCGGGGCAGCCTGCCGCCCGGGAAGATCTCGGTCAGGATGAATTTGATGAAGCGCAGCAGGCTCATCGGCGCCCCCAGGCCGCGCTCCTCGGCTTCGTCTTTGTCCGGAATGATGATCGTGTGCAACAGCATTCGGCCGTCGTCGGGCGTCAAACTGTAGAACTTCTTGAAGAAGGCGTCGTAGCGCTCGAAGCCGGCATCACCGGCGCCGTCGGCGAAGTGCTCGAAGGCGCCGAGTGACACGATCCGGTCGACCGGCTCGTCGAACTCTTCCCAGCCCTGGATCCGCACCTCTTTGCGGCGGGGGGTATCGATCTCCTCGAACTTCGCCTTGTCGTGGGCGTACTGATTCTCGCTCAGCGTCAGGCCGATCACGTTGACGTCGTACTCCTGCAACGCGTGCCGCATGGTGGAGCCCCAGCCGCACCCGATGTCGAGAAGCGTCATGCCGGGCTCAAGGTTGAGCTTGTCCAGCGAGAGTTTGCGCTTGGCGTACTGAGCCTCTTCCAGCGTCATGTTCGGGCGCTCATCGAAGTAGGCGCAGCTGTAAGTCATCGACGGGTCGAGCCAAAGCTTGAAGAACTCGTTCGATTTGTCGTAATGAGATCGGACATCTTCGACCGGGGGCTTCAGCTGGGTGCCACCCGTTTCACCCTGTGACGTCATTGAATTGACCCTACTTTCCAGCAGATATGGATGCAATTGCCGCGGCGGTTGTCGCGGCGTCGGCATCTTGGTGTGCGGCTTCTCCCAACATTGTGACAACGCTGGTGACCACCGGTTTGCCCTCGGCGTCTGTGACTTCGCTGCGGATTTCACTGATCACCGCGCCGTGGGACTCGATTACCGAGTCTAGATAGGTGTCGAAATACAGCTTGTCCTGGGCCAGGATCGGCCGGTGGAACACGAACTTCTGGTCGCGGTGGAGGACGCGGGCGATGTTGATCGGGATGCTGAACTTGGTGAAGATCTCCAGCTGTACACGCCGTCCCGCGATCGCCAGGAACGTCAAGGGCGCGACCAACCCCGGATAGCCGGCCTCGGCGGCGTCGGACTCGTTGAAGTGCGTGGGGTGGTCGTCTTTCACCGCGAGCGCGAACTCGCGGATCTTCTCGCGTCCGACCTGGAAGTAGTCCGGTGCCCGGTAGTGGCTGCCGATGATGCCTTCGGCCTCTTTGGGGACTGTCATGCCGTTTGCTCTCTGTTCGAATAGCTGCTCAGCGGCGCAGCTTATCAGCGTGATTGGCGTCGCGACGCCAACGCGGCCAGCGCACCGCCCGCCGCACCCAGCGCCAGAGCCGACGGCACCCCGATCCGGGCCGCCTTGCGGGCGGTGCGGAAGTCGCGAATCTCCCAGCCCCGCTCGCGCGCCAGCGCGCGTAGCCGGGCATCGGGGTTGATGGCCACCGCGGTCCCTACCAACGACAGCATGGGGACGTCGTTGTAGCTGTCGGAATAGGCGGTGCAGCGTTTGAGGTTGAGCCCTTCCCGGATCGCCAGCGACCGCACCGCGTGCGCCTTGCCGGTGCCGTGCAGGATCTCGCCGACCAGCCGGCCGGTGAACACCCCGTCGACCGATTCGGCGACGGTCCCCAGCGCGCCGGTCAAGCCGAGTCGCCGCGCGATGGTCGCGGCGAGTTCGTAGGGCGTGGCGGTGATCAGCCAGACCTGCTGGCCGGCATCGAGATGCATTTGGGTGAGCTCGCGGGTGCCCGCCCAGATCTTGTCGGCGATGATTTCGTCGTAGATCTCCTCGCCGAGACGCTCCAGCTCCGAAACCGACCGGCCCTCGATGAAGGCGAGCGCCTTGCGGCGTCCCGCGGCGACGTCGTCGCTGTTCTCCTTGCCGAGCAACTGAAACTTGGCCTGGGCGTAGATGAATCCGAGCACATCGCGATAAGTGAAGTACTTGCGAGCGGCCAGCCCGCGACCGAAGTGCACGGCCGACGAACCCTGTACCAACGTGTTGTCGACGTCGAAGAATGCGGCGGCGGTCAGGTCGATCGGCGGCTGCGGCTGCCCCTCCTCGGCCGCCTCCTCCAGTCCCTCGAGCGCACGCGCGGCGCTCGCGTTGGCGGCCAGCGTCTGCAAGTCGACGGGCGCGGTTGGTTCCGCGCCGCCCGACTCAGGGGAAGTCATCGCCAAGCCTCCTAAATCGCTGGCAGATCTCAACCCTATCCGGCAGATGCGTGGAGGTTGTGTGGGTTGCGTCGCCGAACGTGACGCTAGCGTCACGTTCGGGCTCCAGCGTGACGCCAGCGTCACGCTCGTCGTTGCTGCGGCGGTCGCGTTTGGCGGTGGGGATGTTGGGACGACGTGGTGTCGCGGGGCCTGGCCGGGCGATGCCGGTTGGCGAGATGCCAGTGCCAGGAGTGCCTCGCGGGCAGCGCGGAGAACGTGGTTCAACGGCCTACGGCGCCGCATCACCGCCGTTACGCTTGCCGGATGACGCAGCCCCCGGGGTGGATTCCGCCCTATCAACCACCCCCGGGCGGTTATCAGCCACCCCCGGGCGCTTATGCCCCGCCGCCGCCTTACCCGCAACCGTGGGGCCAGCCGATGCCCCAGCCTGGTTACCCGGGCCCTCAGCGCAGAACGAACGGCTTCGCCATCGCATCGCTGGTGATGGGACTCCTGGGCGGCGTCTTGCTGAGCGTCATCTTCGGGATCATCGCGCTATCCCAGATCAAGAGTCGCGGCCAAAGCGGTCGCGGCTTGGCCATCGCGGGACTGGTGGCCTCGGCGGTGTACGTGGTGCTCTTCAGTGTCGCCATCGTTTTCGCTGTGCTGTCGCCCGGTACTAGTGAGGCGATAACAGACGTGAAGGTCGGTGAGTGCCTGGTCAACACTCCGCAAGGCAAAAATGTCTCATCGGTGGACACCATTAGCTGCGACCAGCCCCACACCGCGGAGGTCTATGCGGTGTTCACCATTCCCGACGGGCCTTACCCTGGCCAATCGGTCATCGATGAGTACGCGAACAAGTGCCCGGATGCGTTGCCGAATTACTCGCGGACAGCACAACAGGATTTGAACGTACAGATAAAGGTCGCGTATCCGACATCGGAAACATGGGATCGGTCTCACGACCGTGGCGTCGCGTGCGTCGCCTACACTCCTGACAAACGTAGGGGCTCGCTGAAAGGGCAGCCCTGACGGCCGGGGTGCCGGGCACGACTTGGGCCGATTGCGTCGCCGAACGTGACGCCAGCGTCACATTCGGACTCGAGGGGCACGCCAGCGTCACGCTCGTCGGGCACGCACCGGATTGTGGACGCACCGGCATCCGCGGGTGGGCGCATGAAAACTGCAGCAACGCCCGAATCACTTTGCAACAGTTTTCTTCCTTTCGCCTCAAGCGAAGTCCAGCCTTCTAGGTCTTTGATGGGCCCCAGTACTTTTCCGCATTTGCATTTTCTAGCGCAGCGAGTGCCGCACAAGCCTCAGAGGCCGATGCATCGGAGAACAACTCGTCGATGCGGGCGAGGTTCTGGCGAGCCCACTCCACTGCCTCCGTAGGAGGCACATGGTTCATCTCGTCATAGTCGTCGAGATACTGCCGAATAATTGATAGCCGGAACCAATTTCGCGCGTCGGCCGCTAGCTTGGTGGGGGCAAGGAAAAACAGGATCTGCCCTCGGTCGTTAGATATCTGCCAGCTAGTTACAGGACTGGTGACGGTTAGAGACGCATTGTTGGTTGCTACACCCGTGGTACTGGAATCCGTGATGCGATAGCGTGGGTCTAAATAGATGAAATCCATGTATTTTAAAAAGAATTCCAGTAATGTGGTCATTTGGTTAATCCTTTGATTGGTGGAATCAAAGTGTGGTCGCCCATTCGTTGGTAGCCATGGGCTTCAAGGTATCTCAGTTCTGCGCCAGTAAAACTATTGGGATCGATTTTTCCAAAGGGTACTGACAGGGTGATCTTGTCACTGTTCGCGATCGCCACGTCGAGTACATGCTGGTTCGCAGCGAGACGTTCCGTGGGGGTTGCCGCATACCATGCGTCGCCGATATCAAAGTAGCTCGCTCCATGTTGCAGTGCGACTTGGATATAGGACAGACCGCCCCCTGGTGGTTTAAACGGTCCGAGGACGGTTTCGCCGCTTCCCGTCAGGTGTTGCTCGGATAGCGCTCGGAGGTGATCGCTCATGTGGTCGAGCGGGTTGTCCAGCGTGAATTCAGGCCGGCCTGGATCTGCGTCGCCAGGCGCAGAGCTGTCATCTCCCGCTGGCGGGCGATCATCGCCAGGCGGGCCTTCGCCATCGCCAGGCTGATGCGGCCCGCCGTCGCCGGGCGGATGTTGTCCATCGCCATCGCGCGGTTTCCCGCCCGGTTCCCCGCTGCCCGGGTGACCGCCCGGTTCCCCGCCGCCCGGCGTTCCTCCGCCCGGCGTCGCGCCCGGTTCACCACCGTGGGGAGCCCCTCCGAACGGTGGCGGTCCTTCACCGGCGGCGCCGGGCGTGCCGACAGACGACGGCGATGACAGATGCGGCTCGGGCACCGAAGGCGCCGAGGCCCCGGGCGCGGATGCCGACGCGGCACTCGGAACCGATTCGGCCGGAGCTCCGGCTGCCGGGGCTGACACTGCGGCAGGGACGCGCTCGTGCGGCGGTGGGTGGGGTGGCGTGCGTTCTGCCGGCGCGGCCGCCGGCGCCGCGCCGGACCCGTGGGGCGGTGGCTTGCCTTCTGCGGGTGCGGACACCTGCGTGGGTGACTCGTGCGGCGGCGCAGTCGATTTCGGCGGCTCGCCCGCATGGGGCCGCTCGATGGGCGGCCGGGATTCTGTCGGGCCGTGCGGCGGCGGAGCTCCGGCGGGAGGCTGTGTCGGCTTGCCCGGCGGCGCGGGGGCGGGACGGCCGGGTTCCGGCGGCTTCGGGCCCGGCTCTGGCGGCTTTGGGGTTGGCGGCTCAACCCGTGGCGGCTCAACCGCGGGCGGTTTGACGGACGGGGGGTGGGGAATCTCGGGCGGCCTCAAGCGTCCTAACACACCGCGGCCAAACTTGCCCAGCTTCGAGAGCGGCCCGCCGGGGAGAGCCAACATCGCAAGATCGAGCGCGCTCCGGCCAGCGGCGGAGGCCGGATTGGTATCCCACTCGTCCCAGTGGCTGAGGCTCTTGCCGACCTCTTTCCATGACTCCAAGACGCCGGGCGCACCGTCAGGGCCCAAGCCGAAGAGGGGCAGAGCGCCCTCGGCCATCTCGCCCATGTTTTTGGCATAGCCCACCGGGTCGAACAGCAGCCGCAGTTGACTGATGTCGTAGAGCCCCGCGAGGGTGTCGCCGGCCTCCGCATACACGCCTTTGGCGTACTGCCCCACCTGGTTGATGGCTCGGCCTACTTCGGTGCCGTGCAGGAACTGATCCCACTCCCGCGAGGCGTAGTCGCCCATCGTCGTAAGGATCGTTTCTGCCTCACGCACGGTGGCCGCGATCTCGGCGCGCAGTGCATCGACCTCCGCGGTGAACCGGTCCACCACCGTCCGGATGTCGTCGGCGATCCGTTTGATCTCGTCTTCGTCTTCGTCGGTGAGAATGTCCCAGACCTCTTTGATCCCGGTCATCGGATCGCAGATGCGGGCCAGCAGATCCAGGATCGCCGCGTGCACCTGATCGACCTTCGCCGCATAATCGCTGAGTTGACCGGCGATCTTCTGGGACTGCTGCACGATGCCGGTGGTGCTGCTGTACGCCTCGGTGAACGCGCGATCGATGGCCGGGCCCTCCGGGATCTGTTGGCCGCGAATGGCTCCCATGGGCCCGCCGGTCCCGAGGATTTCGGCGACCGCGAACTGCGTGCCCGCCGCACTCCACGCTGCGGCTGCGGCGCGCAACTTCCCCGAATCCGCGCTCGGCCAGATCATCCCGATGAACGGGGCCACCCATCCCCAGCCCGCCGGGGGGCCGTCGCCGGTTCCGACCGACGAGGGCGGGGAGCCCGCCGAGATCGGCCCCGTCGGTCGCGGCGCCGGAAGCGGGCTGCTATGGCCGGAAACGTCGGACTGCGCTTCGGCCAGCGAGTAATTGTGCGCCGACATCCGCACGCCAACACCCAGACCGCACAAGCCGTTTCGCGTGACCACCATGGCTTGGACGAGCTTGGCGGCCGAACTGTCGTAGCTGCGGCCGAGCGCCGCGCCGGCGGGATCGTCGCCGGCCATCCCGGCGCACCCGGACAGCGCAGCCGTCAACGTCGAGATCACCGCGCCCAAACCCTCGGCTGCCGTCACCACCTCGGCGCCCGCGCTATCGAGGGCCGCGGTGTCAACCGCCAGCGGCGCCATTAGCTCACGACCACATGCTCAAATTCTTGGCCATGGCGCCGGTGTAGTTGCCGTGCGCGGTATGCGCGGCCGCTCGCAGTTGAGCCAGCGCCTCGCGCATCACCGCCTCGCCATGCGCCCAGTGCCGGTGTGCCTCGGCGTGAGCCGTCGCGCCTTCACCCGTCCAGGTCGCGTGCAAATTGCCTACCAGAGAATCGATTTCGGACAGCATGCTTTCGGCGTAACGCTGAAACTCGGCCATCCGCTCGACCGCGTCGGCCAGCGCATCGGGGTCCACCTGAAACGCGTCAGCCATTGCGCACCGCCCGCAATGCCTGCGCCGAGCCGGCCTCGTTCTGCGCATAGCCCGCGCCGGCCTCACCAACCGCCTTGGCCAGCATCGACAAGCCCAGCTCCACCTCGGTGGCGCCGCGGTGCCACATCTGCCACGCCGAGCCGTAGGCGTCGCCGGACCCGCCGCGCCAGCCCCCCAGCATCTCGCCGACCTGACCGTCGAGTTCGGCCAGCCGGCTCCGCAGATCCTCGGCGGCACCGCTCAGGCTTTGCGCGAATCCCTGCATCACCTGGGGATCTACGCGCAGATTGTCGTTACCGGCCACAGCCGAAACCTAATCACCAGGCGCCGTGTCCACAATTCACCGCCGGGGCCGGTGCCACACTGGTGTCCATGTCCCAGCCCGCGCCTCGACCGCAGGTGGAACTGCTGACCCGCCCCGGGTGCAGCATCTGCGCGCGGGTACACGCCCGGCTCGCCGAACTGGCGCTTGAGCTGGGCTTCGACCTCTCGACGACCGATGTCGACGCCGCCGCCGAAGCCGGCGACCCACAGCTGCGTGCCGAGTTCGGGGATCGTTTGCCGGTGGTCTTGCTGGACGGCCGCGAACACAGTTACTGGGAGACCGACGAGCCCAGACTTCGTGCCGATCTGGCCCGGTGAGGATGCGGGCCGCTCGCCCGTAGGCGCCGGGCGATTATTTGGTAGCCCACCTGATAAACGTTTACCGTGGACAGCAGTTCAGTTACTGGAGCAAGCAAGGGAGCTGGCCAGGTGATGCTGCCGTGAGCATCCTGCTTTTCGGAGTTTCGCACCGCAGTGCGCCGGTTTCCGTCCTGGAACAACTCAGCATCGACGATTCCGACCAGATCAAGATCGTCGATCGGGTGTTGCAGTCCCCCCTGGTGACCGAGGCCATGGTGCTGTCGACATGCAACCGGGTCGAGGTCTACGCGGTGGTGGACGCGTTCCACGGCGGGTTGGCGGTCATCGGGCAGGTGCTGTCCGAATACTCCGGCATGTCGATGGGCGACCTGACCAAGTACGCCTACGTGCGCTACAGCGAGGCCGCCGTCGAGCACCTGTTCGCCGTTGCCAGCGGCCTCGATTCCGCCGTCGTCGGCGAGCAACAGGTGCTCGGCCAGGTCCGCCGCGCCTACGCCACCGCCGAGACCAACCGCACCGTCGGGCGGGTGCTGCACGAGCTGGCGCAGCGGGCCCTATCCGTCGGCAAGCGGGTGCATTCCGAAACCGCCATCGATGCGGCCGGCGCCTCGGTGGTCTCGGTCGCGCTCGGCATGGCCGAACGCAACCTGGGCGGGCTGACCGGCAAGACCGCCGTCGTGATCGGCGCCGGGGCGATGGGTGCCCTGTCGTCCGCGCATCTGGCCCGCGCCGGCATCGGGAACATCCTGGTGGTCAACAGGTCGTTGTCCCGGGCGCAGCGGCTGGTCCGCAAGATCCGCGAATCCGGCGCCAAGGCCGAGGCGTTGCCCCTCGACCGGTTGCCCGGCGCACTCGCGGAGGCCGACGTCGTCGTCAGCTGTACCGGGGCGGTGAGCCCCGTGGTTTCGCTGGCCGACGTGCACCACGCGCTCGCCGCCGCCCGCCGCGACGAAGCGACCCACCCGTTGGTGATCTGCGACCTCGGCATGCCCCGCGACGTCGATCCCGCGGTGGCCGGACTGCCCGGCGTCTGGGTCGTCGACGTCGAGCGCGTCCAGCACGAACCTTCCGCCCACGCCGCGGCGGCCGACGTCGACGCCGCCCGTCACATCGTGGCGGCCGAAGTCGCCGCCTACCTGGCGGGCCAGCGGATGGCGGAGGTCACCCCGACGGTGACCGCACTGCGCCAGCGAGCAGCCGACGTCGTCGAAGCCGAGCTGCTGCGGCTGGAAAACCGGCTGCCCGGTCTGGAAAGCGCCCAGCGCGAGGAGGTCGCCCGCACCGTGCGCCGGGTGGTCGACAAGCTGCTGCACGCGCCGACCGTGCGCATCAAACAACTCGCCAGCGCCCCCGGCGGTGACAGCTATGCCGAGGCGCTGCGCGAGCTGTTCGAACTCGACCAGACCGCTGTCGACGCCGTCGCAGCGGGCGAATTACCAGTGGTGTCAACCGGATTCGATGCCGGCACCCCGCAACAGCCTGCCGAGTAGCCGATTGGCACACGTGATCCGGATCGGCACGCGGGGAAGTCTGCTGGCCACCACTCAGGCCACCGGCGTCCGGGACGCCCTGATCGCCAACGGCCACCCCGCGGAGTTGGTGACGATCAGCACCGCGGGCGACCGGTCGTCGGCACCGATCGAAAGTCTCGGCGTGGGCGCCTTCACCACCGCGCTGCGTGAGGCCATCGACGACGGGCGCGTCGATGCTGCCGTGCACTCGCACAAGGATTTGCCGACGGCCGCGGATCCCAGGTTCCTGGTGGCCGCAATACCCCCACGGAACGACCCCCGCGACGCGGTGGTGGCCCGCGACGGACTGGTGCTCGCGGAGTTGCCGGCCGGTTCGCTGGTGGGCACGTCCTCCCCGCGGCGGGCGGCACAGCTTAGAGCATTGGGTCTCGGTTTGGAAATCCGCCCCCTACGAGGCAACCTAGATACCAGGTTGAACAGGGTAAGCAGTGGTGATCTTGACGCCGTCGTCGTGGCCCGGGCCGGTCTGGCCCGGTTGGGCCGCCTCGGCGATGTCACCGAGACGCTCGAGCCGGTGCAAATGTTGCCAGCACCGGCTCAGGGCGCGCTCGCCGTCGAGTGCCGCGCCGATGACGAATTAGCGGCGGTGCTGGCGGAATTGGACGACGCCGACACACGCGCGGCGGTCACCGCGGAGCGAGCCCTGCTGGCCGAACTGGAAGCCGGGTGCTCGGCACCGGTGGGAGCGATCGCGGAAGTGGTCGAGTCCATCGACGACGAAAACCACGTCTTCGAAGAGCTGTCGCTGCGCGGCTGTGTGGCGGCGCTGGACGGGTCCGACGTGATCCGCGCGTCCGGCATCGGCACCTCCGGTCGGGCACGAGAGCTGGGGCTCTCGGTGGCCGCGGAGCTGTTCGAGCTGGGCGCCCGTGAGCTGATGAGGGGAGCGCGGCAAGACCCCGCGCGATGAAGAGTGGGAGCGACAATGACGACGCGAGGGCGTAAGCCAAGGCCGGGGCACATCACGTTCGTGGGCTCCGGTCCGGGCGACCCCGGACTGCTGACCACGCGGGCCGCCACGGTACTAGCGAACGCGGCACTGGTGTTCACCGATCCAGACGTGCCCGAGGCGGTGCTGGCGCTGATCGGCCAGGACCTGCCGCCGGTCTCCGGCCCGGCGCCCGCCGACCCGGCCCCCGGTAAGGCCGACGAAGCCTCCGGCGCTGACCCGGGCCAGGGCGCGCCGACGGTGCTGCCGGGCGGCCCCGACATCCGCCCGGCCCTGGGCGAGCCCGCCGAAGTGGCCAAGATGCTTACCGCCGAGGCCCGTTCGGGCGTCGACGTGGTGCGGCTGGTGGCCGGTGACCCGCTGACCGTCGACGCGGTCATCACGGAGGTGAACGCCGTCGCGCGCAGCCACCTGCACCTCGAGATCGTGCCGGGCCTGGCCGCGACTAGCGCGGTCCCGACGTACGCCGGCCTGCCGCTCGGCTCGGCGCACACCGTGGCCGACGTGCGCGGCGACGTCGACTGGGAGGCCCTGGCCGCGGCTCCCGGGCCGCTGATCCTGCAGGCCACCGCCTCGCATCTGGCCGACGCGGCGCGCACCCTGATCGAGCACGAGCTCGCCGAGACCACGCCGTGCGTGGTCACCGCCCAGGGCACCACCTGCCAGCAGCGCTCGGTGGAAACGACGCTGCACGGGTTGACCGACTCGGCCGTGCTGGGCGCCACCGACCCCGCGGGTCCGCTGACCGGACCGCTGGTGGTGACCATCGGCAAGACGGTGAGCAGCCGGGCCAAGCTGAACTGGTGGGAGAGCCGCGCCCTGTATGGCTGGACCGTCCTGGTGCCGCGCACCAAGGACCAGGCCGGCGAGATGAGCGAGCGGCTCACGTCGTACGGCGCGCTGCCGATGGAGGTGCCGACCATCGCCGTGGAGCCGCCGCGCAGCCCGGCGCAGATGGAGCGCGCCGTCAAGGGTCTGGTCGACGGCCGCTTCCAGTGGGTCGTGTTCACCTCCACCAACGCGGTGCGCGCGGTGTGGGAGAAGTTCGGTGAGTTCGGTCTGGACGCCCGCGCGTTCTCCGGGGTCAAGATCGCCTGCGTCGGCGAGTCGACGGCCGACCGGGTCCGGGCCTTCGGGATCAGCCCCGAGTTGGTGCCGGCCGGGGAGCAATCGTCGCTCGGCCTGCTCGATGATTTCCCGCCCTACGACAGCGTTTTCGACCCGGTGAACCGTGTTCTGCTGCCGCGTGCCGACATCGCCACGGAGACGCTGGCCGAGGGACTGCGCGAGCGCGGGTGGGAGATCGAGGACGTCACCGCCTACCGGACGGTGCGCGCCGCGCCGCCTCCCGCGGCCACCCGCGAAATGATCAAGACCGGCGGCTTTGACGCGGTGTGCTTCACGTCCAGCTCCACCGTGCGAAACCTGGTCGGCATCGCGGGTAAGCCGCACGCGCGCACCATCATCGCCTGCATCGGCCCCAAAACCGCCGAGACCGCAGCCGAATTCGGCTTGCGGGTGGATGTCCAGCCCGACACCGCCGCGATCGGCCCGTTGGTCGACGCGCTGGCCGAACACGCCGCGCGGTTGCGCGCCGAGGGCGCGCTGCCACCGCCGCGCAAGAAGAGCCGCAGGCGCTAGCCAATGGCCTTCCCGCGGCAGCGCCCGCGCCGGCTCCGCTCCACCCCCGCGTTGCGACGCTTGGTGGCGCAAACATCCTTGGAGCCAAGGCATTTGGTGCTGCCGATGTTCGTCGCAGACGGTATTGACGAACCGCACGGCATCGCATCCATGCCGAAAGTGGTTCAACACAGCCGGGATTCGCTGCGCAGGGCCGCCGAAGAAGCCGTCGCGGCCGGGGTGGGCGGGCTGATGCTGTTCGGTGTTCCCCGCGAACAGGACAAGGACGCGGCCGGCTCGGCCGGCACCGACCCCGACGGCATCCTCAACGTGGCGCTGCGCGACCTCGCCAAAGATCTCGGTGACTCCACTGTGTTGATGGCCGACACCTGCCTGGACGAGTTCACCGATCACGGACACTGCGGCGTCCTCGACGAGCGCGGCCGGGTCGACAACGATGCCACCCTGGTCCGCTACGTGGAACTGGCTGTGGCACAAGCGGAATCGGGTGCCCACGTGGTGGGGCCGAGCGGGATGATGGACGGACAGGTGGGCGCCATTCGCGACGGCCTGGACGCCGCGGGCCACACCGACGTGGTGATCCTGGCCTACGCCGCGAAGTTCGCCTCGGCGTTCTACGGGCCGTTCCGCGAGGCGGTCAGCTCCAGCCTGTCCGGCGACCGGCGCACCTACCAGCAGGAGCCGGGCAACCTGCGCGAAGCGCTACGCGAGATCGAGCTGGACCTCGACGAGGGCGCCGACATTGTGATGGTCAAGCCCGCGATGGGCTATCTCGACGTGCTGGCCGCCGCGGCCGACGTTTCGCCGGTGCCGGTGGCCGCGTATCAAGTGTCGGGGGAGTACGCGATGATTTGCGCTGCGGCCGCCAACAACTGGATCGACGAGCGCGCCGCCGCGCTGGAGTCACTGATCAGCATCCGGCGCGCCGGAGCGGATATCGTGCTGACGTACTGGGCCGCGGACGCCGCCGGTTGGCTTTCGTGAAGTGGGAACGGGATGGGTTTGCTTTGACATCACAGACACCAGCGAGGGGTAGCGACCCGAAGAGGTTGTTCTACGAACCCGGTGCCAGCTGGTGGTGGGTGGCGTGGGGCCCGGCGGCGGCGGGCGCCATGCTCCTGATCGAAATGTGGAGCGGTGCCCCGGTGTCGTTCGTCGTCCCGGCGATCTTCTTGGTGCTGGTGTCGGCATTCGTTGCGTTGCAGGTGAAGGCGGCGCGCATCCACGTCTCGGTCGAACTGACCGAAGACGCCCTGCGCCAGGGCACCGAAACCATCCTGGTCCGCGAAATCGTCAAGGTGTATCCCGAACCCGAGCACCACGAAGCGTCCGGCAAGGAGCTGGCGAAGTGGCAGTCTTCGCGGGCGCTCGGCGAATTGGTCGGGGTGCCGCGGCGGCGGGTGGGCATCGGCCTCAAGCTCACCGGGGGGCGCACCGCGCAGGCGTGGGCGCGGCGTCATCGTCACCTCCGGGCCGCGCTCACCCCGCTGGTCCAGGAGCGCGTGGAGCCCGCCCGATCGGACGTCAGCGACATCGATCGTGACGACGACCCCGGCTCGGCGCTGTGATGAGCCGCTACCGAGCGTCGGTGGAACTGGTGCTGGCTATCGCCGCGCTGGTGGGCGCGGCGGTGACCTGGTTGCATGCGCGCCACACCGTGGCCGTCGCGCCCATCGCGGAGGGGCAGCCGTTCACCACGTCGTTGGTTTACGACCCTCAGGCGCTCCTGCTGACCCTTGTCCTGCTGACCACCGCAGGCGTGCTGGCGGTGGTCGGACTGGCCAGGCTGCGGCGTGAGCGGGGCGCTAGGCCGTCTTCTTGATCAGCGGCAGCACTAGCTGACGCCGCTTGGTGATGGCGTCGGCCAGGTTGTGCAGCGCCTCGTGCAGCGAGCGCGTCGCATCCCAGTCGTCGCCCAGCAGTTCGATGACCGCCGGGCTCGCGACCAACGTCCACTCCGTCCCGGCCGCGTCGCAATCCTCGTCGAGCATCTGCAACAGCGTGATGCCGGCCGGAGCAAAATGCGTCACGTCACTGAGATCGAGCACCACGGGATTTTGCCCGACGACGAATCGCCGGATGTACTTGCTGGCCCGATCGGCATTGACGGCGTCGATTTCGCCCCGGATGGTCACCACCGTCGCGAGGGAGCGACAGTGAGCCCGAATCTGGGCGCCACCGCAGTCAAACGTGCAGCTTTCCTGTGGAGTCATGAGCGGCCCCATTCCCCGTGGCGTTGCGAAGGACGCAGCGCGACTATCCCTGTTCCCCAACCAAACCAGCAGAATCTAAGGAGACCGAAAGCCGCGTCTAACTCTTTGCTAAATAACGGGCCCGGCGGGGCGGTTTCGGAGAACCGGGCAACGCCGAAAACGGCGATTTCCGGCAGTTGGCACGCGGCTCGGCCCCAATTCGATACCGTTCCGCCGCCAGCCACACCACGTCCTGTCCCGCCATCGCGGCGATCCCGCTGCTACGCTGCCATAGCTGCCGGTTGCCAGTCGGGGGGCTAATAAAAGGGCGAAATCGCCCGGTCAGCCGCAGTAGCAGGCGAACGAAACAGCAGACTCGCAACGGAAAGAGCATCGTGCGCGGCGCAGAGATCAGGGGCGAGATCAGGGCCCTGACGGGACTCCGCATCGTCGCAGCGGTATGGGTGGTGCTGTTTCACTTTCGCCCGATGCTCAGCGACGCCTCGCAAGATTTCCGCGACGCTCTCGCCCCGGTGCTCAACTGCGGCGCGCAGGGCGTCGACCTCTTCTTCATCCTCAGTGGGTTCGTTCTGACGTGGAACTACCTCGACCGCATGGGCCGATCGTTTTCGCCGCGCGCCACCCTGCACTTCCTGTGGCTGCGGCTGGCCAGGGTTTGGCCGGTGTATCTGGTCACCCTGCACCTGGCCGCGCTGTGGGTGATCTTCACCCTGCACGTCGGGCACGTCCCGTCGCCGGACGCGGCTCAGCTCACCGCGATCAGCTACGTGCGCCAGGTCCTGCTGGTGCAGCTGTGGTTCGTGCCGTTCTTCGACGACTCCAGTTGGGACGGTCCGGCCTGGTCGATCAGCGCGGAATGGCTGGCCTACCTGCTGTTCGGTGTCCTCGTGTTGGTGATTTTGCGGATGAAGCAGGCGACGAGGGCGCGCAGCCTGATGCTGCTGGCGTTCGCGGCGTCGTTGCCGCCGGTGGTGATGTTGCTGACGAGTGGTCACTTCTACACGCCGTGGAGCTGGTTGCCCCGCATCGTGACTCAGTTCACCGCCGGTGCCCTGGCGTGCGCGGCCGTGCGCCGTTTGCGGCTGACCGATCGTGGTCGGCGGGTGGCGGGGTATGTTTCGCTGCTTCTCCTGGCCGCGATGGTGGGCGTCCTGTACTGGTTTTCCGCGCACCCGATCAGCGGGGTCGTGGAGAACGACAGCGGTGGGGTGGTCGACGTGCTGTTCGTGCCGCTGGTGATCACGCTGGCAATCGGCCTGGGCAGCCTGCCGAAGCTGCTGTCGACGCGGGTGATGGTGTACGGCGGGCAGATCTCGTTCTGCCTGTACATGGTGCATGAGCTGGTGCACACGTCGTGGGGTTGGACGGTCGAGCAGTTCGCTCTCGTGCCGCAGGACAATCCGTGGAAATGGAACGTCATCGCCCTGTTCGCGATCGCCGTGGGCATTTCGGCCCTGATGTATCACTTCGTCGAAGAACCCGCCCGCCGATGGATGCGCAAGATGGTCGACGTCCGGGTCGTGGACACCAAACCCGAGCCGGCCGAGCAGCCGACCGCCAAACTCCATCAGATCGACGGTGGGCTGGAAGCGGTGCCGGCCCGCGCCGTGTGACAATTGCCACGATGCGCCAATGGTGCTGTGCCCCATACTCTCTCGAATACGGCTGCGGTAGCGGCCAGCCGGGATTCTAGGGGCCCCTGCCCGACTCGCGACCGCTAACCAGCGGGTTGGCGCCGCTTCGCGTCGGTTTCCTCGTACGATTCCGTTGCTGAATACGGCGCACGAGGATGCCGTTCACGGGGAGGTAGTAGTGAGTCGTCTGACGACGTTCGTCATTAGTCTGGCTCTGCTGGCCGGGGTGGGTTTCGCGGACGTGGCGTGCCCGCCCCGCGTGCGCGCCTACGGCGTGCTGAGCGTCGATTCACGGCTCAATCATGTCGCGGTGATCGGTGACTCCTATACCACCGGCACCGACGAGGGCGGCCTGGGCCCGAATTCATGGACCGCTCACGCGTGGCAGGCGCTCGGCGCGCGCGGACTGCGGATCGCCGCCGACGTCGCGGCCGAGGGGAAAGCCGGCTACGCCGTCCCCGGCGACCATGGCAGCGTCTTCGAGGACCTGACCGCCAGGGCGGTCAAGCCCGACGACACGCTGGTCGTGTTCTTCGGCTCCCGCAACGACCAGGACGTCGATCCCGGCCTGCTGACCGAGCGGGCGCGCAATGCGTTCGTTCTGGCGCGCCGCTTTGCGCCGCATGCGCGGTTACTGGTGATCGGGCCGCCGTGGCCGACCGCCGACGTGCCTGGCTCGATGCTGATGATCCGCGACGTGCTCAACGGCGTGGCCCGCGCGGCGGGTGCGGCGTTCGTCGATCCGCTCGGCGACCGCTGGTTCGTCGACAGGCCCGACCTGATCGGGCCCGACGGCGTGCACCCCAACGACGCGGGACACCAGTACCTGGCGGACAAGATCGCGCCGCTCATTCGCATGCAGTTGTCGAGGTAGATGATGGGGTCGGCGGCCGAAATTGCCTGCCGCACAAGGTGTTCGGGATACGGCAGCGCGGACTTCAGTCCTCTGCGTGCCGGTCGTAGTCCCATTGCTCCAGACGCGATTGCAGGTGCGTCAGGCCGATTCCCACGACCGGTGTGGCAACGGCTATGCAGATCAGCAGCAGCGGAGTCATCTCCCCAAACCTCCAAAACCCTTCATTGATACGACGTTCGACTGCGATGAGAAGTTCATCGGCGGCTCATCCATTCGCCACCGCCCGGTCGGCCAGCGCGCCCATCAGAGGTGCCAGCAGCTGCGCGTACTCGGTCGTCACGTGGTTGTCGTCGCGGAACACCAGCGTGTTGCCGACGATCATCGGGCAGCGGGCCGGGGTGCAGAACAGGTCGCTCAGATCGGCGTAGTGGCCACCGGCGCCCGTCGTCGCCTTCCGCTCGGCGGCGATTCCGTCGCCGTTGACCGCGACCAATCGCGGTGGCGCGCAGGCGGTGGCGTCATCGAGATGCGCGGACAGGCAGGCGGGCACCGAGGAACGCGGATCCGCCACCGGCCCCAGGACCAGGACGGTCGAACCGGCGTTGCGCAACTCGTTGACGGTGCGGCCCAACGTGTCGACCCACCCCGCGTCATATGACGTGAAACCGAAGTCCGCGCCGTAGCGCCGGCTCATGCTCAGCACCACCAGGCGCGGGTGTTCGGCCCGCAATCGCGCCATGATCTCGCCGCGCCACTGCTCGCACTCGGTGTATTCGCGGCCCAGATACGGGCTGACGATGCGCAGGTCCTGCAGCGGACACGTCACCTTCGCCAGCGTCTCGAGCCGCCAGTGCCGTTGCTCGGCGACCTGTTGGAACGCCGGATACCACATGGCGGCATGCGAATCCCCGACCAGCGTCACCGTCGTCGCCGCGGCCGCATCCCCGCCCGCGCACTCGGCTTGCCCGACGTCACGCCAGGATCGCGTGCAGCCGTTGACGAACACCGCGGCCTTGTCGGCCGGCGCGTCGGCGAGCGACGGGTCCAGGTTGGACGGGACGGCGCGCAGGTCCGCGGACGCCGCCACCGCGTCGCGGGCCTGCGCGAAGGCCTGGCGCACCGCGGCTTCCTGCGGGCTGACGTCGGGCGCCGGCGCCGGGGGCAGCGCGACGATGTTGGCCTTCGGGGCGGCCGTGCCGTGACCCACCGGCACCGGTATGACATTCAACAGCAGCAGGCACGCGCACGCCGTGACGGCGCTGGCGCCGCCCGCTACCAGCAGGCTCGTCCGCGCCGATCGGCGCAGGGCGGCCGCGAACCTGCCGGGATTTTCGACCAGGTGCAGGGTGATCACGGCGAGCCCGGCCGAGACGAAGGTCGCGCTCAGCCTGGCCGGCAGTCCCGCGGGCATGCCGAGCAGCGGCGGCATCAGCAACAGCACCGGCCAGTGCCACAGGTACCACGAGTACGAAATCCGGCCGATCGCCCGCATCGCCGGCCGGCACAGCAGGCGGCCCGGCCCCAGGCTGCCGGTGACGCAACCGCCGCCGATCACCAGGGCGGTGCCCAGGACGGGCAGCAGCGCCGCGGTGCCCGGGTACGGGGTGTGAGGGCCCAGCTGGGTGCAGGTCAGCACGATCAGGGCCAGGCCGCCGCAGCCGACGATCGTCGCGGGCAGCAGCGGCAGCCGCCGCCATTGCCCGACCGTCAATGCCACCAGCCCGCCGACGGCCAGCTCCCAGGCTCGGGTGGGCAGCGAGAAGAACGCCCACGCGGGTGACGTCCGGGTCCACAGCACGGCCGCCGCCAGCGACGCCGCCGCCACCACCGCGAGGACCAGCCCGTAGGGCGTGGCTTCAGAGGCGCGGCGGCGCAACAGTGGTACCCGCCGGACCAGCCACGCGGTGCCGATCAGCAGCATCGGCCACACCAGGTAGAACTGCTCCTCGACGCCCAGCGACCAGTAATGCTCGAACGGCGAGGGCGGCAGGTTCGAGGCCAGGTAGTCGGTGCCCTGCCGGGCGAACCGGTAGTTGCCGACGTAGAGGGCGCTCGCGACGCCGTCGACGAAGACGCTTCGTGCCTGCAACGGCGGCAGCACGATGGCCGCGCCGATGGCGGTGGCGATGCCGGCGGTGGCCGCGGCGGGCAGCAGCCGCCGCGCGCGTGCACCGTAGAAGCGGCCGAGCCGGATGGTGCTGTCGGTCGTTACCTCGCGCCAGAGGATCCCGGTGATGAGGAATCCGGAGATGACGAAGAAGACGTCCACACCGATGTAGCCGCCGGTGACACCGGGTATCTCGGCGTGGTACAGCACGACGGCTAGCACCGCAACGGCGCGCAGGCCCTCGATGTCCGGGCGAAATCCGGTCCGCTTCACCGCCCGCTCCACTTGGCGGGGTGGGGGTGGGTTCCGCGGGATCGTCATCGGTCTCGGCTAGGTCGCCATCCAGGCTAGTTCGCCGGGCAATTGCGCGCGCCAGTAGTCCATGTCATGCCCGCCATCCGAAAAGCCGCCCGCCGGAGGCTTTTTCAGCTGGTTGACGAATTGACGAGTGGCGAAGTAGAAGCGGTCGCCGGTGCCGCAGTCGACGCGCAGCGGGATCTGCGACAGCGCCGGCAGCCCCACCACGTTGTTTTGCACCCAGTCGTCGTAACTGTCGAACGCCCCCGGCGCGCTGCCGGTGTACGAGGTGTACAGCGCGGGGCTGATCGCGCAGATCCCGGCAGTCCGCGCCGGCCCCAGCTTGGCGCCCAGGTGCAGCGCGCCGTAGCCGCCCATCGACCAGCCCATAAAGCCCACCCGGGAGATGTCGAAACCCATCGAGGACAGCATCGGCAGCAGCTCGTCGAGCACCATCGCGCCGGCGTCGGTGCCGTCGGCCCTGCGGTGCCAATAGCTGTTGCTGCCGCCGTCGACACCCACTACGGCGAACGGGGGCTTGCCCTCCTTGACCAATTGCGCGAGCGCTTTCTCGGCACCGCAGTCCAGCACCATGTTCGCGTTGCCGTCCTTGCCGTGCAGGGCGATCACCGGGCGCAGGGATCCGCTCTGGGAGTTCTGGCCGGGTGGCAGGGCGATCACCCAATTCGTCTTGACGCCGCCGCGGGCCGCAGAGATGAACGAGCCGGTGAGCTTGTTCGACAGAGTGCTGCCCGCCGCCGAGGGCTCGAACGGCGCGGGAGCTTGCGGCAACATCGCGGCTTGCGACTCGAGCGGATCCAGCAGGGCGCTCAAAGCCCACACTCCGGCGGCTCCCGCGCTGGCTCCGACGCCCATTCGCAAGATGGCGCGACGGGTCAGGTGAGGCATGGTCGCAATGATGCCGCGCTGAGCGGGTATTACCGGCCGAGCCACGCCGTATTGGAAGCATTGTGTGATCTCGTGTGATCACTCGGACACGAAGCGGTTACCTTCCCTGCCGACTTTGTGCGGACTTGCGCCACCGCCACTTGCGATCTCCGCGGTTTCAACCCTCGCATGGCCCGCCGAGGTTTTACACGATGAAGCTTTCGCGCATTGGCCGACGGCTGACCGAAAGAGGATTGAATGAGCCTGGCATTTCATTGGTTTCTGCCGACCTACGGCGATTCCCGAAATCTGGTCGCGGGCGGGCATGGCACCGCGATGCACGGCGACAGGCCTGCGACGTTGCGTTACCTGCACCAGATTTGCGCGGCCGCCGAGGACAACGGCTTCGAGGCGGTGCTCACGCCCACCGGATTGTGGTGTGAGGACGCCTGGTTGACGACGGCGACGTTGATCGAGGGCACCGACACGCTGAAGTTCCTGGTGGCGTTCCGTCCCGGGCTGCTCAGCCCGACCCTGGCCGCGCAGATGGCCGGGACCTTCCAGCGGCACTCGGATGGGCGGCTGCTGCTCAACGTCGTCACCGGTGGCGAACCGCACGAACAACGCGCCTACGGGGATTTCCTGGACAAGCAGTCGCGGTATGCCCGCACCGCCGAGTTCCTGCATGTGGTGCGCCAGCTGTGGACCTCGACCGAGCCGGTGAGCTTCGCCGGCGACCACATCCGCGTCGAGGGCGCGCAGCTGAACAACCCACCCGACCCGATCCCCGCGGTGTTCTTCGGCGGGTCGTCCGGATCCGCCGGGCCGGTGGCGGCCAAGTACTCCGACGTCTACCTCACCTGGGGTGAGCCGCCCGCGGCGGTCGCGCAGAAGCTGGACTGGATTCGGGGGCTGGCCGTCGACGCCGGCCGGGTTCTGCGGTATGGCTTGCGAATTCACGTGATTAGCCGTCCCACCGCCGAGGAAGCGTGGGCGGAGGCCGACCGGCTGCTGGCGGCCGTCGACCCGGCGGACGTCGAACGGGTCCAGGCCAGCCTGGCGCGCAGCGAATCCGAGGGCCAGCGCCGGATGCTGGACTTGCACGGCGGCAGCACCAACCGGCTACTTGTCGGGCCCAACCTGTGGGCCGGGGTGGGGCTGGTCCGCGGGGGAGCGGGTACCGCCCTGGTCGGCTCGCACGCCGAGGTCGCCGAACGGCTGGCCGAGTATGCGCAGCTGGGCATCAGCCACTTCATCCTGTCGGGGTATCCGCACCTGGAGGAGGCCTACTGGTTCGGCGAGGGCGTGCTGCCGCTGCTGGAGCGGTTGGGCCTGTGGAAGCATCCCAGCCGCCAGTCGCAGCCGGCCCCGTCGACGCCGTTCGCGATCGCATCGGCGCACTAGTCATGGCAACGACGTTGCCCGACGCGGGGATCGCCGCGCCGGTAGGTCACGACGAATCCGACGTCCAGCGACGACGGCGGCTGCGCATCGTCATCGCGGCTAGCCTGTTGGGCACCACCGTCGAGTGGTACGACTTCTTCCTGTACGCCACCGCGGCCGGCCTGGTGTTCAACAAGGTCTTCTTTCCCGACGCCAGCTCCCTGGTCGGCACGCTGCTGGCGTTCGCGACGTTCGCCGTCGGGTTCGTCATGCGCCCGATCGGCGGGCTGGTGTTCGGCCACATCGGCGACCGGATCGGCCGCAAGCGCAGCCTGGCGTTGACCATGCTGATCATGGGCGGCGCGACGGCGTTGATCGGGGCGCTGCCCACCGCGGCGCAGATCGGTGCCTGGGCGCCGATCCTGCTGTTGGTGCTGCGCATCCTGCAGGGTTTCGCGCTCGGCGGCGAGTGGGCCGGCGCGGTGCTGCTGGCCGTCGAACACAGCCCGGGACACCGGCGCGGCCGCTTCGGAGCGGTTCCCCAGGTCGGCCTGGCGCTCGGATTGGCTTTGGGCACAGGCATATTCGCGTACCTGCAGATCGTGTTGGGTTCAGCCCGGTTCCTCGCCTACGGGTGGCGGATCGGGTTCCTGCTGAGCATCGTGCTGGTCGTGATCGGGATCGTGGTGCGGTTGCGCGTCGAGGAAACCCCGGCTTTCCGCGAGCTGGCCGAGGCCGAGGCCGCATCCAGCGTGCCGATCCGCGAGATCGTCCGCGAACCGCGGTCTCGGCGCAACACCGTGCTCGGGTTGTTGTCGCGCTGGGCGGAGGGTTCGGCATTCAACACCTGGGGCGTTTTCGCGATCAGCTACGCCACCGGCGCCTTGGGATTGCACCGCGTGTCGGTCCTGGTGGTGGTGACCATCGCGGCCCTGCTGATGGCGGTGCTGCTACCCGTATCGGGGGTCCTGACCGACCGCTACGGCGCGCGGCGGGTGTATCTGACCGGCGTGATCTGCTACGGCCTGGCGGCCTTTCCCGCGTTCGCCTTGTTCGGCACCAAGAACCTGCTCTGGTTTGGGCTCGCGATGGTCGTGGTGTTCGGTGTGGTGCACGCGCTGTTCTACGGCGCGCAGGGCACGCTGTACTCCGCGCTGTATCCGACGCGCACCCGCTACACCGGCTTGTCGTTCGTCTACCAGGTGTCCGGCATCTACGCCTCCGGGGTCACCCCGATGATCCTCACCGCGCTGATCGCGGCGGCCGGGGGCAAGCCGTGGTGGGCATGCGGGTATCTCGTTGCGACGGCGGCGATCAGCGTGGTTGCCACGGCGCTGATACGCGAGCGCGACTTGCATTTCTGAGCCTGGCCGGGGGCGCTTGATTTGTTGTAATCCCTTGTGTCACTTTGGTTTCAGTGGTCCCAGGGCGCGGATTTTTGTCGGTGAGCGTTTCTAGGATGCCGGTATCGGTTCGAGCACGCGCGAGGAAGTCCTAGAGGATTTGGACGCACTGCGCGCGACGGTTTCGCGCATTCTCGAGCATTCTTACGACACGTTGACGACTCCCGAGCGGTTGGCGTTGTTGGAGTGCATCGAACAGGAGACTCGGCGGCTGCGCGTGCCAGGACACCAATTGATCAATCAGCTTGGCGCCCAAGCCGGCCCGGAAGAATTGGGTGGCCCGCTGCCTCTGCCCGCCCGGTGGTGCGCGGGCGGGGTCGAGCGTCGGTCCGCCCGGTCACCCCGGCGGCGACTCCTTTCTCCCGCCGAGGGTGGCCGGGTCACATACCCGCTGGTCCGTCTCGCCAGGTGGAACATTTGGTCCACCTGACTCGCGGTTCACCCCGTGCGATGGCCGAGTCCGGTTGCGGCCCGGCGACTTTGCGCTGGTCCGGTTTTCGAGGTGCGTCCTTTGACGCACCTGCCTCGCGGCGCGCCACGCGTTTCCCGTCGGTTCAAGGTGAGAAGGTCATTCGTATGCAATTCCTCGCCTCCGCACTTCCGGGATTCCGCGACCTGCGCGCACCGTTGATCGCCGGCTACCTGTGGTTGTTCTTCGGATGGATTCTCATCAAGCCCGACATCCACAAGAGGCCCAACAATGTGGCCGCAGCCGCCGTGTACGACCTCGCGAAGGACGCCGGGCCCATTTGGATCGGGCTCGGCGTCGGTGTGGCCGCATACCTGATCGGATCGGTCTCCCAAGCACTGTCGCCTGTGATCGGCCACAAGGCGCTACCCAAGATTGCCAAGGCGATCGCCGAGATTGCCGATGGTGTGTGGGATCGCGTCCCAAAACCGGGTAACAAACCGCGCAGGAAGTGGACTGTTCCCATCGCTGAGTTCGACCTCATGCAGCAATACCTGGCCGAGGCGGAACGGAGGGTAGGTGGGGCCTACGCAACGCCGAGGATGAAGGTTCCCAATCCCGAGTATCTGCGGGTTTTGGAGTATGCGGAGGCCATCAGTCGCCGGCTCAACGCAGAACTGGATTTACCCGCAACGTTGCTGTTAACCGAGCGGGGCCGAGAGCCCGACCCGCAGCTATTTTCGGAGGCGGACCGCCTCAAGGCGGAACGCGAACTGCGGCTGGCGGTTGTACCCCCACTGTGTGCTCTGGCGATCTTTCTTGGCTGGAATCAGTCCTCGTGGTGGTGGTTTGCGCTGATCCCGGTGGCAGTCCTGCTGTGGCAAGCGCATAGCCGAAGCCTGGCCTTCCGCTCGGTGATGTTCAGCGCGCTGGAGCGCGGTCTCGCGCGCTCATCGAGCATCGACGAATTCAAGCGTTGGGTCGAGGCCCTTCCTGAAAAGCCCGCATCGGCATCCGAGCAACAGGCTGACGCCGACGACCCCGATGACGGCGGCCGGAACGACGGCGCTAAGTAACGCCCGCTAGCACCAGCCAATCGGTGCCATTTTCTACCGCCTCTCAAAGAATGTTGGTGTCACGACACGCGCATTGCACAGGGTTCATCAGGTAGCGGCAATGCGCGGTTAGTGTCCCGATGTGCCCCCTCCATCACCCCCGCCGCCTGTCTGGACCGGCCCGGTGATCTTGACGCTGTGCATCTCGAGCTTGGCGCTTGCTGTGTCCATCGGAGTGCTGATCTGGCAGATCATCTCGTGGCGGCGCAGCGGCCCAAGGCTCCGCGTTGTCAGGATCCAGGGAATCGGTGGCACCGCTCGCGGTGTGTGGTTCATCGGGGTGCAGGCCGAAAACTCCGGTCGGCTCGGAACCCAGGTCCAGACTTTCGGGTTTCAGTTGCCCAACGGTGACACCATCCAGGCAGGCGAGGACTTCCTCGGTCAAGCGATACAACTTCCGATGGATCTGCCGCCGGGGGGCAAAGCCAGCGTCACGTACAACATTGCCGGGATACGACGCGCCCTCGATCAGAGCGGTCACGATGGGAGAGGTGCTCGGCCATTCGTGACAACTGGTCACGGTCGTTTTGCAGGAAAACCGATCAACCTCGGTGACGAGATCGACCTGCTGCTCCGAGCTACCGACGGCTAATCACCGGGTGTGGACCAACAACGCATTATCTGGACGACGACGATCGTCGTGACCACTACGCTCAAGGAACTGGAGACCGCCGCCGGTAAGGCGCTGACCGGTGGCGGCACCCTGGTGCCGATGTCGGATGTGATCCGCTGGGCCGGCCACGCCCACCATTATCTGGCGATTTTCGACCGGGCCAGGCCGCTGGCGCTGCATCACAGCAAACGGTTGGCCTCCCCGGCGCAGCGAATCATGCTCTACGCCAGGGATCGTGGGTGCACGAGGCCGGGCTGCGACGCTCCCGCTTATCACAGCCAGGTGCATCACGTGCGCGGGTGGGCCAGAACGCGCCGCACCGACATCGATGACCTCACCTTGGCGTGCGGACCGGATAACCGGCTCGTCGAAAAGGGCTGGACCACCCGCACCAACGCACGAGGCCACACCGAATGGATACCGCCGCCGCACTTAGATCGCGGCCAGCCCAGAACCAATGGGTTCCACCACCCCGAAAGATTCCTCCGCGACGACGACGACGAACCCGTTTGACGCGCCGCCGGCCAGCCCGATTGCCGCCTTGCCCGCCGATGTGCTGTGGTTAACCATGGCCAGCACAACGCAACTGCGCCAAGGGTTGTCGCAACGGCAACTCAGCATGATCGCGCTCGGCGGCGTGATCGGCGCCGGACTGTTCGTCGGGTCCGGCGTGGTGATCCGCGATACCGGCCCCGCCGCGTTCCTGACGTACGCGTTGTGCGGTCTGCTGATCGTTCTGGTGATGCGCATGCTGGGGGAGATGGCCGCCGCGAACCCATCGACCGGATCGTTCGCCGACTACGCGGGGCGGGCGCTGGGCGGCTGGGCGGGGTTTTCGGTGGCCTGGCTGTATTGGTACTTCTGGGTGATCGTCGTCGGCTTCGAGGCGGTCGCCGGCGGAAAGGTGCTGGGCTACTGGTTTCACGCGCCGCTGTGGCTGCTGTCGTTGTGCCTGATGCTGCTGATGACCGCGACCAACTTGTTCTCGGTGACGTCCTTCGGCGAATTCGAATTCTGGTTCGCCGGAATCAAAGTCGCGACGATCGCGGTGTTCCTCGCCGTCGGCGGGGTGTTCGTGCTGGGGCTCCTGCCCGGCCACCACGCCGACGTCTCCAACCTCACGTCGCACGGCGGATTCTTCCCAAAGGGTGTCGGCGCGGTCTTCGCGGCCATCGTGGTGGTGATCTTCTCGATGGTCGGCGCCGAGATCGTCACCGTCGCCGCCGCCGAGAGCCGCGATCCCGAGCTCGCGGTCCAGCGCGCCACGCGATCGGTCGTCGCGCGCATCGCGGTCTTCTTCGTCGGCTCGGTGTTTCTGCTTGTCGTGATCCTGCCGTGGAATTCGGTCGAGGTGGGAGCCTCGCCGTATGTCGCGGCGCTCAAACGCATGGGTCTGCCCGGCGCGGGTCAGGTGATGAACGCGGTGGTGCTCACCGCGGTGCTGTCGTGCCTGAACTCCGGGCTCTACACGGCGTCGCGGATGCTGTTCGTCCTCGCCGACCGGCGTGAAGCGCCGGCTCGGCTGGTCAAGCTCAGCCGGCGTGGCGTCCCCCATCTCGCCATCCTTTTTTCGTCGGCCATCGGATTCGGCTGCGTCGTGATGGCGTGGCTGGCGCCCGGCACCGTGTTTCTATTCCTGCTCAACTCGTCGGGTGCCGTCATCTTGTTCGTCTACTGGCTGATCGCGCTGTCGCAGATCATCCTGCGTCGCCGGACACCGCCGGAAAAGCTGCGGGTGAAGATGTGGCTCTTCCCGGTGCTGTCGGTTTTCACCCTCGCCGGAATCACCGCGGTGCTGGTGCAGATGGCGTTCGACCGCTCGGCGCGCAGTCAGCTCTGGCTGTCGCTGCTGTCGTGGGCGGTGGTCATCGGCCTGTACCTGGCCGCCCGGGCCCGCGGCCGAATCGCCGCGCGCGCAGCGCAATAGCTCGGTCGGTCCCGTCAGTCGGTCTGGTCAGTCAGTCTTGGTGAGAAGCACCGCCTGCTCGAACGGCAGCCTGGCGAAAGCAGCCCGCCACGCGCCCTCCACGTGCGGGGCCGCCTCGGCCTTGCTGACGACTCGCGGGTCGGTGATGCCGAAAGTCTTGGCGTTGCGGCGCATCCGGCCACCTCCGGCCGCGTCGAGGTTCTTCAGCCAGTCGCGGTCCGGGCCGTAGGTCAGCACGATCGCCACCCCGGGTTTGCCGTCGACGCTGGTGTAGAACGCATTCACCGGTGTGCGGTAAGGCTTTCCGGAGCGCCGTCCGACATGCTCGACGATCGCGAACGGCGGCAGCCAGCCGGCCCACATCCGCTGAATGGGGTTGGTCACGTGACGGTTGAAGCGGGCGAGCCGCTGTGGCAATTGCATGCCACCATCCAACCCGCCCCCGACGGCCGACTTCAACCCGTGCGGCGCGGCGCGGGCACCAGCGTGCGCGCCAGCCGGGCCGGCCGCGACGGCGGCGGATGCCACGGCTGCCGGTCGTTCGCTGGCCACGCGTAGCACGGCGTCCCCTCGGCCAGCAGCAGTCGCAGGCCGGGAACGGCGAGGGCGCCGGCGGACCAGTCGTAGAGGGCCTCGACGCGCGGCTGGATGACGCCGACATCGAGCAGATGCGCCACCCCGTGTTCCGCCCGCAGATAAGGCGCCAGGTCGTCGCCCAGCGGGTAGCGGTCGGGGAGCACCCGGGACAGCGACAGAAAGATGCCGGTCATGCCCAATCGCGGATCCCCGAGGGGCCGACCCGCGAACGCCAGCCAGCCGAGCGCCAGCCGGGGCGCGGCGACCAGCGCGTGGGCATAGAGCACCCGCATCAGCACCAGGTTGATGAAGAAGCGTTCGACGCGGGACTCGCGCGATGCGAGATCCAGGTGGTCGAGGTAGGCGCTGACGACGCTGATGTTGTGTGCTCGGTACCACCGCCGCGCGGACGGGCGCCGGATGAACTCGAGTGTTGCGGCGACCGCGGGGGAGCTGGGATCGCCGGGATGCCCGAACGCCAGCGCGCGGGCTTCCCAGCCGTCGCACAGCAGGCGTTCGTTCATCGCGCGCCACCAGGGGCTGCCCGGGGCTGGCCCGTCGGGCGGGTTGAGCAGCCCGCGTCGCAGCTGCCAGCCCATAAAGGCCGATGCCGCCAGCCGATACGGCAGGTGGCCCCGGTCCACCCGCCGCGGGACTTCGTAGAGCTCGCGCATCAGTGCCAGCCGGGCCTCGGGGTCCTCGCGGACCGCGGCAACCCTGCCGCGGGCGATCTCGACGGCCGTTTCCCGAGTCACCAGTCGATTGTGGCGGAGCCATCTCTTACACCCTGTAGTTGATCGGCGCGGGGAGGCTGGAACACTGGTGGCCATGGGCAGCACTGACCAGGCCGCCCCTCAGACTGGAGGGGCTGTGAGGACCTCGGCGGCTCTGTTCGACGATGCGTGCGCGGTCATTCCCGGTGGGGTGAACTCGCCGGTGCGCGCGTTCACGGCGGTGGGCGGCACCCCGCGCTTCATCACTGAGGCGCACGGATGCTGGCTTACCGACGCCGACGGCAACCGCTACGTGGACCTGGTGTGCTCGTGGGGTCCGATGATCCTGGGCCATGCCCACCCGGCCGTCGTCGACGCCGTCGCCAAGGCCGCCGCCAACGGCCTGTCCTTCGGGGCGCCGACTCCGGCCGAGACCGAACTGGCCGCCGAGATCATCGGTCGGGTGGCGCCGGTCGAGCGGATCCGGCTGGTGAACTCCGGCACCGAGGCCACCATGAGCGCGGTCCGGCTGGCCCGCGGCTTCACCGGCAGGGCCAAGATCGTCAAGTTCTCCGGCTGCTACCACGGGCACGTCGACGCGTTGCTCGCCGACGCGGGTTCCGGGGTGGCGACGCTGGGCCTGCCGTCCTCGCCCGGGGTCACCGGTGCCGCCGCGGCCGACACAATTGTGTTGCCCTACAACGACATTGATGTCGTGCGCGACACGTTCACGCGACACGGCGACCAGATCGCCGCGGTGATTACCGAGGCCAGTCCCGGCAACATGGGAGTCGTGCCGCCCGCGCCGGGCTACAACGCGGCGCTGCGTGCGATCACCGCCCAGCACGGCGCGTTGCTGATCGTCGACGAGGTGATGACGGGTTTCCGGGTCAGCCGAAGTGGTTGGTACGGAATCGATCCCGTGGACGCCGACCTGTTCACCTTCGGCAAGGTGATGAGCGGCGGGTTGCCGGCCGCGGCGTTCGGCGGGCGGGCCGAGGTGATGGAGCGACTGGCGCCGCTGGGCCCGGTGTATCAGGCCGGCACGCTGTCGGGCAACCCGGTAGCCATGGCCGCCGGGCTGGCCACGCTGCGCTCCGCCGACGACGCCGTCTACGCCACGCTGGACGCCAATGCCGACCGCCTGGCCGGTCTGCTCGCCGAGGCGTTGACGGAAGCCGGTGTCCCGCACCAGATTCCGCGGGCCGGCAACATGCTCAGCGTGTTCTTCTCCGATACCCCGGTGACCGATTTCGCGTCCGCCCGCGCCAGCCAGACCTGGCGGTTTCCACCGTTCTTCCACGCCCTGCTGGACGCCGGCGTCTACCCGCCGTGCAGTGCCTTCGAGGCGTGGTTCGTTTCGGCGGCTCTGGACGACGCCGCATTCGACCGCATCGCCGCCGCGCTGCCCGTCGCCGCGCAAGCGGCCGCCCAGAAGGACGGACCCTGATGGCCGAGCACACCCGCGTCAATGTGGTGCGGCACGGCGAGGTGTACAACCCCAGCGGGGTTCTCTACGGCCGGCTGCCCGGATTCCACCTGTCCGAGGCGGGCCGGGCGCAAGCGCAGGCGGTCGCCGACGCGCTGGCCGACCGTGACGTTGTCGCGGTGATCTCCTCCCCGTTGCAGCGGGCCCAGGAAACGGCCGCACCCATCGCCGCGAAGCACAACCTGCCCGTCGACACCGACCCCGACCTGATCGAATCGGCCAACTTCTTCGAAGGCCGCCGCGTCGGCCCGGGCGACGGCGCCTGGCGCGATCCTCGGTTTTGGTGGCAGCTGCGCAACCCGTTCACCCCGTCCTGGGGTGAGCCGTACACCGAGATCGCGGCCCGGATGACGACCGCGGTGGACAAGGCGCGCGCCCGCGGCGCCGGCCACGAGGTGGTGTGCGTCAGCCATCAACTGCCCGTGTGGACGCTGCGGCTGCACCTGACCGGCAAGCGGCTCTGGCACGACCCGCGCCGGCGGGAATGCGCGCTGGCCTCGGTGACCACGCTGGTCTACGACGGCGACCGGCTGGTCGACGTCGAATACTTCCAGCCGGAGAGCTCTTGAGCGTGCGGTGGCTGGCGATGGCCGGGGCGGTGGTGGCTGGCTTGGTCGCCATGGTGCTGGCCGGCTGCTCGGGCCGCGACGCGGTAGCCCAGGGCGGCACCTTCGAATTCGTGTCGCCCGGCGGCAAGACCGACATCTTTTACGACCCGCCCGCAAGCCGCGGCCGTCCGGGCCCGCTGGCCGGGCCGGACCTCGCGGATCCGGCGCACGCGATCTCGCTGGCCGACCAAACCTTCGCCGGCAACGTCGTCGTCGTCAACGTCTGGGGGCAGTGGTGCGGGCCGTGCCGGGCCGAGGTCGATCAACTGCAGCGGGTGTACGACGCCACCCGGGGCTCCGGGGTGTCCTTTCTCGGCATCGACGCGCGCGACAACAACCGCCAGGCGGCCCTTGACTTCGTCGACGACCGGCACGTGAGCTACCCGTCGATCTACGACCCGGCGATGCGTACCCTGATCGCCTTCGGGGGCAAGTACCCCACCACCGTCATCCCGTCCACCCTGGTGCTGGACCGCCAGCACCGGGTCGCTGCGGTGTTCCTGCGTGAGCTGCTGGCCGACGACCTGCGGCCGGTGGTCCAGCGCGTGGCGCAGGAACGATGACCGGGTTCACCCAGATCGCCGCCGCCGGGCCGCTGCTGGTGGCGATGGGGGTGTGCCTGCTGGCGGGGCTGGTGTCGTTCGCCTCGCCGTGCGTGGTCCCGCTGGTGCCGGGCTATTTGTCGTACCTGGCCGCCCTGGTGGGCGAGGCCGGGGTGGACGAAGAGCCGGGGCCTGGCGGCGTCAAAGCCCCGCCGGCCGCCCGGTGGCGGGTCGCCGGGTCGGCGGCCCTGTTCGTGGCCGGGTTCACCACCGTCTTCGTGCTCGGCACCGTCGCGGTCCTCGGCATGACCACCACGCTGATCACCAATCAGCTTGCGCTGCAACGGGTTGGGGGCGTACTCACCATCGTCATGGGGCTGGTGTTCGTCGGCCTCGTCCCGGTCCTGCAGCGCGAGGCCCGGTTCAGCCCGCGCCGGTTCACGACGGTGGCCGGGGCGCCGGTGCTGGGCGCGGTGTTCGCGCTCGGGTGGACGCCGTGCCTCGGGCCGACGCTGACCGGCGTGATCACCGTCGCCTCGGCCACCGAGGGTGCGAACGTGGCGCGCGGCATCGCCTTGGTGATCGCCTACTGCCTGGGACTCGGGATTCCGTTCGTCTTGCTGGCGTTCGGCTCGGCGCGGGCGGTGGCCGGCCTGGGCTGGCTGCGCCGGCACACCAGGGCCATCCAGATCTTCGGCGGGGCGCTGCTGATCGCGGTCGGCGCCCTCCTGGTCACCGGGGTGTGGAATGACTTCATCTCCTGGCTGCGCGACGCGTTCGTGTCCGACGTGAGGCTGCCGATTTGAGGCAACTCCTCGCCTGGACACGCAACACCTGGCGCGCGCTGACGTCGATGGGCACCGCGCTGGTGCTGCTGTGCCTGCTCGCGCTCGGCGCGATACCCGGGGCGCTGTTGCCGCAGCGAAACCTCAACGCCGGCAAGGTCGACGAGTATCTGGCCACGCACAAGGTGATCGGTCCGTGGCTCGATCGGCTGCAGGCCTTCGACGTGTTCTCCAGCTTCTGGTTCACCGCCATCTACGTGCTGCTGTTCGTGTCGCTGGTCGGCTGCCTCACCCCCCGGACGATCGAGCACGCCCGCAGCCTGCGCGCCACCCCCGTCGCGGCGCCACGCAACCTGGCCCGGCTGCCCAAGCACGCCGAAACCCGGATCGTCGCCGGGCCCGCGGAGCTGAACAGGCTGGCGAACACCATCGCCCGCCGGCTGCGCGGCTGGCGCACGGCTATCCGCCATGAAGGCGAAGTCGTCGAGGTGTCGGCCGAGAAGGGGTATCTGCGCGAATTCGGCAACCTGGTCTTCCACTTCTCGCTGCTGGGCCTGCTGGTCGCCGTGGCAGTCGGCAAGTTGTTCGGCTACGAGGGCAACGTGATCGTCATCGCCGACGGCGGACCCGGCTTCTGCTCGGCGTCGCCCGCGGCGTTCGACTCGTTCCGCGCCGGCAACACCGTCGACGGCACGTCGCTGCACCCAATGTGCATCCGGGTCAACGACTTTCAGGCGCACTACCTGCAATCGGGGCAGGCCACCTCGTTCGCCGCCGACATCGACTATCAGGCCGGCCGCGACCTGGCGGCCAACAGCTGGCGGCCCTACCGGCTGGAGGTCAACCACCCGCTGCGGGTCGGCGGTGACCGGGTGTACCTGCAGGGCCACGGCTACGCGCCCACCTTCACGGTTACCTTCCCGGACGGGCAGACGCGCACGTCGACCGTGCAATGGCGACCCGACAACCCGCTGACCCTGCTCTCGTCGGGCGTGGTGCGCATCGACCCGCCCGCCGGCAGCTACCCCAACGCCGGCGAGCGCCGGCAACACGAGATCGCGATCCAGGGCCTGCTGGCGCCGACCGAGCAACTGGACGGCACGCTGTTGTCGTCGCGGTTCCCGGCGCTGAACGCCCCCGCGGTCGCCGTCGACATCTACCGCGGCGACACGGGCCTGGACACCGGCCGGCCCCAATCGTTGTTCACCCTCGACCCCCGGCTGATTCAACAGGGCCGGCTGACCAAGGAAGCCAGGGTCAACCTGCGCGCCGGGCAAGAGGTCAGGATCGACCACGGCCCGGCGGCGGGCACCGTCGTCCGATTCGACGGCGCCGTGCCATTCGTCAACCTGCAGGTCTCCCACGACCCCGGCCAGCGATGGGTGCTGATTTTCGCCATCGCGATGATGGCCGGACTGTTGGTGTCGCTGCTGGTGCGCCGCCGCCGGGTCTGGGTCAGGCTCACTGATGGCGGCGACGACGCGGCCGGTACCGTGAACGTCGAATTGGGCGGGCTGGCACGAACCGACAACTCCGGGTGGGGCGACGAGTTCGAGCGATTGACCCAGCGGTTGCTTGACGGACTGGGCGAGCCAGCGTCCAGAAGGAGCTCTCAGGTGGACGTCACATGAACACCCTGCACGTCGACGTCGGCCTGGCGCGCTACTCGGACTGGGCGTTCACCTCGGCGGTGGTTGCCCTGGTCGTCGCGTTGCTGCTGCTGGCCGTCGAGCTTGCGTACGTCGGCGGCCGCCGTGCGGACCACCGCGCGCAGGTTTTGGCCGGTTCGGTCGCCGCAGACAGCGCGAGCCCCGGCATCGTGGACGACGCCCCGCGACGGCCATTCGACGAACGCGTCGGGCGGGCCGGGCTGGCGGTGCTCTATCTCGGCATCGGACTGCTGCTGGCGTGCATCGTGCTGCGCGGCCTGGCCACCGTGCGGGTGCCGTGGGGCAACATGTACGAGTTCATCAACCTGACCTGCTTCTGCGGCCTGGTGGCCGGCGCGGTGGTGCTGCGCCGCCCGCAGTACCGCCCCCTGTGGGTTTTCCTGCTGCTGCCGGTGTTGATCCTGCTGACCGTTTCCGGGCGCTGGCTCTACACCAACGCCGCCCCGGTGATGCCGGCGCTGCAGTCCTACTGGCTGCCCATCCACGTGTCGGTGGTCAGCCTCGGTTCCGGGGTGTTCCTGGTCGCCGGCATCGCCAGCATCCTGTTCCTGCTGCGCACGTCGCGGCTGGGTGACCCGGAGACCGAGGGCACGCTGGCACGCGTGGTGCGGCGATTCCCCGACGCCCAGACCCTGGACCGCATCGCCTACCGCACCACGATCTTCGCGTTCCCGGTATTCGGTTTCGGGGTCATCTTCGGCGCGATCTGGGCCGAGCAAGCCTGGGGCAGGTATTGGGGCTGGGATCCCAAGGAGACGGTCTCGTTCGTCGCGTGGGTGATCTACGCGGCTTATCTGCACGCCAGGTCGACCGCCGGCTGGCGGGACAGAAAAGCGGCGTGGATCAACGTGGTGGGCTTCGTGGCCATGGTCTTCAATTTGTTCTTCGTTAACCTGGTGACCGTGGGCCTGCATTCTTATGCCGGGGTGGGCTGACAGTTAGCGACCGACCCAAATAAAACTGCAGCAAGGGGGATTGCACGTGTCCGACCAGCCAGGCGTGGGGGCGCCCGAACATCCGACGACCGAGTTGCGGTCCCCGGACTCGACCGAACGACCCGCCGTTGAACCGTCGGCCGATTCCGGTGAAGCACCGACCCGGGCCTTCGCCGGATTCCGCACCGAGCGGCGGGTGCCCGCACCCGAGCGGCAGGAGCCGGCACCGCCCACGGTGGCGGCCCCCGCGGGCATGCCGCCCTGGGATCCCACGCCCGTTACCGGTATTCCGCGGGTCGACCCGACGGCATTCGGCGCCTACTACAACGGCGCGTCCGACGCGCCGCCCTTGAAAGGCCAGGAAACCCCTTACCGCCCAGAGCATGTCCCGCACACGCCCTATCCGGAACTGTCCACCGGCATGCTGCTGCGGCCCGTCAAACCGCCGCCGTCGGAGGGCTGGCGCAGGCTGCTCTACGTGCTGTCCGGTCAGCTGATCAACCTGGGGGAGAGCCCGCGTGCCGCCCGCTACAACAACCTGGTGGCGCAGGTCAACCGGCCGTTGCGCGGTTCCTACCGGGTGGCGCTGCTGTCCTTGAAGGGCGGGGTGGGCAAAACCACGGTCACCGCGACGCTGGGGTCTATCTTCGCCTCGATCCGCGGCGACCGGGTGGTGGCCGTTGACGCCAACCCCGACCACGGCACGCTGAGCCAGAAGATTCCGCTGGAGACGTCGGCCACGGTGCGCCAGCTGCTGCACGACGCCGGAACAATCGAGCGCTACAGCGACGTCCGCCGGTACACGTCGAAGGGCCCCAGCGGGCTGGAAATCCTTGCGTCGGACAGCGACCCGTCGATCTCCGATGCGTTCAGCGCCGACGACTACACCCGCACCCTGGACATCCTGGATCGGTTCTACGGCCTGGTGCTCACCGACTGCGGCCCGGGGCTGTTGCATTCCGTGATGTCGTCGGTGCTGGAGAAGGCCGACCTGCTGATCGTCGTCAGCTCGGGATCCATCGACGGCGCGCGCACCGCCTCGGCGACGCTGGACTGGCTGGACGCCCACGGTCACGAGGAGAAGGTCCGCAATTCGATCGCGGTCATCAATGCGGTGCGCTCACGCACCGGCAAGGTCGACATGAACAAGGTGGTCGACCACTTCTCCCGGCGCTGTCGTGCGGTGCGCCTGATACCGTTCGACCCCCATCTGGAGGAGGGCGCGGAGATCGCTCTGGATCAGCTGCGGCGCCCCACCCGCGAAGCGCTGACCGAGCTGGCCGCCGTCGTCGCCGATGGCTTCCCCGGCGAGCGCAACCCGGGCATCGCCTAGGCAGGGTGCTACAGAGGGTTGTTGTCGTCGTTTCCCAAGCGCCGCAAGAACTCTGGATCGTCGTCGGGTCCGATGACGCGGCTCTTCGGGCGGTGGGTCTGGGACCGCGCCGCGCGCCAGCCAATGTAGATCAGCGTCCCCAAAACCAGGACGAGCAGCAGGTAGAGCACTCAACACCTCCTTTGAGCGAATATACCCGCGCCGTAGGCTCGCACTGTGTCAGAAGAGCCTAGGCCCGGTGCGGGCGAGCGCACCGGAAATCGCGTCGTCGTCGACGTCCTGGTCTACGCGGCCGCGCGGTTGCTGTTGGTGGTCGCGCTCGCCGCGGGGATCTATGGAATTGCCCATCTGCTCGGGGTCACCCAGTTCCCCGTCGTCGTGGCGGCGTTGTTCGCGTTGATCATCGCGATGCCGTTGGGCATCTGGCTGTTCGCCCCGCTGCGCCGGCGCGCCACGGCCGCGCTCGCTATAGCCGGCGAGCGGCGCCGCCGCGAGCGGGAACAGCTGCAGGCCCGGCTGCGCGGTGAGGCGGACGAGGACGAGTGACCCGGGCGGTCAGCCGTTGGGCATCACGACGACCTGCGCGGCATAGCTCAGCCCCGCGCCGTAGCCGATCAGCAGCGCCAGGTCGCCGGCCTTGGCCGCCCCGGTCGCCAGGAGTTCGGCCATTGCCAACGGGATGGACGCCGCGGACGTGTTCCCGGTGTGCTCGATGTCGTTGGCGATCACGGCGTCCGGGCGCAACCCCAGATTCTTGGCGAGCACCTCGTTGATTCGGCTGTTGGCCTGGTGCGGGATGAACACGTCGATCTCGTCAGGCCGGATTCCCGCCGCGTCCATCGCCTGCCGGCCGACCTTGCCCATCTCGAATGCCGCCCAGCGGAATACCGCGCTGCCCTCGAGCCGCAAGAAGGGGCGCGGGCCGGTCGGTTCGTCCATGTAGTCGATCCAGTCGATGTCCTGGCGGATGGCTTTGACCTGTTCACCGTCGCTACCCGAGATGGTCGGTCCAATGCCTTGAACGGGCGTCTCGCCCACCACCACGCCGGCCGCGCCGTCGGCGAAGATGAAGCAGTTGCTGCGGTCCTGCATGTCGATCGTGGGGGACAGCTTCTCCGAGCCGATGACGAGCATCTTGGCGGCGCTGCCACCCCGGATCATGTCGGCCGCAACGCCAATCGCGTAGCCGAAGCCTGCGCACCCCGCCCCGATGTCGAATGCGGGCACACCGGCAGCGCCCAAGCCCGTCGCGACCTCCGGGGCGCAGGGCGGGGTCTGTAGGAAATGGGTGCTGGTCGCGACGATCACGCCGTCGATGTCGCTGGCCGCCAGTCCGGCGTTGGCAATCGCCAGCCGGCCCGCTTCGATCGCCATGGACGCGGCCGATTCGTCGCGGGCGGCGAATCGGCGCGTCTTGATTCCCGTTCGCGATTGGATCCACTCGTCGGAGGAGTCGATGTTGCGGCACAGCTCGTCGTTGGTGACGACGCGCTCGGGCCGGTATGCCCCGACGCTGAGCAAGCCGATGCTCTTGGGCCCACTGGTCGTGGTGATCTGGTTCATGGGAGTCCTCGATCCGACGCCGGTCCTTCATTGTTATCGGATCGCTGGAATCGATGAGCGCCGGGATCGGTTTTGTCAAGCTTTGTTGACGTCCGCGCTCTGTCAAGTTACATTGACGTCTATGACGGAACTGTCCGACCTGCCCGACCTGGGGCCGGCCGCCGATGCGGCAAGCAACGCCGACCCCGCGGTAGGCCTGCGCGCGGTGCGCGCGCTGCAGCGATTGCAGGAGCGCCTGGAGGCGATCCACGTCGCCAACGCCCGCGAGCGGGGCTGGAGCTGGCAGGCCATCGCCGAGGCGCTCGGGGTGAGCCGGCAGGCCGTGCACCAGAAGTACAACCGGAGGAGATGACGCATGTTCGAGCGCTTCACCCGTCAAGCCCGGGTCGCCGTCGTGCTCGCCCAGGAGGAAGCCCGTGAACTGCGGACCCGCGAAATCACCCCGCAGCACCTGCTGCTCGGCGTCCTGCAGGCGGCGGGCAACGACCTGTCCGCGGTGCTGACCGGCTACGGCCTGACCGCCGACGGGGTTCGGGCCCGGCTGCTCGAGGCCGCCCCCACCACCGACGATTCCTTCGACGAGGATGCGGAGGCGCTGCGCGCCATCGGCATCGACCTGCGAGCGGTGCGCGACAGTGTGGCGCGCACGTTCGGCGCCGACGCGTTCGACAACGCGCTACCCCGCTCGGGTCGCCGACGCCGTCGTCGCGGGCACATCCCGTTCAGCCGCGCCGCCAAGAAATGCGTCGAGCTGGCCGTGCGAGAAGCGTTGCACCACAAGGACAATGAGATCGCTTGCGCGCATCTCCTACTGGGCATCATGCGC
Organism: Mycobacterium sp. IS-1264; assembly: GCF_001954195.1. Taxonomy (GTDB): domain Bacteria; phylum Actinomycetota; class Actinomycetes; order Mycobacteriales; family Mycobacteriaceae; genus Mycobacterium. The sequence goes on along the minus strand of NZ_MBES01000067.1, from coordinate 2,097 downwards.
AGCGGCGACAAGCCGGCCGTCGGCCTGATCACCGAACACGTCTACACCGCGCAGCTGCGTGCCGCCATCCTGGAGCTGCTGGACAAGGCCGCCTAGGCCTAGGGCGGCTCGCTTCGCCTCGAGTGTGCATCCACGCCGCCCGGGGCGCACACTCAAAGCCCTGAGTGCACAGCCAACGCCGCGGCCACCGCGATCGCCCACACGATCATCGCCAGCCCGGTGTCGCGCAGCACCGGGATCAGCTCGGGCCCGCCGCGGCCGGATCGGACCGGCCGCGCGGCGCGCACGGCCAGCGGCGTGGCCACCAATCCCGTTGCGCACCACGGCGTCGCGAGCATCAGCACCAGGGTCATAACCCCGGCGGTCGCCAGCAATGCCTGATACAGGACCCGGGTGCGGGCATCGCCCAGCCGTACCGCCAGGGTGATCTTGCCGGACTGCGCATCGGTCGGAATGTCCCGCAGATTGTTCGCCACCAACACCGACGACGACAGCGCCCCGATCGACACCGCCAGCACCAGGCCCACCCAGTCCACCCGCAACGCCTGGGTGTACTGGGTGCCGAGCACGGCGACCAGGCCGAAGAACACGAACACCGCGATCTCGCCAAAACCCGAGTACCCGTAGGGTTTTGACCCGCCGGTGTACAGCCACGCCCCGGCGATGCATCCCGCGCCGACCACGATCAGCCACGGCGCGACCATCAGCGCCAGCACCAACCCGGCCGCCGCGCCGACCGTCAGGCCCGCCACCGCGGCCGTCAGCACCGCGCGCGGGCTGGCCAGCCGCGAGCCGACCAGCCGCACCGGGCCGGCCCGCTCGTCGTCGGTGCCGCGGATGCCGTCGGAGTAGTCGTTGGCGTAGTTGACGCCGATGATCAGCGCGACCGCGACGGTCAGCGCCAGCAGCGCTTTCCACCACACGGCCGAGTGCAGCCACGCCGCCGCGCCGGTGCCCGCGACCACCGGTGCCACCGCGTTGGGCAGCGTCCGCGGCCGGGCCCCCGAGATCCACTGCGCGAAACTGGCCACCAGGGCATCCTGCCCTATGCACCACAATGGTCGGATGCTCGGAGTGATCGGCGGCAGCGGCTTCTACACGTTCTTCGAGTCCGGCGTCCGCGACATCGATGTGGACACCCCGTACGGCGAGCCCAGCGCCCCGGTCACGGTCGGTGCCGTCGCGGGGCACGAGGTCGCTTTCCTGCCACGCCACGGCGCCAAACACGAATACTCGGCGCACACCGTGCCCTACCGGGCCAACATGTGGGCGCTGCGCAAGCTCGGGGTGCGGCGGGTCTTCGCGCCGTGCGCGGTCGGCAGCCTGAACCCCGACTACGGGCCCGGCAGCGTGGTGGTGCCCGACCAGCTGGTGGACCGCACCACCGGGCGCCCCGACACCTACTTCGACTCCGGTGCCGTCCATGTCGACTTCGCCGACCCCTACTGCCCGACGTTGCGCTCGGCGGTCACCGGCCTGCCCGGTGTGGTCGACGGCGGCACCATGGTGGTGATCCAGGGACCGCGATTTTCCACCCGCGCGGAAAGTCGGTGGTTCGCCTCCGCCGGTTTCGGTCTGGTCAACATGACCGGATATCCGGAGGCGGTGCTGGCTCGGGAACTCGAAATGTGCTATGCGGCAATCGCTTTGGTGACCGATCTGGATGCCGGTGTCACGGCCGGCGAAGGCGTGAAGGCCACCGATGTGTTCGACCAGTTCGAAAAGAACATGGGGCCGTTCAAGAAGCTGGTGGCCTCGGCGATCGGCAATGTCGACGCCGAACGCGGTTGCACGCACTGCCTGGCGCACACCGGGGTGACGTTGCCGGTGGAGCTGCCGTGAGGGTGTTGCTCACCGGGGCGGCTGGGTTCATCGGATCGCGGGTGGACGCTGCGCTGCGCGCGGCCGGCCACGAAGTGATCGCCGTCGACGCGCTGCTGCCCGCCGCCCACGGGCCGAACCCGGTGTTACCGCCGGGATGCCGAAGGGTCGACGTCCGCGATGCCGACGCGCTGGCCCCGCTCCTGCGCGGTGTCGACCTGGTCTGCCACCAGGCCGCGATGGTGGGCGCGGGCGTGGATGCCGCCGACGCGCCCG
>NZ_MBES01000066.1 GCF_001954195.1 Mycobacterium sp. IS-1264 | reverse complement strand
GATTGATTTTGGTGCGTTGCCGCCGGAGGTTAATTCTGCGCGGTTGTATGCCGGTGCGGGGTCGACGTCGTTGACGACGGCGGCGTCGGCGTGGAATGCCTTGGCCGCGGAGTTGCAGTCGGCGGCGTTGGGGTATGAGAACGTGGTCACCCAGCTCTCGAGTGAGGAGTGGTTGGGCCCGGCGTCGGCGGCGATGGCCGCGGCGGTGCAGCCGTATGTGGATTGGATGAGCACCACGGCCAGTCAGGCCGAGCAGGCCGCCAGTCAGGCCAGTGCGGCCGCGGCGGCCTTTGAGCAGGCGTTTGCCTCGGTGGTGCCCCCGCCGTTGATTGCGGCTAATCGGGCCACGCTGGCTCAGGCGATGGCCACCAATGTGTTGGGGCAAAACAGCGGGGTGATCGCGCAGTTGGAGGCCCAATACGCGCAGATGTGGGCCCAAGACGCCACCGCGATGTACACCTATGCGGCTCAGTCGGCGACCGCGACCAAGGTGACCCCGTATACCGCGGCCCCCCAGATCGCCGATCCGTCGGCCTCGGCCAAGCAGTCCACCGCCACGGCCACGGCCGCGGGCACCTCGGCGGGGACCGCGCAAAACACCCTGCAGCAGGCCGTGACCTCCACGCCCAACCAGCTGCAAAGCCTGGCCAACCCGACCACCAACGCGGCCACGACCGCCACGGATCCGTTCTCCGAGATCTGGTTCTTGCTGACCGGCCAGACCGCCTCACCGACCAACCTCGGCGCGGTGCTCAACGGCTACGCCCCGTATGCGGGTTTCCTCTACAACACGGAGGGTCTGCCCTACTTCAGCGTGGGTATGGGCAACAGCTTTGTGCAGATCGCCAAGTCGGCGGGCATCCTCGGTGGTGCGGCCCCCGCGGCGGCCAAGGCCGCCACCGGTGCCGCCCAAGGCCTGGGCGGACTAGGTGCTGCCCTCGGCGGCGGCGGTGGGCACGTGGCCGCCGGGTTGGGGGCCGGGGCCCACGTGGCCGGGCTGTCGGTGCCCCAATCATGGCCCGGAGCCGTGGCGCCCTCGGTGGCCAAACCCATCTCCGCGGTACCGGTCAGCGAGGTCATCACCGCACCGGATTCCGGGGCCGGCAACCTGGTGGGCGGCGTACCCGCCTCCGGCGTCGGCGGACCCGTGCGCGGCGCCGGCGCAGGCCCACGCTACGGCTTCAAACCCACCGTCATGGCCCGCCCCCTCTCCGCCGGCTAAACC
>NZ_MBES01000065.1 GCF_001954195.1 Mycobacterium sp. IS-1264 | reverse complement strand
CCGACCGCGAGCCCGGTTACGTCCGGCCCGACCTCGACGACGACGCCCGCGCCCTCGACGCCGATCCCGCCCCCGCCTCCGGAGCAGCCGCCTCCGCCACCCGATCAACCTCCGCCGGGCTGACACGCGGGATGTGGATCGGCTGGCTCGAGTTCGACGTGCTGCTGGGCGACGTGCGATCGCTCAAGGAAAAGCGATCGGTGATCCGTCCGGTTGTGGCCGAGCTGCGCCGCAAGTTCGCCGTGTCGGCAGCGGAGATCGGATCCCAGGATCTGTATCGGCGAGCCGGCATCGGTGTGGCCATCGTGTCCGGTGACCGCGCACATGCGGTCGACGTCCTCGACGCGGCCGAACGCCTGGTGGCCGCGCACCCCGAATTCGAGCTACTGGCGGTGCGGCGCTCGCTGCGTCGCGGCGACGATTAGCTGTGGTTAGCCGTCGCGGGCCTCGCGCTTGCGGCCCAAAGGTGCCGGCGCGATTGTGCCGGGTGCCAGCCGGCGTGCCGCGATCAAGAAGGCGGTGTGCCCGCGCATCGAGTGCTGCGGCCGGACGGCCAGCCCAACCACGTTCCAGCCCCGCTGCAGGGTTTCCCACGCCCGCGGTTCGGTCCAGCATTGCTGGGCCCGCAGCGCCTCGACCGCCCGCGACAGCTGGGTGACGGTGGTCACGTAGATGATCAGCACACCGCCGGCGACCGTCAGCCGCGACACCGAGTCGAGCACCTCCCAGGGTGCGAGCATGTCCAGCACTGCCCTGTCGAAGGACGCGTCGGGAAGCTCGGAGTCCGCCACATCGCTGACGATCAGCTGCCAGTTGTCGGGCGCCCTGCCTAACTCCGAGCCGAAGAAAACCGAGACGTTGCGGCGGGCGTGTTCGGCGTGATCCGCGCGCTGCTCGTAGGAGACCACCCGCCCGTCGGGTCCGACGGCACGCAGCAGCGAGCAGGTCAGCGCGCCCGATCCGGCGCCGGCCTCCAGGACACGAGCACCCGGAAAGATGTCGCCCTCGTGCACGATCTGCGCGGCGTCCTTGGGGTAGATGACCTGCGGCCCGCGCGGCATCGACATCACGTAGTCGACCAGCAGCGGACGCAGCACCAGGAACGCGGCGCCGCTGCTGGATTTGACCACGCTGCCCTGTTCCAGCCCGATCACGTCGTCGTGGGCGATGGCGCCGCGATGGGTGTGGAACTCACCGCCTTCGGTGAGCTCCATCGTGTAGTGACGGCCCTTGGCATCGGTGAGTTGGACGCGTTCGCCGACGGTAAACGGGCCGGTTGCGGACACGCCGTCTAGCCTGCCAGCCGACTCGCCGTAGTCGGTGCTCGGGGTTGTCGCCGCACGGTCCTACGCTGCGGGCATGACGGAGGGCATGACTGGGCCGACGACCGGCCAGCCGGACGATGGCCCCCGGCCGCCTTCCCGCCCGGCTCTGTCACCGTCGCGGGCGGCGGACTTCAAGCAGTGCCCATTGCTGTACCGGTTCCGGGCCATCGACCGCCTGCCCGAGGCGCCGTCGACGGCGCAGCTACGCGGCTCGGTGGTGCACGCGGCGCTCGAGCAGCTCTACGGCCTGCCCGCCGCGTCGCGCGTCCCTGACACTGCGCGATCGCTGGTGGAACCCGCCTGGGAACGGGTGATTGCCGCCGCGCCGGACCTGGCCGCCGAGTTGGAGCCCGAACAGCGAACCGAACTGCTCGAGGAAGCCCGCGCGTTGCTGTCCGGCTATTACCTGCTGGAAGACCCGACCCGGTTCGAGCCCGAATGCTGCGAGCAGCGCGTGGAGGTCGAGCTCGCCGACGGCACGCTGCTGCGTGGCTTCATCGATCGCATCGACGTCGCCGCCACTGGCGAGCTACGGGTGGTCGACTACAAAACCGGCAAGGCACCGCCGGAAGCGCGCGCCCTGGCCGAGTTCAAGGCGATGTTCCAGATGAAGTTCTATGCGGTGGCGTTGCTGCGGTCACGCGGGGTGCTGCCCGCCCGGCTGCGCCTCATCTACCTTGCCGACGGCCAGGTCTTGGACTACTCACCGGATCACGACGAGCTGCTGCGCTTCGAGAAGACCCTGATGGCGATCTGGCGTGCCATCCAATCCGCCGCGCCCACGGGCGATTTCCGTCCCAGCCCGTCGCGGTTGTGCGACTGGTGTCCGCATCAGGAGCGATGTCCGGCCTTCGGGGGGACACCGCCGCCCTACCCCGGGTGGCCGGAAGACCCCGCCGAAGGCGGCGCGGACGCGGTGCTGCATTCGGTGCACCACCCCCTCGCCGGAGACGCCGAACCGGCGGCATGACCATCCGCTAATCGAGCCGCTAATCGAGCCGCTAGTCGAGCGGCGTCATCTCCTGCAGCATCGTGGGGACCAGCTCGCTCACCGTGGGGTGGATGTGCATCGTGCGCGACAGCGTCGTGTACGGAGCTTTGGCCGACATGACGTCCAGGATGGCGTGGATCGCCTCGTCGCCGCCGACGCCGAGGATGGCCGCTCCCAGGATCTCGTGGGTTTCGGCGTCCACCACGACCTTCATAAAGCCTTGCGTCTCACCCTTTTCCACCGCCCTGCCGACCCGGGTCATGGGACGCTTGCCAACCAGCGCCTTGCGGCCCGACTCGCGGACCTGGCCGACGGTCATGCCGGCGCGCCCCAGCGGCGGGTCGATGTAGAGCGCATAGGTGCTGATCCGGTCGCTCACCCGGCGCGGGTCGTCGTCGAGCAGGTTGGCGGCGACGATCTCGAAATCGTTGTACGAGGTGTGCGTGAACGCGCCCTTGCCGTTGCAATCGCCCATCGCCCAGATGTGATCGACGCTGGTCTTGAGCTGGTCGTCCACCACAATATAGCCGCGGCCGTCGGTCCGCACGCCGGCCGCTTCCAGCCCCAGGTCGTCGGTGTTGGGTTGCCGTCCCACGGCCAGCAGCAGATGACTGCCCCGAATGGGCGCCGCGCCGTCGCGAGGTATGAGTTCGAATCCGTTCTCGCTCTTTCGGATTCGGACGTCGTCGGCGCCGAGAACCACGTCTATGCCTTCGGCCTCCAGGACCTCCCTGACCGCGGTCGAGACATCCTCGTCTTCGCGGGAGGCCAGCCGTGAGCCGCGTTCGACGACGGTTACCGGAGCGCCGAATCGCCGGTACATCTGCGCGAACTCCAGCGCGATATAGCTGCCCCCGACGATGACGAGATGGGATGGCAGCGTGTCGAGTTCGAGGATCGACACATTGGTGAGGAACTCGACATCGGACAGCCCCGGGATCTCCGGCACGACGGCACGGCCACCGACGTTGAGGAAAATCCGGTCGGCCTGCAGCCGCTGTTCACCGTCCTGCGTGTCGACGCTGATGGTGTGCGGATCTTCGAAGCGGGCATGGCCGCGAAAAACGGTGCAGCCGTCCATGCCGTCAAGCCAATCCTCGACGCCCTTGCGGTCGCTGAGCATGATGTCGTCTTTGCGGGCTTTGACTTTCGCCATGTCCACGGTGACGGGTCCGGTTCCGACGCCATATTCCGCGCCGCGCCGGGCCAGCTGCGCGGCGTGCGCGCTGGCCACCAGCGTCTTGGTCGGGATGCATCCCGTGTTGACGCAGGTGCCGCCGATCAGTTTGCGCTCGACTATCGCGACCCGCTGCCCGGCGGCCGTCAACCGCCCGGCCAGGGGTGGGCCGGCTTGGCCGGCGCCGACGATGATGGCGTCGAAATGCTCTGTCATTTAACGACTGTCTGTTAACGGTGTCTGTTAGCGGCTGTCACTTAACGGCCGTCAGCACGTACTCCGTCAGCACGTGACCCGCCCACGCGGCGATGGCGAAGCCGCCCGCGATCGCGACCGCATCCTCGAGCAGCGCGATGGGCAGGTCCTTACCGCCGGTCACCCCCACCAGCCGCTTGCGCGCCTGATAACCGCCGAGGGTGCCGATCACCGCGCCGATCACGCCGGCCCCCAGCGCGCTAAACGTCCAGTGCGGCATTGCGCCCAGCACCGCGCCCGCGAATCCTCCCGTGACGATCCGGGCGGCGAAGATCGGCGGCGCGGTGCGCGCCGGCGTCTTGGGCAGCTTGTCGTTGACCAGTTCGCCGACGGCGAGAACGGTCAGGACGATGACGGTGATGAGGTTGGCCACCCACGATGCCCACGTGCCGTGCAGGTCGATCCAGCCGATAAACGCCGCCCAGGCGACGACGGCCGGCGCCGTCAGCGAACGCAAACCGGCGACCACGCCAATCAACAAAGCCATCAGCAGAATTAGTGCATGCGTCACGGAGACCCCTCCTGGAGGATGAACTGCCCGGCACCAAAAAGGGGTGCCGGCCCTGGAGCTCGGCCGGTCTCCCCCACGGCGGACGCTAACACAGCGGCCGTCCCGCCGATAGGGCGATCAGAATCGGCAGAACCTGATATCGGACGCCAGAATCGCTTTGGCACCGATGGCCGCGAGCTCATCCATGATCTCGTTGACACCGCGGCGCGGTACCAGTGCCCGGATTGCGACCCAGTCCGGGTCGGCCAGCGGGGCGATGGTCGGAGACTCCAATCCCGGCGTGATCGAGGTGGCCTTGTCCAGCACCGAGCGCGGGCAGTCGTAGTCGAGCATCAGGTATTGCTGACCAAACACCACACCTTGGACCCGGGCTACCAATTGATCACGGGCCGCGTCCAGTTCAGACGGCGACTCACCCCGACCGTCGTGATCGGTGCGCTCGATCAGCACCGCCTCCGAATCACACAGCGGCTCACCAAAGGCCACCAGATCGTGCAGGCTCAGGGTGCGGCCGGACCCCACCACATCGGCAATGGCGTCGGCAACCCCGAGCTGCACCGAGATCTCCACGGCCCCGTCGAGCCCGATCACCGTTGCGTCAATCCCCTTCTCGGCCAGGTCTTTTCGGACCAGATTCGGGTAGGCGGTGGCGATGCGCTTGCCGGCCAGATCCGCCGTCGCCCACTTGCGGCCCGCCGGGGCGGCATAGCGGAAGCTGGACGAGCCGAAGCCCAGCGCCAGGCGCTCTCCCACCGGCGCATCGGAGTCGAGCACCAGGTCGCGCCCGGTGATGCCGAAGTCCAGCTCGCCCGAACCGACATAGATAGCAATGTCTTTGGGCCGCAAAAAGAAAAACTCGACCTGGTTGACGGGGTCGATGACCGTCAGATCCTTGGGGTCGGTACGGCGCCGATAGCCGGCCTCCGCGAGGATCTCGGTGGCCGGCTCGCTGAGCGCACCTTTATTGGGAACCGCGACGCGCAACATGCCCACAGCCCTCACAGCTTCCGGTAGACGTCGTCGAGGGTCAGGCCGCGCGCGATCATCAGCACCTGCGTCCAGTACAGCAACTGGCTGATCTCCCCGGCCAGCGCGTCGTCGGGTTCGTGTTCGGCCGCCAGCCACACCTCGCCGGCCTCCTCCAGGATCTTCTTACCCAGCCCATGGATCCCACCGTCCAGCGCGGCGACGGTCGCGCTGCCGGCCGGCCGGGTGCGGGCACGATCGCCAAGCTCGGCGAACAGATCCTCGAAGGTCTTCACGGCCAGCGATTGTTTCACGCGGCGACGAGCAAAGTCACGGCGGTTTCCGCTCAGTCCTCCGGGTTGTAGCCGAGATTGGAGCTCAGCCAACGCTCGGCTTCGGCCAGGGTCCAGCCCTTGCGCTTCGCGTAGTCGGCGACCTGGTCCTGCGCCAACCGGCCGACCACGAAGTACTGCGACTGCGGATGCGAGAAATACCAGCCGCTGACGGCCGCACCGGGCCACATCGCCATCGACTCGGTCAGCTCGATGCCGGTCCGCTCCTTGACGTCCATCAAATTCCAGAGCGTCACCTTCTCGGTGTGCTCCGGGCAGGCCGGGTAACCGGGGGCCGGACGGATTCCCTGGTACTTCTCATCAATGAGGGCCTCGTTGTCCAGCTGCTCATCCGGCTGGAATCCCCAGAACTCCTTGCGGACCCGTTGGTGCATCCGCTCGGCGAACGCCTCTGCCAGCCGGTCGGCTACCGACTCCAGCAGGATCGCGCTGTAGTCGTCGAGGGCCGCCTTGAACTCCGCGATCTTCTCCTGGCTGCCGAGCCCCGCGGTGACGGCGAAGGCACCGACGTAGTCCCGGAGACCCGATTCTTTGGGCGCGATGTAGTCACCCAGTGACCGGTTCGGGATGCCCTCCCGGTGCTCGCCCTGCTGGCGCAGGTTGTGCAACGTGGTCAGCACCTCGGTGCGGGTCTCGTCGGTGTACACCTCGATGTCTTCCATACCCGAGCCGACCGCGTTCGCCGGGAAGAAGCCGATCACCCCGTTGGCCCTCAGCCACTTCTCCTTGATCAGGGTGTCGAGCATCTCCTGGGCGTCGTCGTACAGCTTGCGGGCGGCCTCTCCGGTGGCCGGGTTGTTGAGGATGTCGGGGAAGCGGCCCTTCATCTCCCAGGCGTTGAAGAACGGCTGCCAGTCGATGTACTCGCGCAGCTCTTCGAGGTCGTAGTCGAGAAATTCCCGCACGCCGAGGCCCTGGGCGGGCACCGGCGGCGTGTAACCGTCCCAGTCGATCGGCGTCCGGTTCGCGCGGGCCGTCTGAAGCGTCAGCATCGGCCGCTCGTTCTTCTGGGAGTGCCGTTCGCGCAGCGATGCGTAGTCCTTCTCGGTGGCCTCCAGCAGGGCGGGACGCTGCTTGTCGTCGAGTAGCGCGGCGGCGACCGGCACCGAGCGGGACGCGTCCTTGACCCAGACCACCGGACCGCTACGACGCGGCGCCACCTTCACGGCCGTGTGAGCGCGCGAGGTGGTCGCGCCGCCGATCAGCAGCGGGATCTCGAGCTCCTCGCGTTCCATCTCGGCCGCGAAGTTGACCATCTCGTCCAGCGACGGGGTGATCAGGCCGGACAGTCCGATGATGTCGGCGTCGTGCTCCTTCGCCGCGGCCAGGATCTTCTCGGCGGGCACCATCACACCGAGGTCGATCACCTCAAAGTTGTTGCACTGCAGGACAACTCCGACGATATTCTTGCCGATGTCGTGGACGTCGCCCTTCACCGTCGCCATCACGATCGTGCCGTTGGTGTCCTTCGAGGCGGCCGTCCCGTTTTGCTCCTTCTCCGCCTCGATGAAAGGCAGCAGGTAAGCGACGGCCTTCTTCATCACCCGGGCCGACTTCACCACCTGGGGCAGGAACATCTTGCCGGAGCCGAAGAGGTCACCGACGACGTTCATGCCGTCCATCAGCGGGCCCTCGATCACCTCGATCGGGCGACCGCCCGCGGCGGCGATCTCGGCCCGCAGCTCCTCCGTGTCGTCGTCGACATGGGCGTCGATCCCCTTCACGAGCGCATGCGTGATCCGCTCGCGGACCGGGAGAGATCGCCACTCGGCCGCCTTCGGGTCCTCGGAGGCTTCACCGGACTTGTTGAAGCGCTCGGCGATCTCCAGGAGCCGTTCGGCCGCATCCTCGCGACGGTTCAGAACGACGTCTTCGATCCGCTCGCGCAGCTCGGGGTCGATCGAGTCGTAGGGCACCAGCGCGCCGGCGTTGACGATGCCCATGTCCAGGCCGGCTTTGATGGCGTGGAACAGGAACACCGAGTGGATCGCCTCGCGGACCGGGTTGTTGCCCCGGAACGAGAACGACACGTTCGAGATGCCGCCGGAGATGTGCACACCCGGCAGGTTCTCCTTGATCCAGGCGCAGGCCTCGATGAAGTCGATCCCGTACGTCGCGTGCTCCTCGATGCCGGTCGCCAGCGCGAAGCAGTTCGGGTCGAAGATGATGTCCTCGGGCGGGAAGCCGACCTCTTCGGTCAGAATCCGGTAGGCGCGCCCGCAGATCTCCTTGCGGCGCTCCAGGTTGTCGGCCTGGCCCTGCTCGTCGAAGGCCATCACGACGACGGCCGCGCCGTACTTGCGGCACAGCCGCGCCTCGCGGATGAACTTCTCCTCGCCCTCCTTCATGGAGATCGAGTTGACGATCGGCTTGCCCTGCACGTTCTTCAGCCCCGCCTCGATGACCTCCCACTTGGAGGAGTCGATCATCACCGGGACGCGGCTGATGTCCGGCTCGGCCGCGATCAGCTTGGTGAACCGGTCCATCGCGGCGACGCCGTCGATCATGCCCTCGTCCATGTTGATGTCGATCACCTGCGCACCGACCTCGACCTGCTGCAGGGCGACCGACAGCGCGGTGTCGTAGTCCTCGGCCTTGATCAGGTTGCGGAACCGCGCGGAGCCGGTGATGTTGGTGCGCTCACCGATGTTCACGAACAGGGAGTCGTCGGTGATGTTGAGCGGCTCCAGGCCCGACAGCCGGGTGGCCACCGGGATCTTCGGCACCTCACGCGGCGGCTTGCCCTCAACGACCTTGGCGATCTCGGCGATGTGCGGCGGCGCCGTCCCGCAGCAGCCACCGACCAGGTTGACCAGACCGGCCTCGGCGAAGTCGGCGATGTAGCCGGCCTGACGCTCCGGGGTCTCGTCGTACTCGCCAAAAGCGTTGGGCAAACCGGCGTTCGGGTAGCAGGAGACGAAAGTGTCTGCGATTCGCGACATCTCGGCGATGTAGGGCCTCATCTCCGGCGCGCCGAGCGCGCAGTTGAGGCCGACCGCGATCGGTTTGGCGTGCCTGATCGCGTTCCAGAATGCTTCGGTGACCTGACCGGACAACGTGCGCCCGGAGGCATCCGTGATGGTGCCCGAGATGATGACGGGCCAGCGGCGTCCCCGCTCCTCGAACAGCGTCTCGACGGCGAACACCGCCGCCTTCGCGTTCAGCGAGTCGAAGATCGTCTCGATGATGAGCAGGTCGGCACCACCGTCGACCAGGCCATTGGCGGATTCGAGGTAGGCGCCGACCAGCTGGTCGTAGGAGACGTTGCGGGCCCCAGGGTCGTTGACGTCCGGCGAGATCGACGCGGTCCGCGTGGTCGGCCCGATCGCCCCGGCGACGTAGCGGGGCTTGGACGGGGTGCTGTATTCGTCGGCGGCCTTGCGGGCCAGGGCGGCGCCGGCGTAATTCAGCTCGTAGCTCAGGTCCGCCATGTCGTAGTCGGAGAGCGAGATCGCGTTCGCGTTGAACGTGTTGGTCTCCAGGATGTCGGCGCCCGCCTCGAGGTACTCGCGGTGGATCCCCTCGATGATCTGTGGCTGCGTCAGGGTGAGCAGGTCGTTGTTGCCCTGAAGAGCGGTGGGCCACTCGGTGAACCGGTCGCCGCGGTAGCCGGCCTCGTCCGGCCTGTCCCGCTGGATCGCCGTGCCCATCGCGCCGTCGATCACCATGATCCGCTGGCGCAGAGCCGCCGTCAGTTCCTCGGTGCAGTCGGGACGGATGTTCGGCGCAAAAGTATTCGGCGGGGCGGCGCTCACGCGTACTCCTTCCGTAACGGAAGGCGTCCTTCTCGTCAACAACGTCGACTCTGCCGAGCGTGGCGGATACCAGGATGCACCCGGATCCGTTGCAACGCCTCTCGACCAGAAAAGTCTACGTCGTCACCCCGATCGACGTCTGGACGCCCAACTCATCGCCGCGATCGCGGTGCCCGTGAAGGACAGTTCGCGGATCTTGTCGGCGACGTGGTAGTTACCAAGGTTAACCAGTTTGCAGCCGCAGGTATTTCGACTGTAACTGGGCGGTCATGCCATAAGGATAGTCGGCCTATGCAAACGCCCTGTGTGTGACGGCACGCCGTAGGCTGATTCTGTGACTCAGCCCGATGGCGGCCCGGATGGCGGCAAGCTGCCCGAACTGCACAACACGATCGTCGTGGCGGCGTTCGAGGGCTGGAACGACGCGGGCGACGCGGCCAGTGACGCGCTGGAGCACCTCGATGCCATCTGGGAGGCCGACCCGATCGTCGAGATCGACGACGAGGCGTACTACGACTACCAAGTGAATCGCCCGGTCATCCGACAGGTCGACGGCGTCACCCGCGAGCTGGTGTGGCCTGCGATGCGGATCACACATTGCCGGCCGCCGGGCAGCGACCGGGACGTGGTCCTGATGCACGGGGTGGAGCCGAACATGCGCTGGCGCACGTTCTGTGCCGAACTGGTGGCCATTGCCGACAAGCTCAACGTCGATACCGTCGTCATCCTTGGCGCGCTGCTGGCCGACACCCCACACACCCGGCCGGTGCCCGTGTCGGGGGCGGCCTACTCCCCCGAGTCGGCGAAACGCTTCGGCTTGGAGGAAACCCGCTACGAGGGACCGACCGGAATCGCGGGCGTGTTCCAGGACGCCTGCGTGGCCGCCGGGATTCCGGCGGTGACCTTCTGGGCGGCCGTGCCGCACTACGTGTCTCAGCCGCCGAACCCGAAAGCGACGGTGGCGCTGTTGCGCCGGGTCGAAGACGTGCTGGACATCGAGGTTCCACTGGCGGACCTGCCGGCGCAAGCCGAGGAGTGGGAACAGGCGGTCACCGAGATGACCTCCGAGGACGAGGATCTCGCCGAATACGTGGTGTCGCTGGAACAGCGCGGCGACGCCGAGGTGGACATGAACGAGGCCCTCGGCAAGATCGACGGTGACGCGCTGGCCGCCGAGTTCGAAAAGTATCTGCGCCGCCGCCGCCCTGGTTTCGGGCGCTGACCCTAGGTCTTACCTCCCTTACCCAACGCCTCCCTTACCCAACGCCTCCCTTACCCAACGCTTCGTTGTAGGCGCTGGTGGCGCGGCCGAGCGCGGCGACCTCGGCGTCCATCCGGGGCACCAGCTCGGCGCATGTCTTGCGCACGGGAAATTCGCCGACCGGCGTGGAGAGCACCGGCTTGAGCCAGCGGAACACGGCGACCCAGCGCGGGCAGTACACGCGCGACTTGCGGCCCTCAATGCCTTTGACGAAAGCGGTCGCGCACTTTTCCACCGATGTCGTCTTGTTCAGCGGCCAAGGGAGCGAAGCAAGCAGCTCGCCAAACGCGGGCATGTCTGCGGTGCTATCGCGGACCAGAGCGGTGTCGATCCACGACATGTGCGCCAACCCGACGCCGACGCCGAGATGGCCGACCTCGAGGCGCAGCGCAGCGGCGAGGTGCTCGTTGCCGGCCTTGCTCATGTCGTACGGTGCCATCCCCGGGGCGGCCGCGAACGCAGCCAGCGAAGAGACGATCAGCACATAGCCGCGCCGGTCGATCAGCGCGGGCAGCGTGGCGCGCACGGTGTGGAACACGCCGAGCAGGTTGACGTCCAGCACGCGCTTGAAGGCCTCGGGATCGACCTGCAGCACCGAACCGTAGCTGGCGATGCCGGCGTTGGCGATGACGACGTCGATGCCGCCGAAGCGTTCGACGGCCGCGGCGGCCGCGGCCTGCATGGCGGGCAGGTCCCGCACGTCGGCTACCACGGTCAGCACCTGGTCGTCGCCGCCGAGTTGGCCGGCCAGCGAGTCCAGCGCTGCCTTGTCGAGATCGGTCAGCACGAGTTTGGCGCCCTTATCGGCTAGCCGGCGGGCGACCTCGGCGCCGATTCCCCGGGCGCCGCCGGTAATGAAGACGACTTTTCCGTCCAGGTTGCCGTCCAGGTTGCCGTCCAGGTTCCCGGCCAGCTTGCTCATGAGACGAGGGTAATTCCCTTGGCGCGCACAGACTACGGCCAGTAGTCGTTCATCGGTTGCGCGAACTTGTCGTTGTTGGTGAGCCGCGGCATTCCGAGGGCGTCCTCAATGGTGCGCAGCACGCTGTAGTGGTTGTTGAAGTTGGCGGCGACGAGGTGGCCTTGGCGCATACCGGAATTCGGTGACGGGATCACGATCATGGGGATGTGGTTGCCCTCGTTGCCCACACCCAGCGAGATGTTGTTGTAGTCCTCGTCCCAGGTGATGAAGATGGCACTGCGCTGCGTTCGAAATGCGGGCGAGTTCAGGATGATGGGCAGCGTGTCCGCGAGAAATTGGTCGCCGGCCTTGATGTTGTACTGATGATCCGTCAGCAGGCTGATGATGAACTCGAGGTTGACGGGGCCTTCCTGGTTGTGGTTTTCGTCGGCAGCCCACCAGACGAAGTTCGGCGTGGTGGACGTCGATGCGAGATCCGTGGCCATCCTTTGCAGCGGCAGCACGTGCGCCTGGCAGCGAGCGTCGTTGGCGGCGATGTCGTGGAAGGCGAGGAACGGTAGTTCGCCGGGACCGTAGGGACCCGCGGACTGCTTGAAGCACGGCTGCGGCATGGATTGCTCGTAGGCGGCCCATCCCCCGTGCGCCGCCTCGATGTTGTCGACGAGGTTGTGTTCGTCGAAGCAGTCCAGCTCGCAGTTGTAGTTGAAGCCGAAGTCGGAGCCGCCGAGGATCGGGTAGTAGTTCGGCAGGCTGGGGTGGGATTGGGCGTAGTAGTTCGAGCCGTATCCGTAGTTGTCGATGAGGCCGTTGGTGTACGGCGCGTTGCGGCTGCCGACGATGTCTTTCACGCCATGGTTCTCCAGATAGATCAGGAACACATGGTCGAGGGGGCCGACTTTCGACGCCGGCGGTGTGGGCGGCGGTGGGGCCGGCAGCGGAGCGCCGATAGTGAACGAGATGTTGTCGGCGTAGGCGTTGTTGTAGGCGCCGAACAACGGATTCTTGTCTTTCAGGGTCACGACCACACGTGCGCTGCGCGTGCCCGCGGGCACCGGCCCGGTGGTCTGGCGTTGCAGGAGTTTGGCATTCAACCCGCGATCGAGCAGACCGACCGGCCCGATCTTGCCCGGCGTGCCCAGCTGCGATCCGTCGGCGGCTAGGAAGGTGACGGTGACCGACGCTTCTGACGGGTCTTGTAGCCAGCCCCCGAGCCATCCGCTCAAGGTGTAGGGCACGGTGCTGGTGTCGATCAGTTGCTTCGCGCCGGACAGGTCGACGACCTGGGCGAGCGTGGATGTGGCGACGGGTCCGCCGCCGAAGAACTGCACGCCGCCGTCCGGGGGCCCGTTCTGGGCGCGGGGATAGCCTGCGGCCGCGGGGAGCATCGGCCCCGGGGACTGGAGAGGCCACGGGAGGCGGCGCAGGGTGCCGTACTTGATCACGGTCGGTGTGCCGGTCACGGTCCAGCCCGGGATCGTCACCGAGCTGTATCCCGACAGCGAAGGGTCGCCAAGTTCGGCGCCGGGATTCATCAGCAGGTTCGGGCTCTCCGTGGCCGCCGCCGACGCGTGCACGGTGTCCAGCGCAAGGATTAGTATGCCGACGGTGCTGACCACGCCAGCCACACGGCGAAAACGACTGAGCATCAAGCAATCACCTTTGCGGTTGACGCGCGCTACGCGTTGCTCCGTCGATGGTGACCTATGACACGCCGTCCACCCAGATTGTTGTGCGGATCGAGACCCAGCAGTTGCTGATTAGTGACTTACAGGGCCACTCTTACAGGGCCACTCCTACAGGGCCACTCCGAGGAGCGCATCGATCGCGGTGGCCACCAGCTTCGGCGCGCTCGCGTCGTGCCCGCCGTATTCCAGGGCGTCGGTGGCCCAACCATCAAGTGCGGCGATCGCTTTGGGAGTGTCCAGGTCGTCGGCCAGATAGCGGCGCACCCGGGCGACAACGTCGGCGGCGTCGGGGGCGGCGGGCAGCGCGGTCGCGGTGCGCCAGCGATGTAGCCGTGCGGTCGCATCGTCGAGCACCTGCTGGTTCCAGAACCGATCCGCGCGATAGTGCCCGGCCAGCAGACCAAGCCGAATCGCCGATGGCTCAACGCTTTGCGCTCGCAGCGCCGACACCAGCACCAGGTTGCCGCGGCTCTTGGACATCTTTTGCCCGTCCCAGCCGATCATCCCGGCGTGCACGTAATGCCGGGCGAATCGCCTTTCGCCCCTTACACATTCGGCGTGGGCGGCGGTGAATTCGTGATGCGGAAAGATCAGGTCGCTGCCGCCGCCCTGGATGTCCAGGCCGCTGCCGATGCGGCTCAGCGCGATGGCCGCGCATTCGACATGCCAGCCGGGCCGGCCGGCGCCGAACGGCGACGGCCAACTCGGTTCGCCCGGACGTGCGGCCCGCCACAGCAGCGCGTCGAGCTCGTCGGTCTTGCCCGGCCGGTCCGGGTCGCCCCCGCGCTCGGCGAACAACCGAAGCATGGTGTCGCGGTCGTAGCCCGACTCGTAGCCGAACTGCGGCGTGGCGTCGGCCCGGTAGTAGATGTCGGGGTGCTCCCCCATTTCGGGGTCGACGATGTACGCGGCGCCGGAGGCGAGCATTTTCTCGACGAGTTCGACGACTTCGGGAATCGCCTCGGTCGCCGCGACGTATTCGCGTGGCGGCAGTATGCGCAGCGCCGCCATGTCCTCGCGGAAAAGGGCGACCTCGCGGTCGGCGAGCTCACGCCAATCGACGCCGTCGCGCTGGGCGCGTTCAAATAACGGGTCGTCCACGTCCGTGACGTTCTGCACGTAGTGCACGTCATGACCGAGGTCCAGCCAGACCCGATGGACCAGGTCGAATGCCAGATAGGTGGCCGCGTGGCCCAGGTGTGTCGCGTCGTAGGGGGTAATCCCGCAGACGTACATGGACGCGGTCGAGCCGGGCTGAGTGCCGGCCGCCACCGGGCGCACCTGCCGGTCGGAGGTGTCGTAGAGCCGCAGCTCCGGGCCGCGTCCCGGAACCATCGGGACCTGTGCGGAAGACCACGCCTGCATAACGTCGACTCTAAACGCGCGCGGAATCAGGGAAATTCCTGGCGGATGGCACCGAGCAGGATCGGCGCCACCTCGGCACGGCACATGACAAAGTCGGGCAGGTACGGGTCGAGCTGGTTGTAGCGCAGCGGCGAGCCGTCGAGCCGCGACGCGTGCATGCCCGCTGCCATCAGTACCCCGGCCGGGGCCGCCGAGTCCCATTCCCATTGGCCCCCCGCATGCACGTAGGCGTCGACGTCGCCGTCGATGACGGCCATCGCCTTCGCGCCCGCCGAGCCGATCGCCACCGGCTGAATGTGCAGCGTCTGGCGCATACGGTAGAGAACCGCGGGTGGGCGGGTGGCGCTGACGGCTATCCGGAAGGTGTGCGGAATGCCGGTGCGCGCGGCGCCGTCGGTCACGGTGTCGCTGCGGTACACCGTGTTGCCGCGCGCCGGCAAAGCCACTGCCGCGTCGGTGATTTCGCGGTGCTCGTCGGCGGGGACCCCATCACGCTGCCACAGCGCGATGTGTACCGCCCAGTCGTCGCGCCCCGGCGTGGAGAACTCACGGGTGCCGTCCAACGGGTCGATGATCCACACCCGGTCGTGATTCACCCGCGAGAGGTCGTCGTAGGCTTCCTCGCTGAGCACGGCATCGCCGGGTCGCTCCGCGCGCAGTCGCCGCAGGATCAACTCGTTGGCCAGGCTGTCCCCCGCGTCGCCCAGTGCCCAGGGAGAATCGAAACCGATCTCCTCGCGCACCTTCAGCAGCAGCTCCCCCGCGTCCGCGGCCAGGTCGGCGGCCAGCGCGGCGTCCGTCATCTCATCCGGCGCCGGGGTCACCGGTTCAGTATTGCCGACCGGATTGCCGACCGGTACGCCCCGAAAGAGCCGCGCCCTAGAACGCCGGCCAGGGAATGGGGCGATGACGGTTCGGTTCCGGCATCACCGGGTTGTCCAGCAGCGCGTGGGCGCGCCTGCGCAGAGCCGCGATTTCGGCCCGGGTGATGTGGCCGGCCAGCTCGTCGCCGAACGAGTCGCCGAGGGCGTCCGCGAGCGCGGCGACCGCGTCCAGCGTTTTGTCGTCGATCGGCTTGCCCGCCCAGCCCCACAACACCGTGCGCAGCTTGTTCTCGACGTGCAGGCACACCCCGTGGTCGACACCGAAGATGTGGCCCTCGATGTCGCGCAGGACGTGGCCGCCCTTGCGGTCGGCGTTGTTGATCAACACATCGAAGACCGCCATCCGCCACAACCGGATGTCGTCGGCGTGCATCAGGACGACCTCGTCGCCGGCGTAGTCGTAGGCCCGCAGGATGGGCAGGTAACCCCGCTGCGGTTTGCCGGCGGGAAACAGGTCGACCAGGTCGGGCCCGGCATCGGATTCGGAATCGGAATCGGAATCAAGAGTGTCGCCCGGCTGCTCCACCCACAGCTGCAACATGCCGGGGCCCGCCGGCCCGTGACGAATCACGGTGTAGGGCACGATGTTCCAGCCCAGCTGTGTCGACACCAAATATGCGCCGAGTTCGCGGCCGGCCAGCGTCCCGTCGGGAAAATCCCATAGCGGCGCCTCGCCGGCGACCGGCTTGTAGACGCAATGCACACTGCGCTCACCGAGCGTCGACTCGCACAGAAAGGTGGCGTTGCTGGCCGAACGGATGCGTCCGAGGACCGTCAGCTCGCCGTCCCGCAGCACCTCACGTTGGGCCACCGCGTCGTCATTGCTCGGGTTCATCGTCGGGCCCGAGCAGCGCGCTGCGCTTATAGCCGTTGGTGCGCGCGCAGATGTGCCCCTCCGGGTCCAACGGTTCGTCGCACAGCGGGCAGGGCGGGCGCCCCGCCGAGATCACCCGATTGGAGCGGGTCGCGAACTGCCGGGCCGACTCCGGCGTCAGGAACACCCGGACCGCGTCGGGCCCCTCTTCGGTGTCGTCGAGCACCACCGAGGCGTCGAATTCGGCGTCGGTGACGGCGAGCAGTTCGACCACCACGGTCTGTGCCTCCGAATCCCAGCCCAAACCCATGGTCCCGACCCGAAACTCCGCGTCGACGGGGGTGATCAGCGGGTTGAGGTCGTCGACCTCGGCGGGCTCCGGTGGAACCGGCGTGCCGAACCGGCGATTCACTTCGAGCAGCAGCGCACCGATGCGCTCGGCGAGCACCGCGACCTGTTGCTTCTCCAACACCACCGACACCACCCGCGAATCGCCGACCGCTTGGATGTAGAAGGTGCGATTTCCGGGCTGGCCAACGGTGCCGGCCACGAAGCGGTCGGGGGTGCGGAAGACATGAATTGCGCGGGACATGGCACTTCCAAAATACCGGCAGTTGCCCTGGCCGTGCGATCCGATTCGGTTGTCCCGGCCGAACTAGTCGGTGGAGCCTCCGACCACCGCATCGCTCGGCGGCAGTTCGCTGACGGGCTCGACGGGCTCGTCGTTCTGGGGCTGCTCGTCTTTCGGGGGCTCTTCGTTCTGAGGCTCTTCGTTCTGGGGCTCGTCTTTTTGGGCCTGGTCTTTTTGGGACTCGTCCTTCGGCTGTTGGTCCTTCTGGGGCCCGGCGCGCAACGCCGCCGACAACCGCGCCCCAGTGTGGTTGACGTGCAACACGAACGGACGCAGCGGTGTGTAACTGACCACGCTCACCGACCCGGGGTCGGCGGTGACCCGCTGGAATCCGTCCAGATGAATCCCGTAGGCGTCAGCGATCACCGACTTGATGACGTCGCCATGGGTACACGCCACCCATAACGCATCGCCGCCATGTTCTCCCCCATATTCCAAGGCGATCCGCTTGTCGTGTTCGCGGACGGCGGCCACGGCGCGCGCCTGTACCTGCGCCAAACCCTCACCGCCGGGGAATACCGCCGCGCTGGGGTGGGCCTGAACCACGCGCCACAACGCCTCTTTCGCCAACTCGCCGATTTTGCGGCCCGTCCATTCGCCGTAGTCGACTTCGGCGATCCGCTCGTCTATGACCGGCTCGAGACACAGCGATTCGGCGAGCGGTTCGATGGTGCGTCGGCAACGCAGCAGCGGGGACGTCACGACCGCGCGGATCGGCAGGTCGCCGAGCCGGTCGATCAGCCCCGCGGCTTGCTCGCGGCCCTTGTCGTCGAGGTCGACGCCCTCGGAGCGGCCCGCCAGGATCCCGGCGGTGTTCGAGGTGGACCGGCCGTGGCGCAACAGGATGACGGTCATGTCACGACGACCGTACCCGCTGCGGGTGACTGCGACGGGATATGACTAGCTGACGTGCCTAGCGCGGGACGGGCACCGCGTGCGCGACCGAGTCGCGGACCGCCGCGGTCAGGCTGCGCACGTCGGTGACATCGATGTCGAACAGGCTGCGAACCGCCCTCGCGACTACGTCCTCGGCCTGCGGAACCGGCCCCGAAAGCCGCGGCCGGTAAACTTCGACGACGAGCGAACGATGCTCAATGTGGAAGGAAAAACTGCGTCCATCACCGACTTGTCCATACCCGCTGGCAAAAATGCCTGTCGAAATGTCTTCGATAGCAAACTCTTTGTCTGCGGTATGCCGGTCAACGATGACGGTCATATCGCGACCATACCTCTCCAGAACGACCGCGTGTGGGCAACATGGTCAGATTGGATGCCAGATTGGATGCGAAACCGTTCCTTAAAATGTGAACTCCATGCTCCCCACTCGAAGGTCGATTGTTGCTGTCAGGGCATAGCTGCTTAAAGAGCTGCCGCTTTGTCGGTCTGTTGCTTTTGCTGGCGCTGGTCGTCGGTTGTTCGTCGAACCCGCTCACGTCACCGAAGCCGCCCACGATCGAGCCGGCACGGGCCGCCGAATCGCCGCCGGTGTCGGCGCCTCCAGCCGGTGCGGTCAGACCGCTACCCGGTGACGCTCAGGCCGCGGTTTTCGACGGCGACACTCACCAGCTGGCCGTCCTGGTCCCCGGCGCGGATCCGGCGGCGCCCGCGAGTGTCGCGGTGTTCGGTGGCGCGCAGGCCGCGGCGCGTGCGACCGCGCTGCAGGGCCCGGCGGCCGCCCTGACCGGCGACGGCCACGGCACCGCCTACCTGGCAACACGCGGGGGCTATTTCGCGGTCGATCTAGCCGCCGGGCACACGACGCAGGTCGGTGTCAGCGGTGCCGAGCGGGTCGATTTCACCGCGATCGCGCGCCGCGCCGACGGCAAGCTGGTGTTGGGCAGCGCCGACGGTGCCGTCTACATACTCGCCTCCACACCTGCCGCGCCTCACAGCGATGGCACCGCTAGCACCGCGAAGGTCGAAAGCCGGAACAAGATCTTTGCCCGCGTCGATTCCCTTGTGACACAAGGAAATACGGCGGTGGTTCTGGATCGTGGACAAACCTCGGTGACCACTATCGGCGCCGACGGTCGCGCCGAGCTTGCGCTGCGGGCCGGCCAGGGCGCGACGACGCTTGCCGCGGATCCGCTGGGCCGAGTCCTGGTCGCCGACACTCGCGGCGGCGAACTCCTGGTCTACGGTGTGGACCCGCTGATCCTGCGTCAGGCCTATCCGGTGCGCCAGGCCCCCTACGGCCTGGCCGGCTCGCACGCGTTGGCCTGGGTGTCCCAGACCGCGTCGAACACAGTCATTGGTTACGATCTGTCAACCGGAATTCCCGTCGAAAGGGTGCGATACCCAACCGTGCAGCAACCCAACTCGCTGGCCTTTGACGATGCGTCGGACACCTTGTACGTGGTGTCAGGGTCGGGAGCGGGCATCCAGATCATCGAGCGCGCGGCAGGCACGCCGTGACGAGTCGGGCCGCGCCGCGGTGGAGTCGGCTGCCGGCGGGCTGGGTCGCCGAGATGTCCGACGAGTACGAGTGGATACCGTTGCGACTGCCGCCCGAAGTGACCCGACTCAGCGCGTCCATTCGGCTGTCCATCGAGGCCGAGTACCGCGGCTGGGAACTCACCCGGGTGCGGTTATACACCGACGGCAGTAGGCGGGTTTTGTTGCGCCGTAAGAAATCTCGCCTCGACGGTGCGGGCTCCCCGGGTCGGCGGCCCGACCAGCCTGAGCTGTGATGTATCGCATTCTTCGCCGGCTGTTTTTCATGGTGCCGCCGGAGCGCATCCACACGCTGGTTTTCGCCGTGCTCCGCGCCGGCACGGCCCTCGCCTTGACACGACGATTGCTGCACCGGCTGCTGGGCCCGCGGGACCCGGTGCTGGCGAGCACGGTGTTCGGGCTGCGCTTTCCCGGACCGCTGGGCCTGGCCGCCGGTTTCGACAAGGACGGCATGGGGCTGCTGACGTGGGGGGCGATGGGTTTTGGCTACGCCGAAGTGGGGACGGTGACCGCCCACCCGCAGCCGGGCAACCCGGCCCCGCGCCTGTTCCGGTTGCCGGCCGACCGAGCCCTGCTGAACCGGATGGGGTTCAACAACCGCGGCGCCGGGCAGCTGGCGATCCGGCTGGCCCATCAGCGGCCCGAGGTGCCGATCGGGGTGAACATCGGCAAGACCAAGGACACCCCGGCCACCGACGCCGTCGACGACTATCGGGCAAGCGCGCGACTGGTTGGCCCGCTTGCGTCGTATCTGGTGGTCAATGTCAGCTCGCCGAACACTCCGGGGCTGCGCGATTTGCAGGCGGTCGAGTCGCTGCGGCCCATCCTGTCGGGCGTACTCGCCGAGACGTCGGCCCCGGTGCTGGTGAAGATCGCGCCCGATGTCTCGGATTCCGGCATCGACGACATCGCCGATCTGGCAGTCGAATTGGGCTTGGCCGGCATCGTGGCCACCAATACGACGGTGTCGCGTGACGGCCTGGCCACGCCGGGCGTCGACGAGCTGGGCAGCGGCGGCATTTCTGGGCCGCCGGTCGCGGCCCGCGCCGCCGAGGTGCTGCGCAGGCTCTACGCGCGCGTCGGCGACCGCATGGTGCTGATCAGCGTTGGGGGCATCGAGACGGCGGACGACGCCTGGGAGCGGATCACCGCGGGGGCGTCGTTGCTGCAGGGGTACACCGGGTTCATCTACGGCGGGGGCTTGTGGCCCAAGCACATTCACGACGGCATCGCCCGGCGGCTGCGCGACGGCGGGTTCGCCTCGCTGGCCGACGCGGTCGGCTCGGCGGCGAGAAAGCCGGAGCGGCCGCCGGGCTAGATCTCAGGCTGCCCCGTCCTCGTCATCTTCGTCCTCTGCCGCGCCGCCTTCCTCGTAGAGCGCCTTCTCGGGATGGTGGAAGGTGTTGCTGCGGGGTTGGCCGTAGTCGAGGTGGGGCGGCGGGATCCAGTCGGTGTCACCATTTTTGCGTTTTCGAGTGGTCCAGCCGCCCGGCTGGACGAGTTTGTGATCGGGGCCGCAGGCCAGGGTGAGCCCATTGATGTCGGTGCGGTGGGTGGTCGCCCAGTCTTCGACGTGATGCACCTCGCACAGGTAGCCGGGCACATCGCAGCCGGGACGCGTGCAACCACGATCCTTGGCGTACAGCACAATTCGCTGAGCGGGCGACGCCAGCCGTTTGGTGTGATACAGGGCCAGGGCTTCGCCCTTGTCGAAGATCGCAAGGTATTGATGCGCATGACGGGCCAGGCGGATGACGTCGGTCATGGGCAGCAGGGTGCCGCCGCCGGTGAGCCCCCGACCGGATGCCGACTCGAGGTCTTTCAGCGTGGTGGTCACGATGATGGATGCCGGTAACCCGTTGTGCTGGCCGAGTTTTCCCGATGCCAGCAGCGCGCGCAGCGCGGCATTGAGAGCGTCGTGGTTGCGTTGCGTGGTGCTGCGAATGTCGCGCCGTGCCACTTCCTCGGCGGGTGGCCCGTCGACCGTCGGGGTGTCGTCGTCGGGGTTGGCCATGCCGGGGGCGGC
The DNA here is from genome assembly GCF_001954195.1 of Mycobacterium sp. IS-1264. Lineage (GTDB taxonomy): Bacteria > Actinomycetota > Actinomycetes > Mycobacteriales > Mycobacteriaceae > Mycobacterium. The sequence continues at coordinate 111,678 of NZ_MBES01000065.1, read as the reverse complement.
GAGTTTCGCCAGCACCGCCTCGAGGGTGGCACGGGCCTCAGGCGTCAACCAGCCGCTGAGCCGCGACATCCCGTCGATGTCTTGTGTGCTGAGGTTCAGCCCACGGCGTCGCGCGCGATCCTCGTCGCTGAAGTTCCCGTCCGGATTGAGGTAGGCGGCGAGTTGCCTCGCGAGATTGGCAAGGTGGTCGGGCCGAAACTGGACAGCTAGACCGGCCAGCTGCGCTTCGGCGCACGCGCGAGTATCGAGGTCTACCGAGCTTGGCAACTGGTTGAAGAATCGCCGGATCACGTCGACATGGCCGGCGCCGATCTTGCCTTCGCGCTGGGCCACGGCCGTTGCGGTCAATATTGAAGGCAGTGGTTCGCCGGTGATCGCACGGCGCGCACCCAGGTCGGCGGCCTCAGCCACCCGCCGGCGGGCATCGCCGCGGGTGATGCGCAGTCGGCCGGCCAATGCCGCGGCCAGTGTGCCGCCCAGCTCCTCAAGCGGTGCCTGCTCGGCGAGCTGATTGATGAGTTCATGGCCCGGCACCCGAAGCCTCCGCGTCTCGCGCTCAAGTTGCTCGAGCAAGGTCAACCGCTCCGGCGTGGTGAGCGCGTCGTACCGGTGAGCGACAATCCGCGACATCACCTCGCGCAAGGCGGCGTAGTCCGCCTCGATCTCCTCGCGACTACTCGAATGCATGTTCGAATACTATCGCTGCCCACCGACAGGATCACCGCCGCAGGTAGTCGGCGACGAAATCGACGGTTCGGCGATGCCACTCGGCCCACCTCCGCACCATGTAGTGGCCGGCGCCCTCGACGCCCACCCACTGAGCGGCCAGCCCGCGCTCACCGGCCCGCAACGTCTGCATGCGCGATGCACCCGGGTCGGTCCAGGTATCTGCGGTGCCATGCAGCACCAGCAGTCGAGTGGCCGGCGGAATCAGCTCACCATCGCCGCCGACCCACCACGGCGCGAGCGCCACCACCGCGCCCACGTCGGAACCGCCCGCCAGGTGCGCCGCTACCCGGCCGCCCATCGAATGCCCCACCAACACAATGCTTTTCGGCTCAAACCGGTTGCGCACCGCGTCGAGCACATGCTTGGCGTCGCGCAGCGCGTCCAGGCGGGGCCCATTCCACCCGCGATACCGATACTGGACGCGCCGCACCTCGACGTCGGGCCCGAGCCGGCGCCGCAACGCCTTGGCCACCAACATCATCCGGACGTTGGCCAGTTGCCACCACCGGGAGGCCTCTTCGCTTCGCGCCTTGCCGCCCGGCAGGACCAATACGCACCCGCGCGGTTCCACAATCTTTATTCGGAGCCGATGTCGACGCGGACACGATTCCCGGCTGCAAAATCCTTAGGTCTGTTCGTACGTCCCGTAGATGTAGGCCCGCGCGATGGCGTGCTGGAACAGATTGAAACCGAGGAACGCGGGGCTGGCGTCCTCGGGCAGGTCGAGCTTGTCGACGTCGACGGCATGCACCGCAACGTAGTAGCGATGCACGCCATGACCGGGGGGCGGCGCCGCACCGACGTAGCGGCGCATCCCCGCATCGTTGACCAATTGCAGAGCGCCGCCGGGCAACTCGCCGCCATTACCGGCATCGTCGGGCAATTCGGTGACGTCGGCGGGCAGGTTGGCTACGGCCCAGTGCCAGAACCCGGACAGCGTCGGAGCGTCGGGGTCGTAGACGGTGACCGCGAAGCTACGCGTCTCGTCGGGGAATCCCGACCAGCTCAACTGCGGGCTGACGTCTTCTCCCCCGGCGCCCAGGATCCCGCTGATCTGCGGCGTGGCGAGCGGCTGGCCGTTGGTAATCGAGTTCGAACTCAGGCTGAAAAACGGCAGCTTGGGTAGCGCGTCGTACGGGTCGGTCGGCAAGCTCATGGGCGATCCTCTCTCTCTTAACGATTTGACCTAGCAGTGGGTCTAACAGTGGGTCTAACAATGTGTCAGGAAGTGGGCCAGCACGTCGGTGCCGAACCGTAATGCGTCGATGGGTACCCGTTCGTCGACGCCGTGGAACAACGAAGAGAAGTCCAAATCCGGAGGCAATCGCAGCGGGCTGAAGCCGAAGCAACGAATACCCAAGCGCGCGAAGGATTTTGCGTCGGTACCCCCGGATAGCATGTAGGGAACCGTCCGGCCGTCCGGGTCGATCGCGAGCACGGCTGCGTTCATCGCGTCGACCAGGTCCCCGTCGAAGCTGGTCTGATACGCCGGCAAATCCCTGATCCATTCGCGAGTCACGTCGGGGCCGATCAACTCGTCGATTTCGGCCTCGAACGCCGCCTGCCGACCGGGCAGCACGCGGCAGTCGACCACCGCTTCCGCGGTGGCCGGGACGACGTTGGCCTTGTATCCGGCCTTGAGCATCGTCGGGTTTGCGGTGTCGCGCAGCACCGCATTCAGCATGCGGGCCATCGGCCCCAACTTTTCGATTGTCCCCTCCAGATCGGCCGAATCGGTGTCGAATGTCAGACCGGTCTCCTCGCTGATGGCGGCCAGGAACTCGACGACGGTGTCGGTGAGTACCAGCGGAAACTGGTGGCGGCCCACCCGCGCGACGGCCTCGGCGAGGACGGTGACCGCGTTCTGATCGTTCACCATCGAACCGTGCCCCGCCTTGCCGCGGGCGGTCAGCCGCATCCATTGGATGCCCTTCTCGGCGGTCTCGATCAGGTACAGGCGGCGGTCGCCGCCGTCGGGACGCGGCACCGTGAGGGAAAACCCACCCACTTCACCGATGGCCTCGGTGATCCCGTCGAACAGATCGGGCCGATTGTCGACCAGCCAGCGCGCCCCGTACTGGCCGCCGTGCTCCTCGTCGGCGACGAACGCGAACACGAGGTCGCGCGGCGGCACGATGCCATCACGCTTCAGCTTGCGAGCGACCACGATCATCATGCCGACCATGTCCTTCATGTCGACCGCGCCGCGGCCCCAGACATAGCCGTCCTCGACCGCTCCGGAGAACGGATGGACACTCCACTCGGCCGGTTCGGCCGGGACCACGTCGAGATGCCCGTGGATGAGCAGCGCGCCGCGCGATCGGTCCGCGCCCTCGAGACGGGCGAACACATTGCCCCGTCCGGGCGCGCCGGATTCGAGGTATTCGGGCCGATATCCGGCATCCTCGAGCTGCTCGGCGACCCAGCGCGCGCACTCCGCTTCACCCTGTGTGGTCTCGGGATCACCGGTGTTGGTGGTGTCGAAGCGGATCAACCTGCTCACAACTTCGACCACGTCATCCCTGGCCTTATCGTCGGCCTTATCGGGGGTGGCGTGGGGCACGTCGGTCTCACCGGTCACAACCACCTTTCCTACCATTGCCCCGACCATCGCCGGGGCCGACGGGCGGCGGCGCGGAGCCACCAGCTGGGTTGGGTCCGCCCGGGCCCATCCGATAGCCTTAGCTGCCAACTCTCGTTGGTCGGTCCGAGTGGCGGAATGGCAGACGCGCTAGCTTGAGGTGCTAGTGCCCTACTAATGGGCGTGGGGGTTCAAGTCCCCCCTCGGACACACGAGCGAGGCGAGCGAAATGGACGCTCGCGTTCATTTCCGAGCCGATGGAGTGTGTTGAGCGGCGAAGCCGCGATCACACCGTATTTATGGGCCGGAGTGCCGCTTTGGCGGTGGATAGACAACTCGGGCGATAGTCGCCGACAGCCACCCGATCACCCATCCCGCGAAAACCAGAACAAACTTGTGCCTGGTGCCGCTGTCCGCCGCGGACCCGACCCCGGCCAGGATGACGGCCCACACAATCGCGCAACCGACGCTGTAGGCCGTATAGGTGTGGAAACGCCGCCTCATCTCGCAGGTCCTCTCGATCTTGTTCGCGCACAACGCTATCCAGTTCGAGATAACGATCCAATCCTGACCGCGGTTGCCGCAAGGGCGTGGCGTCCAGCAACCGCTTCTTCAGGCTTGCGGGCAAACCTTGCGGGCCGACGTAGTCTGGATGGAGGCCAATAGCGGGAAGTGCAAACCAATGAACCCACCTAGTGGCTTTCTGCGGCGGACGGCGATGCGGACTTTCCGCGACCGCGGCGAAGCCGGTCGCGCGCTCGCCGGGGAGCTGACGTCCTATCGCGACGAAGGCAACCTGCTGGTCCTTGGGCTGGCGCGGGGCGGCGTTCCAGTCGCCTGGGAAATCGCTGCGGCCCTGCGCGCTGAGCTAGACGTGTTCCTGGTTCGAAAGCTCGGGGTGCCGCGCTGGTCCGAGCTCGCGATGGGCGCGTTGGCCAGCGGCGGCGGCGTGGTGATGAACGACAACGTGATTTCCAGCCTGCACATCACCGACGAGCAGGTGCGCGAGGTGATCGACAGCGAGACGGCCGAGCTCGAGCGCCGCGAACGCGCATACCGGGGCGGGCGCCCGCTCTCCGATCCGGCGGGCAAGATCGTGATCTTGGTCGACGACGGCATCGCCACCGGCGCCAGCATGATGGCGGCGGTACGCGCGATTCGTGCGGCCAGACCGCGATCGATCGTCGTCGCGGTCCCGGTCGGGCCGGAGTCAGTCTGCCAGGAGCTCGCGCGCGAAGCCGACGACGTCGTGTGTGCGACTATGCCGCCCGCGTTCGAGGCCGTCGGACAGGTCTACGAGGATTTTCATCAGGTCAGTGACGACGAGGTGCGCGAGCTGCTCGCCAAGCCGACAAGCTGAGTTCTACTTGGCCTCGTCGCTACCGGCGTCCTTGGCCGCCTCATCGGGCACTTCCTCCGGATAGTCAACTGGGTAGTCGACGCCGGCTTCCTCGCCGTCCCCGGACCCTTCTTCGGCGACCGCTTGTTCGCCCGAGTCACGCCGCTGGCGCTCCCGCAGGGCGTCGACGATCAGCAGCACGACGCCGATGACGCTGGCGGCAATGCACACCCACGCCACCAGCTCGTTGCTGGTCACGACCGCGAACACCAGCGCGACGAGCCCGATTAGGGCCAATACGAGCGCAATGATCAGCATCGGTCATCCTCCAGCAACGGGCGGGACTGTCAGGCCTAGTGCGGGTCCAGTCTGCCAACCCGGCAGTCCGGCACGGATGGCGGGCTAGTTGTTACCCCGATTGAATTGGTCGAACCCGCCGGCGTCCGCGCTCGAGTCGACGGGCGCCGCCGAGCCGCGCTGGCCGAGTTCCTCGAGCTGAGATTCCAGGTAGGTCTTGAGTCGGGTGCGGTACTCGCGTTCGAAAGTACGCAGCTGCTCGAGCCGGCCTTCCAGCACCGTGCGCTGCTGGTTGATGGTTCCCATAATCTCGGAATGCTTGCGTTCCGCGTCGGCCTGCAGCGCGTCGGCCTTCTCCTGGGCCTGGCGCAACTGCGTCTCGGAGCGGGTTTGGGCGTCGGCCAGCATCGCGTCGGCACGCTGCCGGGCCTCGGCGACAGTGCTGTCGGCGGTGCTGCGGGCCTCGCTGAGGATTTGGTCGGCGTTGGCGCGGGCATCGGCGAGCATCTTGTCCGACTCGGCCTTGGCGGTGCTGGTGAGCCGGTCGGCGGTGTCCTGAGCGAGGCTCAACACCCGAGCGGCCTTCATGGCCTGTTCCTCGGTGCTTCCCGCGAACGCCGCCGGTTCGGGTGCCGCCACGGGCGCCGGCTTGACGGGCTCGGGTTCGGGTTCGCGGACAGGAATCGCCTGAGTGGGCTGGGCCGCAACGGAGGGGCCGGCGCCGCCCCCGGCGGCCAGCTCCCGGTCGAGCTCCTCGATCCGTTGGCGCAGATCGGAATTCTCTTCTATGAGCCGCGTCAGCTCGTTCTCCACCAAGTCGAGGAAGGCGTCGACCTCGTCCTCGTTGTAACCGCGCTTGCCGATTGGTGGCTTACTGAACGCCACATTGTGGACGTCGGCTGGTGTAAGCGGCATTGTTCGTTCCCCTTAAGTTCCTGTCAAACGTTCTGGAAAGTGTAGAACGGAGTGGTAGCCGTTGTGCAACTGCCGCCCATCCTGTCACACCAGACTCGGCGGTTGCCGATTAGGCCGATAAATAAGAACCAATTTCACAGACTAAGAGCAATAAAATCCCAATCCTTAAAATTTTAAAATTGCGCGCATCAAAGCGACGTCGAACCGTGGCCGAACCGTCGCCGGTTGCATGCGGGTAGGTGTGGCATGTAGGTAGGTGTTGCCTGCGGGTGGGTCATGCCGCGGCGCCGAACGCCAGTTGCATGCCGATGAACGCGACCAGCAGCAGGACCATGATGGACAGGTCGAAGCGCACGGCTCCGATGGTCAGTTGGGGGATCAGCCGACGTAGTAGCTTCACCGGTGGATCGGTGATCGACATGATGATCTCCAGGATCACCACGGTGATGCCGGTGGGACGCCAGTCACGGCTGAACGAGCGGATGAACTCGACGACGACCCGGGCGATGAGCAGCAGCCAGAAGATGAACAGCGCAAACCCAAGGATCTGAAAGAACAGCACCAACGAGAGCCCGACCTTACCGATGAGAAGACCGACGGTGTCTGACGACGTCAGTCGCCAGATGTCAGTCGCCGCACGCTAGCGCGGCAATGGCCAGCGTACCGACTGCGCGCACGGTCACACATCAAGTGTGGGCCGCATCGCAGCTCCGGCAGGGTTATTGGTAAGCGTAGAAGCCGGTTTCGGCGATCCGGCGACGCTCCTCCGGGGTGACGTCGACGTCGGCGGGCGACAGCAGGAACACCTTGGTCGCGACCTTGTCGAAGGAGCCGCGCAGCGCGAAGGCGAGGCCGGCCGCGAAGTCGACGAGCCGCTTGGCGTCGGCGTTGTCCATCGACACCAGGTCCATGATGACCGGGGTGCCGTCGCGGAAACGCTCGCCGATGGTGCGGGCCTCGCTGTAGTCCTTCGGCCGCAGCGTGGTGATCTTCGACAGCGGGTGACCCTCTTCGAACATCATCGCCATCCGGCGCGGGTCCATCGCCAGCGCTCCGCGGGTGGAGTTGCGCAACCACGACCCGAGGCGCGGCCTGCTCATCTCGGACCGGTCGAAGTCGCGGGGATGGACGGGGCTGTAGCGCGGCTCGTCGCCGTAGCCGCCGCGATAGCCACCGGGCGGCGGGTAGTCGGGCTCGCCGCGCAGGTCCCCGCGCGGATCGTCGTAGTCGCGCCCCTCGTAGCGGCCGTACCCATCGTCAAAGCGAGGGCGCGGGAAGCCGCGCGACGGAGCGTGGTCGTCGTAGTACTCGTCGTCGTAGTCGTCCATGGGGGCCATACCGAAGTAGGCCTTGACCTTATGCAGTGTGCTCATTGCGTTGACCCCTTCTAGCCCCTGGGATTATTGGTGTCCGTGATGAAGGTGTGACTACAGTGACTACTCACGGTGACGGTAACCGCCGCGGGCCCAATAGCGCGGTACCGACACGCACACACGTCGAACCATGTTTGACGGCAATTTCCAGATCGTCGGACATGCCGGCGGACAGGCCGACCGCGTTCGGGTGCGATTCGAGCACCCGGCGGTGCTCCGATTGCAGCCGCCCGAAGGCCTCGTCCGGGTCCCAGTCCAGCGGCGGGATGCCCATCAATCCGACCAGCTCCAGACATTTCGCCTGCTGAACCCGCCCGCAGACGTCGTCGACGGCCCCCGGCACCCGAACGTCGACGCCGCCGCGCGACGCGTCGCCGTCGAGGCTTACCTGCACGTAGACCCGCAGCGGGTTGTTGCGACTGCCCTCGGCCAAAGCCGCTGCGACGGCCCGGTCGAGCGCGGTCACCAGCTGCGCGCTGTCGACCGAGTGGGCGGTGTGGGCCCAGCGCGCCAGGGAACGAGCTTTCTTCCGCTGAATCCGCCCAACCATGTGCCAGTGCAGTTCCCGCCAATCCGCGTGCCCCGTATCCGTTCGGCCCGCAGCTTGTGACAATCGAGTGAGTTCGGCCACCTTTGCCGCGGCTTCCTGCTCCCGCGATTCGCCAACGCACCGACAACCCAATCGAGACAAAATCGCAACATCGGTTGCTGGAAAGAATTTGGTAATGGGGAGAAGTTCAATTTCGCCGACATTGCGACCCACCGCTTCCGCGGCCATCGCGAGTCGCGAACGCACCGCCGCCAACGCATGAGTCAATTCCGATTCGCGGTTTCCTTGGCTCGCCCCCGCCGCCCCCATGTCCACCGCCACGGCGGTCACTCCATCCAGACCAGTGATGCCAGCCGCCCGGTCGGTGCACCCCGGCGATGGCTGAACAGTGTCGGGTCGGCCACCGTGCAGCGCGGATCGATGTCGATCGACGTGACGCCCAAATCCTGGAGCTGGCAAGCGATTCCGGCGCGGAGATCGAGTCCGGGCGTCCCGGCCGCCGTCGTGGTGCGGCTGCCCGGCAGTGCCGCCTCGACCTCGTCGGCCATGGCCTCGGGCACCTCGTAGTGGCGGCCGCTGACCGCCGGGCCGAGCAGGACCGAAATGTCGCCCGCGTGCGCGCCCAGCCGCTGCATCGCCTCCACCGCGCGGGCAACCACGCCCCGCTGAGCCCCGACGCGGCCGGCATGCACCGCCGCGGCAACACCGGCGCGCGCGTCGGCCAGCAACACCGGCACGCAGTCGGCGGTCACCACCGCGAGCGCCAGCCGGGGCGTGGTGGTCACCAACGCGTCGGTGTCGTCGACGGCGGCATCCCGCGGCCCGTCGACCACCTCGACCCGATCGCCATGCACCTGGTTCATCCACACCACCCGGTCGGTGCCCCCCTTAATGCTCAGGCCGATGGCGGCGGCCAGCCGGGCGCGGTTAGCGGCGACCGCCTTCGGATCGTCGCCGACGTGGTCGCCGAGGTTGAAGGAGTCGAACGGCGCCACCGAGACGCCGCCCGCGCGGGTGGTGGTCACCCGCCGGATGCGAACGCTCACATGCCCAGTATCCGGACGCCGTTGCCGTTCAGGTGTCAGCGACGTCCCGCCGCGGCCGGTTTGTCGCGGACTGGCAAGCAAAATGAGACCCTCAGCGGCGCATAAACGGCGGCACGTCGACGTCGTCGTCGTCGCCGCCAATGCTCAGCGTCGAACCGTTGGTGTGCACCGGCACACTGACGGCGTCGACGGGCTCGAACAGCGTCGAGGTGAGCTTGCCGGCCTTGGCCGACTCGATGCGGTGCGCGCCGGTCTTCTCCCCCTTGTCGGCACTGCCGCCGAGCAGGGGCTTGCGACCGGGGCCGGATGCGTCGAAGCCCGCCGCGATGACGGTGACCCGCACCTCGTCGCCCAGCGAGTCGTCGATCACGGTGCCGAAGATGATGTTGGCGTCCTGGTGGGCGGCGTCCTGCACCAGCGATGCCGCCTCGTTGATCTCGAACAGTCCCAGGTCGCTGCCGCCGGCGATCGACATGAGCACGCCCTGCGCGCCCTCCATCGACGCCTCCAGCAGTGGCGAGTTGATGGCGATCTCGGCGGCCTTGAGCGACCGGCCCTCGCCGCGCGCCGACCCGATGCCCATCAGCGCCGTACCAGCGCCCGACATGATGCCCTTGACGTCGGCGAAGTCGACGTTGATCAGTCCTGGCGTGGTGATCAGGTCGGTGATGCCCTGCACGCCGTTGAGCAGCACCTCGTCGGCGCTGCGGAACGCGTCCATCAGCGACACCGCGGCATCGCCCATCTGCAGCAGCCGGTCGTTGGGGATGACGATCAGGGTGTCGCAGCTCTCCCGCAGTGAGTTGATGCCGGTTTCGGCCTGATTGCTGCGCCGCTTGCCCTCGAACGAGAACGGGCGAGTGACGACGCCGACGGTCAACGCCCCGAGTTTTCGGGCGATGCTTGCGACGACGGGCGCCCCGCCGGTGCCTGTGCCACCGCCCTCGCCGGCGGTGACGAACACCATGTCCGCCCCGCGCAGCAGTTCCTCGATCTCGTCCTTGGCGTCGTCGGCGGCCCTGCGGCCCACCTCGGGGTCCGCCCCGGCGCCCAATCCGCGGGTGGAGTCACGGCCGACGTCGAGCTTGACGTCGGCATCGCTCATCAACAACGCCTGCGCGTCGGTGTTGATCGCGATGAATTCCACGCCCTTGAGGCCCTGCTCGATCATCCGGTTGACGGCGTTGACGCCGCCGCCACCGATACCCACGACCTTGATTACGGCCAAGTAGTTGTGCGGGGGGGTCATCATTTCTCTTCCTCCCTGGTGGGACTCGGTGTCTCCGCCTGGCAAACTCTCAACCTCAACCATAGATTTAGAGTTATGTCAAGTAGTTCCGCGCAACCAGAACGGTATGGGCATGACGCGCGCGAATCTCGCAGGCGCGCCGACGCGCGGCGCGCAAATTTTTGTGACATCGAACGTGCGGCTGGCCGCACATTCGGCGTCGGGCGTGCGGCGGGCCGCACATTCGAGCGCGCGCTGGCTATTTCACGGTCGGCAGGTCGGGGCTGGACACGTCGTAGGTCTTCCCGGGCTGCGTCAACAACGCCACCAGCTTTTCGGCCTTCTCCTCGGTGCGGTCGGTGGTCCCCCAGATCACCACCCGCCCATCGCCCAGGGTCAGGGTGATCGACGCCACCGAGGGCGCCGCGACGCGAGCGACCTGACCCGCGACCTCAGGACGCAGCGCCAACAGAACCTGCAGCGCAGCCTTGGTCACCGGGTCGGTCGGTCCGGGATTGGCCACATCGAGATACGGCAACGCGGGTGGCGGCGGAGCCGTCGCGAAGTCAACACCGTCGCGATCGAACAGGTGCGGGCCGTCGGCAAAATCCTTCACTGCCACCGGGACCCGCTCGACGATGGTGATCCGCAGCGCCGACGGGTACTGGCGCTGCACCCGCGCGCTGGCCACCCGGCGAATCGTCGCCACCCGGTCGGCGACCTGGTTGGTGTTGATCTGCAAGAGCGGGGTCCCGGGCCGCACCCGCGCGGCGTCGAGGACCTCCTCGCGGGTCACCACCGAAAGCCCGGTGACCACGATGTCGCGGGCCGACATCGCGGGCGTGAAGTACAGAATCAGCCCGAGTCCCACACCGACGACGGCGATCACCACCGACGCCAACAACATTTTCAGGCCTCGAACAACGCCGCGCGCAACGGGTTTGGGCTGGTTGACGATGCGCCCACTGACGCGGCGCTTGGCCTCGCGGCGCGCTTCCTCGATCGCGCGGGCGCGCTCCTGCGCGGCTCGGCGCTCGGCGCGTTCGCGGCGGGCACGCCGCCGCGGCCCCTCGAATTCGGGTTCCTCCGCTTGGGTTTCACCGTTTTGCGCTTCCAGCGGTTCGGTGACCGCGTTGTCTGCACGGGTCCCAGCGTCCGAGTCCGCGCCGGCCGCCACGTCGGTCGGCGGGGCAGTCGGTGGGGCCTCGTCGGGTTCGCTCATTGCGGCACCCCGGGCTGACCGGGCGCGGCGCGGTTCGCCCGCACCCGCAGTGCAGTCACGATCTCCGGCCCCAGCATCGTCACGTCGCCGGCACCCATCGTCACGATGACGTCGCCGGGCCCGGCGGCCGCGGCCACCTCCTCGGCCGCCGCCGAGAAGTGCGGGAGGTAGCGCACCGGCACGCTGACGTGCTCGGCGACGCTGGCTCCGCTGACACCGGCGAGGGGTTGTTCGCGTGCCCCGTAAACGTCGAGCACGAACACCTCGTCGGCCGCGTCCAGCGCGCGCCCGAATTCAGCCGCGAAAGCCTTTGTCCGCGAATATAAATGGGGCTGGAACACCACCAGCGAGCGGCCCTCACCGCTCTGTTCGAGCACGGTGCGCACCGCCGCCAGCGTTGCGCTGATCTCCGTCGGATGGTGGGCGTAGTCGTCGAATACCCGCACCGTCCCCTTGCCGACGCTTGCGGACCCGACAAGTTCGAAGCGGCGCCGGACCCCTTCGAAGCCGGCGAGCCCGTCCAGCACGGCGTCCGCGGGGGCGCCGACCTCGACCGCCGCAAGCAGCGCGCCCAGCGCGTTGAGCGCCATGTGCCTCCCGGGCACCGAAAGCCGCATCACGCGCGGATGCGATTCGCCGGCCAACTGGATGTCCGCGACGGCCCCGGTGCCCTGCTGCTCCCACGACAGCAGCGCGCCGGCCAAGTCCTGTCCTTGCGAACCGGACCCGGACCCAGACCCGTAGCGCAGCACCCGGATGCCAAGCTCGGCGCTGCGTTGGGCCAGCGCCGCCGCGCCGGGGTCGTCGGTGCACACCACCAGCGCTCCGCCCGGGGCGAGCCGCTCCACGAAGGTGTCGAACACCCCGACGTAGGCGTCGGCGCTGCCATAGAAGTCCAGGTGGTCGGTCTCGATGTTGGTGACCACTGCGACGTTGGGCGTGTACTCGAGTAGCGAGCCGTCGCTTTCGTCGGCCTCGGCGACGAAGCAAGTGCCGCTGCCGTGGTGGGCGTTGGTCCCGGCCTCGCCGAGCTCGCCGCCGACCGCGAACGACGGGTCGAGCCCGCAATGCTGCAGGACCACGATCAGCATCGACGTCGTGGTGGTCTTGCCATGCGTGCCGGTGACCATCAGCGTGGTGCGCCCAGCCATCAGCTTGGCCAGCACCACCGGTCTCAGCACCACCGGAATGCCGCGGCGCCGGGCCTCGACGAGCTCCGGGTTGGTCTTCGGGATGGCGGCGTGGGTGGTGATGACCGCGGTGGCGCCACCGGGCAGCAGATCCAGCGACGACGCGTCGTGTCCGATGCGGATCAGCGCGCCGCGGGCCCGCAACGCGTGGATGCCGCGCGATTCCTTGGCGTCCGAGCCGGATACCTGGCCGCCCCGGTCCAGCAGGATGCGGGCGATGCCGGACATGCCGGCGCCCCCGATACCGACCATGTGCACCCGCTGGAGTTCAGGAGGCAGCTGCTCGGTCACCGTCGTCCTCGGGAAGCCAACCGGGCGACGTCCAGCGCCGCCTGGGCCACCTGCCGCGCCGCGTCCGGATGCCCCACCCGGGCGGCCGCCGCGGTCATCGCCGCGAGCCGCGGCGGATCGGTGAGCAGGCCGATCACCCGCTGAGCCACCAGGCCCGGCGTCAGATCCGCGTCGGCGACGAGCACGCCGCCGCCGCCGTCAACCACCGGCAGGGCGTTGAGCCGCTGCTCGCCGTTGCCGATCGGCAACGGCACGTAGATGGCCGGCAGGCCCACCGCCGACACTTCGGCGACCGTCATCGCGCCGGAGCGACAGATCACCAGGTCGGCGGCGGAGTAGGCCAGGTCCATCCGGTCCAGATACGGCACCGCCACGTAGGGCGGATCGCCGGGCTCCGGGGTGCGCAGTTCGAGGGTGTTCTTGGGGCCGTGCGCATGCAGCACGGACACGCCCGCGGCGGCCAACTCGGCGGCGGCGCCCGAGACCGCGCGGTTGAGCGAGACGGCGCCCTGGGAGCCCCCGAACACCAGGAGCACCCGAGCGTCGGGGGCGAAGCCGAAATGCCGGCGCGCTTCGGCCCGCAGTGCCGCGCGGTCCAGCGCGGTGATGGCCGCGCGTACCGGGACACCGACGACCTCGGCGCGGCGCAGCCCGGAATCCGGCACCGCGGACAGCACCCGGTCCGCGCTGCGCACGCCGACGCGATTGGCCAGCCCGGCGCGGGCGTTGGCTTCGTGGATGACCACCGGAATGCGGCGCCGGCGGCGTAACGGTCCTAATGGCCCGGGGTAGCCGCGCGCGGCGAGGTAGGCGGGCAGGGCCACGTAACCGCCGAACCCGACGACCACGTCGGCGTCGACGGCGTCGAGCACCGCGCGGGTTTCTCGGACGGCGCGCCACACCCGCGTCGGCAGCCGCGCCAGGTCGCCCGTCGGCTTACGCGGCAGCGGGACCGGCGTGATCAGCTCGAGGTTGTAGCCGCGCTCGGGCACCAGCCTGGTCTCCAGCCCGCGCGCGGTGCCCAGCGCGGTGATCCGGACCTGCGGATCCAGTGCGGAGAGCGCGTCGGCGACGGCCATCGCGGGCTCGACGTGCCCCGCGGTCCCACCGCCGGCCAGTACGACCGACAAAGCGGCACCGGCGGGCGAGGAATTTTTCCCCCGCCCGCCGGTCGCCTTCCTGACCGTCTTGTTCACCCGTAACGCTGACCTTCCAATGCACGAGCGCGCCGTGGTTGACGCTGGCCGGCAGCCTGACTGGCGCGGCGCTGGCCAGATCCATGATGCCCTGAGCGACGGGCGGGGCGGGCAGCCGTACGGGGGAAAGCCGGCCGCAGCGGCGGGTCGGGGTTCCGGGCAGCCTTCCGAGCCGGCCCCTGGGCGGCCTTTCGGCCCCCGGCAGTGGGTCGAGTCCGCTTGCGATCGCGGAACGCCTCGATGCGGGTGGGCACATACGGCTGGGGCAGCGGCAGCCGCAGCAGCCGGTTCATCTTGTCGTCGCGGCCGGCTCGCAGCGCGGCGACCGCCTCGGGTTCATGGCGCGCCGCGTTGGCAACGATTCCTATCATGAAAAGTGTTGCAGCCGTTGATGTTCCGCCAGCAGATATGAGCGGCAGCTGCAAACCGGTGACCGGCAGCACGCCGATCACGTAGCCGATGTTGATGAACGCCTGGCCCAGCACCCACATCGTGGTGGTGGCGGTCAGCAGCCGCAGGAACGGGTCGGCGGAGCGGCGCGCGATCCGCATACCGGTGTAGGCGAACAACCCGAACAGCACCAGCAGCGCGAACGCCCCGACGAAGCCGAGTTCCTCGCCGATGATCGCGAAGATGAAGTCGTTGTGCGCGTTGGGCAGGTAGTTCCACTTGGCCACACCCTGGCCCAGACCGTCGCCGAAGATGCCGCCGTGCGCCAGCGCGAATTTCGCCTGTCGCGCCTGGTAACCGGTGTCCTGCGGGTCGGTCTCGGGATTCATCCAGGAGCGCACCCGGTCCGAGCGGTAACCGGCGGACATCGCCAGGATCGCGCCCGCGACGAAGACCGCGAACAGCGACGTGACGAAGACCCGCAGCGGCAACCCGGCATACCACAGCAGGGCCAGCAGGATGATGCCCAGCGAAACCGTCTGCCCGAGGTCGGGCTGGGCCACGATCAGCGCCAGCGCGATGACCGCTGCCGGCACCAACGGGATCAGCATCTCGCGCAGCGAGGCCCGCTCCATTCGTCGCGCCGCCAGCAGATGCGCGCCCCAGATGGCGAACGCGATCTTCGCCAACTCGGACGGCTGCATGGAAAAGCCGGCGATCACGAACCACTTGCGAGAGCCGTTGGCCAGGTTGCCGATTCCCGGCACCAGCACCAGCACCAGCAGGATGATGGTGACCACGTATCCGGGGAACGCGACACGGCGGATGAACCGCACCGGCATCCGCATCGCGAGGTAGGCGCCGATGACCCCGATGACCGTCCAGAGGACCTGCTTGCCGAAGATCACCCAGGCCGAGCCGTCGTCGCCGTACGACCGCACGCCGGAGGCCGACAGCACCATGATCAGTCCGAGGGTGGTCAGCAAACCGGCGACCGCGATGATCAGGTGGAACGACGTCAGCGGGCGGCCCAGCCAGGCGCCAAACCGGTTGCGGAACCGGTGGCGCGGGCCGCCGTCTTCGCTGCCGGAAGCCTTGGCCCGCGGCTTTGCGTCCGCCGCCTTTGCGTCTTCGGGCCCGAACTCGGGCTCGAACTCTGACTCGGACTCTGGCTCGGACTCGGAGGCCGCGTCATCAGAACCCGCGTCGTGAGGAACCTCGTCGGGCACGTCAGGCTCGGGCGCGTCTGGTACGGCTGGATCCGTCGCGGCGGCCGGTTCTTCGACCTCGGCCCGCTCGGCCGGGGTTGCGTTCTTTCCCTTGTCCCGGCGTAAGAACCGGCTCAGCGCGTGACCCATACCCGCCTACCGGATCGCCGCGCGCACGGCGGCCGCGAAAGCGTCGCCGCGGTCGGCGTAGCCGGTGAACTGGTCAAACGACGCGCCGGCCGGTGCCAGCAGCACCGTGTCGCCGGCCTTCGCCATGTCACGCGCCGCGTGCACGGCCGCGGTCATGACGCGAATGCCGAGGTCGTCGCTCGAATGTTTCACTTCTGTCACAGATGTACCAGGGACCTCAGCAGTCGCATGCATATCAGCATCCTCGCCTGTCACAACCTGGACGACGGGGACATCCGGCGCGTGTCGCGATAACGCCTCTGCAACCTCTCGGCGATCCCGGCCGATGAGCACCGCTCCGACCAGCCGAGATGCGATCCTGGCGACCTCGGCATCGATGGATGCGCCCTTCAGCAAACCACCGGCCACCCAGACCACCCGCGGGTACGCCAACACCGACGCCTCGGCGGCGTGCGGGTTGGTCGCCTTGGAATCGTCGACGTAGGTGATCCCGTCCGCGACGGCCACCACCTCCGCCCGATGCCGGCCCACCCGGAACGCGGCGCGCGCGGCCGCGATCGCCTCCGCGGGCACACCGACGCTGCGGGCCAGCAGCGCGGCGGCCAGGGCGTCGAGAACCCCGACCGGGCCGGGAACCGGTATCGACTCGGCCGGCAACAGCGTCAGGTCGCCGGCGAAGGCGCGGTCGACCAGCTGGCCGTCGCGCACGCCGAGTTCGCCCGCGGCCGGTTCGCCGAGCCGAAACCCGACCCGCACCGGCGCCGCCGCCGTGTCCAGCAGAGCGGCAGCCCGGGCGTCGTCCAGGCCGACGACCGCGACACGGCCATTCAGTACCCGGGCCTTGGCCGCGGCGTAGTCGGCCAAAGTGCCATGCCAGTCCAGGTGGTCTTCGGCGATGTTGAGCACCACGCCCGCCTCGGGCCGCAGCGACGGCGCCCAATGCAGCTGGAAACTGGACAGCTCGACCGCCAGCAGCTCGGCGGGCTCGGCCGAATCCTCTTCCAGGAGGTCCAGCACCGGGGTGCCGATGTTGCCGCACAGCAGGCTGCGCCGGCCCGCCGCCATCAACATGGCCTGCAGCATCGACGTCGTCGTGGTCTTGCCGTTCGTGCCGGTGACGACCAGCCAGCGGCGCGGCGGCCCGTAGTAGCCCGCCACCTCCAGCCGCCAGGCCAGCTCCACGTCGCCCCAGACGGGCACCCCGGCCGACGCGGCGGCCGCCAGCAGCGCCGTGGTCGGTGCGAACCCGGGACTGGTGACGACCAAGGCGAAGCCCGAGATCCGTTGCGTGGCAATCGATGTGGCCATGGTGGCCACCCCGCTCTCGGCATAGCCGCGCAGCGTGGCGGGATCGTCGTCGCACAGCGTGACGGCCGCACCAAAACGCTTCAGGGCCGCCAGAGCCGCCCTGCCCGTGACGCCGCCGCCGGCCACCAGCACCGGCGCGCCCGGCGCCAGCGGCTCGAGCCCGGACATGTCAGGCACCGATCGCGGCCAACCACTCACCGTAGAACAGGGCCACGCCCAGACCGCAGGTGATCGCGGTGAGCAGCCAGAAGCGGATGATCACCGTGGTTTCGGCCCAGCCGACCAACTCGAAATGGTGATGGAAGGGCGCCATCCGGAACACCCGGCGCCCGGTGGTGCGAAAAGCCAGGATTTGCAGGACAACCGAGGTGACCTCGGCCACGAACAGCGAACCCAGCACGACGGCGAGGATCTCGGTGCGGCTGGTGACCGACAACCCCGCGATGATGCCGCCGAGCGCCAGCGACCCGGTGTCCCCCATGAAGATCTTGGCCGGCGCGGCGTTCCACCACAGAAAGCCGATGCACGCGCCCGCGGTCGCGGCCGCGATGATCGCCAGGTCCAGCGGATCGCGCACGTTGTAGCAGCCCAGCCCCGGCGCCGTGACGCATGCGTTGCGGTACTGCCAGAAGGTGATCAGAACGTAGGCCCCGGTGACCATCGCCATGGTCCCGGCGGCCAGCCCATCCAAGCCGTCGGTGAAATTGACCGCGTTGGACCAGGCGCTGACCACGACCACGCAGAACAGCACGAAAAGTCCGGGAGCCAGTGTGACGGTGGCGATTTCGCGGACGTAGGACAGATCCGCGCTGGCCGGTGTCAAGCCGTCGGCATTGCGGAACTGCAACACCAGCCCGCCGAACAACACCGCCGCGGTGATCTGCCCGATCGTCTTGGCGGTCTTGTTCAGACCGAGGTTGCGCGACCTGCGGATCTTGATCAGGTCATCGACCAATCCGACGCCTCCCAGCACGGTGGCCAGGCCCAGCACCAGCAGACCGGATGCGGAGATCCCCGCACCGTCGAAGGCCAGCCCGACAAGGTGCGCGCCCAGATAGCCGGCCCAGATGCCGGCGACGATCGCCACGCCTCCCATCGACGGCGTGCCTCGTTTGGTGTGGTGGCTGGGGGGCCCGTCCTCGCGGGTGTGGTGGCCGAAGCCCTGCTTGGTGAACAGCCGGATCAGCGCTGGAGTCAACAGGATTGACACGGCCACCGCGACGGCGACGGCGATGAGAATCTGTCTCACGGGCGCGCCCCGCCCTCGGCGGCCAGCGCGTCGGCGAGCCCACCGAGTCCGGCCGCGTTCGACGCTTTGACCAGCACCACGTCGCCGGGTTGCACCTCGGCCCGCAGCAAGGCCAGGGCGGCGTCGCCGTCGGCGACGTTCACGGCCCCTCTATCGGCCCCCGGACCGGTCTCCGAGCCCCACGAGCCCTCCATGACCGCTCCGTGGTGCATGGCGCTCATCGACCTCCCCATTCCCACCACAACGAGTCGAGACACATCTAAGCGCACCGCCAGCCGGCCGATGCGATCGTGCTCGGTTATCGCGTCGTCGCCGAGCTCGGCCATTTCACCCAGCACCGCCCAGCTGCGCCGGGGCCGCGCACGCTCTTCGCCGCCATGGGCGATCCAGGCCAGCGCCTGCAGCCCGGCCCGCATCGAGTCGGGGTTGGCGTTGTAGGCGTCGTCGATCACGGTCACCCCGTCGGGACGGGTGGTCACCTGCATGCGGTGCCTCGACACCGGCCCGGCTTCGGCAAGCGCGGCGGCGACCTGTTCGACGCTGGCGCCGCATTGCAGCGCCACGGCAGCGGCGCACAGCGCGTTGGTGACCTGGTGATCGCCGTACACGCCGAGTTGCACCTCCGCCTCGACTGCGCCTCGCGGGTCCATCGCGTGCAGGGTAAAACGCGGCCTGGCCAATTCGTCCAACGACACGTTTTCCGCCCAGACGTCGCTGGGGCCGGAGTCGGTCTGGCTGACTCGGCTCACCCGGACCACCCAGGCCGCGGTGACATGGGCCATCGCGGCCACCGTCGGGTCGTCGACGTTGAGGATGACCACACCGGATTCCGGAACAGCTTGTGGCAGTTCGGCTTTGGTGCGGGCAATGGCCTCATGCGAGCCAAACTCACCCAGGTGGGCGGTGCCGACGTTGAGGACCACTCCGATGGCGGGCGGGGCGATGCGCGCCAGCTCGGCGATGTTGCCGGGATGGCGCGCCGACATCTCCAGGATCAAGAAGTCGGTGTCCCGGGTCGCACGCAACACCGTCCAGGGATGGCCCAGTTCGTTGTTGAACGATCCGGGCGGGGCCACCACCTCACCCAGCGGCCGCAGGACGGCGGCCACCAAATCTTTCGTGGAGGTCTTTCCCGACGAGCCGGTGATCCCGATGATGGTCAGCCCGCCGGCGGCCAGCTCCGCGGCCACCGCCTTGGCCAGCTTGGCCAGTGCGGCCAGGACCGCGGCGCCCGACCCGTCGGCGTCATGCTCGAGCACGCCGGCGCGCGAGTCCGCGGGGCCCGCCGGGGGCACCACGATGGCGGGGACCCCGACCGGCCGGGCGGCCAGCACGGCGACCGCGCCGGCGGCGACCGCCGAACCGGCGTGGTCGTGCCCATCCGATCGGGCGCCGGGCAGAGCCAAGAACAGCCCGCCGGAACCGATTGCGCGCGAGTCGAATTCGACGGACCCGGTGACGCGGAGTTCGGCGGCGGCCTCCGGTGCGATGTCCGTCAGCGTGCCGCCGACGATCTCGGCGATCTGGGCGACGGTCAGGTCGATCATCGCGCGGCCCCCCGGGCCCGTATCGCGTCGGCGAGTTCCACCCGATCGTCGAAGGGGCGGGTCTGGCCCGCGCTGCGCTGCCCGGTCTCGTGGCCCTTGCCGGCGATCACGACGACGTCGCCGGGGCCCGCCCAGGCGACGGCGTGGTCGATCGCCGCGCGGCGGTCGCCAATCTCGACGACCTGGGCCTTGCCCTCGGCCGCTCCCGCGAGGATCTCGCGCCGGATTGCCGCGGGGTCCTCGTCGCGCGGGTTGTCGTCGGTGACGACGACCAAATCGGCGAGCTCGGCGGCGATTTCGCCCATCGGCCGCCGCTTGCCCGGGTCGCGGTCGCCGCCGGCACCGAACACCACCGCCAGCCGTCGACCCGGCCGCCGCAACGTGGTCAGCACGGCCCGCAGCGCGCCCGGCTTGTGCGCGTAGTCGACCAGCGCAAGAAAATCCTGCCCACAGTCGATCTCTTCCAGCCGCCCCGGGACCCGGGTTTCGAGCAGCCCCCGCGACGCCCGCTCGACGGAGACCCCGACAGCATCGAGAATGGCCAGCGCGACAAGGCAATTGGCGACGTTGTAGCGCCCGGGTAGCCGGATGCCGACCCGGTGCCGGCCGCCGGCGGGGTCGACGACAGTGAACTCCTGTCCCCCGGCTCCCATCGGCGCCACGTCGACGGCTCGCCAATCGGCGGGCTGGTCTTCGACGCTGACGGTGATCGCCGCACCCGCCCGGGCGGCCATTGCGCGCCCGGCGTCGTCGTCGATGCACACCACCGCCGTCCGGGCGCGCAGCGCCGAGTCGGGGTCGAACAGCAACGCCTTCGCCTCGAAGTAGTCGGCCATGGTGGGGTGAAAGTCGAGGTGGTCACGGGAAAGGTTGGTGAAGGCGCCCACCACGAATCCGGTGCCGTCCACCCGGCCCAGCGTCAGCGCGTGGCTGGACACCTCCATGACCACGGTGTCGACCCCCCGTTCGGCCATGGCGGCCAGCATCGCCTGCAGCGCGGGCGCCTCCGGCGTCGTCAGCGTGCTGGGGACGTCGACGCCGTCGATGCGGATGCCGACCGTGCCGATGAGCCCCGGGGTGCGCCCGCCGGACCGCAGACCGGACTCCACCAGATACGTCGTGGTGGTCTTGCCCGACGTTCCGGTGATGCCGACGATGGTCATCTTCTCGGACGGGTTTCCGTACACGGTGGCGGCCAGGCCACCGAGCACGCTGCGCGGCGCGGGGTGCACCAGCGTGGGCACGCTGCCCTGAGCGCCGATCTCCCCGATCCCGGCGCCGTCGGTGAGCACCGCGACGGCGCCGCGCTCGATCGCCTCGCCGGCAAACCGCGCGCCGTGGGTGGACGAGCCGGGCAGGGCGGCGAACAGATCACCGGGCTGAACATCCTGGGCACGCAGCGTCACACCGGTGATCGCCACGTCAGGCACGGCCGCGGCCTGGCCCGCGAGAACCGCGCCCACCTGGGCGGCCAGCACGGGCAGCCGCACGCCCGCGGTGTCGCGGGGACACAACCCAGTGGCCACCACCTGTGTCACCTCCCTGACGACGCGGCGTGATCCCCATGATCAGCCATGACACCCTACCTAGGCGCACGGCCCAACGAGGTTGGCTCGTCCATCGAGTGTGCGTTGAGGGCTCGCAGTGCGCGCTGGTGGCGCCCTCACCGCACACTCGACGGGCTGGGTGGTCGGCCGCTACATGGCCTGCAGCGTCAGCGGCGGGCCCGGGTCGGGCGACAGCGGCACGTTTTCCCGCTGCATCAGCCAGCCGGCGATGTTGTGGAACAGCGGGGCCGCCGAGTGCCCCGGCGTGCCGTCGGCGTTGCGCTGCGGGTTGTCCATCATGATGCCGATGACGTAGCGGGGGTTGTCGGCGGTGGCCATGCCGGCGAAGGTGATCCAGTAGACGTCGTCGAAGTAACAGCCGCAGCCGGGGTTGATCTGCTGGGCGGTGCCGGTCTTGCCGGCGATCTGATAGCCGGGGACCCCGGCGGCCGGACCGGTGCCCTGCTGATACCCCATCGGGTCGTGCTGGACGACGGCGCGCAGCATGCCCCGCACGGTCTGCGCCGTCTGCGGCGACACCACGCGGATACCCTCCGGGCGGGGTTCCTCGGTACGGGTGCCGTCGGGTGCGATGGTGGCCTTGATGATCCGCGGCGGTACCCGCACGCCATCGTTCGCGATGGTCTGGTACATATCGGTCATCTGCAGCAGCGTCATCGAAAGGCCTTGGCCGATAGGCAGGTTCGAGAAGGTGCTGCCCGACCACTGGTCGATGGGCGGCACCAGCCCGGCGCTTTCACCGGGCAGCCCGACGCCGGTGCGCTGACCCAGCCCGAACTTGCGGACCATGTCATAGAAGCGTTCCGGACCGACGCGCTGCGCCAGCATCAGGGTGCCGACGTTGGACGACTTTCCGAATACGCCGGTGGTGGTGTAGGGCATCACGCCGTGTTCCCAGGCGTCATGGATGGTGACGCCGCCCATCTGGATCGAGCCCGGCACTTGCAACACCTCGTCGGGGTTACTCAGCCCATATTCCATGAGCGCGGACGCGGTGATCACCTTGTTCACCGAGCCCGGCTCGAACGGCGAGGACACCACCAGGTTGCCCAGCTGCTTGTCACCCTGACGCCCAATGTCCTGCGACGGGTCGAAGGTGTTGTCGTTGGCCATGGCCAACACGTCGCCGTTCTTGGCGTCCAGCACGACCGCCGAAACGTTGTGTGCCCCAGACGCATCCTTGGCCAGCTGGACCTGCTGCTGAACGTAGAACTGGATGTCGTCGTCGATGGTGAGCTGGACGGTCGAACCGTTGACCGCCCGATGCCGGTTGCGGTAACTGCCGGGGATGACCACGCCGTCCGAGCCGCGGTCGTAGGTGACCGAGCCGTCGGTTCCCGACAGCACGGCATCCAGCGAGTCCTCCAGCCCGAGCAGCCCGTGGCCGTCCCAGTCGATGCCGCCGACGATGTTGGCCGCCAGCGATCCGCCCGGGTACTGGCGCAGATCCTGCCGCTCCGAACCGACTTCGGGATACTTGTCGGAGATCGCGCCGGCGACGGCGGGGTCGACGGCGCGAGCCAGGTAGACGAAGTTGTCGTTGCTTTGCAACTTCTTCAGGACGGTCTGATAGTCCGGCTTGTTGTTCAGCCGGGCCGCGACCTCCTTGGCGATGTCCCGCATCCGCTGCTGCGGATCGGGGGCGGCCGAGTTCTTGTTCTTGGCCTCTTCCAATTGCTTGCGAATTCGCTTCGGCTGGAACGTCAACGCCCGCGACTCGATGGTGAACGCCAGGCGTTCGTTGTTGCGGTCGACGATGCTGCCGCGGACGGCCTTTTCGACGTCGGTGACCTTGAGCTGGCCGGCCGCCTGCGCCCGCAGCGTCGGCGCGTTCGTCACCTGCAGGACGAAGAGCTGCACGACTGCCACCAGCATCAGCGCCAAGATGGCCGCATTGCCCGCCCGATGCCGGAAAACGAACGACGCACCGCGCGTGCCGGCGTCCACCAGCTGACGGGTCCGCCGCTCCCGTGCGGAGCGACCCGGCGCATCGGGCCGTCCGGGCGCGCGGGACTTGTTGGCCTCCTTGGCTTTCGGGGCTTTCTGAGCTTTCTGGGCTTTCGGAGCTTTCTGAGCTTTCTCCGGCTTGCGGGCTCGCCTCGTTTTCCCTATCTCCTTGGCTCCTCGCGCAGTACCGGGACCGCGGGTCGTCGGCGACCGCCGGGCGCGCCGGGACTCGCCCCGGCTCATCGGGGCGCACCCATCGCGGGCGCCGGCATCACAGCCTGGGGTGCTTGCGCCCCCGGTTGCACCGGCACCGGCACTTCGGCGGGCAGCGGCGCGGGAACCCGGGGCGCAGCCGGGATCGGCAGCCCGCCCAACGGAACTGACACTTCGGGGGGCAGCGACCCAGTCGCCGGACCCGCCTGCGCCGGACTCGCGGGCGCCGGCAGGCCCGGCAGCGGGAGCACACCGGGGAACTGCCCGATGGCCGGCCCGCCGGGCATGCCCGGCAGCGGCGACGTGGGCTGCGTCAGGTGCTGGCCGCCGACGGTCGTCGAGCCGTCAGGCGCGCGCAGCAATGCCTCCGGCCCTGACCTGGCCGGCGCCGACGGAACACCGGGAACACCAGGACCGGCCGGGGCGGGCTGTACCCGAACCGGGACCTCCGGGGGAAGCGCCACCGGCTTCGGGGGTGGCGGCGGGCCCGGCTCGGGAAGCTTGGTGTTCAGCGGCGGCGGCGGAACGCCGTCGGCCGGCTTGGGCGTGCCCACCACCACCCAATTGCCGGCCGGATCCTGGACCAGGTGGGCGGTGTCCCGCGTCGGGATCATGCCCTGCTTGCGGGCCGCCTCGGCGAGCGCCGGCGCCGACTCCGCCTCGCGCACATCGCGTTCCAGCGACTCCTTCTGCTGCTGCAGCAACCGGTTCTTCTCCCGGGCATGGCTCAACTGGTAGGAACGCTCCGCGGAATCGGTGGACAACCACAGCGTCAGGCCCAGCCCCAGACCGAGGGCCCCGATCACCAGCACGACGAACGGCACCTTGCGCGCCAAGGTCCGGGGCCGCAGGTCAATCGATGCCAGCCGGTTGGCCAACCGTTCGCTCAGGCGAGGCCGGACAACCTTGGGCGCCTTGGCTTTTCGCGCCTTTGCCCGCGCCTTGGCCTGGCTTGTGCTCTTGGGACGGGCCGCCCGCTCGACCGGCCGGGCGATGGGGCTGGTCTGGGGACCCGATTTGGGCGCCCGGGCGTCGCGGGTGGGCGCGGCGCTCCTGCCCGGCCGGGTCCGCCGCGACGATGCCGACTCTGCGACGGCGCGCCTGCCTTTGCGGGCAACGCCGTCGCGCCGATCGCGGCGGTCACCGACAGCGCGGCGTTTCTGCGTGTCGCGCTTTGCCTTCATGCGTCGCCCTTCCCGGTTGTCTGCGCTTCGGCATTCGGTTCCACCCCGTGCTGCACCCGTTGCAGGGCCCGTAATCGCACCGCGGCGCTGCGCGGGTTGCGCTCGATCTCCGCGGCGTCGGCGCGTTCGGCACCGCGCGTCAACGACCTGAATCGCGGCGCGTGCCCCGGCAATTCGACCGGTAGGTCCACCGGCGAGCGCGAGGCGGTCGCGTCGGCGAACACGCGCTTGACGATGCGGTCTTCCAGCGACTGGTAGGCCAGCACCACGATGCGGCCCGCGGCGGCCAGCGCGCCCAGCGCGGCGGGAATGGCGCCCCGCAGCGAGTCCAGCTCCTCGTTGACCGCGATCCGCAGCGCCTGAAACGTGCGCTTGGCAGGGTGCCCGCCGGTGCGCCGGGCCGGGGCCGGAATCGCTTGGTAGATCAGGGCAACCAGCTCGGACGTCGACGTCAACGGGGTGCGGGCGCGCTGCCGGACGATGTGTCCGGCAATCCGGCGTGCGAACCGCTCCTCGCCGTAGCGGCGCAGGATGTCCGTCAGGGCACGCTCGTCGTAGGTGTTGACGATGTCAGCCGCGGTAAGCGGCGAGCCCGGGTCCATCCGCATGTCCAGCGGCGCGTCCTGGGCGTACGCAAAGCCCCGCTCCGCGCGGTCGAGCTGCATGGACGAAACGCCGAGATCGAACAACACGCCGTCCACCGATTCGACTGGGGCGTAACCGGATTCGGCCAGCGCCGCGGCAAGCCCGTCATAGCGCGTGTGCACCAACGTGATTCGGTCTTCGAACTGCCTCAGCCGATTGCGGGCGATATCCAGCGCGCTGGGGTCGCGGTCGAGCCCGATCAGCCGCAGGCCGGGTAATTCGGTGAGGAACCGCGCCGCGTGCCCGCCCGCGCCGATGGTCGCGTCGACGAGGACCGCCCCCGACCCGTCCGCGTGATAGCGGGTCAATGCGGGGGTGAGCAGCTCGAAGCAACGTTGCGCCAGGACGGGCACATGCCCGAATTTCCCTGGGCCCAAATCTTCTGGGCCCAAATCTTCTGGGCCCAAATCTTCTGGATCGTCAACCACCGCAACACCTCCCCGGATCGGGCGGGACGCCCAGGCACCGAGGTCCCTGTCCGAAGGCACGAACCTGGCGTTGGGGAAGTACGCCAGGGTCGGTTCGGGCAGAGGCCACGATGCACGGGCATGCGCCTCAGATGATGTCGCCGAGTGCTTCATCGCTGGCCGCGGAGAAGTTCTCTTCGTGGGTTTGCTGGTAGTCGTGCCAGGCCTGTGCATCCCAGATCTCGAGGTAGTCGACCGCCCCGATCACCACGCAGTCCTTGGAAAGGTTGGCGTAGCGGCGATGGTCGGACGACAAGGTGATACGTCCCTGCGCGTCGGGATGCTGCTCGTCGGTGCCGGCGGCCAGATTGCGCAGGAATGCCCTGGCTTCCGGGTTGCTTCGCGATGTCTTGCTCGCCCGTCGGGCCAGCTGCTCGAATTCCGTCCGCGGGTACACGGCCAGGCTGTGATCTTGGCTCTTGGTGACCATCAACCCCCCTGCCAGTGCGTCGCGGAATTTGGCGGGCAACGTCAGCCGCCCTTTGTCGTCGAGCTTGGGCGTGTAGGTGCCGAGAAACACCAGCTCACCTCCCATGGAGACCCGGCTTTCGCCTCACCCAAACGCTCACCCAAACACTTCAGCCACCATACCCCACAATCCCCCACTTCGCCCCATTACTGCCGTGTCGGCGCCGGGTTTTCCAGGTCGTCCGCCACGTAGGGCCGCCCCACAGCGGTCCGAGTCCACCCGGGGACCCGATCGCGGCGTCGGAAACTCGCATTTCAAGGCGCCAAAGTCGGTCGGTGGGGCCAAATGGGGCGTCCGCGTGGGGCTAAGTGGGGCTCGGTTTGGGATCGGTTCGGGCTCGAATTGGGCTCGAACACGAAAACGGGGTAGCCATCGGCTACCCCGGTGTGCCAGGTGATGCTGTGTCAGGTGATCCGGCTAATCGCTGAAGCTAATCGCTGAAGTTAATCGTCGAAGCGACGGCGGAACCGGTCCTCCATACGACTGGTGAACGAGCCACCGCCGCCCTTGCCGCGACGCTGCTGCCGTCCCGGCATTGAACCCGAGTGGCCCGACCTGCCGGCCAACCGCGGACCGGTGATCGCGAACACCACGCCGCCGAACATCACGATGAAGCCAAAGACGCTGAGAATCGGGAAGTTCCCGATCATCGTCGCCTTGAATGCCACGCCGGACACCAGCATCGCCAGACCGATGATGAACAGCGCCGCGCCCTGCAACCGCCGCCGTGCCGTCGGCGCCCGGAACCCCCCGCCACGTACGCTCGAAGCGAACTTGGGGTCCTCGGCATAGAGAGCGCTCTCGATCTGATCGAGCATCCGCTGCTCATGATCGGAGAGTGGCATTCGTCCCTCCTTGCCGACCGCTTGGCACGTAACTATCGATATCACGCGGATGCCCGTTGTGGGGGCAACTAACTCAGATGATACGAGGTCTATCTGCGGCGTACCACTGGTTCGTCGGCGATTCTATCCCCCGCACCGCCCGGCGATCATTCCGGCAATCAGATGGGCCGCAACGACGATGGCCCGTTGGCGCGACCGCTCGCCCGCCGCGCGTCGCGGGGTCCGATAATGGCGGTAGGCGCGCACGGCCGAGACATCATGACGCAGCGGCACGGCGCGACACCGAATCACTGGACGGCCGAGGAGGACACCGCGAGTTGGCGATATTCCTCATCGATCTGCCGCCGGACGATATGGAGCGCCGCCTCGGTGACGCCCTCGGTGTCTACGTCGACGCGATGCGCTACCCGCGAGGCACCGGGAACCAGCGCGCCGCAATGTGGCTGGAGCACATTCGGCGGCAGGGGTGGCAGGGAGCCGCCGTCGTTGAAGCCGACGTCGAAGCCGACGCAACCGGCGCGGCGCCGTCGGCGGCGGAGTTGACCGACGCGCCGCTGCTTGGCGTGGCCTACGGATACCCCGGGGCCCCCGGTCAGTGGTGGCAGCAGCAGGTCGTCCTGGGCTTGCAGCGGGGCGGCTTGCCGTCTCAGGAGATCACCCGGCTGATGACCAGCTACTTCGAGCTGACCGAGTTGCACATCCACCCTCGAGCGCAGGGCCGCGGCCTGGGCGAGGCGCTGGCCCGGCGGCTGCTGGCCGGCCGCGGTGAGCGCAACGTCCTGCTCTCCACTCCCGAAACCAACGGCGAGCCCAACCGCGCCTGGCGGTTGTACCGGCGGCTGGGATTCACCGACGTCATCCGCCGCTACCACTTCGCCGGTGACCCACGGGCATTCGCGATCCTGGGCCGCGCCCTGCCCCTATAGCAGACGTGCCGGATCTGGCACGATGACCTCGTGCCCGCCAGCTCTGCACCAGTGAGAGTCCGAGGATTCACCGCCCGCCGGCGCCGCGTGCTGGTCATCGCGATGCTGCTGCTGCTTGTCCCGCTGGCCACGGGATGCCTGCGGGTCCGAGCGTCGCTGACCATCTCACCCGACGACCTGGTGTCCGGGGAGATCATCGCGGCGGCCAAGCCGAAGAGCCCCAAGGACCCCGGCCCGCAGCTCGGCGGCGATCTGCCGTTCAGCCAGAAGGTGGCGGTGTCGAACTACGACAGCGACGGCTACGTGGGCTCCCAAGCGGTGTTCTCCGATCTGACGTTCGCCGAGGTGCCGCAGCTGGCCCACATGAACGCCGACGCGCAGGGCGTGAATCTGTCGCTGCGCAGAAGCGGCAACCTGGTGATCATGGACGGCCGGGCGGATCTGACGTCGGTGACCGACAACGACGCCGACGTCGAGTTGACCGTCGCCTTCCCGGGCGTGGTGACCTCGACGAACGGCGATCACATCGAGCCCACTGTCGTGTCGTGGAAGCTCAAGCCGGGCGTGGTGAGCACGATGACCGCCCAGGCCCGCTACACCGATCCCAATACCCGGTCCTTCACCGGGGCGGGCGTCTGGCTGGGAATCGCGTCGTTCGCGGCCGCTGCCGTGGTGGGGGTCCTGGCCTGGGTCAGCCGGGACCGCTCCGAGCGGTTCACCGCGCCACGGGATCAACCGCCGAGCTAGACCCGCCGGTCGGGTGACCGATCGGGTGACCAGTAAGCAAGCATCTCCGCGAAGGTCGCGAACGCAGGACCCGAGACGCCGTAGGTGGCCTCGAGGTGAATGCTCAGCGGGAAGCCCAGGTCGGCGACCCCGTCGATCACACGCTTGTACAGATCCACCATGAGCTGGCGCTTCTGCGCGGGCTCGCTGGCGGCCAAGCGCTTGACGAACGCCTGCTCGTCGGCCACCGCGGCGTTGCCCGGATCCTGAATGAGCCAGTTGATCAGCCCCACGCGGCTTTCCACCTTCGGCACGAAGCCAAACGACAGCAAGATCTCCGGTCGGTGATCGGTGTGCTTGGCGAATTCGGTCAGGAAGCCCACGATCGCATCGGAGTACAACAACTGCGTCATGCCGTACGTCGCGCCCTGGTTGCACTTGAAGTTGAAGCGGCCCTCTTCGCCGTCGCGCGTCGGAATCAGGATGACCCCACGATTCGGGATCAGGTCGCGGTAAATCGACAGCGCGTCCGTCGGCGCAACCCCGGAGCCCTCACCGTCATTCATCGTGCGCGGTACGCCGACGAACACCACGCCCTGCATGCCCGCGTCGGATAGCAGCGTGAGCCGCTTGCGCAGGGACTGCTCGTCGGAGAACGCGGTGACCTGGGTGCACAGGCCGTCTAGCCCGGGCAGCCCGGGTTTGATGATCGACCAGAAGTCCAGCACGTCCAGCTTCGGCTTCATCGCGACGGGACGGTCGTCCTCCTCGGCGATCATGCCCGGAATCATCACGTGCCGGATCCGGCCTTCGAGACCCGATTCGGCCGAGTACCGCACCACTTTTCGCGCGTCTTCTTCCGCCCGCTCCCGACCGTCTTCCACGTTGGGGGGCACCAGCTCGAGCGCGATGGTGTTGAGGGTCACGCGGCTCCTCTTCATCAGACGAGTGCCCAGGGCGAGGCACCCCGCCAGCATAGGGGCGTGGTCGTGGGCCAGTTGCCGGTAGGGGCGCAGCAACTGGGGGCCCGCGGCACGCGCCGAATACACTGGTCGGGCCCGTGGAGCACCGAGCCATAGCGAAGAACATCGAGAAGAAAGGGGCGCCGCG
Organism: Mycobacterium sp. IS-1264; assembly: GCF_001954195.1. Lineage (GTDB taxonomy): Bacteria > Actinomycetota > Actinomycetes > Mycobacteriales > Mycobacteriaceae > Mycobacterium. The sequence goes on along the minus strand of NZ_MBES01000065.1, from coordinate 81,769 downwards.
CTGAGCCTAGATGCAGCGGCTGCAGCGGCAACCGTCGAGTTGACCGGCGCCGTGACCGACCGGCTTCGGCGGTACCTGCGCGAGCGGCGCATCGAGACCGCCTACATCGGTGACGACTACCGCGATCTGATTGCCGCCCTGGAGGATTTCGTCCTTGGCGGAGGCAAGCGGCTGCGGCCAGCGTTCGCCTACTGGGGCTGGCGCGCGGTGGCAACCGCGGAGCCCGATCCCGAAGTGCTGCTGCTGTTTTCCGCGTTGGAGCTGCTGCACGCGTGCGCGCTGGTGCACGACGACGTGATCGACGACTCCTCCACCCGCCGCGGCAGGCCGACGGCCCACGTCCACTTCGCGGCGCTACACCGCGACCGCGGCTGGCGGGGTTCGGCCGAGAAGTTCGGGGTATCGGCGGCCATCCTGCTCGGCGACCTGGCGCTGGCCTGGGCAGACGACATCGTGTTCGGGGCGGACATATCGCCCGAGGCGCAGCGGCGCGTGCACCGCGTGTGGGCCGAGATCCGGACCGAGGTGCTGGGTGGGCAGTACCTCGACATCGTCGCCGAGGCGAGCGCCGCGGAGTCCATCGCGTCGGCGATGAACGTCGACACCTTCAAGACCGCGTGTTACACCGTGACCCGACCGCTCCAGCTCGGCGTGGCCGCCGCGGCCGACAGACCCGATGTGCAAGCCGTCTTCGACCGGTTCGGGACCGACCTCGGCGTGGCGTTCCAGCTCCGCGACGACGTGCTGGGCGTGTTCGGGGATCCCGCGGTGACCGGCAAGCCGTCCGGCGACGACCTGAGGTCGGGCAAGCGCACGGTGCTGCTCGCCGAGGCGGTGGAGTTGGCGGACAAGTCAGATCCCTTGGCGGCAAACGTGTTACGTGGCTCAATCGGCGAACACCTGACCGACACGCAAGTTGGTAACCTGCGCAACATCATCGAGTCGGTGGGCGCACTGGCCGCGGCCGAGGAACGCATTGCGGCGCTGACCCAACGGGCCCTCGCCACGCTGGAGGCCGCACCGATCAACGCCGCGGCCAAGGCGGGGCTGGCCGAACTGGCCAAGATCGCCACGGACCGGGCCGCCTGAACCAATGACGACCCCGACGGACACCCCGGCCGATCGCCCGTCGGCGACGAAAAATTCACTCGTCCAATATTTTTCACGGTTGCGCGCCTTCGTTGCCACGCCGGACGCCGGGCCCGCACGGCTGGGCTTCGTGGGCTCGGTGCTGATCACCCTGGGTGGGCTGGGCGCCGGCAGCACCAAGCCGCACGACCCCGTGCTCGAATCGATTCACATGTCCTGGCTGCGCTTCGGGCACGGACTGGTGCTGTCGTCGATTCTGCTGTGGGCGGGTGTGGGCCTGCTGCTGATCGCGTGGCTGGCACTGGGCCGCCGCGTAGTGGCCGGCACCGCAACGGAATTCACGATGCGAGCCACCACCGCGTTCTGGTTGGCGCCGTTGCTCGTCTCGGTCCCGGTCTTCAGTCGCGACACCTACTCGTACCTGGCCCAGGGCGCGCTCCTGCGCGACGGATTCGACCCGTACGCCGTGGGGCCGGTCGCCAACCCGAATGCGTTGCTGGACAACGTAAGCCCCATCTGGAGCATCACCACGGCGCCCTACGGCCCGGTGTTCATTCTGGTGGCCAAGGTGGTCACGATGGCGGTCGGTAATCACGTCATCGCCGGCACCATGCTGCTGCGCCTGTGCATGCTGCCCGGGCTGGCGCTGCTGATCTGGGCCGCGCCCCGACTGGCCCACCACCTGGGCACCAGCGGCGCCGCCGCGCTGTGGATCTGCGTGCTCAACCCGTTGGTGCTGATCCACCTGATGGGTGGTGTGCACAACGAGATGCTGATGGTCGGTTTGATGGCCGCCGGCATCGCGCTGACCTTTCAGGGCCGGCACATCCTCGGCGTCACGCTGATCACGGTCGCGATCGCGGTCAAGGCCACGGCCGGCATCGCGTTGCCGTTTCTGGTGTGGGTGTGGACGCGGCATCTGCGCGAGCAACGGGGCTATCGGCCCGCGCGGGCGTTCGTGGCGGCGACCGCGTTGTCGTTGCTGATCTTCAGCGTGGTTTTCGCGATCTTGTCCGCGGTGGCGGGCGTCGGGCTGGGGTGGCTGACCGCGCTGGCCGGGTCGGTGAAGATCATCAACTGGCTCACCGTGCCGACCGCGACGGCAAACCTGATCCACGCCCTGGGCAGCGGGTTTTTCTCGGTCAATTTCTACGCCACGCTGCGAATCACCCGCTACATCGGGATCGCGATCATCGCCCTGTCCCTGCCGGTGTTGTGGTGGCGATTCCGGCGCGACGACCGGGCCGCGCTCGCCGGCATCGCGTGGTCGATGCTGATCGTGGTGCTGTTCGTCCCCGCGGCCCTGCCGTGGTACTACTCCTGGCCGCTGGCGGTCATGGCCCCACTGACCCAGTCACGACGGGCGCTGGCGGCCATCGCCGGCTTCTCCACGTGGGTGATGGTGATCTTCAAACCCGATGGATCGCACGGAATGTATTCGTGGCCGCACGTTTTCCTGGCGCTCGCCGCCGCACTGATCGCGTGGCGCACGCTGTACCGGGTGCCCGAACCCGTCAGAGCGGAGAGCGCTCAGTAAGCCATCGCCTGTGCCCGGCGGACCACCTCGCGGGCCTGGTGGGCGTGCAGCGCGTCAACGGGGCGGGCGTTGTTCATGGCGTCGCGGCTACCGTCGCGCGTGACCGTCAGCGACGGATCCGGGGTGAACAGCCAGCGCACGATCTCCGTCTCGTGATAGCCGCCGTCGTGCAGGATCGTCAGCAGCCCCGGCAGGCTCTTGACCACCTCGCCGGAATTGGTGAAGAAGACCTGCGGCACCACCACACCCCCGCCGCGCCGCACCGCGACCAAGTGACCCTCCCGCAGCTGCTGTTGCACCTTGCTTACCGGCACCCGGAGCAACTCGGCGACCCGTGGCAGGTCGTAGGTTGGCTCGTCGGGGTCTAGAACATCGTCGCCGGCCGGAAAACTGCCCACCGCGCAAGTGTAGGCCTTGGTGCGCGGCCGAGTGGGCGCGTTGAAGCTATTGTTTCGCCGCCAATCGGACCGTCACCCCTACGATGGCCCCGTGAGCCGAGCCGGCACGGGCGACCCGTTGGAGAGCACGTTGCTGGATGGCCGCTACCTGGTGCAGGCCAAGATCGCCAGCGGCGGTACATCGACGGTGTATCGGGGACTCGACACCCGGCTCGATCGCCCGGTGGCGTTGAAGGTGATGGATTCTCGCTACGCCGGCGACGCGCAATTCCTGACCCGCTTTCAGCTCGAGGCCCGCACGGTCGCGCGCCTGAAGAATCCCGGGCTCGTCGCGGTCTACGACCAGGGCACCGACTCCCGCCACCCGTTTTTGGTGATGGAGCTGATCGAGGGCGGCACGCTGCGCGAGCTGCTGACCGAACGCGGCCCGATGCCGCCGCACGCCGTGGTGGCGGTGCTGCGCCCGGTGCTGGGTGGGCTGGCGGCCGCGCACCTGGCCGGCCTGGTGCACCGCGACGTCAAGCCCGAGAACGTCCTCATCTCCGACGACGGCGACGTCAAAATCGCCGACTTCGGGCTGGTGCGTGCCGTCGCCGCCGCCGGAATCACCTCCGCCAGCGTCATTCTGGGCACGGCGGCCTACCTGTCGCCCGAGCAGGTGCGCAACGGCAGCAGCAGCCCGCGCAGCGACGTCTACTCAGTCGGGATCCTCACCTATGAGTTGCTGACGGGGCGCACGCCGTTCACCGGCGACTCGCCGCTGTCGATCGCTTACCAGCGGCTGGATACCGACGTGCCGCGGGCCGGCGCCGCGATCGACGGTGTGCCACCACAATTCGACGCGCTCGTCGCGCGCGCGACCGCCCGCGACCCGGCCGGCCGCTACGCGGACGCGATCGAGATGGCCGCCGACATCGACGCTATCGCCGACGAATTGGGCTTGCCCGACTTCCGGGTGCCGGCCCCGCGTAACTCCGCGCAACATCGCTCGGCTGCGGCACAGCAGAGCCGGATGAGCGAGCGCCGGGCGACCGGCCAGGAACCGCCGGCGCCCGCCAAGGCCGCGGTCCGCCACCCCACGCGCCAGCTCACCCGTGGGCCCGAAGACTGGCACGAGCCGCAACCCCCGCCGCAGCCCGGCCCCGAACTCGACGAGCACGAAGACAGCGATTACGAATACCAGCCCGTCTCAGGCGAATTCGCCGGGATCGCGATGAGCGACTTCGTCTGGGCGCGCCAGCACGCCCGGCGCATGGTGCTGGTCTGGGTGGCGCTCGTGCTGGCCCTCACCGGGCTGGTCGCGACCGCGGCGTGGACGATCGGCAGCAATCTGACCGGCCTGCTGTAGGCGCTTTTCCGCGAGCTGAAAAGGAGACCTAGTCGCGCAGCATTTCCGCGACGAGGAACGCCAGCTCCAGCGACTGCTGGGTGTTCAGCCGCGGGTCGCACGCCGTCTCGTAGCGGCCGGCCAGGTCGGTATCCGAGATGTCTTGCGCGCCACCCAAACATTCGGTGACGTCCTCGCCGGTGATCTCGACGTGGATGCCGCCCGGATGGGTGCCCAACGCCCGGTGCACCTCGAAGAAGCCCTGCACCTCGTCGACGATGCGGTCAAAGTGCCGGGTCTTGTAGCCGTTGGACGATTCGTGGGTGTTGCCGTGCATCGGGTCGCACTGCCAGATCACCTGGTGACCGGTGGCCTGCACCTTCTCGACGATCGGTGGCAGCAGATCGCGCACCTTGTTGTTGCCCAGCCTGCTTACCAAGGTCAGCCGTCCGGGCCTGTTGTGCGGGTCGAGCCGCTCGACGTACTCGACGGCCAGTTCCGGCGTCATGGTCGGCCCTAGCTTCACACCGATCGGGTTGGCGATCACCTCGGCGAACGCGACGTGCGCGCCGTCGAGCTGGCGGGTCCGCTCGCCGATCCATACGGTGTGCGCCGACAGGTCGTACAGTTGCGGCGTTCCCTCGACATCCGACAGGCGCAACATGGCGCGCTCGTAGTCGAGCACCAAAGCCTCGTGGCTGGAATAGATTTCGGCCGTTTGCAGGTTGCGGTCGGCCACCCCGCAGGCGCTCATGAACCGCAACCCGCGATCGATCTCGGTGGCCAGCGCCTCGTAGCGCGCGCCGGCCGGCGAGGTGCGGACGAATTCGCGGTTCCAGTCGTGCACCAGGTGCAGCGACGCCAGCCCCGACGAGGTCAGCGCCCGCACCAGGTTCATCGCGGCGCTGGCGTTGGCGTACGCCCGCACCAATCGCGACGGATCGTGTTCGCGCGCGGCGGCATCCGGGGCGAAGCCGTTGATCATGTCGCCGCGGTAGGACCTCAGGCCCAGCGCGTCGATGTCGGCGGACCGGGGCTTGGCGTACTGGCCCGCGATGCGGGCCACCTTCACCACCGGCAGGCTGGCCCCGTACGTCAGCACGACGGCCATCTGCAGCAGGGCGCGGACATTGCCCCGGATGTGGGGTTCGGTGTTGTCGACGAACGTCTCCGCGCAGTCGCCGCCCTGCAGCAGGAACGCCTCGCCCCGCGCGACCTGGGCCAGCTGCTCGTGCAGCCGGACGATCTCGGACGGCACCGTCACCGGCGGCACACTCTCCAGCACCGTGCGCATCGCCTCGGCCCGGTCGGCGGGCCAGCTGGGCTGCTGAGCGGCCGGCTTGGCCAATGCGGCGTCCAGGCGGGCGCGCAGGTCAGGCGGCAGCGGCGGCAGCGACGGCAGCTGCTCGATCGGGATGTCGACGGTCCAGTTCATCGGTCCATGGTAACTGGGGACGACGCACGGCTGATTAGGACGAACGTTCTCCGGGCCCATCGTCGCCGGACGTGATCAGCCGGAATCGGCGTAGCTGGTCGCGGGCATCGACCAGGGCGTCGTGGACCTCACGCGGGCGCGGCGGCATCCGGGGCGACCCGCGATCCTCCCACAACTGCCGCAGTTCCCGGGTGAAGCGGGGTAATGCCTTCGGCAGGCCCGGCATTGGGCCCCACAACTGGCACAGGGCGACGTGATCGTAGGCGCCCACCCACGCCCACAGCTCGATCGGCTCCGCCGTCATGAAGACGCCGAAGAACTCCTCCAGGTCCAGTCGAATCTGCTTTCGGGAGCGCCATAGCGGCGAGGCCGGGGGCGGCAACTTGGGCAGTACGTGGGTGCGCACCCAACTTCCGGCCCGCTCGGGATCGAATTCGGTGGACACGGCGTAGTACTCGCGGCCGTCCTCGGCGACCACGCCGATTGAGATCAGCTCGATGGTGCGGCCGTCCTCGATGAATTCTGTGTCGTAGAAGTACCGCACTCAGAAAGCCTATGGGAAAGCCCAGGCCTGGGACGCGGCCTACCGACCGATCAGGATGGGCACCGTCGGCGCCGATGCCGCATGCACGTCATGGTCGAGCTGGGCGTCGACCATGCGTTCGTCGGGCAGTCGCGGGGTGCCCGCGATCGCGCACTGCACCCACAGCTTGGCCCGCACGACGGGGCGGCGCAGCGTGCGCTCCCGTTGCAGCGCGCGGCGCATCTTGTCCGGTTGGGTGGTGTAGCGCCAGCGTGCCCAGGGCGCGTGCGGGCGTGACAACCGGATCGCGCCGATGACCAGCAGTACGACGATGAACATGCCGAGCAGGCCGGTCCAGACCTTGCCCTTGAGCACCACCACGACGGCCAGCGGAAAGGTCACCACCAGCGCGCCGCCCACCCCGGCGCGCAGCGCCACCGAATCGGCGGCGTGCCAGAACGGGAAGAAGAACATCAGCGGGTGCAGACCCAATATCAACAGCCCCGCCACCGCCACCGCGGCGAACACTGCGTCTACCGAGGTGCGGCCGTCTTCCTCCCAGTAGACGTCGGAGAGGTGCAGGATCAACGCGTACTCGTCGAGAACCAATGCTGCGCCGATCCCGAAAAGGATTGCGGCCAAGGTGAATTCGGGTTCCTGCCCACTGACCGACAGGGTCACCAACGTCAATCCGGAGAGCATCACCAGCACGACGCCGAACGTCACGTGGTGGATGTGTATGCCCCCGATGTGGACATTGCGCGGTTGCCACCATCGGGCCGGGCGACCGGTTTCGGCGCGGTGGCGGATAACCCGCACGAACGTCCGCGTGACGAAAAAGGTCAGGATGAACGCGACCAGGCAGCACAGCAGGGGCAGCCGGCCGCGGTCGACGATGTCGTCGGCGAACCAGCGGCCCACCCCGAGCACGAACCAGTGGAGCACTCTAGAAACGTACGCCCGCATGCGCCCGCGAGGTTGGAGCCGCGCTGCGACGCGTCGCGCCGTGCGCACCGATTACGCTGTTCTGCGACATGAGTAGATGGCGGGCGCCCGGCGTGGGCTTGATGAGCGAACGGGGCCCCGGGCGGGCGCTGCTGTCGTGGACACTGTGGTGCCTGCTCTGGCTGCTGGCCGCCGCGGCGCTGTATTACGTGGGCCTGCGCCTGTTCGGGCAGACGCCGTATCGCATCGACATCGACATCTATCAGATGGGCGGTCGGGCCTGGCTGGACGGGCGTCCGCTGTATCGCGGCGACGTGTTGTTCCACACACCGATCGGGCTGAACCTGCCGTTTACCTATCCCCCGCTGGCGGCCATCGTCTTCTGCCCGTTCTCCTGGCTGCACATGCCGGCCGCCAGCGTCGCGATCACGGTGCTGACGGCCGCGCTGCTGGTCGCCTCCACGGCGATCCTGCTGAGCAGCCTCGACGTGTGGGGCCGCTCGACCGTGCTGGGCGGGCCGGCCTGGCTGCGCCGGTTGTGGCTGGCCGTGGTCATCGCGGCGGGGGCGACGATCTGGCTGGAACCGATCACCTCGAACTTCGCCTTCGGCCAGGTCAACGTCGTGCTGATGACGCTGGTGATCGCCGACTGCCTGCCACGCCGCACACCCTGGCCCCGCGGCCTGCTGCTCGGCGTGGGGATGGCGCTGAAGCTCACCCCCGCGGTGTTTCTCCTCTATTTCGTGCTGCGCCGCGACAACCGCGCCGCGTGGACGGCGGTCGCGTCCTTCGTGGGCGCGACGCTCCTCGGTTTCGTCTTGGCGTGGAGCGATTCGTGGGAGTACTGGACCCGCACCGTGCACCACACCGACCGGATCGGTGAGACTGCATTGAACACCGACCAGAACATCGCGGGTGCGCTCGCCCGGCTGGGGCTCGGTGAGCACGAACGCTTTCCGCTGTGGGTGGCCGCCTGCCTCGTGGTGCTCGGACTGACCATCTGGGCGATGCGGCGGGTGCTGCGGGCCGGGGAGCCGACGCTGGCACTGATCTGCGTCGCCCTGTTCGGGTTGGTGGTTTCGCCGGTGTCCTGGTCACACCATTGGGTGTGGGCACTGCCGGCGGTGTTGGTGATGGCGATATTGGGCTGGCGGCGCCGCAACGTCGCACTGGCGGCGGTGAGCCTCGTCGGCGTCGCGTTGATGCGGTGGACGCCGATCGATCTGCTGCCCAAGCATCACGAGACGACCGCGAACTGGTGGCGCCAGCTGGTCGGGACGTCCTACGTGTGGTGGGCGCTGGCGGTCATCGTCACCGCCGGCTTCGCCGTCACCGCCCGGGCGCCTTCGCGAGACGCCGCGGCCAAGACGCTCACGCCGGCCACGGCCGTCGGCTGAGCAAGTCGGCTGAGAAACGGGGCGCTAGCCGACGGCGGTCTCGGGGATCCGAGCGGCCTCGGAGTTCGACTCCGGATCGGGCGAGTCATCGGTCGAGCCGTCGGTCGAGCCGTCGCCGCGTTCCTTGATGCTGGCGGCGTAGATGTCGACATACTCCTGGCCGGACAGCCCCATCAGCTCGTAGATCACCTCGTCGGTGACGGCCCGCTCGATGAAGCGATTGCCGGCGAGGCCTTCGAATCGGGAGAAGTCCATGGGCTTGCCGAAACGGACGGTGACCTTGCCGAATCGCAGCATCGTGGTGCCGGGCGGGTTGACGACGTTGGTGCCGATCATCGCCACCGGGATCACCGGGACGCCGGTTTGCAACGCCAGCCGGGCCAGGCCGGTCTTGCCCTTGTACAGCCGGCCGTCGGGCGACCGGGTGCCCTCGGGGTACATGCCCAGGAGCTTGCCCTGGGACAGCACGTGCTCGGCCGTGTTGAGCGCGGCCTGCGCGGCGTCGGCGCTGGAACGATCGATGGGCACCTGCCCGACGGCGGTGAAGAACCACCGGCTGAACCAGCCCTTGATGCCGGTGCCGGTGAAGTATTCGGACTTCGCCAGGAACGTGATGCGGCGGCGCACAACGAGGGGCAGGAAGAAGCTGTCCATCACGGCCAAGTGGTTACTGGCCAGTATTGCCGGGCCCGAACTCGGAACATGTTCCAGGCCTTCGATTTTCGGGCGGCCCAGCAGCGTCAGCAACGGGCCCAGGAGGACGTACTTGAACAGCCAGTACCACATGGCCCTCCCTCTCGCCCGACTCGATGATGGTGATGGTGATTCTGTTGGCGCCAACTGTACCGACCCGCAGCCCAAGGAACCACCTTCGGCTTCGAGCGGATCACTCCTCGACGGTGACTGGGATCGGCTGGTAACGCGTCTTGCCGGCGGCTTCCCCCGCGTCCGGCTCGGGCGAGACGCCGCCCCCGGGCGGTCCGTCCGGCGGCGGTTTCGGTGTTGGTTGGGAGGTCCGGTCGATGTCGTCGACGATGGCGCGGATGACCTCGAGCAACGCGATGCTGTGGTCGGCGATGACGGTGAGCAGCGGGTGCTGATCGCCGGTGGCGAGCGCGGCCAGGGCGCACACCGGGCACCACACCTGCTGGCACTTGCCGGTCCCGACGCCGGCGCCGGCCGTCAATGCGGCCGCCGTGCGCACCGCGGGGTCGATCCCGTCCAGGATCGCCTGGGCGAGCTTGCGCAGCTCGGGACCGAGTTCGGGATGAGCGCCATTCACTTAGGCCACACCTCCGGATCCGGTCGAAAGCGAACGGTCAGCTCACTGCCCCGCAGATGTGCGTCCAGCACCGTGCACCGCCGCAGTACCGACGCCAACCGAACCCTGCGCCGTAGCCCGCCAGCGCTGATGATCAAGTCGTCGTCGACCCGCCCCAACGACAGCGCGCCGGGATCGAGCTGGGGTAACGCTAGCCGCATTCGGTAGATGGACCCAAGTCCTGACCCGGATTCCAGGTCAACGATGGGACGCAGGGGCCCCGGCGGCGGCGCCCCGCGCCGGCGCCGGGCGCTGTCCAGCAGTCCGCCCAGCGCCTTGGCGCCGATCGGCTCGCCGGACAGGTGTGGGGTCAGCACCAGGGCCACGTCCCCGATGGTGGCGTCGAGTTCGTCGAGCACCGAATGTTGTTCGGAGATGCGTTCGGCATACCAGTAGAAGGCCGGGTGGTCGGGCAGGTTGTGGTATTCGTACGACTCGTCTTCGGTCAGCACCTGATTGACGATCAGCTCCTCGACGCGGACGCCCATCAGCGCCAGCGAGCCCAGCGTCCGCACCGCCTCGGCCGCGACCACCCGCTCGGGGGTCAGGACCAGGTGGGCGCTGACCTGCCCGCCGTCCGTCAGCAGGGCGCCGAGCGCGTCCACGCTGGCGCTGATGCGTTCCAGCAGCTCCACGACCGCCGCGGACCGGGTGTCGTCGGCGGTCACGGACAGCCGGCGATGGCGCGGCCACGCGCGCTCCACGTACAGCCCGAAGGTGGCGGGCAACGTCAGCATTCGCAGCGCGTCCGCCGTCGAGGCGCAGTCGACGACGATGCGGTCCCATCGTCCGGACGCCGCGAGCTCGCCGACCGCGTGCAGACCGAGCACCTCCTGGATGCCCGGCAGCGCCGAGAGTTCTTCGGGCGCAATGCTGCTCAGCTCGGAGTCGGGGAACCGTCGATCCAGCGCATCGACCGCGTCGCGCCACCGGTCCTCGAGCAGCGCCAGGGTGTCCAATGCCAGCGCGTCGAGGAAGCCGCCGCCGGCCGCGGCGTCCCCGGTATCGAGGTCGGCGAGCACCCGAACCGGATCCTCGCGACCGCTCGGCGGTACCGGGACACCGAGCACGTCGCCCAGCGAATGCGCCTGATCGGTGGACACCACCAGCACCCGGCCGCCCTCGCTCGCGTCACCGACCGCGGTGGCACATGCCAGGGTGGATTTTCCTACCCCGCCCTTCCCGACGAAGAGACTGATCCGGGCGGGCTCAGCAGACTCACTCAGCCTCGACTCGTTTCTTCAGATCCTTTAAAGCGGTGTCGGTCAGCCTGCGCTCGGCCTTGCGTTTGAGCATGCCGATCATCGGCAGAGCCAGATCCACCGAGAGCTCGTAGGTGACATCGGTGCCAGATCCCTTGGGCGCCAAGCGATATGAGCCTTCAAGGGAGCGCAGTAGCGAACTGGAGACCAGGGTCCAGCTCAGCGACTTGCGGTCGGCGGGCCACTGGTAGGACATGACCATGGTGTCCTTGATGATGCCCGCGTCCATGACGAACCGCACCACCTTCGGGTAGCCGTCGGTGCCTCTTTCCTGCACCTCGGCTTCCTTGTACTCCGAGATCCATTCCGGGTAGGAATCGATGTCGGCGATCACCTCGAGCACCTTGCCCGGGTCGGCGTCGATGTGAATGGTTTGCGTCGTCTTCTCCGCCACCTGGCTGCTGCCCTCTCTGCCGTAAGCGGTCCGAAACGGTACTCCCCGTGCGAAACGTTGACCGCAGTTAAACTACCGGAGAACCGACCGCGCGTGACCGTTCCAGCGTCGTCTTGATCTCAAAGGCCATTTTCTTACCCGCCACCCGACGGCGGTGCGTCATTTTCGGCAAGTTCAGCTTGGCCAGCTGCCAAGCGGCGACACCGGTCGGCTCGGCGTGCAGGAAGTAATGCAGCACGACCCCATCCAGCGACGGTTCCAGCCAGATCTCCATTGTGCCGGTCAGCGCGCCCGTCACCGTCCAGCGGATGCCCTTTTCCGCGCGATCCTCCACGACCTGCAGCCGCAGATCGGGCCACCACCGACGCCAGTTCGACCGATCGGCTACCGCGGCACCTACCCGCGCACCGTCGGCCGCGACGAACGTCTGGTCGGCGATCTGGATGCTGTGCATCGCCACAGCTTCACACACCCGTCCCGGACGCCCGGCAACGACCTCGGGGCAATCGTGCGGCAATGGTGGTGCCACCCCACCCGACCGCCGCCGTGCTGGGCGAACACTCGGATTAGGCTGGGCGACAGCAAGCCGGCCCCCGGCAACGTCACCAGGTCAAATGAGGTCATCAAGTGCGTGAGTACAGCGTCCCCGCCCGCTTCTCCGTCGGCGAGCGCGACAATGTCGCGGCCATGGTCTTCGAGCATGAGCGCGACGACCCCAGCTTTGTCATCTACCAACGCCAGATCGACGGGGTCTGGACCGACGTCACGTGCGCCGAGGCTGCCGATCAGATTCGTTCTGCGGCATTGGGTTTGATCTCGCTTGGGGTGCAGGCCGGTGACCGGGTATCGATCTTTTCCGCCACCTGCTACGAGTGGGCGATCCTCGACCTGGCGATCTTGGCGGTGGGGGCCGTGACGGTGCCGATTTACGAGACGTCGTCGGCCGAGCAGGTGCGCTGGGTGCTGCAGAATTCCGAGGCGGTGCTGGCGTTCGCCGAAACCGACGAACACGCCGCGATCGTCACCGAGCTGACCGGCGAGCTTCCGGCGCTGCGCCGGGTGCTGCACATCAACGGTTCCGGTCCCAAGGCGCTCGACCAGCTCGTCGAGGCCGGGGCATCGGTCGACCCGGCCGAGCTGACGGCCCGGCTCGCCGGGTTGCGGGCCCAGGACCCGGCGACGCTCATCTACACCTCGGGCACCACGGGACGGCCCAAAGGCTGCCAGCTCACCCATTCCAATCTGCTGCATGAGATCAGGGGCACGCAGGAGTGCCTGCCGACGTTGCTGCAGGAGGGCCAGCGGCTGCTGGTTTTCCTGCCGCTCGCCCACGTGCTGGCCAGGGCGCTGACGCTGTCGGCGTTCGCCAGCAAGCTCACCGTCGGATTCACCAGCGACATCAAGAACCTGCTGCCGCTGTTCAGCGTGTTCAAACCGACCGTGGTGGTCTCGGTTCCCCGGGTGTTCGAGAAGGTCTACAACACCGCCGAGCAGAACGCCGTCAACGGCGGCAAGGGCTGGATCTTCAAGCGTGCGGCGCAGACCGCGGTCGACTGGAGCCAGGCCTTCGACGACGGCCGGCCGGGGCCGCTGCTGCGCGCCAAGCACGCCGTGTTCGACCGGCTGGTCTATCACAAACTGCGCGCCGCGCTGGGCGGCGACTGCCACGCCGCCGTCTCCGGTGGCGCGCCGCTGGGGGCGCGGCTGGGCCACTTCTACCGCGGCGTGGGCCTGACTGTCTACGAGGGCTACGGCCTGACCGAGACCAGCGCGGCCATCACGGTCAACCAGATCGACGGGCTCAAGATCGGAACCGTCGGAAAGCTGGTGCCCGGCAACAGCCTGCGCATCGCCGAGGACAAGGAACTGTTGGTCCGCGGCGGCGTGGTGTTCAGCGGCTACTGGCGCAACGAGCAGGCCACCGAGGAGGCGTTCAGCAACGGCTGGTTCAAGACCGGCGATCTCGGCGCGGTCGACGACGACGGCTTCTTGACGATCACCGGCCGCAAGAAGGAAATCATCGTCACCGCGGGCGGCAAGAACGTCGCTCCCGCGGTGCTCGAGGACCAGCTGCGGGCGCACCCGCTGATCAGCCAGGCGATGGTCGTCGGGGATGCCAAGCCGTTCATCGGCGCCCTGATCACCATCGACCCCGAGGCGTTCGACGGCTGGAAGCAGCGCAACAGCAAGGCGGACGGCGCCTCGGTGGGCGACCTGACCACCGATCCCGATCTGATCGCCGAGGTGGACGCGGCCGTGAAGAAGGCCAACCTGTCGGTGTCACATGCCGAGTCGATCCGCAAATTCCGGATCCTGCCGGTCGATTTCACCGAGGACACCGGCGAACTGACGCCGACGATGAAGGTCAAGCGCAACGTGGTGGCCGAGAAGTTCGCCTCCGACATCGAGGCGATCTACGACAAGGACTAGCGGCCCAGGATTTACCGAAGCACTAGCCGCGCAGCAGGTCGGCCAGCCGAGCCGCCAGCGTGTCCCAGCGCCACTGCGACATCACCCATTCGCGACCGGCGGCGCCCATCGCGGCGGCGCGGTCGCGATCGGTCAGCAACTCGGTGACGGCGTCGGCCACCTTGTCCACCGAACGGCCGTCGACCACTAACCCAGTCTTGTTGTGCTGCACCGCTTCTGGGGCTCCACCCGATTGCCCGGCAATGACCGGTACGCCGGTGGCCGAAGCCTCCAGAAAGACGATGCCCAAGCCCTCGACGTCCATGCCCGCGCCGCGGGTGCGGCACGGCATCGCGAACACGTCGGCCAGCGCGTGGTGGGCGGCCAGTTCGGCGGCCGGCACGCCGCCGGTGAAGGTCACGTGGTCGGCCACCCCGCACTCGCGGGCCAGCTTCTGCAACTCCTGCAGGTATGGGCCACCGCCGACGATCACCAGGGCCGCTCCGTCGACGCGTCGCCGGATCGACGACAGCGCCCTGATCAACACGTCCTGGCCTTTGCGCGGGACCAGCCGCGACAGGCACACCACGGTGGGCCGCTCGCCCAGCCGGTAGCGGCTGCGCAGCTCGGCGCGGGCGGCCGGGTCGGGCCGGAACCGGTCGGTGTCCACGCCCGACGGCAGGTACTCCAGCGACGCCGCGGGGCCGAAGGCCGTCGCGAACCGGGACCGGGTGTAGCGGCTGACGAAGGTCACGACGTCGGTGCCGTCACCGATGCGGCGCAACACCGATCGGGCCACCGGAAGCATCGACCAGCCCACTTCGTGGCCGTGCGTGCTGGCCACCACCCGGGTAGCACCCGCCTGCCGGGCGCGCGGGGCCAGCAGGGCCAGCGGCGCGGCCGCACCGAACCATACGGTCTCGATGCCGTGCTCGGCGATCAGCCGGCGCATGCGCGCATCGACGGCCGGGCCGGGCAGCATCAGGGTGCCCGGGTGGCGCACGACTCGATAACCCGCGGCCGCGGCCGTCTCGTCGAACGCGTCGGCGCCCTTCCATTGCGGCGCATACACCGTCACCGAATGCGAGCCGGCATCCACAATCCGGCCGACGAACTCCCCCAGGTAGGACTGGATGCCGCCGCGTCGGGGCGGAAAGTCGTTGGTTACCAGCAGGACCCGACTCACCTGCGACAGGCTATAGGACCAGCCAATGCTTCCAGCGGGCGAGCAGTGCGGCCGGGTCGGTGCCGAGGACGTCGCGCACGGCGGCGGGGACGTCCGCATGCCCGGCCCCGCACGCGGCCAGGTAGAACGCCCGCAGCTTCGCGGCCCCGTAGGTATCGGCGACGAAGCGGGCGAACCACCATGCGCGGTCATACCCCGACGAACGCTGCGGGCCGGGGGTATCCAGATCGGCGTCCGACGGCAGGGCCACGACGGCCTCGGCCGCCTCGGCGGGCACCGGGCCGGGTGGCCGTGCGACGAAATCGGCGACCCCTTCGGTCAGCCACCTGGGCGCGTCCAGGGCGGTGTCGATGCGCGCCGCGTAGTGAAAAAGCTCGTGGGTCAACACTATTCGCAGTGCGGGTTCGGTCATGTTGGCCGCGCCCGGCGCGAATACGATCCGCTGGCCGACCGCCGCCCGGTGCGCGGGATCGACGCGGTCGACGACCGTCACCGCCGCGATGTCGGCCCATTGTTCGGCCGGGCCGCCGCCGGCGGCGGCGCGAAACTCGTCGTCCGAGCCGGTGGCGACCACCGAGATGTCGCGCGGCCAATCGATCCCCCAAAAGGCCTCGACGGCGTCGACCGCCGTGCCGATGTTCGACGCGATGCGCGACAGCAGACGATCGGTGGCCGGACCGCCGCCACCGAGCAGACGGACCGCCCGGTCGCGGACCACCATCGGCGCGGACGCGGCCGGCGGTGTGGGTCGTTGCGGGGCATCGGGCGCCGAGTGGACTACCGACTGGGATGCCGCGGCCGCGACGAACTCACCAACAAAGACACAGGCCAGCAGGATTTTCAAGCCTCGCCGGCGGCTGGGCCGGCCCCGGCGCTCAGTAGCGGCGGGCGTCGTGGACCGGGCCAGCGGAATTCATCGGCACCACCCGCACGGGCTGGCCGTAGGTGGAGGAATGGATCACCATGCCGTCGCCGACGTAGAGGCCGCTGTGTGACGCGTCGTTATAGAAGGTCACCACATCGCCGGGCTGCAGATCCGACAGCGCCACCGGCTGACCGCCTTGGGCCTGCGCCTGGCTGGAGTGCGGCAGCGAGATGCCGGCCTGCTGGAAGGCCCACATCACCAGTCCCGAGCAGTCGAACCCGCCGGGCGCCGCACCACCCCACACATAGGGCGAGCCGACCTGCGTCAGCGCCGCCTGCACAACCGTCGCGCGGTCACCGCCGCCGACGCCGCCGCCGGGCTGTGGTCCGAACAGTCCGCCGGGGGGTGGAGCCTCGCCCGGCGCAGGGCCGCCGGGCTGCGGCGCACCGGGCGGCAACGCGTCCGGTGCCGGCGCGCCGGGTGCCGGAGCAGCCGCGGGGACGGGCCCGGGGTCGGCGAGCGCGGTCTTCTGGCCTGGCGACAGGGACATGTACTGCGATTTGACGACGGCGATCTGCACCTGCAGCTGGCTCTGCTTGGACTGCAGGCTGGCCCGTACCGCGGCCGCCTGCTCGGCCGCGCTCTTGGCGTCGGCGGCGGACTTCGCGGATGCCTGCTCGGCCTTGGCGGCCTGCTCGCCGGCCATCCGGAAACCCGCCATCTGCTCGCGCATTTGAGTCGCCATCAGCCGCTGCACGGCCATCTTGTCGATCAGCCCCTGCGGCGATCCCGCGGTCAGCATGGCCTCCATGCCGTCGACGCGGCCACCCATGTAGGTCGCGGCGGCGAGCTTGTTGACGGCGGTCTGGAAGGTGGCCAGCTTGGCCTTGGCCCCGTCGACCGCGGCCTGGTCGTCGGCGTGCTTCTTCTCCGCCGCCCGCTGCGCCCCCAACTTCGCGTTCAGGTCGAGCTGGGCGCTGTGCATCGCCTCGGTGGTCCGCTCAGCCTGACGCGATAGCTCATTGAGCTTCGCCATCGCGTCGTCCGCAGGATCGGCCGCCGCGCTCGCGGCGAGGGCGCCCGCTAGAACCGTCGAGCCCGCCAGTATCCCGACCACCAAACGTGTGAGGGCACGCGCAATCGGATACTCAGAGCCGAAACTCAAGATTTGCTTCCTTAAACGGCCATCGACGCATCGCGGTCGAGCTGGTTTAGGTCTCAAACAGGTTACGAAACGATATAGGTGTTTGTCTAAACCAGATCGTTAAGAAATTAGAAAGAATTCTGTCAATTCTTTGTGAACGACAACCGGTGTGCGGCTACCATCCAGGAGTTTTGGCGCACAGGGCAATTACGCCACCCCGGAGCCGCGATCGCGGTGGATCGGGACCAGCCGCAACCGAGGCGCCAGCCCGACTTCGGCGAGCACGTCCAGCGCGGCGCGTTCATCCTCCAACAAAGTTTCCGGTATCCCGAGTAGCACGCTGACCACACAATCGCGGCAGCCCGGACCGCGCACCGCGCAGTCGTCGCAGTCGATCACCACCGGTTCGCCGTGCGCGGACGTCGCAATGCGGGTGTGGTCGGGGCCGCTGCTGTGTGCCATCGGATCGGTCCTCTCGCTTGCGCTCCGGTCGGGCTGTCCACACGCTAACCGCGGACACCGACAACTTTCGGCGCCCGACTCCCCCGACTCCGCCCGGCGTGGGAACACGGCCGGTGTCGGTGCGGGTGCTTAACGTCACGCACATGGGTGTGACTGGTGGGACTCAGCTGAGTTTCGCCGGCCCGGACTGGACGCCCACCGACGAAATCCCGTTGCGTGAAACCACCTTTGTCGTGGTGGATCTGGAGACCACCGGCGGGCGCACTCGGGGCAGCGATGGAACACCGCCCGACGCGATCACCGAAATCGGGGCGGTGAAGGTCCGCGGCGGCGTCGTGCTCGGCGAGTTCGCCACCCTGGTCGACCCCCAGCGCAGCATCCCGCCCCAGATCGTGCGGCTCACCGGGATCACCACGGCGATGGTGTGCGACGCCCCGACCATCGACGCCGTGCTGCCGATGTTTCTGGAGTTCGCCGGCGGCTCGGTGTTGGTCGCCCACAACGCCGGGTTCGATGTCGGATTCCTGCGGGCCGCCGCGCAGCGCTGCGAAATCCCTTGGCCCCGACCGCAAGTGCTGTGCACGGTCCGGCTGGCCCGTCGGGTGTTGAGCCGCGAGGAGGCCCCCAGTGTGCGGCTGGCCGCGCTGGCGCGGCTGTTCGCCGTCGCCGCACAGCCCACGCACCGGGCCCTCGACGACGCCCGCGCGACCGTCGACGTGTTGCATGCCCTGATCGAGCGGGTGGGCAATCAGGGTGTGCACACCTTTGCCGACCTGCGCTCGTATCTGCCCGACGTGACCCCGGCCCAGCGTCGCAAAAAGGTGCTCGCCGATCCCCTGCCGCACCGCCCCGGGGTCTACCTGTTTCGCGGGCCGGCCGGCGAGGTGCTCTACGTTGGGACGGCCGTCGACCTGCGCCGCCGGGTGAGCCAGTACTTCACCGGGGCCGATCCCCGCGGCCGGATGAAGGAGATGGTCTCGCTCGCCACGGCGGTCGACCACGTCGAGTGCGCGCACCCGCTCGAGGCCGGCGTGCGCGAACTGCGGATGCTGGCCGCGCACGCCCCGCCCTACAACCGCCGCTCGCGGTTCCCGCACCGGTGGTGGTGGGTGACGCTGACGGACGAGGCGTTTCCGCGCTTGTCGGTGGTGCGCTCGCCGCGCCACGACCGCGCCGTCGGCCCGTTTCGGTCTCGCGCCGATGCCGCCGAAACCGCCGGCCTGCTCGCGCGGTTCAGCGGAATCCGAACCTGCACCGCACGGCTCGCGCGCGGTGCGCGCCATGGGCCGGCCTGTCCCGAGGCCGAGGTGTCGCCCTGTCCCGCCGCCCGCGACGTCACGGCCACTCAATACGCGGCGGCCGTGGCCCGCGCCGCCGCCCTGATCGACGGCCTGGACAACGGCGCGCTGAACGACGCGGTGCGTCAGGTCAGTGTGCTCGCCGAGCGTCGCCACTACGAGAGCGCCGCACGATTGCGCGACCGCACCGCCACCGCCGTCGAAACCCTGTGGCGCGGGCAGCGGCTGCGGGCCCTCGCCGCGGTGGGCGAGCTGATCGCCGCCGCACCGGACGGCAACGGCGGCTACCACCTGGCCGTCATCCGCTGCGGCCAGCTCGCCGCGGCGGGCAACGCCAGACGAGGGGTGCCGCCGATGCCGGTCGTCGACGCCATCGCGGCTGGCGCGCAATCGATCCTGCGCGCCCAGGCCCCGCTGGGCGGCGCGCTGGTCGAGGAGACCGCCCTGATCGCGCGCTGGCTGGCGAACCCGGGCGTGCGCGTCGTGCGGGTGGCCGGCGACGACGGCTGGGCCTCGCCGCTGCGGTCGGCCGGACCCTGGGCGGCCTGGGCGGCCGCGGCGCGCTCGGCGCGGCTGGCATGCGAGCAGGCCCTCCGGGATTGGGACTCAGAGCTGCTCGCCGAACCGCACCCAACGCGCGAGCAGCTGTTCGGCCGCGCCGGTGTCGATGGCGGCGCGGGCGCGGGACAACCCGTCCTCCCACGCCGGCAACCATTCGGCGCGGCTGGATAGCCCGGCATGGGCGACGATGGCGCCGGCGGCGTTGAGGACGACGGCATCCCGGACCGGTCCCGCGGCGCCGGCCAGCACCGCGCGCGCCTCCGCCGCGTTGGCTTGCGCGTCGCCGCCCAGCAGCTCACCGAGTTCGGCGCGGGCGAACCCGAATCCGGCGGGATCGAAGGTCAGCCGGTCCACCGTGCCCGCCTGCACTCGCCAGATGGTGCTCGTGGTGGTCGTCGTCAGCTCATCGAGCCCGTCGTCGCCATGCACCACCAGCACACTGGAGCCCCGCGCGGCGAACACCCCGGCCATCACCTCGGCCAGCTCGGCGAACGCGCAGCCGATCAACCCGGCCCGCGGCCACGCCGGATTGGTAAGGGGCCCAAGGAGATTGAACACCGTGGGCACTCCGATCTCGCGGCGCACCGCGGACGCGTGCCGGTACGACGGATGGAACACCGGCGCAAAGCAGAACCCGATCCCGACTTCGGCGAGACTGCGCGCGACCTGCTCGGGCCCGAGGTCGATGCGCACCCCGAGCGCCTCCAGCGTGTCGGCGCCGCCCGAGAGCGACGATGCCGCGCGGTTGCCGTGCTTGACCACCGGCACGCCCGCGGCCGCGACCACGATCGCCGCCATAGTGGACAGGTTGACGGTGTTGACCCCGTCCCCGCCGGTGCCGACGATGTCGACGGTGTCGTCGCGGATCGCGTCGGCGGGCATCCGCAGCGCGTGGCTCAGCATGACGTCGGCCAGCTCGCTGACCTCCGCCGAGGTCGGGCCCTTCATCTTCATCGCCACCGCGAACGCGGCGATCTGGGCCGGCGCCGCGTTTCCCGTCATGATTTGGTCCATCGCCCAGGCGGCCTGACCCCGGGTGAGCTCCCGCCCGTCCGTCAGGCGAGCCAAGACCTGCGGCCATGACGACGCCGAGCCGGCGGGGCCGGGTGCGGACCCCCCGGGAGGCGAAGTCTCGGATGACAGAGCCACGCGCTGATGGTCCCACGAGTACCAACCGCCCCCCAACCGCCGCCGGAGGCAGGCCGAGAGCGGCGCCGGCACGACGCGCGAAACGCCAATTTCAGACCCGGGTAGAGTTCGACAACTACAAAGCGTCATACTTGCGGATGTGACCAGCGCTGTGGGGACCTCGGGTACTGCGATCACGTCACGGGTGCATTCGCTCAATCGCCCAAACATGGTCAGTGTCGGCACCATAGTGTGGCTTTCCAGCGAGCTGATGTTCTTTGCTGGACTGTTCGCGTTCTACTTCACGGCCCGCGCGCAGGCCGGCGGGAACTGGCCGCCGCCACCGACAGAGCTGAATCTGTACCAGGCCGTCCCGGTGACGCTGGTGCTGATCGCCTCGTCTTTCACCTGCCAGATGGGGGTTTTCGCGGCCGAACGCGGCGACGTTTTCGGGCTGCGCCGGTGGTACGTGATCACCTTCCTGATGGGCTTGTTCTTCATCCTGGGTCAGGCCTACGAGTACTACCACCTGACCACGCACGGCACGACGATCCCCAGCAGCGCCTACGGCAGCGTGTTCTACCTGGCCACCGGCTTCCACGGGTTGCACGTCACCGGCGGGCTGATCGCATTCATCTTCCTGCTGGCGCGCACCGCGATGACCAAGTTCACCCCGGCGCAGGCGACCGCCAGCATCGTCGTCTCCTACTACTGGCATTTCGTGGACATCGTGTGGATCGCGCTGTTCACCGTGATCTATTTCATCCGATGAAGGCCGGCGCTTTCGCAGGGGCTTTGAAAGAGGAATGAACAGGAGTGCTCGGTTGAAGCGACTGAGGTCTATCCGATCCGGTGGCAGCAAGCCCCGGGGTCCGCGGAGTGATCGCGCGCGGCGGCGGTTGCGCCGCCGATTGTCGGGCGGCCTGCTGCTGCTGATCGCGCTTACCGTGGCCGGCGGGCTGGCCGCGGTGCTGACCCCCCGGCCGCAGGTGGCCGTTGCCGATGAGTCGTCCTCGGCGCTATTGCGCACCGGCAAACAGCTTTTCGACACTTCCTGTGTGTCGTGCCACGGCGCTAACCTGCAGGGCGTGCCCGACCACGGGCCAAGCCTGATCGGGGTCGGCGAGGCGGCCGTCTACTTCCAGGTGTCGACCGGACGGATGCCCGCCATGCGCGGTGAGGCCCAGGCCCCGCGCAAAGACCCGGTCTTCGACGAGGCGCAGATCGACGCCATCGGCGCCTACGTGCAGGCCAACGGCGGCGGCCCGACCGTGACCCGCAACCCCGACGGCAGCGTCTCGATGCGGTCGCTGCGCGGGAACGACCTGGGCCGCGGCGGCGACCTCTTCCGGCTCAACTGCGCGTCGTGCCACAACTTCACCGGGAAGGGCGGGGCGCTGTCGTCCGGCAAGTTCGCGCCCGACCTCGGGCCCGCCAATGAGCAGCAGATCCTCGACGCGATGCTGACCGGCCCGCAGAACATGCCGAAATTCTCCGACCGCCAGCTTTCCTTCGAGGCCAAGCGAGACATCATCGGCTACGTGCGGACGGTCGCCGAAGAGCGCCAGCCGGGCGGCTACGGCCTCGGTGGCTTCGGACCCG
The DNA here is from genome assembly GCF_001954195.1 of Mycobacterium sp. IS-1264. Taxonomy (GTDB): domain Bacteria; phylum Actinomycetota; class Actinomycetes; order Mycobacteriales; family Mycobacteriaceae; genus Mycobacterium. The sequence continues at coordinate 59,486 of NZ_MBES01000065.1, read as the reverse complement.
CGCCCGAGGGCATGGCGATGTGGATCATCGGGATGGTCGCCGCCATCGGGCTGGCACTGTGGATTGGGGCGCGATCATGAGCGACGGCTCGAACATCCCCACCGGCTCCGACACCGACAGGGGCGCCGGGCCGGCCCAGGAGCCCAATGAGGCTGCGCTGGCCGAGATGTCGAATGACGAACTGGTGGCGCTGGGCGGCAAGATCGACGGCGTCGAGACCGTCTACAAGGAGCCCCGCTGGCCGGCCACAGAGACCAAGGCCGAGAAGCGCGCCGAGCGGGGTGTGGCCCTGTGGCTGTTGCTCGGCGGTTTCTTCGGGCTGGCGCTGCTGCTGATCTTCCTGTTCTGGCCATGGGAATACAAGCCGAGGGAAGCCGCGGGCAGCTTGTGGTACTCGCTGACCACACCGCTGTACGGCCTGACGTTCGGGCTGTCCATCCTGGCGATCGCCGTCGGGGCGCTGCTGTTCCAGAAAAGGTTTATCCCAGAAGAGATTTCGATCCAGGAACGCCACGACGGCGCCTCCCGCGAAATCGACCGCAAGACGGTGGTGGCGAACCTCACCGACGCCTATCAGGGTTCGACGATCGGGCGCCGCAAGCTCGTGGGGCTGTCGCTGGGCTTGGGCTTGGGCGCATTCGGCCTCGGCACCCTGGTGGCGTTCGCGGGCGGCCTGATCAAAAACCCTTGGAAACCGGTGGTGCCCACCGCGGATGGCAAGAAGGCCGTGCTGTGGACGTCCGGCTGGACGCCGCGCTACCACGGCGAGACCATCTATCTCGCGCGAGCCACCGGTTCGACCGACAGCGCGCCGTTCGTCAAAATGCGCCCGGAAGACATGGACGCGGGCGCAATGGAGACGGTGTTCCCGTGGCGGGAGTCCGACGGCGACGGCACCACCGCGGAATCGCACGAAAAGCTCACCGCGATCAAGCTGGGTGTGCGAAATCCGGTGATGCTCATCCGGATCCGGCCCACCGACATGTCCCGCGTGGTCAAGCGGCAGGGCCAGGAAAGCTTCAACTTCGGCGAGTTCTTCGCATTCACGAAGGTGTGCTCGCATCTGGGTTGCCCGTCGTCGCTGTACGAGCAGCAGTCCTACCGGATCTTGTGCCCGTGTCACCAATCGCAGTTCGACGCACTGCATTTCGCCAAGCCGATCTTCGGCCCGGCGGCGCGTGCGTTGGCGCAACTGCCGATCACCATCGACACCAACGGGTATCTGGTCGCCAACGGCGACTTCATCGAGCCCGTCGGACCGGCATTTTGGGAGAGGACGACGACATGAGTCCCAAACTGAGTCCACCGAAGATCGGCGATGTCCTGGCCAAACAGGGCGAGGACATCGACACCCGCTATCACCCGTCGGCGGCCGTGCGCAGACAGCTCAACAAGGTCTTCCCGACGCACTGGTCGTTCCTGCTCGGCGAGATCGCGCTCTACAGCTTCATCGTGCTGCTGCTGACCGGTGTGTATCTGACGCTGTTCTTCGACCCGTCCATGACCGAGGTCACGTACAACGGTGTCTACCAACCACTTCGCGGTGTCGAGATGTCGCGCGCCTACGAAACGGCGCTCAACATCTCGTTCGAAGTCCGGGGTGGCCTGTTCGTCCGACAGGTCCACCACTGGGCCGCGTTGATGTTCTCCGCGGCGATCATGGTGCACCTGGCCCGCATCTTCTTCACCGGAGCGTTCCGCCGGCCGCGCGAGGCCAACTGGGTCATCGGCTCGCTGCTGCTGATCCTGTCCATGTTCGAGGGCTACTTCGGTTACTCGCTGCCCGACGACCTGCTGTCGGGCATCGGGCTGCGGGCCGCGCTCTCGTCGATCACCCTGGGCATGCCGGTGATCGGAACCTGGCTGCACTGGGCGCTTTTCGGCGGCGACTTCCCGGGTGACATCCTGATCCCGCGCCTCTATGCGATCCACATCCTGCTGATACCGGGAATCATCCTGGCGCTCATCGGATTACATCTGGGATTGGTGTGGTTCCAGAAGCACACCCAGTTCCCCGGCCCGGGCCGCACCGAGCACAACGTCGTCGGCGTGCGCGTGATGCCGGTGTTCGCCGTCAAGTCCGGCGCGTTTTTCGCCGCCATCGTCGGTGTGCTGGGCCTGATGGGTGGGCTGCTGCAGATCAACCCGATCTGGAACCTGGGTCCCTACAAGCCATCCCAGGTGTCGGCCGGTTCACAGCCCGACTTCTACATGATGTGGACCGAGGGCCTGGCCCGCATCTGGCCGCCGTGGGAGTTCTACTTCTGGCACCACACCATCCCCGCCCCAGTCTGGGTGGCGCTCATCATGGGCCTGGTTTTCGTCCTGCTGACCATCTATCCGTTCCTGGAGAAGCGATTCACCGGTGACTACGCGCACCACAACCTGCTGCAGCGACCGCGGGACGTCCCGGTGCGCACGGCGATCGGTGCGATGGCGATCTCCTTCTACATGGTGCTGACCCTGGCTGCGATGAACGACATCATCGCGTTCAAGTTCCACATCTCGCTGAATGCGACGACGTGGATCGGGCGCATCGGGATGGTGATCCTGCCGCCGTTCATCTTCTTCATCACCTACCGCTGGTGCATCGGCCTGCAGCGCAGTGACCGCGCGGTGCTCGAGCACGGCGTCGAGACCGGCATCATCAAGCGGCTGCCGCACGGCGCCTACATCGAGCTGCATCAGCCGCTGGGTCCGGTCGACGCTCACGGCCACCCGATACCGCTGGAGTACCAGGGCGCGCCCGTGCCCAACAAGATGAACCGGCTGGGCTCGGGCGGAACGCCGGGTCACGGCAGCTTCTTGTTCGCCGATCCGCCGTCCGAGGACGCGGCGCTACGCGAGGCGACCCACGCTGCCGAACAACGCGCCCTGACCGCGCTGCGGGAGCACCAGGACAGCATCGTCGGTTCCAACGGCGAGCACGGCGAGCACTAGCCGGGCGACGCAAGGGTCCTGCCGAGTCGTCCTGGCGCTAAGGGCGATCAGCGCTCGGCGGCGAGGCCGCGCAGTTGCCTCACATAGAACCACTCGACCGCCGGCATCGCCGCGGTGACGAGCCCGGCCAGCACGTAGCCGGCCCATGACGCGCCGTCGTGACCGACTGCCATCAGGTACGTCGCGGCCGCGACCGCGATCAGCGCGGCACCCATCGTGCCCGCCAGGATCACCGTGCCGCGCAACCAGACCCGGTCCACCGCCGCGCCGGACCACTCGGCCGCCGGCTCCGCGGACTGCACGGTGTGCGCGCGTGCGCGTTCCGTCGCGGTGCGTGCGCCGGGCCCGCCCGGCCGCAGCGCGGTTCTCCCCAGCGCGCGCGCCGGGGCGGTCGCCGACCGGACGGCCGGATCGGCCTGAGCCATGCGCCGAGCCCGCACCAGCACCGGGATCGCGCCGGCGATGATCAGCGCGGAAACGACGATCACGGCATACAACACCCACGTGGTGTGCGAGCCGCCCCCGGCCGTTCGGTGAAAGCCGCGGCCGAGATCGGACAGCGCGACGGCGGCGGCCACGCTGACGCCCAGCAACACCAGCCAGATCGCCGCGCACGCCCCGATCACGATGCGGTCGATGACCTCCGGCGGGATGGTGTCCGATCCGCGCCGGTAGGCGGAGTATCTGCTGACCATCAGCAGCTCGTCTGCGGTGAGTCGTTGTTGTTCGACGACAGCACCGCCCCGTCGCTGGTGGTGATCGAGCAATTGAGCCTGCTGAGCCGGAACAGACTGGACGCCTGCACCGATCCGACGTCCGACGTCGAGATCGGTGTCACCGTCATCGACCACGGGATGTACACATTGTGCTGGGTGCGAGACCGTCCGGAGGCGTCGACGTAGGTCACCGAAATGATGTCGCCCGGCGCTTTCGTGCCGGTCACCGAGTAGGTGACTTGCCGCGGCCCGGGCGGTGGCGGCGTGGTGGTCGTGATCTCGTCCTGCACCGGCGGCGTGGACGACATGGTGGTGGCGGGGTTGGCGAGCTTGTTGGTGTCGGTGCGCGTAACCAGCAGCGACACCGAGACCACCAGCGCGATCGCCGCGACGATCGCGGCAACGCCCACGATCCACGGCCACCGCGGGGCGGCATGTTCGTCGCCGTGGTCGGCCGACGCGTCGTAGCCGTCGTAGTCGTACAGCGCCATGTCCGCCGGCACATAGGGGCCGGTCACGAAATGCTCGGACTCCGGTGCGGAGTAGGCCCGCGAATACGCGTCCGTCTGGCCCGTGTCGTCCGCGGCCGCCAGTTCGGCGCTGTCGTCGAACCGTCGCTCGTCGGGTTCAGCGAGGGGTTCCGCTTCGTCGCCGGGCGCGCCGCCGGAATCGGGTTCGTGGCTGAGCTCGCTGGCGGATTCGGGTTCCTCAGGTTCCCGTCCCGGGGGTTTCGGCCCGTTCATGTCTGTCTGCCCTGTCCAACTGCCTCACCAGCGCGCGGGGCTCTACGGTCGAGCCGTTGTGCGCGCGCTCGGGAAATTGTCATTGTGCCTGGGCAAACCCTACCGAACCGAGTGGGGCAATTGACTTTAGCGGCGGGGCCGCCGGTCAACTGATGCCCGGATTGTGACCTTCGAGTCGCAATTCAGTGCTTCTCGGGACCCAGGTAGTACTCGAACACCAGACCCGCCGCCGTCGCAAGGACGAACACGACTCCGGCGACGATCAACCACGGCAGCCACAACGCGATACCGACCGCGGCCACCGAGCCGGACAGCGCGACCAGGATCGGCCACCAACTGTGCGGCGCGAAGAACCCCAATTCGCCTGCACCGTCGCTGATCTCGGCGCCCTCGTAGTCCTCAGGCCGGGTGTCGAGACGGCGGGCGACGAAGCGGAAGAAAGTCGCCACGATCAGCGCCAGACCGCCCGTCAGCGCCAGCGCGGTGGTCCCCGCCCACTCCTCGCCGCCGGTGGCGAACATCGCGGTCAGCACCCCGTACAGCACCGCCGTGACCAAGAAGAACGCGGCGACGAACTCGAACAGCCTCGCTTCGATGTGCATTGAGTGTCCTAACCTACTGGCTTGCCGTCATTTCGCCGCGGCGGGTTTCGAACGGGTGGGTGGTCACGGCTACCGGGGACTGGTTGATCGCCTGCAACGCCTGGGCGTTGGTTTTCCCGTCGATCCGTTGCTGCAGGTAGGCCTTGAAATCGTTGGGTTGGACCACGCGAACCTCGAAGTTCATCATCGAGTGATACGTGCCGCACATCTCGGCACAGTGCCCGACGAATGCCCCGGTCTTGGTGATCTCTTCGACCTGGAACACGTTGACGGAGTTGTTCGCGACGGGGTTGGGCATCACGTCGCGCTTGAACAGGAATTCGGGCACCCAGAACGCGTGCACGACGTCGGCCGACGCCATCTGGAATTCGATGCGCTTGCCGGCCGGCAACACCAGCACCGGAATTTCGGTGCTGGTTCCCAGGGTCTCGACCCTGTCGAAGTTCAGGTAGGTCCGGTCCTCGGTGTTGAGGCCTCGCACGGGGCCCACGAGCTCCTCGCCGTGCTTGTCCTTGCCCTCGGGCTTGGACACCATCGCCTTCTTCTTGGCCTCGTCGGCGCCCTCGTAGGTCAGCGTGCCGTCTTTGAAGTTGACCCTCTGGTAGCCGAACTTCCAGTTCCACTGGAAGGAGGTGATGTCGATCACGACCTCGGGGTCCTTGGCCAGATGCAGCATCTTCTCCTGAACCACGACCGTGAAGTAGAACAGCACCGAGATGATCAGGAACGGCGTGACGGTGAGCACGAGCTCCAGTGGCATGTTGTAGCCGAACTGACGGGGCAGCTCGGTGTCGGTCGCCTTCTTGCGGTGGAAGGTAGCGGACCAGAAGATCAGGCCCCACACGATGACGCCGACGACCAGCGAGGCGATCACCGCGCCGATCCACAGCTCGCGGTTGAGGTGGGCCTCCGGGGTGATGCCCTCCGGCCAGCCCATGGCCAGCGCCTCCGACCAGCTGCATCCGCTCAGGCTCACCGCCAGCACGCCCAGCATCAGGGCCAGCGCCAGCGGCCGAAGGCCGGAGAACCTGCGCTGCGACAAACGTTGCGAACGGGCCTGCTCGCGAGGTGTCACGTTGGCGCCTCCTGCTTGGAAAATCGAATACTACGCAGCGTAGACCACGCCACTCAGCGCGGCGACGAAACCCCGGCCCGCCGCGGCCGCGCGGCGTCGCGCCGCGCAAAAGTGCGGCATACTGGGGCGCCGTGTGTGGTCTGCTGGCGTTCGTCGCGGCCCCGGAGGGCGCCGACGCCGCCCGAGCCGATGCCGAGGTCGCCCGCGCCTTGCACCTGATGCGGCATCGCGGACCCGACGAGCCGGGCACGTGGGCCGACCCGGGCGCCGACGGATCCGTCGTGTTCGGCTTCAACCGGCTGTCCATCATCGACATCGCCCATTCCCATCAGCCGCTGCGCTGGGGACCACCGGAGGCGCCCGACCGCTACGTGCTGGTGTTCAACGGCGAGATCTACAACTACCTGGAGCTGCGCGACGAGCTGGCCGCTGTCCACGGAGCCGCCTTCGCCACCGAGGGTGACGGTGAGGCGATCGTCGCGGGCTTCCACCACTGGGGCACCGGCGTCGTGACACGGCTGCGCGGCATGTTCGCCTTCGCATTATGGGACACCGTCAAGCGCGAATTGTTCTGCGCGCGTGACCCTTTCGGCATCAAACCGCTTTTCACGGCCACCGGCCCTGGCGGCACCGCGGTGGCCAGCGAGAAGAAATGCCTGCTGGATCTGGCCGAGTTGATCGGCTTCGACACCACCATCGACGAGCGGGCGGTGCAGCACTACACGGTGCTGCAGTACGTCCCGGAGCCCGAGACGCTGCACCGCGGGGTGCGACGCCTGGAATCGGGCTGTTACGCCATGATCCGTCCCGGGCAGCTCGAGCCCGAGGTCACCCGCTACTTCGTGCCGCGGTTTGCCGCCACGCCGATCACCCGCGATACCGAACAGGCCCGCTACGACGAAATCACCGCGGTGCTCGAGGATTCGGTGGCCAAGCACATGCGCGCCGACGTGACCGTCGGCGCGTTCCTGTCCGGCGGGATCGACTCCACCGCGATCGCGGCGCTGGCCATCCGGCACAATCCCCGGCTGATCACGTTCACCACCGGCTTCGAGCGTGAAGGGTTCTCCGAGATCGACGTGGCGGTGGCCTCCGCGGAGGCGATCGGTGCCCGCCACATCGCCAAGGTCGTGACCCCCGACGAGTTCGTCGCCGCCCTGCCCGAGATCGTGTGGTACCTCGACGAACCCGTCGCCGACCCCGCGCTGGTGCCGCTGTTCTTCGTCGCCCGCGAGGCCCGCAAGCACGTCAAGGTGGTGCTGTCGGGTGAGGGGGCCGACGAGCTATTCGGTGGCTACACGATCTATCGGGAACCGCTGTCGCTCAAGCCCTTCGAGTATCTGCCGCGGCCGCTGCGCCGTTCGATGGGCAAGGTGTCCAAGCCGTTGCCGGAGGGCATGCGCGGCAAGAGCCTGCTGCACCGCGGATCGCTCACGCTCGAGGAGCGCTACTACGGCAACGCCCGCAGCTTCTCCGATGCGCAGCTGCGCGACGTGCTGCCGGGATTCCGCGATGAGTGGACCCATACGGATGTGACCGCGCCGATCTACGCCGAATCGCGCGGCTGGGACCCGGTGGCCCGCATGCAGCACATCGACCTGTTCACCTGGCTGCGCGGCGACATCCTGGTAAAGGCCGACAAGATGACGATGGCCAACTCGCTGGAGCTCCGGGTGCCGTTCCTGGATCCCGAGGTGTTCGCGGTGGCCTCGCGGCTGCCGGTAGCGGCGAAAATCACACGAACGACCACGAAGTACGCGCTGCGGCGCGCCCTGGAGCCAATCGTCCCGGCGCACGTGCTGCACCGGCCCAAGCTCGGGTTTCCGGTCCCGATCCGGCATTGGCTGCGCGCGGGCGAACTCGTCGAGTGGGCCTACGCGATGGTGGACTCGTCGCAGGCCGATCACCTGGTCAACACCGCCGCAGTGCGCCGGATGCTCGACGAACACCGAAGCGGCAGCAGCGATCACAGCCGCCGGCTATGGACGGTGCTGATCTTCATGCTCTGGCACGCGATTTTCGTCGAGCACAGCGTGGTACCCGAGATCCGCGAGCCGCTCTACCCGGTGCAGTTGTAACCGCGAGCAGACGCAGAATCGCACGCGGACGGGCCGCGCAATGCGATTCTGCGTCTGCTCACACTCGAATCAGGCCAGTACGGCGGCGATCTCGTCGGCCGCGTCGTCGCCGTACGCGCCGGCCAGCCGGCTCTTCGCGACCGCGTGGTCCCAGGTCCACTCCTGGGTTCCCGTCGACTCCAGCACCAGCACGGCGACCAGCGACCCCAGCTGCGCCGAACGCTCCACGGTCAGGCCCGCGCTGCGCCCGGTGAGGAACCCGGCCCGGAACGCGTCGCCCACGCCGGTGGGGTCGACCTGGCTGGTTTCGGGCACCACGTCGACGTGGACGGTGGTGCCGTCGCGGTCGACCACGTCCACGCCCTTGGCGCCCAGCGTCGTCACCCGCAGGCCGACCTGCGCCATCACGTCTTCCTCCGACCAGCCCGTCTTGGACCGCATCAGGTCCCACTCGTAGTCATTGGTGAACAGGTAGGTGGCGCCGTCGACGAGCTTGCTGATCTCGGCTCCCGACAGCCGGGCCAGCTGCTGGGACGGGTCTGCGGCGAAGGGCAGCCCGAGCTCACGGCACTCCTCGGTGTGCACCACCATCGCGTCCGGGTCGTTGGCCCCGATGATCACCAAGTCCGGGGTGCCGATGCCCGAAACGACGTCGGCGAGCTTGATGTTGCGGGCCTCCGACATCGCGCCCGGATAAAACGAGGCGATCTGGGCCATGTCGATGTCGGTGGTGCACACGAACCGCGCCGTGTGCGCGGTCTCGGAGATCAGCACGTGGTCGCAGTTGACGCCGTGGCCCTGCAACCAGTCGCGGTAGTCGCCGAAGTCGTCGCCCGCCGCGCCGACCAGCGCGACGTCACCACCCAGCACGCCGATGGCGTAGGCGATGTTTCCGGCCACGCCGCCGCGGTGAATAACCAGGTCGTCGACGAGAAAACTGAGCGATACCTTCTGCAGGTGCTCGGGCAGTAGCTGTTCGGAAAATCGGCCGGGAAACCGCATCAAGTTATCGGTCGCAATCGAACCAGTCACCGCGATCGTCACGAAATCTCCATCCCTCGTTAGTAAGGTTATCTAGCTTACTCAGGCATATCCACTGTCGTTGCGCCCGCGGTCGGCGCGCGCGGCCGTGCGCTAGCCTGCCAAGGGAACTCACTCAAGTCGCCGGGACCCGAATACTCGGGCGCTATCGGTTCGTGTCCCGTCTACCACCGTAGGAGAACCACATGGGCGGTCCGCACCCGCCGAACCACGCTGTCGGCGCCGACGGACCCGCGCCCTACGCGCAGCCGGTCGAGTTCCCGCAGGAGCCCGGTGCCGGCGACCCCACCTTCGCGCCGCCGCCGTCCCCGCCCCAGGGATATCCCAAGCGGCGGTCCAAGCGGCGATGGATCATCGGCGTTTTGCTGGCCTTCGTGCTGGTCGCCGCGACGACGGTGGCGATCGTGTTCGGGGTCCGCACGAACGGGGCCAGTACCGGCGCCGCGTTCTCCGAGGCATCGGCCAAGTCGGCCATACAGGGTTACCTCGACGCGCTCGAGCGCCGCGACACCGACAACATCGTCCGCAACGCGCTGTGCGGCCTGTACGACGCCGTGCGCGACAAGCGGTCCGACCAGGCATTGGCCAAGCTGAGCAGCGACGCGTTCCGCAAGCAGTTCTCCGAGGTCGAGGTGACCTCGGTCGACAAGATCGTGTTTCTGTCGCAGTACCAGGCCCAGGCGCTGTTCACGATGAAGGTGTCACCCGCGGCCGGCGGCCCGATGCGCGGCGACGTGCAGGGCGTCGCGCAGCTGCTTTTCCAGCGCGGTGAGACGCTGGTGTGCTCGTACGTGCTACGTACCGGGGGCTCGTACTAGCCCGGCCGGACGGTCAGTTCAAGCGGCTCAGTTGAACGAGTCCCCGCAGGCGCACGAACCCGTGGCGTTGGGGTTGTCGATGGTGAAGCCCTGCTTCTCGATGGTGTCGACGAAGTCGATGGAGGCGCCTTCCACGTACGGCGCGCTCATCCGGTCCACGGTCAACGTCACACCACCGAAGTCGGCGGTCAGATCGCCGTCCAGGGTGCGGTCGTCAAAGAAGAGGTTGTAGCGCAGCCCGGCGCATCCACCCGGCTGAACCGCGATACGCAGCGCCAGGTCGTCACGTCCCTCCTGGTCCAGCAGGGACTTCGCCTTGGTGGCGGCGGCCTCGGTCAGGATCACGCCGTGGGTCTTGGCGCTCGACTCGTTCTGCACCGTCATTGCTTCTCCTACATGCCTCATTGTTTGGGTGGGTCAGCCGCGATCGGAGACCACGCGGGGAAACTCACTCCCTCAACGGTACCTTGCGGGACCGCTATTCCCGAGTCGCTCGGCCACCTCCGACGCCAACCCCATGAGCTGATTCGCCGCGTCGGCCAGCGCCAGCCGCACCGATCCGGCGTGGTCGGCGATCGACAAGGCGGCCATGATGCCCGCCGATCGCACCGTCGATTTCTCCAAATCGACCTGGCCGGCGAGCACGATCACCGGAATGCCCAGCGGGCGGGCCCTACCGGCGAGCCAGCCGACGACCTTTCCGTGCAGGGATTGCTCGTCGAACCGGCCTTCACCGGTGACGATCAGCTCGGCGGTCTCGAGGTCGTCGGCCAGGTTGGTGTGCTCGGCGATGATGTCCGCGCCGGACTCGCTGCGGCCGCCCAGCGCCAGCAGCGCGGCGCCGATGCCGCCGGCGGCGCCCGCGCCCGGCTCGGAGCTCACATCACGGCCGGCCACCGCTTCGAGTTCCAGCGCCCACGCCTCGAGGCGGACTTCGAGCGCCGCGACGGTCGCGGTGTCCGCGCCCTTCTGCGGCCCGAACATCCTGGCGGCTCCCCACGGGCCCAACAGCGGATATTCGGTGTCCGAGGCGGCGATCAGCTCCACGTCGGCCAGTTGCTGCCGCGCGACCTCCAGGCCGCCCAGCTCGGCGACGAGGCCCTGCCCGCCGTCGGTGGACGCGCTGCCGCCCAGCCCGACCACGATCCGCCTGGGCGCGGCGCCCAGCGCCTCGGCGATGAGCTGGCCGACTCCCCTACTGTGGGCCGCCATCGCGGTCTCCGGCGAAGGTGGAACGCCCAGCAACGCCAGACCGCACGCCTGCGCGCACTCCAGGTACGCGGTTGCCGAGCCGCGATCGAACACCCACTCGGCGTCGACCGGGGCGTTCAGCGGCCCGGATACCCGCGCTCGCCGCTTCTCGCCGAGCCGGCTGGCCAGCACGTCGATGAAGCCCGGTCCGCCGTCGGACTGAGGGGCGACGATGAAGCGGTCCCCCGGACGCGACCGGGTCCAGCCCGTGGCGATGGCAGCAGCCGCCTCGACGGCCGTGAGGCTGTCGCCGTAGCAATCCGGGGCCACCAGGACCTGCATGGCCGGCAGCTGGAGGCGACCGGGTGCGAGGCCAGCGGCAGCATCATCCGAGGCCATCGAGCCGTCGTCCATCACAGGCAGCCATTCATCAGAGGTAAGCGTAGGTGCATCGGCGTGCTGGAGCATGAATTATCACGACGCCGTCCGGGGCCATTTCGGCGCGGACGGCCCGCGAAGTAACCTGGCGACTGTGAAGTTGCTGGGCCGCAAGAAAACCCATGAAGAGGACCTCGACGGGGGTTCGGCGGAGCTGGTCGCGCCCGAGCCGGCCGATCCCGCCGAAACCGCGGCCCGGGGGTCGCGCAAGACCGGTCCAAAGGGTCGGCCGACGCCCAAGCGCACCGATGCCCGACGCAGCAGCCGCAAGGGTCCGGTCGCGCCGGCTCCGATGACCGCCGCCGAGGCGCGGGCCCGGCGCAAATCGCTGGCCGGCCCGAAACTGTCCCGCGAGGAGCGCAGGGCCGAACGAGCCGTGAGCCGGGCAAGGATGTCGGATCGCCGGGAGCGCATGATGGCCGGCGAAGAGGCCTACCTGCTGCCGCGCGATCAGGGACCGGTGCGCCGGTACGTGCGCGACGTGGTGGATTCCCGGCGTAACTTCCTGGGGCTGTTCATGCCGTCCACGCTGGCGTTGCTGTTCATCATGTTCGGTGTCCCGCAACTGCAGCTCTACATCTCTCCGGCGATGCTGGTCCTGATGGCCGTGATGAGCGTCGACGGGCTGATCCTGGGCCGCAAGGTCAACAAGCTCGTCGACGTCAAGTTCCCGAACAACACCGAAAGCCGTTGGAAGCTAGGGCTTTACGCCGCCAGCCGGGCCTCCCAAATGCGCCGGATGCGGACGCCCCGGCCCCAAGTCAAGCACGGCAGCAGTGTCGATTGACCTTCGCCTGAAAGCCGTCTGACCCCGGTGCGCACCCTGGTGCTCGGCGGGATCAGGTCGGGCAAATCCCGGTGGGCCGAGGAGGCCATCGCCTCGTCGCTGGCGCCCGGTCGGCCGGTCCGCTACCTGGCCCCCGGGCCCGCCGGGCACGCCGACGAGGCGTGGGCACGCCGCGTCGCGCAGCACCGCGACCGTCGTCCCGCGCATTGGTCGACGATCGAAACCGACGACATCACAACCCAATTGCGGGGGTCGCCGGACACCCCGACGCTCGTCGACGACCTCGGCGCCTGGCTCACCGGCACGCTGGACCGCCATCATGCGTGGGAGAACGGGTCGGCGGCGACGGCGGTCGCGGAGACGATCGACGACATGGTCGCCGCGATCGGCGCGTTCGGATCGACGCTGGTGCTCGTCAGCCCGGAGGTCGGGCTGACCGTGGTGCCGGCCACCGCGTCGGGCCGGCGCTTCGCCGACGAACTGGGCAACCTCAACCAGCGCCTGGCCGCGTTGTGTGACCACGTCGTGCTGGTGGTCGCCGGCCAGGCGGTCCCGATCAAACCGCCGGGAACGTGATGGAATTCACTGCGATTTCGCCGCCCGACGCCGCCGCCGCGGCCGCCGCCCGCGCGCGGCAGGACACGCTGACCAAGCCGCGGGGCGCGCTGGGCCGACTCGAGGACCTGTCGGTCTGGGTCTGCTCGTGCCAGGGGCAATGCCCGCCGCGCCAGTTCGAGCGCGCGCGGGTGGTGGTGTTCGCCGGCGACCACGGTGTCGCCCGCTCCGGCGTGTCGGCCTACCCGCCGGAAGTGACCGCCCAGATGGTCGCCAACATCGACGCGGGCGGGGCGGCGATCAACGTGCTGGCCGATGTCGCCGGGGCGACCGTGCGCGTCGCCGACCTGGCGGTGGACGCCGACTCGCTCTCGGAACGCATCGGCGGCCACAAAGTGCGGCGCGGCAGCGGCGATATCGCCGTCGAGGACGCGCTGACGGACGAGGAGACCGCCCGGGCGATCGCGGCCGGGCGGTCTATCGCCGACGAGGAAGTCGACGCCGGGGCCGACATGCTGATCGCCGGTGACATGGGAATCGGAAACACCACTGCGGCAGCGGTTTTGGTGGCGGCGCTGACGAATGCCGAGCCGGTTGCGGTGGTCGGCTTCGGGACCGGGGTCGACGACGCCGGCTGGTCACGCAAGACCGCCGCGGTTCGCGACGCCCTGTTTCGGACCCAGCGGGTGCTGCCCGACCCGGTCGGGCTGCTGCGCTGCTGCGGCGGCGCGGACCTGGCCGCGATGGCGGGCTTTTGCGCGCAGGCCGCGGTGCGGCGCACGCCGCTGCTGCTGGACGGGATGGCGGTGACCGCCGCCGCGTTGGTGGCCGAGCGCCTGGCGCCGGGCGCCAGGCACTGGTGGCAGGCCGGTCACCGGTCCACCGAGCCGGGGCACGCGCTGGCCTTGGCGGCTCTCGAGCTGGACCCGATTCTGGATCTGCGCATGCGGCTCGGCGAGGGCACCGGCGCTACCGCGGCGCTGCCGCTGCTGCGCGGCGCGGTGGCCGCGCTGTCGTCGATGGCGACGTTCACCGACGCCGGTGTGTCCACGCGCTCCGATGGTGCTCCCCCGCCGTGATGCGTTCGCTGGCAACGGCTTTCGCGTTCGGCACGGTTGCGCCGCGCGTCGGGGCGGGGCCGATGGGCCGCGGCGCCATGACCGCGCTTCCGGTGGTCGGCGTCGCGCTGGGTGGGCTGGCCGCGGCGGTCACGTGGGGCGGCGCGCACGCTTTCGGCGCGTCCAGCCCGCTGCCCGGGCTGCTCGCGGTGGCGGCGCTGCTGCTGGCCACCCGCGGCCTGCACATCGACGGTGTGGCCGACACGGCCGACGGGCTGGGCTGTTACGGGCCGGCGCCGCGCGCACTGGCGGTGATGCGCGACGGATCGACCGGACCGTTCGGCGTGGCCGCCGTCGTGCTCGTGATCACGTTGCAGGGCCTGGCATTTGCCTCGCTCGGTGCCGCCGCGATCGTGGTGGCCGTCGCGGCGGGCCGCGTCACCGTGGTGCTGGCCTGCCGGCGGTCCGTGCCCGCGGCCGAGGGCAGCGCGCTGGGGGCGCGGGTTGCGGGAACGCAGCCCGCGCCGGTGGTGGCGGCCTGGCTCGCGGTGTTGCTCGTCGCGTCGCTGGCGGCGGGCCCGCGGCCGTGGCAGGGCCCGGTCGCGGTGCTGCTGGCGGTGTGCTGCGGCGCGGCGCTGGTGGCGCACTGCGTGCGCCGCTTCGGCGGCATCACCGGCGACGTGTTGGGGGCGGCCATCGAATTGACGACGACGGTCAGCGCCGTGGCGCTGGCGGCATTGGTGCGGTTCTAGCGGGCCGGGCGGGTCGCGCTAAGGAAGTCAGCCCAGCCGCGACATCCAGCCGTGGGTGTCGGCGAAGGTGCCGCGCTGTATCCCGGTCAGCGTGTCGCGCAGCGCCATCGTCACTTCCCCGGGCTGGCCGTCGGCGATGCTGAACTCGGCATCGCCGTACTTCACCTGCGAGACCGGGGTGATGACGGCCGCGGTGCCGCAGGCAAACACCTCGGTGATCTCCCCCGCGGCGGCCTTCTTCTGCCACTCGTCGATATCGATCTTGCGTTCCTCGACCGCGAATCCGGCGTCAATGGCCAACTGCAGCAACGAATCCCGTGTTATCCCGGGCAGCAGCGACCCGGACAGCTCGGGGGTGACCAGCCGCGCCGATCCGCCGCTGCCCAGCACGAAGAATAGGTTCATGCCGCCCATCTCTTCGACAAAGCGACGCTCCACGGCGTCGAGCCAGACGACTTGGTCGCAGCTGTTCTCCGCGGCCTGGGCCTGAGCCAGCAGCGAGGCGGCATAGTTGCCGCCGAACTTGGCCGCCCCGGTGCCGCCGGGGCAGGCCCGCACGTATTCGGTCGACACCCAGACGGTGACCGGGCTGATGCCGCCCTTGAAATAGGCGCCGGCCGGCGACGCGATCAGCAGGTAGCGGTACAGCTTGGCCGGCCGCACCCCCAGCCCCGACTCCGTCGCGAAGATGAACGGCCGCAGATACAGTGCCTCTTCGCCGCCGGCCCGGGGCACCCATGCATTGTCGACGGCGACGAGTTGGCGCAGGGATTCGAGGAACAGCTCGTCGGGCAGCTCGGGAATCGCCAGCCGCCGCGCCGACGAGCGCATCCTGGCCGCGTTGGCGTCGGGGCGAAACGACACGATCGAACCGTCCGCCCACCGATAGGCCTTGAGTCCCTCGAACACCTCTTGCGCGTAGTGCAGCACGATCGCGGACGGGTCCAGCTGGATCGGGCCGTACGGGATGACCCGCGCGTTGTGCCAACCTTGGTCCTCGGCGTAGTCGATCGAGACCATGTGGTCGGTGAAGTATTTGCCGAAACCAGGGTCGGCCAGAATCGCCGCACGTTCGGCGTCGCTCGCCGGATTCGACGTGCGCATCACCGTGAACTCACGCGAGCCGCTGGTCATGGCGCCGATTGTATCCCTGCGCGCGAACGGGTTTTTGCCACGGGAACGCCTGCCGGCTAACGAGTTTTGACGGCGACGAAGGGCGGACGCACGACTTCGCACTCAGCCGCGCGGCCTCGGATGTCGACGGTGATTTGCTGGCCGTCTTCGATTCCCGCGTCAGTGTCGATCAGCGCGAGCGCGATGCCGGCCTGCAGCGTCGGCGAGAATGTGCCCGACGTGGTGATCCCGACCGGCGCCTCGTGAGCGAGCACCGTCAGCCCGGGACGCAACACCCCGCGACCGACCATCCGCAGCCCGCGCAGCAGCCGTCGCGGCCCGGCTTCCTTTTCGGCCAGCAGCGCGTCGCGGCCGAAGAACGCGTCCTTCTTCCATCCGATCGCCCAGCCGCATCGGGCTTGCAGCGGCGAGATGTCGAGCGAAAGTTCGTGCCCATGCAGCGGGTAGCCCATCTCGGTGCGAAGCGTGTCGCGGGCGCCCAGCCCGGCGGGCTCGCCGCCGGCGGACTTGACCGCCGCCGCCAGCGCGTCGAACACCACGCCCGCGGAATCCCAGGCCGGCAGCAGTTCGTAGCCATGCTCGCCCGTGTATCCCGTGCGGCACACGCGCACCGGCACACCGGAGAAGGCGGCGTCGGCGTAACCCATGTAGTCCATGTCGGTCGGCAGCCCCAGCTCGCCGAGCACGTCGGCGGATCGCGGGCCCTGCACCGCCAGCACCGCATACGAGCGATGCTCGTTGCTGATGGTCACCCCGGCGGGTGCGGCCGCCCGCAGCGCGTCGACCACCGCGGCGGTGTTGGCGGCGTTGGGCACCAGGAAGATTTCGTCGTCGTCGACGTAATAGGCAATCAGGTCGTCGATGACACCGCCGGATTCGGTGCAGCACAACGTGTATTGGGCCTTGCCCGGGCCGATGCGGCCCAAATCGTTGGTGAGGGCGGAGTTGACGAACTTCGCCGCGCCCGGCCCGCGCACCAGCGCCTTGCCGAGGTGACTGACGTCGAACAGGCCGACGGAGTTTCGGGTGGCGTTGTGTTCGCTGACGGTGCCGGCATACGACACCGGCATGAGCCAGCCGCTGAACTCGGCGAAGCTGGCACCCAATTCGCGGTGGCGGTCTTCCAGCGGTCCGTGCTGCGGGTCGTCGCTCACGGCGTCTCACCCTAATCGAGCGGTATTGCTGGCACACTTGGGTAGGTGTCCGATCACCTGGACTTCGACGCGCTCGAGGCCGCCGGAATCGCGAACCCGCGCGAGCGAACCGACCTGATCAAGTACCTCGATGGACTGGGCTTCAGCGTCGAGGAGATGGTCGAGGCCGAGCGCCGCGGCAGGCTGTTCGGGCTCGCCGGTGACGCCCTGTCGTGGTCGGGACGCCCCATCTACACCGTGCAGGCCGCGGCCGAGAAGCTCGGTTTGTCGGCCGACGACGTGGCGCAGGCGTGGGGTTTGCTCGGTTTGACCATCGCCGGTCCCGACGTTCCGGTGCTGAGCGAGGCCGACGTCGACGCCCTGTCGACGTGGGTCGGGCTGAAGGCGGTGGTGGGCGAGGACGGGGCGTTCGGCCTGCTGCGGGTGCTCGGCGCCGCGATGGCCCGCCTCGCGGAGGCCGAGGGGACGATGATCCGCGCCGGGACGCCGGACATCCAGATGAACTACACCCACGACGAGCTCGCCACGGCGCAGGCCTACCGCGCGGTCGCCGAGTTCATCCCTCGCATCGGCGCCCTGATCGACGTCGTCCACCGTCACCACTTGATCAGTGCCCGAACGTATTTCGAGGGCGTCCTGCTCGGCACGTCGGCGAGCGTGATCTGCGGCGTCGGTTTTGCGGATCTGTCCGGTTTCACCGCGTTGACCCAAGCGCTCACGCCGGCGCAATTGTCGCTGCTACTCACCGAATTCGGCGGCACCGTCGCCGACGTGGTGCATGCCGACGGCGGGCGGCTGGTGAAGTTCATTGGCGACGAGGTGATGTGGGTCAGCGCGTCGCCCGAGCAGCTGGTCACGGCGGCGGTCGATCTTGTCGAGCATCCGCGGGCGCGCGAGGAGGGCCTGCACGTTCGTGCCGGCCTTGCCTACGGCAGCGTGCTGGCCACCAACGGGGACTACTTCGGCAACCCGGTCAACCTGGCCGCGCGCTTGGTCGCCGCGGCGGCGCCCCGGCAGATCCTCGCCGACTCGGCGCTGCACGACGAGTTGCCGGATTGGCCCGCGGTCGCCCACCCTCCGCTGACGCTCAAGGGTTTTGACGAGCCGGTCACCGCCTTCGAGTTGCGCGCTAAGGGCGGTGCCGGCCCCGGGCCCGGTCCCGGTGACTAGGGTGATTGCCCGTGACCACCGAACCGAGTTACCAATCCCCGTCCGTCCAGGTCGCCACGTCGCTGCCGAAACGTGGCGCGGGTTCTTCGGTGTTGGTTGTGCCGGTCGTCTCGACCGGCGACGAAGACCGGCCGGGGGCCGTCGTTACCGCGGCCGAGGCGTTCCTGTCCGCCGCCGCGATCGCCGAGATCGAGGCCGGCCTGCGGGCGCTTGAGGCCACCGGCGGCAGTGATCAGGTGCACCGCCTGGTGGTGCCGTCGCTGCCGGTGGCCAGCGTGCTCACGGTCGGCCTGGGCAAGCCGCGATCGGAGTGGCCCGCGGACACGATCCGTCGCGCGGCCGGCACGGCGGCGCGCGCGCTGAACAGCGCCGAGGCCGCAATCACCACGCTGAGCGAATTGGATCTGGAGGCAGCCGTCGAGGGGCTGCTCCTGGGCAGCTACCGATTCACCGCTTTCCGCAGCGACAAGACCGCGCCGAAGGACCAAGGCCTGCGCAAGATCACCGTGCTGTCCAGTGCCAAGGGCGCCAAATCCCAGGCGGCCCATGCCGCGGCCGTCGCGACCGCGGTCGCGACCGCCCGCGATCTGGTCAACACCCCGCCGAGCCACCTCTTCCCCGCCGAATTCGCCAAGCGCGCAAGGGCTTTGGGCGAGTCCGCGGGCCTGGAGGTCGAGGTTCTCGACGACAAGGCGTTGCAGAAGGGCGGCTACGGCGGGGTGATCGGCGTCGGCCAGGGCTCGTCGCGCCCGCCTCGGCTGGTGCGGCTGATCCACCGGGGTTCGCGGCTGGCCAAAAAGCCGAAGCAGGCCAAGAAGGTGGCGCTGGTGGGTAAGGGCGTCACCTTCGACACCGGCGGCATTTCGATCAAGCCTGCCGCGTCGATGCATTACATGACCTCGGATATGGGCGGGGCGGCCGCGGTCATCGCGACCGTCACGCTGGCCGCGCAGCTCGAATTGCCGATCGACGTGATCGCGACCGTCCCGATGGCCGAGAACATGCCGTCGGCGACCGCGCAGCGCCCCGGCGACGTGTTGACGCAATACGGCGGTACGACGGTCGAGGTGCTCAACACCGACGCCGAGGGCCGGCTCATCCTGGCCGACGCCATCGTCCGCGCGTGCGAGGACAATCCCGACTATCTGATCGAAACCTCGACCCTCACCGGCGCCCAGACCGTGGCGCTGGGCGCACGCATCCCCGGAGTGATGGGCAGCGACGAGTTCCGCGACCGGGTCGCGGCGATCTCGCAGCGGGTCGGCGAGAACGGCTGGCCCATGCCGCTGCCCGACGAGCTCAAAGACGACCTGAAGTCCACCGTTGCCGACCTTGCCAACATCAGCGGGCAGCGCTTCGCCGGCATGCTGGTGGCCGGCGTGTTCCTTCGCGAATTCGTCGCGGACGGAGTGGCGTGGGCGCACATCGACGTGGCCGGCCCGGCCTATAACACCGGCAGCCCATGGGGATACACGCCCAAGGGAGCCACCGGCGTTCCCACCCGGACGATGTTCGCGGTGCTGGCCGACATAGCGGAAAGTGGCTAGCAGAAAACGGCTAGCTGAAACGGGCTCGCGCTAAACGGCTAGCGGAAAACGGCCATAGCACCCACGTTCGGCGATAGTTGCCACCGAAGGCAATTGGGCCGCGTCGCGCAACCGATGAGCAAATTTCTGTTTAGCCATGCGGCGCAGCGGATAACCCTCTCACGGGTCGGTGTTCGACAGGAGGCAAACTGTGACTGCGCGACGGTTGATCATGGCGCTGGGCGCCGTGCTTTTGCTGGCCGGTGTCATCGGGCTGCTCGTGCCGGTGTCGGTGTCTGACAGCAGCGGCACATCCATTTCATGCGGCAACGGAATTGCCCCGGATTCCTCCGCGGCACGCAACGCCAACGACAAGAACGGGGCGAACATCCCGATCCTCAACCAGGTCCTCCCGCACACCGACTTTGTGGCGCAATGCAATTCGGCGGTGCACGGTCGGCAAATGTGGGCCATCCCGCTGGCGGTTATCGGGATCCTCGGGATCGGCGGCGCGCTGCTGGTATCACGCGGTCCTCGAGCGGCAACCGGCCCGTGAGCGCGGTCTAGATCACCCGCATCCGGGCGGTGCTGCGCAGCGCCTGCGGCAGTACCCTCGAAATGCCGTAGAGCGCATAGGCTTCCGGTGCGACGGGGCGGATCGGTTTGTTCTTCTTGACCGATGACAAGATTGCGTTGGCGACCTTGTCAGGCCCGTAGTGGCGCAGCGCAAACATCTTGCCCAGCTGGCCCCGCCGGCCGTCGACATCCTCCTCTTGCTTTCCGGCGGGCGCGTCGAACCGGGTGGTGTTGATGATGTTGGTGTCGATCACCCCGGGGCAGATGGTGGTCAAGCCGACACCGGCGGCGTCGAGTTCGGCCCGCAGGCAGTCGGAGAACATGTAACTCGCGGCCTTGGACGTGCAATAAGCACTCAGCGACTGCAGCGGTGCGTAGGCGGCCATCGACGACACGTTAACGATGTGCCCGCCGGTGCCGCGCTCGACCAGGCGCCGCCCAAACGACCGGCAGCCGTTCACGACGCCGCCGAGGTTGACGTCCAGGACCCGGTCGAATTGCTCGGCCGGGGTGTCCAGGAAGTTGCCCGCCTGCCCGATGCCGGCGTTGTTGACCACGATGTCGGGCACGCCGTGGTCGGCGCTGACCCGCGCGGCGAAGGCCTCGACCGCCTCAGTGTCGGACACGTCGAGCACGTAGGGGTGGGCGACGCCGCCCCGCGAGGCGATCTGGGCCGCGGTTTCCTTGACGGCCGCCTCGTCGATGTCGCTGACGACCACCTCGGCGCCCTCGCGCGCGAAGGCGAAGGCGGTCTCGCGCCCAATGCCGCTGCCCGCGCCGGTGACCGCGACCAGCATGTCGCCGAAGTACTCGCGCGGACGCCCGACTTGGGCGCGCAGCAGCGCGCGGCTGGGTTGCTTGCCCTCGGCCAGGTCGGCGAAGTCATGCACCGCGGCGGCCATCACCTGCGGGTGCGACATCGGTGAAAAGTGACCGGCCTTGATGTCGCGTCGCCACAGCCGTGGCACCCAGCGCGCGGTCTCGTCGTAGGAGTAGGGCCGCACGTACTTGTCCTGGGTGTTGACGATCAGCTGCACCGGTACGTCGACGATGTGGATGGCCTCGCGGCGTTTGGCAAACGAGCGAAAGTAGTTGGCGGGATACGTTTTAACCGACTGGGCGGCGTCGCGGGCCAGGTTCTCGGAATGGTGGATCAGCTCGTCGGGGATGTTGTCGACCACGTTGCGCCGCAGCGCGGGGACCGACATCGTCAGCCGCAGGAACAACGGCGCCAGCACCGGGATCGAAAGAAACACCATGTAGCTGAAGCGCAACGTCTGGCTGATCGCGCGCGCAAACCTGCGCGGCCGCCACGGTCGCCGCAGGCCGCTGAAGATGTAGTCGACCAATTGCTCATGGCTCGGACCCGACACCGAGGTGAACGAAGCGACCCGATCACCGGCACCGGGTCGTTTCAAGTACTCCCACACCCCCACCGATCCCCAGTCGTGGGCCAGCACGTGGACCGGGCTGCCGGGGCTCAGCTCACCGGTCACCGCGGCGAAGTCGTCGGCGAACCGGTCCATGGTGTACGCCGAAACCGGCTTGGGCACCGACGACAGCCCGACTCCGCGGTTGTCGTAGCGGATGACCCGGAAGCGCTCGGCCAGGTGCGGGACGACGCCGTCCCACAGCACATGCGAGTCGGGAAAGCCGTGCACCAGCACGACGGGCGGCCCGTCGGGGTTGCCTTCTTCGTAGACCGCGATGCGTGCGCCGTCCGCGCTGTCGACGAACCGCTGGGGTACCTGTTGAATTGCCGGCATCGGACCTCCCCGCTTTTACTGGCAGTGGCCACACCGTAGCAAGCGGGCCGGGGCTGACCTGGCGCCGAGCGCGGTCCGCCCTGGATGTGTGCCGGTGCCGGAGCAATGACAGGATAGTTTCGAAACTTGGCCTCCACGCCGCCTACACCGCGGTGTGGTAAGCCAGATGTCGACCTGCGCCGACAACCGATCGAGGAGTCAATAGAGATGGCCTTCTCCGTGCAGATGCCGGCCCTCGGTGAGAGCGTCACCGAGGGAACGGTCACGCGCTGGCTCAAGCAGGAAGGCGATACGGTCGAGCTCGACGAGCCGCTGGTCGAGGTGTCGACCGACAAGGTCGACACCGAAATCCCGTCGCCCGCCGCGGGTGTGCTGACCAAGATCATTGCCCAGGAGGACGACACCGTCGAGGTTGGCGGCGACCTGGCGGTGATCGGCGACGCCGGCGAGCAAACCCAGGGCCAGCCCGAAACCCAGCCCGAGGCCCAACCCGAAGCCGAAGCAGAACCCGAAGCCCAAGCAGAACCCGAAGCGCCCAGCCAACCCGAGCCGCAGGCCGAGCCGGAACCCCAGGCCCAGCCGGAACCCGAACCCGCGGCGGCGGCTCCCAAAGCGCCCAGCGGCGACTCGGGTGACGGGCAGGCGGTACTGATGCCCGAGCTCGGCGAGTCGGTGACCGAGGGCACCGTGACTCGGTGGCTGAAGAAGGTCGGCGATTCCGTGCAGGTGGACGAGCCGCTGGTGGAAGTGTCCACCGACAAGGTGGACACGGAGATCCCGTCGCCGGTGGCCGGCGTGTTGGTCAGCATCACCGCCGACGAGGACGCCACGGTCCCGGTGGGCGGCGAGTTGGCGCGGATTGGCGTCGGGACCGAGGATCGCGCCCCGGCGGCGCCCGCTCCCGCTCCCCAACCCGAACCCAAGCCCGAGCCCGAGCCGAAACCCGAACCGAAGCCTGAACCCGCCGCCAAGCCGGCCCCCGCACCGGAGCCCAAGCCCCAACCTGCGCCGCCGCCGAAAGCCGAGCCCGCCGCTCCCCAGCGGCCGGCGGCGGAGACCTCAACCGACGGCGTCCCGTACGTCACCCCGCTGGTACGAAAACTGGCCAGCGAGAACAACATCGACCTCGCCGAGGTCACGGGCACCGGCGTGGGCGGGCGTATCCGCAAGCAGGACGTGCTGGCCGCCGCCGAGAAGAAGGAAGAGGCGCAGAAGGCGCCCGCCCCGGCCGCGGCGGCCCCCGCCGCCGCACCGGCCGCACCCGCCGCGCCCACTCCGGCGCCCGCGCTGGCACACCTGCGCGGCACCACGCAAAAGGCCAGCCGGATCCGCCAGCTCACCGCGGCCAAGACCCGCGAATCCCTACAGGCGACAGCGCAACTCACCCAGACCCACGAGGTCGACATGACCAGGATCGTCGGGTTGCGGGCCAGGGCCAAGGCCGCGTTCGCCGAGCGCGAGGGCGTGAACCTGACGTTCCTGCCTTTCATCGCCAAGGCCGTGATCGATGCGCTGAAGATTCACCCCAACATCAACGCCAGCTACAACGAGGACACCAAGGAGATCACCTACTACGACGCCGAGCACCTGGGCTTCGCCGTCGACACCGATCAGGGCCTGCTCTCCCCCGTGATCCACAACGCCGGTGACCTGTCGCTGGCCGGGCTGGCGCGGGCAATCGCCGACATCGCCGCCCGCGCCCGGTCGAGCAACCTGAAACCCGACGAGTTGTCCGGTGGCACCTTCACGATCACCAACATCGGCAGCCAGGGAGCCTTGTTCGACACCCCGATCCTGGTCCCGCCGCAGGCGGCCATGCTGGGCACCGGCGCCATCGTCAAACGCCCGCGCGTGGTCGTCGACGAAAGCGGCAACGAGTCGATCGGCGTGCGCTCGGTGTGCTATCTCCCGTTGACCTATGACCACCGGCTGATCGACGGCGCGGACGCCGGACGTTTCCTCACCACGATCAAACACCGGCTCGAAGAGGGAGCGTTCGAGGCAGACCTCGGGTTGTGACGACGTGTCCCGAGCTGGTCATCACGCCGTCATCGCGATAGCGGGGTCGTCCGGCCTGATCGGCTCGGCCCTGGCGGCGGCGCTGCGCGCAGCCGATCACACGGTGCTGCGCATCGTGCGCCGCACACCGGCGAATTCCGAAGAACTGCACTGGAATCCGGAAAGCGGCGAGTTCGATGTCGACGCGCTCACCGACGTCGACGCCGTCGTCAACCTCTGCGGGGTCAACGTCGGCCAGCGCCGGTGGTCGGGCGCCTTCAAGCAGAGCTTGCGCGACAGCCGGATCGCCCCCACCGAGGTGCTGGCCAACGCGGTCGTCGACGCCGGGGTCGAAACGCTGGTCAATGCCAGCGCGGTCGGTTTCTACGGCGACACCAAGGACCGAGTGGTCGACGAAAACGACCGTGCCGGAACGGGTTTCCTGGCCCAGCTGTGCGAAGACTGGGAAGCCGCCACGCTGCCGGCCCAATACGGCGGCGTCCGGGTTGTGCTGGCCCGCACCGGCCTGGTGCTGGCCCGCGCGGGCGGTGCGCTGCGCCGGATGCGGCCACTGTTCTCGGCCGGGCTCGGTGCCCGGCTGGGTAGCGGCCGCCAATACATGTCGTGGATCAGTCTCGAGGACGAGGTGCGGGCGCTGCTGTTCGCCATCTCAAACCCAACCCTGTCCGGCCCGGTGAACATGACCGGGCCGGCGCCCGTCACCAACGCCGAATTCACCACCGCCTTCGGCCGCGCGGTCAACCGCCCAACGCCGTTGCTGTTGCCCGGTTTCGCGGTCCGGGCCGCGCTCGGCGAATTCGCCGACGAGGGACTGCTGATCGGTCAGCGGGCCATCCCGGCCGTGCTGGAGCGCGCCGGTTTCCAGTTCCATCACAACACCATCGGCGAAGCGCTCGGCTACGCCACCGCCCGGCGTGAGCGCGATTGAGCCACATCACCCGACCGTCGCGTCGCAAACCGCACCGGGCCCGAGTACCGTCACGAGCGTGATGGATTCCATCCGGTCGACGCCGACCGCGATCGACGTCCGCCAGCTGGGCACGGTCGACTACCGCACCGCCTGGCAGCTGCAGCGCGACCTGGCCGACGCCAGGGTCGCCGGGGGCCCGGACACGCTGCTGCTGCTCGAGCACCCGTCGGTCTACACCGCCGGGCGCCGGACCGAGCCGCACGAACGACCGGTCAGCGACGCTCGCGTCGCAGATGTCATAGACACAGACCGCGGCGGCAAGATCACCTGGCACGGCCCGGGACAGTTGGTCGGCTACCCGATCATCAGGCTGGCCGAACCGCTCGACGTCGTCAATTACGTTCGGCGCCTTGAGGAATCGCTCATCATGGTGTGCGGCAACCTCGGTCTGGACACGAGCCGAATCGAGGGCAGGTCCGGGGTGTGGGTACCCGCCGGCGGCGGCCGGCCCGCACGCAAGGTCGCCGCCATCGGGGTGCGGGTGGCGCGCGCAACCACCCTGCACGGCTTCGCGCTCAACTGCGACTGCGATCTCAACGCGTTCAAGGCCATCGTGCCGTGCGGCATCAGCGATGCCGGCGTGACGTCGCTGTCCGCCGAACTCGGCCGCACGGTCACCGTCGACGACGTCCGGGAAGCGGTCGCCGAAGCCGTCTGCCACGCGCTGGACGGGCGCCTCGCCCTTACCTGGCGACCAACCCCCGCCCGCGTAGCATCGACATAGTGAGCTCGCCTAAGTCTGTGGCGCCCGAAGGGCGCAAGTTGCTGCGCCTCGAAGTGCGCAACGCGCAGACCCCGATCGAGCGCAAACCGCCGTGGATCAAGACCCGGGCCCGGATGGGACCCGAGTACACCGAGCTGAAGAGCCTGGTCCGGCGGGAGGGCCTGCACACGGTCTGCGAAGAGGCCGGCTGCCCCAACATCTTCGAATGCTGGGAGGACCGCGAGGCCACCTTCCTGATCGGCGGTGACCAGTGCACGCGCCGGTGCGACTTCTGCCAGATCGACACCGGAAAGCCCGCGCCGCTGGACCGCGACGAGCCCCGCCGCGTCGCCGAAAGCGTGCACACGATGGGGCTGCGCTACGCCACCGTCACCGGCGTCGCCCGCGACGACCTGGACGACGGCGGGGCGTGGCTGTACGCCGAAACCGTGCGCGCCATCAAGGAATTGAACCCGTCGACCGGCGTCGAGCTGTTGATCCCAGACTTCAACGGCGAGCCCGCGCGACTCGCGGAGGTCTTCGAGTCGCGCCCAGAAGTGTTGGCGCACAACGTCGAAACCGTGCCCCGGATCTTCAAACGGATTCGGCCCGCCTTCACCTACCAGCGCAGCCTTTCGGTGCTCACCGCGGCGCGCGACGCCGGCCTGGTCACCAAGAGCAACCTCATCCTCGGCCTCGGCGAAACGCCCGACGAAGTGCGCACCGCCCTGGCCGACCTGCGCGCCGCCGGCTGCGACATCGTCACCATCACCCAGTACCTGCGGCCGTCGACGCGTCACCATCCGGTCGAGCGCTGGGTGCGGCCCGAGGAGTTCGTCGAGTTCGCGGGGCACGCCGAGGGGCTGGGATTCTCCGGGGTGCTGGCCGGGCCGCTGGTGCGGTCGTCGTACCGGGCGGGCCGCCTCTACGAGCAGGCCGCACGCACCCGGGCCTCGGGCGCCTCGGCACGCTAGCCGACTCCCCACGTACGTATCCTTGGTGACTATGGCTAAACCCCGCACTGCCGCCGAGAACAAGGCCGCCAGGGCGCAGGCGCAGGCCGCGCGCAAAGCGGCCGCGCGGGAGCGCCGCTCCCAGTTGTGGCAGGCGTTCAACATTCAGCGCCGGGAGGACAAGCGCCTGCTGCCGTACATGATCGGCGCGTTCGTGCTGATCGTGGGCGCCTCGGTGGCGGCTGGCATCCTGGTCGGTGGATTCACCATGATCAGCCTGATCCTGCTCGGCGTGGTGCTGGGCGGCTTGGTCACCTTCATCATCTTCAGCCGCCGCGCGCAGCGATCGATCTACCGCAAAGCCGAAGGTCAAACCGGCGCCGCGGCGTGGGTGCTGGACAATCTGCGCGGCAAGTGGCGGGTAACCCCGGGCGTTGCCGCGACGGGTCACTTCGACGCCGTGCACCGGGTTCTCGGCCGGCCCGGCGTCATCTTGGTCGGCGAGGGAGCGGCGGCCCGGGTCAAACCGCTCGTGGCCCAGGAGAAAAAGCGCACCGCTCGACTGGTCGGCGACGTGCCGATCTACGACATCATCGTCGGCACCGGCGAGGGCGAGATTCCGCTGGGCAAGCTGGAGCGCCACCTGACCCGGCTTCCGGCCAACATCACGGTCAAGCAGATGGACAACCTGGAGTCGCGGTTGGCGGCGCTGGGAACGCGTGCCGGTGCCGCCGTCATGCCGAAGGGGCCGCTGCCGAACGCCGGCAAGATGCGCGGCGTGCAGCGCACCGTGCGCCGCAAATAGCCCTGCGGTTTCAGCGCCGCACGACGGCCGTGCCGGTCACCCGATCCTGCAGCCCGCGGCCGTCCCAGTCGGTGAACAACGGCGGGACCACTAACCCGACCAGGAGCCCCCGCGCCACCAGCCGGCCCAGCCCCAGCCGGCCGTCAAGAGCCACCACGCCCAGCCCCAGCACCAACTGCCCCGGTGTGAAACCGAACAGGCGGACGGCGACGACGCCGAGCACCAACCAAACGACCAGCACCGACGTCGCCAACATCTCCTTGGAGATGACACCGAAACCCATCGCCAGGGCCGCCAGGCCGTAGGAGATCAGCCAGTCGATGAGCAGCGCCACCAGCCGACGTCCCATCGGCGCCAGCGATCCCGGCCCGCGTTCGGGCAGCCCGAGCGCCTCGCCGGGATAGGCCGGGCGCGATCCCGGTGTCCCCGCCGTCATCGGCCGGCCGTCTCGGTCCGAAAAGAGGACGGCCCGACGCTGCGCCGCGGGGCGAGACCAGTTACGATCTTGCGGTCCATGGGCCCCACAATAGAACCCGACCTGTGCTCCGCTTTCTGTCGTGGGACGCGTGGTCACGTAACCTCCGTGCAACACGTGGTTGACGGGTGGGCAATATCGTCTCCATAGCGTCAGGCCGCGGATTACCAAGGTAAAGGAGCATTCAGTGACGGAAAAGACGCCCGACGACGTCTTCAAACTCGCCAAGGACGAGGACGTCGAATTTGTCGACGTCCGGTTCTGTGACCTGCCCGGCATCATGCAGCACTTCACGATTCCGATTTCGTTCTTCGACGAGAGCGTCTTCGAGGATGGTTTGGCCTTCGACGGCTCGTCGATTCGCGGGTTCCAGTCGATCCACGAATCCGACATGCTGCTCCTCCCCGATCCGGCGACCGCGCGCATCGACCTGTTCACCGAAGCCAAGACGCTGAACCTCAACTTCTTCGTCCACGACCCGTTCACCCTCGAGCCCTACTCGCGCGACCCCCGCAACATCGCGCGTAAGGCGGAGAACTACCTGATCAGTACCGGCGTCGCCGACACCGCGTACTTCGGCGCGGAGGCGGAGTTCTACATCTTCGACTCGGTGAGCTTCGACTCGCGCACCAATGGCTCCTTCTACGAGGTGGACGCGATCTCGGGGTGGTGGAACACCGGCGCTCCCAACGAAACCGACGGGAGCCCCAACCGCGGTTACAAGGTCCGCCCCAAGGGTGGGTATTTCCCCGTTGCCCCGGTCGACCACTACGTCGACCTGCGCAGCCGGATGCTGCACAACCTGATCGCGTCGGGCTTCAGCCTGGAGAAGGGCCACCACGAGGTGGGTAGCGGCGGCCAGGCCGAGATCAACTACAAGTTCAACACGCTGCTGCATGCGGCCGACGACATGCAGCTGTACAAGTACATCGTCAAGAACACCGCGTGGCAGGCGGGCAAGACAGTCACCTTCATGCCGAAGCCGCTGTTCGGCGACAACGGCTCGGGCATGCACACGCACCAGTCGCTGTGGAAGGACGGCAGCCCGCTGATGTACGACGAGACGGGCTACGCCGGTCTGTCGGACACCGCACGCCACTACATCGGTGGACTGCTGCACCACGCGCCCTCGCTGCTGGCGTTCACCAACCCGACGGTGAACTCCTACAAGCGGCTGGTTCCGGGCTTCGAGGCGCCGATCAACCTGGTGTACAGCCAGCGCAACCGTTCGGCGTGTGTCCGCATCCCCATCACCGGCAGCAACCCGAAGGCCAAGCGGCTGGAATTCCGTTGCCCCGACTCGTCGGGCAACCCGTACCTGGCGTTCTCGGCGATGCTGATGGCCGGCCTGGACGGCATCAAGAACAAGATCGAGCCGCAGGCCCCGGTCGACAAGGACCTCTACGAGCTGCCGCCCGAAGAGGCCGCCAACATCCCGCAGGCGCCCACGCAGCTGTCCGCGGTGATCGACCGGCTGGAAGAGGACCACGAATACCTCACCGAGGGAGGGGTTTTCACGCCCGACCTGATCGAGACGTGGATCAGCTTCAAGCGCGAGAACGAGATCCTGCCGGTCCAGATCCGGCCGCACCCCTACGAATTCTCGCTGTACTTCGACGTCTAGAGACGTGTAAATCCGCGAAACCCCTGACCCGCGGCCCAGCCACGGGTCAGGGGTCCGCGAGAACTTGGGATCGGTAGCAGCGCGGGCGGTGTCCACTTGCTTCGAGTCCGACTACGGGCCGAAATGAAGCAAAGGGACCACCATGAATGCCGGCTCGGAGAATAATCCCAGGTTAGTGAAGCGAACGATCGTCGGCTTATCGACCGCGGCGCTGCTGTGGGGCGGCGTCGCGGGCGTGGTGGCGATGAGCGCCGGAACCGCCCAGGCCCAGCCCGGTCCCGTGCCGCTGGATAACCACGCCTGGCCGGGCTGCCCCGATGACCATCCCGCGGGGCCATGCCGCTGGTGCCCCGGGATGGCGCCGGTGCACACCGGAAATCAGCGCGTCAACCCAGTCATTTGGGACAACAACGTCTGCCACACCTACTGGTATGTCACGCCTGGGCAGGGAAATGTTGCTCAAAACATTTTCGAGGGCGACAGTCCGCCGCCACCGCCGCCGGCACCACCCGGCCTCAAATTCTGCCCAATCCCCCCTTGGTGTCCGTGATCTAGCGGTAGCGGTGTCAGCCGCAAAGTTGGCCCAGCTGTCCGTGATTGGAGCTCGCATCGCACTGGGTCTGCTCGCGTCTGGTGATGTAATCGCTGATGCAATCCTGGTAGGCAGCGGGATTGGTGATGCCGGCACAGGGGTCGTCGCCGGCGTGTGCTTGTGCCGGCGGAATGCCGACGGGCGCCAGCGCTACGGCTGCTCCCGCCAACACGGTCAATATTGCCCTCTTCATGGTTTTTCCTTTTTCTCACGGGCCCTCCGGGTCCGGTTCCAACAGCCGCAGTGGGTGCAGGCCGTCGACCGCGCCCACGAAGGGCGGGTGGATGCTGTAGCCCAGCATGCGGCGGAGGTCATCGGAGACGTTGCGAGCGATGTCGCGCGATATGGACAGCGTGAAGGCTTCCATTGGCCGCAGCCACGGTTGGCAGTACTGCGCGGTGACCGCAAGGCGCTCCCGATCACTGTTGTTGGCTCCCCCGCCGTGCCACAGGGTGCCCACGAAGAAGACGCACGAGCCGGCGGGCATGACGACCGGTAGCGCGTGATCGCCCGGGCCGGGCCGGCGCTTGCCCCAGCGGTGGCTGCCGGGGTATAGGACCGTGGCGCCGTTGTCGGCGGTGAAATCGTCGATCGCCCAAATCGTTGCCGCCGCCAGCGGTGCCCGTGGCCGCGGGATCGGGTAGAAGCCGTCGTCATGGTGAGCCAGCTGCGCGGCCTCGCCGGGCTGAATGTTGATGGCCTGCAACGCCGAAAGTAGATAGTTGGGCATCAGCAGCCGGTCGAGCACGGCGAGTACCTGGGGATGATCGACGAGGCGATCGCACACCCGGGTCCTGCTCAGCACGCTGTAGATGCGCTGGGTGCGACGGCCCTCGAACGAGTTGCGTCCGGTGTGCCTGAGCCACGGCCGCACGACCTCGCGGATCTGTGCGCACTCCTCGGAACTGAGCAGGTTCTCCCAGATGACGTAGCCGTCGCGCTCGAGTGCCGCCATGTCGGCCTCGGCAAGCGACCCGTCGACCGTGCTCCCGCCGGTTGGTGTCCGCTTGTACCGTTGCGCGAGATCTCCCCTGAGATCCTCCAGCGTGGTCACGGAGTCGTCGTCGAGGTTCATCGGTCCTGGCCCTTCGTTCCTAGGGGCCCGCGGTCGGCTCCGCGCTGCGCCTGCGGCGGTTGATCACCCAGGCGACGAGGCCCACGACCAACGCGAAGCCCCCGAACCGAAGCGGAATGGGCCACCAGGGCTCGCTGGGCTGGGCGGGTGCGTCGTGTTGAGAGGTCAACGCCACCAGGTAGCTGCCGTTGTCGGTGGGACCGACGCCGGGCAGTGACTGCGTCTTGGTCACCTTGATCTGGGCGCTGCTGCCGGGATCGTTGATTTGACCCCAGGCCAACGTGGTGTCGTCGAGCAGGAAGGTGTCCTGGCTGCCCGCGGGTTGGCTGGCGTCGTGCCCGACCAGCACCACCTGGCCGACCTGCACGGTCTGGGCGGCGGCGGGGACAGCCACCGAGACGTCCTGGTACACCTCCGGCGCGGGTGGCGTGTAGCTCGGCGGCGGCGGACCGCCCCAGCCGTCCGGTGGTATCCACGCCCCGCCGTAGAAACTGCCCGACGCCACATAGCTGTCGCCGACCGCGGTGAACGGGAACAGGCCCGCGGTGGCGACGTCGAGCACGACGCGGCCGCCGGCTGGCACGTACGCCTCCCGGGCGGCGCCGTTGTAAGTGAAGCGGAAGGTCATCGCCTGGTTGAGCGGGTTGTACAGGCTCGGGCGGTGGTAGGTGTCGTAGTCGAGGTAGTCCCAGTGCCGCGGGCGGGCCAGCGTCTGGTTGTCGGCCTTGACGACGTCAATGTTGCCGCCGTGGGCGTTGACCACGTTTTGCACCTGGCGGTTGAAGTCCACCAGCTGTTGCATCTGGTGCGCGGTGCCGGGATTGACCCTGGTCGCCGGGGCGTCCTTGGCGGCGGCGATCGCCTGCGGCGACGCCTCCAGACCCTTTGGCGGTGTCACCACCGCCGCGCCTCCCGGCACGCCGGTGTTGGGCGGGATCTTCGGGGTCTGGACGGCTGCTGTGGTCGGGGGCGCCGGGCTTGGCGGAACAACCTCCGGGGTAGGCACCGGCGGCACATTCACCGGCACGGGGGGCGCCGGGGCCGCCGGAAGCGGTACCGGCACCCTGCTCGGCGGCGCCTGGGCCGGGCGGGGCGGCGGGTCTTCGCTACACACGCCCCCGTTCGACGTGTGGTAAGCGCCAACCAGAAACTGGCAGTACTGGCAGCGTCCGGGGTCCGCCCCGGCGCCGGCACACGGCGCCGCCTGCGCCACACCTGGCGCGGTGGCTATCACCGAGAACGGGGCGAACGCCAAGACGGCTGCCACCGCAATCCCGAGTGCTTTCATCGTGTGACCTTCCGGGAACCGCACCGGCTGGGAGGGCTGCTACCACCGAGAGTTGTGGTGCGGACGGGTAGCGGCGGTTTTACCGCTACTTCAACCAGTGTCGCACTTTTGTTTTCCGGAATTGAGCTGGACCACGCCGCAATGCCCCGAGGATTCGAACGGGACGCCGTCTCGTCAGTTCATCGGCCGCCGCGGCCGCAGTCGGTGTTGGTGGGCTGTGATGGCCATGCGCAGGCGTCGACGTCGGTCGTGCCGCCGTAGCCGCCACCGGCGAACACGCCGTAGGCGTTGCCGTTGATGCCGGTGATGGTCGCGCCGCCGCCTCCGCCGCTGCCACCTGCACTCTGGACGGACACTGACCATTGCATGCCTTCGAGCGCAGCCTTGTACACACTCATCACATCCTTCGGCGATCCGTTGACGAAGAAATGCAGATGGATGCCGTTGTCGTGTATCGCGTCGGGACCGTCGGTCCTCGTGGCGTTGGCCGGTGTGGGGATCAGCGATTTCAGGTCCCCGCCCGTGCTGGCGGTCGTCGTAGCTTGTGACACGGAGGCCGTGGCCGTCTTGGACGCCGTCGTCGTCGTGGCCGTGCTGGAATTCGGCGAACTGCTGCACCCGGCCAAGGCCAAACCCATGGCGATCGCCGCGACACCGGTTTGGTATTTCATGATCCCTCCGATCGTCCTTGGATGACGCGAACTATGTTGTGGGGCAAAGTAATTAGGGGTTTTGGCAGCCCATTATCCCGCGTGACATCTTGACGGGCTGTCCTTCGGCCATCTCGACGACCTCTAGCCAACCACCGGGAGCTACATAGTGCCTGCTGACATCCTGGCGCTGCATTCGGATCAGTAACACGCCCGCGTCGGTGATCTCGAAGCTGTCGAACACGCCATAGTCCCGCGGCACACCGTTTTTGAACACCACCGTGAATGACATGGGTCCGAGTATGGCGTGGTCGAAACTTCGCGTCTAGCCGTCCAGCGCCAAATCCTTACGGAACCGTTGCATCCCGTCGATCTTGTCGGCCAGGGCCGCGTCGGGACCGGTGTAAAACATCCACGGCATGGTGATGATGCCGGTGATACCGGCCTCGGCGGCGCGCTGGTAGTCGGCGGTGGTGAATGCGTCGGTCAGCGGCGTCAGGATGGTGAAATCGTCTAGGGACAAGCCGTTTTCGACGCGCAGTTCGCGCAGCCGGCCCACCGCCTCGATGGCGCGATCGGTCTTGATCAGGTCCCCGATCCAGCCGTCGTTGCGAGCGGCGCGGCGCAATGCCGCCTCGCTGAGCCCGCCGACGTAGACCGGTATCGGCGGCGGCGTGGGCTGCATCTCCAGCCGCGGCGTCGGGTAGAACTGACCCCCGAACTCCGTCCAGCCCGGCTGCCACAGCGCCCGCATCAGATCGATGATTTCGTCGGTGCGTTTGCCCCGGGCGCCGAACTGCTCACCCATCAAAGCGAATTCCTCTTTGCACCAGCCGACCCCGATGCCGAGCTCCACCCGTCCCGAGGCCAAAACCGCGGCCGTGCCAATGGCTTTCGCCGCGGAGTACGGATTGCGCATCGCGGGGATGTACACGGTGGTGACGAACCGCAGCCGCTTGGTGACCTGCGCCAGCGCGCCGACCAGGACCCATGGATCGGGCCAGTCGGTGAAGGGCTGCCATCGCCGTTGCCCGTCTTTGGTGTAGGGGTACGGGGTCTCCAGGGTCTCCAGGTTGACGACGTGGTCGGGGATGCCGATGCCGTCATAGCCGAGTTCGTCGGCGGCCTTGGCGATCTCGACGATCTCGCGGGTGTTCAAGAAGGCACTGCTGATATAGAACTTCATTCGGTTCCCCGTGCCCAGGCTGGTTCGATGAAGATGCCTTCGGCCTCCACGGTTACCCCGTCCGCGTCCGAAATGGTGCCGCGCGCAAAGACTTTGACGCCCTCGCTGCGGTCGATCCACGCGTCGCAGCGCAGCGGTCCCAGCGGAGTGCCGCGCAGGTATTTGACGGTGATGGTCCCGGTGAAACGCGCCTTGGACAATCCGTCGCTGGCCGCCTCGCCAAGCATGTGGTCGAGCACCAGGGCGCTGACGCCACCGTGCACCCGCCCGGGCGGACCCTCGTATGCGGACCCGAGGGTGAACTCGCTCCAGCAGCGCCCGTTACCGTCGTGACGGACGACGATGGGCGGGGCGATCGGGTTGCACACGCCGATCGCGGCGTTGCCCAAGGGCAGCGGGCGATCCTCGACGCGGTAGCTCACTCCGACCGGCCGGGTCCGTTGCCGCAGCGTCCGGGTGACCGCCTCGATCGCGGTCCGGGCGCTGGCGACGACGTCGTCGTCGGCCTCGGTCCGGATGGTGGCATCGACGAGTTCACGCACGGCGTCGGCCAGCGGTGCGTACAGGGACGTCACCCGGTCGGCCTCGGCCGCGCTGAGCACTTCGAACACGGCGTCGAAGTTGGCTCCGAACGCGCCGGCGTCGCTCAACTCCCGAACACCTTGCGTACCACGGCTTTTGCGCGCCTCGTCACCCTCAGGTAGTTGTCCAGGAATTCACTGCCGTCGTCGGTTCCCCAGCCCGCGGCGACAGCGACCGCGTTGAGCTGGCGTCCGGGTCCCGGCAACTGGTCTGTGGGCTTGCCGCGGACCAGCACCAGCGCGTTGCGGGCCCGGGTCGCGGTCAGCCAGGCGTGGCGCAGCAGCTCCACGTCTTCCTCGGGCATCAGATCGGCCGCGGCGGCGGCGTCCAGGGATTCCAGCGTCGAGGTGTTGTGCAGGGCGGGAACCTCGTGCGCGTGCTGCAGTTGCAGCAGCTGCACGGTCCATTCGATGTCGGCCAGTCCCCCGCGGCCCAGCTTGGTGTGCGTGTTGGGATCGGCGCCGCGCGGCAGCCGCTCGGAGTCCACCCGTGCTTTGATCCGGCGGATCTCGCGCACCGCCTCGGCCGACACCCCGTCGGACGGATACCGCGTCCGGTCGGCCATCAGCAGGAAGCGCTGGCCCAGGTCCGCGTCACCGGCGACGGCGTGCGCGCGAAGCAGCGCCTGGATCTCCCACGGCTGCGCCCACTGCTCGTAGTAGGCGGCATACGACGCCAACGTGCGGACCAGCGCGCCGTTGCGTCCCTCGGGCCGCAGGTTGGCATCGACTTCCAGCGGCGGGTCGACGCTGGGGGTCCCCAGCAGCGCCCGGATCTGCTCGGCGACCGACGTCGACCATTTCACGGCCTCGGAATCCTCGACACCGCCGGCCGGCTCGCAGACGAACATCACGTCGGCGTCCGACCCGTAACCCAGCTCGGCGCCGCCCAGCCGGCCCATCCCGATGACCGCGATGGCCGCCGGGGCTTTTCCTTTTTGGGAGCCGTCGTCGGGGAGGTTGGCCTTGATCATCGCGTCCAACGCGGCCTGCAGCACGGCCACCCACACCGAGGTGAGTCCCTTGCACACGTCGATGACATCGAGCAGGCCGAGCAGGTCCGCGGAACCGATGCGGGCCAATTCCCGGCGCCGCAGCGAACGCGCGGCGGCGATCGCCCGCACCGGGTCGGAGTGCCGCGCCGCCGAGGCGACCAGCGCGCGGGCCACCGTGTCCGCATCGGTCTCGAGCAGCTTCGGGCCGGCCGGCCCGTCGCCGTAGTCCTGGATCACCCGCGGCGCACGCATCAACAGGTCCGGCACATACGCGGACGTCCCCAGCACATGCATGAGCCGCCTTGCGACCGCGGGCTTATCGCGCAGCGTGGACAAATACCAGGTTTCAGCCGCCAGCGCGTCGGACAGGCGCCGGTACGCCAGCAGCCCGCCGTCGGGGTCGGGCGCGTACGACATCCAGTTCAGCAGCCGGGGCAACAGCACCGACTGCACCCGGCCGCGCCGCCCACTCTGGTTGACCAACGCCGACATGTGCTTCAGCGCGGTCTGCGGTCCCTCGTAGCCCAGCGCGGCCAGCTGCCGCTCCGCGGCCTCGGGCGTCATGCCGTGCGAGATCTCCACGCCGCCAGGCCCGACCGACTCGAGCAGCGGCTGATAGAAGAGCTTGGCGTGCAGCTGCGACACCCGCAGGTTCTGATGCTTGAGCTCCTCGCGCAGCACCCCCGCGGCGTCGTGGCGGCCGTCCGGGCGGATGTGCGCCGCGCGGGCCAGCCAGCGCACCGCCTCCTCGTCGTCGACCTCGGGCAGCAGATGGGTGCGCTTGAGCCGTTGCAGCTGCAGCCGGTGCTCGAGCAGCCGCAGAAATTCATAGGACGCGGTCAGGTTCGCCGCGTCCTCGCGCCCGACGTAGCCGCCGTCGCCCAGCGCGGCCAAGGCGTCGACCGTAGACGCCACGCGCAGCGATTCGTCGTTGCGGCCGTGCACCAGCTGCAGCAGCTGCACGGCGAACTCCACGTCGCGCAATCCGCCGCTGCCGAGCTTGATCTCGCGGGCGCGGACGTCGGAGGGCACCAGCTCCTCCACCCGGCGCCGCATGGCCTGCACTTCGACCACGAAATCCTCGCGATCGCAGGCGACCCAGACCATGGGCGTCAGCGCGGTCAGGTAGCGCTCGGCCAGTTCGGCGTCGCCGACCGCGGCGCGGGCTTTCAGCAGCGCCTGGAACTCCCAGGTCTTCGCCCACCGCTGGTAGTAGGCGAGGTGCGACTCGACGGTGCGGACCAATTCACCGCTGCGGCCTTCGGGCCGCAGCCCCGCGTCGACGGTGAAGAACGCGTCGGAGGCCACCCGCATCATCTCGCCGGCCACCCGGGTGCTGAGCGTGTCCGCCTGCTCGGCGACGAAGATGACGTCGACGTCGCTGACGTAGTTCAGTTCGCGGGCACCGCATTTGCCCATCGCGATGACGCTCAGCCGCGGTGGCGTGCGGTCGCCGCACACGGTTGCCTCGGCCACCCGCAGGGCGGCCGCCAGCGCCGCGTCGGCGAGGTCGGACAGCTGCGCGCCGACGACGGGGAACGGCAGCACCGGCTCGTCTTCGACGGTCGCGGCCACGTCGAGCGCCGCCAGCAGCAGCAGCTGATCGCGGTAGAGGGTGCGCAATGGCGGGATCGCCGAACCCGGCGCAGAACCGGGTCCCGCCAACGCCTCGTCGGCGCATTCGGTGAACGCGCGCCGCAGCTCGTCGCGAGTCGGCAGTTTCGCGGTGCCCCGCAGCAGTTTCCAGGACTGCGGATGGATGGCGAGGTGATCCCCGAGGGCCAGCGACGAACCGAGGACGGCGAACAGGCGACCGCGCAGCGGCCGCTCGGTGAGCAGCGCGGCGCAGAGCTCGTCCCAACCAGCCTCGGGGTGCTCCGATATTCGGACAAGCGCGCGCAGTGCGGCGTCGGGGTCCGGCGCGCGCGACAACGCCCACAACCGGTCGATGTGCGCCTGGTCGTCGTGGTCGTACCAGCCGAGCCGCTCCAGCCGCTCACCCGCGGCGGGATCGACCAACCCGAGCCGTCCGACGCTGGGCAGCCGCGGGCGCTGCGTCGCGGGTTTGGTCACGATCAAGACGGTAGCGCAAGCCGCCGATCGTTCGGACCGACCGGGCGACCCGGTGGTCTACAGCGACAGGTAGGTGCTCAGCTCATACGGCGTGACGTGGCTGCGGTAGTTCGCCCACTCCGTGCGCTTGTTGCGCAGGAAGAAGTCAAACACGTGCTCCCCCAACGCTTCCGCGACGAGCTCGGAGGCCTCCATGCTTTTAAGGGCGCTGTCGAGGCTGGTGGGCAGCTCACGGTAGCCCATCGCGCGGCGTTCCTCGGGCGTGAGGTCCCATACGTTGTCCTCCGCCTGCGGTCCCAGCACGTAGCCCTTCTCCACCCCGCGCAGCCCGGCGGCCAGCAGCACGGCGAATGTCAGGTACGGGTTGCACGCCGAGTCGGGGCTGCGCACTTCGACCCGTCGCGACGACGTCTTGTGCGGCGTGTACATCGGCACCCGCACCAGGGCCGACCGGTTGGCCGCGCCCCAGGACGCGGCGGTCGGCGCCTCACCGCCAACCACCAGCCGCTTGTAGGAGTTGACCCATTGGTTGGTGACCGCGCTGATCTCAGAGGCGTGCTCGAGAATTCCGGCGATGAACGACTTGCCCACGTCCGACAGCTGCAGGGGATCGTCGGCGCTGTGGAAGGCGTTGACGTCGCCCTCGAACAGGCTCATGTGGGTGTGCATGGCCGAGCCGGGGTGTTCCGCGAAAGGCTTGGGCATGAACGAGGCCCGCGCACCGTTTTCGATCGCGACTTCCTTGATGACGTAGCGAAATGTCATGACGTTGTCGGCCATCGAGAGCGCATCGGCGAAGCGCAGGTCGATCTCCTGCTGGCCGGGCGCCCCTTCGTGGTGGCTGAACTCCACCGAGATGCCCATGAATTCGAGGGCGTCGATGGCTTCCCGGCGGAAGTTGGACGCGGAGTCGTGCACCGCCTGGTCGAAGTAGCCGGCGTTGTCGACGGGGATGGGCCGCGACCCGTCGTTGGGGCCCGGCTCGAGCAGGAAGAACTCGATCTCGGGGTGCACGTAGCAGGAGAAGCCCAGATCGTTGGCCTTCTGCAACTGGCGCCGCAGCACGTGCCGCGGGTCGGCCCAGGACGGCGAACCGTCGGGCATCGTGATGTCGCAGAACATCCGCGCCGAGTGGTGATGGCCGGAGGGGGTGGCCCAGGGCAGCACCTGGAAGGTCGACGGATCCGGGTTGGCCACGGTGTCGGATTCCGAAACACGCGAGAAGCCCTCGATCGACGATCCGTCGAAGCCGATGCCCTCCTCGAACGCGCCCTCGAGTTCTGCTGGGGCGATGGCGACCGACTTCAGGTAGCCGAGCACGTCGGTGAACCAGAGCCGCACAAAGCGGATGTCCCGTTCCTCCAGCGTGCGGAGGACGAATTCCTTCTGTCGATCCATACCCCGACAGTAGGCAACAGCTGTTAAATCCGTGTTACCGATGCCCGCTCAGAACCATTGCGGACCGCTCAGACGGGGGGCTGTGGGTCGGCTGGGAGCCGGCCTTAGGGCTTGCACCGCAGCGTTGGGGGCGGGGCCGTCCCCGCAACGAAATAGCGCGTCACCGCGGTATCGACACACTGGTCGCCGTTGAAGACCGCGGTGTGCTGGGTTCCGTCGTACGTGATCAGCGGGGCGCCCAGCTGGCTGGCGAGATTTACCCCGGCCTGATACGGCGTGGCGGGGTCGTGGGTGGTCGAGACCACGACGACCTTGCCCGGCCCGACCCGCGCCGCGCTGTGCGGCGTCGACGTCGCGGGCACCGGCCACAGCGCGCACAGATCGCGGGGGGCGTTGCCGGTGAACTGCCCGTAGCTCAGGAACGGGGCGGCCTGACGGATCTGTCGGTCGGCCGACACCCAGCTCGCGG
The DNA here is from genome assembly GCF_001954195.1 of Mycobacterium sp. IS-1264. Classification (GTDB taxonomy): domain Bacteria; phylum Actinomycetota; class Actinomycetes; order Mycobacteriales; family Mycobacteriaceae; genus Mycobacterium. Next base: position 19,510 of record NZ_MBES01000065.1, on the reverse strand, counting down.
CGTCCGTCGGCGTCGGCGCGTCGACGCATCGGACAGCGTTGAACACGTCCTGGTCGTTGTTGTAGTGGCCGTTTTTATCACGGCCTTCATAATCGTCGGCGAGGGCCAGCAGGTCGTCCGCGTCGGTGCCGTGCTGCAGCCCGAGCAGGCCACTGGTGAGGTACTTCCAGTGCTGCGGGGTGTACAGCGCGTTGATGGTGCCGGTGGTCGCGTCGGCGTAGCTCAGGCCGCGCGGATCCGACGTATGCCCGGGCTTGGCGACCAGCGGATCGACCAGCGCGTGATACCGGTTCACGAATTGGGCCGGGTCGGTGCCCAAGGGGCAGGCTTTCGAACGGGCGCAGTCCGCGGCGTAGTCGTTGAAAGCGGTTTGGAATCCAGCCATTTGGTTGACGTTCTCCTGGACCGGCCCGACGGTCGGGTCGATGGCGCCGTCGAGAACCATCGTGCGCACGTGGTCACCGAATTTCTCGAGGTATGCGGTGCCGAGTTCGGTGCCGTAGCTGTAGCCGAGGTAGTTGATCTGATTCTCACCCAGCGCCTGCCGAACCATGTCCATGTCGCGAGCCACGGACGCGGTGCCGATGTTGGCCAGGAAACCGTTGCCCATCCGGGTCACGCACTGCTGGGCCAACTGCCGGTTGAGCTGTTCGATGTGCGCCACACCGGCCGGGCTGTAGTCGACCATCGGTTCGGTCCGGAACGCGTCGAACTCGGCATCGGTGCGGCAGCGCAGCGCCGGGGTTGAGTGACCCACCCCTCGAGGGTCAAACCCCACCAGGTCGAAATCGCGCCTGATGTCGGTGCCTTGTAGGTCGGATGCCATCGCCGCGACCATGTCCACCGCGGACGCGCCCGGTCCGCCGGGATTGATCAACAGCGATCCGATCCGCTGGCCCGTCGCGGGCACCCGGATCACCGCCAGCTTCGCTTGCGCCCCACCGGGATTGGCGTAGTCGACCGGGACCGACACGGTCGTGCACTTGGCGGTGGGGAGATCGCTGCTGTCGACGTCGAACTGCTCGCAGCCGCCCCAGTTCTGCGGCGCCGCGGCGACCGGTGGCGGAGCCGGGCTCGGGGTCTGTCCCGCACCGGGTTCCGGAGTCGCGCCGGCCAGCGGCAGCGCGGATTGCCCCGCGACCAGCAGCCCCATCGACAACAGCGCCGAGCTCAATGGTCTGCGGCGCGACATGGCTGTCATCGTTGCATCCACGAATACCCGTCGCAGCGCGAAACGGTTACGCCTTGATCTCAGGACCTCTTGTCGCCGAACGGCGCAACGGCTCAGGCCTCAGCACTTCGCGCCGCTGGGCGGCGTGTTGCCTCCGATCAGATACGCCGTCACGTAGTCGTCGATGCAGCTGTCGCCCTGGAAGACCACCGTGTGCTGGGTTCCGTCGTAAGTCAGCAGCGAGCCGCGCAGCTCGTTCGCCAGATCCACCCCGGCCTTGTACGGTGTCGCCGGATCGTGGGTGGTCGACACCACAACGGTCGGCGCGAGGCCGGGCGCCGTAACGGTATGCGGCTTGGTGGTAGGCGGCACCGGCCAGAACGCGCATGTCCCCAGCGGCGCGTCGCCGGTGAACTTCCCGTAGCTCATGAACGGGGCGATCTCCCGGGATCGGCGGTCTTCGTCGATAACCTTGGCGCGGTCCGCAATTGGCGGTTGGTCAACGCAATTGATCGCCACTCGCGCGTCGGTCGCATTGGTGTAGTGGCCGTGCGGGTCACGGCGCATGTACATGTCGGCCAGCGCCAGCAGGGTGTCCCCGTGGTGGTTGACGAGTTCGGTCAGGCCGTCGGTCAGGTGATGCCACAGCGTCGGCGAGTACAGGGCCATGATGGTGCCCACGATGGCGTCGCTGTAGCTCAGCCCGCGCGGGTCGTTGGTGGGTATCGGCCTGCCGATCAGCTGGTTGTTCGGGTCGACCATCGGGTCGATCAGGCTGTGGTAGACGTCGACGGCCTTGGCCGGGTCGGTGCCCAGCGGGCAGGTCGGCTGCTTGGCGCAATCCGCGGCGAACGCGTTGAACGCGTCCTGAAATCCCTTGGCCTGACGCAGGTCCGCCTCGATCTGGTCGGCGTTGGGGTCGACGGCGCCGTCGAGGATCATCGCCCGCACGTTCTGCGGGAAGGCCTCGGCGTAGGCGGAGCCGATCCGGGTGCCGTAGGAATATCCGAGGTAAGTCAGCTTGTCGTCGCCGACCGCCTTACGGATGGCGTCCAGATCCTTCGCGACGTTGACGGTGCCGACGTTCGCCAGGAAGCTCTTGCCCATCTTGTCCACGCACCGGCCGACGAACTGCTTGGTCTCGTCCTCGATGTGCGCCACACCCGCCGGGCTGTAGTCGACGTTCGGTTCCGTCCGCAGCCGGTCGTTGTCGGCGTCGGAGTTGCACCACAGCGCCGGTCGCGACGAGCCCACCCCGCGTGGGTCGAACCCGATCAGGTCGAACCGCTCGCGCACCCGCTTCGGCAGCGTCTGGACGAGGCCCAGCGCGGCCTCGATGCCCGACTCGCCGGGGCCGCCGGGGTTGATCACCAGCGACGCGAGCTTGTCCCCCGTCGCGGGGAAGCGAATCATCGCCAGGGTCGCCAGGTCGCCGTTGGGATCGTTGTAGTCGACCGGCACGGCCAGCTTGCCGCACAGCGCGCCGGTGGGGATCTTGGCTTTGGGGTTGGACGAACGGCACGGCGTCCATTCGATCGGCTGGCCCAACTTTGGCCCGGCCATGACCGGACGCCCGCCCACGACACGAACACACCCCGCGAGGAGCAACGCCACGGCAGCAATCGCCGTCCAGATCAGCAGCAAGCGCGCGATCATGTCGCGGCGAGACGAACCCATGCCAACATATGCTGCCAGAGCAGCACCGAGTGCCTGATCAGCGGCCGGACGTCGGCCCGCTAGCCGGCGGCCTCGAGCAGCTCTTCCATCCCCACCGCGAACTCGTCGGCCATCTCCCACAAGTCGGGCAGTAACTCGGGGCAGGAGATCAGCCCGACGTCCAAATTTCCGCACAACGACATCACGGTGATGTTGAGACCCGAGCTGTGAAAGATCGGGCCCAACGGGTACATCGCCTTGACGGCACAGCCGAGCAGGTACAGCGGAACCTGCGGACCCGGCACGTTGGAGACGACGAGGTTGTGCACCGGCATGCTCTCGGTCAGCCGGGAACTGGCATAGAGCCGCATCGCCACGCCGAACACCGCGGGCGCCGCGAACTGCGACCAATCCTGCAACAGCGAAGCGCCGATAGCCGAACTATGTTGCTTGGCAACCGAATTCGCTTCGGCGATGGCCTTCAGGCGCTGCACCGGATCGCTGATCTGGGTGTGCAGACTGGCGAACATGCCCGAAACCTTGTTGCGGCCAGGACGATCGGACTTGCCGTGCACCGAGACCGGCACCATCGCCACCAGCGACGCCTCGGGCAGGTCGTCGCGCTCGGCCAGGTATTGCCGAAGCACCCCGGAAACCAACGCCAACACCACGTCGTTGACCTTGACGTCGAAACGGTTTTTCACCTTCTTGATGTCGTCGAGATCCAATGTGGCGTAAGCGATGTTGCGCCGGCCATTGATCCGGGCGTTGAAGACGGTCCGCGGCGCGGCGAAGGGACGCGCCATCGTCTGACCGTGGCGGGCCTTGCGCAGCGTCGAGACGACCGACGACACCGTGTCGGGCACCGCGTTGGCCAAACGCAACGGCCGGGTGGCGAAGCGGTACAAGCCGCCCGCGGCGATCTGCCAGGCGCTGGCACTGCCGACCCCGTCCACCGGGTCCGGCGGGGGCGCGTCGGCTTCGGTGGCGCACAGCTGCGACATCAGGTTGGCGCCGGTGACCCCGTCGACTCCGGAATGGTGCACCTTCGTCATCACGGCCACGCGCCCGTCGCGATGGCAGTCGGTGCCCGCCACGCCCTCGATGACCCACATCTCCCACAGCGGCCGCTGCCGGTCCAGCGGCAACGACGCGATGTGCCCGCAGATTTGCGACATTTCGTCGCGTCCTCCCGGCGGTGGCAGCCCGATCCGGTGCAGGTGGCGGTCGACGTCGAAGTTCTCGTCGTCCACCCACACCGGGTGATCGAGGTTCAACGGACTGTTGGCGAGCTTTTCGCGGAATTGCGGCATCGCTTTCAGGCGCAGCGACAGCGCGTCGCGCAGCCGGTCGAAGCTGTAGCCGCCGGGCATCGTCGAGGTGTCCAGGTCGACGATCGAGCAAACATGCATGGGCTGAGAGGGGGTCTCCAGGTACAAGAAACTGGCGTCGAGTCCGCTGAGCCGCTGCATGGCCTGAATGGTATGTCTCACACCGCCGAGGCGGTGCAATTGCGCAGCCGAGATGGCACAATGGCACCGTCAAGCGAACCCGGGGACCCTGCGGGGCCACGAGGATCGACCGACCACTACCAGGGACAATGATGTCTGAGCACAACGTTTACGGTGCAAACTCATCCGCAAACTCGGCGACCGACGGCAAGCCGCCGGCCAAAATCCGCACTCATCACTTGCAGAAAATGAAGGCCGAGGGCCACAAGTGGGCCATGCTCACGGCCTACGACTACTCGACCGCTCGCATCTTCGACGAGGCCGGCATCCCGGTTCTGCTTGTCGGTGATTCCGCCGCCAACGTCGTGTACGGCTACGACACCACCGTGCCCGTCTCGGTCGACGAACTGATCCCGCTGGTTCGCGGCGTCGTCCGGGGGGCGCAGCACGCCCTGGTCGTCGCCGACCTGCCGTTCGGCAGCTACGAACCCGGACCCGACGCCGCCCTGACCACCGCCACGCGGTTCATGAAGGAGGCCGGCGCGCACGCCGTCAAGCTCGAGGGCGGCGAGCGGGTAGCCGAACAGATCGCCTGCCTGACCGCGGCGGGCATCCCGGTGATGGCGCACATCGGCTTCACCCCGCAAAGCGTCAACAGCCTCGGCGGTTTCCGGGTGCAGGGCCGCGGTGACGGCGCGGAGCAAACCATCGCGGACGCGATCGCCGTCGCGGAAGCCGGAGCCTTCTCCGTCGTGATGGAGATGGTGCCCGCGGAGCTGGCCACCCAGATCACCGGTAAGCTGACCATCCCGACGATCGGAATCGGCGCCGGCCCCAACTGCGACGCGCAGGTCCTGGTCTGGCAGGACATGGCCGGGATGAGCGGCGGCAAGACCGCTCGGTTCGTCAAGCGGTTCGCCGACGTGGGGGCCGAATTGCGCCGGGCCGCAACGCAATACGCCCAGGAAGTGGCGGGCGGGGTTTTCCCGGCCGACGAGCACAGCTTCTAGCATCGGGCGGACGCCCACGTCACCCCACCCGGAGCGCTTCTGCTGAAAATCGTTGTGTGACAACGGTGGTAGGATTTCTCCTGTATACAAACGCGACTCCGTGGGCGGGGGGTTGAACATATAGTCGGCAATCGTGGTGGCTTCGTGCACCGCCGAACGGTCTTGAAGTTGCCGCTGCTATTGGCAGGAGGCACCGCCCTGGCGCGAGCGCCTCGCGCCGCCGCGCAACCGCCCCTCGACCCGCCGGACTCGAGCCGGTGGTCGACCGACCGCGCCGACCACTGGTATCGAGCCCAAGGCTGGCTCGTCGGCGCTAACTACGTCACGTCGAACGCCGTCAACCAGCTGGAGATGTTCCAGCCCGACACCTTCAACCCCCTGCGCATTTATCTCGAGTTGGGCTGGGCCCGCGCCGCGGGATTCAACACCGTACGGGTGTTCCTGCACGACCAGCTTTGGACCGAGGATCGGCGTGGGTTCCAAGGCCGCCTGGCCCAGTTCGTCGCCCTCGCGGCCGACCACGGCATCAAGCCGCTCTTCGTCTTGCTCGACTCTTGCTGGGACCCGATCCCGAAAGCGGGCCCGCAGCGTGCCCCGACGCCCGGCGTCCATAACTCGGGCTGGGTGCAAAGTCCGGGCGCCGAACGCCTCGGCGACCGCGGCTACCTCGATACGCTGCGCGACTATGTGACCGGCGTGCTGACCCAATTCCGCAATGACGACCGCGTTTTGGGTTGGGACCTGTGGAACGAGCCCGACAATCCCTCGCGCCACTATGCGTCCGTCGAGCGGCCGGACAAGTTGGAGCTGGTCGCGGACTTGCTTCCGCAGGTTTTCGCGTGGGCGCGTTCGGTGAATCCCGCTCAACCGCTGACGAGTGCCGTCTGGCAGGGCGAGTGGCCGGACGCCGGAAGTACCGATGCCATCAGCCGGATCCAGCTCGACAACTCCGACATACTCACGTTCCACTCCTACGGCGAACCGGCGGACTTCGAGAGGCGCATCGACGATCTCGCCTCGGGGGACCGACCGATCCTGTGCACCGAGTACCTGGCCCGGCCCCTGGGCAGCACCGTTGCGGAGATCCTGCCAATCGCCAAACGCTACAAGGTTGGTGCGATCAATTGGGGACTCGTCGCGGGGAAGACTCAGACCTACTTCCCGTGGGACTCGTGGGATCACCCATACACGGCGTTTCCGGACGTCTGGTTTCACGATCTGCTTCAGCCCGATGGACGGCCGTTTCAGGATGATGAAATCCAAGCGATTCGTCAGCTCAACGGCCTGGCGATGCACCTGCGCCCTTAGGGCTGCTTAAGCGCGGCACCGCGGTGTGGCAATCTGTGTGTGCCCGGTCGCGAGCGCCGACGACCTTTTGACAGCGCAGCAACGCGCAACGGAGCCGAAAATGCCTGCAGAAGCGCAAAACACCTCCCGCTATCTGGAGGTCGAGCGCAAGTTCGACGTCGTCGAATCCACGGTGTCGCCGTCGTTTGAGGGCATCGCGGCGGTGGCCCACGTCGAGAGATCGCCGACCCAATCGTTGGATGCGGTGTACTTCGACACACCGTCGCACGACCTGGCGCGCCACAAGATCACGCTGCGGCGCCGCACCGGCGGCCACGATGCGGGCTGGCACCTGAAGCTGCCCGCCGGGCCCGATGCGCGCACCGAGATCCGGGCGCCGCTGGGCGACTCGGCGGACGACAACACCGTGCCGAGCGAGTTGCTCGACGTCGTGCTCGCGATCGTCCGCGACCGCCCGATCGAGCCGGTCGCCCGGATTGCCACCCAGCGGGAAAGCCAGCTGCTGTACAGCGTCGACGGCACCGCGCTGGCGGAGTTCAGCAATGACCACGTCACCGCCTGGTCGGGCGGCGCGGCCGCGGACGCCGGCTCCGCCCCGGCCGAACAGGAGTGGCGTGAGTGGGAACTCGAACTCGTCGCCGGGAACGGGGCCGCCGACGCCTCGCTGTTGAGCCGGCTGAGCAATCGGTTGCTCGACGCGGGTGCCGCGCCGGCCGGTCACGGCTCGAAGTTGGCCCGCGTGCTGGGCCCGACGTTGCCGGCCAACGGCAGCCGCCCGCCCGACGACCCCGTGCACCGCGCGGTGGCCGAACAGGTTGACGAGCTGTTGGCGTGGGACCGCGCCGTACGCGCCGACGTCGACGACGCCGTGCACCAGATGCGTGTGACCACCCGCAAGATCCGCAGCCTGCTGCGGGAATCGCCGGAGTCCTTCGGGTTGTCCGACGGCGCCTGGATCCTCGACGAACTGCGCGAGTTGGCCGGTTTGCTGGGCGTGGCGCGCGACGCCGAGGTGCTCGGGCAGCGCTACGAGCAGGAGCTGAACCGGTTGGCGCCGGAGCTGGTGCGCGGACCCATCTGGGAACGCCTGGTCGAGGGCGCCCGCCGCCGCTATCAGACGGGGCTGCGGCGATCGTTGATCGCGATGCGCTCGCAGCGATACTTCCGTCTGCTCGACGCGCTCGATGCGATGGTGGCCGAGGTCCCGGCGCCCGCGTCCGGTGAGGAATCGCATGCGATAACCATCGAGCGCGCCTACAAGAAGGTGCGAAAGGCGGCCAATGCCGCGGCCGAACTGGACCAAGTCGATCAGACCGACCAGGAGTACGAGCATCATCGCGACGAGGCGCTGCACCGGATCCGCAAGCGCGCCAAGCGACTTCGCTACACCGCGGCGGCCACCGGCGACGACGAGGTGTCCAAGCAGGCCAAGGCCATCCAGACGCTGCTCGGCGATCACCAGGACAGCGTGGTCAGCCGCGAGCACCTGAACCAACAAGCCAACGCCGCACACGTCGCCGGCGAGGACACCTTCACCTACGGTCTGCTCTATCAGCAGGAGGCCGAACTCGCCGAGAGTTGCCGCCAGCAGCTCGACGACGCGCTACGCAAGCTCGCCAAGTCGGTGCGCAAAGCCCGGGAATGAGCCCCAAAGGGGGCGGACGAGTTGGCCTGTAAGCCGGATTCTGTTCCCCGCCGCCGCGCTTGAGCAACGGCGACGCGGCGGCGACCATCCATCTGGACACACCGTTGCCGGGTGCCTCGAGCGGCCTACCCGCAGGCTCGGGCGAGCAACCCTCGGACGCCTGCGCGGCCACACTTTCGTGCGGCCTTCTTGGCCTTGCTTCGGGTGGGGTTTGCCAAGCCACTCCGGTCACCCGGAATGCTGGTGCGCTCTTACCGCACCGTTTCACCCTTACCACCGCGAGGGTGGCGGTCTGTTTTCTGTGGCACTTTCCCGCGAGTCACCTCGGATTGCCGTTAGCAATCACCCTGCTCTGTGAAGTCCGGACTTTCCTCGAACCGCCTTGCGACGGTCCGCGGCCGCCCGGCCAACTCGTCCGCGACGATCCACGGTACCCGCAGCGGAATCTGCTGGCCAGCGGCGTTTGTCCATTACGCCATTTATTCAATCATTGCCTAATTAGCGACGTTGGTGTCACGCTGACCGGATGACAGAAACCGAAGGGTATGTCGATCAGGCGTACATGGGAATCGCCGAGCCCCAGCCGATGTACAAGGCGTTGCGCGAATCCACCCCGGTGTTCCGAGGCCCGACGGCGGTGGTTCTCAGCCGCCTGGCCGACATCGAGATGGCGCTCAAGCACACCGAGCTGTTCTCGTCGAACATGGACGCCGTCGACCTCGGCAACGTCCGCCCGATGATCCCGCTGCAAATCGACCCGCCCGACCATGCGAAGTACCGCCGCATCCTCGATCCGTTGTTCACCCCGCGAGAAATGGCCCGGCGCGAGCCCCGCGTCAGCGAGCTGGTCAACGAGATGATCGACCGCTTCGCCGGCCGGGGCGAATGCGACTTCCACGAAGAGTTCGCCGTTCCCCTCCCCTGCACCGTCTTCCTGCAATTGCTCGGCCTGCCGCTGGAGGACCTCGACCAGTTCCTGGAGTGGAAGGACGGCATCATCCGGCCCGAGGGCGACTCAGGCTTCGACCGCCGCCACGACACCTGTGCGGGCACAGCGCAACAGATCTACGACTATTTCGACCGCGCCATCGACGACCACATCGCCAGCCCGCGCGACGACGTGCTCTCCGCCATGATCGCCGCGAACGTGGAAGGTAGACCGCTAACGCGCGAGGAGCTCCTCGACATCTGCATCCTTTTCCTCATCGCGGGGCTGGACACGGTGACCGACTCGCTCGACTGCTTTTTCGTGTACCTGGCGTGCCATCCCGACCACCGTCGCCAGCTCGTCGAGCAGCCCGACATCCTGCCCAGCGCCATCGAGGAGTTGTTGCGCTGGGAGACCCCGGTGCCGGGTGTGGCCCGCGTCTGCATCCAGGACACCGAAGTGGGCGGCTGCCCGATCAGCAAGGGCGAACGGATCAGTCCGCTGCTCGGTGCGGCCAACACCGACCCTGCCGAATTCCCCGACCCCGAACTCGTCGACTTCAACCGCAGCCCGAACCGGCACCGCGCGTTCGGCGGCGGACCGCACCGCTGCCTCGGATCGCACCTGGCCCGCATGGAGCTGCGGGTGGCGCTGCGCGAATTCCACCGGCGCATCCCGGATTACGAGATCAAGCCGGGCACGCAGCTGACCTACACCGCAGCGCTGCGGTCGGTGGAGTCGCTGCCGCTGGTATTCCCGGTGTCATGACCCGCGTGTCGGTTGACGCCGAGCGCTGCATGGGGCACGGCCGCTGCTACACGTTGGCGCCCGAGGTCTACGATGCCGACGAGGTGGGTCACTGCGTCGTGCTCGTCGACGAGGTCTCCGGTGAACTCGAAGCGCAGGCCGCGGTCGGCGAGCAGAACTGTCCGGAGCAGGCAATCACGTTGTCTCGCTGATTATTTCGGCGAATTTAGGCGAAGCAGACGACGCTGCGCGCCCCGCGCCCGGCGGTCATGTCGGTGAAGGCCGCCTCGACGTCCTCAATGCCGATCCGCTGCGTCACCAGCGCCTCGAGGTCGAGGCGGCCGCGCCGGGCGAGCTCGGCGAGCACCGGGATGTCGCGCACCGGATCGCTGGCGCCGTAGACGCTGCCCTGAATCGTCTTGCCGTCGGCCATCAATGACAGCGCGGGAAACGTCACCTCCTCCGCGATCCCGGCGGCGCCCACCAGGGTGACCCGGCCGCCGCGGCGGGTGGCCTCGTAGGCGGCGCGCATCGTGGCGGGCTTGCCGACCACCTCGATTCCGTGATCGACCCCGGCGCCGCCGGTGAGGTCGAGCACCGCCTTGGGCAAGTCGACGTCACTCGCGTCGACGGTGTCGGTCGCGCCGTTGGCCACGGCGGCCGGGAGTTGGGCGGCGACGCGATCGGCGGCGATGATCGGCGACGCGCCCGCCAGCCGCGCCCCCTGGATCGCGGCCAAACCCACGCCGCCGCAACCGATCACGAGCACGCTCTCCCCCGGCCGCACGGCCGCCGTGCGCATCACCGCGCCGACTCCGGTGGTGACACCGCAGCCCAGCAGCGCGGCAAGGTCGAGCGGTAGCGATTCGTCGACCGGCACCACCGCCGCCGCCGGGAGCAGCGTCTGTTCGGCCAGCGACCCCACGCCCATGCCAGGCCACACCGGCCCGCCGGCGCTCTCCGCGTACGGATCGCCGTAGGCATGGTCGTAGCCGTGCGCGCACAGCTGGGCCTCGCCGCGCAGGCAATACGGGCAGGCCCGGCAGGGCACGTTCCACGTCAGCACGACGTGGTCACCCGGGCTCACGGTGGTGACGTCGTCGCCGACCTCAGCGACGATTCCGGCGCCCTCATGTCCGAGCGTCGATGGCAGCAGCGTCGGTATCGACCCGTCGCGCAGCGACAGGTCGCTGTGGCAGACGCCGCTGGCGCGCAGTTGCACCCGCACCTCCTGCTTGCCGAGGGGCCGTAGCGAGAGTTCCTCCACCGCGGTGGGCTGGCCGACCTCGCGCAGCACGACGGCTTTCATGGGACGGCCGCCGGTGTGATCCACGTCATATCGACTTACGATGGCGGGACATGCGCACCGGGTCAAGGGAGACGGGCATGACGGGATCAACGACGATCACGCGGGAAACCCACGCCGATCAGGCGGTACTGACGATTGGCGGCCAGGCGCAGCCGGGTGCCGCGGGGACCTACCCCGTCCACAACCCCGCCCGCCCGGCCGAGATCGTCGGTTACGCGCCCGCCGCCGACAAGGCCCAGCTCGACGCCGCGGTGTCGGCCGCACGTCGGGCCGCGCCCGGATGGCGAGCCCTCGGCGTCGCCGAACGCATCGCCGCTTTCACCGCCGCGGCCACCACTGCCGCCGAACAATTGGCCGCACGCGATGGCGCACGCCTGTACACCCGCGAGCACGGCAAGGTGCTCTCCGAAGCGAATTTCGAGATCGACACGGGACCCGGGCTCGCCGCGCTGATCGGGTCGATGGCCGAGGCCGCGCTGGCGCCCGAGCAGATCGATCCGCACTCGAAATACCCGCGGCTGCACCGCGAGCCGTTCGGCGTGGCCGCGCTCGTGCTCCCGTTCAACTGGCCGCTGGCGCTGACGATGACGAAGCTGGCGTCGGCGCTGACCGCCGGCAACACCGCCGTCGTGAAAGTGCCGCCGAGCTGTCCCCTGGCGGCGCTGCAACTTGCCGGGGCGCTGGCGCAGGCACTGCCGCCGGGTGTGGTGAACGTGCTTGCGGGCCCGGGCACCGAGCTCGCCCAGGCGCTGGTCACCCACCCGGGCATCGACCTCATCTCGCTGACCGGCGGCGTCGCCACCGGGCGGGCGGTCATGGCGGCCGCCGCGCGCCGGCTCACCCCGGTGTTGCTCGAGCTGGGCGGGAACGACGCCGCGATCGTCGCACCCGACATCGCGGTCAGCGACGAGCTGGTCGACCGCCTGGTGACGGCGACCTACACCACCGGCGGGCAGGTGTGTATGGCGATCAAGCGGCTGTATGCGCCCACCGATCGCGTCGGTGAGCTGGCCGAGGCGGTGCTGGCGCGCTGCGAGCGCGAGGTTCTCGGCGACGGCCTCGCCGACGAGGTGACGCTGGGCCCGCTGCACACGGCCGCCGGTCGCAACCGCGTCACCACGCTGGTCGCCGACGCCGAGACGCAGGGAGCGACAGTGCGAACGGCGGGAAGGGTCCGCGACGAAGACGCCGCCGCGGGCGGCTACTTCGCGCTGCCGACCGTCGTCACCGATCTGGCGCCGGACTCGAAGCTGGCCACCGAGGAGCAGTTCGGTCCGGTGCTGCCGATCTTCGGCTACGACAGCATCGATGACGCCGTAACCGCCGCGAACGCAACCGAATTCGGCCTCACCGCGTCGGTCTGGACCGGAGATGACGCCCTCGCCGACCGCGTCGCCGGGCAGCTCGTGGCGGGCACGGTCAGCGTCAACTGCCACGGCCTGGCCGCCCAGGACCCGCGCCTGCCGTTCGGCGGCTGCGGCCAGTCCGGCATCGGACGGGAACTGGGCGTCGAGGGGATCCGGGCATTCACCCAGCCGCGCACCTTCGTCCGCCACCCGGCGCCGGGTTAGCGTCTGCTGGCGTTCGCCTGGAAGGATTTGCGCTCGGTCGAATTTCCGGGCCGCCGCGCCACGCCGACTCGAATATGGTCTATTTGTGCGAGGCCCTGAGTTGGCCGCTCGCCCGGCTGTCGGGCTTGGGGTCGATGCGTCGCCGCACTGAATCAACGGCCTCGCGCAGCGCCGGCACGAACTGCTCGGACTGCAACACGCTGCATGAATGGCCGGCATCGACGGTCACCACGTGCGCATCGGGTATCTGCTTAGCCAGCCAGAACTGTTGTTTTGGCGGAATCGCCCTGTCGCGCAGCGGAATCAGCACCGACGTCGGAACATCGATCTGCCCAACCCACGAAGTCGAGTCGAACCGCGTCATCTCGGCAACCGCACGGGCGATTCCACCCGGCCTGGTGCTTCGGAACTGGCCCAGCAGCCACTTAAGGTCACTGCGGACGAGGGTTTCGGCGTCGGCCGCCGCGGGCCGCGGCAGCCCGGGACGCGGGCTGAACGCCTCAATCAGCCCCGCCAACACTCCGGCTCCCATCCGTTCCCACGTCACCCCATTCCACCATCCGGTTGGCGCCGCCCCCAGCACCAGCCCGTCGAGGCGCTGCGGGTGCCGACGCCAAACTAGCTGGGCCACAGCCGAACCCATCGAATAACCAACCGGGACGAATGTCTCCACGCCGAGCGCATCGGCGAGCGCGGCGACGTCATCGGCGCAGTCCTCGAGCAGAAACCGGGGCGATGAAATGCCCTGCCCGTGGAAGCGTTGATCGAACACCACCACGCGGCCAAACCCGCGCATCATCTCCAAGACCGGATACCACATCATCAGCCCGGTACAGGCGAGCCCATGCAGCAGCATGAATGTCGGCGCCCCGGCAACCGGCCCGGAATCGACCACATAAGTGCAACCGCGGCCAGGCAACTCCACCGTCCGGCCGCTGGGCACCTGACCGACCCGAGCAAACCCGGGCAGCCGAGGCGGTTGCCACTGAAAGCCAAGCGGGCGGCGATAGCCAGCCATACCGCCATTACAGCACAGCAACCCCGATTGCGCCGTCAGCCCGCCGGACGGGAACCGGCCGCCACCTCCTGGGCGTATTCGTCGTAGAAGGGCACGTAGCCCTCTTCGCGACCTTCCAGCACGTACAGAGGGTCGGAGACGTCTGATCCGTAGCCCTGACTGCGCAGATCACCCTTCTTGCTCTTGAACGTCGAGGTCTGCTCCAGCGAGTCGACCACTCGCACGAACAGCGGGCGAGCGTAGCTCGGCAGGCCCTCGGACACCGTGTTGGCCAACGACACACCGTCGAACTGTTTACCTTCGTGCAGCACCACGGCGGCCATCCCGGCGCGTCCGTCGGTGCCGGGCACCTCGACGCCGAACACGGTGGCGGCTTCGATGTTCGGGTCAGCCAACACGGCCGCTTCGACGTCGGTTGTGGCGACGTTTTCACCCTTCCACCGGAAGGTGTCACCGAGCCGGTCGACAAACGCGGCGTGGCGCCAACCCTGAGGTCGCATCAGGTCTCCACTGTTGAGCCACACGTCGCCCTTGCGGAAAGCGTTGCGCACCAACTTCTTTTCGCTAGCTTCGGCATCGGTGTAGCCCTCGAACGGCTGAACGCTGGTGACCTTGCTCAGCAGTAGCCCCGGTTTTCCGCCGCGGACCTTGCGAACCCGACCTTTGGAATCACGAACTGGCTCACCGGTTTCCGTGTCGTACTCGACGAAGGCCACCGGCGTCGGGCACATCCCGGCGGTCCTCGGAATGTTGAACACGTTGACGAACCCGGTGTTGCCCTCGCTGGCTCCGTAGAACTCGAAGACCCGCGGAATATTGAACCGGGTGGTGAACTCGTCCCAGATGTCGGCGCGTAACCCGTTTCCGGCGATTACGCGCACCTTGTGCTGGCGGTCGGTGTCCTTCTCCGGTTGGTTGAGCAGGTAGCGGCAGACCTCACCGATGTACACGAACGCCGACGCGTCATACCGGATCACCTCATCCCAAAACCGCGATGCGGAAAACGACCGCCCCAAAGCCAAAGTGGCACCGGCGCCGACCACCGCCGACAACGCCACCGTCAACGCGTTGTTGTGATAGAGCGGAAGGCAGCAGTACAGCGTGTCGCTGCTCTTCAGCCGCATGCCGAACGCGCCCGACCCACCCAGTGCCCACAGCCACCGGAAATGCGTCATCACACTGGCTTTGGGCGCGCCGGTGGTTCCGGAGGTGAAGATGTAGAAGGCGTTGTCCTTGGCCCGCACCGATGTCGTCACCGCCGGATTGTCCGCGGGCGCGTCGGCGGCGAGCCGGTCCAGTTCGTCCACGGAAATCATGTCTGCGACCTGCGCCCCGGATTCCTTGGCGGCAGTGAGCAACTCATCGCTGCCGACCAACACCTTGGCATTAAGCAGGCCGATGCTGTGGGCAAGCACCTGGTCGCGCTGGTGGTAGTTCAGCATGCCGGCGATCGCGCCCAGTTTCACGGCCGCGAGCATTACCAGCACCATCCGCGGCGAGTTCTTCAGCATGACGCCCACGACATCGCCTCGCCCGACGCCGCGCTCAACAAGCACCGCCGCGTAGCGGTTGACCGTCTCGTTGGCCTGGCGATAGGTCCAGCTTTCGTCGTCGAACCGGATGAACACCTGATTGCCGTGCCGTGCCGCGCGGTCCTGGAAGACCTTGCCGATCGAGGTCTTGATCGATCGATGGGCGATGAAGCCGGTCAGCGCGCCACGCAAGATGATGGGCGCATCCTTGATCAGACCGGGTAATCCGGCAGCGATATCGGCCAGCCCAACGGTGTCTTCAGTCATCGATACACATTCCGCGCCCGATCGGAGTCTTCTGAGTGCCGGTAGACCAGCCCTGCCCCGCGTTCTAGCACTGGGGCCAGTAGCACCGATGCGAGTTCACCGGGCAGGGTCCAGCGCGGCTGAACTTTGCGCGGCCGGTGGATGATCGCCTTCGCGACGACATCAGCAGCCTCATCCGGTTGCATGCCGGGCATTCTGCGCAGGCTGGGGGTGGGCTCGCTCATTCGGGTGTGGATCAACCCCATGTACACCGAGGTGACATCGATGCCGACGGCGCGGAGCTCGGGGGTGACGCTGCGCAACCACAGGTCGAATGCGCCCTTGGATGCCAGGTAGGTGCCCCAACGCGGGGTTGGCATCATCCGCACACCGATGCTGGACACATTCACGACGTGTCCGCTTCCCCGCTCCTGCATCGCCGGTAGTAGTCCGAGCAGTAGCCGGATCGGCCCGAGATAGTTGGTGTCGATCGTGCGCTCGAAGTCGTGCGGCCGGTCGTACTGCAGCTTCAGCGATCGGCGAATCGACTTGGCGGCGTTACTCACAATGATGTCCAACGGCCCGTACGTCTCGGTCAGTTGGGTTGTCAGCGCGGTGATCGCCGCTGCGTCGGTCAGATCAGTCGGAAAGGCGACTGCGCGCCCACCGTCGGCAGAGATCGAGTCGCGAAGCTCGTCGAGTTTGTCCGCGGAGCGAGCGACAAGCAAAACCGTTGCCCCTGCGGCGGCGAGTTTGCGGGCAGTCGCCTCCCCCAGGCCGTATGACGCGCCTGTCACCAGCACGCACTTGCCGGACACCGCTCTCCGGAGCCTGCCTTGATCCGCCACTCGCGGCGGGCTTACGAGTGCATTCATTACCTTGCTGGCCAGACTCATTGGCACCTAAGTACCCGTTTCTCCGCGATGTTCCTCTGATCATGGCCGGCGCTAGACTCGACGAGTGGCGAAAGCCGCAAACCCGCGCGAAGCGGTCCCCGACGCCCCGTCCGCCAAATCATTCGCGCCGGTCGTAAAGGCCTTGGCGCCCTTGCGCCGCGTCATCAAACCCAAGGTCTACGGCATCGAACATGTGCCCAAACGCGGAGCGCTGCTGGTAGGCAACCACACCTTGTACGGGGTGTTCGACCTGCTGTTGTGGACTGCGGAGTTGATTGAGCGGGGAATTATGGTTCGCGGGCTCGGAGAGCATGTCCTGTTCCGGGTGCCGGGTAGCGGTGAGCTCTTGAAAGCCTGCGGTATCGTCCCGGGAACCCGAGCCAACATGCGTGAACTTATGCGCCGTCGCGACTTGATCCTGGTTTTTCCGGGTGGTGCTCGCGAGGTCGCCAAACGCAAAGGCGAACGGTATCAACTGATCTGGAAGAACCGTCTCGGATTCGCCAAGATGGCGATCGAAGGCCGCTACCCCATCGTCCCGTTTGCCTCGTTGGGCATTGAAGACGCGTTGGACATCGTCTTGGACAACGATCATCCGCTGATGGCTCCGCTGCGCAAACTGTGCGAGAAGCTGCTGAACGTTGAACCGTTGCCGATCGTGCGGGGCATCGGACTGACACCCGTACCCCGGCCCGAGCGCCTGTACTTCTGGTTCGGTGAACCGATCTCGACACTCGAATACAAGGGTGTCGCCGACAAGGACAACGCACAGGACCTGAGGGCCCGCACGGCCGCTTCGATCGAGGGCGGGCTCGATTTCCTGTTCGACGAACGCGAAAAAGATCCAGAGCGGTCGCTCCTCAAACGCCTCAGCCCGTGGGGTTCTGAAGGCAGCTGACCGGCGAGGGCCGGGTAAACACCACCTTGATCAAGGGGAGAAATAGCTCGTCAACGGAGTGTACGGCCTCGTCACCTGGGCAAACGCTGGTTTGAACCCCGGCGACCTGGCTATTCTCGCCTGGTCATGACAGATCGAGCGCGTTCACCGACGCACCAGCGACGACATCGCCCAAACGGGAGGGCGCTGGGCGCCAAGGTGATCGCCGCGCTGATAGCGGTCGTGGTGGTTGTCGCCATTGGCATCGGATGGATCACTTACCGCAGGGCATCGGCGGGCATCACCAAATCCGAGGCGTTGGCCGGTGAACCCGCGTCGCCCGGAAGTGATCAGAACATCCTGATCATGGGGTTGGATAGCCGTCGCGACCAGCACGGCCGGCCGCTGCCGCCCGACATCTATGACGCGCTGCACGCAGGCAACGAGGATTCCGCTGACGGCGACGCCGATGCGCTCATCGTCGTGCACTTGCCCGCCGGGGACGGCCCGGCCACGGCGATCTCAATCCCGCGGGACGACTATGTCGATCTGGCTGGATGCCCGGCCTCGGAATGCCGCGGCAAGGTCAAGGAGGCCTACAGCCTCGCCTACGAGCGCGTGATGGAGGGGCGCGGCTCCTACAAGCCGGAATCCGATGCCGCCTCGCCCGCAGGGCAGGACTCCGCGGCGAAAGAACAGGCGGCGCGCGAGGCCGGCCGCAAAGCGGAGATCGGCACGGTCAGGCGTCTGCTGCAAATTCCGATCGACCACTTCATTGAGGTCACGTTGGCCGGGTTCTTTCAGATCGCGCGGGTGGTCGAACCCCTCACCGTGTGCCTGAAAGAAGACACTGCGGATCGCTACTACTCCGGCGCGGACTTTCATCGAGGCATCCAGCAGATCAACGCGACCCAGGCAATGGCGTTCGTCCGCCAACGCCGCGACGCCAACGACGCGATGTTCACCGACCTCGATCGAACCCGCCGTCAGCAGGCCTTCATCGCCTCGCTGGTCAGTGCGCTGCGCCGCGGCGGAGCGTTGTCGGACCCCATCCGACTGCACGGCTTGCTGGAGGTCGCCAAGCAAAACGTCGCCGTTGACGCCGGCTTCGACCTTGACGAACTCGCGCGTGACGCGTCCGCGTTCCAGAGCCGGTCGGTCTCGCTCTACACGCTGCCGGTCACCGGTTTCGGCGAAATCTCAAACGGTGCATTCGTCAATTTCATCGACGTATCCGCAGTGCGCTCCATCGTGCAGAACCTGGTCGCCGCCGATCCGTCGGCGGCCACCTCGACCAGCATCCCCAGCACAACAGCGCAACCGGGCGACGACACTTCGCTGGCCGCCGGGGGCGTCGCGCTCGACGTGGTCAACGCCTCAGGCAGGCAAGGCGAGGCCGCGGACCTCGAAATGGCCTTGGCCACAGGGCACTTCAGCAAGGGAAAGGTCAGCACCGCGGACTCCACCAGCCAGACGAGCACCATCGCCTACGGGCCGGGAGCGAAGATCGCCGCCGCCGAGCTGGCCGATGAATTCGGCATAACTGCCACGGCATCCGACGGCGTCGACCGCAACACGGTGCGACTGACCGTCGGGACCGATTTCGCCAGATTTGACAATTTCCACCCCACGTCGGCATCGCCGGCCACCACTTCCGCGGCGCCCGTCAGCACGGTACCGGCCACCGCCACAGGCACGCAGGAACCGGCGGCGACCAACCTCACACGCATGAGCGCCGATGGCATTCCCTGTGTGAAATGACAAGGGCCCCAAGAGCCTTTCCACGCGCAGTCGTTGCGGTGAGTGCGAGTACAGTGGGTCGATGGTCGTCGGCCCGTCCAATGCGCGGATGCTCGCGGGGCTCGCTGCCGCGTCCGTGTCGCTCGGGGTGGCCGAGCTGGTGGGCATCCCGTTCGGTGCGCGCGCCGATGCGCGTGCCGCTATCGGCTCCGCGGCCGTCGACCTGACACCGGGATCTATCAAAGAGGCTGCCATTCAGGCCCTGGGTTCTCAGGACAAATTCTTCGTGGCCGTCGTCGTGCTCGTGGCGGGAGCCCCCGGCCCCGCGCGAGCGGCGCGAGAACCGCCCCCCCCCCCCCCCCCGCGGAGCCCCCCGGAGGCCACCGCCCGGCGGCCAGGTGTGCA
>NZ_MBES01000064.1 GCF_001954195.1 Mycobacterium sp. IS-1264 | reverse complement strand
CTTGCCGCCACCGGCGGCGCCGGGGTGGATGTGGTGCTCAACTCGCTGGCCGGTGAGTTCATCGACGCGTCGCTGCGGTTGCTGTCCGATGGTGGGCGTTTCATCGAGATGGGCAAGACCGACCTGCGCGACCCCCAACTCGTAGCGGCCGACCACCGCGGTGTGCACTACCGGGCGTTCGATCTGATGGAGGCCGGCCCGGACCACATCGCGGCGATGCTGGCCGAGCTGATGGGGCTCTTCGCGGCGGACACGTTGAAGCCCTTGCCGGTCAAGACCTTTGACGTGCGATCCGCCGCCACGGCGTATCGCTTCATCAGCCAGGCCCGCCACGTCGGCAAGGTCGTGTTGACGCTGCCCGACGGGCCCGGTAACGCGGTACTGGCGGGCTCGGGCGGTGGCCTGGCCGGGGGCAGTGTGGTGGTCACCGGGGGGACCGGGATGGCGGGTTCGGCGCTGGCGGAGCATCTGGCGACGCGTTATGGGGTGGCGCATGTGGTGCTGGTAAGTCGCCGGGGCTCGGATGCCGAGGGTGCCGCGGAGGTGGTGTCGCGGCTAGAAGGGGCCGGGGCGCGGGTGTCGGTGGTGGCCTGCGATGTGGCCGATCGTGATGCGGTCGCGGCGTTGATCGCGGGGCTGCCGCCGCAATACCCGCTCCGGGGGGTGTTTCATGCCGCGGGCCTGCTCGATGACGGGTTGATCGGTTCGTTGACGCCGGATCGGGTGGATGCGGTGTTGCGGGCCAAGGTGGATGGGGCCTGGAACTTGCACGAGCTGACCCAAGGCTTGGATGTGTCGGCGTTTGTGATGTTTTCGTCGATGGCCGGCATCGTGGGCGCCCCGGGGCAGGGCAATTACGCGGCGGCCAACAGTTTCCTCGACGGCCTGGCCGCCTACCGGCGTGCGCAGGGGTTGGCGGGGTTGTCGGTGGCGTGGGGGTTGTGGGAGCAGGCCAGCGGCATGACCCGGCACCTGGGCGAGCGCGACAAGGCCCGCATGACCCGAGCCGGGCTCGCGCCGCTGTCCACCGAACACGCCCTGCAACTCTTCGACGAAGCGATGCTGGCCGAGCGCCCCGTGCTGGTCGCCGCCCGCATCGACGCGGCCGGGCTGGGCGCAAGCGGCGCAGTGCCGCCGCTGCTTCGTGAGCTGGCCGCTCGTCCGGGGCGCCGGCTCGTCATCGATACCGACACTGCCGTGTCGACGTCGGGGCTGGCCGCCCGGCTGCAGGGGCTCAGCGCCGAACAGCGTCACCTGCAGCTGGTGGAATTGGTGTCCACCAACGCCGCAACCGTTTTGGGCCGCCCCAGCGCGGACATCGACGCCCAGCTGCCGTTCCAAGACCTCGGATTCGACTCGCTGACCGCCGTCGAACTGCGCAACCGGCTCAAAACCGCTACCGGACTGACCCTTTCGCCCGCCCTGATCTTCGACCACCCGACCCCGGCGGCCTTGGCCGAACACGTCGACGAGCAGCTAAGCTTTGCGACGATCACCGGGAGTGCGCCCGACCGGTTGGCTCGTTTCAACGACATCGCCCGCGAGCTCCAAACGCTGGTCGACCAACCCGACTGGAGCCCGGATGAGAAAGCCCAGTTCTCCGCCCGCATCCAAGCCATTCTGACCGGTCTGACCGCCCCGGCCCCCAGCCAAACTCACATCGACGACGGCGATGACATCGCGACCGCGACCGACAGCGAGCTCTTCGCCATCCTCGACGAGGACGTCGGCCCCCGATGACGGATGTGGCGATCATCGGCCTGGCATGCAGGTTCCCCTCCGCCGCCGGGCCACGCGATTTCTGGCGCCTCGTTCGCGATGGCCGGGAAGCCACCCAGTTGCCGGGCGACGTCGCCGAGTTCGACGCGGACTTCTTCAACCTGTCGCCACGCGAGGCCCGCGCGATGGATCCCAGGCAGCGATTGGCGCTCGAATTGGCATGGGAATTATTCGAGGACGCCTTCGTGGTGCCGGAAACGCTGCGCGGCGAGCGGGTTTCGATTTACGTCGGAGCGATGACCGACGACTACGCCGTCCTTACGCTCCACGACACCCCGAACAACCTGGACAATCTCGATCATCATTCGTTCGCCGGGATCAGCAGGGGGATGATCGCCAACAGAATCTCCTACGCCTTCGGGTTGCAGGGCTCCAGCATGACCGTTGACTCCGGCCAATCGTCCTCGCTGGTCGCGGTGCACCTGGCATGCGAAAGCCTGCGCACCGGCGAATCGCCGGTCGCGATCGCCGGCGGGATCCACCTCAATCTGGCCGACGAAACGGCGCTGCTGGAAACGGAATTCGGCGCGCTGTCACCGTCGGGCCACACGTATGCTTTCGACGAACGCGCGGACGGCTACGTGCGCAGCGAAGGCGGTGCCCTGGTGCTGCTGAAGCCGCTGCCCGCGGCGCTGGCGGACGGAAACCGCATCCACGCCATCATCCGGGGAAGTGCCGTGGGCAATTCCGGACACAGCTCTCCCGGCCAGACTGTGCCGTCGGTTTCCGCACAAGCCGACGTCATCCGGCGCGCGCTATGCAGCGCGGGCCTCGACAGTGACGACATCGACTACATCGAAGCCCACGGCACCGGAACCGAAATCGGTGACCCGGTCGAGGCGAGGGCGTTGGGTGACATCTTCGCCGAGCGCCGGGACCGTCCGGTCGGCGTGGGATCGGTCAAGACCAACATCGGCCACACCGGAAGCGCCGCGGGAATCGCCGGCCTCCTGAAGGCCGTGCTGGCCCTCGAAAACGCCATGATCCCGGCAAGTCTCAACTACACCAGACCGGCGCCCGGAATCGACCCGAAAAGCCTCGGGCTGCACGTCCATACCGAGCTGACACCCTGGCCGCTGCGGAACGGGCCGAAGCGGGCCGGAGTGTCGTCGTTCGGAATGGGCGGAACGAACGCGCACGTGATCGTCGAGGAGGCTCCCGCGGCGCCGGAAAGCCTTGTGGCCGAGCGTGATGACCCCGAGGTCGCGTGGGTGCTGTCGGCTCGGTCGGCCGAAGCGCTGGGGAATCAGGCCGGGCGGCTGGCCGAACATGTGCGCACGGATGAACATGTAGGTGTGGCCGACGTGGCGTGGTCGTTGGCGACGACCCGGTCGGTCTTCGAGCACCGCGCGGTTCTGGTCGGTGGCGATCGCGGGCAGTTCGTCGCGGGGTTGACGGGATTGGCCGCCGGGCGGCCGGGCCCGGACGTCGTGGTGGGGCGTGCCGAGGGGGCGGGCAAGACGGCGCTGGTGTTTCCGGGCCAGGGCTCGCAGCGGTTGGGGATGGGCGCCGCGCTGTATGAGCGTTTCCCGGTGTTCGCCAACGCCTTTGACGAATCCGTGCGGGCGTTGGACGGGCAGCTGCGGCTGCCACTCAAGCGCGTGATGTGGGGCGACGATGCGGCGCTCCTGGAAAGCACCGAGTTCGCGCAGCCGGCGTTGTTCGCCCTCGAGGTCGCGTTGGCGGCCTTGTGGCAAGCGTGGGGTGTCGTGCCCGACGTGGTGATGGGTCATTCGGTGGGTGAGATCACCGCGGCGTACGTGGCGGGCGTGTTGTCGCTGGGAGATGCGGCAAAGGTGGTCGCGGCCCGGGGCCGGTTGATGGCGGGGTTGCCGGCCGGTGGGGCGATGGTCGCGGTCGCCGCCGGGGAAGACGAGGCGGCCGCGCTGCTGCGCGACGGCGTGAGTATCGCGGCGGTCAACGGGCCGACGGCGGTGGTGATTTCGGGCGAACAGGGTTCGGTGGCCGCCATCGCGGATCGGTTCGCGCAGCAGGGCCGTCGCGTGCATCGGCTGGCGGTCTCGCATGCGTTTCATTCGCCGTTGATGGACCCCATCCTCGACGAATTCGGCCGGGTGGTGGCGGACGTGTCGGTGGGTCAGCCGCGAATGGGATTGGTATCCAACGTGACTGGGCAGCTGGCCGGCGACGGCTATGGGTCGCCGCAGTACTGGGTCGAGCATGTGCGGCGACCAGTCCGTTTCGTCGACAGCGTAAGGGCAGCCGAGTCGCTCGGGGCCGACGTGTTTGTGGAGGCGGGTCCCGGGGCGGGCCTCACGGCCGCGGTCGAGCAATCGTTGACGAGCGAGCGGGGCAGGGCGGTGGTGACGTTGGCCGACGACCGTCCCGAAATCGATTCGCTGCTCAGCGCTGCCGGGCGCGTGTTCACCGCAGGTGTGGAGGTGGATTGGCCGTCGGTGTTGACCGGCACCCCGGCCCGTCGAGTGGACTTGCCGACATACGGATTCGCCCGCCACCGGTATTGGCTGGGCGCGGCCGCGGGGGCGCCGATCGCGAGCCGCTGGGCGGGCCTGGCCGAGCAGCTGCGGGCGCTGCCTCCGGCCGAGCAGCACCGCCGGCTGCAGGAGTTGGTGTGCTCGCACGCCGCCGCGGTGTTGGGGCATCCCGGCGGCCATGACATCGACGCCGAGCGCGCCTTCGAAGACCTCGGGTTCGAGTCGATGACCGGGGTCGAACTGCGCAACCGTCTCACGACCGAAACCGGGTTGGCATTGTCGCGCACGTTGATCTTCGACTATCCGACCCCAGCGGCATTGGCCGCTTACCTTCAACAACTTCTGCACGGCGATCATGAATCGGACGACGAGAAGATTTGGTCGACGCTGCGAAAGATTCCACTCCAGGAACTGCGCCGAACAGGATTGCTCGACAAGCTTTTACTGCTCGCCGGCCAATCGGAAAAGGCTGTTCCCGATTCCACCGTCAGTGACGACGTTATCGACTCTTTAAGTCCCGATGCGTTGATCGCGATGGCGCTCAAACAAGATGACGACGATGGCATTGCTTGACGAAAGCTGCGCTGGCAGAATCGATTACGCGACGGCCCCCGGGCAACTATTTGACAGATGTTGAATAGCACTGGCTTTGCCGCCCGACACGTGACGGCTAAACTTTGGGAACCGGGGAAATCCCATTTGAGCAGAGGGTAGGGCATGAGCGTCATCGCAGGAGTGTTCGGTGCCTTGCCGCCACATCGGTACCGCCAAAGCGAAATTACCGACCAATTCGTCGAGCTCCCCGTATTGAAGGAACACGAGGGGATCGTCCGGCGCCTGCACGCGGGCGCGCGGGTGAACAGCCGCCACCTGGTTCTGCCCCTGGAGAAATATCCGTCGCTGACCGACTTCGGCGAGGCGAACGAGGTCTTCATCGAGAACGCGGTGGAGCTGGGTTGCGAGGCGCTGCTGGGCGCACTCGACGAGGCGGGCCTGCAACCGCACGACATCGACATGATCGCCACCACGACCGTGACCGGCGTTCTGGTGCCGTCATTGGATGCCCGGATCGTCGGACGCCTCGGCCTGCGCCCCGACGTGCGCCGGGTGCCGATGTTCGGCCTGGGTTGCGCGGCCGGCGCGGCGGGGCTGGGTCGGCTGCACGACTACCTGCGCGGCGCGCCCGACGGCGTCGCGGTCCTGGTGTCGGTCGAGCTCTGCTCGCTGAGCTTCCCGGCGGTCAAGCCGACCGTGTCGGGTCTGGTCGCCACCGCGATGTTCGGCGACGGCGCGGCGGCCGTGGTCGCCGTCGGCGATCGTCGCGCCGAGCAAATGACGGCGAGTGGCCCCGACATCCTCGATTCGCACAGCCGCCTGTACCCGGATTCGCTGCAGATCATGGGCTGGAACGTCGATTCCGCCGGCCTGCAGCTCATGCTGTCACCCGAGCTGCCGACCCTCATCGAGCGCCACCTGGCCGGCGACGTCAACACCTTCCTCGCCTCACGCGGCCTGACCAAGGACGACATCGGTGCGTGGGTGGCCCACCCCGGTGGACCGAAGGTAATCGACGCGATCGCCAAGAGTGTGGAGCTGCCGCCCGAGGCGCTCGAGCTGACGTGGCGTTCGCTCGGCGAAATCGGCAACCTGTCGTCGGCCTCGGTACTGCACATCCTGCGCGACACGATCGCCAAGCCGCCACCGAGCGGCAGCCACGTGCTGTTGCTTGCGATGGGCCCCGGATTCTCCTCGGAAATGGTGCTATTGCGCTGGCACTGAGTCGACGACGTCGACGGTCAGGCCCGGCTTGGGTGCCAACGCGGCGAGGTTGGCCGCGCGAATCCGCTGAGCGGGTAGCCGCAGCCGGGTCCTGGCGACCAGCCGGGCCAGCATGACCGTCATCTCGGTGGTCGCCATCGCCGCCCCGATGCAGCGGTGCAAGCCGCCGCTGAACGGGATGAACTCGTGCGGTGCCGGCTTGCGGTAACCGGGCGCGCCGGGATCCCAACGGGCCGGCCGGAATTCGGTTGGGTCCGGCCAGATCTCGGGAAGCCGGTGCGTCACGTACGCGCTGAAGATCAACAACCGTCCGGCGCGGATGCGGTGCCCGCCGAACCGGAGGTCGCGCATCACCCGCCGGGCGGAGATCACCCCGGGTGAGTAGAGCCGAAGCGTCTCGTGCACAACGCCGTTGAGATAGGTGAGCGCATTCAAATCGGCGGCGGCCGGCGGCCGGCCACCAAGCACGCGGGTCACTTCGTCGGCGGCGCTCTCCCACGCGCCGGGCAGGGTCAGCAGCGTGTAGATCGCCCAGGCGAGCGCGCCGCTGGTCGTTTCGTAGCCCGCGGTAATGAGCGAAACGATCTCGTCGCGAATTTCGTTGTTACTCAAGGCGTAACCCTCGTCGCCGCGACCGTTGATCAGCATGGTCAGCATGTGGTCGTCGGGCCTGGGACCGGCGCGGGCGCAGGCGATTTGGGCGTCGACGAAGTCGTGCAGGCGCGAGCGCGCGGCCGTCGCCCGTCGCCATCCCCGCAAGTTGAGCCGGCGTTGTAGCGCCACCACCTGCGGCAGTTGATGAGTCAGGTCCAGCAGGGGTTGGAGTTGCTCCCCGAGGAAGTCGGAGTGCGTCGCGATCCGCGAGCCGAACAGGCTTTCTGCGGTGCTACGCCGGACCGCCGAGCGGCACTGCCGATAGATGTCCAGCCGTTGCCCGGGCCGCCAGCCGTCGATGACGGTGTCGATAGTGGACACCATGGTCTGCACGTAGTCCTGGATCTGCCGGTGCCGCAGGCCCGGCGCCACCACACTGCGCCGACGCCGGTGGTCGTCCCCGTCGCTGACGATCAACGCCGTGGGCCCGTCGACGAGCGCCAGGTTCTCGAAGGTTTCGCGCCAGCTGAACGCGTCGGCGTTGGCGAAGACGAACTTGTTCGCCTCGGGTCCCAGGAGGTAGGTGTAGCCGTGCCGGCCGATACCAGAGTTGATCACCGCGCCGCGACGCCGATACAGCGCGAGCAACGCCTCGCCGGGCAGGTAAGGCACCGGCCGGTAACCATTCATTCCAGCACCTCCGATAGCTCGAGCCAGCGCGCTTCCGTTGCCGCCACCTCTTTTTCGAGTTCGCGCAACTCTTCGGTCAGTCGAGTCAGCGCGACATGGTCGGACTGGTCATGCTCGGCAAGTTCGGCGTGTTTTGCCGCGATTCGCTCGGCGAGGCGAGCCAGCTGGCGGTCCGCCGCGGCCAATTCCTTTTCGGTGGCGCGACGCTGAGCGCCCGGCTTGGGCCCCGGCGGCTCTGCAGTGGGCGTGGTGGTCGCGGAATGGGTTGCCAGCCGCAGATATTCGTCGATGCCGCCGGGCAGGTGCCGCAACCGGCCGTCGAGAATCGCGTACTGCTGGTCGGTCACACGCTCGAGCAGATACCGGTCGTGCGAGACGACGATCAGGGTGCCCGCCCACGAGTCGAGCAAATCCTCGGTGGCGGTCAGCATTTCGGTGTCCACGTCGTTGGTCGGCTCGTCGAGGAGCAACACGTTCGGCTCGGACAACAGGGTGAGCATGAGCTGCAGCCGGCGTCGCTGGCCGCCGGACAGGTCGCCGACGCGCGCGGACAGCTGACCCCGGCCGAATCCGAGTCGCTCCAGCAGCTGGGCGGGGCTGACGTCGCGGCCGTCGACCTGATAGCCGCCGCGCAGCTCGCCCAACACGTCGGCGATACGGTCGCCCGCGAGCGCGGCCAGCTCCTCACCCCGTTGGTCGAGGACGGCGAGTTTGACGCTCTTGCCGCGCTTGACGCGCCCGGTGTCCGGCTGAACCGTGCCCGCGATCAGCCCCAGCAGGGTCGACTTCCCGGCGCCGTTGGCGCCGACGATGCCGGTGCGTTCACCCGGGGCAATTCGCCATTCGACGTCGCGCAGCACGGGCCGGCCGCCAAACGAGACCGACACGTCGAGCAGATCGACGACGTCCTTCCCGAGCCGCGCGGTCGCCAGCTTGGCCAACTCGACCCGGTTGCGCAGGGGCGGCACGTCGGCGATCAGCTGGTTGGCGGCCTCGATCCGGAACTTCGGCTTCGACGTTCGCGCCGGCGCCCCCCGCCGCAGCCAGGCCAGCTCCTTGCGCATCAGGTTCTGCCGTTTGGCTTCGGCCACGGCGGCCAGCCGGTCGCGCTCGACGCGCTGCAGCACATACGCCGCGTACCCGCCTTCGAATGGCTCGACGATCCCGTCGTGCACCTCCCACGTGGTGGTGGCGACCTCGTCGAGAAACCAGCGATCGTGCGTCACCAGCAGCAGGCCGCCGGTGTTGCGCGCCCAGCGCTGTTTCAGGTGGTCGGCCAGCCAGGTGATGCCCTCGATGTCGAGGTGGTTGGTGGGCTCGTCGAGGGCGATCACGTCCCATTCGCCGATCAGCAGCCTGGCGAGCTGCACCCGACGTCGCTGGCCGCCGCTGAGCGTGGCGATCTGCGCGTCCCAGGCGATGTCGGAGACCAGGCCGCCGACCACGTCGCGGGCCCGCGGGTCACCGGCCCACTGGTGATCGGCCCGCTCGCCGACCAGCGTCCAGCCCACGGTGCGATCCGCGTCGAGCGTGTCCGCCTGGCTCAGCGCGCTGACCCGCAACCCGCTGCGCCGGGTGACCCGGCCGGAATCGGGCGGCAGCTGGCCGGTCAGCAGGGCCAGCAGGCTGGACTTGCCGTCGCCGTTTCGCCCCACGATGCCGATGCGCGCGCCGTCGTTGACACCCAGCGTGATCGAATCGAAGACCACCTGAGTCGGATATTCGAGGTGTACGGCCTCGGCCCCGAGTAGGTGCGCCACCGGGCCGACGTTAGTCGAGCGAAGTCCGGATATTGGGATCGGTAGCGGCCCACACCCGGTTAGCTGAGGAAATGTCATACAACCGAACCGCAAAGAAATTCGTTGCCGGGGCGCTGATGTCGGGAGTTCTCGCGCTTACCGGAACCGGACTCGGCCTAGGTATCGCACACGCCCAGCCGGTCATCCCGGGAGACGGGCCAGTGCCGCCCGGCGCATCCGGGCCGTACAAATGCTGCCCGGGAGATGAAAAGGGTGGCCTTCACCCTCAAACCGGCCGCGGCTGCCCGCCAAATGTCAACTGGGACAAGACTCAATGCCACACGTGGTACGGCGTCGTCTGGGGCCACGGAAACGTCACCCCCGGAGTTTGGGAGGGAACCGACCCGCCGCCGCCCGAAGCGACGCAGAAGCCATGGTGCGGGTTTCCCTTCATGTGTTCGGGAACGCCGTGATCAACGGCCGGTAGCCGGCGGGTGACTTTTACGAATTGCCAGGCGATTTCACCGGACTACGTCTACTGTTTTCGCCGTGGGTATGGCAAAGAGTGCGGGCATCATCCGGTCTGCCGGCGCGATCTTCGTGGCCTTCGCGGCTGTGGCCGCCGTCCCTGACGCGAACGCCGATCCGCCACCGGGATGCATCGTGGGGCCCGGACCGGCGCCGGACTGCGCTCTGCGTGCGTTCGAGGCAGACGTCGCCGCGGCCGGTTACCGGGACGCCGGGGGCAGAA
This sequence comes from Mycobacterium sp. IS-1264, assembly GCF_001954195.1. Taxonomy (GTDB): domain Bacteria; phylum Actinomycetota; class Actinomycetes; order Mycobacteriales; family Mycobacteriaceae; genus Mycobacterium. The sequence goes on along the minus strand of NZ_MBES01000064.1, from coordinate 107,041 downwards.
CCGTGGGATTGGACCAGGCCCTGGATATGTGTGGGCTGATGGACCGAGGCCTCACACCGCAGGAGACGGCGAGCTATTTCCTGCGGGACAATCCGGGGCTGGGTCCGGACGGGGCGAACCAGATCGTCGGGATCGCAATCAACGACCTCTGCCCCTGGCACCACTGACGACCAGCCCGCGGTCAGCAGGTCACGTGGCTGAGCGCACGGATGGGCTCGGTCGAGGTGTCGGTCTCTCCGGCCAGCTCGCGGCGAGCGAACAACTCGAACGCGAGTTCGTGCGCGATGAGCTGATCGACGATCGGCGCGTCCGAACCCTCGACCAACGTGCGGAGCCGCGTGTACCGACCCAGGTATTCCGCGGCCGCCCCGACAAAGCTCTGCAGCATGGGCAGGTACTCGACTTCGGTGACGCTGCCCGCGGCGTCGAGCACGGCCTTGTCCGGCTCCGCGGGGATGCCCAAACGCGCGATCACGGGCTCCAGCAGCTCCTTGGTGGAGCGCTCGAGGCACCTCAACAGGTCGATCTTCTCGCGCAGGGCCGGGTCGGTGTTGCGCTCCGCCATCCCGGCAAAGTACGCCTCGCCCAATACTTCGCCCTGGTAAGACTCCACCCAGAGCTGGGCGGCTTCGTCGTTAGTGGTATTGACTGAATCGGTCATCGTCACAGAGACCACCTCCTTGGCGGCAAAACCCCCGCGGCCAGTCTTGCTTACGGGGGCGCAGGCGCACAATCGCGACGGATCAGTCGCTATCCGGGTCGGTGGTGGACGCGGCGGCAAGCCGGATGGTGATTTCGGCGCCACCAGCGGGACGATTGCGGGCGGTGAGAGTGCCGTGGTTGCGTTGCGTGAGGGTGTCGACGATAGCCAGACCGAGGCCGGTGCCGCCTGTGGTACGCGCGGTGTCGGCGCGAGTGAACCGGTCGAAGGCGTGTGGGAGGAAGTCGGGTGCAAATCCGGCGCCGTGGTCGCCGACTTGGATCTCGACCTCGTCGGCGGTGGCCCGCTGGACGTGGATGGTGATCGGCGGGGCACCGTGTTGGGTGGCGTTGTCGATAAGGTTGCTGATGATCCGATCCAGGTCGTTCGGCTCGACTCGAACGTATTGGCCTACGGCGCAATCGATCTCGAGTTCGTCCCCGCGGCTGTGTCGGTAGCGCTCGCCGATCACTTGCAGATGGCTGTGAAGCTCGATGGCCGGTGGCTCGGCCGAGCTGCCGGTGTCTGCGACGGTGAGCAGATCGCGCGCGAGGCGGGACAGCCGGGTGGTCTCGTTCAGCGCTGAACGGATTGCGGCGACCAGTTCGGGGTTGCTTCGTGGGCGCCGTAGCGCGAGTTCGAGTTCGGTGGTCAACAGGCTAAGGGGCGTGCGAAGTTCGTGGCCCGCATCGCTGACGAACCGACGTTCCCGTTCCAGCGCTTCTTGCAGCCGTTGCAGGAGTTCGTTGAAGGTTGTTCCCAGATGGCGGATTTCGTCATGGGCCGGCGGGACGGGTAGACGCGCGTGTGTGTCGGCGGCGCTGAGCCCGGCGGCGCGGGCGCGCATACGCTCGACCGGTCGTAGGGCGGCGGCGGCCAACAGATACGCGCCCAAGGCCGCGGCCAATAAAACGATTGGGAAACCGGTGGCCAGTTCGTTGCGCAAGTCGGCCACGGCGGCGTCGCGATCTGCCAGGCTCTGCGCCGCCACCACCACGCGTCCGCCGGGCACCGGGCCAGCCGCCACCCGCACCGGGCCCTCGAGGTTGCCAAGCCGGGGGTGATCCGCAATCAGCTGCCCGCGTCGAGCAGTGACCATTTCGGCAGGTGACAGAGCCGTCTGCCCGACGAGATTCGGGGTTGCGGCCAACACCTGACCATCAGGGGCAATGACCTGCTGGGCGGTGTCGGGGTCACCGCCGGCCAGCGTTGGATCGGTCGCGACCGCCACCGGCCGCAGGTTGGCCAGCCGATAGAACAGGGACTCGGTGATCGCCGCGTCGAGCGATTCTTTGGTGTGGGCGACAGTGAGAGCCCCGACGGCCAGCAAGACCATCGCCATCACAGCAGTGAAGGCGGCGGCGAGCCTGATCCGGATCGGCCAGCGCCGCATCATTTGCCCGTTTCGTCCGGTGCACCGCCGTCGGTACGCATCCTGTAGCCGATGCCGCGCACGGTTTCGATAGAGCACACCCCGAACGGCCGGTCGATCTTGTCGCGCAGTGCGCGGATGTGGACGTCGACCACATTCGAACGTGATTCATACGCGAAGTCCCAGCAGTGTTCCACCAGCAGCTCGCGGGTTAGCACTGTGCCGGGTCGACGCATGAGTAGTTCGAGCAACCCGAATTCCTTAGTGGTCAGGCCGATTTCGAGGTCGCCGCGCCAGCATCGGCGACTGGCGGGATCGGCCCTTAGCGGTCCGACGGACAACACGCTGGGTCGTGGAGTTGGCCCGCGGCGGATAAGCGACCGGAGCCGGGCGAAGAGTTCATCGAGGTGAAAGGGCTTGGTGAGGTAGTCGTCGGCGCCGCCGTCGAGTCCGGCGACACGATCGGCGACAGCGCCGCGGGCGGTGAGCATCAGCACCGGTACCCAGTTCTGCCGGTCGCGCCATTTGCGGCAGATATCGAAGCCGGACATCCCCGGCAGCATCACGTCCAGCACCACCGCGTCGTAGTCGTAAACCATGGCGGCCTCGTAGCCCGTGGAGCCGTCGGCGAAGATGTCGACGGCGTAGCCGTCTTCGGCCAGGCCGCGGCGCAGCAAGTCGGCCATCTTGGGCTCGTCTTCGACGACCAGCACACGCACCGTCGCCACCAGCCTTCCCGGGTTCGGCGTCGAGCCCGAATCCATCATCACCTTTATGCGGGTGAAACAGGTGTAGTCGGCGTTGATGAAGCCACGATGAGGATGTGCGGGCGGCCTTCATCGTGACTTCATGAAGAAGCGATAGACCGTGGGCATGGCGGGCACCAAGCATGCTGTGCGGATCATCGCGAGTGCCGCCGCCGCGGCGGTGGTGCTGGCGGGTTGTTCGGGCTCCAAGGGTGGCGGGGGTAGCGGCAACGGCCAAGCGGGCAATCCTCGTTCGGCAGTGACCACCAGCGATGCCGATTGGAAGCCGGTGGCCGACGCGCTGGGACGTAGCGGCAAGCTCGGCGACAATAACACCGCGTATCGCATCAACTTGCCGCGCAACGATCTTCACATCACGTCCTACGGTGTGGACATCAAACCGGCGCTGTCGTTGGGCGGATACGCGGCATTCGCCCGATACGACAACAACGAGACGCTGCTGATGGGCGATCTAGTGATCACCGAGGAAGAGTTGCCCAAGGTCACCGATGCGCTGCAGGCGCATGGCATGGCCCAGACCGGGCTACACAAACATCTGCTGCAGCAAGACCCGCCGGTGTGGTGGACCCACGTTCACGGCATGGGTGATGCCACCCAACTGGCCCAGGGGCTCAAGGCGGCGCTGGACGCCACAGCGATCGGTGCGCCGACCCCGCCGCCGGCACAGCAACCCCCGGTCGACATCGACGTTGGCGAGGTGCAACAGGCCTTGGGCCGCAAGGGAACCCAAGATGGCGGGCTGTTGAAGTACAGCATCCCCCGCAAGGACACAATCGTCGAGGACGGGCACGTGCTGCCCGCAGTCTCGTTGAACCTAACGACCGTGATCAATTTTCAGCCTGTTGGCGGCGGTCGCGCAGCGATCAACGGCGATTTCATCCTGACCGCCCCCGAGGTGCAGAAGGTCATCCAGGCGTTGCGCGCCGGCAATATCCAGATCGTGGAGTTGCATAACCACGGGCTGACCGAGCAGCCCCGCCTGTTCTACATGCACTACTGGGCCGTGGACGACGCTGTCACCCTGGCCAAGGCGCTGCGTCCGGCGCTGGACGCCACCAACTTGCAGTCGTCATGATTCGGATGCTGACCGCGAAACCGGTCGAACCGTCGAGCTGACCGAGGACGGAATTCGGATGTTGTCGTGGGCCGTGATCGGCTACGGGGCTGCGCTGTCGGCCGTCGCCGCGGCAATTCTGCTTGCTCTCGTCGGGCGGGAGCGTCGCGTATCAGTACTGGTGTGCGCGGCCGTGAGCGCCCTGTTGGGACCGGTCGCCTGGAATGCGATCCTGCACAGTACCCACGCCGGGCAGTTCTTCCACGACGCACCGATTCCGGTGTTTCCGATCAGCTGGCAAGACACCGGGTCAGGCGTGTTCACCGTCGCGGTCGCCGCGCTACTGCTCGGATTCGGGCCACTACGCACAGACGCGGCACGGCGACTCGCGGGCGTGGCCACGCTGGCGGGACTCGGCGCGCTGCTCGTCGATATCTACCTCTACTGAGCACGTCCGGCGACGACCAGGTTTCCGTCATCGCGCGCCGGAAGGCGGTTGGTGGCGGGCTACAACGCAACCGTGGAGGGGCTGTCGGTGGTAATGCATCCTGATAGCGGTGGATAGTTTCGTGCTTGAGCGGGTCAGCGTCGTTCGCGACAAGGCGACCGTGCTGCGGCAGGTCAGCGCGCATTTTCCCGGTGGTCGTTGCAGTGCAGTACGCGGTGCCAGTGGATCGGGAAAGACCACGCTGCTGCGGTTGCTCAACCGGCTCATCGATCCGACCGCCGGACGAGTCTTGCTTGACGGGGTACCACTCATCGAGCTAGATGTGCTCGCGTTGCGTCGGCGCGTAGGCCTCGTTGCGCAGCCACCCGTGCTGCTCACCGAGGCCGTGCTCGATGAGGTTCGAGTCGGACGCCCAGACCTTCCTGAAGGTCGAGTGACCGGGCTGCTGGTGCGGGTCGGCCTGGGCGAAAAGTTCGTAACACGTCCAACGTCCGGACTTTCCGGTGGCGAGGCGCAGCGGCTATGTCTCGCCCGGTCGCTGGCCGTCGAACCGGAGGTGTTGTTGCTCGACGAGCCGACCTCGGCGCTGGACGGGCCATCTGCTGCGGTCATTGCCACGCTGGTGCGTGATCATGTAAATGCTGGGGGCACTGTGGTACTCGCTAGTCATGACGCGGCTCTCGTCGGTGATGTCGCTGGCCGAATATTTGAATTCGATCGCGGGCGCCTGACCGCGGGTCGCGGTACCGGCGACAGCGACCACACTTCGCCACGATGACAACACCCGGGCTGGCCGTGCCGGGCTGGGGCGGGGTTGCCGCTTCGCTGACGCTGGTCGCGGTGGCTGCCGCAGTGGCGTACCGAGAGCGGCTTGGTCTGACCCGCGACATCGTCGTTGCGGCTGCTCGCGCCGGGCTGCAGTTGATCGCTGCCGGGGCGATTCTGCTTGCCCTGTTTCGGTGGGCCGGGCTACCCGGCGCCGCGGGCTGGGTGCTCGTCATGGTGCTGATCGCGGGGCAGGTGGCGGGCCGTCGCGGCAGGGGCGTGCCCCGGGCCCGGATTGCGGCGACCGTCGGCATCGCTACCGGCACCGCCCTGACGCTCGTCGCCTTGCTGGTGGGTCGCGTGATCACCGCCCAGCCGCGGGTAATCGTTCCGGTTGGCGGCATGATCGTCTCGGGCGCCATGCTGGCCGCCGGAATTGCGTTGCGGCGGCTACACGAGGAAGCCCAGGCTGCGCGTCCGGCGATTGAAGCGCGGCTGTGCCTCGGCCAGTCCGCCCGCGAAGCGTTCTTGCCGCACCAACGATCCGCCCTGCGCACCGCGCTGATACCCGCGATCGACTCCACCAAAGTCGTTGGCTTGATTAGCCTTCCGGGCGCGATGACGGGACTCATCCTGGCGGGAGTCGATCCGCTGACCGCGATCCGCTACCAAATTGTGGTGATGTATATGCTGCTCGCCGCTACGGCGCTGGCGGCGCTCATCTGCGCGCGCTTGGCTGAACGTGCTTTGTTCGACCGCGCACACCGGCTCGTTTCGCTCGATCTGCTCATCGATGCACGCCGTCGACAGCCCGGATAGTTTCGAATCGAAATCGCGAGATCAGTCGTTGTCCGGGGCTTCCGTGCCCACGAAGTGGAACCCCTGGTCGAGGTGCACTTCGATCTGAGTGCCGTCGGGTTTGGTGACGAGCACCCCGTAATAGGCGGCGCCCTCGTTGGTTTCCTTCTCGACCTTGCCGGCCTTGCCCGGTACAGCTTGTACCGCCGCGGTGCGAGCCTGATCCGCGGCCGGTCCAGTGATCTCCTGGTCATCGGCGGCGGCGACGCCGATGCCGATGCCCGTCAGGACGGCGAGGCCGGCCACACCGATGCCGATTTTCGTTCGGAACCTCATCGATCCACCCCTTCCGGTCGTAGCGAAGGCGACGCTAGCGGCGGCACATGAAGCCGGGATGAAAGCGATCGTTTGATGCGGGCCGAAGTTGTCGGTGGGGTCACCTATACTCGAACACATGTTCGATACACGGCTCCACGACTACTGGGAGCCTTCCGATACCGGGCAGTCGCGCGCCCTGATAGATCGAATGTGCGCGGCGTGGCGGACCGAGGCGCGGGCGGTGGCCGATCGCTTGGACGCGATCGGGGAGCTGTTCGAGCTGCGCCGGGCCGAACGTGGCGAACATCAGGACTGGGCCGTGGATACGTGGGCGGCGGTGGGTGCCGAGGTGGCTGCTGCATTTCGGATCAGCTTGGCCATGGCCGGCAGCTATCTTCGCTACGCGCTGGCGATGCGCGAGCGGTTGCCGCAAGTGGCCGGGGTGTTCCGGGCCGGCGACATCGATTACCGACTGTTTCAGACGATCGTCTACCGAACCGATCTGATCACCGATCCCGAGGTGCTGGCCCGGGTCGACGCCGAGCTGGCGGTGCGTGGGCCGCGGTGGCCGTCGATGACGCAGGCCAAGCTCGCTGGGGCGGTCGATCGGGTGGTGGCCCTCGCCGACGCCGATGCGGTCCGCCGGCACCGCGAGAAGATGCGCGACCGCGAGGTGTCGATCTGGGAGACCGAGGGTGGGATGAGCCAGCTCTATGGCACCTTGTTCACCACGGACGCTGAAGCGTTGGACAAGCGCCTCGATGCCCTGGCGGCAACCGTCTGCGCGGCCGATCCGCGGTCCAAGGATCAGCGGCGGGCCGACGCCCTAGGGGCCCTCGCCGCGGGCGTCGACCGGCTGGGCTGCCAGTGCGGCGGCTCCGACTGTGTTGCCGGTGGGCGCACCGCGGCGGGACCGGTGGTCATCCACGTGGTGGCCGAGCAGGCGACCGTCGAGGGGAGGGGAACCAACCCGGGATCGCTGTTGGGTGCCGACGGGCTGATCTCCGCCGAGCTGGTGGCCGAGCTGGCCAAGACCGCCCGGCTGCAACCGTTGCTTCCGCCGGGCGGCACCGAATCCCACTACACTCCGTCGGCCAAGCTCGCGGCATACGTGCGAGCACGGGATCTGACGTGCCGGGCGCCGGGCTGCGATCGCCCGGCCACCGAATGCGACCTGGACCATACGATCCCGTTCGCCGACGGCGGTGCCACGCATGCGTCAAACATCAAGTGTCTGTGCAGGTTTCATCATCTGCTGAAGACGTTCTGGGGGTGGCGCGACCAACAGCTGCGCGACGGCACGGTGATCTGGACCATGCCGGATGGGCACACGTACGTCACCACGCCGGGCAGTGCGCTGCTATTTCCTGCCCTGTGCGCGCCCACCGGCGCGCTCCCCACACCCGAGCGCGCGGACCTGGATCGCCGCGGCGACCGCACGGCGATGATGCCGCTGCGCGCGACGACACGGGCCCAGAACAAAGCCCAACGCGTCAACGCCGAGCGCGAGCGTAATTATCGAAACCGTCAACCCTGTCGGGCGGTCTCCCTTGCCGCGCGAGAGATCGACTACGTCCCAACCGATCCCGACCCACCGCCCTTCTGACCGCGGCGGCATCGCGCCCGGCCAAAACACCCTGACCAGAACCGCACGTGCTGCCGATGTGCCATGATGGCCACGCTGTCAACAGTCAGGGAGCGCCGGGTGGATCTCAATATTTCGATGGTCACACGACCGGTCGAGCGCCTGGTCGCCACGGCGCAAAACGGTCTGGAAGTACTGCGGCTGGGGGGCCTGGAAACGGGGACTGTCCCGTCGCCGTCCCAGATCGTCGAGAGCGTGCCGATGTACAAGCTTCGGCGCTACTTCCCACCCGACAGCAGGCCCGGCCACGCGCCGGTGGGCCCGCCCGTGCTGATGGTGCATCCGATGATGATGTCGGCCGATATGTGGGATGTCACCCGCGAGGACGGCGCGGTGGGCATCCTGCACGCCGCGGGTCTCGATCCCTGGGTCATCGACTTCGGGTCGCCCGACAAGGTCGAGGGCGGGATGCGCCGCAACCTGGCCGACCACATCGTCGCGCTCGGCCAGGCCATCGACACCGTGAAGGACGCGACGGGCAGCGACGTGCATCTGGTCGGGTACTCGCAGGGCGGCATGTTCTGCTATCAGGCCGCCGCGTACCGCCGTTCGAAGAACATCGCCAGCATCGTGGCATTCGGATCCCCGGTGGACACCCTGGCCGCCCTGCCCATGGGTATCCCGGCGAACTTCGCCGCGCCCGCCGCCAACTTCATGGCCGATCACGTCTTCAGTCGGCTGGACATCCCAAGTTGGATGGCGCGCACCGGTTTTCAGATGATGGACCCGCTCAAGACCGCGAAGGCGCGGCTCGACTTCGTGCGTCAGCTGCACGACCGGGAGGCGCTGCTGCCGCGCGAGCAACAGCGCAGGTTCCTGGAACGCGAAGGCTGGATCGCGTGGTCGGGCCCGGCGATCTCGGAGCTGCTGAAGCAGTTCATCGCCCACAACCGCATGATGACGGGCGGTTTCGCGATCAACGGGCAGATGGTCACGCTCACCGACATCACCTGCCCGGTGCTGGCCTTCGTCGGGGAGGTCGACGACATCGGACAGCCGGCGTCGGTGCGCGGGATCCGACGGGCTGCGCCCAACGCCGAGGTCTACGAATGCACCATCCGGACAGGGCATTTCGGCCTCGTCGTCGGATCAAAGGCGGCGAGGGAAAGCTGGCCGACGGTCGCCGAATGGGTGCAGTGGCTGTCCACCGGCGGCGACAAGCCGGTCGGCATCGACTTGATGGCCGATCAGCCGACCGAATCCACCGACAGCGGTGTGGCGTTCAGCTCCCGGCTCGCGCACGGCATCGGTGAAGTCTCCGAGGCGGCGCTGGGACTGGTGCGCGGCGCGGCCGGCGCGGTGATCGCGGCCAACAAGTCGATGCGCACCCTGGCCGTGGAGACCGCGCGCACCCTGCCCCGGTTGGCTCGCCTGGGACAGATCAACGATCACACCCGAATCTCGTTGGGCCGCATCATCGACGAGCAGGCGCACGACGCCCCGCAGGGTGAATTCCTGTTGTTCGACGGGCGAGTGCACACCTACGAGGCCGTCAACCGGCGCATCAACAACGTCGTTCGCGGCCTGATCGAAGTCGGCGTTCGGCAGGGCGACCGTGTCGGCGTGCTGATGGAGACCCGGCCCAGCGCGCTGGTGGCGATCGCCGCGCTGTCGCGGCTGGGGGCGGTCGCCGTGGTGATGCGCCCCGACGCCGACGTGGCCGCCTCGGTGCGGCTCGGGGGAGTGAGCGAGATCCTGACCGACCCCACCAACCTGGAAGCCGCCCGCGAGATGCCGGGCCAGGTGCTGGTGCTGGGCGGCGGCGAGACGCGCGACCTGCACCTGCCGGAGGACGCCTTGGAGCAGGGCCAAGTCATCGACATGGAGCAGATCGACCCGGACGCGGTCGAGCTGCCGGCGTGGTATCGCCCGAACCCGGGATTGGCCCGCGATCTGGCGTTCATCGCGTTCAGCGCCGCGGGCGGCGAGTTGGTGGCCAAGCAGATCACCAATTTTCGGTGGGCGGTGTCCGCGTTCGGAACGGCGTCGGCCGCCAACCTGGACCGCCGCGACACGGTGTATTGCCTGACGCCGCTGCACCATGAGTCGGCTCTGCTGGTCAGCCTGGGTGGCGCGGTCGTGGGCGGTACGCGCATCGCGCTGTCGCGTGGGCTGCGACCGGACCGGTTCGTCAAGGAAATACGGCAGTACGGGGTCACGGTGGTGGCCTACACCTGGGCCATGCTGCGCGAGGTGGTCGACGATCCGGCGTTCGTGCTGCACGGCAACCATCCGGTGCGGCTGTTCATCGGGTCGGGCATGCCGACCGGGTTGTGGGACCGGGTCGTCGAGGCGTTCGCGCCCGCCCGTGTCGTCGAATTCTTCGCCACCACCGATGGGCAGGCGGTGCTGGCCAACGTTTCCGGCATCAAGGTCGGCAGCGAGGGCCGCCCGCTGCCCGGGGCGGGCCGTGTCGAGCTGGGCGCCTACGACGCCGAACACGACCTGATCCTGGAGAACGAGCGCGGCTTCGTCCAGGTCGCCGACACCAACGAGGTCGGCGTGCTGCTCGCCCAGTCCAACGGCCCGATCGACCCGACCGCGTCGGTCAAACGCGGGGTCTTCGCTCCCGCCGACACGTGGATATCGACGGAGTACCTGTTCCGCCGCGACGAGGACGGTGACTACTGGCTGATGGGCAGGCGCGGCACGGTGATCCGCACCGCGCGCGGATTGGTCTACGGCGAGCCGGTCACCGACGCGCTGGGCTGCATCAACGGCGTCGACCTCGCGGTGACCTACAACGTGCCGGTCGGTGATCACGAGGCGGCGGTCTCGGCGGTGACGTTGTTGCCGGGGGCCACCATCACCGCGGCGGACCTGACCGAGGCCGTCGCCAACATGCCGATCGGGCTGGGACCCGACTTCGTCTGCGTGGTGCCGGAGATGACGTTGAGCGCGACCTACCGTCCCACCGTCAGCGCCCTGCGGGCCGCCGGGATCCCCAAAGCGGGGCGCCACGTCTGGTATTTCGACGTGGGCAGCAACGAGTTTCGCCGGCTGACCCCGGGTGTGCGGACGGAACTGGGCGGCGAGCACTGACGTGGTCGACGATTCGCTGCTGAACATTCTGGTGTGCCCCGCGGACCGGGGCCCGCTGCTGCTGGTGTCCGCGGACGACGGGGCCGAGTTGCTCTACAACCCGCGGCTGCGGCGGGCCTACCGCATCGAGGACGGCATTCCGGTGCTGCTGATCGACGAGGCCCGCGACGTCGACGACGACGAGCACGCACGGCTCACGGCGCAAGCGCGTCCGGCAGATCCCCGGTGAGGTAACGCTGCAGGTTCGGCGCGATGGTGTGCGCGATCTGTTCGGCCGGCAGTGACGCGAACGGTTCGATCCGCACGATGTAGCGCGCCATGACCACGCCCATCAACTGCGAGGCGACGAACTGAGCGCGGATCTTGCCCGTCCCGGGTGGCGTGTCGACGCGCGAACCCACCTCCCTGACAACCACCTCTTGCAGGAATGAGCGCGCCAGACTCACGTCGGCGCCGGCAAGCAGCGACCGCACCGTCGCAATCAACCCCGCGCCCATTTCCGAATCCCAGATCGGCAACAGCACCGACGGCAGCCGTAACCCGAGTTCCTCCACCGGCGTTTCCCGCATTGGCACCAGCACCGTCATGGGGTCGACTGGAAGCTTGATCGCAGCGGCAAACAGCTGCTCCTTGGTGCCGAAGTAGTGATGCACCAGGGCGGAGTCGACGCCCGCCCCCGCGGCGACGGCGCGAATCGAGGTTCTGTCAATGCCGTTGCGGGCGAACAACTCTCGGGCGCTGGTCAGGATCCGCTCCCGCGTGTCGGAAACCCCGGCGGGTCGTCCGGGCCGCCGGCGCCCGGTTTGGGCGGTTGCCACGCTAGGGCGTCCGTCGTCGCAGGGTGGCCGCGGCCAGGCACAGCGCGGCGAGCGCGAAACACATGACCACGACGATGTCGCGTACGGCGATGTACGTCAAATTCGGGTGCGCGCCCACCTGCTGCAGCGCCTCCAGCGCGTAGCTGGCCGGCAGCACGTTGCTGATCCACTGCAACCAGTGCGCCATCAACGCCCGCGGGACGATGATGCCGGCCAGCAGCAGCTGCGGCACCATCACCAGCGGTATGAACTGCACCGCCTGAAACTCGGTGCGGGCGAACGCACTACACAGCAGGCCCAGGCCGACGCCCAGCACGGCGTTGACGATCGCGATCACGAACACCCAGAGCGGGCTGCCCGCGGTGTCGAAGCCGAGGAACCAAAACGACACACCGCATGCCAGAATCGCTTGCGCCGCAGCGGCTATCGAGAACGCGGTGCCGTAGGCGATCAGCAGGTCGAGCCGGCGCAGGGGAGTGGTCAGGATGCGCTCCAGCGTGCCTGAGGCCCGTTCGCGCTGCATCGTGATCGACGTGATGATGAACATCACGAAAAGCGGGAAAAGGCCCAGCAGGATCAGGCATGCGTTGTTGAACGGTGTCGGCGTGCCCGGGCGGTGCGGTGCGTTTTCGAACATGAAGTACATCAGCGTGATGACCAGGACCGGCACCAGCAGGATCAATGCGACGCTGCGACGATCGGCGACCAATTGGCGCAAGATCCGCGTCGTCGTGGCGGTGTACCCCTTGAGGCCTAGCCGGCTTGGCGTGTGGTGCTGTGCCTGATGATGGACAGAAACCCGTCCTCCAGTGACGTGCATCCGGTGTCCTCTCGTAGTTGGGTCGGGGTGGTGTGCGCGACCAGATACCCGTCGCGCATCAGCAACAGATCGCCGCAGTGGTCGGCTTCGTCCATCACGTGGCTCGAGACCAGCAGCGTGGTGCCGCCGCGAGCCAGGTCGGTGAACTGTTCCCAAAGATCCACCCGCAGCACGGGATCCAGGCCCACGGTGGGCTCGTCGAGCACGAGCAGATCGGGTTGGCAGACCAGCGCGCACGCTAGCGAGGCCCTGGTGCGCTGGCCTCCGGAGAGGTTGCCGCAGAAGGCGGTTCGGTGATCGGTCAGGCCCACGCGGTCGATTGCGGTGTCGGCGGCGCTGCTGTCGAAGCCATACAGCGACGCCAGGTAGCGGACGTTGTCGACGATCCGCAGGTCGTTGTAGAGCGTCGCGTCCTGCGGCATGTACCCGACTCGACGGCGCAGCGGCGCGGATCCGGCCGGGTTGCCCAGCACCGTCACCGTCCCCGACGTCACGATCTGCGTGCCGACGATGCAGCGCATCAGCGTCGTCTTGCCGCAGCCCGAGGGGCCGAGCAAACCGGTGATGCTGCCGCGGGCAATCCGCACCGAGAAATCATGAAGAGCTGGGCGTTTTCCCCGAATCACCCGCAGGTGGTTGATGTCGACGGCCGGTTCCGTACCGCCCTGCCTTAATTCATCGTGCGATGAAATCATCATGTGATGAATATCCGCCGGCGCGGCGGGATTGTCAAGGGGTGGTGGCGCCGGATCTGGCCGGCCGGGAATCTATCGCTCGCCGACGCCCGGGCGACGCTGCGGCAGATGTCCGTGCACGCCTTCGGCGTAGGCGGTTTCGGCGTGCTGAGTGACGTCGACGCCGGCGGTTTCCTCTTCGGCGCTGACCCGGAAGCCCATCACGCGATCGATCAACTTCGCGAGAACAAATGTCACGACGAACGCATAGAGGGCCACCACGACGATCGCGAGCGCCTGCTTGCCCAGCTGGGCGAAGCCGCCGCCGTAGAACAGGCCCCGCGGGCCCGACGTCATGACGGCGGTGGCGAGCAGCCCGATCAACGACACACCGACGACGCCGCCGACGAAGTGCACACCCACCACGTCGAGCGAATCGTCGTAGTTGAAACGGAATTTCGCGCCCACGGCGAACGAGCACACGATGCCCGCGGCGACGCCGACGACCGCAGCGCCGAGCGTGTTGACGGTTCCGCACGACGGGGTGATGGCGACGAGGCCGGCGACCACACCGGACGCCGCGCCGAAGGTCGTCGGCCTGCCGTCGCGGAGTTGTTCGACCGATAGCCAGCCGAGCATGCCCAGGCAGCCGGCGACGAGGGTGTTGAGGAAGATGGCCGCGGCAGTTCCGTTGGCGGCCATGGCCGAACCGGCGTTGAAGCCGAACCAGCCGAACCACAGCAGCCCGACACCGACGAAGAGCAGCGGCAGATTGTGCGGCCGCATGGCGTCCTTCTTGAAGCCGATGCGGGGTCCGAGCACCAGCGCCAGGGCCAGGGCGGAGCAGCCGGAGACGATCTCGACGACGAGCCCGCCCGCGTAGTCGAGTACGCCCAGCTTGGCCAGCCAGCCGCCGGGGCCCCATACCCAGTGTGCGACAACCGAATACACGACGATCGCCCATGTCGGGACGAACACAACCCAGGCCGCGAACTTGGCACGATCGGCGATCGCGCCGCTCACCAGGGCGGCCGTGATGATCGCAAACGTCAACTGGAATGTCGCATAGAGCAGTTCGGGCACCGTGCCATGGAGGCTGTCGGGGGTGATCCCGAGCATCCCGATGTGCCCGAGGTTGCCGACGAACCCGCCGGCCCCGTCCTGGGAGAACGCGATGCTGTAGCCCACCAGCAGCCACGCCACCGTGACCAGCGGGATGGAGATGAAGCTCATCATCATCATGTTCAGCACCCCTGTGGTGCGGACCATGCCGCCGTAGAAGATCGCAAGGCCGGGGGTCATGAGCAGGACGAGTGCGGTGCTGGCCAGTAGCCACGCGGTGGCCGCGGGGTCGATCGCATGCATGATGACCGGATACTGCCATGTTCGGGGTGCCGGTAGGTTCGGTGGGTGCGATCCGGTCGCGGCGCGGGCCAGCTGTCAGTCGACCCGATCGAGGCAGCGCATCGGCTGCTCGGTGCGACAATCATCAGCCGCGGGGTGCGCGCCATCGTGGTCGAGGTGGAGGCCTACGGCGGGGTTCCCGACGGCCCGTGGCCGGACGCCGCGGCCCACTCGTATCGCGGCCGCAATGGTCGCAACGCGGTGATGTTCGGTCCCCCGGGGCGGCTGTACACCTACCGCAGCCACGGGATCCACGTCTGCGCCAACGTCTCGTGCGGCCCCGACGGCGTGGCGGCCGCCGTGTTGCTGCGCGCCGCCGCCATCGAGGACGGGCTCGACGCGGCCCAGGCCCGGCGCGGCGAGGCGGTTCGCCACATCGCGCTGGCGCGCGGCCCGGGCAATCTGTGCTCGGCCCTGGGAATCACCATGGCCGACAACGGGGTCGATGTCTTCGACCCGAAGAGCCCGGTGCGGCTGGCGCTCAACGAGGCGCATGGCGCGGTATCGGGCCCGCGCGTGGGGATCAGCCAGGCCGCCGACCGGCCATGGCGACTGTGGCTGGCCGGCCGGCCCGAAGTCTCCGCCTACCGCCGCAGCCCCCGCGCCCCGGCGCCGGGCGCGAGCGACTAGCCCGCCAGACCGGCTAGGCCGGGGCGGGTGCCGATGCGACCGCGCGAAACGCGGGGTCCACGCGGCGCGCGAGGAAAATGAACGTCACGGCCAAAAGCGGCGCGACGGCACTGTATATCGCGGCCGGCGTGGCCATTTCGGCGCTGTTCAACAACTGCGGACTCAGCGCAATGCCCATCGCCACCACGGCATTGTGCATTCCGACCTCCAGGCTGACAGCGACGGCCTGCCGCGGTGCCAGCCGCATCAGACGCGGCGCCAGATAGCCGATCGAGAGGCTCACGGTGCAGAACGCGACGACGGCTCCGATCAGCACGCCGAAGTTGTGCCACAGCGTCGTTCGCCCCCCTGCGAAGGCCGCCAGCACGGCGAGCACCAGGAGCGCGATCGCGGCTATCCGGACCGGTTTCTGCAGCCGCCGGGCCAGCTCGGGGAAGTGGTGGCGAATTGCCACCCCGATCGCGATGGGGACGAGCACAAGGCCGATCACCGAAAGGAGCTTGTCCAGCTGCAGGGGGAGAAACCGCCCTTCGCCGAGGAACCAGGACATCGACACCGCGAGAATCGCTGGCAGGGCAACGACCGATAGCACCGCGTTGATTGCGGTCAGCGTGAGGTTGAGCGCCAGGTCACCATTGAACAGATGGCTCAGCAGGTTCGCCATCGTGCCGCCGGGCGTGGCCGCCATCAGCATGAGCCCGACCGCGAGATGAGGTTCGAGGTGAAAGACCTCGGCGATCACCAGGCACACGGTCGGCAGCAGCAGCGCTTGGCAGGCGAGCGCCACGACGAGTGGTTTGCGCAGCGTTGCGGCCCGCTTGAAATCGTCGACCGTGAGTGTCAGCCCGAGCGCGAGCATGACGATGGCGACGACCAACGGCCAGTACTGGTTGTTCATGACGCTCCGGGTTGTCGTGCGCTGAGGGGGAAAGCCATAGCGCGACGATGCGCCACCTAGTTAGCTTGCCTTAGATAGCCGCGCGGTAGCGAATCGTGGCCGCGCGAGCGACTAAAGTCGTGCGCGATGTCTTCCGGAATCCTCGACGAGCTGGGCTGGCGTGGGCTGATCGCACAGTCCACCGACCTCGACGCGCTGGCGGCCGAGGACCCGCCGCTGACGGTGTACGCCGGCTTCGATCCGACCGCGCCGAGCCTGCACGCCGGACACCTGGTGCCGTTGCTGGCGTTGCGGCGCTTTCAGCGCGCCGGTCACCGGCCCATCGTGCTGGCGGGCGGCGCCACGGGCATGATCGGCGATCCGCGGGACGTCGGCGAGCGCACCCTCAACGAGACGGGCACGGTCGCGGACTGGACCGAAAAGATCCGCGGACAGCTGGAACGATTCGTCGACTTCGACAGCTCACCCACCGGCGCGATCGTCGAGAACAATCTCGAGTGGACGCGCGAGATGTCGGTGACGGAGTTCCTGCGCGATGTCGGCAAGCACTTCTCGGTGAACGTGATGCTGGACCGCGACACCATCCGGCGCCGGCTGGAGGGCGACGGAATCTCCTACACCGAGTTCAGCTACATGCTGCTGCAGGCCAACGACTACGTCGAACTGCACCGGCGGCACGGCTGCACGCTGCAGATCGGTGGCTCGGACCAGTGGGGCAACATCATCGCCGGAGTCCGCTTGGTCCGCCAAAAGCTCGGCGCCACAGTGCATGCGCTCACGGTTCCGCTGGTGACCGCCGCCGACGGCACCAAATTCGGCAAGTCCACGGGTGGCGGCAGCCTGTGGCTCGACCCGCAGATGACCAGCCCCTACGCCTGGTACCAGTACTTCATCAACACCGCCGACGCCGACGTGATCCGCTACCTGCGCTGGTTCACCTTTCTGTCGGCCGACGAGCTGGCCGAGCTCGAACGCGCCACGGCCGAACGCCCGCAACAACGCGCCGCGCAGCGTCGGCTCGCGACCGAACTCACCGTTCTGGTGCACGGCGAGGCCGCCACCGAGGCGGTCGAACACGCCAGCCGGGCGCTCTTCGGCCAGGGCGAGCTGGACCGGCTCGACGAGGCGACGCTGGCCTCGGCATTGCGCGAGACGTCGGTCGCGGAGCTCAAGCCCGGCGGCCCGGACGGGATCGTCGATCTGCTGGTGGCCAGCGGGCTGTCGGCCAGCAAGGGTGCGGCCCGGCGCACGATCGGCGAGGGTGGCGTGTCGGTCAACAACATTCGCATCGACAGCGACGAATGGGTGCCCCAGAGCTCGGACTTCCTGCACGGCCGCTGGCTGGTGCTGCGCCGCGGCAAGCGCAATGTCGCGGGCATAGAGAAGGTCTAGAACCGCGCCGCGAAACGCGTTGGTGCGCAAACCTTTATCTCGCTGTGCCATAAACGTGACTTCCGCTGGCCACTGTTGTCACAGTGATTTGCGCGCGGGGGACTCGGCAGGCGACGGCTCTTCGATTTACCGCGGTGGCAGCGGGTCTGCTCGCCGCGACGACGGTGTCGGCGGCTCCGATCCGGGCTGACATGCTCGGCAACGCGTTTCTCTCGGCGCTGAACAACGCCGGCGTGCCCTACAGCCAGCCGATCAGCACGACGGCGGCGGGCCAGGCGGTGTGTCCGATGCTGTTCCAGCCGGGTGAGTCTTTCGACACGGTCGTCCGCGAAATGGCCGTCAGGAGAGGGATGTCCGAGAAGTCGGCGGGCGTCTTCACGATCGTGGCCATCGCGACGTACTGTCCGGCGGTCTTGGCTCCGCTGCTGAACGGGCGGCTGCAGGCCTAGTTCGCCCGGCGGCCGGCATTCGGCGTGCCCGTATCCTTTGCAGCGTGGTCGACGACAGGCATGGCCGAGACGGGGAGCGACGGCCGCGCTCGGCGTCGCGGTGGTCAGGACCGGGGCGGGCGCGCCCGGCCCAACCGCAGAGCGCTGCGGTGGACCGCCCGTCCCGCGACGCCACGTCCCAAGACGGGCCCCCGATACCGCCCGGCGTGGACGCCAGGCAACTCGCACCCGAAATCCGCCGCGAACTGAGCACCTTGGATCGTGCCACCGCCGACGCCGTCGCACGCCATCTGGTCGCCGCCGGGGAACTGCTGGACGAAGACCCCGAAGCCGCCCTCCGTCATGCGCGGGCGGCGAGGTCGCGGTCCAGCCGGATCGCCGCCATCCGGGAAGCGGTCGGGATCGCCGCCTACCACTGCGGCGATTGGGGCCAGGCGCTGGCCGAATTGCGCGCCGCACGCAGGATGGGCAGCAAGTCCTCGCTGCTCGCGCTGATCGCCGATTGCGAACGCGGCCTCGGCCGCCCGGAGCGGGCGCTCGAACTGGCCCGCGGGCCGGAGGCGGCCGAGCTCAGCGGAGACGACGCCGACGAGCTGCGCATCGTCGCGGCCGGCGCCCGCTCGGATCTCGGGCAGCTGGAGCAGGCGCTGACCGTCTTGTCCACGCCGCAGCTGGACCCGACCCGCACCGGTTCGACGGCCGCGCGGTTGTTCTACGCCTACGCCGACACGCTGCTGGCGCTGGGCCGCGACGACGAGGCGTTGCGGTGGTTCTTGCACTCCGCGGCCGCGGACATCGACGGTGTCACCGACGCCGAAGACCGGGTCAGCGAGCTCGGCTGAGAGTTTGGCTGACGTGAAAACCCTTGCGCAGGAATATGATTGCCTGCTGATAGACCTGGACGGGACCGTGTTTCGCGGCGCCCAGCCCACCCACGGCGCGGTGCAGTCGCTCGACGAAGTACGCAGCCGCAAGCTGTACGTCACCAACAACGCCTCGCGCAGCCCCGACGAGGTCGCGGCGCACCTGCGCGAGCTCGGCTTCGACGTCACCGGCGAGGACATCGTCACCAGCGCCCAGAGCGCAGCCCACCTGCTCGCGGGTGAGCTACCCCCGGGATCGGCGGTGCTGATCGTCGGCACCGACGCCCTGGCCGACGAGATCGCCGCGGCCGGCCTGCGTCCGGTGCGCAAATATGAGGACAATCCCGTGGCCGTCGTGCAGGGCCTTTCGACGACCATCGCCTGGCCGGATCTCGCCGAGGCGGCGCTGGCCATCCGGGCCGGCGCGCTCTGGGTGGCGGCCAACGTCGACCCCACGCTGCCCACCGAGCGGGGCCTGCTGCCGGGGAACGGCTCGTTCGTGGCCGCGCTGCGGACGGCGACTGGCGCCGAACCCCGCGTGGCGGGCAAGCCCGCGCCCACGCTGATGACGGACGCGGTGGCGCGCGGCGATTTCCGGGCCGCGTTGGTGATCGGCGACCGGTTGGACACCGACATCGAGGGCGCCAATGCCGCCAAACTGCCCAGCCTGATGGTGCTCACCGGCGTCAATACCGCGCGGGACGCCGTCTATGCCAAACCCGGGCAGCGGCCCACCTATATCGGGCACGACCTGCGCTCGCTACACCAGGACGCAGGCCTGCTCGCGGTGGGTGCGCAGGCGGCATGGCGCGTCGACGTCGGCGCGGAGGCGGTGACGGTCGGCGCCGGCGGCGACGACGACGGGGACGGGCTATCGATCGTGCGCGCCGTCGCCGGCGCGGTATGGAGCGCCCCATTCGACGGGCGGCCGCTGCGAATCGAGGCCGCGGACGGCCGGGCCCGCGACGCGCTGCGGCGCTGGTCTCTGGTGTACGGCGACTAGCGGGTCACGCAGTGAAAGGAGCCAGAAAACTACCCACAAATTGGCACACCTCTCCTGAACCCCCACCGCGGCTACAGCGTCGCACTTCGCGGTTTCATTCGAGTTACCGCAAGTTACGGATTGCGGTGTGGCGTATGGCCACCGCTGATCGCAGTTGCCGGGCGAGGATATTGTGGCCGCAATGACTATCGATCCTGAACAGATTCGCGCGGAAATCGACACTCTGCTGGCCCAACTCCCCGATCCGGGGGACCAACAGGCCGTGGAGAACGGGCCGTCGCTGGCCGAGCTCGAAGAGATTGCCCGCCGCCTTTCCGAGGCGCACGACGTGCTGCTGCAGGCGCTGGAGTCCGCGGAGAAGGGCTGAGTGCCCCATGCCTCGACGCGCCCGCGTTGACGCCGAGCTGGTGCGGCGCGGCCTGGCCCGGTCTCGTCAGCAGGCCGCGGAGTTGATCGGCGCCGGGAAGGTCAGCATCGACGGCCTGCCGGCGGTCAAGCCCGGCACCGCCGTCGCAGTCACCGCGGCGTTGACCGTCGCCGACGAGGGCGAGCGCACCTGGGTGTCGCGCGGAGCGCACAAGCTCATCGGCGCGCTGGACGCCTTCGACATTTCCGTCGCGGGCCGCCGCTGCCTGGACGCCGGCGCATCGACGGGCGGGTTCACCGAAGTCCTGCTGGACCGCGGGGCCACCCAGGTGGTGGCCGCCGACGTCGGCTACGGCCAGCTGGCGTGGTCGCTCCGTTCCGACCCGCGGGTGGTGGTCGTCGAGCGGACCAACGCCCGCGAGCTATCCCCCGAGGCGATCGGGGGCCAGGTCGACCTGGTGGTCGCTGACCTGTCGTTTATCTCGCTGGCCACCGTGTTGCCCGCGCTGGCTGGATGCGCTTGCCCCAGCGCGGATATCGTTCCCATGGTGAAGCCACAGTTTGAGGTGGGCAGGGGTCAGGTCGGCGCCGGCGGCGTGGTCCGCGATCCCGGGCTGCGCGCCGACTCGGTGCTCGGCGTCGCGCGGCGGGCCGGGGAGCTGGGCTGGCACACCGTCGACGTCATGGCCAGTCCGCTACCGGGACCGGCGGGCAATGTCGAATACTTCTTGTGGTTGCGCGCCGAGACCGATCGGGGGCTGTCCGCTGACGGGCTGGTGGATGCGGTGCGGCGCGCCGTCGCGGAGGGCCCGCAATGACCAGTGAACGTACCGTCCTGCTGATCGTCCACACCGGACGCGACGAAGCGACCGAGACGGCGCGGCGCGTGCAGAAAGTGCTGGGCGACAACGGCATTGCGCTTCGCGTCCTGTCCGCCGAGGCCGTCGACCGGGGATCGTTGCACCTGGCGCCCGACGACATGCGGGCCATGGGTGTCGAAATCGAAGTGGTCGATGCCGACCCGCACGCCGCCGAGGGCTGCGAACTGGTGCTGGTGCTCGGCGGCGACGGCACCTTCCTGCGTGCCGCCGAATTGGCGCGCAACGTCGGCATTCCGGTGCTGGGCGTCAACTTGGGCCGCATCGGCTTCCTGGCCGAGGCCGAGGCCGAGGCCATCGACACGGTGCTGGACCATGTCATCGCGCGGACCTACCGGGTGGAGGAACGCCTCACGCTCGACATCGTCGTGCGCCAGGGTGGCCGCATCATCGACCAGGGCTGGGCGCTCAACGAGGCGAGCCTCGAAAAGGGCCCGCGGCTGGGTGTGTTGGGCGTCGTCGTCGAAATCGAGGGACGGCCGGTGTCGACGTTCGGCTGCGACGGGGTGTTGATCTCGACGCCGACCGGATCCACCGCCTACGCGTTCTCCGCCGGTGGTCCCGTGCTCTGGCCCGATCTCGAGGCGATCCTGGTGGTGCCCAACAACGCTCACGCACTGTTCGGCCGGCCGATGGTCACCAGCCCGGACGCCACCGTCGCGATCGAGATCGAGGCAAGCGGCAACGACGCCCTCGTGTTCTGCGACGGCCGGCGCGAAATGCTGATACCGGCCGGCGGTCGGCTCGAGGTAACCCGTTGCGCCACACCGGTGAAATGGGCGCGCCTGGATAGCGCGCCGTTCACGGACCGCCTGGTGCGCAAGTTCCGGTTGCCGGTGACCGGCTGGCGCGGGAAGTAACGACGCTGCAACGGTGCTGATGGAATGCTGACTGAAATCCGCATCGAGTCGCTGGGTGCCATCAGCGTCGCGGTCGGAGAGTTCGGCCGCGGTCTGACCGTATTGACCGGCGAGACGGGTACCGGCAAGACGATGGTGGTGACCGGGCTGCACCTGCTCGGCGGAGCACGCGCCGACGCCACCCGGGTGCGATCCGGAGCTGACCGCGCGGTGGTCGAAGGCCGTTTCACGACAACCGATTTCGATGACGAGACGGTCGCGCAACTGGACGGCGTGCTGGAATCCCTGGGCGCGGAGCGCGACGAGGACGGTAGCGTGATCGCGCTGCGCTCGGTCAGCCGCGACGGACCGTCGCGGGCGTATCTCGGCGGCCGCAGCGTGCCCGCGAAGTCGCTGGGCGACTTCACCGCCGAGCTCCTCACCCTGCACGGTCAGAACGACCAGCTGCGGCTGATGCGGCCCGAGGAGCAGCGCGGCGCGCTGGACCGCTTCGCGGCCGCGGGCCCGGCGCTGGAGCGCTACCGCAAGCTGCGCGACGCCTGGCTGTCGGCCCGACGCGACCTCATCGAACGCCGCGACCATGCACGCGAACTCGCGCAGGAGGCCGACCGGCTGAAATTCGCGCTCAACGAGATCGACACCGTCGACCCGCAACCCGCGGAGGACGAGGAACTGGTCGCCGACATCCGGCGGCTCTCCGAGCTGGACACCCTGCGGGAGGCCGCCGCCACCGCCCGCGCGGCGTTGTCCGCCGACGACACCGAGGCGTTCGGCTCCAGCGCCGTCGACACCCTCGGGCGCGCGCGTACCGCCCTCGAATCCGCCGACGACGCCACCCTGCGGGCACTGGCCGCGCAGATCGGCGAAGCGCTCACCGTCGTCACCGACGTGGGACACGAACTCGGCGACTATCTGGAGCAGCTGCCGGTCGACGCCAGCGCGCTGGAGTCCAAGCTGGCCCGTCAGGCCCAGCTGCGCACCCTGACCCGCAAGTACGCGGCCGACATCGACGGCGTGCTGCGGTGGGCGCAGGAATCCCGGGAACGGTTGGCGCAAATCGACGTCTCCGAGGAGGGCATCGCCGCGCTGGAACGCCGGGTCGACGAGCTGGCACGCGAATTATGCGACGCTGCAGTCGATCTCAGCAATCTTCGGCGCAAGGTCGCCAAGCGGCTGGCCAAAGCGGTGACGGCCGAACTGGCCGGGCTGGCGATGGGCGACGCCGAATTCACGATCGGCGTGACCACCGATGTCGCGTCCGGCCAGGACGATCCCGCCACCCTGACGCTGCCCTCGGGCGAGCTGGCCCGCGCCGGCGGCGATGGTGTCGACCAGGTCGAGTTCGGGTTCGCGGCCCACCGCGGCATGACGGTGCTGCCGTTGGCGAAGAGCGCGTCGGGCGGCGAGCTGTCCCGGGTGATGCTGGCGCTGGAGGCGGTCCTGGCAGCGTCGGCGGCGGGGACCACCATGGTGTTCGACGAGGTCGACGCCGGCGTCGGGGGCCGCGCGGCGGTTCAGATCGGGCGACGGCTCGCGCGGCTGGCGCGCACCCATCAGGTCATCGTGGTGACGCACCTGCCGCAGGTTGCGGCCTACGGCGATGTGCACCTTGTCGTGCATGCCGCCGGGCCGCGGGGGACGAGTGTGGTGCAACGCGTGACCGGCGACGATCGGGTCGCCGAGCTGGCGCGGATGCTGGCCGGGCTCGGCGAGTCCGACAGCGGCCGCGCACACGCCCGCGAACTACTGGATGCCGCTCAGAACGACGAGATCTGATTTCGGCGCGGGCGCAACCAAGCCGTTATGAGCTTGTGACAGATGTGACTCTAGATAACTTCTGAGGCTAATGTTACGGCGCGCCTCCTCGCCTCGGCCGGGCTTCACCGACAGAATCGCCCCCATGAAGATGTCAGGCCTGCTAACTCGTAATGCCTCCCGACCGGGCCTTACCGGCACCGCGCGGGTTGACCGCAATATCGACCGACTGCTGCGCAGGGTCTGTCCCGGCGACATCGTGGTGCTCGACGTCCTGGATCTGGACCGCATCACCGCGGACGCCCTCGTGGAAGCCGACATCGCGGCTGTGGTCAACGCGTCCCCATCCGTCTCGGGCCGCTATCCCAACATGGGCCCGGAGGTACTGGTCAACAACGGGGTGACCCTGATCGACGAGACCGGACCCGACATCTTCAAGAAGGTCAAGGACGGGGCCAAGATTCGCCTATACGAGGGCGGCGTGTACGCCGGCGACCGCCGGCTGATCCGCGGCACCGAGCGCACCGACCACGACATCGCCGACCTGATGCGGGAGGCCAAGAGCGGACTGGCGGCCCACCTGGAGGCGTTCGCCGGCAACACAATCGAGTTCATCAAGAGCGAGAGCCCGCTGTTGATCGACGGCATCGGCATCCCCGATATCGACGTGGACCTGCGTCGCCGGCACGTGGTAATCGTCGCCGACGAGCCGAGCGCCGAGGATGACCTGCGATCTCTCAAACCGTTCATCAAGGAATACCAGCCGGTGCTCATCGGCGTCGGCAGCGGCGCGGATGTGTTGCGCAAGGCGGGATATCGGCCGCAGATCATCGTCGGCGACCCCGACCAGATCAGCACCGACGCCCTCAAGTGCGGCGCCCACGTGGTGTTGCCCGCCGACGCCGACGGGCATGCGCCCGGCCTGGAACGAATTCAGGATCTCGGCGTCGGGGCGATGACCTTTCCGGCCGCGGGCTCGGCGGTCGATCTGGCCCTGCTGCTCGCCGACCATCATGGCGCGTCGCTACTGGTGACGGCCGGCCACACGGCGAACATCGAGACGTTCTTCGATCGCACACGCACGCAAAGCAATCCGTCGACCTTCCTGACCCGGCTTCGGGTGGGGGAGAAGGTGGTGGACGCCAAGGCGGTTTCCACGCTGTACCGCAGCCACATCTCGACGGGCGCCATCGCGCTCTTGGCGCTGACAATGCTGATCGCCGTCATCGTCGCCTTGTGGGTATCCCGCACCGACGGGGTGGTGCTGCATTGGATCACCGACTACTGGAACCACTTCACTCTCATCGTGCAGAGGTGGGTGACCTAGAACGGTGCGCACGTGATCTCGTTACGCCAACATGCGTTCTCGCTGGCCGCGGTCTTCCTGGCGTTGGCCGTGGGAGTCGTGCTGGGTTCGGGCTTTCTGTCCGACGCGCTTTTGTCCAGCCTGCGTGACGAGAAGCGGGACCTGTTCACACAGATCGGCGGGCTCAACGACCAAAAGAACGTGCTGAACGAGAAGCTCAGTGCCGCAAACAATTTCGACACCCAGCTGGGCGGTCGAATAGTGCACGACGCGCTCGGCGGCAAGTCGGTGGTCGTCTTCCGCACGCCCGATGCACGAGATGACGATGTCGCCGCGGTGTCGAAAATCGTCGGCCAGGCCGGCGGTACGGTCACCGGCACGGTCTCACTGACGCAGGAGTTCGTCGACGCCAACTCCGCGGAGAAACTCCGCACGGTGGTCAACTCGTCGGTCCTGCCCGCCGGCCAGCAGCTGAGCACCAAGCTCGTCGACCAGGGCTCGCAGGCCGGCGACCTGTTGGGCATCGCCTTGTTGGTCAACCCAAGCCCAGCCATCCCGCCGGTGGACGACGCGCAGCGGGACACCGTGCTGGCGTCGCTGCGTGATACCGGCTTCATCACGTATCAGCCCAGCGATCACCTCGGCGCCGGGACTGCCGCCCTCGTCGTGACCGGCGGTGGGCTGCCGCAGGACGCCGGCAACCAGGGCGTCAGCGTCGCCCGGTTCGCCACCGCGCTGGCACCACACGGCGCCGGCACCCTGCTGGCCGGGCGGGACGGATCCGCGACGGGCGGCGCCGCGGTCGCGGTGGCCCGTGCCGATGCCGCCATGGTTTCGGCGATCAGCACCGTCGACGACGTCGACACCGCGCCCGGGCGCATCACCGCGATCCTGGGCCTGCACGACCTGATCAATGGCGGCCACGTCGGGCAGTACGGCACCGGTCACGGGGCGACGTCGATCACCGTGCCCCAGTAGCCACTCACTAGCCACTCCGCGCACCGGGCGTGTTCCCCGCGGCGCGGCACGGTGGATGTTAGGGTGGATTTCCGTGGGTCGGCAGGCCCAGCTGGTTAAGGCTAGAAAAGTCGAAGCCCTGCCCGTCTTCACGGAGGTCGCCAGTGCGTAAGCACCCGCAAACCGCCACCAAGCACCTCTTCGTCAGCGGTGGCGTCGCTTCGTCGCTCGGCAAGGGGCTGACCGCGAGCAGCCTGGGCCAGCTACTCACCGCACGCGGGTTGCACGTGACGATGCAAAAGCTCGACCCGTATCTCAATGTCGACCCGGGCACGATGAACCCGTTCCAGCACGGCGAGGTCTTCGTGACCGAGGACGGAGCCGAGACCGACCTCGACGTCGGCCATTACGAGCGCTTCCTGGACCGCGACCTGTCCGGCTCGGCGAATGTTACTACCGGACAAGTGTATTCGACCGTCATCGCCCAGGAACGACGTGGCGAATATCTCGGCGACACCGTCCAGGTCATCCCGCACATCACCGACGAGATCAAGCGGCGAATCATGGCGATGGCCGAACCGGACCCCGACGGCAACCGGCCGGACGTCGTGATCACCGAAATCGGTGGCACCGTGGGCGATATCGAATCGCAGCCCTTTCTGGAGGCGGCACGCCAGGTCCGCCACGACCTGGGGCGGGAGAACGTCTTCTTCCTGCACGTGTCGCTGGTCCCGTATCTGGCGCCGTCGGGCGAACTCAAGACCAAGCCGACCCAGCACTCGGTGGCCGCGCTGCGCAGCATCGGTATCACCCCGGACGCGCTGATCCTGCGCTGCGACCGCGATGTCCCCGAAGCGCTGAAGAACAAGATCGCGCTGATGTGTGACGTCGACATCGACGGCGTCATCTCCACCCCGGACGCGCCGTCGATCTATGACATCCCGAAGGTGTTGCACCGCGAGGAACTCGACGCCTTCGTGGTGCGCCGGCTCAACCTGCCGTTCCGCGACGTCGACTGGACCGAATGGGACGACCTGCTGCGCAGGGTGCACGAGCCACACGAGACGGTGCGAATTGCGTTGGTAGGAAAGTATGTCGAGCTGTCCGACGCCTACCTGTCGGTCACCGAGGCGCTGCGCGCGGGCGGCTTCAAGCACCACGCGAAGGTCGAGATGGTCTGGGTGGCTTCCGACGGGTGTGAGAGCGCCGCCGGCGCCGCGGCGGCACTCGGGGACGTGCACGGCGTGTTGATTCCCGGCGGGTTCGGCATCCGCGGCATCGAGGGCAAGATCGGCGCCATCCAACACGCCCGCTCGCGCGGTTTGCCGGTGCTCGGGCTGTGCCTGGGCCTGCAGTGCATCGTGATCGAAGCCGCCCGCTCGGTCGGTCTCACCGAGGCCAACTCGGCCGAATTCGAAGCGGGCACACCGGATCCCGTCATCTCCACGATGGCCGACCAGGAGCAGATCGTGGCCGGCGAGGCCGACCTCGGCGGCACCATGCGGCTGGGCGCCTATCCCGCGGTCCTGCAGCCGGATTCCATTGTGGCCCAAGCGTATGGGACGACGGAGGTATCCGAGCGACATCGGCACCGCTACGAGGTCAACAACGCCTACCGCGACAAGATCGCCGAAAGCGGTTTACGTTTCTCCGGCACCTCACCCGACGGGCACCTGGTGGAGTTCGTCGAATACCCACGCGACATCCACCCGTTCGTCGTCGGCACCCAGGCTCACCCCGAACTGAAGAGCCGGCCCACCCGGCCGCACCCGTTGTTCGTGGCATTCGTCGGGGCGGCCATCGACTACCAGAAGGGCGAGCAGTTGCCGGTGGAAATCCCCGAGCACACGTCCAACGGCGATCAGCATCTAGACAGCACACGGCGGCCGTTACCCGAGCCGGCGACCCGTGGCTGAGCACGTTTTCGAAACGGCGTCATCCGAAACGCTGCACACCGGAAAGATTTTCGCGCTGCGCCGCGACCAGGTGCGGATGCCCGGCGGCAAGGTCGTCACCCGCGACGTCGTCGAGCACTTCGGCGCGGTCGCCGTCTTGGCGATGGACGACGATGGCAACATCCCCCTCGTCTATCAGTACCGCCACGCGTTCGGCAGGCGGCTGTGGGAGCTGCCCGCCGGGCTCCTCGACGTCGACGGCGAGGCGGCGCATCTGACCGCCGCCCGGGAGCTGCAGGAGGAGGCCGGCCTGCGGGCCGATACCTGGCGGGTGCTCGTCGACCTGGACTCGACGCCCGGGTTCAGCGACGAGTCGGTGCGGGTCTATCTGGCCACCGGGCTGAGTGACGTGGAACGGCCCGAGGCGCACGACGAAGAAGCCGACATGACGTTGCAGTGGTATCCGCTCGCCGAGGCCGCCCGCAAGGTGCTCAGCGGCGAGATCGTCAATGCCATTGCCGTGGCGGGGATTTTGGCCGCCCACGCGGTGACCAACGGCTTCGCGGACCCGCGTCCGCTGGACAGTCCCTGGATCGACAAGCCAACTGCGTTCGTCGCGCGAAAGGCCGGGGGATGACGGCGCCGGCGCTGGAGACTCAAATGCAGGGCTACCTCGACCACCTGACGATCGAGCGCGGCGTGGCGCCCAACACTTTGAGCTCGTATCGCCGCGACCTGCGCCGGTACTCGAAACACCTGTCGGACCGCGGAATTCACGATCTGGCGAAAGTCGGTGAGGACGACGTCAGCGAGTTCTTGGTCGCGCTGCGGCGCGGCGACCCCGATTCCGGGACGGCGGCCCTGTCCGCGGTGTCGGCCGCGCGGGCGCTGATCGCCGTGCGCGGCTTGCATCGCTTCGCCGCCGCCGAAGGGCTGGCCGAGCTCGACGTGGCGCGGGCGGTCCGGCCCCCGACGCCGGGCCGCCGGCTGCCGAAAAGCCTCACCATCGATCAGGTGCTGGCGCTGCTCGAGGCCGCCGGCGGCGAGAGCCCGGCCGACGGTCCGCTGACGCTGCGCAACCGCGCGCTGTTAGAGCTGTTGTATTCCACCGGATCACGGATCTCCGAAGCCGTCGGCCTCGACGTCGACGACATCGACATCCAGGCCAGGTCGGTGTTGTTGCGCGGCAAGGGCGGCAAGCAGCGGTTGGTGCCGGTCGGGCGCCCCGCCGTGCAAGCGCTGGACGCCTACCTGGTGCGGGGGCGCCCGGAGCTGGCTCGCCGCGGCCGGGGGACGGCGGCCATCTTCCTCAACGTGCGCGGCGGTCGGCTGTCGCGGCAGAGCGCGTGGCAGGTGCTGCAGGACGCGGCAGAGCGCGCCGGGATCACCTCGGGTGTGTCGCCGCACATGCTGCGGCATTCCTTCGCCACCCATCTGCTCGAGGGCGGCGCCGACGTTCGAGTGGTGCAGGAGTTGCTGGGACACGCCTCGGTGACGACGACGCAGATCTACACGCTGGTCACCGTGCACGCGCTGCGCGAGGTGTGGGCCGGGGCCCATCCCCGCGCCCAATAGCCCGCGCGGATTTCAGGCCAGGAGCTCGGATTCCAGCACCAGGTCGGAGACCATCGACTGGTATTCGAGGTGCGCCTTGTGCTCGACGGTGTTCCAGAGCTTGCCCTGCTGCTGACGCATGTACTCGCGGTATTTCGGTGCGCCCGGCACCCTGACGTTGTCGGCGACCACGATCGAGCCCGGATGCAGCCAGCCCCGGTCCAGGATGCTTTTCAGGTCGTTCAGGTAGGCGTCCTTGTCGTGGTCGAGGAAGACGAAATCGAGTGCACCAGAAGCGAATCCATACTCGTTGGCCAGCCTGTCCAGGGTGCGGCCGCCGTCGCCGATGGTACCGACGACACAGGTCACCCGGTCGGCGACGCCGGCGTGTTCCCAGATCTGGCGGGCGTTGATGGCGTTGGCCTCGGCGAGTTCGACGGAGTACACCCGGGCGGCGGGGGCGGCCCTGGCGATCCGGAGTGCCCCGTATCCGACGTAGGTGCCCAGTTCCAGCGCGAGCGCGGCATTGGCGCGGCGGACTGCGGAGTCGAGCAGCAGCCCCTTCTCGTCGCCGACGTTGATCAGCATCGACTTCTCGTAGGCGAACTTGTCGATGGTCGCCAGCACGTCGTCGATGTCGCCGGCGCGCGCGTTCTTCAGGACGTACTCCACCGCGGCGGCCTCGCGGCCGTCACCGATCTGCCCAGTCGTCAGGATGTTGCGCGTCCCGGCGGCCATTCGCCAGACCGACCATCGCAGGAGCGGTATCCGTCGCTTGAGATCCATGGGAATCCACGATAGTGGCGCCCGCGCCATGGCCGACCAATGTTGCTGGTGTGACTAGTGTTAACGCTGCGCGCTATTGTGCCCGTTACCAGCGAGATTCGGCAATATTCGCTGGTTATATCGCCCGCGGGTCGCCCGGGTTCTGCGCGTCAACCCATTAGACTCTGCTGCGATGTTCACCTCCCGAACACTCGACCGGCGATGACCGATCCGTCCGACAGCGATATCGCTATCGGTCTGACTGGGCGTCCGCCACGGTCGATCCCGGAGCCGCAGCCGCGCACCTCGCACGGCCCGGCCAAGGTTGTCGCGATGTGCAACCAGAAGGGCGGTGTCGGGAAAACCACGTCGACGATCAACCTGGGCGCCGCGCTTGCCGAGTACGGCAGGCGGGTGCTGCTGGTGGACATGGATCCGCAGGGCGCGCTGTCGGCGGGGCTCGGCGTCCCGCACTACGAGCTGGAAAAGACCATTCACAACGTGCTGGTGGAGCCGCGGGTGTCGATCGACGACGTGCTGCTTTCCACCCGGATCAAGCACATGGATCTGGTGCCCAGCAATATCGACCTGTCGGCGGCCGAGATCCAGCTCGTCAACGAGGTGGGCCGCGAGCAGACCCTGGGCCGGGCGCTGCATCCGGTGCTGGACCGCTACGACTATGTGCTGATCGACTGCCAGCCGTCGCTGGGCCTACTTACCGTCAACGGGCTGGCCTGTTCGGATGGCGTGGTGATCCCCACCGAGTGCGAGTTCTTCTCGCTGCGCGGGCTGGCCTTGCTAACCGATACCGTCGACAAGGTGCGCGACCGACTCAATCCCAAGCTGGAAATCAGCGGCATCCTGCTCACCCGCTACGACCCGCGTACCGTCAACGCGCGCGAGGTGATGGCCCGCGTCGTCGAGCGATTCGGCGACCTGGTGTTCGATACGGTGATCACCCGCACCGTGCGGTTCCCGGAAACGAGCGTGGCGGGCGAACCGATCACCACCTGGGCGCCGAAGTCGACGGGCGCCCAGGCCTACCGCGCGCTGGCGCGCGAGTTCATCGACCGATTTGGCGCGTGAACGACACCGCCAATGGTGAGGCGCCACCGCAGAACGGCTACGCGGCTGGTTTTCAAGTCCGCCTGACCAACTTCGAGGGGCCGTTCGATCTGCTGCTGCAGCTGATCTTCGCCCACCGGCTCGACGTGACCGAGGTGGCGCTGCATCAGGTCACCGATGACTTCATCGGCTACACCCGGGCGATCGGTTCCCAGCTGGAGCTCGAAGAGACGACGGCGTTCCTGGTGGTTGCGGCGACGCTGCTCGATCTCAAGGCGGCCCGGTTGCTGCCAGCCGGCCAGATCGAAGACGAAGAGGACCTTGCGCTGCTCGAAGTCCGCGACCTGCTGTTTGCCCGGTTGCTGCAGTACCGCGCGTTCAAGCACGTTGCGGAGATGTTCGCGGAGCTGGAGGCCGCCGCGCTGCGCAGCTATCCGCGCGCGGTGTCCCTGGAGGACCGGTTCACCGAACTGCTGCCCGAGGTGATGCTCGGCGTCGACGCCGAGCGGTTCGCCGAGATCGCCGCGGTCGCGTTCACCCCGAGGCCGGCTCCGACGGTGGCCACCGAGCACCTGCACGAGCTGCAGATCTCGGTGCCCGCGCAGGCCCAAAAATTGCTGACCATGCTCGAAGCGCGGGGCACCGGCCACTGGGCGACGTTTTCCGAGCTGGTCTCCGACTGCCAGGCGCCAATGGAGGTCGTGGGGCGCTTCCTGGCGCTGCTCGAACTGTATCGGTCCCGGGCGGTAGCATTCGACCAATCAGAGCCGCTTGGCGTGCTCCAGATTTCATGGACCGGCGAACGTCCGGCCAGCGAAGCCCTGGTAGAAGTGCGGGACGAATAAGTGACTGAAGAGCTGCCCGAGATCGACCTCGGCTACGGCATCCCCGAGATAGCCGAAGCGGCGCCGATGGACGCCGAGGAACTCGGCTCGGTGCTGGAGGCGCTGCTGCTGGTCGTCGACACCCCGGTCACCGTCGAGGCGCTGGCCGCGGCCACCCAGCAGCCCGTCTACCGCATCGCAGCGAAGCTGCAGCAGATGGCCGACGAACTGACCGAGCGCGAGAGCGGCATCGACTTGCGGAAAACCAGCGAGGGCTGGCGGATGTACACCCGCGCGCGCTTCGCGCCCTATGTGGAGAAGCTGCTGCTGGACGGCGCGCGCTCCAAACTCACCCGGGCCGCGCTGGAGACGTTGGCCGTGGTGGCGTATCGCCAGCCGGTCACGCGGGCGCGGGTGAGCGCGGTGCGCGGCGTGAATGTCGACGCCGTCATGCGCACCCTGTTGGCGCGCGGCCTGATCACGGAGGCGGGCGTCGACGACGACACCGGCGCGACGACGTTCGCCACCACCGAGCTCTTCCTGGAGCGCCTGGGGCTGACGTCGCTGGCCGACCTTCCCGATATCGCGCCGCTGCTGCCGGATGTGGACACCATCGAGGACCTCAGCGAATCACTGGACAGTGAGCCACGTTTCATCAAACTCGCGGGCGGTCAGGCACCGGAGCAGTCACTGTCGTTCGACGTGGATCGGGATTAATGGTCCAGCCGGAGGAGCCCCGGGGAACGCGTCTACAGAAAGTGTTGTCCCAGGCCGGGGTCGCGTCGCGGCGGGCCGCGGAGAAGTTGATCGTCGACGGCCGGGTCGAGGTGGACGGGCAGGTGGTGACCGAGTTGGGCACCCGGGTAGACCCGGACGTTTCGGTGATCCGCGTCGACGGGGCCCGGGTGGTCCTCGACGACTCGATGGTGTACCTGGCGCTGAACAAGCCGCGGGGCATGCACTCGACGATGGCCGACGATCGCGGCCGGCCCTGCATCGGCGACCTGGTCGAGCGCAAGGTGCGCGGCACCAAGAACCTTTTTCACGTCGGGCGGCTGGACGCCGACACCGAGGGGCTCATCCTGCTCACCAACGACGGTGAGTTGGCGCACCGGTTGATGCATCCCTCCCACGAGGTGCCCAAGACGTACCTGGCGACGGTGACGGGTTCGGTCCCGCGCGGGCTGGGCAAGAAGCTGCGAGCCGGCATCGAATTGGAGGACGGCATCGCGCGCGTCGACGATTTCGGCGTGGTGGACGCCATTCCGGGAAAGACGTTGGTGCGGTTGACGTTACACGAAGGCCGCAACCGCATTGTGCGCCGATTGCTGGCGGCCGCGGGCTTCCCGGTGGAATCGCTGGTGCGCACCGACATCGGCGCGGTGTCGCTGGGCAAGCAGCGCCCGGGCAGCATCCGGGCTTTGCGCCTTGACGAGATCGGGCAGCTGTACAAAGCGGTGGGCCTGTGAGCGTGGACGTCGTCGTCGCTATCGACGGGCCGGCGGGGACCGGAAAATCCTCGGTATCAAGGAGATTGGCCCGCGCGTTGGGTGCGCGCTATCTGGATACCGGGGCAATGTATCGAATCGTGACGCTGGCGGTTCTGCGCGCCGGGGTCGAGCCGACCGATGCCGATGCCGTCGGCGAGCTCGCCTCTAAGGTGCAGTTGTCGGTGAGCTATGACCCCGAAAGCATCACGTGTTACCTTGACGGAGAAGATGTTTCGGTCGAGATCCGCGGTGACGAGGTAACCGGAGCGGTTTCGGCGGTCTCGTCGGTTCCCGCGGTGCGCACCCGGCTCGTCGAGCTGCAGCGGGCCATGGCCGCGGGTCCGGGCAACGTCGTCGTCGAGGGTCGAGACATCGGGACGGTGGTGTTGCCCGACGCGCCGGTGAAGTTCTTTCTGACCGCGTCGGCCGAAACTCGCGCCCGGCGGCGCAACGAGCAGAACGTCGCGGCGGGCCTGGCCGACGACTACGAGGGCGTTTTGGCCGATGTCCGGCGCCGCGACCACCTGGATTCGACCCGGACGGTGTCACCGCTGCGGGCGGCACCGGACGCGCTGATCGTCGACACCAGCGACATGACCGAGGCGCAGGTGATCGCGCACCTGCTGGAGTTGGTCAAGCAGCGAAACGGGGCAGTGCGGTGACCCAGGACGGCACCTGGACCGACGAAAGCGATTGGGAGTTCGCCGAATCCGGCGTCGAGGAAGCGGGCCCCGCGCCGGTCGTCGCGGTGGTGGGCCGGCCCAACGTCGGGAAGTCGACGCTGGTGAACCGGATCCTGGGCCGGCGCGAAGCGGTGGTGCAGGACGTCCCCGGCGTCACACGCGACCGGGTGTCCTACGACGCGCTGTGGACCGGACGCCGGTTTGTCGTGCAGGACACCGGGGGCTGGGAGCCCGACGCGAAGGGCCTGCAGCAGTTGGTGGCCGAGCAGGCGTCGGTTGCCATGCGTACCGCCGACGCCGTGATCTTGGTGGTCGACTCGCTCGTCGGCGCCACCGCCGCCGACGAGGCCGCCGCACGCATCCTGCTGCGCTCCGGTAAGCCAGTGTTCCTGGCCGCCAACAAGGTTGACAGCGAGAAGGCCGAGGCCGACGCGGCGGCGTTGTGGTCGCTGGGGCTGGGGGAGCCGCACGCTATCAGCGCGATGCACGGTCGCGGCGTCGCGGATCTGCTCGACGAGGTGCTCGCCGCGCTGCCCGAGGTGTCTGAAGCGGCACCCGCGGCGGGCGGTCCCCGGCGGGTGGCGCTGGTCGGCAAACCCAACGTAGGCAAGAGCTCGCTGCTGAACAAGCTTGCGGGCGACCAGCGTTCGGTGGTGCACGAGGTCGCGGGGACGACGGTGGATCCGGTGGACTCGCTCATCGAGTTGGGCGGCAAGGTGTGGCGGTTCGTCGACACCGCGGGCTTGCGGCGCAAGGTCGGCCAGGCCCGCGGGCATGAGTTCTACGCCTCGGTGCGCACCCATTCGGCCATCGATGCCGCCGAGGTGGTGATCGTGTTGATCGATGCGTCCGACCCGCTGACCGAACAGGATCTGCGGGTGCTGTCCATGGTCATCGAAGCCGGACGGGCTTTGGTGCTGGCATTCAACAAGTGGGATCTGGTCGACGAGGATCGCCGCGAGCTGCTCGAGCGCGAGATCGACCGCGAGCTGGTGCAGCTGCGCTGGGCGCAGCGGGTCAACATCTCTGCCAAGACGGGCCGGGCGGTGCAAAAGCTGGTGCCCGCGATGGAGGCCGCGCTGGCGTCGTGGGACACCAGGATCGCCACCGGCCCGCTGAACACGTGGATCAAGGAGGTGGTGGCGGCCACGCCGCCCCCGGTGCGCGGCGGCAAGCAGCCCCGCATCCTGTTCGCCACCCAGGCCACCGCGCGGCCGCCGACGTTCGTGCTGTTCACCACGGGGTTTCTCGAGGCCGGGTATCGACGGTTCCTGGAACGGCGGCTGCGCGAGACGTTCGGGTTCGAGGGCAGCCCCGTCCGGATCAACGTGCGGGTCCGCGAAAAGCGGGGCGGCAAGCGCCGCTGAGCGGGTTGCCCGGGGCCTCGAGTGTGCGCTGAGGGCGCCCTGGGTGCACACCCAAAGCCCAGAGCGCACACTCGATTCTCCGCAACGCCGTGACCGGTCGACTGTGGGTCTGCGGTAGGCTTTCGACCTGCTGCCGGTGCACTCGCCGGCATCCGGGCTGTGGCGCAGTTTGGTAGCGCACTTGACTGGGGGTCAAGTGGTCGCAGGTTCAAATCCTGTCAGCCCGACTAACTACTTCGCGCTCTGGGGACACCACGCAACCGCGTGTGTCAGGACGGGCTGCTCGAAACCTTTGAGACTGACTTCGCCGAGATTTTGGAACGAGAGCTTTTTTCCTTCGCAGAGTTCGGCGACGACATTCGAGACCAGGATTTCTTCGGGCCGCGCGTGGGCGCACAGCCTGGCGGCGAGCTGGACCGTGCAACCAAAGAGGTCGTCATGATGTTCGACCGGTTCTCCAGCCGCAATGCCGACCCGCAGTTGGAACGCGTTGGCCTCGTTTGCTTCGCCGTGTTTCCTAATCTCCTGTTGAATCCGGGTCGCGCATTTGACCGCCGCTGCGGCGGACGTGAATGAGGCCATGATGCCGTCGCCCAGGTGCTTGATTTCACTGCCGCCTGCCGCGGCGAGCTCCTGGCGGACGATGGAATCGTGCACGTCGAGCACCTCCATAGCGGCCTCGTCGCCCATCTTCCGAGTCAGCGAGGTGGACCCGACAATGTCGGTAAACAGGATTGTCCGAATCGCGGGGTCCCGCGCACCTTGCAGCATGACGGCGCCGCTCGCATCCAGTTCGCTGCCGCCCATGAACAGATCGGCAACGCCCGGTTCGACTTGAATAATTTTTTCCGCGACCAGGCCATGGGCTTCGCGATGGACCGCTTCGGCGGCTTCCTCGCTGGGTCCGTGACAAAGGCAAAACACCTTCCCGGCTTTTTCGTTGACCCAATACTTGTGATAGCTGACGCCGTACTTTTCCTGGACGGCAAGGTCCTGGGCATGGGCTTTGGCCAAATCTGCCCGCGTGATGCCGTCTGGAAGTTCGTGAATGTCCATGTAATACGGCATAAACAATCTTACGACGCCGTCGCCACGCCAGCCCCATCCGCACGGGCGGCTGCGGTCCTGGCTGCGTCGCCGCCCGGCTGGAACGCCTTTGCGCTGGTCAGGTGGCTACGAAAGCCATTGCAAGACAGTCAAATTCGGGCGATGTCCGACTGGGCTATAGTGGTCGCCGGTTCAACCATGTCAGCCCGACACACGTCGAAGAGGTTCTCATCGCTGACAACCCAGCTCCAAAGATTTCTCAAATCCCGATGTAACCGATCGTGCAGGGATTTAGGCTCTCATCGATGGTGCCGTGGTGACGTCGACCCAGTGCTACACCGGTGACAATGCTGAAGTGGTGGTTTGGTGATACGGAGTCGACGATGCTGCGCGACCTCGCGGGAGGCCGTCCTCGGGCACGGCGGCATCTCGAAATGCGGGTTCAGTTTCACTGGCGTTGATGGGTAAGGCGTGCCCCTTAAACGTGTCGACGAATTGCAGCCCGGAGACCGGATCCGCATGAAGATCGGGCACGCCACCGTCATAGCGGTCGCATCTCTTGACGACGACCGCACCCTGCTCACCTTTGCCTACGGGACGAAGGGCGCCGCCGACAACGATCTCACCGTGGATGTCCTGGACGATGACGAGTGGGGTTGGGAGGAAGACCATGAGTGAGTTGGCTCGGGAGCTTGGCCACCCCGACGCGCAGAAGCTGCTCTCCGGTTCCATGGCCCGGCTCGCCTACAACGGACACGACGGCTTCCCGCGGGTCATCCCCGTCGGGTTCTACTGGACCGGCGAACGCATCGTCGTCTCCACGGCACCGACCTCCCCGAAAGTTCGCGCGCTTTCATCCCGCCCGCAAGTCGCGTTGACGATCGACACCGGCTCGACCCCAGAAGCGGCGAAGGCGCTTTTGGTGCGGGGCCTCGCCACACTCGAAACCGTCGACGGCGTCACCGACGAGTACCTCGCGGCGGCGAGGAGGTCAATGGACGAATCCGATCTTGCCGAGTTCGAACGCAACGTGCGATCGACCTATAAGCAGATGGTGCGCATTTCGATCGAGCCGCTCTGGGCGCGGTTCTATGACTTTGGCGCCGGCCGGTTACCCGGTTTCCTCGCCGACCTCATCAACGACGGTTAGCGTCTTGCTCGTCGTAATGGCGGGGGCGCTGCTTCTTCTGAACGTTGTGGAAAAAGGCCGTTGCCACTAGGGCCAGCAGCACAATTGCCGGACCAACCCCCACGCCATAGCTAAACAATCCGTCCATTTTCCCCTCCTGACTGTCGCCAGGGTAATAGTCCGCCGGCCACGCCGTCCCGGGATTGGCGAAGATCACAGACTCGGGTTCGAAGCCGTCAGGACCGGGGCGATATGCGCCGCGCGACCTCGCCGTATCGCTCGAAGCGCTCGGGATCGGCGAGGGCGTTGTAGAGGACGATGCGGGTGGCGATTCCTTGGTACTTGTCGACCAGTGCGTCGGCCAGGCCGTCCCACGTCGACTCGGTGGCGAAGGTGGCA
Organism: Mycobacterium sp. IS-1264; assembly: GCF_001954195.1. Classification (GTDB taxonomy): domain Bacteria; phylum Actinomycetota; class Actinomycetes; order Mycobacteriales; family Mycobacteriaceae; genus Mycobacterium. Next base: position 68,841 of record NZ_MBES01000064.1, on the reverse strand, counting down.
AGATGGTCGTCGCTGATCTGCGCCGCCATGCCTTTGAAGTCGCCGGCCTTCTGCTTTTCGCGGATCCGCGCGGTCGTCCCCTCGAATCCCGCCTCGTCCATGATGAACGCGTAGTTGGGTGTGCTTGCGTAAAAGCTCAGGCTGGCTCGCACGAGTTCGCGTTCGGTGTGGCGTGCTTCGTCGGTGTCGCCGACGATCGTGATGACCGGCACGATGACCGCGATGTCCGACGGCGTGCGCCCCGAATTGGCGGCTCCCGCAGCGATGTTCGGCGTTGCGTGGCGCGCGAGATATCCGGGCTCGCCGAGCGGATGGATGTGCACACCGTCGGCCACCTCGCCCGCCATGCGCAGCATCCACGGGTTCACCGCGGCGATGTCGACTTTGGGATCGGGCGCGTCGATGGGTCCCGGGCTCCACTGCGGGGTGATGAAGTCCAGCTCGTAGAAGTCCCCGTGGTGGTCCAATGTCGCCGACCGGAAGGCGGTGAAGCATGCTTTCACGGCGAGCACGTAGTCGCGCAGGCGCGGGCCGGGGCGATCGAAGGGCATCCCGTAGCGGCGCACCACGTGTCTGCGAACCTGCGTGCCAAGGCCCAGCCGAAACTTGCCGTTGGTCGCCTCCTGGAGTTCCCACGCGGTCGCCGCGGTGACGAACGGGCTGCGCGGGAAGGCGACCGCAACGCCGGTCGAGAGTTCGAGGCCGGGCGCGGCCTGCGAGGCAACCGCGGCGTTGAGGTAGGCGGTGCGCCCCGTTTCGGTGAAAAGAAGACCAGAAAACCCCGAGGCCTGCGTGCGTCGGGCAATGTCGGCGATCTGCCCCAACGGCTGCGGAACGGCCATCACGTCGACCTGCATTGTCGAAAGGTACCTCCCTGCGATCGCGGGTGTGCCCGCGCACTATTCACTCCACCGCGACACGCTGGTTGACGTGCATGCGAGGATCACCTGATGGCCCCCCCGCTCACCCTGAACATCGAGCGTGGCCCCGATGGGACGCCGCGGCTGATTGCGACGGGCGAGATCGATCTCAGCAACATCAGTCAGTTCATCCATGCGCTCGACGCCGCCAGCGCGGGGACTCGCAACCCAATCACCGTCGATCTCAGCACGATCAAGTACCTCGACAGCAGGGCCATCAACGCGCTATTCGATCAAGCCGACAAGGTCGACGGCCTGCATGTCATCGTGCATCCCCTGCTGGTTCGCGTCCTCACCATCAGCGGTCTCAACAAGGTTGCGACCGTCGAAGCCGCGCCGTCGCCCTAGGCCAAATGTGCGCTGGCGTCGTGCAATTCGTCGCGGTGCAGATTCATCGGCGTGACGGCGGGGACGTCGCCGCCGGCGATCACCGCCCGGGCGATCGGCGTGAGCGCCCGAAACAGGGCCTCCACCTCGTCGTCGCTCAGCGCATCCAGCGCCGACAGCGCGAGTGCGTCGGTGCTCGTTTCGATGTGGTCCTTCAGCTGCCGGCCCGCCGCGGTCAGCGATCCGTCGCCATCGAGCAGGCCCCGCTCGGCGAGCCGCTGCTCCTGCTGGCGCCACGCGTCCTCGTCGTAGTCGCGGGTGCGGGCGATGTAGTCACGGGGGACTTTGCCCGCCGCAGCGTGCAACACGTTGGATTCCCGACCGGAGATGCCCGCCGCGGCCAGTACGGCCACATGGCCGTCGCCGCGCTGCTCGCGCAACAGCGTCGTCGCGTGCCATAGCGCGGCCAGCGGATCGTCGGGCCACGGCAGCGCCAGGTTCGCGGCGAACAGCGGCCGCCCGTCGAAAGGGGCCTGTCGGGCCGCCTTTGCCGCCAATTCGGCTGCGGTGCGGACGTTTTCGTCTACGATGATGCCGTAGCGACTCAGCGCCGCAACCGCGGATTCCTGCCGGGCGTGCAGCGCGGCTTGCGGACCGGCGATCTGCCATGCCGCGGGCAGGGCCTTCGCGACGCGCTCGGGCGCGAAGTTGTAGAAGGTCGCGGTCACCACCTCTGTCGGCACGATGCCCAGCGGCGCGGACCGGGCGGCGAAGTAGCCCATCCAGAAGCCGCGGTAACCCAGCCCGTCCAGCGCCGCCCGCGCCTCCGGCGCAAAGTACGTCGCCGCGTGCACGGGCTCGAATCGGTCGTAAAAGCGTCGGGCCAGTCGCGGTTCTCTGGGCATCGCGGGCTACAACCCCTTGGGCGCGTCGCGAACCGCTTGGACCGCGGCCGCATCGCCCGTGAAGTCGACTCGCGCCTGGCGCCCGACGGCGAACAACAGCAGCTCCTCTGGTGCGCCGGTGACCGTGACGGCCGGGCCCCGCCCCGCGGTCAGCACCGTCTTGCCCTCCGGGGTGCGCAATGCGATGCGGCCGGGAACCTTCGCCAGCGTTAGCCGGGCCATCAGCGGCAGGGTGCGACGCAGTTTGGAGACCAGAGCCGGCGCGAGCGTGCGCGGCTCCCAGCCCGGCTGCGCGCGCCGCACATCCTCGTGGTGGATGAACATCTCCGCGACGTTGGCCACCGGATCGAGCAGTTTGAGCGGCGAGTAGACGGGCGGACCGGATGCGACCTTGTCCAGCAGCTCCTCCCAGTCGCTGCGTTGCACCACGTCCTTTTGCACCTTGTCGGTGCGGGCGGCGAAGAGCGGGATGACGATGCCGGGCGCGGCGTCGAGGCGGTATTCGCGGATCACCAGATGGGCGGCCAGGTCCCGGGTGGTCCAGCCTTCGCAGAGGGTGGGAGCCTCGGGCCCGACGCTGCGCATGGTTTCGACGAGGGCGGCACGTTCGCGTTGAGCAACCGACACCTTGTCAGCCTAGAGGCTGGCCTGATCGGCGGAAGTGCCTCAGCGGTCCTTTGTGACGACGGCCGAATTGTGGTTGGGGGCCCACGCGCGCTCGAACGTCGCGATCGGTATCCGCTCGTCGCGGCCGGTGTCGATCCCGCTGTCGTTGAGGTGCACCGCACCGGCCTTGGTGTCGATGCCGGTTACCGCGACAAAGTGGTTGGCCAGGTCGCGCCTGCCCGGCCGGTTCCAGATGGTTTCGGCGTTGAGGATCACGACGATCTTGCGCCTGTCGGCCAAATCCTGCTCCAGCGCATTCAGAGTGGTCTGGATGTTGTCGGCCCTGATCCAGTAGTGCCAGAACAGCGCCGGCAGGTTTCGGATGTCGGTGTTGCCGGAGCGCCTCCAGATCGGTCCGGGACCCGCTGTGCTGGGGGTGGTTTCGGCTACCGCCGTGATCTGCTGCTCGGTGGGCTCACGGCCGGTGATCTCGCCAACCGCGTCGGCCACCGCCATCTCCCCGCAGTCCGAGGAATGTTGCTTGCGCCAATAGCGCGCGGCCGCGGCGGGGTCGCCGTACATCCCCAGCTCGTAGTTGGCGTCCGGGACGGACATGCCGGTTTCGGCATGCGCCGCGCCGGCCGATGCGACCCACGACACGGAGACCGCCCCACACACCGGAGCGACTACGAGGCACGCGGCCGCCGCGATCGAGGCCCTCGTGGTGCGCGCCATGGATGGATCATCGACGCAGAACGGGCCAAAACGCCGCAGCGACTCGCGGGATTACCCGATGAGCTTGGTGAGCCAGGTCGCGTCCTGATAGTTGATCGCCTTGGTGCCGTCCCACACGAACGGCGTCCCCGTGGCGTTGAACCCGGCCAGTGTCGTGTCTCCGGCACCGGCCTTGGTTTTGGCGGTCGCGACGTCTTCGCCCGACTTGATGCAGTTGATCACGCTGGGGTCGACACCGACGGTTTTGGCCAGCTGGGCCAGTTCGCCGTCGGTGCGATCCTGCGCCGCGTTCTCCGCAGGCTGGAAGTTGCTCGCGAAAAGCCCAGTGTAGAAGGCGCTGTAGAGCTTCGGATCATTTTGCGCGGCAACGCAATACGTCGCCGCCACCGCCCGGGTCGAGTAGTCCTTGCTGTGCGATCTGTCGTCGAGGAAGTTGAGCAGGTGATAGCGCACCGCGAGCTTCTTGTTGTTCACCGCACTGTCGATATCGCCCGCATTGGACCGGATGAAGCTGCCGCATGGCGGACAGATGGGTTCATTGAAGATGTCGATCGTCGTCGATGCTGCCGAGCTGCCGACAAACACGCCGTCGTCGAGCACTCGCAACTCGACGGCGTCGGCCGGCTGCGGCGGGGGCGTTGGCGCGGGCGGGGACGCCTTCCGCCACGGAAGGGCGACCACGAGGACGACGCCGACGACCGCCACCGCGACGACGGCGGCGACGCCGACCCAGAGCCAGGGCTTGTAGCCGCGCTGAGGCGGTTGGCCCCACGGCGGGGTACCCGCGCCCAAATCGCCTGGCGCCCAGGCGGGAGCGCCTCCCCATCCCGTCGGCTGTGGCACCGGTCCGCCGGGACCGACCGGTGACCCCGTGGCCGACGCCCAGCCCGGGCCCGGGCCCGGTGGCGGTGCCGTCGGCGGTGCGTGGGTTGCGACCGCGGGCGGCGACGGCGCGACACCGCCGGGGGGTTGGCCGGCAAACGCGGCCGGGCGCGCGGCCAGTTGGCTTCGCTGCAGGATGTCGGTGGCGCGATCCTGATCGGGCGTGGCCAGCGCCGCGTACGCGGCCGCCGACAGATCACCGCAGGTGGCATAGCGGTCCGCGGGCTCTTTGGCCATGCCGCAGGCGATCACGCTGTCGAAGGCGACCGGAATGCTCGGCCGCGCCGCACTGGGCCGCGGGATCGCCTGATTCAGGTGTGCACCCATCACGCTGATCTGGTCGCCCCGATAGGGCGGCGACCCGGTCAGGCACTCGTACAGCACACACGTCAGCGCGTAGATGTCGGCCCGGTAGGTCACGTCGGCGTCGGTAAACCGCTCGGGCGCCATGTATTTGAAGGTGCCTACGGTGGTGCCGAACTGCGTCAGCTTCTCGTCGGAGGTGGCGCTGGCGATACCGAAATCGACGAGGTAGGCGAAGTCATCCGCGCTCACCAGAATGTTCTCCGGCTTCACGTCGCGATGCAGCACTCCGGCGGCATGTGCGGCATCGAGCGCCGAGCCGATTTGGCGCACAATCGCCACCGCCCGCGGCGGGGACAGCGGCCCGTAGCGACTCAGCATGGTCGCCACGTCCATGCCGTCGATCAGCCGCATGTCCACGTAGAGCTGCCCGTCGATCTCGCCGAAGTCGTGGATCGGCACGACGTGGGGCTCCTGCAGGCGTCCCGCGGTCCGGGCCTCGCGTTGCATGCGTGAACGAAACACCGGATCGCTGGACAGGGTCGGTGACATCAGCTTCAGCGCCACGATCCGCTCCCGCACCGTGTCCTCGGCCTCATAGACGTCGCCCATGCCGCCGCGACCGACCAGCCGCCGCAGCCGATACGGCCCGAACTCCGAACCCTCCCGCGGATCCGCGGTCGTGTCACTCATCGCCGACTCCTCACCCGCGGTGGCGTGCCAGGCATAAGGCTAATGGTTTGGGCAACCGGGGGGCACGGTGAATGCGGAGAATGGCAGCGTGCCGGATCAGCGGTGTTCTTCGCCGCCGGTTCTGCGTTCGCTGAGGCCTTCCCGGGACAGGGCCCGGACAAATCCGTAAGCGTGCATGCCGGCGGGGCCCGGATTTTGGGTGATCCAGTCGTTGATCTTTCCCAGCGCGTTGGCGAGATCATCGCGGCGGACCCGGACCAGGTAGGTCTTTCTGTCGTCGTTCGGATCGTCAGTGGCTTCCGCCACGGCGACGGGGTGCCGGAACGCGTACGCGATCCCGTGCACCGAGTCATGGTTGAGCGCCCAGTGAAGTTCGCTGGGCCGCAGTCGATTCACCGCCAGATTGCGGAAATCCTGCTCGTCGTTAGCACTGCTCACGCCGATGGCCCTCCTAGAACGCCCGCGAGAATTTCGGCGACGTGGACTGAAGGTGATGTCGCGCATGCGATTCGATGAAAGCTTCACCCCGGACCCCCTCATCATAGGAAGGTCCGCGGTTCGTCGCCTGTCGAGCGCGTCCGGCCGGTCAGCGGCCGAGAAGACGTCGTTTCAGCTCGAGGAATTCTTCTTCGGTCAGCACTCCCGAGTCGCGAAGCTCAGCCAGTTCCCGCAGCTCGGCGGCGATTCCCTTGACGACGCCGCCTCGTTCGAGCGACTCCGTGCCACTGGCAGGCGTTCTGGCGCCTTCCCGGCGACCCGTGCCGAGGGCCCCGCTGAGGGCTCGGCTGGCCGTCGCCCCGACGGCCATGTCGCCTAGCGGACTACCGGTACCAATGGTCAGCGCGGCGTTGGGTGCGGCACCTGCGCTGGCCGCCGGCAACCCGAGCGCGGCCGGCCGCACCGCCGGGGCGGCCTCGGCGGTCCAGCCCGCGGGCACCGACAGTGCGCCGATTTTGTTCGCCCCGCCCAGGGACGCCGACGCCGTCGTCCCCCCGCTGAGGTTGGTGATCACGGGGAACGGTGTCGGCGGCACCGGTGCGTTGCCCGGCCAGGGCTGGATGCCAGCCCAGCCACTGACGATCTCGTCGGTGTGGGTACCGGTCAGGGCACTCACAGTGTCGAAGGGCAGGGCCACCGTGCCGACGGTAAGTCCCGCCGCCCCGATTTCTGGGTCGACAAAGATTGAGCTCAGGCTGCCCAGGAGGTTGATCAGGGTCAGCAGCGACGGTGGGTCGGCCGCGGCCGGGGCGGCTAGGCCGGTCAGCGCGTTGGGCACCGCGGCCAGCGACGAAACGGTGCTTTGGACGCTCCCGGCGGCGGTGCCGGTGCTCTGGCCGACGGCGGCGGCCTGGTCGGCCAGCGCTGCCGGGCGGGTGGTTTGCGGTGGTTCGGTGAACGGCGAGAGCGTGGTCGCGGACGCCGACGAGAACGCGTAGGCGTACATCGCCGCGGCGTCCTGGGCCCACATCTCCGCATAGTCGGCCTCGGTGGTCGCGATGGCGGGGGTGTTCTGCCCGAAGAGGTTCGTGGCCACCAGCATTGCAAGCAAACTGCGGTTGGCCGCGATGGCCGGCGGGGGCACCGTGTCCGCGAACGCCGTCTCGTATGCGGCGGCCGCCATCTTGGCCTGGACGGAGGTCTGCTCGGCCTGCGCGGCGGTCGCGTCAATCCAGGCCGCGCTGGTGGCAGCGGCGGCTGCCATCGACGCGGCGGAGGGGCCCAGCCACGGGCCGGCGATCAATCCGGCCATCACCGATTGATACGCACCGGCCGCGGAACGCAGTTCGGCGGCCAGCGTGTCCCACGCAGCGGCGGCGGCCAGCATGGGGCCCGACCCAGCACCGGCATACATCCGCCCGGAATTGATTTCCGGTGGCAATGCCGCGAAGTCCATCGCTACACACCCTCCCGCAGGTCGCGCCGAAGCGGCCCTACGCCGCCGTGTCGTGCCCCGTTCGTGCCACGTTAATCGCAAGTTAATGTGATTTTTCCAGCGCCAACCGTATACCCACTGCCGCACACCCGATCTGGTCGAGTTCCCCCGGCGAATAGCCGTAAAGTGATTGACCATCTCATCTTCGGGGGTTGCGGGGAATCATGACCGAACGCATCGAGATCGATCGCATCATCCCGGCCACGGCGCCCGACATCTTCGCGCTGCTGTGTGACCCGCAGGGGCACGTCGCGATCGACTCATCGGGGATGCTGCAGGACGCCGAAGGCGACCCGGTGGCGGCCGTCGGCGACACCTTCGTGGTCCACATGGACCGCGAAGCGCTGAACGACTTCCCGCAGTTCGGCAAATACGACGTCACCGTCAGCATCACCGAGTTCGAGCGGGATCGGCTCATCGCGTGGACGGTGCTGGGCCAGATCAAGCCACCCATCGGCCACGTCTACGGCTACCGGCTCCAGCCGGCCGACGACGGGACGGGCACCGTGGTCACCGCGTTTTACGACTGGTCGAACATCGATCAGAAGTGGCGCGACGCCGGAATCTTCCCGGTGTTGTCCGAGGGCGCGCTACGGGCGACGCTGGGCATTCTCGATCGCACGGTGCGCCGCGGTTATCAGGCCTCGTGACCCGGTGGTAAGTGCTGAACGTCGCTGAAGGACACCCACCGCTCGAGTTCGTGCGGAGGGCTGCCGTCAACTGGTTGCAGCAGGTGCCCGACGTGGTCGCCCAAAGAGAAACGATCGAGGATCTCGCCGACGAACCAGGCGGCCGCCTCGTCGAGGATGGGCATCTGCGCGGGACCGTGATGCCAGGAACAGCGGTCGAACTTCTTGACCTTGTCGCCCGTTTGACTGCCGAACAGTTCGACCACGTCGAGATGCGCGCGGTCGAACACGTGCACCGCCAGGTGGGTGGCTTCCGTGGCCACCCGGAACGTGTGGTTCTGCGTTGACAGACCGACCAGAAACCGGGGCGGATGGATGCTGGCCTGACTTGCGAAGCCCACCAGACATCCGGCCGCGACGCCATCGGCTTGCGTGGTGACGACGAACATCGGATAGTTCAGCAGCGCAACCAATTTCTCGAACGCTTGCGTCCCAACCACGCGCTCAGTGTTCCCGCTCGGACCGCACCGGAATCGCATGGTTGTTTTCGCGCACGCCTCGATACATGCCCCAGCGAACGATCCACGGCATCACCACCCGATCGACCGACCATGACGGGAAGCGGAATGCATTGCCGGTGGGGAAGAACACCTCCAGTCCGTTGGGCTGGATACCGAACAGCGATCCCCACCGCCGCCCGGGCGTCCGGAAGGTGCGCAGCTTTCGACCGGTGAATTCGGCGCGGATGTTGTGGGCCACCAAGGCATCCCCACGATTGCGGGCGGAGCTGCGCAGCGGGTCGGTGGCCGCGACGTCGCCGACCGCGAAGACGCCCCGGTGGCCGGGCACGCGCAGGTCGGGTGTCACCCGCACGAAGCCGTGTTCGTCGAGCAGTTCCGCCGGCAGCCAGGCGGTGTTGGGTTGAACCCGGCCTATCGCCCACAGCACCGCGTCGGCGCGAGCCGGGGATTGTCCCGTGCTCCAGCTGACCGGTTCGCCGGTGATCTCGTCGCCCGCGAATCCCTCCGGGATCACGGCGCGGTGCCCGGGGTGCACGCCCACGCCGAGGTCGGTCAGCCTGCCTCGGATGCGCTGCCAAATCCCCGGGTGGTACGCGACCAACGCGCGCTCTCCAGGAAAATAGAGGTCAATCCGCTTGGCGGGCCACGTGGTTGCCATGTTGGCGGCACTGCTGACCGCGGCCGCGCCGCCGCCCACGATGATCACCGAGTTGGCCGCCGCCAGCCGATCGTGTGCGGCGCGCAGGCCGGCGCCGATCTCAGCGGCCGACTGCAGTGTCGGCTGCCGCCAGAAGCCGTTGGCGACTCCGGTCGAGATGACCAGCGCGTCGTATGGCTCCGTGATGGTGGTGCCATCGTCGCGCCGCCCACGGACCGTTCGGGCGGCCAGGTCTACGCCCGTCAGCGTTGCGTGAACGGTCCGGACCCCGTCCAGCCGGCGGAATCTGTCGAACGGAATCCAGTAGTCGCGGGCCCAGTCGTGGGGACGGGCCAGGCGTACGCCGAGTTCCTGGCCGCTGACCAACGCTGGTTTGACCGAGATCCCGACGACGTCGGCGTGGCCGGCCAGGCGGATCGCGGTCAGCAGACCAACGTCTCCCAATCCCGCTACGACGACGCGTTTACGGTTCACGCCGTATCACGTAGGAATCCATGGGAGCCTCCTTACGCGAAGTCGGCAAACTGTAACACGTTCTAGCAGCGTGCACGGCCGGCAAAACGATGGTTCACTATGCCCATCAGCAAAACGGATGCCCGGACCCTCATCGCGACACGCGGTGCCGCGGTGGTCGTTTGCCTCGCCATCGCCACCGTCGCCGCCCTCGCAGCGTGCGCCTCGGGCACGTCCTCGACCTCGTCGTCCACCAGCGCCGCACCGTCCCTTGCCACCAGCAACGCGGCGTCCCCGGCTGCCGAGGGAGCGCCCAGCAACTCGCCGTCGACCCCGCAGCCGACCATCGGCCCTGGCGTGTACGGCGACCCGGGTGCGGCGGTGAAGTTTTGGCGCGCGCAGTCAAAGGAAGACAACTGTGGGCTGATGGCGGTGTCTTACATCGTCGGTGAGCGCACCGGTAACCAGCCGAGCGAGCAAGAGATGATCACGCTGGCGCAGAGCACGCCGTCGAGCGTCAACCCGGGGACGATGATCTATGCGGCCTCGAACGATCCGAGCCATGAGGGCGCCAATGGCGGTGTCTCCGTTGAGGATTTGGTCGTGCTGCTTGACCACTTCGGCATCAAATCGGCGATGACCTATGGCGACCAGACCAGTATGGAGCAGCTGCAGCAGTATCTCGGTGGCGGCCGCAAGGTCATCGCCTGGGTGAATTCCACGATCATCGGCGACCAAACCGGAAACAGCACCGACCAGCGCACCAAGGCCGATCACTACGTCGAAATCACCGCGATCGACACGAACAAGGAAATCGTTCACCTCAGCGACCCCGGCGTCGATCACGCCGACGAGCAAATCCCCGTCGCCACGTTCACGAGCGCATGGCAGACAGGGCAGGACACGATCGTCGCCACCTCGCCGCCCGCCTGAGCGCGCCGCGGCGCCGGTGCCCGGACGCTACGGTGGAGCGGATGTCGGAGTCGAGTAGGCCCAAACGCCAACCCGTGCGCGGCGCGCTGCGCGCCTCGATGAGTGCATCGCCCGCCCATCGCGTCGCCGCCGAACGGGCCGCCGAAGACCTCGGCAAGGGTCCATGGTCGGCGTTGCGGTCCGAGGTTCGCTGGGCGTTCACCCCGCCGCGCATCTGGCTGTCCGGGGTACTGGCCAACCTGTTGCTCGCCGTGGCGTGGTTGGTGGTGCAGCACCTGACCGCACCCACGCACCACCACACCCACTCCCACTACCATCACGCCGGTTTTTACCATCACCATCACTTCGACTGGGTGGTCCTGATCAGCACCTACTTCGCCTCGTTCGTGCTGGCCGACGTCACCACGACCAACCTGCTCGGCGCCGACCACCACCGCGTCGCAAAGGGTTTGTCGGACGGGGTGTCATTTTGGCGGGTGCTGCTGATCAAGAACCTGGCCCTGATTGTGATCGTGGGCCTGCCGACATTGGCGATGGCGATGGCGTTGACATTGTGGAAGCAAACGCCGGCGCAACTGGCAGTCACGATTCCCAATGTTGCGGTGCCCATCATCACCTGGTTGGGCGTGGGCAATCTGATCTCCGTGCTGTTCCCGGTGGGCGCCGAGCCGTTGCTGCAGCGGTGGGAGGATCGCCGCGACTGGCGGCGCACCGGCGCCTGGATTTTCGCGCTGGCGCTGCCGTATGCGGTGTACTACCTCGCCGACCCGATGGGCGGAATCGAACACAAAGTGTTGTGGACACAGGTCCCCGCGGCGATCGGGCCGGTGTTCGGGCGCGACACCAAAAGCTTCGTGCATCTCGGCATCGCCCTGGCGGTCTGGGCGGCGGGAACCGTGTTGGCCGTGCTGTGGGTCCGCAAGCGCGGACTGCACATCAGGTGAGTCAGCCCGCGGGCGTGATTCCCGAGCTGGAGATCGTGAAGCCGCGGCCCGACGCGACCGTGCACGTGATTCCGCTGACCTCCGACCGGCAGCTGAACGGGCCGATGCCGGCGGTTTGGCCGTAGGGGAGCGTTGCCTGGCCCAATCCTGGGTTGCCCAAACAGGTTTCACCCGTGCAGACCGTGAACGCGCCGGTGGGATCCATGCGCACGGAGTGGTGCGGCGACATGGTCTGGCAATAGGCCTCGTCGGGCATGCCGGCACCGCGTTGGTAATCGATCTCGCAGCTGATGTTGTGCGACGGGGAATAGAAGGCGCACACGTCGGCTAAACAGATCGGGTCGTCGGCGGCGGCAGCGGGGATTCCCGCACAGCAGCCCGTCGCGACGATCCCGGCGAGCGTGATCTTCACTGCGGTAGGCGTGATGTTGCTCATGCGGTGTCGGTGTGCAGCCGCACCATGCGCGTCGTGCTGCTCTCGTCGAGGTCGACGAGATCGCTTCGCGAGCGCAGGAAGTCGCTGAATGACTTGAACCCCAAGGACTTCTCGCTGAACGACGGGTCCATCCGTTTCATCTGGGCCTTGACCGCCGAGTTATGCAGCCAGTCGGCGTCGTCCTTCTCCTGGCCGATGCGCAGCGCGCGCTCGAGCAGTCCGGTGGCGGCGGCTTGCGGGTCGGCGGGCGCCGGTTCGTCGTCGGGCTCGGACGCGTTGGTCTTTCGGCCGCGCCTGCCGTTCTTCGGGGCCGACGCGGCGACGGTCGGTATCCCGGGGAGCGCGTCGTAGGTGACGAACTCGTCGCACGCGGCGGCCAGCGAGCGGCTGCTGGCGCCCGCCACGCCGATGCCGACGACGTAGCGGCCCAGGCGTTTGCAGCGCTGGGCGAGGGCGATGTAGTCCGAGTCGCCGCCGACGATGACCACGTGGGTCAGGTCGGGAAGCCGGAACATGTCTTCCACGGCGTCGACGGCCAGCCGGATGTCGGCGCCGTTCTTGCCGTAGGCGGCGGCGGGGAACAGTTGGACCAGATCGACCGCGCGGCCCACGAGCTGGCCGTGGTAGGCGGCGTTGACGTCGGCGGACCAGTCCGCGTACGCGCGGGTGAGCACGAGAGTGCCGAACGACGAGGCGAAGTCGATCACCGCGCCGATGTCGACGGCCGCGAGCTCGAGACGCTCCTTGTCCAGCCCTTTGGCTTTGTCGCGCTGAAATGAGTTGCGCCCGTGCACCTGGTCGTACCGCGAGATCACGATGTTGTCGAAGTCGAGGTAGACCGCAACGCGGGTGGGGCCGGAGTCGGTCATGGTGCCAGCGAACCATACGGATCAACTTGGGTGAAGCCGCCATCATCGCTGGTGTCCCGGCCAGCGGTCAGTGTCGCGCAAAGTTCCGTTCTGTGTTGTTAACCTGGCGGCGTGGACTCCGAGACGGATCCTGCCAGCGAGAACCCGACGAAGGCGGCACTCGCCGCTACCAGTTGGGCACTGCTGGGCATGATGTCCTACGAGGAGGAAGTCTCTGGCTATGACCTCAAAAAGTGGATCGATTGGAGCGTCGACCTCTATTACTGGAGCCCGTCGTACAGCCAGATCTACACAGAGTTAAAGAAGCTGGAGGGCCTGGGACTGGTGACATCCCGCGTCGAACGCGACGAGGGTACCCGCAGCCGTCGGCTCTACAAGATCACCCCGGCCGGGATGGAAGCCGTCACCGACTGGACCAACGACGCGCCCGTGGACCCGCCGGTGCTCAAGCACAGCGTGTTGCTGCGGGTGACGTTCGGGCATCTCAGTAACCCAGCTCGGCTCAAGGAGTTGCTGCAGGAGCACGTGGCGTACGCGGAATCCCGGCATCGCAAAGCGATCGAGGATGCCGAGGGGGCCGAGGCGGAGCCCGCCTGGGCGTATTCGGTGATCGCCTTGCGTTGGGCGGCGAAATACTATGCGGCAGAGCGTGAGTTCGCACTGGAACTGATGAAGGACATCGACGAGGCCGACGCCATCATCGCGAAGGCCGCAAAGGGTGGTTTCGGAAGACCCCGCCCTACGCCTGGCTACTGGCGTGAGGTCGAGAAGCAGGTCGAGGCCAAGCGCGCGGCGGACTAGCCGATCGAAGTGTCCCGCTCACTGAGATGAACCCTCGCTAGCTGTTCGGCCGGCCCGGAACCTAGCGAGTACATTTGCAACAACGGAGGACCGATGGCTGCAAGCTGGGACACGATCGATCGCTACCTCGTCATCTCTACGGACACCCACGCCGGGGCGGATCTCCATGACTACAGGCAGTATCTGCCCGCCCGCTTGCACGACGAGTTTGATGCCTGGGCCAAGGAATACGTAAGCCCCTTCGACGACCTGATCATCGCAACTGCAGACCGAAACTGGGATCACGATCTCCGGATCGCCGAGATGGACGCCGACGGGGTAGCCGCCGAGGTGCTATTACCGAACACGGTCCCGCCGTTCTTTCCGACCACTCCCAACATCACCATCAGCCTGCCCCGGACCCGCGACGATCTCGAGAAGCGGTGGGCCGGAGTGCAGGCCCACAACCGCTGGCAGATCGACTTCTGTTCGCTGGCCCCGGACCGTCGCCGCGGGTTGATTCAGATCTTCCCCAACGATGTCGAGCTGGCTTTGGAGGAGATCCGCTGGGGAGCGGAGCAGGACTGTTTCGGCGGCGTGCTCATCCCGCCAGTATCGCCCGGCGACCCTCAGGTGGCCCCGCTCTTCCATACCCGCTACGAGCCGATCTGGGCACTGTGCACCGAGCTGGACCTGACAGTGGTGCAGCATGCGGGAGCCGGTAGCCCCGAGATGCCGATGGACCAGCCAGCGTCTAACGCCGTCTTGATCACCGAGATGGCGCTATGGGCCCAACGCACGCTTGGCCACCTGATCCTGGCCGGGGTTTTCGAGCGGTACCCGACGCTGCGGTTCGTGCCGACAGAGCAGGGCACGTTGTGGGTTCCTCCGCAACTGGCGATGCTCGACGCCATGGTGCCCACCATGAAATCCGAGGCTCACAACCGCACCTACGGGATGTTCGGCGGGTCGTCGGTCGACGCACTGACCATGACCCCGAGCGAATACGCCAAGCGCAACTGCTACCTGGCCAGCGAGCTGGCCCCGTTTGACTCCGCGATGATCGACTTCATGGGGGCTGACCACATCATGTGGGGCAGCGACTATCCCCACGAGGAGGGCTTCGCGCCCCAGTCCAAGCTGGCCATCCGCTGGGCGTTGCACGACAGGTCCGAGGACGACTGCCGAAAGATCCTGGGCGGCAACGCGGGACGCCTCTACCGCTTCGACCTCGACGCGCTGGTACAGGTTGCCGCCAAGATCGGTCCGACCGTCAACGAGGTGCACTCGCCGCTGGAGGACACCGGCTACCGTGCGCCGGCCGCGTTCGGGTACCGGCCGTTCGAAGGCGGGCTGGCCCTGAAGCGTCTGGCCCCGGAGCGCAATTAGCAGTACAACTATCCGGCGGCGTCCCGGGCTGCGATGTAGCCGTATACCAGCCCCTGCGCGATGGTTGCGCCCGCGCCTGGATAGGTCGTGCCGAACGCATTGGCTGCGGTGTTGCCGATCGCATACAGCCCGGCGATGACGCCGCCGTCCTCGCGCAGCACCCGCGCGCGCTCGTCTGCTCTCAGGCCGCCGCAGGTACCCAGATCGGACAGCACCATCTTCACGGCGTAGAACGGGCCTTTGATCAACGGACGCAGGTTGGGGTTCGGCTTGATCGTCGGGTCGCCGTAGTAGCGGTCGTAGGCGCTGCGGCCCCGACCGAAGTCGGGATCCGCACCGGCAGCGGCGTTTTGGTTGAAGCGAGTCATCGTCTGGAAGAATTCCGATACCGACACACCCATCTGCTCGCCCAAGGCGCTGAAGTTGTCGGCGCGCACCGCGATGCCGGCGTCGTACCACGCCTGCGGAATCCGCATCCGCGGAAAGAGCACGGCACCAAAGACATAACTGTTGCGGTATTGCTGATCGAAGATGATCCACATCGTTTCGACCGGGCTTCCGGTCCGTTCCAACTCGAGCAACCGCTGGCCGAAGGACATGTAATCCGCCGACTCGTTGGCGAATCGGTGGCCGTTCTGGTCCACGATCAGACAGCCCGGCAGTGACCGCTCGGCCAGCATCACGGCGGGTGCCTTACCGGGCAGCGGCGCGACGGCGGGGAACCACCATGCCTGATCCATCAGATCGAGGTCCGCGCCCAATTCTTGTCCCGCCCGGATCCCGTCGCCGGTGTTGGTGTTCGCGCCCAGGCTCACGTTGGCGCCCAACGACTCCGACTGGAATTTCCACCGCATATCCATGGCGTGGTCGAAACCACCGGTAGCCAGCACCACGCCACGCCGGGCGGTGATGGTCACCTCGCGTCCGTCATGGTCCACGACAGCGCCGGTCACGCGGTCGCCGTCACCGGTGAGACGCAGCAGCGCGGTGTCGGTCCACACGGCGATACCGGCGCCCAGCACACCCGCGAACAGCCCGGCCATCAGGCCCTGGCCGCCGGCGGCATAACGCCGGCCGAGCAGCCGCCCGCCGACGCCTTGCGTCAGTCGCTTGCCGAACGTCGGAATGCCCTTGTGCGGTACGCGTGCAACCAGGTTCATCCAGCGGTAGTCGGCGCCCGTCGTGGGAATCGGGACACTCGATTCCATCACGCCGGGCTGTAGCCGGGCGCGGTACTCGCCGAGAACCGAGGTATCGAAGGGGCGGCATTCGCAGGTGCGGCCTGCCGCGCTGCCGCCGGGCTCCTCGGGGTGGTAGTCGGAGTAGTCCCGAGCCCAAAACAGTCGTAGGGGGGTCGTTCGGCGCAGCATTTCGACCGTTGCGGACACGTGCGCTAAAAACTCGGACGAACGCTGCCGGGACGCCGATCCTGCGACCACCGAATCCAGGTAGGCACTGGCGCGCTCCGTGGTGTCGTCGGCGCCGGCCTCCCGCAGCACGGGGCAGGCGGGGAGCCAGAGAGCACCACCGGACCGCGCCGTCGAGCCACCCACGTAGCAGGACTTTTCCACGATCAGAACGGACAGCCCGAGTTCATGGGCCGCCAGCGCTGCGGCCATGCCCGTGCCTGAGCCGACAATTAAGAGATCGACGGTTGTGTCGGCCACCGGAAGTCCCGCAGGGATGGTCGTGCCGTGCGCAGTCACGGGGAGAACGGTAGGCCGGGGCGGCGCGACGCAGGAAGAGCCGTCCTGATGAGTGGAACAAGCGGCTGCCACGGGTCGGGCCGGGGGAGTTAGATCATGGCGATGACGTCGCAGACTGAGGCCGACCCGGTTCGGCTTATTGAAGCGCAGGCCGCGCCGACCCGGTTCGCCCGCGGCTGGCACTGCCTGGGCCTGATCAGAAATTTCGGTGACGGCAAGCCGCACGCGATCAACGCGTTCGGCCACAAGCTTGTCGTCTTCCGGGGCGGCGACGGCAAGATCAGTGTGCTCGATGGTTACTGCCGGCACATGGGCGGTGATCTCTCGCAGGGCGAGGTCAAGGGCAACGAGATCGCGTGTCCGTTCCACGACTGGCGTTGGGGCGGCGACGGCCGCTGCAAGCAGGTGCCCTACAGCAGGCGCGCACCAAAACTGGCCCGCACACAAGCGTGGACCACGCTTGAGCAGGACGGCATGTTGTTCGTCTGGAACGACCCCGAGCGCAAACCGCCGCCGCCGGAAGTCGCCATCCCGCGCATCGAGGGCGCCACCAGCGACGACTGGACCGACTGGCACTGGTACACCACGGTCGTGCATAGCAACTGTCGCGAAATCATCGACAACGTAGTGGATATGGCGCACTTCTTCTACATCCACGGCTCGTTGCCCACGCATTTCAAGAACATCTTCGAGGGGCACGTGGCGACGCAGTACATGAACGGCGGGAGCCGACCCGATCTGGGGAGCGCCGAAGGGGCGCAGATGCTTGGTACCACCTCCGTTGCGTCCTACTACGGCCCGTCCTTCATGATCGACGACCTGACCTATCACTATCAGCACGGCGATGCCAAGACGATCCTGATCAATTGTCATTATCCGATTGACTCGAATTCTTTTGTGCTGCAATACGGCATCATCGTGAAGAAAACGGACACGTTGCCCGGCGATCAGGCCACGGAGGCGGCGATCAGTCTCGGCGACTTCGTGAAGCTGGGCTTCGAGCAGGATGTTGAGATCTGGCGGCACAAGGCGCGCATCGACAACCCGCTGCTGGTCGAGGAGGACGGCCCGGTTTACCAGCTGCGGCGTTGGTATCAGCAGTTCTACGTCGACGTCGCCGATGTGCAACCAGATATGGTGGACCGCTTCGAGTTTGAGCTGGACACCACCCGACCCTACGAGGCATGGATGAAAGAGATCGAGGCCAACATGGCGGCGCAGGGAGCCGGTTCGATCTGATGAGGCTTGATCCGTCTGTCCAGCACGACAATCGCCTCGACGAAATGCCAATGATGCCAGTCGTGTGCCGCAGTTGCGGCGCGCGCGTGTCGGCCCGCAAGAGCAGTTGGAACCAGACCAGTGTGCAGTGGAACGCCGAGGCGACGGCGCGTTGCGCCGAGCGTGCCGAAGCTCAGAAGATATCTGCGCACGGCCATGGTGTGTTCCTGGCGTGCTTAGCGCTAAGTGAGTCGATAACCGAGGCGGTGCGACACGGCGACTTAGCTATCGTGGATGAAATAGCAAGGGTGTCACTGTAATTTACGGCGCTGGCGGGGATTGCGACCCGTCCACGCCCTTGTGTTCTCGTGGCGTGATGAATACGCCCTCGGCTTCCACCGAGACGCCGTCGACGTTACGGAGTTGCCCGACCGCATATGTTTTGGTGCCATCGATCCGCTCCATCCGCGCCTCGGCTCGCAACGCACCTAGCCGGGTGGGGCGCAGATAGCGCACCGTGAGGGTGCCCGTGTAGGCGGGTTTACCCGGTTGGTGTGCCGTCGCGCCCAGGACATGGTCCAGGATGAGAGCGCACATCCCGCCGTGCACGTGGCCCGGCGGCCCCTCGTAGCCGGCGCCAAGGTGCACGTCGGCATGAACGCCGCCCGCCTCGTCGTGCTGGATGACTAGGGGCGGAGCGATCGGGTTACGCAGCCCGACGGCCACATTGCCCCAAACCACGTTTTCACCGTCGGGGTTGGTGCGCACACCGAACGATCCAGGCATGAGGCGCGTGCTCAGCAGCTCGACGGTTTGCTCGACCAGAGCCAAGGCCTGCGCCACGGTGCCTTCGTCGGCCTCGCTGCGAATGGTGACGTCAATGAGCCGTCGCACCGACGCCGTCAGTCGTTCGTGGAGGGCGTCAGTCATGTGCGCCACCGTTCATCGCCGTCGCACAGCAGCGTCTCGATCGGATCGACTGAGTCGCAAGGGCTGCCGGCCGCCGCAAGCGCATAGCCCTTGAACACCCGCGCCGCCGGGCTTAGCACGTGTTGGACCGTGGCCATCGTGCGATTGACCCCGCTGGGCCACCCCTCACCCCACAGCGCCACTTCGGTCGGCTGGTGGTCCAGGGCTTCGAACACTGTGTCGCGGATGCGAACATCCCCGGTGAGGACCTCAGCGCTGACCGCCAAGCTGTGCCCCGGCATACGGCTCGCCGTCGAGACCAACTCCAACGCGGATTTCGTGTTGAGGTCCAAAGCCTGCAGCCCGAGGATTCGTAGCGGTCGGGTATCGCAGCCGCGCGCTATCAACACCGACACCGACCAACCCGCCCTGGCCCGGTCAAACAGCCAACCTCCGGCGGACTGCACGACGTCGGCGGCGCCGGCGGCAAACACGTCAAGTCGATATCGCAAATACTCGTCATCAGCGCGGGTTGCTCGCTCGGTTGCGATCCCGCCGGTCCGGCTGATGTGAATACTCGTGACCATCAGTTCCCTACTTGGTCCTCAGGCGTGCGCGCCGCCGTCGATCCGGATCTCGGTGCCCGTGATGAACGCACCGTCGTCGGAAGCCACCATGGCGATCACCGACGCGACGGAGCTCGGGTCGCCGAGGATGTCGTCGGCTCTCCCGTGCAGCAACGGTGTCTGCTTGGCCCACAAGCCGATGTCGTAGCCGGCGGGCATCTTGTCCAATGTGCTCACCGCCAGCGCGGTGGCGACGCCGCCCGGTTGGATGTTGACGGCGCGCAGCCCCTGTTTGGAGTATTCAAGAGCTAAGGAATGCGTCAGCGACAACACTCCACCCTTGCTGGCGGCATAGGCGGCCATGTAGGGGTGCGCGAAAGACGCTGCGGTGGAGGTGAAGTTGACGACCACACCGCGGCCGGATTCCAGCAGGGCCGGCAACGCCTGGCGGATCATTAGGAACGTGCCGGTCAAGTTCACCGCCAACGTGCGGTTCCAATCGTCCAGCGTGTGCTCATGCGTGTTGGCACAGCGCTGAATGGCAGCGGCGTTGACCAGAACGTCGAGGCCGCCCAGATCGTCGACGGCACGGCTGACCGCGCCGACGACCGTGTCTTCGGCTGACACATCGACTATCTCGGTGCTCAGCCGTTTGGCCGTGCCTGCCGTCTCTGCCGCCGCAGTGGTTATGGCCAGGCCGTCAGGCGAAACGTCATATCCCACGACGGTGCCGCCCTCGTCGAGCAGTCGCAGCGTGGTGGCCTGCCCGATGCCCGAGCCCGCGCCGGTGATGATGATTCTGCGGCCGTCGAATCGATCTAGCATGCAGGACCTTTCGTTACGCCGGCTGGAAGGCGCTAAGCGGCGCCTCGTGCGGATAGTTCGACGGACCGCCGAGGTCGTAGGCCGCGTTCAGGGTGCGGATGAACTCCGGGTCGTGTAGCGGGTCGTCCGGCATGGCAAGTTTTATGCCCCGCGCATTGACATCCTTGACCATGATGTCGATGGCCCGCTCGGGGGTCAGGTCGTCCGAGCCCTCCATGTTCTTCTTTAGCTCGTCGAAATCCGAGAACACCTCTGCCGACCAGTGCACCAGGAACCGCAGTTCGTCGGTGTGGTGGCGCGCGATCACGTCGCCGCCGTTCTTCAGCAACCAATGGTCGCGGTCCTCGGGATCACCGGTGAAAACCGTGTCGAACGCCAAGCCGGCCGGAACCTGTTGATCGAGTGGCCCGTTCGCCTCGCCGCGATGCACCATCATCTCGTTCTGTACGACCACGCCGCGGTTGTTGATTGGCGGCAGGACTCGCTGCGGCGGCTGCAGCGGACCGTTTGGCCAATAGGTGAAGCCGCTGCCGGCATCCAACGAAAACCAGGTAATTACCTGCGCCATTTTGATCAGGTAATCCTGGAAGAGGCCCGATTTGCCCATGACGCTGGTGAGCCATGTCGGCGCGTTCTCGTATCGCACGCCGCGGAAGCTCGGTGAATCCAGATGCCCCGGATCGCGATTGGCACATGGGCCGTTGATGTTGAACAGCATCAGCTGCGGCTTGGCGTATTGCGCGTTCCAATAGCTCTTGGCCATCTCCAGGAACCGCGCGTTGTAGAAACAATCGTGCAGTTGCGGGTAGAGCACCGCGCCATAGTTGGCGAGGTAGCCGCGGAAGGTGGGCGTGATGAACAGGTCCAGCGACGGCTCGAAGCCTTCGGGGAAGGCGCCGCTCATCGTGGCGATCAGTTCCTCGGGGGACGCGAAGTGTTGCGCAATGATCAACTTCCACGGGCCCTCCGTACGCACGACATCGAGCAGGCGTTCGCGTTGGTCTTCGGTGTAGACGTTGTCGATCTCGCGAGGGGGTGCCGCTGGCCGCAACACGTCGGAAAGCTCCATCCGTCGCTCGTCGCTGAGCATCAGCTGTCTCCTTCTGCCAATTCTGCGTTGGCGTGATTGTGCGCGGCGTCAGTGCCCCGCGGCGGCGCCCTGTCCGGTGATCGGGACGTCGAATCGGATCGGGTGCGCGAACTTCGCTCGCAGCAGGGCGCCGATCTCGGCGACGGCCAGCCGGCCCCGCGCCGTTGCGTCAGAGCGCATAAGAAAGCCGTGATACATGCCGGGATAACGGGTCGTGGTGGTCTGGACGCCGGCTTCTCGGAGCCGGACCGCGTAACGTTCACCCCAGTCCTGGATCGGATCGCAGCCCGCAGTCACCACGATCGCCGGCGGCAGGCCGGACAGATCGGACGCGTAGGCCGGGACCAGGTACGGGTCGCGGGGCGGACCGGCGTTGCCGTCGACGAGGGCATGCATGTAGTCGATGTCGTCGCGCGCGAGCAGCGGTGCATCAGGCAGCCCAATGATCGACGGGACCGTCATGTCGCGATCCAGGCCCGGGTACAGCAGCACCTGCGCACAGATCGCCGGCCCGCGACGGTCGCGTGCGGCCAACGCAACCGCGGCCGCGAGCGACCCGCCTGCGCTGTCGCCGACTACCGCAACGCGGCCGGAGTCGACACCGAGGCCGCGTGCGTTCCGTGATACCCACTCGGTGGCGGCGTAGGCGTCGTCGAACTGCGCGGGGGGCGGCGACTCTGGCGCCAACCGGTAGTCCACGGCCACGACGGTGGCGCCCGACGCCGACGCCAACTCGCGGGCAAGCGGTTCGAACGAGTGGTTGGAGCCCATGACGAGCCCACCGCCATGAAAGTAGACCAGCACGGGCAGAACGGAATCGTCTGTGGGACGGTAGATCCGGACAGAAATCGATCCGGCGGGGCCGGGTATCGTCACATCGCCGATGCTGGCCATCGCGGGCATTTCATCGGGCAGTGGCGCGGATTCGACCGCGGCTCGCACCGCGGCCAATCCGCGCTGGCGCATCGGTGGTACTGCTCCGAAGGACGCCACTCGCGCGGCGGCGTCGGGATCGAGTTCCGGCGTCACCTCAGCACCGGAGGTCGTTGTGCAGCAAGCACATTCGCGCGGTCTGCCATGGCCGATGCGACGGTTTGCTGGGTCAGTAGATAGAACCTTCCCTCGGCGGCCTGCTCGAATAACGTCTCAGCGGCCGCAAGCGGATCCATGGCCGCGGCCTTGATGTCCAGCATGGCGGAGCGTTGCGCCTCGGCGGCGCCGGCATCGCTGGCGTCAGGGTCGACTCCGCCGGCCGCCTCGAAGATGTTGGAGACCACCGCGCCGGGCAGCACGGCCTGGACGTGGATGTGGTGGCCGTGCCCGGCCAGTTGAACATCCAGATGCAGGCATTCGGTCAACGCGAGCACCGCGTGTTTGCTCATGATGTAGGGCGCCTGCAACGGAATTGCGCGTACTGCACCGACCGACGACAGGTTCCACACCCAGGCTTCCTCGTCGGTGGCCATCATCTTCGGCAGAAATGCGCGGATACCGTGGAAGACGCCGCTGATGTTGATGTCGACGACGCGCCGCCAGTTGGCTATTGGGGTGTCCCATAGGTAGCCGAACTGCTCGATGCCTGCGTTGTTCACCAGCAGCCGCACCGGGCCGACGTCGCGGTAGACACGGTCGGCGAGTTCCTGGACGGCATCGGGGTCGCGCACGTCGCACCCGATGTCTATCGCCGTGCCGCCCGCGGCGCAAAGGTCGCCGCGCAACGCGGCGATGGCAACGGCGTCGATGTCGGCCAGGACCACGGCCATGCCCAGGCCGCTGGCATATCGCGCCAAGCCCGCGCCGATCCCGGCGCCGGCCCCCGTGATGACGGCGACGCCGTCGGAGAATGTAGCGCGCGCGCTCACGAACCTGTGGCGCTGTCGGCGGCGAGCTCCGACAGCAGGACGGAGTCGGTGGCGTCGAGCACGACGTCCATCTCCGTGAACACCAGCCCGGCGGCCTCGCGCCGGACGCCAACGTTGACGACACCGCTCGACACCGCGAACGGTACGAAGTTGGCGATTTGGTTGACGAGGATATAGAACCGCGCGCGGGTAACGTCACCGTCGGTTCCGGTGCGGTGCACGTTGGTGGCGTGGTGGCGGAGCGGGTACGGGCTCTGCTTGCGATGTTCCGACAGCCATTCCATCACTGCATCGCGGCCGCGCAGTTCGGGTGACATCAAATCTTCGAACGGGCTGGCTCCCGAATCGCTGCGGGTCAGGTAGTGCACGTCTTCGGCGTAGCTCGCGGCGAGTTCGTCGTAGTGCGCTTCGTCGTAGTGGTACCAGAAGCTGCCGATGAACTCCTGCAGTTCCGGCAGCGTGACGTCGTTGCTCATGTCGGCGAGTCAACCCTGGTGTGGCCCTGATGACACCGCGGATGCCCGGTCAGTGGAACACCGTACTGGCGTCAGCGTCCGGCGCAAGTGCGGGCCGAGTGGAAGTCTAGAATCGGCCCGCTTACTGCTGAGTAAGGCTGAAGCCTTCGCGCAGTTCGCGTTTAAGCAGTTTGCCGCTGGGATTCTTCGGCAGTGAATCGACGAAGAAAATGCGTTTTGGCGTCTTGAACCCGGCCAGGTGCTCCCGGCAGTGGATGACCAGGTCCTCTTCGGTCAGGGCCACTCCATTGCGGGGCACCACCGCCGCCGCCACGGCTTCCATCCAGACCGGATGCGCCAAGCCGAATACCGCGACTTCCTGGACCCCGCTGTGCCGGTACAAGACTTCCTCCACTTCGCGGCTGGCCACGTTCTCGCCACCAGTTTTGATCATGTCCTTCTTGCGGTCGACGACGTGCAGCAGGCCGTGCTCGTCGAAGTAGCCCAGGTCGCCGGAATGGAACCAGCCGGCGCGAAAGGCCTCGGCAGTCCGTTCGGCATCGTCGAGGTAGCCCAGCATCAAATGCGGGCTGCGGTGAGCGATCTCGCCGACGACACCGGTGGCCACCGGGATGTCGTTGTCGTCGAGAATCGACGTCTCCACGTTGACCACGGGGCGGCCGGCGGCACCCGCGTGGGCGTCCTGTTCGTCCGGTCCGAGCGCTGACGCGAGCGGCGCCATCTCGGTCTGCCCGTAGAAGTTCCACAAACTCAGATTGGGTAGCCGCGTGCGGATCTCGTTGAGGACCTCGACGGGCATCGCCGAGGCGCCGTAGTACCCCTTGCGCAGGCTGGACAGATCCACCTCGTCGAAGACCGGGCAACGCAGCAGGCTGATCCATACCGTCGGTGGCGCAAAGTAATTCGTCACGCCGTAGCGTGCGATGGTGCGCAGGACCAGTTCAGGGTCCGGACGCGGGAGGATGATGCTGGTAGCGCCGAGATAGATATCTGTGGCCAGAAAGTTGTCCAGCTGTGCGCAGTGGTAAAGCGGCAGCGAGTGGATCTCGATGTCGTCACCGGACATCGACCCGGCGACGATGGTGCTCACGTATTGCCACATCAGGCTGCGGCTGGAGTGCATGGCCGCCTTCGGGCGCGACTCGGTGCCACTGGTGTACATCAGCCGCACGAGCTGGTCGTCGTCGATGCGCGGGTTGGGGGCCGCGGCGGTACTCATCAACCAATCTGCGAAGTCTTCCCAGCCCGCTGCAGCCGTGCGCCCGCCCGGCAGCAGCGCAACCTTCGTCGTGACTGAGCCGCCCAGTCGCATCGCTTCTTCGGCCGCGGGCATGAGCTCCGCTTCGACGATGAATCCACTGACTCGACTGTGGCCAAGGAGGAAGGCGATTTCCTCGGCGGTAAGCATGAAGTTGATCGGCACCAGAACCACCGCCGCGCGCGCGGTCGCGAATGCCAGCACGGCGTACTGCCAGCAGTTGTGCGCCAGCAACGCGACGCGGTCGCCAGGTGCAAAGCCCTTGTCGCGCAACGCCGCCGCCGCTCTGTCGACGAGACGGTCGAACTCGGCGAAGGTCAGTTCGACATCCCCGTCGATGATCGCAGTCTTGTCCGGTTGCCGGCGGGCCGACCGGCGAGGAATATCGCCGAGCGAATGACTGCGGGCCCGCGCGATGGCGATGTCCACCCGCTCGCCGAAGTGCACCCGGTCCATGCGTCGGAGGCTATGCTCGCGATGGCGCCGCAGGTCTCCTCGTGTCCCGCTGAGTAGACAGATCGCCGCGCGACCCAACCGTCCGCCTCGATACTCGATGGCATGACCGCCGCCACGGAATCGACGTCGCCCACCGGCCCCGGCGTTCCCGACCCCGGCGAACTGCGGGACAACCTGCGGCAGGCCGACCCTGGCGTCCTGGTCGCGGTGCTGGCCCAGCTCACCGGAGACCCGTCGGTGATCGAGACGTACGCGCCCAAAATCTCGCACATTCCTGACCCGCCCGAACGGGCCGGTGTCACCGACCCCGATACTGGCGAGGCGCTGGTGAACGCCGTCATCGACGCGCTGGGTCAGCCGCGGCGAGCCGATGCGGTGGCCGCCGACGATCGCGACTTCTTCGCCCGATTGCTGCCGATCGCGCTGGGTTCGGAAGTCGAGGACGAGCAGGTGGACCTCCTACTCGAGCAGGGCGGCTTCCAGCGGTCGCAGCCGACGTTGCCGCGCACGGTGCCGATCCCCGATACCGTGACAATCGCCATCATCGGGGCGGGCATCGCGGGGATCAGCGTCGCGCTGGCCGCCGCCAGTGAGGGCGTGTCCTACGAGATCTTCGACCGCAACGCGGAGGTCGGCGGCACTTGGCTGACCACAACCTATCCGGGCATCGGCGTCGACACACCGTCGGCGTACTACTCGCTCTCTTGGGAGGTCAACCCCGACTGGAGCAGCTACTATCCGCAAGGCGCGGAATATCAACGCTATCTGGTGGCGCTTGCCGACAAATACCAGCTGCGCGAGCGGACCCGGTTTCGCACCGAGGTCGACGCCTTGTGGTGGGACGCCGATCGGAACCAGTGGCAGATCCATTCGGTTGATGCCGACGGCCACCGTGACGTCAGCTACGCAAGCGTAGTGATCACCGCGGCCGGCTACCTCAACCGCCCGCGCTGGCCCGATGTCAAGGGTCGAGAAACGTTCGCGGGCATCAGCATTCACTCGGCCCAGTGGGATTCCTCGCTGGATCTCACCGGCAAGAAGGTGGCGATCATCGGCGCCGGGTGCACCGCGGTGCAAATCGTCGACGCGTGCGTCGACCAGGTGGACCACCTGACGGTGTTCCAGCGTCAGCCGCACTGGGTGGCGCCACGCAAACGTCCCACCGACGAGGTGCCAGCGCATCGGCGCTACCTCGGGCGCCACCTGCCGTACTACGCGAATTGGAACCGGCTGAAATCGTATTGGGGAACCGCCGACAACAACTACCCGGTCATCCTGCAGGACCCGGAGTGGGCCAAGGACCACCTGTCCATCTCTGCGGCCAACGACGTGCTACTGCAGATGTGCCTGGCGTACATCGAGCAGACCTTCGGCAAAGACACGGAGCTGGCTAAAAAGATCACGCCGGATTTCGCACCGTACGGCAAGCGGATCATCCGCGATCCGGGCGGGTATTACGCGGCGTTGACGCGCGACCATGTTGACGTGGAGGCCAGCGAACCTGCCGAGGTCAACGCGAAAGGCATTGTCACACAGGACGGTCGGCAGATCGACCTCGACGTGATCATCTATGCCACCGGCTACTATCTGGACTTCCTGTCCACAATCGATATCCGCGGCCGTGACGGCAAGAAGCTGACAGACGAATGGGGCGAGAGTCCTCGTGCCTACCGCGGCGGAACCGTACCCGGCTTTCCCAACCTGTTCACCATGTCGGCACCGAACTACAGCCCCGGTCACGGCGCCGGCGCGAACTTCTCAATGGAGGTGCTCGCGCACTACATCATCGAATGCCTGCAGTTGATGGCGCTGCGCGGCGCCGACACTATCGAAGTCACTCGGCGGGCGTACGAGGACTACGTCGCGGACATCGACGAGACGATGAGCGGTACCGTGTGGTGCCACACGCCAAATGCGCACACCTACTACCGGTCGGGATCGGGGCGGGTGGTGGTGGCGACGCCATATCGACTGGTCGACGTCTGGCATCAGCATCGCGCGCCGATCGAAGAGGATTTCACGTTGCGATGAGCCAATTGCTCACCGGCAAGACGGCTTTGGTCACCGGCAGCAGCCGCGGCATTGGACGCGCAATCGCCCAGCGTCTCGCCGCAGAAGGCGCGACCGTCGCGGTCACGGCCCGTGCCTACCAACCGTCGCAGTCCATCCGGGCCGGGGCCACCTCGGCGCTACCGGGGACGATCGACGAGACCGTCGCCCTGATCGAAGAGGCTGGCGGATCAGCCTTCGGACTGACCGCGGACCTCGAGGACGGCGCGGCGCGCGATGGCCTGGTGGACGCGGTGCTGGAACGCACCGGCCGCATCGACATCCTGGTCAACAACGCCGGTTTCGCCGACTACTCGGTGATCGAGAACATGTCGCTGGAAACCTTCGACCGGACCATCGAGCACTATCTGCGAACACCGTTCGTTTTGACCAAAGCTGCTGTGCCACATATGCGTAGACAAGGTGGGGGGTGGATCGTCAATATCGGCTCTGTCACAGGCCTCGCACCGGTGCGGCCGTACCGCGAGTACAACAAAACCTCCGGTGACGTCATCTACGCGTCGTGCAAGGCCGCGTTGCATCGCTTCACCCAGGGCGTGGCCGCGGAGTTGCTTGATGCCAACATCGCCGTGAACTGCGTCGGCCCGTCGACGGCCGTCCGCACACCTGGTGCAGCACAGCTGATCCCGGAGACTTTCTTTACCGAGCCGGTCGAGTATCTGGCCGAGACGGTGCTCGCGATGTGCCATCTGCCGGCCGCGCAACGCACCGGCCTGGTGGCCTTCAGCCTGCACTACCCGTGGTCACATGGACGGCCGGTGCGCAGCCTCGACGGTAGGTCGGAGCTGCCGCCGCTGGAACCGCCGGCATCTGCTAACCCGAATATCCTCCCCGCGGGGCTATAGCCTGAAAGATAGAGAAACATGCCGACGGGACGTGGTGCCTGACAGAGCGGATCAAGGCCAACCGCGCCCACGTCGGATCGCTCAGCGTCTTCACCAGCTAGTCGGCAATGGCGCGTTGCATCGACAGAAGCTGTGGCACACCCGGTCGCGCACGATCACGTCAGGGCATTCCGGATCGAACCATCGGTCCACCACCGCCCAGTGGATCGGATGCATCAGGTAGGGACCCATCAGTCCGTCGAGATCGCTGAACTCCTGCTCGAACACGTGCGTCCATGACGAGGCCCCGATTGCATCGTCGACGCGGCTCAGCTGCCACGCTCTGATGGCCGGTATGTAGTGAGGCATCCGGGACAGCTCGTCTTCGAAACGTGCAGCTGTGGCGGCGTCGGTATCTGGCGCTACCCGCAACAACAGGGCGCGATAGACGGTTCCCGGGTCGCCGCCGTTGTGGTTCGGAACACCGGGGTAAGTCGCTCCGTTGACTCGCGTAATCCCGGGATCGTGCAGCACCGCAGCGAAATCATCTGCGGCCGAGAGCCATTGACTTCGGGAATCGAACCTCAAGTGAACCAGGACGTCGCCCCCGTTGCGCGACCCTGGCATTGTCGGCTCGACGAGACGGTGTAGTGCGGGAGTCGCTTCCGCCGCCGAACGCACGGCCGCCAGCACCCGAGGCCGCTCTTCCTCGGCGATGTCGATGAGCCTGGTGATGCTATACATCGCAGAGGCCATCGACGTCGTCGGCTGCGGCGGCGAAAGACCGCGACCGCTCGGTGACCAATTCGCTGATCCGAGACCACCATTCGCCCAGCGCCGGGTCCGGCCGACCCTTCCAGGTCATCTCCCACCATGCCTGCGAGCTCGGCAGCGTCCAGCTGATGGTGACGGTATTTGAGAGATCATTGGACCAGATCGGAGGACTGACGAGGATGTCGCGCAATGTCATCCCACGGGAGCGGGCACCGGGCGCGTACTCGGCGAGGTAGGTGTCGACGAACGTCCTGGCGCATCCTGGCTTGGTCACCACTGTGTCGATGACGAATATCCGACCGTCAGCCATCGTCCGACCTTTCAGCGAAGCAGTTGAGCCAGTGCCGAACACGACTCCCGACGGGCTTCGTGAGCTATATCGAGCATCGGCATCGTCATGAACCCGTGGATGCCGCCGTCGAAGGGGCATCGCACAGTGATCACACCCGCAGCCTCGAGCGCGTCGGCGTAGGCGTTGCCCTCGTCACGAAGTGGATCGTGACCGGCAGTGACGATGACTGCGGGCGGCAGACCGGCCAGGTTTGCCCGAAGGGGCGACGCGTATGGGTGTTCCCGATCGGCACGTGCCGGAACGTATTGATCCCAATACCACTGCAGCGCCGGCTTCGGATTGTAGAAACCGTTGCCGAACAAGCGATAAGACTCGTTGTCGAAGTCGGCTGCGATCACCGGATAGATGAGCAACTGGCCCGCGATCGGGGGACCGCCGCGATCGCGCGCCATCACCGCGGTGACGGCGGCTAGGTTTCCTCCCGCGCTGTCGCCGCCCACCACAACGCGCTGTGCGTCGCCGCCGACCGCGTCCGCATTGTCGGCCGCCCAGCGGGCGACCGTGTAGACGTCCTCGGCCGCGTCAGGCCACCCATGCTCCGGCGCCAGGCGGTAGTCGACCGAAATCACCACGGCAGGAACATGATTAGCGATAGTGCGGCACAGGCCGTCGTGACTCTCCAGGTCGCAGAACACAAAGCCGCCACCGTGGGCGTACACGAGGACCGGCAGGTGCTCGCCGTCGGGTCGGTAGATCCGCACCGCGATGTCGCCGCCGGGCCCCGGAATGGATTCGTCTCTCACCTCGGCAACGGGCTCGAGCTCTGCAGGTGGCACGAAGCGGGAGCGGATGGTTGCCCTTGCCTGCGCACCGGTCATGGTGTGGACCGGCGGGAAGCCGGCGTCCAGCGCCTCGATCAGCGGCGCGATCTGTGGATCGAGGCTCACGCGTACTGCAGGGCGGGACGCGGCGCGGAGCGCGCCAGTCGCAGTGGCCGCAGCGGTTGCAGGGTTGGCGCCACCCGCTGCGGGCCGCCCTCGACGTTGCGCCACACGGCCATCGCGGTCATGCGCACGGGGGCGGCCAGGCGCTGATCGAACATCATGCGATTCATCGGACCGCACACCGACACCGCGGCGACGGCCTCACCCGGGCTGCCGATCGGGGCTGCCACACAACCGAATCCGAGCAGCGACTCCTCACGCTCGAACGCGACGCCGTGGGCGCGCACCTTGGCCAATTCGATCGCCAGCTGCGAGCTGTTAACGATCGAGTACTTGGTCTTGCGGGCCCGCAGATCCACGGCGGTGTCCTCGTCACTGTAGGCCAGGATCGCCTTGCCCACGGCGGTGCAGTGCGCGGGTTGACGGCCCCCAACTCGGGTGGGGATCGCGGCGTTCATCGGTTCGCCGACCTTGTCGAGATAGACGACGTCGGGTCCGTCCAGGACCGCGAGGTGTACGACAAACCCGGTGGCGCGGTGCAATTCGCCCAGCAGCGGACTGGCCGCGCGCACCAGACGGTCCTGGTGTACGGCTAGCGAACCGAGCTCCACCAAACGCATACCGAGCTCGTAGTCGCGGCCGCTGCGGCGCAGCCAGCGCAGTTGCACCAAGCGCTCGAGCATCCGATGCGCCGACGAGCGCGGCAGGCCGGTGCGGCGGACGATCTGTGCCAGCGTCAGCCGTCCCGGTCCATCGAACGCATCAAGCACCAACGAGATGCGGTCGATAACGGCACTGGGTGTTGGTTGGGCGGTCGCGACGGCGTCGGTTCGTGACATCGGTGTCCTCGGGTTGTGCTATAACTGGCTGGAATATTCCTATTAGGAATATCTGTACCATACCCGTGTGGCTGTTGTCACACAAGACACGAAAAAGCGCCGCCTGACGCGGGTTAGTCGACGGATTAGCGCAGGTCAGCCCTTGGCGGCGGAGCGTCCCGCGCGGCGGCCGTAGAAGCTGCCGTCGCCGAGCGAGATCCCGCTGGCGTAACCCCATGCCGCCAGGCCAGCGGTCGAACGGCCCGCTGCGAAGAGGCCGGGTATCGGCTCACCGCTGACGTGCAGCACCTCGCCATCCAACGTGGTACTCAGGCCGCCCAGGGTGAAGCCGCCAGTGCTCTCGCGCAGGTCGATCGCGCCGACCGGGCAACCGATCGGCTTCACCCATTCCGGCTTCTTGTGCAGCAGCGGATCCTCGCCCCGGGCGGCGCCCTCGTTGTAGGCGGCGACGGTCGCCTGCAACGAACCGGTCGTCAGCCCCATGTCGCGTTCCAGGTCGGCGACGCTGTCGGCCACCCACGTCGCGGGCCGCAGCATGAACTTCGGTGACCACGACGCCATCGCCTCCTCCTGGGCATCGCCGTCGATGATCAGGTAGGCGGTGTTGTCCTGCTGATACAGGGTGAGCTGCCCGATCCGGCCCGGGTAGGTGTCCTCGGTGACGTAGCGCTGACCGCGGCCGTTGACCAGGATCCCGCGCACCAACTGCTGCGGGTCGATGAAGATCGCGACCTCGGTGGCGTCCATGTGGGCCAGGTCCGCGCCCAGGGCCTGTGCCATCCGGATCGCCTGCCCGTCGTGCTGTTCGATCGACGCGGCCGGGCGTCCGGCGATCCGCGGGGCGTAGCGCGTCACCATCGCGTCGTTGTAGGCGAAGCTGCCCGTCGCGAGCACCACGCCCGAGCGCGCCCGCAACGCCATCTCGGTGCCGTACTGCCGCGCGCGCAAGCCGACCGCCCGCCCGTCGGACTCGACGATCAGCGACTGCACCCGCACGTCGTAGAGGGCGCGCGCGCCCGCCGCGGTGGCCGTCTCGACGAGCGGCTTCATCAGCATGTAGCCGGCGCTGGCCTCGCCCTGCTTCTTGTTCGACATCTGCGGGACGTGTCCGCGCGGGGCGGGGGAGGCGATGGTGTTGAACGGGTAGGCGTTTTCGCCGCCGCTGTACATCAGGCCCTGGTCGCCCATCGGCTCCCAGCCGGGCTCGGAGAAGAACTCCGCCTTGAACGGCACACCGCAGCCGACGAGCCAGTCGAAGTGGGCGACGCTGCCCGCGCAATAGTCGGCGATCCGGCCCTCGTCGGCTCCCGGCCCCATCGCGACGTTGAGGAACGTCGCCATGTTCTCGACGGAATCGCTGAAGCCACAAGCTTTTTGCAGCGCGGTGCCACCACCGAGGTATATGAAACCGCCCGCCATAGCCGCCGCGCCGCCCCACGAGCCGGTGCGCTCGAGGACCAGGACGTCGGCGCCGGAGCGGGCCGCTTCGACCGCAGCGGCGGCGCCGGCCACTCCGTAGCCGGCGATCACGACGTCGGCCTCGTCGTCCCACGAAGTGATCGACGCGGCGGGAATGGGTGTGACGTCGGTGTCGGGCGTCATAGCCGCATCGCCGCGGGCATCTCGCCGACCCACTGGTGACCCCAGTAGCTGTCGGCGGTGATTTCCTCTGCGGTGTAATACGTTTCGTCGACCCGCATGCCGTCGGTGCCGAATTCGATGTCCCAGTCCCCGGGCGCGCGAACGTAGAACGAGACCATCTTGTCGTTCGTGTGGCGTCCCAGGGTGGACGACAGCTGGAACCCCTCCGCGTTGACGCGGTCAAGCGCCTGGCCCACCGCGTCGAGCGTGTCCACTTCGACCATGATGTGCACCAGCCGCGGGTCGCGCTGATGTGCGGCCGGGACGATCGCCAGGCTGTGGTGTCGTTCGTTGATGCCCAGGAAGCGAACCCGCACCGGGCCGAACTCTTTCGGCAGGGGCACCCGGAACGCGCCGCGGGAACGGAAACCCAGCACGTCGGTGTAGAAGTCGAACAGCCCGTTGGGATCCATGGCCGGCACGACGACATGGCCCAGCCCCTGGTCGCCGGTGACGAATTTCGCGCCGAACGGGGTGACGACCGGGCTGTGGTCGAGCACCGCGCCGTGAAACACCTCGAGCGTGGTGCCGGCCGGGTCCTCGAAGGTGATCACCTCTTCCACGCGCCGCGCCTCGGCCTCGTCGGTGGACAGCTGTTTGAACGCAACCCCCGCACCATCGAGGGCGGCCTTGACCCGCTGCAGCGCCGGGTGGTCGCGCACTTCCCAGCCGACGGTGAGCACCCGGTCGGTCTCACCTGGCACCACGATCAGCCGGGCCGCGCGCTCGTCCATGCGCAGATACAACGCGGACGCGTCGGGGCCTCCTCCTTTTGGTGGGGAGCCTTCCGCGAATCCGAGGACGCCGAAGGCGAATTGCCGCCAGCGATCGATGTCGTTGGTCGAAATGGTGATGTAGCCAAGGCTTTTCAGGTCGCTCATGGTGAAGCGTTCTCCTAAATCAAGGCTCGCAGCGGACCTTCCGGCGGATCGATGCCCAGCGAGCTCAGCGCCGACGCGTGGTAGGTGGTGCCGGGGACGTGGATAGCGTGCAGGTGGCCCACATGCACGTCCCGCCAGTACCGCTGCAGCGGCTTGTCCATCCGCGCCGCGTTGCCGCCCGAGCGGGCGAAGATCTCGTCGACCGCCGACACCGCGCGCCACACCGCGCGAACCTGGGTGCGCCGACCGGCCGCGCGGTCCGCGAACGACACCTCCTTGCCGGCGGCAACCATGTCGTAAATGCGGTCGGCGTTGGCCAGCAGCTCCTGGCGCGCGGCGTTGATGTCGGCCGCCGCTTCGCCGATGGCGTGCATGACGTAGGGGTCGTCCTTGATCGCTGTTCCCGTGGCTCCGACGCGCTCCCGCTGGTAGTCCAGGTGGGCGGCGAGCGCTCCCTCGGCGATGCCGATGGTCGCCGCCGAGATGCCCAGCGGGAACATCGTCGACCACGGCATCAGGTACAGCGGCTCGGTCATGCCCGCCTCGCGCTGGGCGGTGCCGTCCATCACCTTCGTCGCGTCCATGGTCCGATAGGTCGGGACGAACGCGTCCTTGACGATGACGTCCTTCGAGCCGGTTCCGCGCAGCCCCACCACATTCCAGGAGTCCTCGACGATCTCGTAGTCCTTGCGCGGCAGGATCATGTGCAGCATCTGCGGCGGCATCAACGGGATGCCCTTCTCGTCGCCGAGCATTGCCCCGAGAATGATCCAGTCGCAGTGGTCGGTGCCCGAGCTGAACTGCCAGCGCCCATTAAAGATGTAGCCGCCGTCCACCGGCTTGGCGACACCCTGCGGTGCGTACGGGGAGGCCATCCACGTGTCGACGTCCTCTGCCCAGATTTCCGCGGAGACTTTCGGATCGGCATAGGCCAACTGGTAGGGATGCACACCAACCACGCCGACGATCCAGCCGGCCGCCGGATCCAGCGCCGCAGTGGCCATCGTCGTCTCGGCGAACTCGCGGGGGTGGACCTCGAAGCCCTGGTATTGCTTGGTCTGCAGCAGCCGGATCAGGCCGGCACCTTTCATCAGCTTGACGGTGTCGTCGGTGAGGCGGCCAATCCTTTCGGCTTCGGCGGCCTGGTCCCGCAACTGATCGGCCATGGCAACTACCCGGTCGAGTACCCGCTCGCTCATATCGTTCGTCCTAACGTGTGGGGGCGTAGTAATGGTCTACCGCAGTCCGCGCCGAACCCGAAGGCAATCCCGGTGAGCGGACGCAAACGCGGTCAAAACTCGATGTGGAGATGGTCGCTGGCGGGCCTGGCCTGACACGCAAGAATCAGACCGTCTCGCAGGTCGTCTGCTTCCAGGAGGTCGCACGCCGCCATGACGGTCTCGCCCGCGACGACGGTGGCCACACACGAACCGCAGCGGCCCTCGCGGCACGAGTGGGGCGCGTCAATGCCCGCATCGAGCAACAGGTCGACCAGAGTCTGACTGCGTGGCCAACGCAAACGATGTCGCTGACCATCCAGCTCCACTTCGACATGCGCAACTTCCGACATGAGCCGATGGTCTGCGATATGCGGCGGGGGGCGGGTGCGCACGCCCGGTGGACGGGAAAACTCGGCCGGAGCGTCCGTTGACCGGGAAGGGGAACCGCGCGCGACGACTAAGGCCCTACCGTGGCTGCCTGTGACCGATCCCGGCCAGCAGCCTCTCGACGTACTAGTGGTCGGCGCGGGGTTCGCCGGTCTGTACGCCCTACACAAGCTGCGTAGCCAAGGCCTGTCGGTGCGGGTGCTTGAAGCCGCACCCGAGGTGGGCGGGACCTGGTACTACAACCGCTATCCGGGCGCGCGCTGCGACGTCGAGAGCGTCGACTACTGCTACTCGTTCTCCGACGAACTGCAGCAGGAATGGAACTGGACCGAAAAGTACGCCACCCAGGCCGAGATCCTCGCCTACCTGAACTGGGTCGCCGACAAACTGGACCTGCGCCGCGACATCGCGCTCAACACCCGCGTCGTGTCGGCGGTGCTGGATGAGACTGCGTTGCGCTGGACTGTTACCACCGACGGCGGGCAGGTGCTCTCGGCGCGGTTTTGTCTCATGGCGACCGGCCCGTTGTCGGCCGCGCTGACGCCGACCTTCGACGGCTTGGACGATTTTGCCGGCCAGATCTACCACACCGCCCAATGGCCCCACGATCCCGTCGACTTCACCGGCAAACGGGTGGCGGTCATCGGCACCGGATCCTCCGGAATTCAGTCGATTCCAATTATCGCCGAGCAGGCGTCCCATCTTTACGTCTTCCAACGCACCCCCAATTACAGCGTCCCGGCAGGCAACAAGCCGTTGTCGGCGGAAGAGCTCGACGACATCAAGGCCGGCTACGCGGAGCGGCGCAGGCTGTCGTGGCGCAGCGGCGGGGGTTCACCGCACATCACCGCCCCGAAGCCGACGATGGAGTGCACTCCGGAGGAGCGTCGAGCGGCGTTCGAAAAGCGATGGCGGCTGGGTGGCGTGCTGTTCTCGAAGACATTCCCCGACCAGATGATCGATCTGGCGGCCAATGACGAGGCCCGAAAGTTCTACGAGGAAAAGATCCGGGCCGTTATCGACGATCCCGCGGTCGCCGACATGCTGATTCCCAATGACCACCCGATCGGTACCAAGCGAATCTGCACCGACAGCAACTACTTTCAGACCTTCAATCGGACCAACGTGTCGCTGGTCAGCGTGCGCGCCACCCCGATCGAATCCGTCGACGCGACCGGGATCAACACCACCGAGGCCCGGTACGACGTCGACATGATTGTTCTGGCAACGGGTTTCGACGCTATGACCGGGGCGCTGGGCAAGATCGACATCGTCGGACGCGACGGCACGGCCCTACGTGACGACTGGGCGCACGGACCTCGCACCTATCTGGGGTTGGGCGTGGACGGGTTTCCCAATCTGTTTTTGATCTCCGGCCCGGGAGCACCCGCCGTCCTGGCGAACATGGTGCTACACGCGGAAGCTCAGGTGAACTGGATTGCTGAGGCCATCACCTACCTGGATAACCACGACTACGCCGCGATCGAAGCCACCGTGGACAGCGTGGACGGCTGGGTCGCCGAATGCTCCCGGCGCGCCGAGACGACGCTGTTCACCAAGGCGAACTCCTGGTACATGGGCGCCAACGTGCCCGGAAAGCCAAGGGGTTTCATGCTGTTCGTCGGCGGCTTCGCGACCTACAACGACATCTGCGCCGACGTCGCCGACTCCGGCTACCGGGGATTCGACCTGATCAAGATGCCGCAATGACAGGACTGGTTGACAAAGTCGTGCTGGTAACCGGCGCCGCTCGCGGCAGCGGACGCGTGCATTGCGAGCGGTTCGCCGACGAGGGCGCCGACGTGATCGCGCTGGACGGGCAGGCGGCCGCAGGCGAATTGAGCGATACCGCAAGGGAAATCGAAAATAGGGGCCGGCGCTGCGTGGCCGGCGTGGCCGATGTGAGCGACCTCGAAGCGATGACGGCCGCGATCGATCACGGCGTCGCCGAGCTGGGTCGGCTTGACGTGATCGTCGCCAACGCCGGAATCCACCTCCCCGGCGCGCCCTCGTGGGAACTGGACCCCCGGGACTGGCAGCGCACGCTCGACGTCAACCTCACCGGCGTATGGCACACCATCAAGGCGGCTGTGCCGCACATGGGGGAGGGCGGCGGCTCCATCACAATCATTAGTTCCACCAACGGGATTCGCGGCACGACCAACACCGCCCACTACACCGCCAGCAAGCACGCGGTGGTGGGCCTGGCACGCACCCTGGCCAACGAACTCGGGCCGCGCAGCATCCGGGTCAACACTGTCCACCCCGGCGCGGTCGCAACAACCACGGTGCTCAACCAGGCGACGTTCAAGCGCCTGCGGCCCGATCTGGAGAACCCCACGGCGGCCGATGCAGCCGAGGTCCTCCAGGCGCGCAACCTGCTGCCGGTGCCGTGGCTCGAACCGGTCGACGTGGCCAACGCCGTGGTGTTCTTGGCCTCCGACGAGGCCCGCTACATCACGGGTACGCAGCTCGTCGTCGACGCGGGTCTGACGCAGAAGACGACGTGAAAGGGCGGCTTGCGGGAAAAGTCGCCCTGATCACCGGCGCGGCGCGCGGGATCGGGCGCGCGCAAGCGGTGCGCTTCGCGCAGGAGGGCGCCGACATCGTGGCGCTCGACGTGTGCGGACCCGTCGATACGGTGGTGATCCCGCACAGCACGCCCGCCGACCTCGACAGGACGGCCGCCCTGGTCACCGAGGCTGGTGCCCGGGTGCACACGGAGATCGTCGACGTGCGGGACCTCGCCGGCATGCATGCCGCCACCGACCACGGCGTCGAGCGGTTCGGCGGACTGGACGTGGTGTGTGCGACCGCGGGAATCACCTCTCGCGGCATGGCCGTCGATCTGAACGAAACCGCGTGGCGCGCCATGCTGGATGTCAACCTCACCGGTGTGTGGCACACCTGCCGGGCCGGTGCGCCCCACCTGATCGCGCGCGGTGCCGGTGCGATGATTCTGACGAACTCGATCGCTGGACTGCGCGGGCTGGTCGGGGTTGCGCACTACACTGCCGCCAAGCACGGAGTGGTCGGCCTGATGCGCAGCCTGGCCAACGAGCTCGCGCCGCACAACGTCCGGGTCAATTGCGTTCACCCCACGAATGTCGACACTCCGATGATTCAGAACGACGCCGTCAGGAGCGCGTTTCGCCCCGACTTGGACCGGCCGCCCACACGCGCCGAATTCGCCGAGTCGGCGCGGAACATGAACATGCTTGGGGTGCCGTGGGTGGATGCTGTTGACGTGGCCAACGCGGCGCTGTTCCTTGCCTCCGACGAGGCGCGGTACATCACCGCAGTGACCCTGCCCGTCGACGCGGGTGCCACCCAGCGATGAGGGCTCGACGGGCAGTTAGCCGTTCCCACGGGACAGGAATGCCAGGACCGTACTTTCGAACGCCTCCTTGGCTTCGATCATCGCCCAGTGCCCGGAGTTGGGGAATATGTGAAGTTCCGCGTCGGGAATGGTGCGCATGGGGATCAGCGCCATGTCGGGCGGGCTCACCCTGTCGTCGCGGCCCCAGGTCAGCAGGGTTGGCACCGTCAGCTTGTGCATGACGGCCCACGGCAGCGGCCGGTCGGACGCCGCCATGGCGGAGTTCATCGCGGCGAACGCCGCCTTGCCGTACATGCGGCGGGCGGCGTCCAGCGTCGCGGGATCGGT
Source organism: Mycobacterium sp. IS-1264 (assembly GCF_001954195.1). Classification (GTDB taxonomy): domain Bacteria; phylum Actinomycetota; class Actinomycetes; order Mycobacteriales; family Mycobacteriaceae; genus Mycobacterium. The sequence goes on along the minus strand of NZ_MBES01000064.1, from coordinate 30,020 downwards.
GGCCAGCGACCAGCGTTCCTCGACCAGCTCGTCGGTGACCAACGACTGGTCGTACACCATCGATTTCAGCCAGTCGACCAGCCGCTGCCGGGTGGGGTCTTCGACGAACTCCTGCAACAGCCGGATGCCCTCGCTGGGGCTGGGGCTGAAGATATTGGTCCCGATGCCGCCGATGGTGACCAGCCGGCCGACGCGATCGGGATTGGCGATGGCGAAATTGATACCGACGCCGCCGCCCATCGAGTTGCCGACGATGTGCACCTTGTCGACGCCCAGCGCGTCCAGGAAGGGCGACACGGTGCCGAACGCCGTCACCATCGGGTGGCCGCCGAAGTCGTCGCTGACCCCGAAGCCGGGGAATTCCAGGATCAGGCACCGGAAGCGCTCGGCGAAGGTAGGCAGTACCCCGCGGAAGTTGCGCCACCCGGTGACCCCGGGGCCGGAGCCGTGCAGGAACAGCAACACCGGTCCGGACTCGGGGCCGCAGTCGTAGTAGCGCAAAGCGCCCTTCGGGGTGCTGATCTCACGCAGGTCGTGCTCGACGGTCGAAGTCTTGGCCACGAGGTCACCCTGCCATGCCGCCGCGTCGGGCGGGAGCGGTGGTTCCGCTGATCGGTCGCCGCCTCGTCTACAGTCTTGATGCATGCGCTTGCTGGTCACCGGCGTTGACGCGGCTGGGCGGTCATGCGCCGCCCAGGATGGCCCAATCACCCTGCAGGGGGACGCCGGCCTCGGCGGCATCCGGTATTCGATTCTCTACGCGACGGCGTCGGCCCCATCGATCGATGCGGGCGGCCGCGTGGCCGATCTGCTCGACCTCGCGGTCCCGCCGGGCTCGATCCGTTGGGCGGCCATCGAGTACGGTCCTGGCGCGGAATTCTCCATGCACCATACGGACACGGTCGATTTCGATGTCGTGCTTTCGGGCTCGGTGGAATTGATCCTCGATGACGGTGTGCACCTACTGACGGTCGGCGACAGCGCTGTGGTCACGGGCGTCGACCACGCCTGGCGCGCCGGCGCGGAAGGCTGCCGGCTCAACATCATGACGGTTGGCGTTTCGGCGCCGAACGTGTAACCGCTGCGACGACACGCCGACGCCGGTCGCACTGATTACACGTTCGGCGGCCGTCGGGCCATGACCGAGTCGGGGGCCGCCCAATCGGTCGATACCTTGCGGTGCTTGATCAGCCAGGTATCACCGTCGGGCACCAGGACGTCGCGATAACGACCGAAATGGTCGAGCCCGATATGGGTGACCACGGTGAAGTACGACTCGACGTGGGCCTCGTCCGGGGTCAGGCCGGTGAACACCACGGTGGCGACGTTGTGCCGCACAACCGGTTTGACGTCGATGTTGTCGGCGAGGTTGCCGGTGACACCGCCGAGAAAGGCCGCGATCTGGGCTCGACCGCGCAGTGGTTCGGACCCACGTATCTCGAGAACACCGTCCGCGCAGAATGTTTCGGCAAGTCCGTCGAGCCGTCCGGCATCACCCGACCAGTTGTACCGCGCGAGGGTGTCGCGGATCTGCTCACGCGCGACCAGTTCCCACATCTCCATCGTCGGGACTTTAGTCAGCGCTGCGGAGTTACCTGACGAGGTGGGGGCGGAAGCCGTGGGTGGCCGCCCGCGTGACTCCGTTTAGGTCGAAGACGGCGATCAGGGCCCGCAAGAGGGCGGGGGACCAGTCCTCGAAAGGGTGCGCATCGATCCGGTCGAGGACCTCGCGGCGCAGGTACTCGATGTCGTGCCGATCGGTCATGTACTCGACGCTAGGGTCGGCGTCTCGCCGTTGTACAGCCGACTTGTCAGATTCAAATGTGTCTCAGACCCGATCATCAGCGGTTTGTCAGCGAGTGCCGCGATTTTTGGGTACTTCCGCTACCGAGAGTAGCGGAATACAGTGAGTGGGTGACGACCGGCAATAACGGCAGGCATCTGCGTACCTGTCCACTGTGTGAAGCCATGTGCGGCTTGGAAATTCACGTCGAAGGCGGCCCCACAGACGGGAAGGTCACCAGCATCCGCGGCAATCCCGACGACGTGTGGAGCCGCGGACACATCTGTCCCAAAGGCGTGTCACTGGCCGCGCTGCACGACGACCCGGACCGCATCCGCCGCCCACTGATCAAGGTCGACGGTCGCTGGCAGGAGGTCAGCTGGGACGCGGCGTTTCGCCGCTGCACCGAGCTGCTGACGCCGGTCATCGAAAAGTACGGGATCGGCGCGGTCAGCGCCTACACCGGCAACCCGCTAGCACATTCCTTCTCGCTGGCCCGCTACTCGGGCGTGCTGCTGGGCATGTCGGGGATGCCAGTCACGTATTCGCCGGGGACCGTCGACCAGTGGCCCAAGAACCTGTCGTCGCACCTGATGTACGGCCTCTGGTGGAACTTCCCGGTGCCCGACATCGAACGCACCGACCTGATGGTCATCATGGGCGCCAACCCCGCCGCGTCGCAGGGATCGCTGCTGGCCGCGCCCAACGTGATGGGCCTGATCGAAGCGATCCGCAAACGCGGCAAGGTGATCGTGATCGATCCGGTGCGCACGCTGACCGCCGCCCGCGCCGACGAGTGGCTTCCTATCGTCCCGGGCACCGATGCGGCGCTGCTGCTTGCGGTCGCGCACACGCTGTTTGACGAAGACCTGATCGACCCAGGACCGCACGTCGACGGCGTCGATACGATGCGCCGGGTCGCCGCGGATTGGCCGCCGGAACGGGTCAGCGCCGTCACCGGCATCGACGCGGATCGGATCCGCGGGCTGGCCCGTGAGCTCACGGGCACCCCCAAGTCGGTGGTGTACGGCCGAATTGGCCTGTGCAATCAGGAGTTTGGCAGCCTGGCCAGCTGGCTGGTCGACGTGATCAACATCTTGATCGGCCACTTCGACACGCCCGGCGGGGCGATGTTCCCGAAGCCGGCGGCCTGGTCGATCACCTCCCAGCCGCTGCCCGGCCTGGAGGGCGGCGCCGCCGAATTCGGCCGGTGGCACACGCGCGTTCGCGGCGCGAAGGAAGTTCTCGGCCAGGCGCCGGTGTCGTGCATGGCCGAAGAGATCGCTACGCGGGGCGACGGGCAGCTCAAGGCGCTGATCACGGTCGCGGGCAACCCGGTGTTGTCCACGCCGGGGGGAGACAAACTCGACGAGGTGCTGCCGATGCTGGACGCGATGATCTCGATTGACCTGTGGCTCAACGAGACAACGCGGCACGCCGACGTGATCCTGCCGGGGCTCTCCCCGCTCGAGCAACCTCACCACGACGACCTCATCTTGTTGTTTGCGATCCGCAGCATCGCGAACTACTCGGCCCCGGTGTTTGACCCGGGTGATCGCCCGCACGAATGGGAGATCCTGATCCGGCTGACGGGCCTGTGCACCGGCACACCCGCCGAAGACGTCGACGTCGCGGCGATCGACGACGGCTTCTTCGACTACCTGGCGTTCACGCGCGGCCTCGACGGCGCGGAGATCCGCAAGCTCTATGACGATGCCGGTTTGAAAGGCGGCCCGGAACGGATGCTCGACCTGACGCTGCGGACCGGCCCGTTCGGGGACCAGTACGGGCAGAACCCGGGCGGCCTCACGTTGGACATGCTCAAGGCCAACCCCAACGGGATCGACTTCGGGCCGATGGTGCCCCAGCTGCCCGACATCCTGGGCACGCCCGACAAGAAAATCCGGCTCGCCCCCCAATACCTGCTCGACGACCTGCCGCGGCTAGCCGCGCGCCTGGAACGGCGCGACGAGCCGCTGGTGCTGGTCAGCCGGCGACATCTGCGTTCGAACAACACCTGGCTGCACAACGTGCCCGCGCTGATGAAGGGCAAGGACCGGTGCACGCTGCTGATCCACCCCGACGACGCCGCGCGCTTCGGTGTGGCCGACGACGACGTCGTCACCGTGAAATCGGAGGCCGGCGAGATCAGGGTCCCCGTCGAGATCACCGACGCGATCAAACCCGGCGTGGTGTCGATGCCGCACGGCTGGGGCCACGGCAAGCCGGGCACCCGCATGTCGGTGGCCAACAGCTCGCCGGGCGCCAACACCAATGTGCTTTCCCCGCCGGCGTTCATCGACGAGCCCTCCGGTAATGGTGTCCTCAACGGTATTCCGGTCACCGTGATCCACGAGCAAGCGCGATTTCGAGCCGCGCAAAGCGTCTGATCTCACAGCGGATCGATAACTGCGATCCAGGCCGCTGCTAACACCGAAGCGCAATGTTGCGTGATGGCGGCGCACAAGCAACGCATTTTGATCCAAACCGTTCTCGCCGGTATCGCGACGTTTGCGATGCTGGCGCTATTTCACACCCCGCAATATGACGACACGAAAACCGTTGGGGGATCGGAGCTTACCCGCGTCGTAGCAGACGGCAACGACGACGAAGCCCAACTGCAACAACAGCTCCAGGCCCAGCAGCAGATGCAACAGGCCGAACAGCAGGCCCAAGAGCAAGAGCGACTGGACCTCCAGCAAGCCCAGCAAGACGAGCAACAGGGGCTGCAGGTCGAGCAGCAAGCCACTCTCTCGGTCCCCGGAAGTTGACGGCTGGGTCAGGGTGCGATCGGGCGATTCGTCCATTCGCGATCCGCCCGGCGCGACGAGCGGAACCATCCGCCCGCCGCCCCGGTGCCGCCGTCGGTCGGGATGGTGTGGCCGGTGACGAACGCCGACAGGTCCGACGCCAGGAAGAGGATGACGCGGGCCTGGTCCTCGGGCAGGCCCATCCGGCCGACGGGAACCCATTGCGGCCACTGCGTCTGCTCCTCGGCGGATAGCCACTGCGAGTAGGGCACCTGCAGCGATTCGGTCACGTCAGGACCAACGCCGTTGACCCGCACTCCATCGCGGCCCACCTGGACCGCGAGGCTGCGCGTGAAGTGGATGACGGCCGCTTTGAACGCGGCGTAGACCGGATCCTCCGGGTAACCGCGCAAGCCTTCGACCGACGAGACGTTGACGATCGCACCCGCGCGCTGGCCGATCATCGCCGGCAGGAATGCGTGGGTGACGAGGAAAACATGGTGCAGGTTGATGCGGTAGAGCTCATCCCACAGCTGCGGGTCGGTGTCGACGAAATTGCCCGGGTGACGCAACCAATGACCGACATTGTTCACCAAAATATCTATCCGCCCGTCGCGATCCAGCACCGTTTGCGCCAAGGCCGCAACCTGATTGGCGTCGCGAACGTCGGTGGTCACCGCCAGGGCAGAACCCCCAGCCGCCGCGATGTCGTCGGCCGTTCGTTGTGCGAGTTCGGCGTCGCTGTCGGCGATGACCACCCGCGCGCCATGCTGGGCGAACAGCCGCGCGGTGGCCGCGCCGATTCCTCCGCCGCCGCCCGTGACGACCGCGACCCGCTCCGCCAACAGCCGACCGTTGATAGCGTCCATGCCCATATCTTGGGCCATCGCGCTCGGCGCGCACATAGATAAAGCCGGAATACCCGGCTTTCGCACGCGTAAACCGTGAGAAACCCAACTTTGCCACGGGCTTTACGCAGAGTTTTCCTGGTCCGGAGGCCGGGTATCCGCTTGTCCAAATAGGAGTTGTTGCCAATGGCCACAAGGGATCCGAAGCGTCGCCGTCATTCGTTGCGGCGCAACATGGGCAATCGGCGAATTCACCACGGGCACAGCGCACAATCGGTTGCTGTTTCGTTGGCCAGCCGGTTGATCGTGAAAAACGCAGTGCGCGCCTGGGCAATTCAGCCGCATCTGCGCTGGCCATTCGAATACGTCGACAGCATGGCCGGTTTGCTGCCACGCATTCGCTCGTCGGCGACGATCGAACCGATACAACTCGAACATTGCGGCGCGGAATGGGTTCGCGCGCGGGGGGCGTCGCCGGCGCGCGCAATCCTCTACTTACACGGCGGCGCGTTTCTGACCTGCGGCCTGAACACCCACCGCTCCGTGGTGTGTCGTTTGTCGAAGGCGGCCGACGCCGGTGTGCTCACGGTCGGATACCGAAAACTGCCGTCGCATCAAATCAGCGACGCGATCGAAGACGGCCTCAGCGGGCTGCGCTGGTTGCGGCAGCGGGGTTACGACGATGACCGAATCGTCGTGGCGGGCGACTCCGCCGGTGGGTACCTCGCGTTCATGACCACGCTGGCCGCCATCCGGAACCGCCTTGCGAAACCGGCTGGAATCGCGACGGTTTCGCCCTTCACGGACCCGGATCCGGCCCGCAAGCTCAAGCATCGGAACGCACGCAAGTGCTCGATGTTCACCCGCGGGGCGTTGTCGATGTTCGCCCGATACCTCGGCGAGGTGCAACTGCCGGTGGGCAACGGGAGTGCCAAGGCGCGCGTGGTCTCACCGGTCGACGCCGACCTGTCCTCGCTGCCTCCGGTGGCCATCCACGCCAGCTCCGATGAGCTGTTGCTCCCAGACGCCGAGCTCATGGCGAAGCGCTTGGAAGCCAGTGGAATCCGCTGCGATTTGCATCTTTGGGACGGGCAGATTCACGACTTTCCGTTGGCGGCCGACATCCTGCCCGAGGGGCGGCGCGCCATCCGCTACATCGGGGACTTCGTCAAGGATGTCACGACCGGCCCCGGCAGCGCTTGGCGCACACCGGAGATCACCGCCGCCGCCGGATAGCGGGAGCCGAGCAGCTGCCGCGAAAGCGCCTGCACCGCAGGGCTATTCGTACTGCTCGGGCTCGTCGAGTTCCGGGTCGATCACGACCGACTCACGTTGTTCCTGCCAGTCGGAGGGGGCCGCCTCGAGCGGCACGTCGCCGTCGTCGGGCCAGGATGTGGCGTCGTCCTCGTCGGCCGGCGAACCGGAGGTCGGCTGCTGTTGCTCAACGGCATCCGCGACCGGCACGTCGTCGGGGAAGTCATTGTCGCTGTGCTGCATGGACGGCGGGTTACCCGCCGTTTCACCATCGAAAACGTTGCGATGGCTTGCCCTGCGTTTGCCGCCAGCCGATACAGTTGGCGTAATGAGCCGACCAGCCCCGCCTGTGCTGACCGTGCGGTATGACGGAGCCGAGCGCACCTTCGCCGCAGGCAACGATGTCGTGATCGGGCGTGACCTGCGGGCGGATGTCCGCGTCGCTCACCCTCTGATATCGCGCACGCACCTGCTGGTGCGATTCGACCAGGGCCGATGGGTCGCGATCGACAACGGCAGCCTCAACGGCCTCTATGTCAACAGCCGGCGGGTGCCGACCGTCGACATCCTGGACGGCCTTCGGGTCAACATCGGAAACCCGGACGGTCCGGCGCTGGCCTTCGAGGTCGGTCGCCACGTCGGCTCGGCCGGGCGCCCACCCTTGACGACGTCGATTCCGCTTCTCACCCCGCAGGGCGAACCGAGCGGCCCAGCACCGGCCCAGGGCCCGCGGGCAACCGTCACCTCGCCGTGGGTGGGCCAGCCGCAACCCTCCCCGTCCGGGCCGCAGCCGCGCTACCCGACCGGCCCGCAACCGGTTCAGCCATCGGGCCCGCTGCCCAGTCACCCATCCGGGCCGCAGCCGCGCTACCCGACCGGCCCGCAACCGGCGGCCCCGCCCAGCGGATCGCACTCGTCACCCCAGATCTACCGGGCGCCGCCGGCGAAAGCGCCCCAGGCCCCCGCGGCCGGACCCGAGACCATGCGCGTCGGCGCCGATGCGTCGAACCTCGCGACCTCGATGATCAAGATGCTGCGGCCGGGTAAAGCGGCGGAGTCGACGCCGGGAGCGATCAAGATCGGCCGCGCCAACGACAACGACATCGTCATTCCCGAGGTGCTGGCATCGCGCCACCACGCCACCCTCATCCCGACGACGCGCGGCACCGAGATTCATGACAACCGCAGCATCAATGGCACCTTCGTCAACGGATCCCGGGTCGACGTGGCGCTGCTGCACGAGGGCGACGTCGTCACGATCGGCAACATCGACCTCGTCTTCGCGGGCGGCGTCCTGGCGCGTCGTGACGAGTCCGCGACCGCGACGCGCACCGGCGGCCTCGACGTGCGTGGGGTGACCTGGACGATCGACAACAACAAGACGCTGCTGGACGACATCTCGCTGGGCGCGCTGCCCGGCACGCTGACGGCCGTCATCGGCCCGTCGGGCGCGGGGAAGTCGACGTTCGCCAGGTTGGTAGCCGGGTATACCAGCCCGACCAACGGCACAGTGGCCTTCGAGGGCCACAACGTTCACGCCGAATATGCCTCGCTGCGCAGCCGGATCGGCATGGTGCCGCAGGACGATGTCGTGCACGGTCAGCTGACCGTGCAACAGGCGCTGATGTATGCGGCCGAACTGCGGCTGCCGCCGGACACCACCAAGGAGGACCGCGCCCAGGTGGTGGCCCGGGTGCTCGAGGAACTCGAGATGAGCCAGCACCTGCAGACTCGGGTGGACAAGTTGTCGGGCGGCCAGCGCAAGCGCGCGTCGGTGGCGCTGGAGTTGCTGACCGGGCCGTCGCTGCTGATCCTGGACGAGCCGACCTCCGGTCTGGACCCCGCCCTGGACCGGCAGGTCATGACGATGCTGCGGCAGCTCGCCGACGCCGGCCGGGTGGTCCTCGTGGTCACCCACTCGCTGACCTATCTCGACGTCTGCGATCAGGTGCTGCTGCTCGCCCCCGGCGGCAAGACCGCGTTCTGCGGGCCGCCCAGCCAAATCGGCCCCGCGATGGGAACCACCAACTGGGCCGACATCTTCAGCACGGTCGCCGGCGACCCCGACGCGGCCAAAGCACGGTACTTGTCGCAGACGGGCCCGGCCCCGCCGCCGCCACCCCCGGAGAAACCCGCCGAGCTGGGCGATCCGCCGCAAACCAGCCTTGTCCGGCAGTTCTCCACGATCGCGCGGCGACAGATTCGCTTGATCGTGAGCGACCGCGGCTACTTTGCTTTCCTTGCGCTACTGCCGTTCATCATGGGCTCGCTGTCGATGTCGGTGCCCGGCGACGTCGGCTTCGGCATACCCAATCCCATGGGTGCCGCGCCGACCGAGCCCGGCCAGATCCTGGTGCTGCTCAACGTCGGTGCGGTCTTCATGGGGACCGCGCTCACCATCCGGGACCTCATCGGCGAGCGCCCCATCTTCCTGCGCGAGCAGGCGGTCGGGCTGTCCACCACCGCCTACCTACTCGCGAAGGTCTGCGTCTATACCGTGTTCGCGATCGTTCAGTCGGCGATCGTCACCGCCATCACGCTGCTCGGCAAGGGCGGCCCCACCCAGGGCGCCGCGGCGCTGGGCAAGCCCGGGCTGGAGCTGTTCGTCGATGTCGCGGCGACCACGGTCGCCTCGGCGATGCTCGGGTTGGCGCTGTCGGCCATCGCCAAGTCCAATGACCAGATCATGCCGCTGCTCGTCGTGGCGGTCATGTCGCAGCTGGTGTTCTCCGGCGGCATGATTCCCGTCACCGCGCGCATCGGGCTGGACCAGATGTCTTGGGCCACACCGGCGCGGTGGGGTTTCGCGACGTCGGCCTCCACCATCGATTTGATTCGCCTGGAGCCGGGACCGCAGGTGCCGAAGGATTCACATTGGCATCACAATGCCGGCACCTGGTGGTTCGACATGGCCATGCTGGTGGTGATCAGCGTTTTCTATCTATGCTTCGTGCGCTGGAAGATTCGCCTCAAGGGAGGCTAGGCGCCCTTGAGGACCACGTGGTCGGCGGCGGCGTGCATTCGGTCCGACAGTTGCAGGAGAGCATGCTCGCCCACGCCGTGGGGCATCGTGTATGCCAGCTGCCGCAGTTCGACGGCGTAGTTGCGCAACTCCTCGCGGAGGCTCTCGATGGTGGGCATGCCCAAAATTTTCGCAGGCCCCGCGCCCATTCGCGATGGCAGCGAAGTGTTTTAACGGGAGTTTGACAGCGTCTTTACAGTCGGGGCACCCAAGGGTGAGGCTGCTCCCGTCCTCCGGTTTCGCTTCTGCGCATCCCGTGGTCAGCACCTACAGTTGGAAGCTGTGTTGAGCCGTAAGGGTGGGACGGCGGCCACGATATGCGGTGGTGTGGCCGTGCTTGCATTGGCCGTCGCGGGTGTTGGCGATTTCGACAAGCCGCTGACCAACGCAATGAGCGCATCCGGTGTGGCGCCGGCACTCCCGTCGCCCGGGCACGCCCCCGCTGGTGGCGGCGCGCTGCCGGTGCACCCTGTCGGTGGCGGCGGCTGCATCATCGGCTGGAACTGCGGGTGTCTTCGGTTCCAAACCTGTCCCACCCCGCACCCGCGTCCCGGCACTCAGCACGACCACCAACGCGCTCTTCCAGGCGCTCAGACTCCGTAGCCGCTACCCACCAGTACTTGGCCGCCGAAGCGACTTCCTATCATTTGGGGATGAGCGCCGGCGGGCTGGAAACCCTGGGCTCGCCGGCTTTCAGCGACGAGGACCCGGCCCGGTTCCGTGCGGCCGGCTGGTGGTCCGACACCACGCTGTCGGATGCGGTGCGCCGCAACGCCGTCCGGTCGCCGGGCCGTCTCGCCTATGTCGACCACGCCGGTGCCTCGTTGACGTGGCGTGAATTCGACGATGCGGCAACCAACCTGGCGGAACAACTGGCGGGTGTGGGTATAACGCGGGGCGATCGAGTCGCGGTGTGGCACGGCGACTCCGGCGCGATCCACGCGCTGTTCGTGGCAATCGAACGCTGCGGCGCGGTCGTCGTCGGCATCGGCGCGCGCGCCGGCACCCGCGAGGTCGCCGCGATACTGCGCGGTGCGCGGCCACAGGTCCTGATCAGCGACCACCAGCGCCGCGAGCTCGCAACGGGTATGTCCATCGAGTCGATGACCTTGAGTCACGACGCGGGAGGCCTGCGCCTGAACATCGATGTGGAGCCCAAACCACCGGAAGTCGGTTCCGGGCTCGGTCCCGACGACGTCTTCCTGATCAATTCCACCTCGGGGACCACCGGCCTGCCCAAGTGCGTCGTGCACACCCAGAATCGTTGGTACTACTTTCACCAGAAGGCCGTGGCCAACGGGCTCCTGATGTCAGACGACATCTTCTTGCCGGTCATACCCACGCCCTTCGGCTTCGGAATATGGACCAGCCACACCACCCCGATCCACCTCGGTGCCACCGCGGTGATCCTGGAACGCTTCACGGCGAAGGCGGCATGTGAGGCGATCGCCCGACACCGGGTCACCGTATTGTGCTGTGTCAGTACACAATTGACGATGCTGATGGCCGACCCCGCGTGCCGAGACTACGACCTCAGCACCTTGCGCGTCGTGTTCGCTGGCGGCGAGGCGTTACCGTATCGGCCCGCCGTCGAGTTCGAGCGCCTCACGGGCGCAAGGATTCTGCAGTTCTACGGCTCGAATGAGACCGGGCTGCTCAGCGGGACCACGCTGGATGACTCACCGCAGCGCCGGCTGCGCACCGGGGGCCGGATCGTCCCCGAGATGGCGGTCCGGCTCTTCGACGGCGACCGGGACGTCACCGACACCGGGCGTGGGCAACCCGCATGCCGCGGCCCGGCGACGAGTCTGGGCTACCTCGACGGCATCGACCACGACCAGCTGTTCACCAGCGACGGGTGGATGCGCATGGGCGACATCTGCGAGATCGACTCTGACGGTTATCTGAGCGTCACGGGCCGAACGTCCGATTTCATCGTGCGAGGCGGCAAGAACATCAGCGCCGCCCAGGTCGAGGACGCGGTGATGACGCACCCGGCGATCGCGCTGGCGGCCGCGGTGGCGATGCCCGATGCGGTGTTCGGCGAAAAAGTGTGCCTCTACGCCGAACTCGCCGATTCGCGGGCCATCGACTTGCCCGAACTCGTCAACCACCTGCTGGCACTGGGGGTTTCCAAGGAGCTGCTGCCGGAACGACTCATCGTCGTCGACGAACTACCCCGATCGTCCGGAGGAAAGATCGCCAAAGGCGAGCTCCGCCGCGATATCCGAGTAAGGATGGAGGCCGATCATGAACGCTCCTGAGGCACGGCGAGGCGGTCTGGAGGTCTGGGCACCTTCGGTGGTGCCCCCGATTCCGGAACTGTCCGACGAGCAGGCGCTCGCGGTGGCGTTTCGCCACCTGGCCGGCATCGGCTTCGCCGAGAACATGGCGGGACACATCACCTGGCAGCCCGACGGGCACACCGACATGTTCGTCAACCCGTGGGGGCTGTGGTGGGCCGAACTCACCTCCTCGGATATCTGCGTGGTGGATGGCGACGCGCGGGTGGTGCGCGGCCGTTGGGACGTGACGCCGGCGATCCACATCCATACCGAACTGCACCGGGTCCGCGAAGACGCCCGGGTCGTCATCCACAACCACCCCTATTACGTCTGCGTGCTGGCCGCGCTCGGCAGGCTGCCCGAGTTGGTGCACCAGACCGGTTCGCTGTTCCTGGATGACCTGTGCCTGGTCGACACGTACGACGGCGAAATCGACAGCCCCGCCCGCGCAGCCGACCTCGCGGCCCGTATCGGCGGCGCCAACCTGACGATTCTGGCCAACCACGGCGTCATCGCGACCGGAAGCAACCTGGCCCAAGCCGTCTATCGCGCCGCATCGATCGAACGGGTCTGCAAGCTGGCCTACGACGTCATGCTCACCGGCGCCGAACCGGTGAAAATGACCTGGCCGGACATGGCGGGCATGCAACGGTCGCTGATCGAACGGGCCGCCGACGTGTACTGGGCGGGGGCCGCCCGGATGACCATCAAGGCCGATCCCGATGTGCTCAGGTGAATCATGAAATCGATCGACGAGTTGGCCGCCAACCTGGACTTCACCACCGCGAAGACCGGTGAGGATCGCTCCGTCACGTTTCTCCCGGACCCGCCCCGGGCAGCGCGGCGCTACACCGTGATCTCGGTGGACGATCACATCGTCGAACCGCCGGATACGTTCGCCGGACGCCTGCCACGCAGGTTCGCCGAGCGTGCACCCAAAGTGGTGGACACCGACGAAGGCGGACAAACGTGGGTCTACGACGGCCGCGAATTGCCCAACGTCGGGTTCAACGCCGTGGTCGGGCGGCCGGTGGCCGAATATGGGTTCGAGCCGGTCAGATTCGACGAGATGCGCAGGGGCGCATGGGATATCCACGAACGGGTCAAGGACATGGACCTCAACGGCATCTACGCCTCGCTCAATTTCCCGTCGTTCCTACCCGGATTCGCCGGCCAGCGGTTGCAACAGGTGACCACGGATCGTGACCTGGCCTTGGCCGCGGTCCGCGCCTGGAACGACTGGCACCTCGAGGTGTGGGCGGGGTCGTATCCCGAACGGATCATTCCGTGCCAGCTGCCATGGCTGCTGGACCCCGAGCTGGGCGCGAAGATGATCCGTGAGAACGCCGAGCGTGGATTTCACGCGGTGACATTCAGCGAGAATCCCGCGATGCTCGGCTTGCCGAGCATCCACTCGGGTCATTGGGATCCGATGATCGCGGCATGCGCCGAGACCGGCACGGTCGTCAATCTCCACATCGGTTCGTCGGGCTCGTCGCCGTCGACCACCGACGACGCGCCGCCGGACGTGCAGGGTGTGCTGTTCTTCGCCTACGCCATCTCGGCGGCGGTCGACTGGTTGTATTCCGGCCTGCCCAGCAGGTTCCCGGATCTCAAGATCTGCTTGTCGGAAGGTGGAATCGGCTGGGTCGCAGGGTTACTCGACCGCCTCGATCACATGCTCAGCTATCACGCGATGTACGGCACCTGGCAGGCGCTCGGTGAGAGTCTGTCTCCCGCAGAGGTTTTCACCCGCAACTTCTGGTTCTGCGCGGTGGAGGACAAGTCGTCGTTCGTGCAGCGCGACCGGATCGGTGTGGACAACATCATGTTGGAAGCCGACTATCCGCATTGCGACTCGACGTGGCCGCACACCCAACAAACGATCCACGAAGAAATCGGCGACCTACCGCCCGACGCGATCCGCAAGTTCACGTGGGAGAACGCGTCGCGCCTGTACCAGCACCCGGTGCCGGTCGAGGTGCAGCAGAATCCGGACGGATTCTGACTGCCCGCGCCGGGCGGCGGCCTATTCGCTCGCGTTTTGAGCTGCCGATGCGGGGGTAACCCCCCTTCGGCGATTTTGCGGCCGGTCGCGCGATCGTCACTGAAGTCGCACAGAGTGGGCGGGGCAGATGAATACTCTCGTGTTGCTCGCTGGCCGGTACGAGATGCACGGCAGGCTGGGCCTTGGTGGCATGGCCGAGGTTCGTGACGGCTGGGACACCCGATTGCACCGGCCGGTCGCCATCAAACTCCTGCACCCGGCGCTGAGTGCCCAGAACGGCATCCGGAACCGGTTCGACGCCGAGGCGCGCGCGGCCGCGGCGCTCAACCACCCGAACATCGTCGCCGTCCACGACATCGGCGAGCACGACGGCACACCGTTCATCGTGATGGAACGGTTGCCCGGAGAGAGCCTGGCCGACCAGATAGCCGCTGGTCCACTGCCCCCGGCGCGGACCGGTGCGATGCTCGACAACGTCCTCGCCGCGCTGACCGCGGCGCATAAAGCTGCGATCCTGCACCGCGACATAAAACCCGGAAACATCCTGCTCGCGGCGGGCGGCGAGATCATGAAGGTCGCGGACTTCGGGATCGCCAAGATCCCCGAGGCCACCAACACCCTGACCGGCCACATCGTCGGGACCATCGCCTATCTGAGCCCCGAGCGCCTCGCCGGTGCGCCCGCCTGTGTTGCCGACGACCTCTACGCGGTCGGTGTCGTCGGCTATGAGGCGCTCGCCGGGCATCGCCCGTTCCCACAAGAGAATGTGGCCGCGCTGGCCAGCGCCATCTTGCATGGCCGGCCGCCCCCACTCGCAGCGCTGCGGCCCGACGTCGAGCCCGGCCTGATAGCGGTGATCGAACGCGCGATGGCCCGTGACCCGCGGCAGCGGTTTGGCAGCGCCGAGGAGATGCGGGCCGCCCTGCACGGCGGTCGGATCGCGCCGGCGGCGGGCGTGCGGGTCGCCGCGCCGCGGCGTCCAGCCACCAAAGTGCTGGACGGTCCGCCACCCGGGTTGGTCACGAACACGTTTTTCCCTGCGTTAGTCCCACCGATGACGGGCACCCGAAGGAAGGTGCTGGGTGCGGTGGCGGTGTTGGCCGTCCTGATGCTGATCCCGCTGGCGTTCGCGCTCGATGCGTCGTCCTCGCACGCGCCCACCAAACCCGTGACCACCAGCACACCCGTGCCTGTTCCCGTCGGCAATCCCGCGCCGCCGCCGACGCCGCCGGCACCGCCCCCGGGCCCGCCAGGGCACGGCCCCGGCAAGGGCCACGGCAAGGGGCACGGCGGCGGGGGAGACTAGCGGAGGGCGTCGATCAGAGCTCGGAGGCCAATCGTCGCAGAATGTCGCCCGTCGGCTCCGCGGTGGCGTGGTGGTACCCGGTGCCCGCCCACAGATGGACGTAGTCGGGTTTGCCCGCCGCGGCCGCGGCCTTGCGCATCGCGGTGGTGAGGTAGTGAAGCGCCGGGTAGCCCAGCGGGGCCTCCGCCTCGTGCGCGTCGATGAACGCATTGCGCAGGCCGCGGGCCGGCCGGCCGGTGAAGGCCCGAGTGATCACCGTCTCGGTGTATGCGGGGTCGGTGAGGGCCGCCTGGTGGGTGGCCGAGGCTCCGCTTTCGGCGGCACGAAGCAGGACCGTTCCGACCGCTGCGGCCGTGGCGCCCGCGCGGATGACCTCGGCCACCGCGGCCGGAGTGGCGAGCCCACCCGTGGCAATCACCGGCAACGGCACGGTCGCGGTGATCCGTTTGACGAGGTCGGCGAGCGGGACCGGGGTCAACGGTTTTCGCGGCGAAAGCGTGGCGGAATGCCCGCCCGCGGCCGAAGCCTGCACGGCAAGCATGTCGACCCCGGCTTCGTGCGCTTGCGCGGCCTCCTCGGCGGTTGTAACCGTTTGAACGACAACGCTATTCGCCCGTTGCAGCGCGGCGATCGCGTCACGTGGCGGTATCCCGAACGTGAAAGACACCATCGGCACCGGATCGTCGAGCAACAGCGCGATCTTCTCGTCGAAGGCGTCGGTGTCCTCGATCGGCTCGGACGGCACCGTCAGGCCGAATTGGTCGGCCTCCCTCTGAATCGTTGCGGCGTACGCCCGGTAGCTGTCGGGGTCGACCGGTAGCGGGTTGGGGGCAAACACGTTGATGCCGAACGGGATTCCCTCGGCGCGAACGGTCTTGATCTCGGCTTCGACAGCCTCCACGGTCTTGTATCCGGCCGCGAGGAAACCCAGACCACCCGCGCGGGTCGCCGCCGACACCATTGCCGGGGTCGTCGGGCCGCCCGACATCGGGGCGGCGACCAACGGAATGGACATCCCAAACTGTTGCAGCATCCCATGACCATATCGGCGATGGCGCCGGCCGCAGAAGTTCCCTTCGGCCGCTAGACCTGACAGGATGCTTGACCGTGACGCGGCCCAACTTCTTGGTCATCGTGGCGGACGATCTGGGGTTTTCCGATATCGGCGCCTTCGGCGGTGAGATCAACACGCCGAATCTGGACCGGCTCGCCTACGCCGGGATCCGGCTCACCGATTTCCATTCGGCGCCGGCCTGCTCGCCCACCCGGGCGATGTTGTTGACAGGAACCGATCACCACATCGCCGGCATCGGAACGATGCTCGAGGTCACGATCCCCGAATTCCAGGGCGCGCCCGGCTACGAGGGCTATCTGAACGATCGCGTCGTCGCGCTGCCGGAGCTGCTGCGTGACGCCGGATACCTGACGTTCATGTCGGGCAAATGGCACCTGGGCGACACCATCGAGACGTCGCCGTGGGCCCGCGGATTCGAGCGTTCGTTCGCGCTGTTGCCGGCCGGTGCCAGCCATTACGGCGGTGCCGCGGCAGAGGGTTTCGCGCCGGTGCCAAGGCTTTACACCGAGGATGACCAGTTCGTCACGGTCGACGAGAACTTCTACTCGTCGGACTTCTACACCGACACCCTGCTGCGCTACTTCCGCGAACGCGCCGAGCGTCCCGGAGATCAGGACCGGCCATTCTTCGCCTACCTGCCCTTCCAAGCGCCCCACTGGCCGCTGCAAGCACCCGACGAATCCATCGTTACCTACCGCGGACGCTACGACGCGGGTCCGGACGCCCTGCGCGACGCTCGCTTGGCGGCGCTCGAGCGACTCGGCCTGTGCCCACCGGGCGTCACCCCGCATCCCGTGGTCGCCGACGGGGCTCCGGAGTGGGCCGACATGACCGCCGAGCAGCGCGCGCTCTCGGCCCGCAGCATGGAGGTCTACGCCGGCATGGTCGACCGGATGGACTGGAATATCGGGCGGGTGATCGACTACCTGGCCGACACCGGCGAACTCGACGACACGGTCGTGATTTTCTTGTCGGACAACGGCGCCGAGGGCGCGATCGTCGAGGCGATGCCGCTGCATGGCGCCCGGATCGCCGCGCAGATCGAAAAGTACTACGACAACAGCCTCGACAACCTCGGGCGGCCCACCTCGTACATCTGGTACGGGCCGCGCTGGGCCCAAGCTGCCACGGCGCCGTCGCGGCTGCACAAGGCGTTCACCACCGAAGGCGGCATCCGGGTGGTCGGGTTCGTCACCTGGCCCGGATTCGAGCGGCAGCGCGAGATCGGCACCGCCTTCGCGACCGTGATGGACATCGCCCCAACGGTCCTGGAACTCGCCGGCGCCACGCATCCCGGCACCAGTTACCGCGGCCGCGAAATAGCACCCATGCGCGGCCGGTCGCTGGTGCCGTATCTCTCGGGCGACACCGACGCGGTGCACGGGGGCGACACCGGCACCGGTTGGGAGTTGTTCGGCCGCCGCGCCATTCGCCAGGGCGACTGGAAGGCGCTGTGGCTGCCCGAACCGTACGGCCCGGGCACCTGGCAGCTCTACGACCTCTCGGCCGATCCCGGTGAAATCGACGACCTGGCCGCCGCGCGGCCCGAGAAGCTGGCCGAACTGCTCGAGTTGTGGGATCGCTACGTCAAGGAAAGCGGCGTGATTCTCGATCCCGTTTCCGTTTTCGAAATCGACACCCAATTGCTCGGCTGAAATCACCACGTACGCTGAGCGCTGATGGTCGACAGAACCACGTGCGCGATTATTGGCGGCGGCCCGGCCGGGATGATCCTCGGGCTGTTGTTGGCTCGGGCGGGAATCGACGTCACCCTGCTGGAGAAGCACGGCGACTTCCTGCGCGACTTCCGCGGTGACACCGTGCATCCGACGACGCTGCGGCTCCTCGACGAGCTGGGCTTGTGGGAGCGCTTCTCGGAGCTGGACTATAGCGAGGTCCGCAAGGCGGCGTTCGAGTCCAATGGCCGCTCGGTGACTTACGTCGACTTCGAGCGTCTGCGCCAACCCCATCCCTTCATCGCCATGGTGCCGCAGTGGGACCTGCTCAACCTGCTGGCCGAGGCCGCCCAGGCCGAGCCGACCTTCACGTTGCGGATGAAGACCGAGGTCACCGGGTTGCTGCGGGAAGGCGGCAAGGTCACCGGGGTGCGCTACGAAGCTCCCGACGGCCCGGGTGAACTGCGGGCCGAGTTGACAGTGGCGTGCGACGGCCGGTGGTCGATCGCGCGCCGGGAGGCGGGCCTCAAGACTCGGGAATTCCCGGTGAACTTCGACGTGTGGTGGTTCAGGTTGCCGCGGGACGGCGACGAGCAATTCACCTTCTTGCCTCGCCTGGCCCCCGGCAAGGCCCTCGTCGTGATCCCGCGCAAAGGTTACGACCAGATCGCCTACCTCGGGCCCAAGGGGGGCGATGCGCAGTTGCGCGCACGCGGCATCGAGGCCTTCCGGCGCGACGTCGACGCGCTGCTGCCCGATGCGGCCGTGTCGGTGGCGGCGCTCACCTCGATGGACGATATCAAGCACCTGGACGTCCACGTGAATCGGTTGCGCCGCTGGCACACCGACGGGCTGCTGTGCATCGGTGACGCCGCGCACGCGATGTCTCCGCTGGGCGGTGTCGGCATCAATCTGGCTGTCCAAGACGCCGTCGCGGCGGCGACGATCCTGGCCGAACCGCTGCGGCGGCACCGCGTCACGGATCGCGACCTGGCCGGCGTGCGGCGGCGCCGGGTCGTTCCTACGGTGGTGACCCAGGCCGTGCAACGGGTGTTGCAGAGGGCGCTGCTGGGTCCGCTGCTGCGCGGCGCGGACCCCACCCCACCGGATGCCCTGCTGGGCCTGGTGCAGCGGCTGCCGTGGCTGTCGGTGGTGCCCGCGTATTTCGTCGGCGTCGGGGTTCGACCCGAGCACGCGCCCGCATTCGCGCGGCGCGGATCCGCCTAACCGGCCCGCGGGGGCTGCTAGCGTCGGTCCGTGTCTGAACTCCTACGCATCGGCATTCTGGGTGCGGCCCGCATCGCGCCGTTGGCGCTCGCCAACCCCGCCAAGGACAACGCAGAGGTCGACGTGGCCGCCGTCGCGGCGCGCGACGTGGCGCGCGCCCAAGCCTTCGCCGCCAAGCACCACATCGCGCGGGTGCACGACGACTACGACAAGCTGATCGCCGACCCGGGCATCGATGCCGTCTACAACCCGCTGCCGAATGGCTTGCACGGCAAGTGGACCCGCGCCGCGCTCGCCGCCGGCAAACACGTGCTGTGCGAAAAACCGTTCACCGCCAACGCCGCCGAGGCCCGCGAGATCGCCCAACTGGCCGCGAAGTCGGATCGGGTGGTGATGGAGGCGTTTCACTACCGCTACCACCCGCTGACATTGCGGGTCGAGCAGATCATCGCGTCGGGGGAGCTGGGCAAGCTCCAGCGGGTGGAGGCCGCGCTGTGCTTCCCGCTGCCGAAGTTCTCCGACATCCGCTACAACTATTCCCTCGCCGGCGGCGCGACCATGGACGCCGGCTGCTACGCGGTGCACATGGTGCGTACGTTCGGCGGTTCGACCCCGGAAGTCGTTTCCGCGCAAGCGAAATTGCGCGATCCCCGGGTCGACCGGGCCATGACCGCCGAGTTGCGGTTTGCCGATGGGCACACCGGCCGGATTCGCTGCTCGATGTGGTCGACGCGCCTGCTGCAGATCAACGCCAAGGTCGTTGGCGACCGGGGCGAGCTACGGGTGCTCAACCCGGTGATGCCCGCTTATTTTCATCGGCTCTCCATTCGTTCGCCGGCCGGCAAACGCACCGAGCGATTCCCGCGCCGCGCCTCCTACGCGTATCAGCTCGACGCTTTCGCCGCGGCGGTGCTGCGCGGCGAGCCGATCAAGACGACACCGGAGGACGCGATCGAGAACATGACCGTGATCGATGCCATCTATCGCGCCGCCGGCCTCCCGCTGCGCGAGCCGAGCCAGCTGTAACCCGTTCAGCCAGTTGACATTTCGGCCAACAAACGGCGGGCCGCAGCCACGCACGGACGCAGGCGGTCGATAGGACCGACGCCCGCCAGCGCCAGCGAGCGTTGGGGTACTTCGAGTTCGATCACGACGTCCGGTGGCAGTGCGGCCAGGATGTCGCGCAGCGGTAATTCGCCTTCACCGGGAACCATGCGCTCGTACATGGCTTCCTCCATGTAGTTGTCCAGGCGCGGCGCCAGCGTGGTGTCGTTGAGTTGGGCGTAGCCGATGTGTTCGGGTTCCAAGGCCGAAAGGTCCGCGGCGCCGGACCCCGAGCGCACCAGATGCATGGTGTCGATCAACAGCCGGAAATCGGGTCGCCCGACGTGTTCCAGGGCGGCGACCGCGGTGGGCAGGTCGCCGACGGTCAGGCCCGGTACCGGTTCGACGTTGGTTTCGATGTCGCGTTGCGCACCGAGTTCGGTCAACGCCGCGAATTGGTCGAATGTGCGGCTGAGGTCGGGATCGAGGCTGACCACGTTGATCCGGGGAACGCCGAGCTCGGCCAGGACATCGAGATCCGAGCGGAAGTCGCGCATATCGGCCCCGGGCAGCACGAGAAACCCGTCGCCGAGCGTGATCGTCACACCCCTGTCGTTCATCGCCGCGCGCAGCGCCTTTCTCTCGGCGGGGTCCTTCAGCGAGAATGGCCGAAAGCCGAGAGGCACCAGCGGCTGTCCCCGCACGACGGTCGAGATGTGCCGGCAGCCAAGGTCCGCCGCGACACCGACGAACTCCACCGGCGGAAGCGCGAACACGCTGAGGAAGCCGACGGCGAGCTCGGTCACGCGGGGCGGCCCGCAAGTTGTGTCAACTGATCCGCGGCCTGAACGGTCTGCGTGGTCAGCGCGATCTGCCCGGAGGCGACCTGGTACTCGATCAACGGGGCTTCGAGGACGAGATCGTCACGGATGAAGGCAACGTGGTCGTGCAGATTCGCGGCGGTGAACGACGCCCAGGCGGCCGCCGACGGTCGGTCCAGCGTCAGCAGCACCTCGTAGAAGCCGGCGGTCAGCGACTTGGGCGGGTCCACCTGAGTCAGCCCGAGCCGCATCGCCTCGGGGCCCAACGTATAGAGAGTGGTCCGGGCGAGGTCACAGGCCATCAAAACCTTGTCGGGCGCGGCGGGAGCGTTCGGATTCGCGGCGGGGCACTTGTCGGGCGAGGCGGGTTGCGACTTCTCTACCTTCCGAACCGGCAAGGGCTGAATGTTGACGGGTGCCGCCACCGATTGGCTCGTTGCGGGCGGCGCCTTGGTGGTCGAGGCGGTGGGCGACGCCGGGTGCTGAGTCGCCTGGCAGCCACACGTCACCGCGCCGAGCAGCACGACGGTCGTCAATGATTTCTTTGCCGATTTCTTTGCCGATTTCTTCGCGGCTTTCTTTGCCGGACCCACCGCACTCCTTTCGCACACGGGATCAAGCCGATCGTAGCGGCAGGTTCTTTACCGACACTACGAACATAGAGTAATGTCGGCCGTCTCATGGCTCGATACACGCCGGCCGCGGCGAAACGACGAAAGCCCAATCCCGTGGAGCGTCGCCGCGACCTTTGCGATGTGGCGATCCAACTGCTGGCCGACGACGGGGCCAAGGGGCTGAGCCATCTGAAGGTGGACCGCAGGGCCGGTGTGCCCGACGGCACCACTTCCTTCTACTTCCGGACGCGTTCGGCGCTGCTGCGTGCCGTCGCGGAGCGACTGGCCGAGCTGGACCTCGCAAGCCTGCAGTCCATCGCCGACACCGCCGATGGCCGAGGGGACAACCCGTCGCCGTCGCGATTGTCACAGGTGGTGATCCAAGCCGGCGCCGAGCCGCAGTTGTCCCGAACGAAGGCACGCTACGAGCTGACGTTGCAGGCCGTCCGCGATCCGGCGATGGCCGCCATTCTGCAACAGGCCACCGATGGGTTCACCAAGTTGCACCGGGAAATCCTGGTGCAGCTCATGCCGCGCGGCGCCGAATTGGAGTCGGCGGTCGTCGACGATTTGAGCAACATCACGCTGACGTTCATCAACGGGCTGCTGCTGCGATTCGCCCACGGCGACAGGATCATTGACAGCCCCGAACGACTCGACCGGATCTTGGCGGCGATCGCTACCGGCGTGCTGAAGAGTCCGGACAAGGGGCGCTTGACCGGTTCGGGCGGGCGCGCCAACTGAAACGCTAATGGTAGGAGGGATTTCGTGACGGCGAGCACCGATAGTCAGGTTCATTTCGACCCCTACGATGTCGATCTGATCGCTGACCCATATCCGATGTTCGCCCGCCTGCGCGACGAGGCGCCGCTGTATTACAACGCCGAATACGACTTCTACGCGTTGAGCCGCTACGCCGATGTCAGCAAGGCGCTCATCGACCACGGCACCTACAGCTCCGCCCGCGGCGTGATCCTCGAGCTGATCAAGGCCAACCTCGAAATCCCCTCGGGCATGCTCATTTTCGAAGACCCGCCGATCCACGACGTGCACCGCAAGCTACTGTCGCGCATGTTCACCCCGCGCAAGATCAACGCGCTGGAGCCTTTGATCCGGGACTTCTGCGCGCAGCTGCTGGATCCACTGGTGGGTTCGGGGCGATTCGACTTCGTCACCGATCTTGGCGCGATCATGCCGATGAAGGTCATCAGCATGCTGCTCGGCATCCCCGAGGACGATCAGGAGTACATCCGCGACCGGGGCAACGCACAGCTGCGCACGGAAGCAGGCAAGCCCATGAAGGCCGCGGAGCAGGGCCTGTCCGTCGGCGAACAGTTCGAGGCTTACATCGACTGGCGCGCCGAGCATCCGTCGGACGACATCATGACCGAGCTGCTCAACGTCGAGTTCGTCGACGAAACCGGCACCACGCGGCGCCTGACGCGCGAGGAAATCCTCGTGTACCTCAACGTGGTCGCGGGAGCGGGAAACGAAACGACGACGCGCCTGATCGGTTGGGCGGGGAAGGTTCTCGCCGAACATCCCGATCAGCGCCGCGAACTCGCCGAAAACCCCGCGCTGATCCCGCAGGCGATCGAGGAGCTGTTGCGCTTCGAGCCGCCGGCACCGCACATGGCACGGTATGTGACCCGCGACATCGCGCTGCATGACCGAACGGTGCCCGAGGGCAGCGTGATGATGATGCTCCTCGGGGCGGCGTGCCGTGACGAGCGCCAGTTCGGCCCGGACGCAGGTGAATTCGACATCCATCGCGAGGCCCGGCCGCACCTCACCTTCAGCGTGGGCACCCATTTCTGTCTCGGTTCGGCGCTGGCGCGTCTGGAAGGCCGCGTCGCGCTGGAAGAAATCCTGAAGCGCTTCCCCGAGTGGGAGATCGACATGAGCAATGCCAAGCTCAGCCCGACGTCGACGGTGCGGGGCTGGGAGTTCCTGCCGTCGTTGCTGCCTAGATGACCGATAACAGAAGTGGAGAGAACCGATGCCTGAGTACGACTACGTGAAGCTGAAGAAGGAAGCGGAGCAGTACATCAAATTCGAGAAGGACAAGAAGAACAGGATCGCCTACATCACTTTCGATCGTCCCGACGCGCAGAACTCCACCACCCTGGGGATGCGGCAGAACTACGCCGATCTGATCCACAAGTGCAACGTGGACGACGACGTTAAAGTCGTCGTGATCCGCGGCGAGGGTGAGGATTTCGGTAGCGGTGGCGATTTGCCCGAGCAGCGCCCGATGCTGGAGAACCCCGGCATGCCGCTGCTGCACGAGCTCGCGATCAACGACGACGACGTCAAGTACCCGCCGGGCGGCTCGTACCGCTATCTGTCCACCGTCACCGATTTCTATGCCAAGGCCGCCGCCGGAAACCGGCCGCTGCAAGAACTGCGCAAGATCAGCATCATCGAGGCCAAGGGCTATTGCTACGGATGGCATTTCTACCAGGCCGGTGACGCCGATTTGGTGATCTCCTCCGACGACGCCCTGTTCGGTCACCCGGCGTTCCGCTACGTCGGCTGGGGCCCGCGGCTGTGGTGGTGGGCCGAGACGATGGGTCTGCGCAAGTTCTCCGAAATGCTGTTCACCGGGCGGCCTTTCAGCGCAAAGGAGATGTACGAGTGCGGCTTCGTCAACAGCGTGGTCCCGCGCGAGAAAGTCGAAGACGAGACTCTCAAATACGCGATGGCGTGCTCGCGCTCCCGTCCGACGGACACCGTCGCGGTGCAGAAGACCTTCCTGGAGCTCTACAAGCAGCACAAGGGCGAGTACTTCGGGAGCCTGCTCACCGGCATGGTCGAGGGCATGCTCCCGCTGATCGCCAACGACCGGGACAACGAGGTCGACCTCACCGAGGGAACCTTCGGCAAGGGACTCAACAACGTGGTGAAGGACAACGATATGAACTTCCCGCCCGAATGGCGCCTGAGCCGCTCCGGGCGCAAGAAGCCCTGATCTCGTTGCGAGGGCGGGCATGTCGGCGCTGACCGGTATCAGGGTCATCGAGCTGGCCGAGTCGGTCGCGGGGGAGTACTGCGGGAAGCTGCTGGCCGATTTCGGCGCCGAGGTCATCAAGGTCGAACCAGCGGGACGCGGCAGTCGCACCCGGGCGATGGCGCCCATCCTGGCCGACGGTCCTAACGGCAGTGCGTTGTTCGCCTACCTCAACACGAACAAGCAATCGATCGAGCTTGACGTCGGCGACACCGCGCGCTTGCACAAGCTCATCGCCACCGCCGACGCGGTCATCTGCGAGCGCGCGGCCGACTGGGCCGAACGACATCCGGGCGTGGTGTTCTGCTCGATCACGCCCTTCGGCCAAGGCGCGCCCGCCGAATTCGACAAGGCCAAGAGCATCAACGTCTTTCACGCCAGCGGCTGGGGATACCACACTCCCAGCCATCCGGACCCCTGCCGGCCCCCGCTGCAAGGACCGGGCCGGTTCCTCGCCGACTACGAAGCGGGGCTGGAGGCGGCGTTGTGCACTGCGGCATCGCTGTTCGGGCGCCTGCATACCGGCCAGGGCGAGTCCATCGACATTTCCGAGCATGCCGTGCTGGTCTCGCGCGCCGACTCGATACTGGGCCGATTCATCACCGGCGAGGTCGCGGCCGCGGGCACCCGCGACGACTACGACCAGCAGGGACCGGCGGCGTTCTTCCCGTGCGCCGACGGCTTCGTCTACCTGTACATGACCAGTCGCGCCCATTGGCAGGGCATCAAGGCTCTCATGGGTCAGCCCGAGTGGCTCGCCGCGTTCGACGACGACTGGCTGGAATTCTCCGTTACCCCGGAAAAGGTCGCCGCGTTTCGGCGCGGATTCGCGGACTGGGTCCGGGGCCTCGCCAAAGAGACCGCGGCCGACCAAGCCCAGCGGCTGGGCGTGCCGTTGGTCCCGGTCAATGGCGCCGCGGATCTGCACCAGGCACCGCAATACCGCCATCGCGGTTTCTTCCAGGACGTCACACATTCCGTCCTGGGTCGGGCGGCGTATCCCACGGTGCCGTACACGCTCAGCGCCTCGCCCGCCGAAATCACCACCGCGGCACCGACTCTCGGGCAACACACCGCCGCGATCCTGGAACACCTCGACAGCCCGCGGGCGCCGGCGGCGGCTTCACAACTCAAGCCGGCACAACTCAAGCCGCCCAAGAATCCGCGCGGCGGCCCGCTGCAGGGCGTGCGCGTCGTCGAGCTGACCAAGGTGTGGGCCGGCCCGTACGCCGGCAAACTCCTGGCCCTGCTGGGTGCCGAAGTGATCAAGGTCGAAACGGCCGCCCACCCGGAGGAGATGCGGGCCTACGGCGGCACCGACGTCAACCACGCCCCGTACTTCCTGAGCATCAACCCCGAAATCCTCAGCGTGGACCTCGACATCAAGTCGCCGGACGACATGGCCCGGCTGCACGAGCTGATCGCCCGCAGCGACATCGTCATCAACAACCTGCGCCCGGGCGCGATGGAACGGCAAGGCCTCGGTTATGAACAGCTCACGGCGATCAAGCCGGACATCATCTCGGTGTCGGTCAAGATGTGGGGCAACGACGGACCGCTGGGCCATCAAACGGGCTACGCGCCGTGCTTCGCCGCGCTGGCCGGCCTCGCGTCGCTGGTCGGCTATCCCGACGGACCGCCGCTCGGAACGAGCATGCGTTACGGGGATTCCACGGTCGGCGCGGCGGCCGCGTACGCCGCAGTCGTGGCGTTGCTGCATCGCGATCTCACCGGCGCCGGACAATTCGTCGACGTGTCCGCCGTGGAAACCCTGTCGTCGATGATCGGGGACCGCCTGCTCGAACAAAGCCTCACCGGGAAGGGCCTCGGGCCCGACGGCAACAATCACCCCGACATGTGCCCGCATGGCTGCTATCCCTGCTCCGATGGTTCGTGGATCGCCGTGGCGGTGGCCGACGACGACGAGTGGCGGCGGCTGTGCGACGTGCTCGACGCCGCGGCGTTGGCCGCCGATCCGCGCTACCGCACGGCAGCAGACCGGCATGGCCACGCCGACGCGCTCGACGCCGATCTCGCGGTGCTGACGCGGCACCACGACGCCGAACCGCTGGCTCACCGCCTGCGCACGGCCGGGGTACCGGCGACCAAGAGCGCCACCGCCCTCGACGTGATCGGTGATCAGCGGCTCTGGGACCGCGGGCTGTATCGCTTCGTCAGCGACCACCGCGAAGGCCAGCGCCCCGTCCTGGGCCCCTCGTGGCGGATGGCGCGCGCCCCGGCGCGGATTGCGCGCGGCGCACCGGACCTGGGCGAGGACAACGGTTACGTCCTCCACGAGATACTCGGAACATGACGGCTGCACTCGCGGGCACCGCGGCGCTGGTGACCGGCGCCAGCAGCGGTATCGGCGCGGCAACGGCGAAAGCGTTGGCGGCCCAGGGCGCCGCGGTGGCCCTCCTCGCCCGCCGGGCCGACCGGCTGACCGAGCTGAAAACCCAGATCGAATCCGCCGGTGGCACAGCGCTTGTCGTGCCCGCCGACGTCACCGACGCCGAGCAGGTCGCCTCCGCGGTGCAGCGCACCGTCGCGGAATTGGGACGCCTCGACGTCCTGGTCAACAACGCCGGGCTGATGCAATCGGGGCCCGCCGCCGAGGCGGCATTGCAAGACTGGGACGACATGGTCGCCGTCAAAGTGCAAGGCGTCCTCTATGCCACCCGCGCCGCGCTGCCGCACCTGATCGGCGCGGCCGCCGACTCGCCGCGCGGGGTGGCCGACCTGGTCACCATCGGCTCGACGGGCGGCTGGGTCGCCCGACCTGGCACCGCGGTCTATTCGCTGACCAAGTTCGGGGTGAACGCGTTCAGCGAAGGCATCCGACAGGAGTTGCTCGGCAAGAGGGTCCGCGTGGGCGTGGTGAGTCCGGGAACCGTTGACACCGAGATCTTTTCCCACTTGGCCGCACCCTCGCGTGCGGCGTTCGAAAAGCAAACCGCCGACATGGTCAAATTGCGGCCGGAGGATATTGCGGATGCGGTGTGCTACATGGTGACTCGCGACCGCCGGGTGGCGGTCAACCACATGCTGGTGCGCGCGGCCGAACAGACTTGGTGAGAAGGGAAGCGCGATGAATCTCGACGGAAAGTTCGCCGTGGTCACCGGCGGCGGAGCGGGCATCGGCCTGGCGATCACCCGGGCGCTGCGCGCCGCCGGCTCGGATGTGCTGATCGTCGGCCGCAGCAAGGCACGGCTCGACGCGGCGCGCGGCGACGATTCGCGCATCCTGACCGCGGCGGCCGACCTGGCCGACCCGGACGATCGAGACCGGCTTATCGAGCAACTCGGCAACGGCCGGCCCCTCGACATTCTGGTCAACAACGCCGGCAGCATGGCCCTAATCGATCTTCACGACCCGAACGCCAGGTCCCTGCTGGAACACGACGTCGCACTCGATCTGACCGCGCCGGTGCATCTGTGTATCGCGCTCCTTCCCGTACTACGGCAGCGACCCGAGGCCGCCATCGTGAACGTCAGCACCGGGCTGGTTTACGCGCCGCGGGCCTTCAACCCCGGCTATTCCACCGCCAAGGCGGGCTTGCACGCCTTCACCCGGTCACTGCGACGGCAGACGCGCCGCGACCCGATCCATGTGCTCGAGGTCTTCCCGCCGCTTGTCGACACCGAAATGACCAGTGGCTATGGCGGGCCCAAAATTGGCCCGGAAGCCGTCGGCACGGCCATCGTCAAGGCGCTGGCGCGCGACAGGACCGAGCTGCGTATCGGACGTGCGAAATTTCTGTATGGGATGTCGCGGATCGCGCCGAACGGCATCTTCTCGATGATCAACCGTGCGACCGAAAAGCGCGGGCCGGTCAGCTAGGCGGACGGAGCGCTATCGTGCTGTGTCGTGCAACAGACTCGCCTCGACATTGCTCGGATCCAGGCGGCTCGCCGGGTAATCGACCCGATTTTCCTCGACACCCCGCTGTACCGCTGCGAGGCTCTGGAACGAAGCCTTGGGTGCGCTGTGAGAATCAAGCTCGAAACAGCGAACCCGGTGCGCAACTTTAAGGCGCGCGGCACC
Organism: Mycobacterium sp. IS-1264; assembly: GCF_001954195.1. Lineage (GTDB taxonomy): Bacteria > Actinomycetota > Actinomycetes > Mycobacteriales > Mycobacteriaceae > Mycobacterium. The sequence continues at coordinate 1,252 of NZ_MBES01000064.1, read as the reverse complement.
GAGGTCGTCGCGAGCCTGCTCGCCGACAACGGCGCGTCCGCCGTGGTGTGTGCCAGCGGGGGCAACCTCGGCCAGGCCCTGGCTTGGTCCGGTCGCGCTAGGGGCCTTGACGTCACGGTCGTGGCATCCCGGATTGCACCCGAGGTCAAGCTCGATCGCGTGCGCGCACTGGGCGCCAGATTGGAGTCAGTGGACGGCGACCACGAGATGGCCCGTGCGCGAGCGGCAGCCATTGCGCGGCACGACGGCATCCGCTTGCTCGAAGACAGCTTGGACATCGAAACGTGCGAGGGCGCGGCGACCATTGGCCTGGAACTGGTGGACGCCGGGCTATCCTTCGACGCCGTGCTCATCGCTCTAGGCGGCGGAGCGCTCGCTACCGGTGTAGGGCACGTGATGAAGGCCCTCGCACCCGGCGTGGAGGTGATCTGCGTTCAGCCAGCCGGTGCACCGGCGATGACACATTCGTGGCGCCAGCGGCGCGTTGTCACCACCGAGTCGACCGACACCATCGCAGACGCTGCCGTCATCCAGTGTCCGATTCCGGCCGTCCTGGACGACCTGCTCCTGGTGGCCGACGATGCCGTCTTGGTCCAGGAAGCATCGATCATTGCCGGTATGCGGGTGCTTCTCGAGAACGCTGGCCTCGTCGTCGAACCGTCGGCCGCGCTCGGCATCGCAGCCATCCTCGAAGACCGCGACCGCTTCGCCGGGCGACACGTAGTCACCGTCGTATGCGGGAGCAACGTCGACATGGACGCTTATCACCGCTGGGTCGATGCCGCCCCCGTCCACAAGTCCTGACTATTGCTGCAACGTCATAGAGATTGGCGCGCTATGCGGCGTCGTCGTCATCGTCGTCATCGTTGTCGTCATCGTCGTCCCCGTCGCACAGCAGTTTTTCGGGGCGCCAGTAGGTGTTGGTTCGGGGTTGGCCGCGTTCGAGGTGTGGGGGTGGGATCCATTCGGTGTCACCGTTGGCGCGTCTTCGCGTGGTCCAGCCGCCGGGTTGCAGCAACCGGTGGTGCGGCCCGCAGCCGAAGGTGAGGTTGTTGATGTCGGTGCAGCCACAGGTGGCGTAGCCGACGACGTGGTGGACTTCGCTGTAGTAGCCGGGCACGGTGCAGCCGGGTGCGGTGCAGCCACGATCCTTGGCGTACAACACGATTCGTTGCGCGGGGGAGGCCAGGCGTTTGGTGTGATACAGCGCCAGGGTCTTGCCCTTGTCGAAGATGGCCAGGTAGTGCCGCGC
>NZ_MBES01000063.1 GCF_001954195.1 Mycobacterium sp. IS-1264 | reverse complement strand
CTCGGGGGCGCCCTTGAGCATCAGGAGCGGCGCCGACCCGTTGGTGCTCAGCGTGCCTATAGCGGCGGCGAAACCGCGGCTGGACTCGAACGGCACCTCGGCAAGCATCGCCCACTCCGAATCACCTTGACCGGCAAGTGAATCCGCCGCGGTGATGATCGCTTCGTCGGTGGCGTGCGCATGTCCTTGTCCCTCTTGCGGTTTCGCCGCCGCTATAGGCACGCTGAGCACCAACGGGTCGGCGCCGCTCCTGATGCTCAAGGGCGCCCCCGAGGTGGTGCTGCCGCGGTGCCGGTTCGCCGACCCGGACACCGACCACGAGCACGCGGAGTCGCTGGTGCGCAGCCTTGCCGAGCAGGGCTTGCGCGTGCTGGCGGTGGCGCAACGCGACTGGGAAAACGGCACCACCGACGACGAGGAGACCGACGCCGACGCCGTCGACGCCGCCGCCCAGGACCTGGAGTTGATCGGCTATGTGGGTTTGGCGGACACCGCGCGGGCGTCCTCGCGCCCGCTGATCGAGGAGCTGGTCGCCGCCGACCGCAACGTGGTGCTGATCACCGGCGATCACCCCGTCACGGCACGGGCGATCGCCCGTCAGCTGGGCATGTCCGAGGACGCACGGGTGGTGACGGGTGCCGAGCTCGCCGGCCTCGACGAGGACGCGTGCGCCAAACTCGTCGCCGACGTTCAGGTGTTCGCCCGCGTCAGCCCGGAACAAAAGGTACAGATTGTCGGCGCGCTGCAGCGTTGCGGCCGAGTGACCGCGATGGTCGGCGACGGCGCCAACGACGCGGCCGCGATCCGGATGGCCGACGTGGGCATCGGGGTGAGCGGTCGCGGTTCCTCGGCCGCCCGCGGCGCCGCCGACATCGTCTTGACCGACGACGATCTGGGCGTGCTGCTCGACGCGCTCGTCGAGGGCCGCAGCATGTGGTCCGGCGTTCGTGACGCGGTCACGATCCTGGTCGGCGGCAATGTGGGCGAAGTGCTGTTCACGATCATCGGGACGGCCCTCGGCACCGGCCGGGCGCCGGTGGGGACCCGTCAGCTGCTGTTGGTCAATCTGCTCACCGACATGTTCCCCGCGCTCGCGGTCGCCGTCACCTCGCAATACGTCGAACCCGTCGAAGGCGATTACGACACCGAAGACGAGGCCGACGAGGCGCGGCGTGAACACCAACGCGCGGTGCTGACCGGGCCGACACCCTCCCTGGACGCTCCGCTGATGCGCCAGATCGTCACCCGAGGCGCCGTCACAGCCGCCGGGGCGACGGCCGCCTGGGCCATCGGCCGCTGGACGCCCGGCAGCGAACGCCGCACGGCGACAATGGGATTGACCGCTCTGGTGACGACGCAGCTGGCGCAGACCCTGCTTACGCGACGGCACAGCCCCCTCGTCGTGGCGACCGCGCTGGGCAGCGCGGGCGTGCTGGTCGGCATCGTGCAGACCCCGGTCGTGAGCCAGTTCTTCGGATGCACGCCGCTGGGGCCCGTCGCCTGGACGGGCGTGCTGGGTGCCACCGGCGGCGCCACCGCGATCTCGGCGCTGGCGCCCAAGTGGTTGGCCCGAACGGTCGGTCTGGATGACGAGGCCGACGACGAGGGCCAGGCGTGAGCGACCCGGCCCGTTTTCCGCACGACCCGGCTGGCGTCCCGGATGCGGATGGAGCGCGCGCACCGGGACATCTGCTGCGTGCGCTGGAATGGCGCACCGGGCTCGAATACCTGGCGGCCCGCCGCGGCTTGCGGCGGCGCCTCGCCGATTGGCCGCGCGGCGACGGGCATCCCGTGCTGGTGATCCCCGGGTTTCTGGCCGGCCCCCTATCGACAGATCTACTACGAAATGTCTTGCGCCGCTTGGGATACCGGGTTTACGACTGGGGCCTCGGGTACAACGTCGGGTACCGCGCCAGCATGAAGGAGACGCTGCCGGAACGCTTGCGCCACATCCGCGAAAGGTCCGGCGGCCGCCGGGTCAGCATTATCGGCTGGAGCGCCGGCGGAATCTATGCCCGCGAGCTGGCGCGCGCGTTCCCCGATGAGGTCCGATCGGTGATCACCCTGGGCTCTCCGTTCCGCGGTAACCATCGGGCCAGCACCGCCTGGAGAGCATGGCGGCTGCTCAACCGCGGCACCGACGCCACCGACGCGGTGGCGGAATCGGCCCGAGGCCGCCGCGAGCGACCGTTGACCACGCCCACCACCTGTATCTACAGCAAGACAGACGGGATCGTCGCCTGGCAGTGCTGCACCAGCCTCCCCGCGCCGCGCACCGAAAACGTCGAAGTCCACAGCAGCCATCTGGGATACGGCCACAACCTGGAAACCCTGTCCGTCATCGCGGACCGTCTCGCCCAGCCGGAAGACGGCTGGCAACCGTTCCACCGCTGACCATCCGGCGGTGTCAGTGGTGACGTATCCAGACGACGATGACGACGACGGCCGCCAGGACCGCCAGGGCCACCGGCCCGACGGTGGCGCGTAACCGCACCGCCTCGGGCGCCCGCGCGGTCCCCGGTGGTTCCGGAGTTCTGCGACGCGCGGTATGGACGTCGACCGGCGGCGTTGACCCTGGCGGGTCGCTCGAGTCGGGCGGACTTGGGTTGTCAGGCGCACCCGACTCCCGCGCGGGCACTGCCGGGGTCGGAGGCTGTCGCGGATCGCGTCGACGCCCGCGCCGCCGCACCCAGGCCTCGTCCCCCAACTCGTCGGGAATCAACCACATCAGCAGCCCGAGGTTGACCACCGCCAGCACACCGTGCAGCGCGACATCGGCGGCGTGGAACCCCACCGCCGTCGGCATGTCGCGAGACGTGGCGACCGCGCTGAAAAACAGCAACACCATGTAGGCCACCGCGCTCAGCGCGGTCACCGCTACCGCCGCGCGGCGATGACTGACAGCCGCGATCGCCACCAACCCGAACGCCAGCAGGATCGCGCTGTGCGCCGGAGCCGTCGCCAGGCCGAGAACCGGGACGCCGGTGGGCCCGGCATGTGGATGCAGGGCCGCCGAGACCAGCCCGGCAATGCCGAACGCGCTTACCAGCACGCCCTCGGCCAACAGGAACCAGCGCCCGTTGCGGAACCGCTTCGGGTCCGTGCGGACCCGGCGCAACCCCGACGTCAACCCGGGAACGTGCCCCGCCGTAACCGGCATCGCACACCTCCACGTGCACACAAGAGTCTTGCGATGTCGGCTACCCACAAATGGGCGGCACTAACGCCGGCGCGGCCTCGCTATGTCTCGAGCAACTTGCTTCGGATGACCTTGCCGGCGGGATTGCGTGGAATGCTGCTCACGACCTGGATGTCCCGGGGCTGCTCGAAGCGAGAGACCTTGCCCTTCAAGTACTCCCGCAACCCGGCCTCGTCGATGTCGCGCCGCGCGACGATGAACGCCGCCAGTCGCCGACCGAACTGCTCGTCGGGGACGCCGACGACCGCGGTCTCGGCGACGTCGGGATGATCGGCCAGCGCGTTTTCCAGTGCGCGCGGATAGACATTCTCACCGCCCGAGACGATCATGTCGTCTTCGCGGCCGACGATGTAGAGCCGGCCCGAGTTGTCGAGGTAGCCCATATCGCCGGTGCTGGTCATCCGGTCGATGATGTCCTTGGCGCCGCCGCCGGTGTAGCCTTCCGCGCCCAGTTCACCGCCGACGAAGATGCGACCGGTGACCCGCGGCCCGACCGGTCTTCCGTTCCGGTCGAAAATCCGCACCGGGCATCCCGCGACCGGCCGGCCCACCGTTTCCGGGGCGTGTCGCAGTTCGATCGGCGTGGCCAGAGCTCCGATGCCGACCTCGGTGGAACCGTAGCCGTTGTAGAGGATGTCGCCATAGGCATCCATGAACCGACGGGCCAGGCCGGGATCGAGACGCTCACCGCTGGATATCACTACCCGCAAGGACGACAACGGGTTTCGCGCCCGCACCCGTTGCGGCAGGTCGAGAATGCGCGCCAACATGATCGGGACCACGCTCAACGCATCGGCACGCTGCAGCGAGGCCCGCGCCAGGGTGGCCTCGGCGTCGAAGCGACGATGGGTCAGCACGGTGCCGCCCAGGCTTACCGTCAGCATCAACATGCCGAGCCCCAGGCCGTGAAACATCGGCACCGCGACCGCGATTCGCGATCCGACACGCAGCCCGGTGCGCTCGAGGATTGTCATGCCGACACCGATGCCCGAACTCATCCGCGGTACCCGCGGGACACCCCGCGGCACCCCGGTGGTGCCAGACGTCAGCAGAACGAGCCGGCCCGAGTCGGCGACCTTGGGCCGTGATTCACCACGCGCAGGCTCGACGGTCGCCGGATCGATCACCCTGACGGACTCGCCCGCGCCGCGTACTTGATCGGCAAATTCGTTGTCGCAGAACACCGTTGCGATATCGTGTGAGCTCAACGCGCCGGCCAGCGCGTTGACGCGAAACTCCGTGTTCACGAGCACCACGTCGGCGCCGACCAGGGCGGCGGCGAAGGCCGAAGCAGCGAAGTTGCGACCATTGCGACACATGATCCCCACCGCCTGGCCGGGCCCGACACCGTCGAGGGCGAGCCCCCGCGCCAGCGATTCGGTGTTCTCCTGGAGCTCGCGGTAGGTGATCGCGCCGTCGTCGTCGATCATCGCGGTGCGGGAAGGCCAGCGGGCCGCCGCGACGGCCAGCAGGGTGTAGAGGTTCGTGCCCCCTCGATAGACCTCGCGGACCAGGCGCGCCACCCCGATCGGCGCGGGCGGGGTCAGCAGTCCGGAAGACAGCAGTGCCCGCGCCGTCGTCGCGACCACACTTTCGGTCATGCACGATCCTTGCCGGTGCTCGCGAAGAACCGGCGGTGCCACAGCCGGGCGGCGCGCTCGGCGGGCCCGGCCAGCAGCACCGAGGCCAGCTCGGCCGGCCAAAGCCAGGGCGGTTCGTTGCTGCGGGGCCGCTCGATGATGGTTTTGGCGATCGCGTCGGCGGCCTCATCGGGCGACAACCCCGGCAGCCTGCCCAGCAACGGCGTGGGCGCGATCATCCGGGTGCGGACCAGCGCGAAGTAGACCGACGTCACGTCCACGCCGTCGGCATGCAGTTCCGGCGCCACGCTGCGCAGCCAGCGATCGAATGCCCCCTTGGACGCTTGGTAGGCGCCCCATTGCGGTCCCGGTACGACGCGCGCGGCGACGCTGGACACGTTCACGATGTGCCCGGCGCCGTTTTCGCGCATGGCCGGTAGCAGACCGAGTAGCAACCAGATCGGCCCGAGGTAGTTGATGTCGATCGTGCGCTGGAAGTCGTGCGGCCGGTCGTACTGGTGGTGCAGGGAGCGGCGCAGCGACTTGCCGGCATTGCTCACCACGATGTCGAGCGCCCCATAATCCTCGGTGACCTGTTTGGTGAGCGCGCTGACCGCGGCCTCGTCGGTGAGGTCTGTCGGGTAAGCGACCGCCGTGCCGCCGCCGGCGTTGATCGAGGCTGCGAGGTCGTCGAGCCGTTCCGCGGATCGGGCGACAACCAGCACGGTCGCGCCCGCCGCGGCCAGTCTGCGGGCCGTCGCCTCGCCGATTCCGTAGGAGGCGCCCGTGACCATCACGGTCTTGCCGCACACAGCGGCGCGCAGCTTGTCGGGATCCGATATCCGCGCCGGATTGGCCAGTCGGTCGGTAGCCCTCTTAACGGCCTCTGCTATTACGTTCACCCTCACCGCATTCACCGAAATGGCTGACTAGTCCTGGTGGCGCGCTCGGCCCCACGTTACTCGACTCGCAACTACGGCTACCAGACCGCCTTAGTCGCCGATAAAGCCCTTGGTGCGCATCAGGACATCGGCCAAAAATCCGTCGTGCGGGATTTCGGGCGCCGAGTGGAAGGTCGGGTAATGGCCGCGGTACACGTTGGCCACCGTGGGTTCGGCGAGCAGGTCGTCGATCAGCTCGTCGTCACCCGTGATCGCGGTGACCACCAGCGAATGCCGCAGCGGCGCCACGCCGGCACCGCGTGACCACGGCGATACCCAGACACACGGGAAGGGCAGCTCGACGTTGAGCGTGTTATCGAGCTTTCCCGAGCCGGGCTCGGCGAGTAGATGCACCGCGGGCCGCAGTGCGGCAGCGCCGTCACCGAGGTGGGCAACCACCTGGTCGGCGCCGAGCAGCGGCGTCGTGCCCGCCGCCTTGGCCGCCAGGTAGCCCGCGATGGCCCGCGCCTTGTCGATGGGTTGGGTGGGCAGGACGGCGCGTTCGTCGTCGCTGGGCAGCGGCTCGATCGTCGCCAACCGCGCGGCGATCGCCCGGGCCAGCGGGCCGGGGTCGCCCTCGTAGAGCACCGCGGTGGTGTTGACGCACGCCATCCCGCCCAGATTGGCGATCGAGTCGACGGCCAGGTCGATGTGCTCGCGCCAGTCGCGGTCGGCGGTGATCAGGATCTTCGCCCGCCCAGGTCCGTTCACGATGACCGTCGGATCGTTGGCGTATTTGTCCGCCACGTCCCGGCCGCCGTACACCATGGCCAGGTCGGCCGCCCGGACGATCTCGTCCGCGCCGCCGTGGTCGGTGGGCAGATACACCGCGTCTTCGGGGCGAAATCCCGCCTCGCGCAGGGCATTCACCAGCCGGTGTGCGGTCAGCGGCTCACGGCGCGACGGACGCACCGCGACGCGGTAACCCAGCGCGAGCGCTTGCGGCCACAGGCCGTGCACGCCCGGGCCGTTGCCGGCGGCGGTAACCGCGAAAACCTCGCCGCGCCGCGCCCACACCGCACCCCCGCCGCGGGCGAGCTCGTCGCGCCAGTCGACGGCGGCGCCGACGGGCCGACTTGGCCGCACCGCATCGAATGCCGAGGCGACCGCGGCGGCCACGCCGCGCGCCCCGGCGCGCGTGACCGCGATCGGCAGCCCCGAAATCCGGCTGGCCAGCCCGACATAGCCCTCGAAGTCCAATCCGGCGATGACGGCGGTGGAAAAGATTTCGGCCGCGGCGGCCAGAGCCCCTTCGCGCCGGGCGAGCGGCAGCGGCCGGACCCGTCGTTGCGCGCTGATGGTGCGCGAAACATAGAGCGGCGGCACAATACTGAGCTCGACGGCCGGCGCACCGGCCGTGGTCGTGACGAGCTCACTGTTGCGGGTTCGGTACTCCCCGCTGGACCCGAGCGCGTCGATTTGCACTAAATCGGCTGTGACACCGGGTGTTTCGCCAGACATCTCAGTAGACACCCTCGATGACCGCCTCGCCCTCGAAAGTCGTGACGGGGCGCACCGCGCTGACCGAATCGCTGATTTCGGCTGCGGGCCCGGGCATCCGGATCGCCATATCGCGTTCGACGTTGTTGGGTATGAACATTCCTTTGCTGACGTGGTTCATCACGACCTGGCCAAGCCGGCCGTACGGCACCCGTTCTCCGGTGTCAGGATCGACCACCCAGAACACCACGTAGGGCGTGCGCGGATCGAAGACGAACGAATCGCCGTCGGTGCGGGTGACGGCCTGCGACAAGACCATGGTGCTACCGAAGGCCATCGTGATCGTCGTCTGCGGGAAGATTTCGCGCAGCAGATCGAGGGTGTCGGCGTCGACATGCGCGCCGCTGAGCAACAGGTAGCCGATCTTGGCGTTCACCAAGTCCACCACCTGATCGTCACGGGCAATCGCCTCCAACAGCGGTGGGGTGGTGTGCAGATTCGCGACGTTTTGCGTCCGCAGGATGTGGACGGCCTGCTCGACGACGTGGTCGACGTAGGCCGCGACCTCGGTTCCCGCATTGCGAGCGGCGAGCTTTTTGACCCAGCGGGGATCGATGTCGATCGGGTGGAACACCGACCCGAGGCGCTCGGAGACCAGCCGGGAGAAGTAACCCACACCGTGGGGGCCGCTCGGCATCAGGCAGAGGAAGCCGCGGCCGGCCAGAAAGCCGCCCGCGGCGAAGTCCTCCGTTTGCCATCGCACGACTTGGGCGATCCAATCCGGCAGTTGCACAGTACGTTTCGGGGCGCCCGTGGTGCCGCCGGATTCGAATATCTGCGGCAGCGGCGCGTGGGATCCATAGCCGCGCGGGATGAGGTCCTCGACCGGCACGCTGCGCAGCTCGTTGACGAGGTTGGGAAACAGCCGCAGATCCGCGAAGGTCTTGACGTCGGTCAGCGGGTTGAAGTCCAGCGTCCGGGCCATCCGCAACCAGAACCGTGAACCGGTCTCTTCGCCGAAGTGCCAGCCGATGGCCGCCCGCAGGTAGGCCTCGGGGTCCGGCACGGGCATCGATCGGGGGACGTCCAAGAGCGAAAAGTCAACCGGGGCCATGGCATCGATCCTGTCCCATTGCCGGCCCGCCCGCCACGCTCGTCTTACCCGCCGGGCATACGGGCCCTGAACGTTGTTCGACGCCGCGGCAAAATCGAAGCGACTAGCGGGTTTTCGGCGTGCGGCCGACGACCTTCCTCAACCGCCGGTGCGTCCGAGTTCGGACGCGACGGCCTCGTTGAAGGCGGGATAGATGTCGTCGTAAACCCCGCTGCGTTCGGCGAACCGGAACGCCTTGACACGCTCAACGACAATCTCGTCGGCCTGTGGCTGGGATTGCAGCAGCGACATCGTCTCGGTGACGTATTCATCGAGCGGCATTGCGTCGGGGTCGAATCCGCGCTCGCCCTGCAACGCGGTCTGCACTTGCGGCGGAATGACTTCGATCACCTGCACGGAAGTATCGCGCAGTTGGAAACGCAGCGACTGGGTGTAGGAGTGCAGCGCCGCCTTGGTGGCGCAGTACGTCGGTGTGAAGGCGCTGGGCACAAAGGCAAGACCCGACGTGATGTTGAGTATCGCGGCGTGCGGCCTCCTGAGCAGCGACGGCATCAGGGCCGAGGTCAGCCGGATCGGACCCAGCAGATTGATGGCGATGGTCCGCTCGGCGGTGCCCACCTCGCCGTTGATGAGGTCCTCGACCCGCTGGATCCCGGCGTTGTTGATGACGACGTTCAGGTCGGGGTAGCGGTCGGTCAGCTCGATGGCGAATCGCCGGATGCCGGCCGGGTCGCTTTGGTCCAGCGACCAACTTTCCATGCCAGGGTTGGCCTGCGCGACAGCCTCCAGCAGCTCGCGGCGCCGAGCCGCAATGATGACCTGGTTGCCCAGCCGGTGGAACGATTCGGCCAGGCCGCGGCCGATCCCGCTGCCCCCGCCGGTGACCAGGACGGTATTGCCCGTCATCTGCATCGCGGTCCCCTCCTTCGGGTTTCGTCACGGTCCGCTCACCTGGCCGACGTTGCCTCGTCAAGGCGCGGCTGCCAGACCGCGTGAAACTGCACGTTACCCAGCTCGCACGGGGCGTCAAGGATGCGCACCCGGCTCGGGTCAGGCAGGCTCACAGGCGGCGGCGTGCGACGCGCAGTGAGGAGTGCCGATGCGCTACATCGCTCTGGAGGAAGCGTTCTTCATTCCCGAGCTGGCCGATCTCCAGCCCGCCCATCAGCGTCTGATGCAGCATTTCCAGCCCGCGTTGCGCGAGGAGTGTGAGCGCCGCCTGTCCGATTTCACCGAATACCGGCTACCCGATATGGACAGCGCCGGCATCGACGTCCAGGTCTTGTCCCTGACGTCCCCGGGGCTGCAAGTCGACCTGGACGCCGAGAGGGCGCGCGACAACGCACGGTTCGCCAACGACTATCTGGCGAAAGTCATTGCCCGGCACCCGGATCGATTCCAGGGGTTTGCCGCTTTGCCGCTGCAGGATCCCGGCGCCGCGGTGGCCGAGCTGGAGCGCGCCGTCACCCAGGACGGGCTGTGCGGAGCGCTGGTCAACGACTGCATCACCGGCCCCGGCGGACGCTACTTGGACGCACCCGAATATGACGAGCTGTGGTCGGCACTGGAATCCCTTGGCGTACCGCTGTATTTGCATCCCGGCGCACCGCCTGCCGATCGCTGGCGTGTCATCGACGGGCGCCCGGAACTGTACGGCGCGACGTGGAGCTGGGCGGCCGAGGTCAGCGGGCACGCGCTGCGGCTGCTGTTCGGCGGCGTGTTCGACCGCCATCCCACGGCGACGCTGATACTGGGACACATGGGCGAATTCCTGCCCTTTCAGCGCAGCCGGTTGGATTCGCGCTACGCCACGCTCGCGACGGCAAATCCGTTGCCGCGCCCGCCGTCGGCCTACCTCGGCACCAACATCGTCTTCACCAACAGCGGGGTGTTCTCGCCGGCGGTCATGATGGGGGCGGTGCTCGAGGTCGGCGCAGACGCGATCATGTTCTCCATCGACTACCCCTATGAAACCTCGCGGGAGGCGGTTGACGGGTTCGAGCGGACAACGCTGAGCGCGAGCGACCGGGAGAAGATCGCGCACGGCAACGCCGAACGCCTGCTGCGCATCGGTTAAGCGGCCGGGCGGTTGTGCAGCCCGCGTGGGTCGACACCGGCGCGACGCCACGCCGCGGCCGCCCAGGGCGTGTAGACGAACCAGAGCGGCAACCGGTTGACGACCGGATTCAGCGCACGCACGGCCGCCGCAAACCGCTGAAATCGCCTCTCCTTCTTGGCATCCCACTCCAGTTCGCACACCTCGCGCATTTGCGCCGGCATGGTTCCGACCAGAACGAGGCGGGTGTAGGCGTTGAGCGGCGGGGACAAAGCCTTCCAGACCGGCTTGGGAATCCAGCGTGGCCCCGGTATCCCCTTGCGGATGTAGCCGGTGCCGTACAGCACGGTTTTGTGCGGCACGAACCGCTCGAGCATGTCGTCCCAGTAGGCGACGAACTCGTCATAGGTCTGCGGCTGGTTGCGGGAACTGACGCCGTAGAGGCCGTACCAGACCTTGCCCTCGTTGAAGATCCGCTCCTTCTCCGCGCGCGACAGCCGGCGAATGAAGGTGTCGGTGTTGTAGATGACCTGGTCGACGAACGTGGCGTGGGCCCAGTAGAACAACTCGGGATTGAGCGCGTGGTATCTCGAGCCGTCGCTGATGGTGCCCTTGATCGGCTTGTGGAAATCCCGCACCCTGCGGCCCCACTCATGGGGCTCGTCGGAGTAGACGGTCTTCATCAGCGGCGGGGCGGTCCGCTTGGCCCGCCCCAGCGTGTCGCTGAAAATCACCGAGTGGTCGAGCACTCCCTGGGCGAGCTGCTCGATGCAGTTCTCGACGCCGGCCGTGCGCTGGAACCCGAAGAATTGGGTGCGGTGATCACCGTAGAACTTCCAGATCAGGGAATCGGGTCCCAGCCGCGGCAACGCGTCGGCCGTTTCGTCGTCGACGGGCATGGGCACCGCTTCGCGCACCCCGCTGTCGAAATCCTGTCCAGCGGTCATCGCAACCTCCTCCGCCCCGCGGTTGTGATACAGAGAAACAAACGAGTATCTTTGTGTCACGATAGCATCGGCGCGCCGAGATTGCCCTGGGGGTCGTGATCCATGCAGAACCGCAGCCTTGACGGCAATCTCGGTGAAAGGGCCGACCTCGAGCGCACCATCTTGGATACCGCGCGAGCGGTCTTCGAGACCTACGGCGTGCGTCGCGCGAACATCGAAGACGTCGCCGCCCGCGCCGGGGTCAGCCGCAGCACCGTATATCGGCGTTTTCCCACCAAGGACGACCTGCTGGAACAAGTGGTGCGGCGCGAAGCCGAACTGTTCTTCGCCACCCTGGACCGGGCCACTGCCGGCTGTGATCCGCGACAGGCCGTGATCGAGGCGTTCGCCCTCGGTGTGCGCCTGGTCCAGGACTCGCCCCTGTATACGCGGATCGTCGACAGCGAACCGGAACTATTGGGCATGTTCTCCCGATCGCACGCGTTCCCGATTCGCCAGTTCGCCGACGGGATCGCCAATAATCTGCGGAAGTGTGGGGCCGAAATGCCCGAGCCCGACCTGGCCGACGTCGCCGACATCCTGCTGCGCGTCGCGCTGGGCATCATCGTCTTCCCCACCGACCGACTCGACATCTCCGACGATGCGGCCGTCCGCGACTACGCCGCCCGCTATCTGGTGCCGATCATCGGCCGCTGACGGGTGTTCGACTTGTCGGTGTGCTGAATTAGCCTTATAGCCGTGCCTGGATTTTCTGGGACACCACGAACCCGATACGCCAGCTGCGGTGACACGGACATCGCCTACCAGGTGTTCGGCGATGGGCCGATCGACCTGCTGCTGCTGCCCGGGCCGTCGATTCCGATCGACTCGGTCGACGCCGAGCCGTCGATGTACCGCTTCCAGCGCCGGTTGGCGTCCTTCGCCCGGGTGATCCGGCTCGACCAACGCGGGATCGGGCTCTCGTCCCGCGTGCCCTCGATCGACATGATCGGGCCGAAATTCTGGGCGAAAGACGTGGTCTCGGTGATGAACGCGGTGGGATGCGAGCGCGCGACGGTCGTGGCGCCGGGCTTCACCGCGATGACCGGGCTCGTGCTGGCCGCCGATTACCCCGACCGGGTCAGCAGCCTGGTGATCATCAACGGCGGGGCCCGCACCTTGTACGCGCCCGACTACCCGATGGGCCAAGAACTCGACACCCTCGATCCCTACACGACGATCCTCACCGACCCCGACGCCGTCGAGCAGGGCTTCGACATGCTGCGCATCATCGCGCCGAGCGTCGCCGACGACGACGCGTTTCGCTCCTGGTGGGACACGGCCGGCAACCGCGCCGCCTCGCCGAGCATGGCCCGCGCGATGATCACCACCATCCGGCACTCCGACGTGCGCGACACGCTCCCGCGCATCACCGCGCCGACGCTGATCCTGCATCGCCGCGACTGCGACTTCACCCCGGTTACGCACGGTCAGTATCTGGCCGAGCACATCGCCGGATCGCGCTTCGTCGAGCTACCGGGCGAAGACACCCTGTACTGGGTCGGCAACACCGGGCCGATGCTGGACGAGATCGAGGAGTTCATCACCGGCATGCGCGGCGGCTCGGATGCCGAGCGCCTGCTCACCACGATCGTGTTCACCGACATCGTCGGCTCCACCGAGCGCGCCGCGGAGCTGGGCGACAACCGGTGGCGCGACCTGCTGGACAACCACGACACCATCGTCCGTCACGAACTTCAGCGGTTCGGCGGGCGCGAGGTCAACACCGCCGGGGACGGATTCGTCGCGACCTTCAGCAGCCCCAGCGCCGCTCTCGCCTGCGCGGACGAAATCGTCGACGCCATCCAAGTGCTCGGCGTCGAGGTCCGGGTGGGCGTTCACGCCGGCGAGGTCGAGGTGCGCGGAGCGTTGAAAAACGACATCGCCGGCATGGCCGTGCACATCGCGGCGCGGGTGGGGGCGCTGGCCGGGGCCAGCGAGGTACTGGTGTCCTCGACGGTGCGCGACATCGTCACCGGATCGCGCTACCGGTTCGCCGACCGCGGCGAAAGCACGCTCAAGGGCGTGCCGGGCCACTGGCAGTTGTGCGCATTGGTGCGCGAGCGCGCCGTCGTCAATCGTTAACGAAGGTCACATTTCGAGCCGGTCGAAGCACCCGGCGCCTCGGCGTAGGCTGCCAGTCAGGGGGCTGCGCCGATCCGAATTGCCGACGGCTCCCGGTCCGATTTTGGTGTCCGGCTTGGTATTTGAACGAAGGAAGACGCATGACCGACGTGCACGTCTCGCTGCCTCCCGCGTTGCGCCGAGCGCTGGATCTGCTTGCCGACCCACCGGCGGATCCCGACGTGAGCAAGGGTTATCTCGATCTGCTGAGCACCGCCGGCGACGAGGCCGTTCCGAAAAATACGGGTCCGATCCAGGCGGCGTGGGCATCACCGCTCGGATCGGCGCTCTACGACAACGCCCAGGCCCTGGCGCGCCGGCTGATCAGCGCGTGGCAACACCCGGTCGAGTGGCTGAACATTCCGTCGGGCGGGACCGCGCTCGACGTGGGCTCCGGCCCCGGCAACATCACCTCGTCGCTCGCAGCGGCCGCCGGGCCGGACGGCCTAGCCCTGGGGGTCGACATCTCCGAGCCGATGCTGACCCGGGCCGTCCGCAACGAGGCCGGTCCGCGGGTCGGTTTCATCCGGGCCGACGCGCAGCGACTTCCCTTCCGGGACAACACCGTTGACGCGGTGGTCTCGCTGGCCGTGCTGCAACTGATTCCGAACCCGGCGGCCGCCCTTGCCGAGATCGCCCGGGTGCTGCGACCGGGCGGGCGGTTGGCCATCATGGTCCCCACCGCGGGACGCGCCGCTCGTCTGTGGCAGCTGCTGCCCAACGTCGGGGCGCACGCGTTCGGCGACGACGAAATCGCAGACATCTTGGAAGACAACGGATTTGCCAGCGTGCGGGTCAACACGTTCGGCACGTTGCAGTGGGTGCGCGGCAAGAACGGGTGAGTCTCAGTCGCGCTTCATGGCCGGGTGGCCGCGGGAGAGCAACGGCAGCAGCCACTCCGGGGGTGTGACCCGGAAAAGCGCCGAGGCGACCCGGTTGACCCGACCGGGTACGACGACGGCCTTGCCCGCCGCCAGCCCGTCGATGCCGGCCTGCGCCACCTTCTCGGCGGGGATCCACATGATCCGTGGCAGCGCCGCTTCGGCTTCTTCTTTGGAGAAGCCGGCCGCTTCACCGAACCCGGTGTCCACCGGTCCCGGGCACAGCGCGCTCGCGCTGACGCCGGTGCCGCGCAGCTCACCGCGCAGACTGTGGGTGTAGGACAGCACGAACGCCTTGGCGGCGCCGTATGCCGCTTGGCCGGGCAGGGGACCGAGCCCGGCGATCGATGCCACGTTCAGCACGGCGCCCCGGCGGCGTTCGACCATTCCGGGCAGGAACCTGCTGCAGAGATCGACGACGGCGGCCACGTCGACCTCGACGAGGTTGACTTCTTGCTCCGGAACGGATTTCGCGACCAGCCCGAGCGTGGAGAATCCCGCGTTGTTGATCAGGATGTCGGGCGTCAGGCCGAGCGCCGCGACCCGGCCGGGCAGGGCGGCGCGGGCGGAGCGGTCGGACAGGTCGGCGGGCAGCGGGTGCGCCTGCGGGCCCAATCGTCCGGCGAGCTCGTCGAGACGACCGGCGCTGCGGGCGACCAGCACAACGTGGTGGCCGCGCCGCGAAAGGATCTCGGCGAAGTGCTCGCCGATGCCCGAGGAGGCGCCGGTCACGATGGCGGCCCGGTCGCTGGCCGGCGCTGGAAGAGCCACTATTGCCCGGCCTGGGCGAGCACGGCGAGCTTGTCCATCGATTCGCGCAGCATCTCGGGCGTCGTCGAGCGGGCTTTCTCCAACCGGGTCGGGTCGGTCAGCGCGCTCCAGTCGTAGGTGTGGGTGACGTTGGTCAGCGTGGCGTTGATCTGGTCGAGTTCCCAGCGCCATAGGTGGCCGGGCGGCTGCTTTCCGGGTTCCGCAGGGCACCAGGCGATCTTGGCGCCTTCGATGAATTCGACGACGTGGTTCTCCCGCACCGCGCCGTTGGTCAACGTCGTCTTGAACACGTCGCCGACCCCATGGACGCGCTGGCCCGGAGCCGAGGAGGCCAGGTTGTTGTTGCCGTCCCAGCTCGGCTGGGTGGACGGCTCGGCGATCAGTTCGAATATTCGCTCCGCACTGGCGGAGATTGCGCGGGTGGCTTTGACGATGGTTTCGGGTTCGGTGTCTGCCATGGGGCAATCCAAACACTTTGCGCGCGCTCGTGGGGGCCGGCCTTCGCGCCGAACGTGCGTCTAGCCGCACTCTCGATGTCGAATGTGCGGCTAGCCGCACGCTCGGCGGTTAATTAGAGGTGACTGGCGATCAGCAGCGCTCAGCGCCTCTGCGCATCACCCTCAGCTCGCCGCGCACCCGGCGCGACCTGGTTCCCAGCATCGCCTGGAGCGCATCGCAGGCGCGCGCTTTGATGGGGGCGACGACGTCGAGGTTGGTAGGGCTCCGGTTGATCCGGCCCTGCACGGTTGCCACAATCTCGATCCTTTGTTTGTTCGGCCGGTGAGCCGACTGATCGAATTTGACCGCGGCTCCTTTACCAATGTGCCGCGCGCCGGTAAACGTCACGAGAAACGTCGTTGTGGTGTCGGGCACAACCCACGCGGCGCATGTGGTCAATCACACGTCGCGCGTGCCGTTGCCGCTTCGGAAGCGTCGGAAAAAGTCCAGCAGTCGATAGGCCGGCACAGGTTTCGGCCAGTCGTCGGCGCGGAAATAGGCGTCCGAGCCACCGTCAACGAAAACAACACTGCCGCAAAGAAAGTCGGCGGCATCCGACAACATGAAGCACATCCAGTCCGCCATATGCCGGGCGTCGCCGAACCCGCCGACCGGAATCGGAAACGACCGGACCGCTTTGGCCTCGGTGGGATTCGACAGCTGCTCGGCCAGCAGCGGCGTCATGATGGCCCCTGGCGCAAGGGCATTCAGTCGCACGCCCGAGCCCGCCCACTCCGGCAATACGGCATGCCGCCGAACCCACCGGCTGACAGCGATTTTGGAGGCGGCATACATCATGGTGGGCGCCGCCTTACCGAACAGCTTGACCGAACGCACCGCCCTGTCGGCATCGTGCGCAAGCAACGCCCGCACGGCTCGGCGCGGGACCGCCGGGACCGTCGTCGTGGAGTTGCTTGCCACGACGACGGCCTTGGCGCGTTCGGCGGCGGCCAGCGCCGGTCGCCAGGCGGCGAGCAGCTCGACCACGCCGAGGTAGTTGACTTGGGCGATCTGACGCGGACGATCCGGGCTCGGGCCGGGGCCCAGGCCGGCGGCCAGCACCGCACCGTCGAGCCTGCCTGCAGAGGCGGCCAGGACGGCCTGCGCGGCCTCGTGCCGCCCGTGCGGCGTGGACAGGTCGGCGGTGACGTCGGCGTCTTTGATGTCGACGCCGATCACCGTGTGGCCGTCGCCCCGAAGCCGGTACGCGGTCTCGCGGCCCATCCCGGAGGCGGACCCGGTGATCGCGTAGGTACCCATGCACTCTCCTCGTCAGGCCGTCATGGCGGCGCGTTCGACGTCGAGTAGCTGCTCACCGCGCCGCTCCTCGTCGTAGGCTTTGCGCCCGCCCCGGAGACCGAATAACCGTTTCGAGATCAGCAGGTAGATCACCGCGAGGATGTTAATGGTGAAGGTCACCACGCGAGTCATCGTGATGCCCTTCGCCAGGTCGTGGATCTCCAGCGGCAGGAAGACCGAGGTGGCTATCACCGCGAAGTATTCACCCCAGCGCTTCAGCAACCACAGGCCGACGCCTTCGATGACCTCGATCAGCGCGTAGGCGGTCAGCATCAACGTCAGCAGGGCGAGGGTGGACGGCTTGGCGGCCAACGCCTTTTCCAGTTCGTGCACGATGGTCATCTGATCGACCTTGAATCCCGCGGCACGGAAGATGGGCAGGTCGCGATCGAGGGTGGCCTGGATGGCGCCCCGCGCCCCGCGAAACTTCCACACCGCGTACGCCGCCAACACAATCACGACCGCGCGGAACAAGCGCTCCACCGCGAGCGTGCGAATGATGATGGCCTGGCGTAAGGCCTTGCCGCGCATGATCATCGGCGCATCTTCGGCATGTCCACGTGCGTGTGGCTCACCGACGATGAATTCACCGCAACGCAGGCAGCGCCACACCTCGCCCAGCCCGGTGGTACCGCTTAGCCGGGCGGCGAGGGCCTCCTCGTCCGGTGCGTACGTGACGTGCCCCGCGAGCGCGCAGGTAACCAACTCCCACCGATTGATGCCGCGATCTTTGCGCATGGCCGATCATTCAACGCGGGCGGCGAGCCACGCAAGGGGGCGCGCAGCGTCAGAAGCGGGGACGACTCCGCGGCCCCTGGGCCTGGGGGCGCACCGCACCCAGCAGTTCGGTGAGCTCGGCGACGGGAATCTCGTCGAGGCGCCCGACGGCGTTGACGATGTCGGCGCGCAGCGCCTCGTCGCAGAAGGGCTCGGCGAGCCAATGGAACTTGTCCACGACGCGGTCCCATGACATCGGGCGGGTGGGTGATCCCTCGTAATCGGATTCCTCGCGGCTGAATTCCCGCCCGTCACGGGTGACCACATGCACCCGCGTCGCCGTGCGCCGCGGGTAGTCCGCGGTCAGGTCGGCCGCTGGCTTGACCTCCACCCGTGACAGCAGTTCCTGGACGTCGCCGCGCAGGACCCGTTCCGTCTCAAGCTGTTCGGGGCCGACTCCGCCATCGAGTAGGGCGACGGCGCTGAGGTACTTGAGGTTGTAGTCGGCCTGCTCTTTGGTCCGTGGGTGGTCCTTGCCCCCGTAGGCGCCACCGCCGGCGATGTCGTATGCGCTCTGAAAGACCTCGAGCGTCACCCGAGCGACATCGTCGCCGCGCAGATCGTTGTCGGTGCGGATCGCCAGTACCGACTCGATGATGGCCTGCCCGTGGATCAGTGCGCAGTACTGCTTGAGATACGTCTGCTCGACGCAGGTCAATTCGCGGTCGGCGGTGTGGAAATCGATCAGCTGACCGAACAGCTGCACCAACCCCTGCGGACCGTCGAACAACGACTTGGGCCCGGTGACGCCGCGACCGGCCAGCATCGTCGCGTAGACCGCGCGCATCGCGGTGATGGCGGGCGAGATGCCCTTCCAGTTGGAAACCGGTTCGGCATGCACGGCCGCGAGGGAGACGTTGTCGGCCGAGGAGGCCGAGATGGCGTCGGCGGTCTGTTCGGCGGCCAGCCCGAGCAGCTTCGCCGATCCCGCGGCAACCGACATCGCCAGCTGCAGTGCATGATTGAGTCCGCGCGCCATGACCGGAACCTGCGCGCTGAAGCGACACTGGACCTCGTAGGCGACCGCGAGGGCCAGCAGGAAATCCGCCCCGCCGGCATCGACGTGTTCGGCCACGGCCAGCACCGCACCGAAGTTGTCGGCGGGGTGGCACAGTCCGCCCACGGTGAGGTAGGTGTCGAGCAGATCGGGGTAGCGCACCAGCACCGAATTGAAGAAGGCGGCCTGATCCACCGATGCCCGCCCGCCACCG
The DNA here is from genome assembly GCF_001954195.1 of Mycobacterium sp. IS-1264. GTDB lineage: Bacteria > Actinomycetota > Actinomycetes > Mycobacteriales > Mycobacteriaceae > Mycobacterium. The sequence goes on along the minus strand of NZ_MBES01000063.1, from coordinate 8,273 downwards.
ATGAGGGTCGCCGTGGCGGCGCCACCGAATTGGTCGGTGTGTTCGCGGATCGTCGCGACGAACTCGCCGTCCAAAGACCCGACGGCACAGGCGATGCTGTCCAGCACATTGCGCTTCAGCAGCGCCCGCGGCCCCTCGCCCAGGTCCGACTGCTCGGCGCCGACGACAAAGCCGGCAAGGTCATCCACAACGTAGTTATGTGCCACGACTTTTCGCCTTCCGCGCGTCGGTACCTCCTCACGCTAGACGGCGCGATTTGCCACTTCCTCCTGCCGTTCGGATTCGCTGATGGCCGACGTTTCAGCGGTGAGCTTTTTCCCGATCGCTTCGATCTGCCGCGCCGTGAGGGGGCACAACGGATGCACGGCCACCATCAGGGCAGCGCGGCCGCGATGGTCGAAAACCGGTGCGGCGATGGTCACCACGGGTTGTTTGCGGCGGCCCGGGTTGTCGTCGGAGAGAAAGCCGATGGTGGTGAACTCCACGAGCAACTGGTCCAGGATGTGTCGCACCGGCATCGGCATTTCGTTGCTGTCCAACGTGCCCACCACCTGGACGGCCTGTGCCAGCGCCGGCGTCGTCCAGTCGACGTCGAATCCGCGGTCGCGGGTGTGCTCCAGCACGCGTTCCAGGCGCCGCGTGCGATCGGCGTTCCCGCCGGCGCCGCGGCGGATCCACGCACGCTGTTCCTCGTCGGTGTCCCACGCCGCGAGCGCCACGCCGAACGGCGGGGCGTACGGGATTCGATCGCCGGGTATGCCAGACGGCTGGGTGGCGGGGTCCCCCTCGAAGGCCGTGACCACCAGTGAATCGCCGAATCGTTCGACGACGGAGCCCGCATAGCCGACCGCGCCGGAAAGTCGTAACGCCGCGGAACGCGCGGCGTGGGCGAGGGGCCGGGCGGTGTCCATCCGCGCGCTCACCACCGCCAGCGCGGGTCCCAGCGTGAAGGTCTTCGCGACCGGATCGCGGCTGGCCCACCCGCGATCACACAGCGTTTTGAGTATCGCGTGTGCCGTCGCCTGGGTGAGATCGAGCTCGCGCACGACGTCGGAGAATCGCAACCGCGCGTTTCCGGACCGGGCCAGGAGCTCGACGACGTCGAGTACCCGGGCGGTCGGCGCCGACGACGATCCGCGAATGTCTTGACTCCTCTGCAGCGCGATTCCTACAGTAATTGCGAACATTCGAGAGTATATATCGATTATTCGAGAAATCGACGCGTCATCGCCGAAGCGTTCGACAACCTCACCAACGGTCCCACCTGGATCGTCGGCGAGGACGTGCGCGCCGCCCAGCAGATGATGGCCTCGCTGACCCGCAACCAGCTCGTCGATCTGTTCACCCAGGCCGCCGCCGCGGCGATGGGACCCGGATAGCGAGCTATCGGTGGTGCAAAACCGCACCACAACACCACGAGCAGGTTTGCCAAAATTTCGGATCAGCGTGTCCGAACTTTTCGATTACCCGACTGGCCAGCAAAGACTGCCGATGTGGGTCGGCGCCTCGCCCGTCCGCGACGTTGCTGGCGCGGACACTGTCGGGTAGCTTTGGAAAGCAGTTCGCCCGGCCCGCGAGCCGAAGTAAGACCAGCGATCGGCACCTCCGGACCGAAGGATGACATGCTCGCAACAGGCAGGCCGCCTGCCCGCGCCGCCGCGGCAGCACGCTCGCCGCGCCGCACCCTGACCCGCTCGGCTGTCTGCACCACGATGTTCATCGTGCCGGCGGTGGTGGTGCGAATCGTCGGCCTGCATCCGGACCCCGTCGCCGCCCTGCTGATTTTCGGGGCCGCGGTTGTGGCGGCCAGCTTCGTGCTGGCGTGGGCGGCCGAAGCCGCGCAGATCGATGTTTCCGGCGGGCTTGCGATCGCGATCCTGGCGTTGATCGCGGTGCTGCCGGAGTACGCCGTCGACCTCTACTACGCGTACGTCTCCGGCCACAATCCGGACTACACCCAGTACGCGGCGGCCAACATGACGGGATCCAACCGGCTGCTGATGGGCCTGGGCTGGCCGGTCGTGGTGCTGGTCAGCATTGCGGTGGCGCGGAAGGCCGGCGCCGCCAAGGCTCCCGCCTTGAGGCTGGCGCCGGCCAACCGCGTCGAACTGGGCTTCCTGCTCATTGCCGGTGTGATCGCGTTCGCGATACCCGCGGTCGGTCAAATCCACCTGGCGCTCGGGCTGGCGCTGTTGGCCTGGTTCGGCTTCTACCTCTACAAAGTCAGTCACGGCGAGGTGGAAGAGCCCGACCTGATCGGTACCGCCGCCGCGCTCGGTGAGCTGCCCGACCGCCGCCGGCGGATCGCGGTCGTCGGCCTCTTCGCGGCGTCCGGCGCGGTAATTCTGCTGTGCGCCAAACCGTTCGCCGACAATCTCGTCGCGGCGGGTACCGAGTTGGGCGTCGATCGCTTCCTGCTGGTTCAGTGGCTCGCCCCGTTGGCCTCCGAAGCGCCCGAGTTCATCATCGCGACCATCTTCGCCGCCCGCGGCAAGGGCACCGCGGCCATCGCCACGCTGATCTCGTCCAAGGTCAACCAATGGACGCTGTTGATTGGATCCTTGCCGGTGTCACACCTGCTGGGAGGCGGCGGATTCTCCCTGGAGCTCGACTCCCGCCAGATCGAAGAGGTGCTCCTCACCGCCACCCAAACCCTGATGGGTGTCGCACTGATCCTGGCGCTGCGCTTCCCCCGGGCGGCGGCGTGGGCGCTGCTGGGGTTATTCGTCGTCCAGTTCCCGATCGCCTCGACCGAGGGACGGCTGTTGCTCTGCATTGTCTACACGGGCGTGGCCATCGCGGGCCTGATCGTCAATCGGCACCACTTGGCCGCCGCCATCCGGGCCCCATTCGTTGGGAAGGCGATCCGTCATGGCGGTCACCCTTCGTTGGAGGGTTCCCCAGCTCCGCCCTAGCGGGCGGGATGCCTTGTATAGCATCCGAGCTGACTAGCAACGACTCGGATGTGGAGCGGCCGTGGCTCGGGAAGTGTTGACCGTCATCGGCGTGGGCGGCATGGGACAAGCGATCGCACGGCGCCTCGGTGCGGGCAAGACCGTGCTGCTCGCCGACTACAACGAGGAAACGCTGGCGGCGGTGGCCGAATCGCTGACCGCGGACGGCCATCACGTCGAAAGCCGCAGCGTCGACGTCGCGTCGCCGGAATCGGTGCACGGGCTCGCCGAGTACGCGACCTCGCTCGGCAGCGTCACGCAAGTGGCGCACACCGCCGGGCTGTCCCCGTCGCAGGCCCCCGCCGAAGCGATCCTGGCCGTCGACCTGCTCGGCGTCGCGCTGGTTCTCGACGAGTTCGGTGCAGTCGTCGCACCGGGCGGCGCGGGCGTCGTGATCGCCAGCATGGCGGGCCACATGTTCCCGCCGATGGGCGCCGACCAAGAGCGCGCGCTCGCCCACGACCCGCCCGGCGAGTTGCTGCAGCTGGACTTCATCAGCGGCATCACCGACCCGAACCTTGCCTATCCAATCGCCAAGCAGGCCAACCATATTCGGGTCCGCGCCGCGAGCGCCCACTGGGGACGGCGGGGCGCCCGCATCAACTCGATCAGTCCCGGCGTCATTTCCACCCCCATGGGGCAGCAGGAGCTGGCTTCACCGGTCGGTGACGGCATGCGGGCGATGGTCGCGATGTCGGCGACCGGTCGCCTGGGAACTCCGGACGACATCGCCGCCGCCACCGCGTTTCTGCTGGGACCCAACGCCTCCTTCATCACGGGGACCGACCTGCTCGTCGACGGCGGGGTCATCGCCGCGATCAAAGCGGGCAGCGCCAGCTAGGAAGTCACCGGTCTCAGTCGGCCGCGCCGGCAAGCGCGCGCTGTCCCGCGTCCGTCTGCTGCCGGCGACCCGGGGCCACCCCGGTGCGGTGGACCCAGTCCCGCAGCCGCAGCCGCCAGGTCCGGCGGGCGTATTCCAGCTCCGTGTATGGCCATTGGGTGACGATTCGCCCGGTGGGCGAACGAAAGTAGCTGTCACACTGCGTCCAGATGGTGCGCTCGAGGTCAGCGGAAAGCTGGTCGTTGTAGCGCTTTTCGGCCTCCGGGTGCACATCGACGTATCCGCCTCGACGTGCCACCCTGCTCACCGCGCTGGCCACCAGGCGCGCTGCCGCCTCCAGGATGTAGACGATCGAGTTGCCGCCCTGGTTGGTGTTGGGGCCATAGAGCATGAAGAAGTTCGGGAACCCACCGACGGCCACACCCAAGTAGGCGCTGGGGTCGGGTCCCCACCGTTCGTGCAGACTCTGCCCGCCGACCCCGATCACGTCGATGCCCGCCAGGTAACTCGATGTCTCGAATCCGGTGGCCAGCACGATCGCATCGACGTCGACGGTGTCTCCGGCCGCGGTGAGCACCGACGTCTCGGTGATGCGCTCGATGGGGTCGGTGACGAGCTCGACGTTGGGCTGCTGCAGCGCCCGGTAGTAGTCGTCGCCCAGCAGGACCCGCTTGCAGCGGAAGGGATAATCCGGTGTCAGCGCGCCGCGCAACCGCGCGTCGTCCACGGTGCGCTCCAGGAACGATGTCGCCACGTGCGAGCGCGCGGCAACGATCGGGTCGTCGGCAAACGTGGCGGTGTTGTCGTGCTGGAATTTCCAGATCTGCCACCGGGTGCGGCGCATCGCCACCGGATTGCGCCGAAACCGCGCCAATTCGCGTGCGCTGTAAGGACGGTCGTCCTTGGGCACCATCCACGGCGGCGTGCGCTGAAACACGACGAGACGATCGACGACCTTGGCCAGTTCGGGAACAACCTGCACTCCGCTGGCGCCGGTGCCGATCACCGCAACCTTCTTGCCTGCCAGCTCGATGCCGTGATCCCATTGCGCGGTGTGCATGAGCGCACCGTTGAACTCGGCCACCCCCTCGATGTCGGGAAGCCTGACGCAGCCGAACAGGCCGACCGCGCAGACTACGGCGTCCGCCGACAGCATTGCGGTCTGCCCGCCGCGGTCCACCTGGCAGTCCCACCGCCAGGTCTCGGCATTCCAGCGCACGGTGCGCACCTTGGTGCCGAGCATGAGGTGGCGCCGCAGGTCGAAGTCGTCGGCAACCGACTCCAGGTAGGCCAGAATCTCCGGCTGCCGGGCGTAGGTGCGGCTCCAGGATTTGTTGGGCGCGAACGAAAAAGAATACAAGTGGCTCTGGATATCGCAGGCGGCGCCGGGGTAGGTGTTACGCCGCCAGGTCCCTCCGACGCCGTCGGCAGCCTCGATGATCACCAGGTCGTCGATGCCGGCCCGGCGCAATGCCACCGCCGTGGCGAGGCCACCGAAACCCGCGCCGATGATCGCGACCTTCGGAGAGCGTCGACGCCGGGTCGCCGCCCTCATCCGTCCGACGACGTACCGCCGCCGACGCGTCACGGCGCGTCCTGTCGGCCGCGAATCTCGAAGCCGTCCAAATCCCCTGCGGCCCGCCACTTCTCCAAGATGTCGGCATACTCCGTGGGTGCGCCGAAGAAGAAGCTGCCCTGCCGGGTCTTGGCGTCCGCTTTTCCCTCGCGATTGTAGTAGCCGGGAGTGCACGTCTTGGCGCGCTCGGCGCTCGCGACCGACCGGGCGACGACCGTGTCGACCCAGGCGGCCTCGGCGCCGGCTGACGCCTCGACTTCGATGGCGTCGTGTTCAAGTGCCCACGCGATGATCCAAGCGACGTGAGTGGCCTGCACGTCGAGCAAGTAGGGAAAGTTCACCGTAAGGCCCGCCTGCGCGATGCTTTCGATGAAGCAGTTCGGAAAACCGTTGGCGCACAGTCCCTGAAAGGTTCGGACGCCGTCGTCCCACCGTTGGGTGAGCGTGACGCCGTCGCGGCCGATCAGCTCGAAGCCGGTGCGGCGGCAGTAGTCGGTGCCCACCTCGAAACCCGTTGCGAAGATGAGGCAGTCGAGGTCGTACGAAACCCCGTCGACGACGACGCCGGACTCGGTGATGCGTTCGACGCCGCGGCCCCGGGTGTCCACCAATGCGACGTTGTCGCGGTTGAACGCTTGCAGATATTCGTCGTGAAAGCAGGGTCGTTTGCAGAAGTAGCCGTACCAGGGTTTGAGCGCCTCGGCGGTGACGCGGTCGACGACGATGTCGTCGACTCGCGCCCGGATCTCCTCCATCTTGGCGAAGTCGGCGATCTCGATGTCCCGGGTCCGCTGTTCGGGGTTGGCCGCCCCTTGGAGGTCGTCACCGTCGTGGCGCATGACCGGAAGCTTGCGGGTGATGCTCGTCCAGGCATCGGCGACGAGATCCTCGGGCGCCTGCCCGCCGGCCGTCAGGATCTGGAAGTTCTGTATCCGCTCGCGCTGCCAGCCCGGCTGTAATGTGCTGGCCCACTGCGGATCCGTGGGCCGGTTGGCCCGCACGTCCACCGAAGAGGGCGTGCGCTGGAAGACATAGAGCCGCTGCGCGGCCGCGGCCAAGTGCGGCACACACTGGATCGCCGTCGCGCCCGTACCGATAATCCCGACACGCTTGTCGGCCAGGTTCTCCAGACTCGCGCCGGTGTAATCGTAGTCCCACCTGCTGGTGTGAAACGCCTTCCCGTGGAAGGCGCCGATCCCCGTGATGCCCGGCAATTTGGGTTTCGCCTGATACCCGTTGGCCATCGAGACGAACCTGGCCCGCATCTCGTCACCCCGGTCGGTGCGGATGATCCATCGTGAACTCGCCGCATCCCAACGGATCTCGCGCACGTCCGTCTGCAGACAGGCGTCGCGGTACAGGTCGTAGCGCTCGGCGATGCGCTGGCAGTGCGCAAAGATCTCGGGCCCCTTGGCGTATTTTTCCGTGGGGACGTAGCCGAGCTCCTCCAGCAGCGGCATGTACACGTAGGATTCGACGTCGCAGGCGATCCCGGGATAGCGGTTCCAGTACCAGGTGCCGCCCACGTCGGCCGCCCTGTCGATCAACCGCACGCTTTCGACGCCGAGTTGGCGTAGCCGTGCGCCGGTCAGCAGCCCCCCAAAACCCGCACCGATGATCGCCACGTCAACCTGATCGTGCAACGGCTCTCGCGCGAACTTGCCGTCCACCCAGGGGTCGTCGCCGAATCGGGCGAACTCACCGGCGATCTCCACATACTGGGCGATCCCGTCGGGCCGTAGTCGCCGGGCCCGCTCCGCGGCGTATTTCTGCCGCAGGGCGTCGATGTCGAACGCGGACCCCACGGTCTCGGTCAAGGTCTCGGCTCCACTCTGCGAGAGCCCGACTCTATAATCAATCGCTTGATCATATCAAGCAGATCGCTACGATCGACCGAACAGCGCTCCCCTGACCAGCATCTTGGCCGCACCCAGAGCGGCGTGGTAGTCCTCGGCGGGCAAGGTCGCCGCGAGCTCGGTCAGGCCGTAGATGAGCGCATAGAGCGCCTCGACGGTGGCTGGCGGATCCGGCGGGTCGGCGAGCTCACCGCGTCGATGCGCCTCGTCGACAACACCCTGGATGATCTCGCGGAAGGTCTCGAACCCGGCATCTCCGGCCCCCCGGCCGCCGACGGCGAGAACGTTTTCCGCCCGGATCGCCCATTCGAACGCGGCGAGGTCTGGGTATTCGCGCATCAACTGTCCGCATTCGTCGAGCACCGCTTCGATTCGACCGATGACGTTGCCCGGGCGCTGCGCAGCCTGCCGCAGGCGGGGCATGGATGCGTCGGCCCGGGCCGAAATCGTCGCCTGCATCAGTTCCGACTTATTGGGAAAGTAGTGATAGAGACTGCCGCTGGTCATGTCGGCCGCGCGGGCGATTTCGCGGATCGTGGCTTTTGAGTAGCCGACGTCGCCCACGCAGCGCATTGCCGCGGCGATGATTCGTCGGCGAGTCTCTTCGGCATTCGCGCCCACCGGACGCCCGAGCTGCGACGGCGTGGTGGTCATGCACCTCCGCGGGAGCCGGAAGTCGTCGGTCGGTCGAATATATTCGACCACATATCAGCGAGGACCCGACCGACCATGACCCGAACACAGCTGGGCCGCCCCGTGGGCGCCAGTGGCGAGGAAACTCGCCGGCGGATCATCGTGGCAACCATGAGGTGTGTGGCCGAGGCCGGCTATTCGAAGGCCACGATCCGTGAGATAGCCCGCGTGGCGAACGTGACGAGCTCCAGCTTGTACAACTACTTTCCCAATAAGTCGGAACTGATGCAGGCGACGATTTCGGCCCGGGCCGACGCATCCATGCCCCGCCTGCGGCAGGCTGCGCAGCGCCCGGGCAACGTCATCGGTCGAATCGAAGCGGTGCTCGACGAATGCGGACAGTTGATGCGCGA
>NZ_MBES01000062.1 GCF_001954195.1 Mycobacterium sp. IS-1264 | reverse complement strand
GTAGCGGCTCGGGTGGCAAGCCCAGCGGCGGCAACTCGGGAAGTGGCCAGTCCGGCAGCGGCCAGTCGGGTAGTGGCCAGTCGGGTAGCGGCTCGGGTGGCAAGCCCAGCGGCGGCAACTCGGGAAGTGGCCAGTCCGGCAGCGGCCAGTCGGGTAGTGGCAATTCCGGCGGTGGCAAGCCGATCGGCCCCAAGCCGGGTGGCGGCATTCCGGTGCAATCGGCGCCAACGCAGTGCCTGGCCTGCCACCAACTGCCCCCGCAGAACAAGAAGTAGTAGTAGCGGTGAAGGCCGGACGGTATGGTCCGGCCTTCACCGTGCTCTATCCGCCTTCGGGGTCGATCGGCCGGATCAACTGATCACGAACCCGAGCGCAGCGCGCGATGGGCATGCGCCCAAAACGGCATGCCCGCTGCGACCGTCGCGCCGGTGGCGATGACGCCGATCGCGACATCGACGCTCTCACGCCCTTCGGTCGCCCAGTAGACGTCCTTGAGGTCCAGCAGCAGGGCCAGCTCGTCGACGATCAGTGCGTTGGCCGAGCCGAAAGCGACCGCGGCCGCCGGGTGGCGCCGTTGCTTTTCCGTTCCGCGCAGCCCGACCGCCGCCACCGTCGCCAGTAGCGCTATGCCGATGTTGTAGTGATGAAAGTGCTTGCCGCCCAAGCTGACACCGCCGCCTGCGGGACCGTGGCCCGCGCGGATCCAGTGGGTGAGCGCTCGCACCCCGACGAAGGTGAGGGTGAACGACAACCACGCGAGAATCGTCGCCTGCTCGCCGGGTTCCAGCCGCTCGTCCCACTGGTGGCGCAGCCGAGCCAGTCGCGATGATGGCGCATTTTCCATCAGGCGGCCTTGACCGCGCGCCAGCGCTGCCTGCCGGTGCCGACCTTGACGTCCACGTCGCGAAAACCGGCGGCGCGCAAGCGATCCGGCAGCGTTTCCGGCGGAATCGGATTGCAGGTATCGCGGAAATGCAGGATAGAAAACACCAACGACGGCACGCCGTCGCTGCCCGCGAAGACACCGCCGGGCCGAAGCACCCGGAACGCCTCGGCGAACAACCGGTCCTGCAATTCCGCGGTAGGGACGTGATGCAGCATCGTGAACGACACCACCGAGCTGAACTCGTTGTCCGGCAAGCCCGTATCGGTGCCGTCGCCGTTGATGATGTGGGCCCGATCGCCGTAGAGCCGCTGCAGCCGCTGCGCCATCGGGGCATCGATCTCCACCGCGGTGAGCTTCGGTGTCTTGTCGACCAGCACCCGCAGGAATGCGCCGTATCCGGGTCCGATCTCCAGCGTGCTGTCGCCCAGTTCCACGTCGGCGAGCACGGTCGGCAACACGTGGGTTTCCACTTCCTTCGCCCAGCGATTCGAGCCGCAGCACCACCGGTGGCAGAGGTTCATGGCCATGTCACCGACGGTAGACCAACAGCGCCAATAGCATCGAGGGTTGTGGAGTCGCGCTGGGTGCTGCACCTGGACATGGACGCGTTCTTCGCCTCCGTCGAGCAACTCACCCGACCGACCCTGCGCACGCGGCCGGTGTTGGTCGGCGGCTTGGGCGGGCGTGGCGTGGTGGCCGGCGCCAGCTATGAGGCGCGAGTGTTCGGCGCCAGGTCGGCAATGCCGATGCATCAGGCCCGCCGGCTGATCGGCGTGACCGCCGTGGTGTTGCCGCCGCGCGGCGTGGTGTACGGGGTGGCCAGCCGGCGGGTCTTCGACGCCGTGCGCAGCATGGTGCCCGTCGTCGAGCAGCTGTCCGTCGACGAGGCCTTCGGCGAGCCGCCGCAGCTCGCGGGGGCGCCGGCAGGCGACGTCGAGGCGTTCTGCGAGGACCTGCGGCGGCGGATTCGCGACGAGACGGGCCTGATCGCCTCGGTTGGCGCCGGCTCGGGCAAGCAGATCGCCAAGATCGCGTCCGGCCTCGCCAAACCCGACGGCGTCCGGGTGGTGCGGCGCGCCGAAGAACAACCGCTGCTCGGCGGGTTGCCGGTGCGGCGGCTGTGGGGCATCGGCCCGGTCGCCGAGGAGAAGCTGAATCGGCTCGGCATCGAAACAATCGGGCAGCTCGCCGCGCTGACCGACGCCGAGGTGGCCAACATCCTGGGCGCGACGGTCGGCCCGGCCCTGCACCGGCTGGCCCGCGGGATCGACGACCGCCCGGTCGCGGAGCGCGCCGAAGCGAAGCAGATCAGCTCCGAGTCCACCTTCGCGGTCGACCTGACCAGCCTCGAGCAGTTGCGCGACGCCATCGACCCGATCGCCGAGCACGCGCATCAACGCCTGCTGCGCGACGGCCGCGGCGCCCGCACGGTCACAGTGAAGCTGAAGAAGTCGGACATGAGCACGCTGACCCGCTCGGCGACATTGCCCTATGCGACCACCGAGGCCGGCGCGCTGATCGCGGTGGCCCGGCGGCTACTGCTCGATCCGCGCGACATCGGGCCGATTCGCCTTGTCGGCGTGGGGTTTTCGGGACTGAGTGACGTGCGCCAGGAATCGTTGTTCCCGGACCTGGAGCTGTCGGCGGAGATGTCCGAGGAGCACGCCGCGGAAGTTCCAGAGACGGCGACCGAGGCCATGTTCGCGCCGCCCGTTGAGACCTCGCGCTGGCGCATCGGTGACGACGTCGCCCACCGCGAGCTCGGGCACGGCTGGGTGCAGGGCGCGGGCCACGGAGTGGTCACGGTGCGGTTCGAGACCCGTGGCTCCGGGCCGGGCCAGGCCCGCACGTTCCCCGCCGACACCGACGAGCTCACCGCCGCCAACCCGGTCGACTCGCTGGACTGGCCGGACTACGTCGGCGCGCTGCAGGCCGCCAATGAGGTGTCAGCCCCAGCGGTCGACGACGTCGGCGACGGGTAGCCCGGCTGCCAGCGCGGCCATCAGCAACACCCGGGCCTGGGCGGGGCGCAGCCGCGGCACCATCACCGCGCCGGCCGCCACCAGGTCGTGCCCCGGGCCGTACCCCGCGCCGACCCGCCCGTCGGCGACCCGCGTGGACACCGCGACGACGACGCCCTCGCGGCAATGGCGGCGCACCCCGTCGACCACGGCGGCACCGGCGTTGCCCGAACCCAGCGCCTCCAGCACGACGGCGCGCGCCCCGGCTTCGACAAACGCGTCCAGCGCCACCGAATCACTGCCCAGGTACGCCGCGGCGATGTCGACCCGCGGCGCGTTGGCGGCACTCAGATCGCCGAGATACGGGCGCACCTTGTCGCCCGTCAACCCGATGTCACCCGAGCTGGTGCCGAGCACCCGGCCGGCGAAGCCGCTGAGGTCGGGGGTCGCCACCTTGTGCAGGCCCAACGGCTGCAACACCCGGCCGGCGAACGACACCAGCACGCCCAGGCCACGGGCGGCCGGGCTGGCCGCCAGCGCCAGCGCGTCACGCAGATTGCCCGGGCCGTCCGGGTCGGGGGCGTCGGCGCTGCGCATTGCGCCGGTCATCACGACCGGAACGGTGCCGTCGTAAGTGAGGTCCAGCCACAGCGCGGTCTCCTCGAGCGTGTCGGTGCCGTGCGTGATGACCACGCCATCGGCGCCGCCGTCGACCCCGGCCCGCACCGCGGCGCGAATGCGATCCCAATCGGGCAGTGTCAGCTCCGAGCTGTCGACCGCCATCAGGTCGACGACGTCGACGTCCAGGCCGGAGGTCAGCGCCGCCCCGCTGTGGCTGGGACGGCGCACGCCGTCGGCGCCGGTACTGGTCGATATCGTGCCCCCGGTGGCGACGACGGTGAGGCGGCCCATGGTGGGATCATCCCGCATGCGTTATCTGCCTTAGGGGATGATGGGGAAGTGTCCGACGAACCAGACATCGACGAGAGCGCGCAGCCCGCGCCGCAGAGTCCGCAGAACCCCCCGAGGCGGCTGCGCCTGCTGCTGACGGTCGCTGCGGTGGTCTTGGCGCTGGACATCGTGACCAAGGTGCTCGCCGTCAAGCTGCTGCCGCCGGGTCAACCCGTGTCGATCATCGGCGACACGGTGACGTGGACGTTGGTGCGCAACTCCGGGGCCGCGTTCTCCATGGCAACCGGGTACACCTGGCTCCTGACGCTGATCGCGACCGGCGTCGTGGTCGGCATCTTCTGGATGGGCCGTCGGCTGGTGTCGCCCTGGTGGGCGGTGGGCCTGGGGATGATCCTCGGCGGCGCGATGGGCAACCTCGTCGACCGCTTCTTCCGGGCGCCCGGGCCGCTGCGCGGACACGTGGTGGACTTCCTGTCCGTCGGCTGGTGGCCGGTGTTCAACGTGGCCGACCCGTCGGTGGTCGGCGGCGCGATCCTGCTCGTCGCCCTGTCGATTTTCGGCTTCGACTTCGACACTGTGGGTCGCCGCAAGGCCGATGGGGAAACCGGTAGCCGGGCTAAGGCCGACCGGCGCTGATGGCGTCCGAGCGGTCGATGCCCGTTCCAGAAGGGCTGGCGGGCATGCGCGTCGATGCCGGGTTGGCGCGGCTGCTGGGACTGTCCCGCACCGCCGCGGCGGCCCTCGCCGAGGACGGCGGTGTCGAATTGGACGGCGTGCCGGCCGGGAAGTCCGACCGTCTGGCACCCGGCGCCTGGCTGCACGTGCGCCTGCCGGAGGCGCCGGCGCCGCCGCAGAACACACCGGTCGACATCGAAGGCATGACGATTCTGTATTCCGACGACGACATCGTCGCCGTCGACAAGCCGGCCGCGGTGGCCGCGCACGCGTCGGTGGGCTGGACCGGGCCCACGGTGCTCGGCGGCCTGGCCGCCGCGGGTTACCGCATCACGACGTCGGGCGTGCCCGAGCGGCAGGGCATCGTGCATCGACTCGACGTCGGCACCTCCGGGGTGATGGTGGTGGCCATCTCCGAGCGCGCCTACACCGTGCTCAAGCGTGCGTTCAAACAACGCACCGTCGACAAGCGCTATCACGCACTGGTGCAGGGCCATCCGGATCCGTCCAGCGGGACGATCGACGCGCCGATCGGCCGGCACCGCGGCGGCGAGTGGAAGTTCGCCGTGACCAAGGACGGCCGGCACAGCCTCACCCACTACGACACCGTCGAAGCGTTCGTCGCCGCCAGCCTGCTCGATGTGCATCTGGAAACCGGTCGCACCCATCAGATCCGGGTGCATTTCGCCGCGCTGCATCACCCGTGCTGCGGCGACCTCGTCTACGGCGCCGATCCGAAGCTCGCGAAAAGGCTTGGGCTGGAACGTCAATGGCTGCATGCGCGGTCGCTGGCCTTCGCCCACCCGGCCGACGGCCGGCGGATAGAGATCGTCAGCCCGTATCCGCCGGATTTGCAGCACGCCCTGGATGTGTTGCGCGACGAGGGCTGAGCACCGGTCAAACGCCCAACGAAATTCGCCGAGCCTGTAATTTTGCAGGCCCTGTCTCGCACTTCTTCTGCAGAATTACAGGCTCGGCGGGAATCGGTTCGGATACCCGAGTATTACTCCGCCTTGCGGGCCTCGACCAGGACCCGGGTGGGGTGGGCGACGAAGGCGCCCTCGGTTTCGATGAGCTCGTGCAGTTCCCGTAGCCGCTCGCGATAGCGGTCCACGCTGAAATCCGGCACCGTCCAAATCACCTTGCGCAGAAAGTAGACAACGGCGCCGATGTCGAAGAATTCCGCGCGCAGGCGTTCCATGCGCACCTCGACGACCTCCAGGCCCCCGGCTTGGATCTGGGCGCTGACGGCATCCGGGTGAAACTCGGCCCATTTCTCCGGCTGCGGTCCGATGAAGTACTCGACCAGCTCGCCCATCGTGGCGGGTCCGATGTGCTGCGCGAAGTAGCTGCCGCCGGGCCGCAGCACCCGCGCGATCTCCGTCCACCACACCGAGACGGGATGACGGCTGGTCACCAGGTCGAACGCTTCGTCGGCGAACGGCAACGGCGGCTCGTCGCGCTTCGCCACGACCACCACGCCGAGCGGATGCAGCAGTTTGGTCGCCAGCGCGGCGTTCGGCGGCCACGTCTCGATGGCGGCCATCGTCGGCGGGAATGGCCTCGCGCCGGCCAGCACCTCCCCGCCGCCGGTGTGAATGTCCAGCGCGGCCGAAACGGTCGCCAAGCGGTGGCTCAGCAGACGTTGATAGCCCCAGGACGGTCGTTCCTCGGTCGCGCGGCCGTCGAGCCACGAGAAATCCCAACCGTCGACCGATACCGAATCGGCTTCGGCCACCAGGTCGTCGAATGTGCGAGACATGCAAGGAATTCTCGCCACAAACGGCCCGCCCCGTCGATAGTCGGTGAGATTGCCGCCAGGGTCGTGCCCCATGGCGCAATCACAGCCATGACGGCAATCTCGCTGTGCTCGAGCGTTGACCGCGATCGTTTTGCGGTGAAATTCGTGGTGCCATACTTCTTGCCGTACTCGAAGGACGCAGAAGGGCATGTGATGACGCAGCCGCCGGACCACTCCGAGACAAGCTCGGCACAGGAGATAACCCGGAAAGCTGGCAGAACAAGAAGTGAAGTTATACGGGGTGTTCCCACCCGCGTTCACATTTTCGGCATTCCCACTCGACGCCTGACAACTAAAGAACGGGTAGAGCAGCTGTTACTTTGCGAAGCCGAAAACGAGTACTTACAAACAGGGAACACAGCGTCCCTCGTGTCGCTCCGGGATACCCTAGGCGCAGGTCGGCCTATTACCAACCGGGGCTGGGGCCTATTCAGTACCTTCTCAGACATAGTGCCGGAAAATGCGACCGCCGACGATGTTGAACGCTTGTATGAAGTGCGACGGAAAGTTCAGGAGGCGCGCGGGCGCGGGTTCGTCATAGTGATCATTGTGGCGGCTCTGGTGGTCGCACCACTCGTCGGCATGCTGGTCCATCTGACGCCCGCCGATTTCTCCGCACTGATGGCACCGATTACCGGAATAGCGGGCACGGTCATCGGCTACTGGTTTGGCAACCGTGGTGGAGATTGATCGATAGCGGGGGCGTATCACGCCATTCCGCGCGTAACACGATGCGCCGAAGGGGACCAGGCGATCAACCCTGCCGTGGCGGCGGCCCTTAGACCTTGGCGGCGGTGCTCTCCCCGGACGCGATCTCGGGAGCCAGCGGCGCGACGGCGCCGAGTATCTCGGTCACGGTCGACGAGGGCACTCCGGCGGCGGTCAGCGCGTCGGCCAGGTGCCCGGCCACCAGACCGAAGTGATACATGGTGATTCCACGGCCCCGGTGCACCTCTTTCATCGGTGCACCCGTGTAGGGCTCGGGCCCGCCGAGGGCGGCGGCGAAGAACTCGACCTGCTTGCCTTTGAGGCGGTTCATGTTCGATCCGGCGAAGAAGCCCGACAGTTGAGCGTCGGCAAGCACCCGAACGTAGAAGTCCTCGACCACGACTTCGATCGCCTCGTGCCCGCCGATCCGGTCGTAGATGGTCGCCGGCTCGGGCTCGCGGAAGCGCGCCAATAATCTCATGTCACCAGGGGATCATCGCGGCGTTGCCCGTCAGTTAGTGCGCGATCACACTCGGATTACTCGCTGTAACAAGCGGATTGCCCCTATCTGCGGTGCGCTTGCCCGCAATCTGCAGCCAATCGCCGAGCTATGTCCTAGGTTGGCTTTATGGCCTACGTCACAGGAGCGACGCCCGATGAATCTCGGTGACCTGACGAACCTGGTGGAAAAGCCGTTCGCGGCGGTCTCCAACATCATCAACACCCCCAACTCCGCCGGGCGATATCGGCCCTTCTATTTGCGCAATCTGCTCGACGCGGTGCAGGGCCGCACGCTCGAGGACGCGGTCGACGGCAAGACCATCCTGATCACCGGGGGATCGTCGGGCATCGGTGCGGCCGCCGCCAAGAAGATCGCGGAAGCGGGCGGGGTCGTCGCGCTGGTCGCTCGCACGATGGAAAACCTGGAGAAGGTGGCCGACGAGATCCGCGGCGACGGCGGAACCGCCCATGTGTACTCATGCGACCTGACCGACATGGACGCCATCGCCGGGATGGCCGACCGCGTGCTCGACGAGCTGGGCGGCGTCGACATCCTGATCAACAACGCGGGCCGCTCCATCCGGCGCTCGCTGGAACTGTCCTACGACCGCATCCACGACTACCAGCGGACCATGCAGCTCAACTACCTCGGCGCGGTCCAGCTCATCCTCAAGTTCATTCCCGGCATGCGCGAGCGCGGCTTCGGGCAGATCATCAACGTGTCCTCGGTCGGTGTGCAGACGCGGGCCCCGCGCTTCGGTGCCTACATCGCGAGCAAGGCGGCGCTGGACAGCCTGTGCGACGCGCTGCAGGCCGAGGTCGTCAACGACGACATCAAGTTCACCACCGTGCACATGGCGCTGGTGCGCACGCCGATGATCAGCCCCACCAAGATGTACGACAAGTTCCCCGCGCTAACGCCGGATCAGGCCGCCGGCGTGATCACCGACGCCATCGTGCACCGGCCGCGGCGCGCCAGCTCTCCCTTCGGGCAGTTCGCCGCCCTCGCCGACGCGGTGAACCCCGCCGTCATGGACCTGGTCCGCAACCGCGCCTTCGGCATGTTCGAAGACTCCGACGCCGCCAAGGGTACCGAATCCGCAACCGACACAAAGGATTCGAAGCAATTCGACAAACGCAGCGAGACGTTCGTGCGGGCGACGCGCGGGATCCACTGGTGACACCATGAGCCTTCCGAAACCCGACACCGACACCACCGTCGTCATCACCGGCGCGTCCTCCGGCATCGGCGCCGAGCTGGCCCGCGGCCTGGCCCGCCGCGGCTTTCCGCTGTTGCTGGTCGCACGCCGCCGCGAGCGGCTCGACGAACTCGCCAACGAGGTGGGCGCGGAGTACTCGGTCGCCGTCGAGGTGCTGCCGCTGGACCTCAGCGACGCCAAAGCCCGCACCAAATTGGCGAACCGGCTGAGCAGCGAGCCGATCGCCGGCCTGTGCAACAGCGCCGGTTTCGGCACCAGCGGCGTCTTCTACACGTTGCCGCTCGAACGGGAGAGCGAGGAAGTCACGCTCAATTCGCTGGCGTTGATGGAGCTCACCCACGCCGTCCTGCCCGGCATGGTCGACCGCGGGGCCGGGGCGGTGCTGAACATCGCGTCGATCGCCGGGTTCCAGCCGATGCCCTACATGGCGGTGTATTCGGCCACCAAGGCGTTCGTGCAGACGTTCTCCGAAGCCATCCACGAGGAGCTGCACGGCTCGGGGGTGTCGGTCACGGTGCTGTGCCCCGGCCCCGTTCCCACCGAGTGGGCCGAGATCGCCAACGCCGAACGTTTCAGCCTTTCCATCGCGCAGGTCTCACCCCCCGACGTCGCCGAGGCCGCGATCGGCGGGATGCTCGCGGGCCGGCGCAGCGTGGTGCCCGGCGTCGTGCCCAAGGTGGTCAGCACCAGCGGCCGATTCGCGCCGCGCAGCCTGCTGCTGCCCGCGATACGCATCGGCAACCGTTTTCGCGGGGGGCCCAGCCGCTGATGGCCGCTTCCTAGGCCACGAGTGTGCGTCCCGGGCGCCCGGTGCGCACACCGATAGCCCAGTGCGCACACCGAAAGCCCTGAGCGCACACCGTCGCATCCGCGGGGCTCGGCTCGGGCTAGGTTTGCTTCATGGCCGCCGTTGACATGACCGCCGACATGCCGATGAGCCCGCAGGACATGTGGGATCACGTATCGGACCTCTCGGACTTGGGCGAGTGGCTCGTCATGCACGAGGGCTGGCGCAGCGAGCTGCCCGACGAGATCGCCGAGGGCACCCAGATCGTCGGCGTGGCGCGGGCCAAGGGCATGCGCAACCGGGTGACCTGGACGGTGACGAAATGGGACCCGCCCCACGAGGTCGCGATGTCCGGTGCGGGCAAGGGCGGGACGAAATACGGCGTCACCCTCACGGTGCGGCCCACCAAGGACGGTTCCACCCTGGGCTTGCGTCTTGAGCTGGGCGGACGTCCGCTCTTCGGTCCGGTGGGTTCGGCCGCGGCCCGCGCCGTCAAGGGCGACGTGCAGAAGTCGTTGCAGCTGTTCGTCGAGAAGTATGGGTGACGGCCGGCGCCGACACGCTAACCGCGCCGCTCCGGCACGAAATCACGCCGGCGAGGCATCCTGGACGGGTAGCCAGAAACCTCTTGAGACACACTTCCCCGACACGCCCGGATGCGTCGGTGCTCGGTCATAGACTGGCGTCCCTATGAGCGGTTCATCTTCGCGGTCCTTCGTGCACCTGCATAACCACACCGAGTACTCGATGCTGGACGGTGCCGCGAAGATCACGCCGATGCTGGCCGAGGCGGAACGGCTGGGAATGCCCGCGATCGGCATGACCGATCACGGAAACATGTTCGGCGCCAGCGAGTTCTACAACGCGGCGACGGCGGCCGGGATCAAGCCGATCATCGGCGTCGAGGCCTACATCGCGCCGGGTTCACGCTTCGACACCCGCCGGGTCACCTGGGGTGACCCCAGCCAAAAGTCCGACGACGTCTCCGGCAGCGGCTCGTATACGCACCTGACGATGGTGGCCGAGAACGCGACGGGCCTGCGCAACCTTTTCAAGCTGTCCTCGCTGGCCTCCTTCGAGGGCCAGCTGAGCAAGTGGTCGCGGATGGATGCCGAGCTGATCGCCGAGCACGCCGAGGGCATCATCATCACCACCGGCTGCCCGTCCGGGGAGGTGCAGACCCGGCTGCGGCTGGGCCAGGACCGCGAGGCGCTGGAGGCGGCCGCCCGGTGGCGCGAGATCGTCGGGCCCGACAACTACTTCCTCGAGCTGATGGACCACGGTCTGGAGATCGAGCGCCGGGTCCGCGACGGGTTGCTCGAAATCGGCCGCACACTGGGCATCCCGCCGCTGGCCACCAACGACTGCCACTACGTCACCCGCGACGCCGCGCACAACCACGAAGCGTTGCTGTGCGTGCAGACCGGCAAGACGCTGTCGGATCCCAACCGGTTCAAATTCGACGGCGACGGCTACTACCTGAAGTCGGCCGCCGAGATGCGCCAGATCTGGGACGACCAGGTGCCCGGCGCGTGCGACTCCACGCTGCTGATCGCCGAGCGGGTGCAGTCCTACGCCGACGTGTGGGCCCCGCGCGACCGGATGCCGGTCTTCCCGGTTCCCGACGGGCACGACCAAGCCTCCTGGCTGCGGCACGAGGTGGACGCCGGGCTGGCCCGTCGGTTTCCCGGCGGTGCCCCGGACGGTTACGAACAGCGGGCGGCCTACGAGATCGGCGTCATCTGCGACAAGGGCTTCCCGTCGTACTTCCTGATCGTCGCCGACCTGATCAACTACGCGCGGTCGGTGGGCATCCGGGTGGGCCCGGGCCGCGGCTCGGCCGCCGGATCGCTGGTCGCCTACGCCCTGGGCATCACCGACATCGACCCGATCCCGCACGGGCTGCTGTTCGAGCGGTTCCTCAACCCCGAACGCACGTCTATGCCCGACATCGACATCGACTTCGACGACCGCCGCCGCGGCGAGATGGTGCGCTACGCCGCCGACAAATGGGGCTCCGACCGCGTCGCCCAGGTCATCACGTTCGGCACCATCAAAACCAAAGCGGCGCTGAAGGATTCGGCGCGGATCCACTACGGCCAGCCCGGCTTCGCGATCGCCGACCGGATCACCAAGGCGCTGCCGCCGGCGATCATGGCCAAGGACATTCCGCTGTCGGGCATCACCGACCCCAACCACGAGCGGTACAAGGAGGCCGCCGAGGTCCGCGGGCTGATCGAAACCGACCCGGACGTGCGCACCATCTACCAGACCGCCCGCGGTCTGGAGGGCCTGATCCGCAACGCCGGCGTGCACGCCTGCGCGGTGATCATGAGCAGCGAGCCGCTGACCGATGCCATCCCGCTGTGGAAGCGGCCGCAGGACGGGGCCATCATCACCGGCTGGGACTACCCGTCGTGCGAGGCCATCGGGCTGCTGAAGATGGACTTCCTGGGCCTGCGCAACCTGACGATCATCGGCGACGCGATCGAGAACATCAAGGCCAACAAGGGAATTGACCTCGATCTGGAATCGGTGCCGCTGGATGACAAGGCCACCTACGAGCTGCTCGGGCGCGGCGAGACCCTGGGTGTGTTCCAGCTCGACGGCGGGCCGATGCGCGACCTGCTGCGCCGCATGCAACCGACCGGGTTCGAAGACGTCGTCGCCGTCATCGCGCTGTACCGGCCGGGGCCCATGGGCCAGAACGCGCACAACGACTACGCCGACCGCAAGAACGGCCGCCAGGCGATCCGGCCCATTCACCCGGAGCTGGCCGAACCGCTCGAAGAGATCCTGGCCGAGACCTACGGCCTGATCGTCTACCAAGAGCAGATCATGCGCATCGCGCAGAAGGTGGCCGGCTACTCGCTGGCCCGAGCCGACATTCTGCGCAAGGCAATGGGTAAGAAGAAGCGCGAGGTGCTCGACAAGGAGTACGAGGGCTTCGCGGCGGGGATGCAGTCAAACGGGTTCTCCGCGGGTGCCATTAAAGCGTTGTGGGACACCATCCTTCCGTTCGCCGACTACGCGTTCAACAAGTCCCACGCCGCGGGCTATGGCATGGTCTCGTATTGGACCGCCTACCTCAAGGCCAACTATCCCGCCGAATACATGGCCGGCCTGCTGACCTCGGTGGGCGACGACAAGGACAAGGCGGCCGTGTACCTGGCGGACTGCCGCAAGCTCGGGATCACGGTGTTGCCGCCCGACGTCAACGAGTCCGGCCTGAACTTCGCGTCGGTGGGCCAAGACATCCGCTACGGGTTGGGCGCGGTGCGCAACGTCGGCGCCAACGTCGTGACGTCGTTGATCAGCACCCGATCCGACAAGGGCAAGTTCACCGATTTCTCGGATTACCTGAACAAGATCGACATTTCGGCGTGCAACAAGAAGGTGACCGAGTCGCTGATCAAGGCCGGCGCGTTCGATTCGCTGGGCCACGCCCGCAAGGGCCTTTTCCTGGTCCACACCGACGCCGTCGACTCGGTGCTGGGCACCAAGAAGGCCGAGGCGATGGGGCAGTTCGACCTCTTCGGCGGGGGCGATGCCGGCACCACGGACGCGGTGTTCACCATCAAGGTGCCCGACGACGAGTGGGAGGACAAGCACAAGCTGGCCCTGGAACGCGAGATGCTGGGGCTGTACGTGTCCGGGCATCCGCTCAACCGGGTGGCGCACCTGCTGGCCACGCAGGTCGACACCGCCATCCCGGCGATCCTCGACGGCGACATCCCCAACGAAACCCAGGTGCGGGTGGGCGGCATCCTCGCCTCGGTGAACCGGCGGGTCAACAAGAATGGAATGCCCTGGGCGTCAGCGCAATTGGAGGACCTCACCGGTGGCATCGAGGTGATGTTCTTCCCGCACGCGTATTCGGCCTACGGCGGCGACATCGTCGACGACGCGGTGGTGCTGGTCAACGCCAAGGTCGCGATCCGCGACGACCGGATCGCGCTGATCGCCAACGACCTTGTGGTGCCAGACTTTTCGAATGCCCAGCCGGACCGGCCGCTGGCGGTCAGCCTGCCCACCCGGCAGTGCACGCTGGACAAGGTGAGCGCGCTCAAGCAGGTGCTGGCCCGGCATCCCGGGACCTCGCAGGTGCACCTGCGGCTCATCAGCGGGGATCGCATCACCACGCTCGAGCTCGACGCCTCGCTGCGCGTAACGCCCTCGCCGGCGCTGATGGGCGACCTCAAAGAGCTGCTCGGCCCGGGCTGCCTCGGCGGCTAGACGTTCAGGGCGCGCTCGACGGTCAAGCCGGGAGCTGCAGTGCCGCTTGGTGATCGCGGGTGGGGATGATCCGCACCGTGTGGCGTGCGAGATGAAGTCGCTGCAGCGTTCGGAAGGTCTGCTCGCGGTCCTCATCCACCAAAACGCCGGGGTAGCTTGACTTTTGCCGGACCTTCTCGATCTGCAGGTGGTGCCACGCCGCGTCGCCGGCGATCAGGATCCATCCCCGCCCGGTGTGGACGAGCACCCCGACGCTGCCCGGCGTATGTCCGGCCAGGTCCACCAGGATGACCGAATGGTCCCCGAACAGGTCGCGGCTTCTGGTGAAGGTCAGCACCGGCGGACCGTCCAGCTCGTATTCGATGACGGGCCGATCGCGCAGCGAGTCGCGGACGCCGCCGACGGGGGCGACGGGGCCGGAACCGATCCACTCCTTCTCGACGCGGTGCAGGTGGACGGGCAGGTCGGGCATGTCCAGCAGCCCGGACACGTGGTCCCAGTGGGCGTGCGTGGGCAACGCGAAATCCAGTCGAGGCGTTTCGGGCAGCCCGCGCAGGGCCGTGATCGTGGGGATGGTGTCGGCGGGCGGGCGGACCACGGCGCGCAGCACCGCAGGAAGCTGGGCGATCGCCCGGTGCTCGACGTCGAGGCACACCGCGGGATCGACGATGAACGTCGCCTCCGGATGCGCGACGACGAACGACGTCAGCGAGTTCTCGATGCGGGCGGGCTTGAACGTGCCCTCGACGATCGCGGCGGTCGGCACCGAACGCGGCACTTGCGGCAGCGCCCGCACGCTCGCGGTGCCGCGGGGATCCGGCAGGCCCGCGTCGACGACGCCGCGGACGAAGCGCTGATCGAACCGCCGCGGCCGCACCAGGCCACGGACGAGTCCGGCAGCGGCGGTGCAGCATTGGAGAACGCTGGGGGAGCGGACGGGGTCGGGCACCAGTGTCGTGGGTGTCATGCCGGATCCACCCGAACGATGGCGCTGTCCGCCCACACCCCGCGGTCACGCGCGCGGCGCAGTTTCTCGCGCAGGCACAGGTCCTGGTGGACGTTCGTCACTCCGGGCACCTTGATCAGCGGCACGATGTTCCACTGCCAGCCATACCGCTGGTGCAGCGCCCGGTTGGCCCGCTCGGCGTCGGCGCCCGACAGGATGGTGGCCCGGCCCGCGACCGTCGTCGCGCCGCGGCGCACCCGGCCCCGGTAGTCGCACGCGGCGAGTTCGACCTCGCGGCGCGCGGCCAGCCGCCGGGTCTTCGGGCCTACCTTGGTCCGGAATACCAGCGCATCGCCGTCGAACCCGAACCAGATCGGGGTGTCCACGGGCGTGCCGTCGCGGCGAAACGATCGGAGCAGGGCGTAGCGGGTGGCGCCCAGTTCTGCGAGTGGGTGAGTCATGGACAGAGTCAACAACTTAGAGTTGACTCTAAGTCAAGCATGGAATTCTCGGGAGGGCCGATGGGCGGACGCCTGACGATCGGCGAGGTCGCGCGCCAGGCCGGGGTCGCCGCGACCACGCTGCGTTACTACGAGCGGATCGGGCTGGTGCCGGCGCCGACGCGGCTGGGCGGTCAGCGCCGCTACGACGACGCGGTGTTGGCCCGGCTCGAGGTGATCGGGCTCTGCAAGTCCGCCGGGTTTGCTCTCGAGGAGATCCAGGTGCTGTTCGCCGATGACGCCCCGGGACGCCCCGCCAGCCGCGCGCTGGCCGAGGCCAAGCTCGCCGAAATCGATGCGCAGATGGCGTCGCTGGCCCGGGCGCGCGCCGTCATCGAATGGGGAATGCGCTGTACGTGCCCGTCGATCGACGCCTGCACGTGCGGCATTCACAGCCCGCTGGAGACTCAGAACTTGTAGCGCAGGATGCGGGCCTTGCGGGCGAACGCCGCGAACTTGCCGGATACCTTGGTAGCCAACCGAATCCAGCCCGGAAAGACGTCGACCTCGGGCGCGTGTGCCAGGCTGGCCTCTTCGACCAGTGTCAGCCGTGGATTCCATATTTGTGGCACCCGGGCGTCCTTGAACCCCGGATAACCCCACTGGGCGCCGACGCTGCTGAACATCTGCTGCGGGGCCAGCTTGACCGCCAGCCGGCTGAACCAGCCGATGCGCCCGTAGTCGTTGAAGGCCAGTTCCCCGGACGCGAAGTGCTCGGTGACGCGGCGAAAGACACCGGCGATCACCGGCTCGGACAGGAACGCGAACAGTCCGTCGGCGATCACCATGGTGGGCCGCCCGCCCGGGATGGCGTTGGGCCAGCTGTCGTCGGCCACCGATGCGGTGACCGAGTGGGCCCGCTGGTGGGTCGGCATCAGCCGGTCACGCAGCGCGATGACGCCCGCCAGGTCGACGCTGTACCAATCCACCGCGGCCGGCGGGTCCACCCGGAACAGGCCCGTGTCCAAACCCGCGCCGAGGTCCACCACGACGGCGTTGGGGTGCGCGGCGGTGAAGGCTCGCACCCGGTCGTCGAGCATCTTCGCGCGCAGGGACGCCTGGCATACCACGCTCATGGGCACGCCGAGCCTCTCGAAGTCGTAGTCGATCCTTCTGACGATGTCGTCGGCGAGCTCGTCGTGCAGGATCGATCGCGGCCTCCGGCCGTGCCGCGGCCATCGGTTGTCGAGCGCCCGCGCGTACTGGGTCAGCAATGCGGTCTGCTCCAGCGGGGAGAGGTCGCTGACGTCAACGCCTCGATCGGGCCGCATGATCGACAACGTACTAGGTGCCCCTGACCGGCGACGTTGGCGCGCCGGAGAAATCAAGCAACCTATTCCGCGCCCGGCGATCGCGGACGTACGCTCACGAAGGGCAGCGCCGACGCAAAGGAGAACGCACATGACGACACCCGAGCGTCCGGCCACCCTGTGCGAGGCCTTCCAGCGCACCGCGTCCATCGATCCCGACGCCGTCGTGCTGCGCACGCCCGGTGACACCCAGACGCTGACGTGGCGCGAGCTGGCGAAGCAGGTGCGCAAGGTCGCCGCGGGCCTGGCGGGTCTGGGAGTTCGGCGCGGGGACACGGTCTCGCTGATGATGGCCAACCGGATCGAGTTCTATCCGCTCGAAATCGGCGCCCAACACGTCGGTGCCACTTCGTTTTCCGTGTACAACACGCTGCCCGCCGAGCAGCTCACATATCTGTTCGGCAACGCCGGCACCAAAGTCGCGATCTGCGAGGAGCAGTACGTGGACCGCATTCGCGCCAGCGGTGCGGACATCGAGCACATCGTCTGCATCGACGGTTCGCCGCCCGGCACCATCTCGGTGGACGAGCTGTATGCCGCCGCGCCAGCCGATTTCGACTTCGAGTCCACCTGGCGGGCGGTGCGGCCCGACGACGTCGCCACGCTGATCTACACCTCGGGGACCACCGGAAATCCCAAGGGCGTGGAGATGACCCACACCAATCTGCTGTTCGAGCTGTTCGCCCTTTACACCGTCCTGCCGGTCGGGTTCGGCGAGCGGGTCACGTCGTTCCTGCCGTCGGCGCACATCGCCGACAGGGTGATGGCGCTCTACGGGCTGGAGGCGTTCGGCGCCCGGGTGACGGTGATCTCCGACGTGCGGGCCATCGCCGCCGCGCTGCCCGACGCGCGGCCCACGGTGTGGGGCGCCGTGCCGCGGGTGTGGGAAAAGCTCAAGGCCGCAATCGAGTTCACCGTCGACCACGAGACCGACGAAGTCAAGCGGCAGGCGTTGCAGTGGGCGATGTCGGTGGCGGCCAAGCGCGCCGACGCCGAACTAGCCGGTCAACCCATGCCCGACGACGTCGCCGCCGAGTGGGCCAAGGCCGACGAGCTGGTGCTGTCGAAGCTGCGCGAACGGCTCGGCTTCGGCGAGCTGCGCTGGGCGGTGTCCGGCGCCGCCCCGATACCCAAGGAGACGCTGGCGTTCTTCCTCGGCATCGGCATTCCGATCGCCGAGCTGTGGGGGATGTCGGAGCTGAGTTGCGTTGCCAGCGTGAGCCATCCGAGCGTCGCCCGGCTGGGCACCGTCGGCAAGCTGCTGCCGGGGCTGGAGGGCAAGATCGCCGAGGACGGCGAGTACCTGATCCGCGGGCCGCTGGTGATGAAGGGCTACCGCAGGGAACCCGCGAAGACCGCCGAGGCGATCGACGCCGAGGGCTGGCTGCACACCGGCGACATCCTCGAGGTCGACGACGACGGCTATCTGCGGGTCGTGGACCGCAAGAAGGAGTTGATCATCAACGCGGCCGGAAAGAACATGTCCCCGGCCAACATTGAGAACGCCATCCTCGCCGCCTGCCCGATGGTCGGCGCGATGATCACGATCGGCGACGGGCGACCGTACAACGCCGCGCTGATGGTCTTCGACGCCGAATCGGTCGGCCCGTACGCCGCTCAGCATGGGCTTTCCGACGCCTCGCCCGAAGCCCTGGCGGCCCACCCGGAGGTCGTCGCCCGGATCGCCGCCGGGGTGGCCGCGGGCAATGCCAAACTCTCGCGGGTCGAACAGATCAAGCGCTTCCGGGTGCTGCCGACGTTGTGGGAGCCCGGCGGTGACGAGATCACGCTGACGATGAAGCTGAAGCGCAAGCCGATCATGGCCAAGTACGCCGCCGAGATCGAGGAACTGTACGCACCCGACCCACCTCCGGAGGTCCACGAGCCCCGCGATCCCTCCGTGGCCGCAACGGTGCAACCGGCGTGAGCGGGGGACGGATGGCGACGGCTCGCGAGCTCGGCCGCGTCGGAGCGCGAAAGGTGTTGCAACGCACCGGAATACTCGAAGAATCGGCGACGCCGTTGTCGACGGATGTGGCCGAGGTCGTTCAGCTGTTGGCCGCGCCGTGGTATGTCGAGCGGCTCGACAAGCTGGCCGACGAACTCGGCCGCGACCCGGCCGGTGTGCGCGCCGAGGCCGCGGGCTACCTGCGCGAGATGTCGGCCTCGCTGGACGAGCGGGCGGTGAGCGCCTGGCGCGGATTCGGTCGGTGGCTGATGCGGGCCTACGACGTTCTCGTCGACGAGGATCAGATCGCGGCGCTGCGCAAGCTGGATCGCAAAGCGACGCTGGCGTTTGCGTTTTCGCATCGCTCCTATCTCGACGGAACGCTGCTGCCGGAGATGATCCAGGCCAACCGGCTCTCGCCCGCGCTGACCTTCGGCGGCGCGAACCTCAACTTCTTCCCGATGGGCGCCTGGGCCAAACGCACCGGGACGATCTTCATCCGGCGCCAGACCAAAGACATTCCCGTCTACCGATTCGTGTTGCGCGCCTACACCGCGCAGCTCGTGCAGAACCACGCCAACCTCACCTGGTCGATCGAAGGCGGCCGGACCCGGACCGGCAAGCTGCGGCCCCCGGTGTTCGGAATCCTGCGCTACATCAGCGACGCGGTCGACGAAATCGACGGCCCCGAGGTGTATTTGGTGCCGACCTCCATCGTGTATGACCAGCTGCACGAGGTGGAGGCCATGACCACCGAGGCCTATGGCGCGACGAAGCGGCCCGAGGACTTCCGCTTCCTGATTCGGCTGGCCCGGCAGCAAGGGGAGCGGCTCGGCCGCGCGTACCTGGACTTCGGCGAACCGCTGCCGCTGCGCAGGCGCCTGGAGGAACTGCGCGCCGAGGAATCCGGCGCCGGGACGGAGATCGAACGGATCGCGCTCGACGTCGAGCACCGGATCAACCGCGCCACGCCGGTCACGCCCACCGCGGTGGTGAGCCTCGCCCTGCTGGGTGCGGACCGCTCGCTGTCCATCAGCGAGGTGCTGGCCACCGTGCGGCCCCTGGCGAGCTACATCGCGGCGCGGAACTGGGCGGTGGCCGGCGCCGCGGACCTGACGAACCGCTCCACGATCCGGTGGACCCTGCACCAACTGGTGGCCTCCGGCGTCGTCAGCGTCTATGACGCGGGCACCGAACCGGTCTGGGGCATCGGCGAGGACCAGCACCTGGTCGCGGCGTTCTACCGCAACACCGCCATCCACATCCTCGTCGACCGCGCCATCGCCGAGACCGCGCTGCTGGCCGCTTGTGAAACTTCGGGGGAAATGTCGGAAGACGGCTTGGTCGCACCGGCCTCCGTGCGCGACGAGGCGCTGAGCCTTCGCGAGCTGCTCAAGTTCGAGTTCTTGTTCTCGGCCCGCGCGCAGTTCGAGAAGGACCTCGCCGACGAGGTACGGCTGATCGGGCCGGTGGAAGACACCACCAAGCCCGCGAGCGCGGCCCAGGTGCGGCGGCTGCTGGAGCGGGCGGACCTGCTGCTCGCACATCTGGTGCTGCGCCCCTTCCTGGACGCGTACCACATCGTCGCCGACCGGCTGGCCTCCCACGAGGACGAGTCGTTCGACGAGCAGGCGTTCCTCACCGAGTGCCTCGAGGTGGGCAAGCAGTGGGAGCTGCAGCGCCGCATCGCCAGCGCCGAGTCGAGGTCGATGGAGTTGTTCAAGACCGCGTTGCGCCTGGCGCGGCATCGCGAGTTGGTGGACGGCTTCGAATACCCGGACATCGCCGAGCGGCGGCGGCAGTTCGCCGACGAGATCGCGACGGCCATCCGGCGGGTCAATGCCATCGCCGAGCTGGCCAGGACCCGCTAAGGAGCCCTCCGCGCTAAACTGCGCGTGCTTGTAGGGGAGGGGATTCCAACGTCTGACAAGTCCGACGCGCAGGGCCGCCCGCTGATCGGGTTCATCACCCGGGACAACACACCCCCGATCGGCCCGGCGCCGATCACCCGGACGTGGATGTCGGAGATGTCGGAGCAGCGGATCGGTTGGCCCAGCCGGTGTCTGCCCATGCTCATCGCCAACCAGAGCGGTTGGGAGCTGCGCAATCCGTGCGCGTTCACCGCCACCTGGATGGATCAGGGCGGCGTGGACGTGCTGGTCGCACCCGATAGTCGCGAGCCCGGCCAGTTCCTGCCGTCCAGTCATTTCGGTAACGGCATCCTGACCTGGCATCTGCCCATGCTGTTCCGCACTCCGCCCGGCTATAACCTGTTGGTCCGCGGGCCCGCGAACTATCCGAAGGACGCCGTGTCCCCGTTGGAGGGCGTCGTCGAAACCGACTGGGCGAGTGCGAGTTTCAGCATGAGCTGGAAATTCACCCGCAAGCTGATGCCGGTGCGGTTCGAGGTCGACGAGCCGATCGGCATGATTGTTCCGCAGCGCCGCGCCGAGCTGGAGGAATTCGCCCCGGAGCTTCGGCGCATCGAGTCCGACGAGGAGCTGCGGCGCAAGCACGAGCTCTTCCTTCGCTCCCGCGACGACTTGGGGCGAACCCAGGCGGAGGCGGACGTCGCCGCGGGCGAGCGACTGAATTGGGAAGGCGACTACACGAAGGGCCGGCACCGCGACGGCGAGGCCGGCGCACCGGATCACCAGACCCGGCGTCATTTGCGTCCCTTCGTTCAGCCGTAATGTTCAGCCGTAAGGTGAGGGACATGCCGCTTTCAGGTGAATACGCACCCAGCCCATGGGATTGGTCCCGCGAACAAGCCGACAAGTACGCCGAATCCGGCGGACAGGACGCGGCGGACATGAAGGGCAAGCCCATCATTCTGCTGACCACTGTGGGAGCCAAGACCGGCAAGCTCCGCAAGACCCCGTTGATGCGGGTCGAGCACAACGGCGAGTACGCCGTCGTCGCGTCGCTCGGCGGGGCCCCGAAGAACCCGGTCTGGTACCACAACATCGTCAAGAACCCGCGCGTCGAGCTGCAGGACGGCGCCGTCACCCGCGACTACGACGCCCGCGAGGTGTTCGGCGAGGAAAAAGCCACCTGGTGGGAGCGTGCCGTCGAGGCCTGGCCCGACTATGCCGAGTACCAGAAAAAGACGGAACGCCAGATTCCGGTGTTCGTGCTGACGCCGGTGAACTGAGCCGCTTTCGCAGGTTGAGGGCGCGACATGGCACGATTGACCGGTGTCCGCTGAACTGAGTCAGAGCCCGAGCGAGTCGCCGCTGTCCGCGGCCGACATCGACGCCGCGGCCAAGCGGATCTCGCCGGTGGTCACGCCCACCCCGTTGCAGCGCAGTGATCGGCTGTCGGCGATCACCGGCGCGCAGGTCTACCTGAAGCGCGAAGACCTGCAAACCGTGCGCTCCTACAAGCTGCGCGGCGCCTACAACCTGCTGGTGCAGCTGTCCGCCGAGGAGACGGCGGCCGGCGTGGTGTGCTCGTCGGCGGGTAACCACGCGCAGGGCTTCGCATACGCGTGCCGGGCGCTAGGTGTGCGCGGCCGCGTCTACGTCCCGGCGAAGACGCCCCGGCAAAAGCTGGACCGGATCCGCTACCACGGCGGGGAGTTCATCGAGCTGATCATCGGGGGCCGGACCTACGACCTGGCCGCCGAGGCGGCACTGGCCGACGTGGAGAGCACCGGCGCCACGCTGGTGCCGCCGTACGACGATCTGCGCACTATCGCCGGCCAGGGCACCATCGCCGTCGAGCTGCTTTCGCAACTCGACACATTTGGTGTTGGGGAGCCCGACCTGGTGGTGGTCCCGGTCGGCGGCGGCGGTTGCATCGCGGGCATCACCACATACCTGGCCGAGCGGACGGCGAACACCGCGGTGTTGGGCATCGAGCCCGCCGGCGCCGCCGCGATGATGGCCGCGCTGGCCGCCGGCGAGCCGGTGACGCTGGACCACGTCGACCAGTTCGTCGACGGCGCCGCGGTCAAGCGGGCGGGAACGCTCACCTACGCCGCGCTGGCCGCCGCCGGCGACATGGTGTCGATCACGACGGTCGACGAGGGTGCGGTGTGCACCGCGATGCTCGACCTCTATCAGAACGAGGGCATCATCGCCGAGCCGGCCGGCGCGCTGTCGGTGGCGGGCCTGCTGGAAGCCGACGTCGAGCCGGGCTCCACGGTGGTGTGCCTGATCTCGGGCGGCAACAACGACGTCTCGCGCTACGGCGAGGTGCTCGAGCGCTCGCTGGTGCACCTCGGCCTCAAGCACTACTTCCTGGTCGACTTCCCGCAGGAGCCCGGGGCGCTGCGCCGGTTCCTCGACGAGGTGCTCGGGCCCAACGACGACATCACCTTGTTCGAGTACGTCAAGCGCAACAACCGCGAGACCGGTGAGGCGCTGGTCGGCATCCAGCTGGGCTCGTCCGCGGACCTCGACGGCCTGCTGGCCCGGATTCGGGCGACCGACATCCACGTCGAAACCCTCCAGCCCGATTCGCCCGCATACCGATACCTGCTGTAGACCGGCGGCTAGCGCGAGTAGGCCGCCAGGTACGGCGGCACCGGGGTAGCGGGATCAAGGTCGTCGTCCGGAACCGGCTTTCCGGCCGACAGGCTCAGCGGCAGCACTCCGGCCCAGTGCGGCAGCGGCAAATCCTCCGGCTCGTCGGCGGGCCCGCCGCTGCGCACCTTTGCGGACACCTCGACGAGGTCGAGCGCGAGCACCGACGTCGCCGCGAGCTCGCGCCCGGTCGGCGGCCTGCAGTCGGCGGCGCGCCCAGGCGCGATGTGATCGAGCAGCGCTTCCAGCGCCCGCCGCTTCTCGGCCGGATCGTCGACCACCCGCGCGTCGCCCATCACGACGACCGAGCGATACATCAGCGAATGGTGTAGCGCCGAGCGGGCCAGCACCAGCCCGTCGACGAGCGTGGCGGTGACGCAGACGGGCAGACCCGAGGGCCCCGCCTTGGCGGCCAGCATGGGGCCGCTGCCGGTCGAACCGTGCAGGTACAGGGTTTCGCCGTGGCGGGCATGCGTCGTGGGCAAGACCACCGGCCGCCCGGCGCTGAGGTAGCCGAGGTGACAGATCAGGGACTCGTCCAGGATCCGGTGCACGGTGTCGCGGTCGTAGCGGGCCCGTTCCCGGTAGCGGTTGGGTGTGGTGCGTGGGGTGGGGCGGTAGTCCAACGGATTGCCTCGCTGTTGTCATTCGATACTTGTCATTCGATATTGTAATAGTACATAATATCGACTGTGCCAGTGCAATACAGCATAGCGGGGACGGGCGCGGAATCCATAGCCGCCGACGTGGAAGAGGCGATCTCGACGGGCAGGCTGGCGCCCGGCGACGCGCTGCCGCCGATCCGGGACCTGGCCGCCCGGCTCGGTGTGAACCCGAATACCGCCGCCGCTGCCTACCGCCTACTGCGCGATCGCGGCGCCGTCGAGACCGCGGGCCGGCGCGGCACGCGGGTGCGCCACCGCCCCGCGACCACCCCACGCTCCCTGCTCGGGCTCGACGTTCCCGCCGGGGTCCGCGATCTGTCGACCGGCAACCCGAACCCCGCCCTGCTGCCCATCGCGGCGGCGCCCGCTCCCGTTGTCCGGCCGGTGCTCTATGGCGAGCCGGCGATGTCGCCCGATCTGGTCGAGCACGCCCGCGCGGCGTTGGGCGCCGACGGCGTTCCGGCCGTACATCTCGCCGTGACCAGCGGTGCGCTGGACGGCATCGAGCGCGCGCTGACCGCGCACCTGCGCCCGGGCGACCGGGTGGGCGTCGAGGATCCCGGCTGGGCCAACCTGTTGGATCTGCTTGCGGCGCTGGGGCTTTCGGCTGAGCCGGTTCGGGTCGACGACGACGGGCCGCTGGTCGCCGACGTCGCCCGGGCACTGGATCGCGGAGTGCGCGCGCTGGTGCTCACCAATCGTGCGCAGAACCCGACAGGCGCGGCGCTATCGGCGGATCGCGCGGACGCGCTGCGCGGCGTGCTGGCCGACCGATCTGACACCCTGCTGGTGGAGGACGATCACTGCGCCGGCATCTCCGGCGCCCCGCTGCACGCCCTGGCCGGGTCGACCAGCCAGTGGGCCTTCGTGCGCTCGGCCTCCAAGGCGTACGGCCCTGACCTGCGGGTAGCCGTCCTGGCCGGCGACCACCGCACCGTCGAGCGGGTACACGGCCGGCTGCGGCTCGGGCCCGGCTGGGTAAGCCACATTCTGCAAGGGATGGCGGTCGGCCTGTGGTCGGACGAGGCCGCGACCCGGCTCATCGGCGAGGCCGAACGGCGATACGCGTCCACGCGCACGAAGTTGCGCGCCGCGCTCGCCGATCGCGGGGTCCCCGCTTGCGGCCGGTCCGGGCTGAACGTGTGGATCCCCGTCCCGGATGAGACCGTCGCGATCACCCGGCTGCTGGGCGCGGGCTGGGCGGCGGCGCCGGGCACGCGGTTTCGAATTCGCACCGGGCCCGGCATGCGCATCACGATCGCGGACCTCGCCGCCGAGGAGATCGATCCGCTTGCCGATGCCGTCGCCGCGGCGGTGCGTGGAACCGGCCGGTCCAGCGTGTAATCCCTTGTGCCACTTTCGCTTCAGTGGTCACAAAGCGAGGAATCTTGTCGGTGGGGCTTCGTAGTGTTTGGGGCATGGGTTCGAGTAGTCGCGAGGAGATCGTCGAGGTCTTCGACGCGCTCAAGACCGACCTCGAGCGTCTGGGCAAGTTGTCTTTTGACGTGTTGACCACCCCGGAACGACTGCGGGCCCTGGAAAGCCTCGAATCGGCCGCACGCCGGCTGCGTGCCCCGCAGCACATTTTGATCAATCAGCTTGGCGCCCAAGCCGGTCCGGAAGAATTGGGTGGCCCGCTGCGCTCGGCGCTGGCCGACCGGCTGCGCATCACGAAGGCCGACGCGGCGCGGCGCATCGCCGAAGCCGCAGACCTCGGGCCGCGGCGGGCGCTGACCGGGGAGCCGTTGGCGCCGCACTTGAGCGCGACCGCGACCGCTCAGCGCCAGGGGCGCATCGGTGACGGGCATGTGAAGGTGATCCGCGACTTCTTCGCCCATCTGCCCGCCGAGGTGGATCTCTGCACCCGCGAGGCCGCTGAGGCCGATTTGGCCGAGCAGGCCAGCCACTATCGCCCCGATGAGTTAGCGAAATACGCACAGCGGATCATGGATTGGCTGCACCCCGACGGCGAATTCAGCGACGCCGAACGCGCCCGCAAGCGCGGCATCACCCTGGGCAGGCAGGAATTCGACGGCATGTCACGCCTGAGCGGCCTGATCACCCCGGAGTTGCGGGCGGCGATCGAGGCCATGTTGGCCAAGCTGGCCGCCCCCGGCGCCTGCAACCCCGAGGACGAAATCCCGGTGGTCGACCAGGAACCCGATGAGGATGCGGTGCGCCGCGATACCCGATCCCAAGCCCAGCGCAACCATGACGCAGTGCTGGCCGGCCTGCGCGCCCTGTTCGCCTCGGGCGAGTTGGGTCAGCACAACGGGCTGCCGGTGTCGATCGTGGTGACGACCACGCTGCAGGAACTGGAGGCCGCCGCGGGCAAGGCGCTCACCGGTGGGGGAACGTTGGTGCCGATGTCGGACGTGATCCGCATGGCCAGCCACGCCCATCACTATCTGGCGATTTTCGACCGGGCCAAGCCGCTGGCGTTGCATCACACCAAACGGTTGGCCTCCCCGGCGCAGCGAATCATGCTCTACGCCAGGGATCGTGGGTGCACGAGGCCGGGCTGCGACGCACCGGCCTACCACAGCCAGGTGCATCACGTCCGCGGCTGGGCCAGAACGCGCCGCACCGACATCGATGACCTCACCTTGGCCTGCGGCCCCGATAACCGGCTCGTCGAAAAGGGCTGGACCACCCGCACCAACGCACGAGGCCACACCGAGTGGATACCGCCGCCGCACTTAGATCGCGGCCAGCCCAGAACCAACGCGTTTCATCACCCCGAACGATTCCTGCGGGGCCGAGACGACGACGAACCCGTTTGACGGCTACCCGGCGACCCGCAGAATGGCAAACGAATGCGCCGGCAGCTCTGTGGTTTCCCCACCGACCGTCGGCTCACCCCACGCCAGCACGACGTCACCGGTGAGCGGTACTGTCACCGGCTCGGCGCCCAGGTTGCATGCGATGCGTAACCGGCCGCGGCGCAACACAATCCAGGCCTGCTCCTCGTCGTAGTCGACGGCGAGGTGATCCAGCCAGGGATCGGCCAGGTCGGGCTCGGTGCGGCGCAGGGCGATCAGGTCGCGATAGAGGCGCAGCAAGCGGGCATGCTCGCCGGAGCCGGCCTCGTCCCAATTCACCTTCGAGCGCAGAAACGTCTGCGGGTCCTGGGGGTCGGGTATCTCCCCTTTCGTCGAGGCGTCCCAGCCGTGCTCCGCGAACTCGGCTTTACGGCCCTCCGCGGTGGCCCGGGCCAGCTCCGGTTCGGGGTGTGAACTGAAAAACTGGAACGGCGTCGACGCGCCCCATTCCTCGCCCATGAAAAGCATTGCGGTGTAGGGAGACCCGAGCACCAGGGCCGCCTTGATGGCCAGCTGGCCGCCGGTGAGTCGCTGTGACGGGCGATCGCCGAGCGCGCGGTTGCCCACCTGATCGTGGGTGCAGGTATAGGCGAGCAGCCTGGTCGCGGGGATGCCGGACGCCTCAGAGGTGTCCAGCGGCCGCCCGTGGCGGCGCCGGCGGAACGACGAGTAGGTGCCGGCGTGGAAGTACCCGTGGCGCAGGGTTTTCGCCAGCGTGGCCAGCGAGCCGAAGTCGGCGTAGTAGCCCTGCCGCTCACCGGATACCGCGGTGTGGATCGCATGGTGGATATCGTCATCCCATTGCGCGGTGATGCCGTATCCGTTGCGGTCGCGGGGCGTGATCAGGCGCGGGTCGTTGAGATCGCTTTCGGCGACGAGCGACAGGGGGCGGCCCAGCTGCCTTGCCAGCCAGTCGGTTTCGGTGGCGAGTTCCTCGAGGATATGGACGGCCGTGGTGTCCACCAGCGCGTGCACCGCGTCGAGCCGCAGGCCGTCGGCATGGAAGTCGCGCATCCAGCGCAGCGCGCATCCGATGATGTAGCGGCGCACCTCGTCGGAGTCGGCGTCGGCGATGTTGATGCCTTCTCCCCACGGGTTGCTCGCGGACGAGAGGTAGGGGCCGAAGCGGGGCAGGTAGTTGCCCGACGGGCCGAAGTGGTTGAACACCGCGTCGATCAACACCCCCAGACCGCGGGCATGGCAGGCGTCGACGAAGCGCACCAGGCCGTCGGGCCCGCCGTAGGGTTCGTGCACGCTGTACCACAACACGCCGTCGTAGCCCCAGCCGTGCGTGCCGGCAAAGGAATTAACGGGCATCAGCTCGACGAAGTCGACACCGAGATCGGCGAGGTAGTCCAGCCTTTCGACGGCGGAGTCGAAGGTGCCGTCGCGGGTGAAGGTGCCGAGGTGCAGCTCGTAGATCACCGCGCCTTCAACGGAACGGCCGGGCCAGGCGTCGTCGGTCCAGGCCGCGGCCGAAGCGTCCCACAGCTGAGAGCGTGCGTGCACCCCGTCCGGTTGGCGAGGGGATCGCGGGTCGGGCAGGACGGTTGGGTCGTCGTCGAGCACGAATCCGTACCTGGCGTCCGGCGCGGTATCGACCGACGTGTGCCACCAGCCGTCACCCGAGCGCGTCATCGCATGCGCCTCGCCGTCTGGGCCGTTTAGGTCGAGGCGCACCTCCTTCGGTGTGGGCGCCCAGACGCGGAATTCAGTCATGATGGCGCTCCAGCAGGACGACGGGCAGGTCCGCGAACAATTCGGCGGCCGACGTCGGGCCGTCTGTAACGGCGCCGGTAAGCCTGTCGGTCCATGTCCCATCGGGCAGCGGCAGCACGGTGTTGCCCCAACCTTTTTCGGCCAGCCGCACGGTCCAGCGGGTCACTGCGACCAGAATGTCCTCGCCCCGGCGGAAGGCCAGCACGTGCTCGTTGGCATCCCCGTCGGCCAGGACTGGAATGTATCGGCCGCCGACAAAGCTGTCGGGACGGGAACGCCGCAGCCGAAGCGCCGTGGTGACGACGCGCATCTTCGGGTGCCGCAACTCTCTCAGCGCGTCCCTGCGGGCTGCGTAGTCGACCGCGCGGCGGTTGTCCGGATCCACCAGGCTGTCGTCCCACAGCTCGGTGCCCTGGTAGATGTCGGGGACGCCGGACGCCGTCAGGGCGAGCAGCTTCTGACCCAGTGCGTCACTCGCGGCGTGCGGATTGAGTTGGGCGACAAGCTCGGTCAGCGCGGGCGCCACGGGCCCGTCGAGCACGGTGTCCAGCCAGCGGTGCACCGCCTCCTCGAAGGCGGGGTCCGGCTCGTTCCACGAGGTGTGCAGGCCGGCCTCCCGGATCGCCTTCTCGGCGTACCCGTGCAGCCGACCGCGCAGCTCGTCGGTGACCTCGCCGCTCACCGGCCAGACGCCGAAGATGTTCTGCCACAGGAATCGTCCGGTCGTGGGATCCGGGGAGGGGGCCTCGATTTCCCAGCGGGCAAGGAACTCGGTCCACAGCGACGGCACCTGCGAGAGCACGCCGATGCGGGCCCGCACGTCCTCGCCGCGCTTGGTGTCGTGAGTGGTCAGCGTGGTCATCGCGCACGGCCACATCCTGGCGCGGGTGGCGGCGCGGTGGTGGAATTCGGCGGTGCTCACGCCGAACCGGCGCGGCTCGCCGCCCACCTCGTTCAGCGACACCAGCCGGGCGTCGCGGTAGAACAGGCAGTCCTCGCTGGCCTTGGCGGTCACCGCGCCGCACAGCTGCTGCAGGCGGGTGGCGGGTTCGCCGCCAGCGGCCAGCGCGGCGGCGATCACCTGCAGCGCTGGCCCCAATTGCGGTGCCGCCGCCTGGGTTTCGGCCAGCGCGGTGGGCAGGACCGCGGCCAGGCCGGGGTAATCGCAGCGGTACACCCCGATGTGGCTGAGCAGGCTAGCCACCGCCTCGGGCAGCAGCGGATGATCGGTTCCGGCCGCGGCCGCGATGGACCGCCGCAGCCTATCCAGTTCGCTGGCCAGGGTGTCGGTGGCCGCATGGATCTTGAGGTCGCGCAACAGTTCCGGCATCGCGCGATAGTCGGTGCCGGCCGATTCGACCAGCGCGGTCAGAGCAGGCACTCCGGCCGGGTCGATGAAGACCCCGCCCACCTCACGCAGGGCGTCGTAGCCGGTGGTGCCGGCCACCGGCAGCGTGGGCTCCAGCGCCTCGTCGACGGCGAGAATCTTTTCGATCACGATCCAGGCGTCCGGCCCGACGAGGTCGCGCAGCCACGCCAAATATCCACACGGATCGGACAATCCGTCGGGATGGTCGATGCGCACGCCGTCGACCAGACCCTCGCCGAACCAGCGGGCGACTTCGGCGTGGCTGGCGTCGAATACCGCGCGGTCTTCCTGCCGCAGCCCGGCCAGCGACGTGATCGAAAAGAAGCGGCGATACCCGCAGACCCCGTTTCGCCAGCCCACCAACCGGTAGTTCTGACGATCGTGCACCTCCGGTCCGGTGCCCTCCCCGGTGCCGGGAGCGATGGGCAAGGCTAGCTCGCCAAGCCGCAGCAGCTCCCCGTCGACGGTCAGGTCGCCGGCGTCCTCGTCGGAACCCAACAGCGGCAAGACGATTCGCCCGTCACCTACGTCCCAGTCGATGTCGAAGAATGCCGCGTACGGCGAGGACCGGCCGTGCCGCAGCACGTCCCACCACCACGGGTTCTGCTCGGGTCTGTCGATACCGACGTGGTTGGGCACGATGTCGACGACCAGGCCCATGCCGCGCGTGCGGGCCGCCGCCGACAGCCGCGCCAGGCCCTCGGGGCCGCCCAGTTCCGGCGACACGGTCGTCGGGTCGGTGACGTCGTATCCATGGCTGGACCCGCGGGCCGCGGTCAAGATGGGCGATAGGTACAGATGCGAGACGCCGAGGTCGTCGAGGTAATCCAGCAGGTTCTCGGCGTCGGCGAAGGTGAACCCGAATCCGCTGGACTCACCACGCAGCTGTAACCGGTAGGTCGCCCGGACCGGAAAAGCCATGCGTCAGGCGGTCTTACGCAGGATCAGCAACGAGCGGGCCGGCACTTCGAACTTCTCTTCGGCCGCCACAACCGAATCGGCGTCGCCGGCGGGGTGGTTGGTGTCCAGTTCGACGGTCCACTCGCGCGCATAGTCGTCGTGCGGGGCGACGAACTCCACGTAGTCGTCGTGGGCGTTGAAGCACAACAGAAACGAATCATCGACCACGTGCTCGCCGCGGGCATCGGGCGCGGCGATGGCGTCGCCGTTGAGAAACACCGCCACACAGCGATGGTGGAAGCTCTTGTCCCAATCCTCGTGGGTCATCTCCCGCCCGCCCGGTGTCAGCCAGGCGATATCGCGAACCTCGTCGCCGGTTCGGATCAGCTCGCCCTCGAAGAACCGGCGCCGGCGGAACACCGGATGGTCCTTGCGCAGCCCGGTGGCCTTGCGCGCGAACGCCAGCAGGTCGGCGTTCTTGTCGACCAAAGACCAATCCATCCAAGACAATTCGGAGTCCTGGCAGTAGACGTTGTTGTTGCCGTTCTGCGACCGCCCGATCTCATCGCCGTGGGCTATCATCGGCGTGCCCTGGCTGACCATCAGGGTGGCCCAGAAATTGCGCATCTGGCGGCAACGCAGCTCGACGATCTCCGGGTCGTCGGTGGGGCCCTCGACGCCGCAGTTCCACGATCGGTTGTGGCTTTCCCCGTCGCGATTGTCTTCGCCGTTGGCCTCGTTGTGCTTCTCGTTGTAGGACACCAGGTCGTTGAGCGTGAATCCGTCGTGGGCGGTGACGAAATTGATGCTCGCGCTGGGGCGCCGGCCGGTGACTTCGTAGAGGTCCGACGACCCGGTCAGCCGCGAGGCGAACTCGCCGAGGGTCGCGGGCTCGCCCCGCCAGTAGTCACGCACAGTATCCCGGTACTTCCCGTTCCACTCGGTCCACAAACCCGGGAAGTTGCCGACCTGATAGCCGCCCTCGCCGACGTCCCACGGCTCGGCGATCAGCTTGACCTGGCTGACGATCGGATCCTGTTGCACCAGATCGAAAAACGCGCTCAGCCGGTCCACATCGTGCAGCTCGCGGGCCAGCGTGGAGGCCAGGTCGAACCGGAACCCGTCGACGTGCATCTCGGTCACCCAGTAGCGCAGCGAGTCCATGATCAGCTGAAGCACATGCGGATGACGGGCGTTGAGGCTGTTGCCGGTGCCGGTGAAGTCCTTGTACAACCGCAGGTCCTCGTCGACCAGCCGGTAGTAGGCCGCGTTGTCGATGCCGCGGAAGTTGATGGTCGGCCCCAGGTGGTTGCCTTCGGCGGTGTGGTTGTAGACCACGTCGAGAATGACCTCGATGCCGGCTTCGTGCAGGCTGCGCACCATCGTTTTGAACTCGGCGACGCTGGCGTCGCGGTTTGACGCGTACTGGTTGTGCGGGGCGAAGAACCCGAACGTGTTGTAGCCCCAGTAGTTTCGCAGCCCGAGGTCCAGCAGCCGCGAGTCGTGCATGAATTGGTGAACCGGCATCAGTTCCAGCGCCGTCACATTCAGCGATTTGAGGTGGTCGATGACCACCGGGTGGGCCAGCCCGGCATACGTGCCCCGAAGCCCCTCGGGGACACCGGGATGGGTCTGCGTCATGCCCTTGACATGGGCCTCGTAGATGACCGTTTCGTGATACGGGGTGAGCGGCGCCCGGTCGGAACCCCAGTCGAAGAAGGGATTGCTCACCACGCTGGTCATGGTGTGGCCGAGCGAGTCGACCATGGGCGGCGTGCCGGTGTCGACCCCGTTGGTGTCCGGGTCGACCGCGCTCATGTCATACGAGTACAGCGCCTGGCCGAACCTGAAATCACCGTGGAAAGCCTTCCCGTACGGGTCGAGCAGCAACTTGCTCGGGTCGCACCGGTGGCCGGCGGCCGGATCGAATGGCCCGTACACGCGAAAGCCGTAGCGCTGGCCCGGGGTGATGTTCGGCAGATACGCGTGCCAGACGTATCCGTCGACCTCGTCGAGGGCGATGCGCGACTCGCCGCCGTTGGCGTCGATCAGACACAGCTCGACCTTGTCGGCGATTTCGGAAAACAGCGAAAAGTTAGTTCCCGCGCCGTCATAGGCGGCCCCGAGCGGGTAGGCATTGCCCGGCCACACGGTGGGCAAGGTGGGTGCGGACTCTTCCGTATCGGGTTCCGCGACGCCCGAAGTCGCGGGTGGTTTGTTCGACGGCATCCCTCGACCTTATCCGCGCCGGCTGGGTGCGGCTGCCTCACCACCAACCGGTGTTCGCCGCGATCTGCCGGCCCAGTTCGTGGGCCATCGTCCGCATGTAGGTGGGGGTGATGTGGTGAGCGCCGTGGTAAATCAGCACGTTTCCTTCCACCGGGCGGCAGACATCGGCGCGGCATATCGCGTCCGACATGTCGAGCACCTTGAGCAGCGGGAACTGCTCGACGAAATCGAGGGTCTGGTTGTGCTCGGCCAGCGCATCGGAACGTTTGACCGCGCATGACTGCCCGTTGCCGCCCTTTTTGGCCAGGCAATCCGCCGGATCGAACGGTTGGCCGTTCTTGACGAGCCAGGGGGTGTCACGGATACCGAGGATCGGAATGTTGTTGTCGGACAACGTTTGCCAGATTCCGATGTAGGTGGCGGGCATCACATCGCCGGTTTTGATGTTCCACGGCCGCGTCGTCGTGGTGAACACGTAGTCGGGACGGTCGGTGATCAGCTTGCTCATCGTGCGTTGGACCCATTCGCGGCACTGCGGGTAGGGCGCGTTGTTGCCCATGATCAAGGGGACTTCTTCGGTGGACAACGGGCAGCCCATCTTCAGATAGGTCACGACCTTGAAGTGGTGCGCGTGGCCGAGCACATCCAGCGCCGGCAGCCAATGTTCGGCATGGGACCCGCCGGCCAGGGCGATGGTTCGGGTGGCCGCGACGTCGCCGTAAGTGCAGTTGACCACCGCGGGGTTGACGAAGTCACTGATGCACCCGTCCCTGGTGGAGACCGGGAGGTCTTGCTTGACCTCCAAGACCGTAGGCCGCATCGGCAGCGCCGCCACCCGCACGTGTTCGGTGAGGGCGCGGGCGCCGGGGTAGTCCTGCGGGTTGAGCACGCTCAGTTCCTTGCCCGCGGCGCGCAGCACGGTGACGTGCTGACGCCACGTGAACGACGTCGCCGTGAGCGTGACGGCCAACAGCACCACCGCGGACCCCAGCGCGATCGTCGGCCGGCCGAACCGCGCCGGCCAGGGGAGCGCCGGGGCCGTGCTGGCTTGCCTGCCGTTCGTCGTCCGATACCGCAGCGGATCCTCCACGAGCCGCGTGGTCAGGTGTGCCAGCACCCCGGACACCAGCAATATGGCCGCGCCTTCCACGAAGCCCGCGTGCTTGTGGCCGGTATAGGACAGCCAGAAGATGAGCAGCGGCCAGTGCCACAGGTACAGCGAGTACGCCATCGCACCCAGGGCAACCAGCGGCCCCGCCGCCAGCAGCCGATTCGGCAGCGGCATCCGGCCCTCGGGCCGGCCGTGCAGGTTGGCCCCGGCGAGGATCATCAGCATGGTGGCCCCGACCGGGACCAGCGCCCACGGGCCGGGAAATTCTCTGACGCCGTCGATCAGGGCCCCGCACGACACGACGGCCGCCAGCGCGACGGCGGCGACGGCGGTGCGCAGCCACATCGGCCAGCGGACGTAGGGCACCAGCGCCCCGAGGAGCGCGCCCAGCAGCAGCTCCCACGCCCGCGCGAAGCTGTCGTAGTAGGCGATCGATTGGTTGTCCAGATGCGCGACGATCGCGTACCCGAACGAGGCCACCGTCAGCACGGTCAGCAGCACGATGAACAAGGTCCGTAAGTGCGCGCCCAGCCGGCGCCTGAACAGGTAGGCGCACCCGGCCACCAGCAACAGGAAGGCGATGTAGAACTGGCCCTGAACCGACATCGACCAGATGTGCTGCAACGGGCTGACGGCTTCACCGGCTCGCAGGTAATCCGACGCGGTGTTGGCCAGCTCCCAGTTCTGGTAGTAGCCGAGGCTGGCCAGGCTCTGGTCGGCGAAGGTCTCCCAGCGGGTTTGCGGTTGCACCAGGATGGTCAGCAGCGCGCACCCGGCCAGGACGACGACCAACGCGGGAACCAGCCGGCGGACCAGCCGGGTCACTTCCGCTATCGGTGACAGCGAAACGGCCGGATCGAGCGCGGCGCGGAGAATCTTGCCGCCGAAGAAGAAACCGGACAGGGCCAGGAACACGTCCACGCCGCCGGAGACCCGCCCGAACCAGATGTGAAACATCGCGACGAGCGCGATCGCAATGCCGCGCAGCCCGTCGAGGTCGTAGCGATAAAAGCCCGACCCTGCCACAGCCCCGGGCGCCCTGGCAGCGACCGGATTCGCGGTGGCGATCGGCGGCGGAGGCGGTGGCAGGGTCGGCATGGTCGATCGCTAATTTACCGAAAACGCCACCCGCTCCTCAGTGCGAGGAAGCGGGTGGCGGCTGGTCGGGCGGCTGAGGGGTTATCGCACGGTACCGACCTGGGGTTGCCACGGTGCCTGCTGCACCGGCGCTTGCTGAACCGGCACCTGCTGCGTCGGAACCTGCTGCAAGGGGGCCTGCTGCGTCGGAACCTGCTGCAACGGGGCCTGGCCGGGCAGCTGCTGCGTCGGCGACTGCTGCAACGGGGCCTGCCCGGGCGCCTGCTGTGTCGGAACCTGCTGCGCGGGCAGCTGCTGCGTCGGAACCTGCTGGCCCGGGGTTTGCTGGGCCGGAACCTGCTGCGCCGGCACCTGCTGGGGCGTCTGCTGGACCGGCGCTTGCTGCAGCGGCGCCTGCGGGCCCGCCTGGGTTCCGAGGACACGCACCAGGTACGGGGTCATGCCGTTGCTGCGCACGGGCGAAACCTGGACGACGTCACCCACCTCGAGCATCTGGTTGTTCCCCAGGTACATCGCGACGCTCTGCGTGCCCTCCGGGCCGTAGAAGATCATGTCGCCCTTGCGTGCCTGCGACGGCAGGACCTTCTGGCCGACCCGGTAGATCGCGCCGGAGGAACGCGGCAGCTTGATCCCGGCACCCGCGTAGGCGTACTGCATCAGGCCCGAGGCGTCGAATCCGACGGTGTTGATGCCGGTGCCGGTGCCGCGGCTCGGGCCGTTGACGCCGCCGCCCGCCCACGAGTACGGCACGCCGCGCTGCGACAGACCACGCTGGACCACGATGTCGGTGACCTGCTGGTAGTCCATCTGCCGGGCGCCGGGGTCGGCGGCTGCCGGGCCGGCGGTGGCCAGCGCGGCGGTGGCCATCGGGGCCAGCAGCACGGCCAGGCCGATGGCGAAGGAGTAGATGCGTTTCATCGGAGTGCAACCTCTCTGGGCTCGCTCGGGTCGATGGCGACGACCACCACGCCGGGGTCGACCGCCGCCTGATGACTCGGAACGTGAATCAGTCGGTCGCCCGTTGAATCACACCAGTCACTACAGACACTTTTACAACAGAAGTTGCATGCGGAAAATAGCTGGTGAGCCCCACGCGGGATTATTTGTCGGACCGTGACCGGACGGTGACTGGCGCGTCGAATCCCGCGAGCGCCGTTGTGATTTCGGTCTCATATAGGTGCGCGGCCGCAAGGTTCGCCAAACGCAACCGCCGCCTCGCGCTCAGTGCCAATAACGCTGGCTGAAGATCGTGATCATCGAGGCGGCCGTCGAGCTGACTATGAGAATGCCGAGGGCCAAAACCGGCCAGAAGGACATGTACCAGCCCTTCAAGAGGGAAACGACGGGGCCGATCACGGCCGCGGCCACCGCCGCGCCGATCCCGCCCCACACCAGCGGATAGATGTACATGTCGATGCCATAGGGAACCAGCCCACACGTCTCATCAGTGCAC
Source organism: Mycobacterium sp. IS-1264 (assembly GCF_001954195.1). Lineage (GTDB taxonomy): Bacteria > Actinomycetota > Actinomycetes > Mycobacteriales > Mycobacteriaceae > Mycobacterium. The sequence goes on along the minus strand of NZ_MBES01000062.1, from coordinate 40,438 downwards.
ACCTCTGCCAGGAACCCGTAGAGCTTCGATGGCCAAGTTGTCGCCGCGGCCATGACGACGAGCAGCGTCAGTAGCACCACCGTGCAGATCAGGTCCCAGACGGCTACCCGCAGCCGAATGACCCGCGGCTTCTCCTCGGGCGCGAGGTCCGAGACGTAGGGCACCGGCCGGAAGTCGTCTGAATCGGCCGCAACCGGCGGGGAGTCGTCCGCGCCGGAGCGCATCGACGAGGAATCGCCGCGGTGCGGGTCGTTGAACGGGTAGGGCAGCGCCATGCCGATAGATGCTTCCCCATGGTCGGGGTTTGCGCGAACCGACTGCTTTACGCTCGGTCTCTATGCCTGCGGCGAGGGCCGGGTTGACGCCCGAGCAAATCAGTGCGATCGACGCCGCGCACCTGTGGCACCCCTACAGCACCATCGGCAGCGAGGCGGTCGCGCCCGTGGTGGCCGTCGGCGCCCGCGGCGCCTGGCTGAAGCTGGTCAGGGCCGGCACCCCGATCGACGTGCTGGACGCGATGAGCTCGTGGTGGACGGCGATTCACGGGCACGGCCATCCGGTGCTGGATGCGGCGCTGGCCGCGCAGCTGGGGACCATGAACCACGTCATGTTCGGCGGGCTGACCCACGAGCCCGCGGCCCGGCTGGCGCAGCTGCTGGTGCAGATCACCCCGGCGGGACTGGAGACGGTTTTCTTCAGTGACTCGGGGTCGGTGTCGGTGGAGGTCGCGGTCAAGATGGCGCTGCAGTACTGGCGCAGCCGCGGCCGGCCAGGAAAGCACCGGCTGATGACCTGGCGCGGCGGGTACCACGGCGACACGTTCACGCCGATGAGCGTCTGCGACCCGGACGGTGGCATGCACTCGCTGTGGACCGACGTCCTGGCCCGGCAGGTGTTCGCCCCGCAGGTGCCACGCGAGCACGACCCCGCCTACAGCGCGGCGTTCGAGGAACAGCTGGCCTCCCACGCCGCCGAACTCGCGGCCGTCATCGTCGAACCCGTCGTGCAGGGTGCCGGTGGGATGCGCTTCCACGACCCCCGCTACCTGCGCGACCTGCGCGACATCTGCGACCGCCACGACGTCCTGCTCATTTTCGACGAGATCGCGACCGGCTTCGGGCGCACCGGCGAGCTCTTCGCCGCCGACCATGCCGGGGTGAGCCCGGACATCATGTGCGTCGGCAAGGCGCTCACCGGCGGCTACGTCAGCCTGGCCGCCACCCTGTGCACCACCGACATCGCCCATACCATCAGCTCAGGCGAGGCCGGCGCGCTGATGCATGGGCCCACCTTCATGGCCAACCCGCTGGCCTGCGCGGTGTCGGTGGCCAGCGTCGAGGTGCTGCTCGGCCAGGACTGGCGGCCGCGGATCGCCGAAATCGCCGGCGGGCTGGCCGACGGCCTCGAACCCGCCCGCGCGCTGCCCGGCGTGACCGACGTCCGGGTGTGCGGCGCCATCGGGGTCATCGAGTGCCAGCGAACCGTCGACCTGTCCGTCGCCACCCCCGCGGCGCTCGACCACGGCGTCTGGTTGCGCCCGTTCCGCAACCTGGTTTATGCCATGCCGCCCTACATCTGTTCAGCCGACGAGATCGCGCGAATCACCTCGGCGATGGTCGAGGTCGCGCGCCTGGTGGGCTGAAACCCCGCGTCAGGCCTGCCGCAGTTGGATGTTGTCGGTGACCTGAAACCCCGCCGGATCGCCGCATTCCGGCGCGTCGGCGGTCGTCTGGACGGTGCCGGCCAGGGTGCTCGGGTTCCACGTGTAGTGCGCTGAGAGAGCGTTGGGGACCTGGCTGCCGTCCGGGCACATTGCGGTCTCGCCTGCGACGTCAAGCGTCCATTGGCCGCCGACCAACTTCGCCTGCCCAAAGGCCTTGGCGCCTTTGCGAGCCACCGAGGCGCAACCGTCACCGCAGGAAGAGAAGTACCAGTTGTCGGTCGTGCTTCGGTCGTTCGCGGCGGTTTCGGTTTCGATGTAGTGGCCGCTCAGTTCGGGAGCGGCGAAAGCCGGAGCCGCTGCCCCGACAGCGACGGCGGCGACGGCCGCAGCTACGGCCAAACTGCGTGTGACAGTCATCATCTCTGACCCCTCCTTAGCAACATCCCGGAGCCACATCCCGGAGCAACATCCCGGCACCCTAAGCTCCCCAGCCCCCAAAAAAGTTAACAAAACATGACTAAAGGGATCACCTGAGCGACGGCCGTGGTCGCTCGCCTCGTCGGCTCTCGTAGGCTCTAGGTCTATGAACGCCGCCCAGCAGGCATCGATCGAGGTTTCCCCGCTGGCCTGGCTGGAGACGGTGGAGACCCAGCGCCGCGAGGCCGGGCTGCGCCGTTCGCTGCGGCCGCGGCCGGCCGTCGCGACCGAGCTGGACCTCGCATCGAACGACTACCTGGGGCTCTCGCAGCATCCCGACGTCATCGAGGGCGGCGTGCAGGCGCTGCGCATGTGGGGCGCCGGCGCCACGGGCTCGCGCCTGGTCACCGGCGACACCGAACTGCACCAGCAATTCGAGGCCGAGCTCGCTGAGTATGTCGGCGCCGCAACGGGTTTGCTGTTCTCATCGGGATACACCGCCAATCTCGGGGCCGTGGTCGGCCTGTCCGGCCCCGGTTCGCTGCTGGTTTCCGACGCGTACTCGCACGCGTCCCTGGTCGATGCGTGCCGGCTGTCGCGCGCCCGGGTGGTGGTCACCCCGCACCGCGACCTCGGCGCGGTGGACGCGGCGCTGGGTTCACGGGGCGAGGAACGCGCCGTCGTCATCACCGACTCGGTGTTCAGCGCCGACGGTGCGCTCGCGCCCCTGCGGGAGCTGCACGACGTGTGCCGGCGACACCGCGCGTTGCTCATCGTCGACGAAGCGCACGGCCTGGGTGTGCGTGGCGGTGGGCGCGGGCTGCTGCACGAGCTCGGGCTCGCGGGCGCGCCCGACGTCGTGATGACCACCACGCTGTCCAAGGCGCTCGGCAGCCAGGGCGGGGCAGTCCTGGGCCCGGTGCAGGTGCGGGCCCATCTGATCGATGCCGCCCGACCATTCATCTTCGACACCGGCCTGGCCCCCGCGGCGGTGGGTGCCGCGCGGGCGGCGCTGCAAATCCTGCGGTCCGAGCCGTGGCGGCCGCAGGCGGTGCTGCGGCACGCCGGCACGTTGGCCGGGATCTGCGCGGTACCCGACGTGCCGCAGTCGGCGGTGGTGTCGGTGATCCTGGGCGATCCGGAGGTGGCGCTGGCCGCCGCGACGGCCTGCCTGGATGCCGGCGTGAAGGTGGGCTGCTTCCGGCCCCCGACGGTGCCCGCCGGGACGTCGCGGCTGCGGCTGACCGCGCGCGCGTCGCTTGATGACGCCGAACTCGAGATCGCGCGCCGGGTGCTGACGGATGTGCTTGCCGTGGCGCGCCGTTGACCGTTCTGGTCGTTACCGGCACCGGCACGGGGGTCGGTAAGACGGTCGTCACCGCGGCGCTGGCGTCTCATGCGCGTCAGGCCGGCATCGACGTGGCCGTGTGTAAGCCCGTCCAGACCGGCACCGAGTGCGGCGACGACGACCTCGCGGACGTGGCCCGGCTGTCCGGGGTGAGCGAACTCGCCGGGCTGGCGCGCTACCCACGGCCCCTGGCGCCGGCCGCGGCGGCCGAGCAGGCGGGGATGGCCCTACCCACCCGCGAGGAGGTGCTGCGGGTTATCGGCGATCTGGATCGCCCGGGGCGGCTGACCCTGGTCGAGGGTGCGGGCGGGCTGCTGGTCGAACTCGCCGACGGCGGCGTCACCCTGCGCGATCTCGCCGTCGACCTGGGCGCCGCGGCGCTGGTCGCGGTGACCGCGGAGCTGGGCACCCTCAACCACACCGCGCTCACCGTGGAAGCGCTTGCCGCGCATGGTGTTTCGTGCTCCGGTTTGGTGATCGGCAGCTGGCCGGCGCGGCCCGGGCCCGCGGAGACGTCGAACCGGCCCGCGCTGACCAGCCTCGCCCCGGTACGGGCGGCGCTGCCCGCGGGCGCAGGCTCGATGCACGCCGCGGAATTCGCGGCGCTGAGCAAGGCGGCGTTCGACCGCGACTGGGTAGCCACACTGGTCGGCTGATGGTCCACTCGATCGAGCTGGTCTTCGACGACGACACCGAGGCGGTGGTCCGCCGCATCTGGGCCGACCTGGCGGGCGCCGGCATCCCCAGCCAGGCGCCGGCCAGTCGCCCGCATGTGACGCTGGCCGTCGCCGAGCGCGTTGCCGTCGACGTCGACGAGCTGCTGCGGCCGCTGACCGAGCGGCTCCCGCTGGTCGCGGCGATCGGCGCGCCGGTGCTGTTCGGCCGGGCGGACGTCGTGTTCGCGCGCCTGGTGGTGCCGACGACCGAGCTGTTGACGCTGCACGCCGAGGTGCATCGGCTCTGCGGTCCGCATCTGGTGCCCGCGCCGATGCCCAACAGCCTGCCCGGCCAGTGGACCGCGCACGTCACGCTGGCCCGCCGGGTCGGCGGGGGCCAGCTCGGGCGGGCGCTCCGCATCGCGGGCCGGCCGTCGCAGATCGACGGGCGATTCGCGGGCCTACGGCGTTGGGACGGGACCAAGCGCGCCGAGCACCTGATCGGCTGACGCGGCTATCCGCCGAACAGCAGGTACAGGCCGGTGAAGGTGTAGCTGACCATGACCAGCATCATGGTCAGCTGCCCGGTGAGCTGATGGCCGGCGGGCAGCAGCCGAAGCGCCTTGTCGTGCGCGGCGATCACCGCCACGATGTGGCCCGTCACCACGCACGCCACCTTGACGCCGGCCAGCACCGACGGATGCGTCGACAACACATAGGCGACGTGAGAGTGCGCCAGCCCCAACGGATTCCATCCGCGACCGAACGGATCGGCGAGGGCGATGACGGCTTGCTGTCCTCTCTCCACGAGGTAGGACAGATAGTGCGCGAAGATGTAGCCCACCACGATCGGGATCAGCGAATGCGCCATCCGGCCGGGCAGCGCGCGGCGCTGCTCGCGGTCGACCCCACCGGTGGCCCGGGCCGCGAGCGAAAAGGTAAGTGCGACAACCGAAACGAACACCAGCAGGCCGATCGTCCGCAAGATCGACGACGACAGGGTCGGCGGCACGCCGTGGGCGAGGCCGGCAACCCGGTCGGCGAAGCCGCGCCATGTCGGCGACGACGAGTAACTGTCGAACGCCGTCGACCCCAGCAGCACCGCCAGCATCGCGACGACACCTGGGCGCACGGGCAGGGACGGCAGATGGTCGAACGGGTTGCCGACGACGATCTTTCCGGTCGCCGGCGAGCGGCGAAACGGTGAAAGCCGCGACACCGCCATGCTGTACACGCCGAACGGGTCGACGCGGGCCAGAAAGCGCTGGCCGCACAGCCACGCCCCGCCCAGCAACACCACGACATAGACCAGCAGCCACGCCTTCACCCACGGCAGCGAGGCCGAGTTCGGGCTCGCCAATTCCAGCCAGACGAAGGCGAACAGGCCGGCCGCCGCGGGGCGGTAGCCCCAGCTTTCGGGATAGGTCAGCCGCGGCCGACCCAGTCGCTGCGGCGCGCCGCGTCGTAGCAGCAGGTACACCGTGCGCACCGGCGAGATCACCCGCCACACCGGGCCGAACGCCAGGGACAGCGCGACCAGTCCCACCCACAGCAGCACGTAAAACGCCCCCAGCAGGCCGTTGGCCTGCGTCTGCGTACCGCACACACCCGCCAGCACCGCCCAGACCGCGAAGGCCAGCGCCACGGCCGCAGCCGTCCAGCGCGTCGCGCGGGCGTCGACCAACGTGGTCAGCGCGGCCGGCAGGGCGCGGCCGGGCGCGTCGGGGTCAAACCTCGGTTTCCGCCACGCGAACGCGACCACGGCGAAGGTGAACGTCAAGGCCCATGCCGCACCGACCATCGCGTAGGCGTAGGGGACCGGGAGATCGCTCGACCCACCCAGGCCGTGTGCCAGCAGCACCGTCACGGTTGAACTTGAATGGTCGCGATCGTGCGGTCCAGGTGGTGTAGCTCGACTTCGACTTTGCCAGGGACGTCGACGCTCAATTGAAATGTCTGATTCGGTGCGGCCGCGACCTGGAACTTGTGGTCGGGCTCCGAGTGCACATGCAGCTCGTCGGCGACATCGCTGGTGACGTGAAAGGTGATCTGCTGCTTGACCTTTGCCTGCAGCGTGGCGTTGGTCGGAGTGACTTGGCCGTTCGCGATCGTGACGTTGATGTCCAAGCCGGCGGCCGGCGGCGGGCTCGGCGACTTACCGCCGCAGGCAACCAGGCCGCATAGCAACGCCGACACCCCCGCCACCGCCCACGCCGAAATGAGGGCGTTACGAAACGTCATCGCGTCACGCCGCTCGCGGAGCGCCGGGCACGGACTGCTTCTCCTCGACCGGCTCCGGCTCACCCGTCGCGTAGCCGAGGCGACCGGCGCCCCACGTCAGGGCGGTGATAACCATCAGCGTGAAGAAGAGCACCACGATCCCGCCGGCGGTGAACAGCCACGTCGGGGCACCCTGGTCGCGTTCGCGCTGCAGGATGGTGACCTCCAGGACGAACGGCCGCGTGCTCGACGCCAGGGCGGGGACCTCGGGCGCCGGGATGGCATCGTCGGCCGGCTCGTAGATCGGCACCGCCGTCAGCGTGTAGCCGTCCTGCACCCGCAGCAGCGTCTTCCAGGATCCCCACGCCGGAACCGGCTGGGTGGACCGGTAGTGACCGGGTCCGACCTTGGCGAGCCGGTCGATCATCAGGCCGCGGTTATTCTCCATCCGCCCCTGCCAGGACAGGATCGACAGCCAGTCCGGGTTGTCGCTGACGAACGGGGGCGTGAGCTGCACGTCGGCAGTCACCATGCGCTGCCCCGGGGGGCTGGGCTGGTCCGTCAGCGCGACGGTGGCGGTGTTTTGGCGCGGCACATTGATGTGCAGCCCGTTGGCCACCGCACCGCCGATCACCACCACCGTCAACGCGACGACGGTGATGCCGATCCGCCGGCTTGGGAGGCGCTGGCCGGTGAGCACCATTCCGAACAGCGCCCCGCAGATTCCGGTCAGCACCGCCACGGGCACCGACATCGCCAGCGCCTCGCCCCATATCTTCGTCGGCCAGGGGTAGGGGTAGACCGCTCCGATCCACAGGGACTCCAGCCACAGCCCGATGGTCGCCACGGCCAGGCCGGAGACGGCACCAAAAGCGATGGGGCGCTTGAACAGTGGCGTCAGCGCGAGGAGCTCGACCACCACCGCGGGGCCGAGATAGAGCGGGAACCAGTTGATCGGCGCGCCCAGGATGGGCCCAACCAGCAGGGCCACCCCGCCCCGCAGTGCGATCGCGAACAATGCCGCCACGACCGCGGCTCCCCGTCCCATCGTGACGCGCGCGGCAACCGCCGCAAGCGCGGCGGCCGCGGCGATCAGCATCGGCTGAAACACCAGGCGGAACTGCGGGACCCCGAAGTCGAACTCGATTTGGTAGACCGACAGGCCGATGAACAATCCTCCGAAGGACAGGTAGCGCAGCAACGTGATGAAGGGGCCGTGGTAGACCTCCCCGGCCTCTTGGGCCTCGCCCTCGCGCTCCAGCATCAGCACCGCGAAGAGCGAAAAGCAGGCGCCGCCGATCATCATCAAATGAGTTGGGCCCCAAAGGGTTACATCCTGACCAAAGATCCGGTGCCAGATATCGTCGAGCGGGAATCCGATCATCGCGTACAACCCGCAGCCGGCCATCAGCACGCCGCCCACCGGCGCGTACCAGTTCTCCGTGATGCGCACCGCCGCCGGGCCGGGCTTACTGAACGGCAGCACCACCGCAAGCATGCCGCCCACGAAGATTCCGAACAGGCCGATGATGATGAAGTAGTGCGCCGGGTTGGCCAGCGGGCCGGGGTCGCGGCCATTGCCGATGTGCCAGCTGACGTCCCAGATGAACCCGAACAGGGCGCAGATGATCGATGTGGTGAACACCAGGACCGGCAGGGCCACCCAGTTGGGCCGGTGGAACTTCTCGCCCATCCGGTCGGCCGCCCGGGTCAGCCATTCGATGCGATGGGTGCGATGCGCATGCCCTATCCACAGCATGGCCACCGCTATCACCACCGCGGCGATCGACAGCCCGATCACCTGGTTCAGCCCCGCACCGCGCGCCGGTGCCTCGGCAACAATCGTCAATTCCGTCGCGTTCATCGTCATGCCCTCCCAACCACGCCGGGCCGTCCCGGGAGAAATTGATCCGACGACCGCTTCTTACTTGAAGGTAAGTTCGCGATCGTGTTGGTAATGCCCAGATTGAGGGGCCGTCAATCACGCTTTTTGTCGGCGGGGTCAGATCGCGGAGCGGAATCGCCAGGAGTGCGACGTCCGGCGCGGCGATCGCGCAGCGCGACGTAGAGGACCACCCCCACGACGATCACCGCCGGCAGAAACGCCGGGACGGCGAGCAAAAGCATATGGTGCGCCATGTAGACGACGTGCGTGGCAGTCATGGTGGTCGTATACCCCGGGGGTTCGCATGTACGGCGGCCGTTACCCTACTTTGAACACCTTTCATTCGGGCTGCCGCCGCGAGGCTGGCAGACGTGTCCTGACGTGCGGACACGGGAAAGAGGCAGGAGAGTACGGGTGACTCAAGCGGCAACTCGGCTGAGCGCCGAAGCCGGCGACGACAAGGACATCTTGGCGGTGGCCCGGGATCAGGTCCTGGAGCGCGGCGAGGGGCTGAGCTCCGACCAGGTACTGCGGGTGCTGCGGCTCCCCGACGACCGGCTCGACGAGCTGCTGGCGCTGGCCCACGAGGTGCGGATGCGCTGGTGTGGCCCGGAGGTCGAGGTCGAGGGCATCATCAGCTTGAAGACCGGCGGGTGCCCCGAGGATTGCCACTTCTGCTCCCAGTCGGGCCTCTTCACCTCGCCGGTGCGCAGTGCCCGGCTGGACATCCCGAGCCTGGTGGAGGCCGCGAAGCAGACCGCCAAATCGGGCGCAACCGAGTTCTGCATCGTCGCCGCCGTGCGCGGACCCGACGAGCGGCTGATGGCCCAGGTCGCGGCCGGCATCGAGGCGATCCGCGACGAGGTCGAGATCAACATCGCCTGCTCGCTGGGCATGTTGACCGCCGAGCAGGTGGAGCAGCTCTCGGCGATGGGCGTGCACCGCTACAACCACAACCTCGAGACCGCGCGCTCGTACTTCACCAACGTCGTCACCACCCACACGTGGGAGGAGCGCTGGCAGACCCTGTCGATGGTGCGCGACGCCGGCATGGAGGTCTGCTGCGGCGGCATCCTCGGCATGGGAGAGACCCTGGAACAACGCGCGGAATTCGCCGGTGAGCTCGCCGAGCTCGGTCCCGACGAGGTGCCGTTGAACTTCCTCAACCCGCGGCCGGGCACGCCGTTCGGCGACCTGGACGTGCTGCCGGTCAGCGAGGCGCTGAAGTCGGTGGCCGCGTTCCGGCTGGCGCTGCCGCGCACCATGTTGCGCTTCGCCGGCGGCCGCGAGATCACCCTGGGCGACCTCGGGGCCAAGAAGGGCATCCTGGGCGGCATCAACGCCGTCATCGTCGGCAACTACCTGACCACACTGGGCCGCCCGGCCGAGGCGGATCTGGAACTGCTCGACGATCTGCAGATGCCCATCAAGGCGCTCAATGCCAGCTTGTAAGCCAGCTTGTAGCGGCTAGGTTTGACACTTGTGGTGCGGGATCTAGGCGCGCCGGTCGGCGCCGGTATCTACAACGTCTACACCGGGGAATTGGGGGGCACGGTGTCACCGACGGCGGCCCAGCTGGGCCTCGAGCCTCCGCGGTTCTGCGCCGAATGCGGACGCCGAATGGTCGTACAGGTTCGCCCCGACGGCTGGCGGGCGCGGTGCTCGCGGCACGGAGCGGTGGACTCGGCAGACTTGGAGGCGCAGCGGTGACCGAAACTTCCCCGCCGGAGCCGACCAGCGTCGCGCGCACCTTCCGGGCGCGCCCGATTGCCGTTGCGGCACTGGGATTTTCGTTGATAGGCGTGTTGATCGGCGGCCTGTGGGCGTGGATTGCGCCGCCGATTCATGTGGCGGTGGCGATCACCCGCGCGGGCGAGCGTGTGCACGAGTACCTGGGCACCGAATCCGGGCACTTCTTCAACGCGCCTTGCCTGATGTTGGGCCTGCTCACCGTGGTGTCGGTGATAGCGCCGGTGCTGGCGTGGCAGCGGCGCGAGCGTCGAGGCCCGGCCATGGTCATCGGCCTGTCGGTCGGCATGGTGGTGGTCGCGGCGGCCGCCAGCGTGGTGGGTGCGCTGTCGGTTCTGCTGCGCTACGGCGCGGTGAACTTCGACGCCGTGCCGCTGATCGGAAAGCCGGCGGTCGCGTACGTCGTGCAGGCCCCGCCGGTGTTCTTCGGCCCGGGTCCGCTGCACGCGGTCCTCACCCTGTTGTGGCCGGCAGGCGTCGCCGCGCTGGTGTACGCGGTACTCGCCGCCGGGAACGCCCGCGACGATTTGGGGAACGTCCACGCCGCCGATCAGCCGTCGGGCGCGCTGCCGATGGAGCCGGAGGCCTCGGTCTCCTAGCCGGCCCCCAACGGGCCCGCAACGGGCTCACAGCGGTCGGTGGCGAATCTTTCGGCCGGTGACGACCTTGGCCCCGATCATGAGCAGTCGCGCCATTCCCGCGTAGGTCATCGGGTTGAACGCCGTCGGCCACACGGTTCGGATGAGGTGGTCGCTCAGCGGTCGGCGGGCGAACCGGTCGGTGAGCCAGCGCAACGTCATCGGGGCGGACAACGGGTGCAGCAGCATGTGCTCGTTGAACGCGTCGCGGTGGTAGCTGACGTCGGCGCCGCCGGCCGAGTACGCGTCGGCCAGTTGATCGATGTCGTTGACGTCGATCAGGTAGTCGTGCACGGCCTGCACGATCAACACCGGCGGGGTCGGCACCACCGCGCCCAGCTTGATGGTCTGGAAGACGTGCGAGATCTCCGGCGTGGACAAAATGTCCTCGAGCGGCTCGTCGAGGTAGTCGCCCATGTTCTTGCCGGCCATCCGGATGACCGCCTCGGCGGTCGTCATCGTCTCCAGCGAGTCCAGCAGGGCGCGGCCCTCTTCGTTCGTGTGCTCCTTGATCACCCGGTCCAGGTCGGGGTAGACGTGCGCCAGCGCGGCCACTACCAGGGCGGGCAGTCCGGCGAAGAGTTTGCCGTTGAGACGGCGGAAGGTGTTGCCCAGGTCGCCGACGGGGGAGCCCAGTACCGCGCCGACGATGTCCAGCTCGGGTGCGTAGTCGCCATACATCTCGGCGGCCCAGGCGCTGGCCAGCCCGCCGCCGGAGTAGCCCCACAGCCCGATCGGTGCCGACGGGGACAATCCGATGCGCTCGGAGTTCAGCACGGCCCGGATCCCGTCGAGCACGCGGTAGCCCGGCTCGTACGGCGCGCCCCACGTGCCCCCGAGGCCTTCGTGGTCGGGCACCGAGACCGCCCACCCCTCGGCGACGGCCGCGGCGATCAGGAAGAGCTCCAGCTGGGCCAGCGAGCCGAGCGCCTTCGCCTTCCTGCGCAGCGCATACGACGGGAAACAGCGGGACGACACGGCGTCGATCGCGCACTGATACGACAGCAGCGGGCAGGTCTGCCCCTCGGCCAGCCCCGCCGGGACGATCACCGTGGTGACGGTCGCCTCGGGCCGGCCGTTGAGGTCCATCGTCCGATACAGCAGCTGGGTGGCTTTGATGGGCTGCGGAATCAGGCCCAAGAACGCCAGCTCGACGTCGCGCGAGCGAAACACCGTGCCGGGCTCGGCGTGCTCGAACCCCGCCGGCGGCTGGTAGAACGGGTCGTCCGAGGGCAGCAGCGGACGCACCTTGCGCTGCAGTTCCTCGTGCTGTGGCCGACCGATCCACTCGGCGCCACGCGTACCTGCCAGATTGCCGAGCTCAACCATTGAGGATCCCTTCTTGGCCAATCGGCATTCTTGCGCATGAACGCCGGGTAACTAAAGCGGAACCGCCGCATTGTGAGCCAGTTCTCCTCAGCCCGCGGCGCGTCGCTGGCGCCACTGCGACCGCCTAATTTACCGCCACGTCACTCGGTGGCCTGAGGGCGGCGAATTCGTCGGTGACCCGCAGTTGGGAGTCGGTGAAGTGATACAGCGCCGCCGGACGTCCGCCGCTGCGGCCGGACTGCGCGATGGTGCCGGTCTGGGTGATGACCCCGCGGCGGACCAGCACGCGCTGCAGATTCGTCGCGTCGACCTGGTAACCGAGGGCCGCCCCGTAAATGTCGCGCAGCGTTGACAGCGCGAATTCCCTTGGTGCCAAGGCGAATCCAATATTCGTATACGACAACTTGGCCACCAGCCTGGCGTGCGCGTGAGTCACCATCGGGCCGTGATCGAACGCCATCGGCGGCAGCGCGTTCACCGGATGCCAGCGGGTGTCCGGCGGCAGTTCGGGGATGGCGGGGGAGGGCACCAGGCCCAGGAAGGTGGACGCGATCATCCGGATTCCCGGCACCCGGTCGGGGTCGGAGAACACCGCGAGCTGTTCGAGGTGGGCCACCTCCCGCAGGTCGACCTTCTCGGCCAGCTGGCGCCGGACCGAGGTGGTCATGTCTTCGTCGTTGCGCAGCCGCCCGCCCGGCAGCGACCACGCGCCCTTTTGCGGATCGCGGGCACGTTGCCATAACAGCACGTTAAGCTGCGGTTTTTCTCTTCGCGGGCCCGCCTTAACCTGGCGAACCTGGAACACGACAGCAAGCACCTCGTGTGCGGTGCTACCATGGGCCATGTTTTCGATTGTAAGTCGAAAACCTCTTGAACGCGAAAGGGGCATCTCCGTGACGGTTTTGAATCGCATGGACACGCTCGCGGACGACCTGATTGCCGGCATCACCGACTCGCCCGGCGGCTACACGGGCGTGGACGGTGACGCGCAATGGGCGGCGGAGATTCGCCGGCTGGCAGACCTGCGGAACGCCACCGTCCTCGCGCACAACTACCAGCTGCCCGCCATCCAGGACGTCGCCGACCACGTCGGCGACTCGCTGGCCTTGTCGCGGATCGCCGCCGACGCCCCCGAGGACACCATCGTGTTCTGCGGCGTGCACTTCATGGCAGAGACCGCAAAAATCCTGAGCCCCGAGAAGACCGTGCTGATTCCGGATCAGCGGGCCGGCTGCTCGCTGGCCGATTCCATCACCCCCGACGAGCTGCGCGCCTGGAAGGACGAGCACCCCGGCGCCGTCGTCGTCTCGTACGTCAACACCACGGCGGCCGTGAAGGCGCTCACCGACATCTGCTGCACCTCGTCCAACGCCGTCGACGTCGTCGAGTCCATCGACCCCGACCGCGAGGTGCTGTTCTGCCCGGACCAGTTTCTCGGCGCCCACGTCCGTCGAGTGACCGGCCGCACCAACCTGCATGTGTGGGCCGGTGAATGCCACGTCCATGCCGGGATCAACGGCGAGGAACTCACCGACCAGGCCCGCGCCCACCCCGACGCCGAATTGTTCGTGCACCCCGAATGCGGTTGTGCGACTTCGGCTTTGTACCTCGCGGGCGAAGGTGCCGTCCCGGCAGATCGGGTGCGGATCTTGTCCACCGGCGGCATGCTCGACGCCGCGCATCAAACTCGTGCGCGCACGGTGCTGGTCGCCACCGAGGTCGGCATGTTGTATCAGTTGCGCCGAGCGGCACCAGAAGTCGATTTCCGCGCGGTCAACGACCGCGCGTCGTGCAAGTACATGAAGATGATCACCCCCGCGGCCCTGCTGCGCTGCCTGGTCGAGGGCGCCGACGAAGTTCACGTCGACCCCGACATCGCGGCGGCCGGACGGCGCAGCGTGCAGCGAATGATCGAAATCGGGCAGCCGGGCGGCGGCGAATGAGCGCAAGCCCCGTGTGGACGGACACCGCCGACGTCGTCGTGATCGGCACCGGCGTCGCGGGTTTGGCCGCCGGACTCGCCGCCCATCGCGCCGGCCGCCGGGTCGTGGTCCTGAGCAAGGCCGACCAGACCCGGGCGGTGACCGCCACGCACTACGCCCAGGGCGGCATCGCGGTGGTCTTACCGGGCAACGACGACTCGGTGGACGCGCATGTTGCCGACACCCTGGCCGCGGGCGCGGGGCTGTGCGATCCGGACGCGGTGTGCTCGATCGTCGCCGACGGCTACCGCGCGGTGTCCGAATTGGTCGGCGACGGCGCACGATTCGACGAATCGGCCCCCGGCCGCTGGGACGTGACTCGCGAGGGCGGGCACTCACGTCGACGCATCGTGCACGCCGGGGGCGACGCCACCGGCGCCGAGGTCCAGCGGGCGCTCGATCATGCCGCCGCCATACTCGACATCCGCACCAGCCACGTGGCGCTGCGGGTGCTGCATGACGGCTGTTTGGGCGACGAAGCGGTGACCGGCGTGGTCGTGGCCAACCCGGACGGCATGGGAATCATCAGCGCGCCGTCGGTGATCCTGGCCTCCGGCGGACTCGGGCACCTTTACGGTGCGACCACCAACCCCGAGGGATCCACCGGCGACGGAATCGCACTGGCGTTGTGGGCCGGCGTCGCGGTCAGCGACCTCGAGTTCATTCAGTTCCACCCGACCATGCTCTACAGCCCCACCGGGGGCGGCCGGCGCCCGCTGGTCACCGAGGCCATCCGCGGTGAGGGTGCGATATTGCTTGACAGCCAAGGCAATTCGGTAACGGCAGGCGTCCATCCGATGGGCGACCTGGCGCCGCGCGACGTCGTCGCGGGGGCCATCGATGCGCGGCTGAAGGCCACCGGCGACCCGTGCGTCTACCTCGACGCCCGGGGCATCGACGGCTTCGAAGCCCGATTCCCCACCGTCACCGCCGCGTGCCGGTCCGCGGGCATCGACCCGGTGCGCCAGCCCATTCCGGTCGTCCCGGGGGCGCATTACAGCTGTGGCGGGGTCGTCGCCGACGTGTCCGGTCAAACCGAACTGCCGGGCCTTTTCGCCGCAGGCGAGGTGGCCCGCACCGGCATGCACGGCGCAAACCGCTTGGCGTCCAACAGCTTGCTGGAGGGACTGGTGGTCGGCGGCCGCGCCGGCCGGGCGGCGGCCACGCACGCGGCGACGGCCGGACCGTCGCACGCGACCGCGCCAGAGCCGATGACGCACACCGCGGTGCCGCGGTGGGAACTGCAGCGCGCGATGAGCCGCGACGCGTCGGTGGTGCGCGACGCCGTTGGGCTGCAGAGCTTGTCGGACACGTTGGCGAAGGCAGGGGCCCGCACCATCGCGGGCCGTCGCGATTTCGAGGACGTGGCCTTGACGCTGACCGCGCAAGCGGTTGCCGCTGCGGCCTTGGCGCGCAACGAAAGCCGCGGCTGCCACCATCGCGTGGAGTTCCCGGACGTCGCGCCGGATCAGGCGCGCAGCATTGTGGTGCGGCTGGCCGAGCAAGACGTGCAGGCCGAGGCGTTGGCGGCCGTGTGCTGATGACGCTGTCAGACTGCGAACGCGACGCCGCGCTGGACACCGTTCGCCGGAGTCTCAGGGAGGATCTGCGCTACGGGCCCGATGTCACCACCCTGGCAACCGTGCCGGCCGACGCGGTCGCCACGGCGTCGATGGTGCCGCGTGAGCCGGGCGTGATCGCCGGGCTGGACATCGCCTTGTTGGTGCTCGACGAGGTGTTGGGCACCAACGGTTATCAGGTGCTGGACCGCGTCGAAGACGGCGCCCGGGTGCGGTTGGGCCAGCCGCTGTTGACGGTGCGGGCGCAGACCCAGGGTCTGTTGACCGCGGAGCGGACCATGCTCAACCTCATCTGCCACTTGTCCGGGATCGCCACGGCGACGGCGGCCTGGGTCGAGGCGGTGAGCGGCACCAATGCCAAGGTCCGTGACACCCGCAAAACGCTGCCCGGCCTGCGGGCGCTGCAGAAGTACGCGGTGCGGGTCGGCGGCGGCGTCAACCACCGATTGGGGCTGGGCGACGCCGCCCTGATCAAGGACAACCACGTGGTGGCCGCCGGATCGGTGGTCGCCGCGCTGCGCGCGGTGCGCGAGGCCGCCCCGGCGATGCCTTGCGAGGTCGAGGTCGACTCGCTCGAGCAGTTCGACGCGGTGCTGCCCGAAAAGCCCGAGCTGATCCTGCTGGACAACTTCCCGGTCTGGCAGACGCAGACGGCCGTTCAGCGTCGGAATTCGCGCGCACCCGCGGTGCTGCTGGAATCGTCGGGCGGGCTCAGCCTGGAGAACGCGGCGGCCTACGCATCGACCGGCGTGGACTACCTGGCCGTCGGTGCGCTGACCCACTCGGTGCGCGTGCTCGACATCGGCCTGGACATGTAGGTCCATCTTTGCGTCGAGTGTGAATCCTGGGCGACCTTTATCGGCGTCTCGCCGCCGTGTGCGCACACTCAAAGCCGTCAGCGCACACTCGACGCGGCCGTGGACTTGGGCTCTGCATTCGTCACCCGCCGCAACGCACGGCGCAACGCCTGGGGTGTATGGCCGACATGTGCACGTACCACGCGAGTCAAGTGCGCTTGGTCGGCGAACCCGAGTCCCGCGGCGATGTCGGCCACCGTCGACGTGTCCGCCTGCAGCCACTCGAGCGCCCGGCCGACCCTAACCCTGTTGCGATACCCGGTCAGTGTTACGCCCAGCTCCCGCGGAAACGCCCGGCTCAACCGGTAGGGTGACGCGCCCAAAAGCTCGGCAAGCGGGAACAATCCGCGTGCCGCCGGATGATCGTCGTGGATCGCCGCGCGCGCCCGCCGCACCAGCCGCGAGTCCGCAGGAACCGGTCGATCGGTCAGTGGCGTGCGCCGGTCGGTCACCCTGCGCAGCGCCGCGACGGTGAGCGCCAGGAGATTCTCGGCAAGTCGGTAGTCGATATCGATGGCGCCCAGGAGCCGTCGGTGGGCGAGTTCCAATCGAGCGTCGACGTAAAAGGTCGAGCGATGCATGCGACCGGGGTCGCCGACCAGCTGCCGCCACGACGTGGCGCTCAAGCGCACCGAGGTACACATGTCGCCGCCGTGCGGATGTGCGAACTGGTCTTCCTCTCCGGGCCCGGCGAGGTACCCGACGGTCGGGTCGAGATCGACCGGACCGTCCGCCGCGCGCCGTTGAAACCGGCCGGACCTGACCAACACCAGCCGCCCGTCCACCGGGTGCTCGACCGCGGACCAGCCCGAACAGTCGGGATGGCATGTCCACGACTGCAGACTGAACTGCGGCCGGGCGGCCAGGGTGGCCATCGAGAGCACGGCGCCAGGCTAGCGCCCTGGTATGACAGCACCCCGCAAGAATGTCCAAGACCGCGCGCCCGATCGTCGCGAAGCTGGGCCTATGGCATCAATACGTACCGAATTCGAAATCGACGTCGACGCCGACCGAGCGTGGCGAGTGGTCGGCGACTGGGTGGACGGCCCGGTCGGCATGGCCAACGGTTACGTGGCGTCGTCAAGCGTCGAGGGCGACGTCCGGGTGGTGACGTTCGCCAAGGGAAACGTTGCGCGGGAGCGGCTGATTGCCCGCGACGAGGGTGAGCGTCGGATCGTCTATTCGCTGATCGGCGACACGGTGTGCCCCGAACATGACAACACGGCGATGCAAATCGTGGCCATCGGTCCGGGTCGCTGCCGGTTCGTGTGGACCCGCGACGTTCTGCCCGATGAGCTGGCCGGGCGGCTGCTTGCCGCGATGGAGGACGCTTCCCAGGCCATCAAGCGCACTCTCGAAGACGGCCCGCTATCTGGCGAGTAGCGAGCGCGCGGCGGGCTTGGCCGCGTCGAGAGCGCCAGCGTCACCGGCGATCCGGGACAGGATCAGCGCCCCCTCGATCAGTGAGATCACCGCGAGCGCAACCCGTTTCGCGTCCGCCGCGGACCAGCCGTCGGAGCGCAACCGATCCTCGATTGCCGCGCACCAACCCCTGAAGGCACGGGCCGACGCCTCGCGCACCAGCGGGCTCGCGTTCACCGACTCGGTGGCGATCGGCTCGATGGGGCAGCCGTCGCGGTGGTCGCCGGCCAGCCCCGCCGCCAGCAGATCGAGCCACCGATCGACGATGTCGGCCACCGGTCGGCCCGTCGCCAGGAACCGGCGCAGCAATTGTTCGATGCTGGTCCCCTCGCTCTCGACGACCGCCGCCGCCAACTGTTGCTTGCCCTGCGGGAAGTGGTGATACAGCGAACCGGGCTTGACGCCGGCCTCCTCGAGGATCTGGTTGAGGCCGGTCGCCGCGTAGCCCTGGCGGCGAAACAGGGTGGCGGCGTTCCCGATCAATGCGGCGCGGCTGCGGTCGGGTCTCGGCACGCTATTGACAATACTTGAGTAATCACTCAAGAATGCTGAAATGAAGCAGCTGACTTTCGAAGAGGCCGGGCGCTACGCATGGCGCGAGGTGCCCGAGCCGGAACTCACCGCCCCGGGACAAGCGATGGTCAGGCCGCTCCTGGTGGCCTGCTGCGACCTGGATGTCGCGGTTGCTCATGGGCGGCTGCCGCTGCAGCCGCCCTATGCCGTCGGGCATGAGGGGCTGGCCGAGGTCGTCGCGGTGGGTGACGATGTGAGCGGTGTTCAGGTCGGCGACCGGGTGGTGGTGCCGTTTCAGATCAACTGCGGCACTTGCCGGGAATGCCGCCGCGGTGTGACGGGCTCGTGTGGCTCGATGCCGCTGATGGCGATGTACGGCATGGCCCCGATTGCCGGGTTGGATGGTGGCGGCTTTATGTCGGACCTGGTGCTGGTGCCCTACGCCGATGCGATGCTCATCCCGGTTCCCGGCGGCGTCGACCCCATTTCCATCGCGTCCCTGTCGGACAACATCCCCGACGGCTGGCGGGCTGTCGGGCCGTACGCGGCCGAACTGGCTCGGCTTGATTCGGCCGACCGTCGGGTCCTCGTCGTCGGGCGGCTATCGATCGGGCTGTACGCGGCGGCGTTCGGCGCCGCCCTGGGAGCCCACGTCGACTATGTCGACACCGACGACCAACGGCTGGCCGCGGCCGAGAAGCTCGGCGCGGTGGTCCACGACCGCGCGAAGCCGGACAAGTCGTGGGACCCGTATCCGGTCACCGTGCACACGAGCGGCGATTCGGCGCTGCTTGCGGCGACCCTGCGCGCGACCTGGGCGGACGGCGTGTGCACCGACACCGGGATTTACCCCGAATACAACGTCGAGCTGCCGTTGCTCCCGATGTACACCCGCGGCGTGCAATTCGTTACCGGACGTGTCAATGCGCGAACCGTCATCCCTGAGGTGATCGAACTGCTCGCCGGCGGGTGCGACCTCTTGCCGGCCGTCGACCGCGTCGTGGCGTGGGACGATGCGCCGTCGGCCTGGCCGGCCATGACCGGCAAAACCATCTTCACCAGGGTGTAGCGAGCATTGTGTGTGAATCGTCGGCTTTGCGCGTGAATCGTGGGTGGAGAAATCACGGAAATCCCACCCTAGGGTCACACCGAAAGCCGTAGGTTCACACTCGTTCGGCGGCGACGCGAGCCTAGCTTTTCAGCTCAGGCGATGTCGCCGACGAAAACCCCGACCCGGCGCAGCTGCATGCGCGCCATCCGCGGCAGGCCCTCGACCTCGGGGCCCTCCGAGCCGGCCGGCACGATCCGCGTATTGGTGAGGTGCACCGCCCGGTTGCGGCTGAACTGGACATCCGCTTCCCCGGCGGCGAGCACGTTCTTGACCCAGTTTGTCTTACCGTGTGCCAGCGCGATCGCGAGCACGTTTCCCTTGCGGTAGGGCGTGATCACGGTCTCGTACTGCTTGCCGGACGTGCGGCCGCGGTGCTTGATGGTCGCGGTCCCGGGCAGAAAGCGCGCGATCGGCTTGACCGCCGGGTTGAAGTACTTGATCTGGAAGCGCTCGAACCACGGCGGGAACACCATCGGGACGCCGGGAGCATTGTTGGGGTGATCCTTGGCGGACATGTCGGCAACACTACCGGTCGGATATCCACTTGAGCTGCTCTGGGAGAATGGGCCCTGTGACTGCCACGCCCCAACCCGTGCTGGCCCGCATCGACCTGCGGGGCGCGAAGTTGACGGCCGCCCACCTAAGGGCCGCGCTGCCGCGCGGCGGCGCCGACGTGGACACGGTGCTGGCCCAGGTGCGCCCGATCGTGCAGGCGGTCGCCGAGCGCGGGGCCGAGGCGGCCCTGGAATTCGGGGCGAAGTTCGACGGCGTACGGCCCGCGGCCGTGCGCGTGCCCGACGCCGCGCTGCGGGCAGCGGTGGACGGACTCGACGCCGCCGTCCGCGACGCGCTGCGGGTGATGATCGAGCGGACCCGCGCCGTGCACGCCGATCAGCGCCGCACCGACGTCACCACCACGCTCGGCCCGGGCGCCACGGTCACCGAGCGGTGGGTCCCCGTCGAGCGGGTGGGCCTGTATGTGCCGGGTGGCAACGCCGTGTACCCGTCCAGCGTGGTGATGAACGTGGTGCCCGCTCAGGCCGCCGGTGTCGACTCGCTGGTGGTGGCCAGCCCGCCGCAGGCCCGCGCGCAGGGCCGGTTCGAGGGGCTGCCGCACCCGACGATCCTGGCCGCGGCGCGCCTGCTGGGGGTCGACGAGGTCTGGGCCGTCGGCGGCGCGCAGGCGGTGGCCCTGCTGGCCTACGGCGGCACTGACACCGACGGCGCCGAGCTGGCGCCGGTCGACATGATCACCGGGCCGGGCAACATCTATGTCACCGCCGCCAAGCGGCTGTGCCGCTCGCGGGTGGGCATCGACGCCGAGGCCGGGCCGACCGAGATCGCCATCCTCGCCGACAACACCGCCGACCCGGCGCATCTGGCCGCAGACCTGATCAGCCAGGCCGAACACGACGAGATGGCCGGCAGTGTGCTGGTCACCCCGAGCGAGCATTTGGCCGAGGCCACCGACGCCGAGGTGGCGGCCCAGCTGCAGACCACGGTGCACCGCGAGCGCGTGATGGCCGCGCTGAGCGGACGCCAGTCCGGGATCATCTTGGTCGACGACCTGGACGCCGGGGTCAAGGTGGTCAACGCGTACGCCGCCGAGCACCTGGAGATCCAGACTGCCGACGCGCCGCGGGTCGCCAGCCAAATACGTTCGGCCGGCGCCATTTTCGTCGGGCCGTACTCGCCTGTGAGTCTCGGCGACTACTGCGCGGGATCGAATCACGTGCTGCCGACCGGGGGTAGCGCGCGGCATTCCAGCGGCCTGTCGGTGCAGACGTTCCTGCGCGGCATCCACATCGTCGACTACACCGAGGCGGCCCTCAAGGACGTCTCGGGTCATGTGGTGACGCTGGCGAAGGCCGAGGATCTGCCTGCGCACGGCGAGGCGGTACGGCGGAGGTTCGAGCGATGACGGAACCCGAGCCCACGCTGGACGACCTGCCGCTGCGCGACGACCTGCGCGGCAAATCGCCCTATGGCGCACCGCAATTGGTGGTTCCGGTGCGGCTGAACACCAACGAGAACCCGCACCCGCCCACGCAAGCCCTCGTCGACGACGTGGTGCGCTCGGTTGCCGAGGCGGCCGCCGGGCTGCATCGTTACCCCGATCGCGACGCGGTGGCCCTGCGCCAGGATCTGGCCGCCTACCTCAGTGCGCAGACCGGAGTCCCCTTGGCCACCGAAAACCTCTGGGCCGCCAATGGTTCCAACGAGATCCTGCAACAGCTGCTGCAGGCGTTCGGCGGACCGGGGCGCAGCGCCATCGGCTTCGTGCCGTCGTATTCGATGCACCCGATCATCTCCGACGGCACGCACACCGAATGGCTCGAAGCGGTCCGCGCCGACGACTTCAGCCTCGACGTCGATGCCGCCATCGCCGCCATCACCGACCGGCGGCCCGACGTGGTGTTCATCGCCAGCCCCAACAACCCGTCCGGACAGAGCGTTTCGCTGGCGGATCTGCGACGGCTGCTCGACGTGGTGCCGGGGATCCTGATCGTCGACGAGGCGTACGGGGAATTCTCGTCGCAGCCCAGCGCGGTGTCGCTGGTCGAGGAATACCCGACCCGGCTCGTCGTGACCCGCACCATGAGCAAGGCGTTCGCCTTCGCCGGCGGCAGGCTCGGCTATCTGATCGCCACGCCGGCGCTGATTGACGCGATGCTGCTGGTGCGGCTGCCCTATCACCTGTCGTCACTCACGCAGGCCGCGGCGCGGGCCGCGCTGCGCCACGCCGACGACACGCTGGGCAGCGTGGCCACCCTCGCCGCCGAACGCGACCGCGTGGCAACGGCGTTGACCGCCATGGGGTTTCGGGTGATCCCCAGCGACGCGAACTTCGTGCTGTTCGGACGGTTCGCCGACGCGCCGGCCACCTGGCAGCGGTACCTGGACGCGGGCATACTGATCCGCGACGTCGGGATTCCCGGGTACCTGCGCGCCACCACGGGACTCGCCGATGAGAACGATGCGTTCCTGCGAGTCAGCGCCCAGCTCGCCACCACCGAACTGGCTCCAGCCACCCCCAGCCCTGTAGGAGCGCCGTGACCCAGACAGACGCAGCGACCCGCCGTGCGCGTATCGAACGTCGCACCAAGGAAACCGACATCGTCGTCGAACTCGACCTCGACGGCACCGGGCAGGTCCACGTCGACACCGGTGTGCCGTTCTACGACCACATGCTGACGTCCCTGGGCACGCATGCCAGCTTCGACCTGAGCATTCGCACCACGGGCGACGTCGAGATCGAGGCGCACCACACCATCGAGGACACCGCGATCGCGCTGGGCCAGGCGCTCGGGCAGGCGCTCGGCGACAAGAAGGGCATCCGCCGGTTCGGCGACGCGTTCATCCCCATGGACGAGACGCTGGCCCACGCCGCCGTCGACGTGTCGGGGCGACCCTACTGCGTACACACCGGGGAGCCGGATCACCTGCAGCACACCACGATTACCGGCAGCTCGGTGCCCTACCACACCGTCGTCAACCGGCACGTGTTCGAGACGCTTGCCTCCAACGCCCGTATCGCGCTGCACGTACGAGTCCTCTACGGGCGCGACCCGCACCACGTCACCGAAGCGCAGTACAAGGCGGTTGCCCGCGCGTTGCGTGAGGCGGTCGAACCCGACCCCCGCGTCTCCGGCGTGCCGTCCACCAAAGGTGTTCTGTGACAACACGATCGGTCGTGGTACTGGACTATGGGTCGGGTAATCTGCGGTCGGCCCAACGCGCGCTGCAGCGGGTCGGCGCCTCGGTCGAGGTGACCGCCGACGCGCGCGCCGCGGCGACCGCCGACGGTCTGGTGGTGCCGGGCGTCGGCGCGTTCGAGGCGTGCATGACCGGACTGCGCAAGATCGCGGGCGAGCGGATCATCGCCGAACGGGTCGCCGCCGGGCGCCCGGTCCTGGGGGTCTGTGTCGGCATGCAGATCCTGTTCGCGCGCGGGGTCGAGTTCGGCGTGGAGACCACGGGCTGCGGGCAGTGGCCCGGGGCCGTCACCCGGCTGGACGCCCCGGTGATCCCGCACATGGGCTGGAACGTGGTGAAGCCCGGGCCGGGCAGCGTGCTGTTCGACGGCCTGGACGCGGGCGCGCGGTTCTACTTCGTGCACTCCTACGCGGCGCAGTCCTGGCAGGGCTCCCCGGATGCGGTGCTGACGTGGGCCACCCATCAGGTGCCGTTTTTGGCCGCCGTCGAGGAAGGGCCGTTGGCCGCCACCCAATTCCACCCGGAGAAGAGCGGGGATGCCGGTGCGGCCGTGCTGAGCAACTGGGTCGAGGGACTGTAAAGATGCCGTTGATTTTGTTACCCGCCGTCGACGTGGTCGAGGGACGCGCCGTGCGCCTGGTCCAGGGCAAGGCCGGCAGCGAAACCGCGTACGGCTCGGCGCTGGACGCCGCGCTGGGTTGGCAGCGTGACGGCGCCGACTGGATCCATCTGGTGGACCTGGACGCCGCGTTCGGCCGCGGCTCCAACCGCGAACTCCTCGCCGAGGTGGTCGGCAAGCTTGACGTCCAGGTGGAGCTGTCCGGCGGTATCCGCGACGACGATTCGCTGGCCGCGGCGCTGGCCACCGGCTGCGCTCGGGTCAATCTGGGCACCGCGGCGCTGGAAAACCCACAGTGGTGCGCGCGGGCGATCGCCGAGCACGGCGACAAGGTCGCCGTCGGGCTGGACGTGCAGATCACCGACGGCGGGCACCGGCTGCGCGGGCGCGGCTGGGAAACCGACGGCGGCGACCTGTGGGATGTGCTGGAACGCCTTGACGGCGAGGGATGTTCGCGGTTCGTCGTCACCGATGTCACCAAGGACGGGACGCTGGGCGGCCCCAATATCGATCTGCTGTCCGCGGTCACCGATCGCACCGACACGCCGGTGATCGCCTCGGGCGGCGTGTCCAGCCTCGACGACCTGCGCGCCATCGCTACCCTCACCGGCCGCGGGGTCGAGGGCGCCATCGTCGGAAAGGCCCTCTACGCCGGGCGGTTCACGCTGCCGCAGGCGCTGGCCGCGGTGCGGGAGTAGCGCGGTGGATGTGGACGCGCTCGTCGAAAAGGCATCGGCGATCCTGGACGCGGCGGTACCGCCGTTCTTGGAGGGTCACCGCGCCGATTCCGCCGTTGCCAAGAAGGGCGACGACTTCGCCACCGAAGTCGACCTCGCCATCGAACGCCAGGTCGTCGCCGCCCTGGAAGATGCCACCGGAATCGGGGTCCACGGCGAGGAATTCGGCGGCACGGCCGTCGACTCGCCGTGGGTGTGGGTCTTGGATCCGGTCGACGGCACGTTCAACTACGCCGCCGGATCGCCGATGGCCGCGATCCTGCTGGGCCTGCTGCACGACGGCGAGCCGGTCGCCGGCCTGACCTGGGTCCCGTTCACCAATGACCGCTACACCGCCGTAGCGGGAGGTCCGCTGGTGAAAAACGGTGTCCCGCAACCGCCGCTGGCCCACACCGACCTGGGCGACGCGCTCGTCGCCGTGGGCACGTTCAGCGTCGACTCGCGCGGCCGGTTCCCGGGACGCTATCGGCTGGCGGTGCTGGAGACGCTCAGCCGGGTGTCGTCACGGTTGCGCATGCACGGCTCGACCGGCATCGACCTCGTCTACGTTGCCGACGGAATACTCGGCGGCGCAATAACTTTCGGTGGCCACGTCTGGGATCATGCCGCGGGGGTCGCGCAGGTGCGCGCCGCGGGCGGGGTCGTCACCAACCTGGCCGGCGAACCGTGGACCCCAGCGGCGCGGTCGGTGCTGGCCGCGGCGCCCGGCGCGCATGCCGAGATTCTCGAGATCCTGCGCACCATAGGCGAACCGGAGGACTACTGACATGTACGCGGATACCGGGCTGGCCGTGCGTGTGATCCCGTGCCTGGACGTCGACGACGGGCGGGTGGTCAAGGGCGTCAATTTCGCCAACCTCCGCGACGCGGGTGACCCGGTGGAGCTCGCGGCGGCCTACGACGCCGAAGGCGCCGACGAGCTGACCTTCCTGGACGTGACCGCGTCGTCGTCGGGACGGGCGACCATGTTGGAGGTGGTGCGCCGCACCGCCGAGCAGGTGTTCATCCCGCTGACGGTCGGCGGCGGAGTTCGCACGGTGGCCGATGTCGACATGTTGCTGCGCGCCGGGGCCGACAAGGTCTCGGTCAACACCGCCGCCATCGCCCGCCCGGACCTGTTGGCGGAGATGGCGCGGCAGTTCGGATCCCAGTGCATCGTGTTGTCGGTCGACGCACGCACAGTCCCGGCGGGATCGTCGCCGACACCGTCGGGTTGGGAGGTCACCACGCACGGCGGTCGCCGCGGCACCGGGATCGACGCCATCGAATGGGCGGCCCGCGGCGCCGAACTCGGGGTGGGGGAGATCCTGCTGAACTCGATGGATGCCGATGGCACCAAAGCGGGCTTCGACCTGCCCATGCTGCGTGCCGTGCGCGCGGCCGTCACGGTGCCCGTGATCGCCAGCGGCGGCGCCGGTGCCGTCGAACACTTCGCGCCCGCGGTTGCGGCCGGCGCCGATGCGGTGTTGGCGGCCAGCGTGTTTCACTTCCGCGAGCTGACCATCGGACAGGTGAAGGCCGCCATGGTCGCAGAGGGGATCGCCGTGCGATGACGCTCGACCCGAAGATCGCGGCGCGGCTGAAGCGCAACGCCGAGGGGCTGTTCACCGCCGTCGTGCAGGAGCGCGGCAGCGGCGACGTGCTGATGGTCGCCTGGATGGACGACGAGGCGCTGGCCCGCACCCTGGAAACCCGTGAGGCCACGTATTTTTCGCGATCGCGCGGCGAACAGTGGATCAAGGGCGCGACCTCCGGCCACACCCAGCACGTCCACTCGGTGCGACTGGACTGCGACGGCGACACCGTGCTGCTGACCGTCGACCAGGTCGGCGGTGCCTGCCACACCGGCGATCACAGCTGTTTCGACGCCGCCGTCCTGCTGGCCCCCGAGGGCTAGCTGGGGGCTAGCTGGGTGCAACGTCCAATCCGTTGGCGGCCGCTATCGCCGCCCGGGCCCATTCGTGGCGGAAGACGGCCGGGGAGATCCGGTCGCGGCGGATGAGCTCGACGTCGATGGCCTTTCCGGCGAGCACCGCGTTGGGCACCCGGAACGAGAAGGCCGTTTCATCGGTGGCGATGGCGAGAATCGCATCGGCGTCGGTGAAACCGTTGGCGCGCATGGTGTCCTCGGCCCACCGCATTGGCTTGAGGCCGCCGAAATTCCTGACGTAGACCACCCACAGCCGGGTGCCGCGACCGTCGTAGAGCCTGGTGAGCGCCCGCTGCACGGCGTCGGACTCGAGCGGGCCGAGCACACCCGATTGGTCGGTGAGTTGGCTGGTGAGCTTGATGGCCGCGGTCGCGGGGGCGGTGCTGGTGGGCGGCGGCGCCACGGAACGCGAATGCGTATCGCTGGTGGGCTGGTGGGAGTGGTCGCGGACCAGACGGACGCCGACGAGTATCGCCAACCCGACCAGCGCGACGGCAACGATCGCCGCTATCGACGTCGCCGTTCGCCGGCGGGTGCGCGGTTTGGCCGCCGGGGGTGCTTCGCTTCGGGGCGCCGCGATCACTTCCGTCGGTGCGGCAATGACTTCCGTTCGGCCCGCCGCCTCGGCGCCGGTCTTTAGCTGGCTGCCGAGCGCCGCCGCGAAATCCGAGCACGTGGCGTAACGGTCGTCGGGTTTTTTGGCGAGCGCTTTGGCCAGGGCGCCGTCGAGGTCGGCCAATTCGGGCCGGCGCTCACTGACGTGCGGCGGCGGGGTGGACAAATGCTGGGTGATGACGACCGCGGGGTTGGAATGATGAAACGGGGCGGAGCCGGTCAGCAGGTTAAAGGCGGTGCAGCCCAGCGCGTACTGGTCGGCCCGGCCGTCCAGATCCGCACCCTGCAATTGCTCCGGCGCGCAGTAGGCGGTCGTCCCCACCAGCATGTTGGTCGCGGTCAGGCCGCTGATCTCGCCGAGTTCCCGGGCGATGCCGAAATCGGCCAGCAGGATCCGTCGGCGGGGCGCGGCCTCGGTCAGCAGGATGTTGGAGGGCTTGACGTCGCGATGCAGCAGCCCGCGCGAGTGGGCGTAGTCGAGCGCGTCGGCGACGGCCGAAATGATCTCGAGGACTTGACTTTTCGGCATTCCCGACGGGTGCTGGGTGCGCAGCAGCTCCGCGGCGTCGGTCCCCTCCACGTAGTCCATCGAGATCCACAGTTGGCCTTGGTATTCGCCGCGATCGTGGATGCCGACGATGTGCTCGTGATACAGGTTCGCGGCCAGGTCGGCCTCGCGGTTGAAGCGTTGGCGGAATTCGTCGTCCGCGGTCAGTTCGCGGGGCAGGATCTTCAACGCGTCGCGGCGGGGCAGCCGCGGGTGCTGCGCCAGATACACCTGGCCCATGCCGCCGGCCCCCAGCCGCCGAACGATCGTGTAGCCGGCGAACACCTCGCCCTCGGCTAAGCCATCGCTTTGCGGCATGTGAGCATGCTACTGAGGTTTCGAATGATCGACGGGGAAGGACTTGCCCGAGGTGGACCGGCCCGCGCTGTATCGACCGAAACCGCCCCTGGCCGAGTATGTCGAATTCTTCGGGCACTGGCGACACCGCGGGTCCACCTACCGAAGCCGAGCGCTGCCGCGCGGCGCGGCCACCATCATCTTCGACGTCGGGCGGCGCCAGCGGCTGGACTTCTACACCGCCGACGGCACCCGCCTGGCGGTTCCGCCCGCGATCGTCATCGGGCCGCACCGCGCGTCGTACATCACGGACATCGCGGCCGACGAACCGGTTATCGCGATCCACTTCCGTCCCGGCGGCGCGTTTCCGTTTTTCGGCATCCCGCAGGGCGACCTGGAGGATGCGCGCGTAGGCCTCGATGAAATGTGGGGGCGCGACGGGCGTGAGCTGCACGAGCGCTTGATCGAGGCCCCGTCGCCGGCCGACGGTTTCGGCGTCCTCGAGGATTTTCTACTGCAACGCGCGCGGTTCAACGTGCGCCGCCACCCGGGTGTGGCCGCCGCGATGGCGGCGATCGAAACCGATCCCTCCCGTCAGATGGCGGAGGTCCGGCGTTTGGCGGGGCTGTCGACCAAGCGGATGATCGGGATGTTTCGGGCCGAGGTCGGCCTGGCGCCCAAGGCGTATGCGCGGGTCCGTCGACTGCAGGCGGTGCTGCGCCGGCTCGACGCGGGCGCGGAGCGCGGCGCGCGCGTCGCGGCCGACACCGGCTACTTCGACCAGGCGCATTTCGTGCGCGAATTCCGGTCGTTCACCGCGATGACGCCGACGCAGTACCGAAGTCAGCCCATCGTGTTGCCCAGCCACGTCCCGACGGAGCGGCACAAATATCCAAGACGGCCGGCGCCGGCACGCCGATGATCGGAGCATGGACAACACCAAACACGCGGTAGCGGCCACCGGATTGCTCACGGCGGCGATGCGCGCCGAAGAAACCGCCCGCGACGATCGGCTTTTCACCGACCCGTTCGCCGAACGGCTGGCGGGCGACGACGGCCGGCAGTTGCTCGCCGACGCCGTCGCCGCCACCGGCCAGGCCTCGGCCGAGATCATCATCCGCACCCGGTTCTTCGACGAGGCGCTCGCCGCCGCGCAGCGCGATGGGCTGTCGCAGGTGGTGATCCTCGCCGCGGGGATGGACGCCCGCGCGTATCGCCTGCCGTGGCGCCCGGCCACCACCGTCTACGAAGTGGACCAGCCGCACGTCATCGCGATGAAGGAGGAGCGACTGGCCCGCGAATCGCCCCGCTGCCATCGGGTTGCGGTCGGCGTCGATCTGGCCAACGACTGGCCAAAAGCCTTGCGCTCGAAGGGCTTCGACCCGTCGGGGCGGACGGCCTGGCTCGTCGAGGGATTGCTGCAATACATCGACGCGTCGGCCGTCGACACCCTGTTCGCGCGCATCGACGCGTTGTCGGCCCCGGGCTCTGTGCTCCTGTACGACGTCGTGGGCCGGACGCTGTTGGAGGCGCCGTTTCTCGAGTCGACGCTGCAGTACATGCGGCAACTGGGCGCACCGTGGGTCTTCGGCACCGACACCCCGGGCGCCCTCGCCGAGGACCGCGGCTGGACGGCCGTCGTCACCGACGTGGCCGAACCCGGCAGCAGGTGGAATCGGTGGGAGCACCCCGTCGTGCCGCTGGACGTGCCCGGCGTGCCGCGCGGCTACTTTGTGACGGCGACCAAGCCCTGACGTCGCCGTCGAGTGGCCTGGGAAGGCGGCCGCCGCGGACTTCGATGACAATGGCGGGCGATGTTGAGACGCGTGTCGTGGACGGTGGTGGTACCGCTGCTCGCCCTCGGCACGATGGCGGTGATGTGGGGCCGGGAACTCGAGCCCGTCACGGTCGCGCTCGAGGCGGCGCTGCTGACCGGCGCGGTGCTGGCCGCCGTTCATCACGCGGAGGTGGTCGCCCATCGGGTCGGTGAGCCGTTCGGGTCGCTGGTGCTCGCCGCGGCCGTGACGATCATCGAGGTGGCGCTCATCGTCGAGCTGATGGCGTCCGGCGGCAACGAGGCGGCGACGCTGGCCCGCGACACGGCGTTCGCCGCGCTGATGATCACCACGAACGGGATCGCCGGCCTGTCACTGCTGCTGGGTTCCCGCCGCTACGGCGTGACGCTGTTCAACGCCGAAGGCAGCGGAGCGGCGCTGGCCACGCTCACGACCCTGGCGACGCTGAGCCTG
The DNA here is from genome assembly GCF_001954195.1 of Mycobacterium sp. IS-1264. GTDB lineage: Bacteria > Actinomycetota > Actinomycetes > Mycobacteriales > Mycobacteriaceae > Mycobacterium. The sequence goes on along the minus strand of NZ_MBES01000062.1, from coordinate 10,357 downwards.
GCGATTCCGGCGTTCACCACCAGCCACGAGGGCAAGGAATTCTCGCCCGGTCAGCTCGCCTTCGCCGCGGTCGCGTCATTGCTGCTGTACCTGCTGTTCGTGTTCACCCAGACCGTCCGGCACCGCGACTTTTTCCTGCCGATCGCGCAGAAGGGCCAAAAACGGCGGTTCGAGGACGAAAGCCACGCCGACCCGCCGAGCAGCAGGGAGTCGTGGACCAGCCTCGCCCTGTTGGTCGTGGCCCTGGCGGCGGTGGTGGGTCTGGCCGAACAGGAGTCGCCGATCATCGAGCGCGCGGTGACAGCGGTCGGATTTCCGCAGACGTTCGTCGGCGTGGTGATCGCCGCGCTGGTGCTGTTGCCCGAGACGCTTGCGGCGGTGCGCGCGGCGCGGCGGGGCCGCATCCAGATCAGCCTGAACCTGGCCTATGGCTCGGCGATGGCCAGCATCGGGCTCACCATCCCGGCCATCGCGCTGGCCTCCGTGTGGCTCAAAGGGCCGCTGGTGCTCGGCCTGGGCGCCACGCAGTTGGTGCTGCTGGCGCTGACGGTGGTGATCAGCATGTTGACCGTGGTGCCCGGCCGCGCCACCCGCCTGCAGGGCGAGGTGCATTTGGTGCTGCTCGCGGCTTACGTGTTCCTGGCGATCATCCCGTAAAAGCTAAGGGCCGCAGGCAATCTCGCCGAGCTATGCCGACGACCGGGCCCGCAGCGTGGCCAGCGCCTTGTCGGCGTGGGTTTCCATGCTCAATTCGCTGGAGATCACGTCGAGCACGGTGCGATCGGTGTCGATGACAAAGGTCGTTCGCTTGACCGGGATCAACTTGCCCAGCAGACCGCGCTTGACGCCGAATTGCTTGGCGACGGTGCCCTCGGTGTCCGAGAGCAGCGGGTAGTCGAAGTGCTGCGAGTCGGCGAACTTGGCCTGCTTCTGCACGGGATCGACGCTGATGCCGACGCGGTTCGCGCCCACCGCGGCGAATTCCGCGGCCAGGTCGCGGAAGTGACACGCCTCCTTGGTGCAGCCGGGCGTCATCGCCGCGGGGTAAAAGAACAGGACCACGGGTCCATCGGAGAGCAGCGCGCTGAGCTTGCGTGGCGTGCCCGTCTGATCGGGAAGTTCGAAGTCCGCCACGCTGTCACCAGTTTTCATGGCGTCAGGCTACGCGCGAGCCGCTGACCCCGTATCTGGGAGGATGGTTCAGTGCACGCCCACCTCGCCGACGCCATCTCCCGAGAGGACTTTCGCCAGCTCGCGGCCGAGCACCGTGTGGTTCCCGTGACCCGCAAGGTCCTGGCCGACACCGAGACGCCGCTGTCGGCCTATCGCAAACTCGCCGCCGATCGCCCCGGCACCTTCCTGCTGGAATCCGCCGAGAACGGTCGGTCCTGGTCGAGGTGGTCGTTCATCGGCGCCGGATCGCCATCGGCACTGACCGTGGCCGACGGCGAGGCCGTGTGGCTGGGCACGGTCCCGCAGGACGCACCCACCGGGGGCGACCCGCTGGACGCCCTGCAGGCCACGCTCGAGCTGCTGGCCACGGCCTCCCCCCACGAAATCAAGCCGGGGCTGCCGCCGCTGTCGGGCGGCATGGTCGGCTTTTTCGCCTATGACCTGGTGCGGCGCCTGGAACGGCTGCCCGAGCTGGCCGTCGACGACCTCAAACTCCCGGACATGCTCCTGTTGCTGGCCACCGACCTGGCGGCGGTCGACCACCACGAGGGCACCATCACGCTGATCGCCAACGCGGTGAACTGGAACGGCACCGACGAGCGCGTCGACGAGGCCTACGACGACGCTGTCGCGCGCCTGGATGTGATGACCGCGGCGCTGGGCCAGCCGTTGCCCTCGACGGTCGCCACCTTCAGCCGGCCGGAGCCGCGCCACCGGGCCCAGCGCACCGTCGAGGAATACGGCAAAATCGTCGACTACCTGGTCGAGCAGATCGCGGCCGGCGAAGCGTTTCAGGTGGTGCCCTCGCAGCGCTTCGAGATGGACACCGATGTCGATCCGATCGATGTCTACCGCATGCTGCGCGCAACCAACCCCAGCCCGTACATGTATCTGCTGCACGTGCCGAATAGCGAAGGGACGACTGACTTTTCGATCGTCGGGTCCAGTCCGGAGGCGCTGGTCACTGTCACCGAGGGCCGGGCGACAACGCACCCGATCGCCGGGACCCGGTGGCGCGGCCAGAACGACGAAGAGGACCAGCTGCTGGAAAAGGAACTGCTGGCCGACGACAAAGAACGCGCCGAGCATCTGATGCTGGTCGACCTCGGCCGCAACGACCTCGGCCGGGTCTGCACGCCGGGGACCGTTCGGGTCGAGGATTACAGCCACATCGAACGCTATAGCCACGTCATGCACCTGGTGTCGACCGTGACCGGGATGCTGGCCGACGACCACACCGCCCTGGACGCGGTGACGGCCTGCTTCCCGGCCGGCACGCTGTCGGGCGCGCCGAAGGTGCGGGCCATGGAGCTGATCGAAGAGGTGGAGAAGACGCGCCGCGGCCTCTACGGCGGCGTGGTCGGCTACCTCGACTTCGCCGGCAATGCCGACTTCGCGATCGCCATCCGCACCGCGTTGATGCGCGACGGCACGGCGTATGTCCAGGCGGGCGGTGGGGTAGTGGCCGACTCCAACGGGCCCTACGAATTCACCGAGGCGACCAACAAGGCGCGCGCGGTGCTCAATGCGATCGCCGCCGCCGAGACGCTGACCGCGCCGGACGTGGGCCGCAATGGCTGATGCCCGGCGGGCCCGGCTGACGATCCGGGTAGCCCAGTTGCTGCTGGTCATCGCCGCCGTGGCGCTGTGGGTGGCGTCGCGGCTGCCGTGGGTGGTGATCCGGTCGTTCGACGGGCTGGGCCAGCCGAAGGAGGTGAGCCTGCCCGGCGCGTCGTGGTCCACGGCACTGCTGCCGTTGGCGCTGCTCATGCTGGCGACGGCCGTCGCGGCGCTGGCGGTGCGCGGCTGGCCGCTACGGGTGCTGGCGGGGCTGCTGGCGGCCGCGAGCCTTGCCGTCGCGTATCTGGGCGTGAGCCTGTGGGTGATCCCGGATGTGGCGGTGCGCGGAGCCGATCTGGCGCACGTGTCGCTGATGTCGCTGGTGGGCAGCGAACGGCGCTACTGGGGCGCGGGAATCGCGCTGCTGGCCGCGGTGTGCACTCTGGTCGCCGCGGTTCTGCTGATGCGCTCGGCTTCGGTCTTGGGTTCGGACCGACTGGGCGCAACAAAATATGCCTCGCCGGCGACACGTCGCTCAAATGCGCTACGCGGAGACGCTGACTCGGCGATGCTGGAGGAGCCGGAGACGCCGGAGATGTCGGAGCGGATGCTCTGGGACGCGCTCGACGAGGGCCGCGACCCGACCGATCGGCCCCGCGAGTCCGACACCGAGGGTCGGTGACGGAGCGCAAGCCGACGGTCGCTACCCTTCATTGACGTCGTCGAAATCGGCTGTAGACCGTGCGTGACCGTGGGAAGGGAAACGACAGGTATGAGTCCGGCAACCGTGCTTGACTCCATCCTCGAAGGAGTCCGGGCCGACGTTGCCGCGCGCGAAGCGCTTATCAGCCTGTCCGAAATCAAAGCGGCCGCCGCGGCCGCGCCACCACCGCTCGATGTGATGGCCGCGCTGCGCGAGCCCGGCATCGGCGTCATCGCCGAGGTCAAGCGGGCCAGTCCGTCGGCGGGTTCACTGGCGACCATTGCCGATCCGGCAAAACTGGCCCGTGCCTACGAAGATGGCGGCGCCCGCATCATCAGCGTGCTGACCGAGGAACGTCGTTTCAACGGCTCCCTCGACGACCTCGACGCCGTACGGGCCGCGGTCTCGATCCCGATATTGCGCAAAGACTTTGTGGTGCAGCCATATCAGATCCATGAGGCGCGAGCGCACGGCGCCGACATGTTGTTGCTCATCGTCGCCGCGTTGGATCAGTCCGCGTTGGTGTCGATGTTGGACCGCACCGAATCGCTTGGCATGACAGCGCTTGTCGAAGTGCACACCGAACAAGAAGCCGACCGGGCATTGAAGGCCGGCGCCAACGTGATCGGTGTCAACGCGCGCGATCTCGCGACGCTGGAAGTGGACCGGGATTGCTTCGCACGGATCGCTCCGGGGTTACCCAGCAACGTGATCAGGATCGCCGAGTCGGGCGTGCGTGGTACCGGAGATCTTTTGGCGTATGCCGGTGCGGGCGCCGACGCCGTCTTGGTCGGTGAGGGTCTGGTCAAAAGCGGCGACCCGCGCGCCGCGGTCGCCGACTTGGTCACCGCGGGAACCCATCCGTCCTGTCCGAAACCGGCTCGCTAGGCGTTGACGAGCACGAAACGTTGAACCCGATGAGCCGCCCCCGCGTTGAGTATTGGTGATGGCAGATCTAACCCGCCCGGAGCTTCCGCTTCCGAGCGCGGCCATCGCAGAACCCACCCGCCACGACCCCGATTCGGGTGGTCATTTCGGCGTGTACGGCGGCCGGTATGTTGCCGAGGCGCTGATGGCGGTGATCGAAGAGGTCACCGCCGCCTACGAAAAGGAACGCGTCAACCCGGACTTCCTGGACACCCTCGACGAGCTGCAGGCGAACTACGCCGGGCGGCCGTCACCCCTGTATGAGGCCACTCGGTTCAGCGAGCACGCAGGTTCGGCGCGTGTCTTCCTCAAGCGAGAAGACCTGAACCACACCGGTTCTCACAAGATCAACAACGTGCTCGGTCAAGCCCTGCTGGCCAAGCGAATGGGCAAGACCCGGGTGATCGCCGAGACCGGCGCCGGTCAGCACGGCGTGGCCACCGCCACCGCGTGCGCCTTGCTCGGCCTCGATTGCGTGGTCTACATGGGCGCCATCGATACGGCGCGTCAGGCGCTCAACGTCGCGCGGATGCGAATGCTGGGGGCCGAGGTGGTCTCGGTCGAGACCGGTTCCCAAACCCTCAAGGACGCCATCAACGAGGCGTTCCGTGACTGGGTTACCAACGCCGAGAACACGTACTACTGCTTCGGCACCGCGGCAGGGCCGCATCCCTTCCCGACCATGGTTCGTGATTTTCAGCGAGTCATCGGGCTGGAGACGCGCGCGCAGATCCAGGCTCAGGCCGGCCGGTTGCCCGACGCGGTCGTGGCCTGCGTGGGTGGCGGATCGAACGCTATCGGCATCTTCCACGCGTTTCTCGATGACCCCGGTGTGCGCCTCGTCGGGTATGAGGCGGCGGGCGACGGCGTCGAGACCGGCAGGCACGCAGCGACATTCACCGGCGGGTCGCCGGGCGCGTTTCAGGGATCGTTTTCCTACCTGCTGCAAGACGAGGACGGCCAGACCATCGAATCCCATTCGATCTCAGCGGGTCTGGATTATCCGGGGGTGGGTCCCGAACACGCGTGGCTCAGGGAAACCGGACGCGCCGAATACCGGCCCATCACCGATTCCGAAGCGATGGACGCCTTTCGGCTGCTGTGCCATACCGAGGGCATCATCCCGGCCATCGAATCCGCGCATGCGGTCGCGGGCGCCCTCAAGCTGGGCAAGGAGCTGGGACGGGGCGCGATCATTGTGGTGAACCTGTCGGGTCGCGGCGACAAGGACGTCGAGGTGGCTGCCAAGTGGTTCGGCCTGCTGGGCGATGCGGGCGCGCAATGACCGTGGAACAAAGCGAAGCAAGCAGGCTTGGGCCGCTGTTTGAGTCTTGCCGAAAGGATAACCGGGCGGCGCTGATCGGGTACCTGCCCACCGGGTACCCGGATGTGCCGACTTCCCTGAAGGCGATGACCGCGCTCGTCGAATCCGGTTGTGATCTCGTCGAAGTGGGGGTGCCGTATTCGGATCCCGGGATGGACGGTCCCACCATCGCCAGGGCCACCGAGGCCGCATTGCACGGGGGAGTGCGGGTGCGCGATACGCTCGCCGCGGTTGAGGCGATTGCCTCGGCCGGTGGACGCGCCGTGGTGATGACCTACTGGAACCCGGTGCTGCGCTACGGGATTGATGCGTTCGCGCGGGACCTGACGTCGGCGGGTGGGCACGGGCTGATCACCCCCGACCTCATTCCCGACGAGGCCCAGCAGTGGATCGCGGCGTCCGAAGAGCATCGGTTGGATCGCATCTTCCTGGTGGCGCCCTCGTCGACGCCGCAGCGGTTGGTGACCACGATCGAGGCCTCGCGCGGATTCGTTTACGCGGCATCGACAATGGGCGTGACCGGGGCCCGCGACGCGGTGTCGCAGGCCGCGCCCGAATTGGTGAGCAGGGTTCGGGCGGTGTCGGACATACCCGTCGGCGTGGGCCTGGGGGTGCGATCGCGCGAGCAGGCCGCGCAGATCGGAAGTTACGCCGACGGTGTGATTGTCGGTTCCGCGTTGGTGTCGGCGCTGGGCGACGGATTGCCGAGGCTGCGCGTCCTGACCGAGGAACTCGCCGAGGGTGTGCGACAGGGGGAGTCCGCGTCATGACGATGTTGCCCACCTATTTCCCGAGCCCGTCGCAGGGCGTCTGGCACTTGGGCCCGTTGCCAATTCGCGCCTACGCGCTGTTCATCATCGCCGGCATCGTGGTTGCGCTGGTGATCGGCGATCGGCGTTGGGTGGCTCGTGGTGGCCAGCGCGGGGTGATCTACGACATCGCCCTGTGGGCGGTGCCTTTCGGATTGATCGGCGGCAGGCTCTATCACCTGGCCACCGATTGGCGGACTTATTTCGGGCCGGGCGGAGCCGGGCCCGCTGCGGCCCTGCGAATCTGGGATGGGGGCTTGGGCATCTGGGGCGCGGTGGCCCTCGGCGCCGTCGGCGCGTGGATCGCATGCCGGCGCCGCGGAATTCCACTGCCGGCCTTCGCCGACGCCGTTGCTCCCGGAATCATCTTGGCGCAGGCCATTGGTCGGCTCGGGAATTACTTCAACCAGGAGCTCTACGGGCGGGAAACCACTCTGCCGTGGGGTCTGGAGATCTTCTACCGTCGCGATCCCGCGGGATACATCGATCCGCATTCGCTCGACGGTGTGTCGACCGGCCAGCTGGCGCTGGTCGTACAGCCGACGTTTCTGTACGAATTGATTTGGAACGTACTGGTATTCGTCGCATTGATCTATCTGGACCGCCGATTCAGCTTGGGCCACGGGCGGTTGTTTGCGGTCTACGTGGCGGGCTACTGCGTCGGGCGATTCTGTGTCGAGCTGCTGCGCGACGACACGGCCACCCACATCGCGGGGATCCGAATCAATTCGTTCACATCGACGTTCGTGTTCATCGGGGCGGTGGTTTACCTCGTTCTGGCGCCGAAGGGCCGCGAGGATCCCGAGAGCCTGCGCGGCACCGAGTACGTCGACGAGGAGTTGCCCGAAGCCGAAGCCGAGCCCGCGGATGAGCTCGCCGCTGTCGCGTCGGCGTCCGGGGCGGTTACCGGTGCGGCCGCGGATGCGGAAACGACTGATCTCGAGAAAGCCTCCGATTCCGAAGCCGCCGAAGAGGAGAGTGTCGAACCTGAAGCCGCCGAGCCGGAAACGGTACAGACTCAGGCCGCTGCCGAAGGCGACGAGGCCGGGGACGAGGAAGCTGAAGCCGAGGAAGCTGAAGCCGAGGAAGCTGAAGCCGAGGAACCTGAAGCCGAGGAAGCTGAGGACGAAGAACCTGAGGCGGAGGCCGAGGCTGAGGCCGTCGAACCTGAAGTCGCGGACTCGGAAACGGTAAAGACTCCGGTTGCTACTGAGGGCGAGGAAGCTGAAGCCGAGGAAGCTGAGGTCGAAGAACCCGAGGCGGAGGCCGAGGAGGCTGAGGACCAAGAGGCTGAAGGCGAGGAGGCTGAGGACCAAGAGGCTGAAGACGAAGAGCCTGAGGCTGAAGTCGCAAAGGCCGAGACCGAAGAGCCTGAAGCCGGGGAGGTCGAGGCTGAGGCTGAGCCGGAATCCGCGGATGCCGAAGCGCCGGAGGCCGTAACCGACGAATCCGAAAGCACCGAACCTGAAGTCGCGGAGGCCGAGGCAGCCGTTGCGGAGGCGGAAGCGGAAACTGCGGAGCCCGACGACGCGGAGGCGGAAGCGGTCGTGACCGAGGCCGCGGCAGCCGAAGCCGAGGAGCCTGAAGCCGAAGAGCCCGAAGCCGAAGAGCCCGAAGCCGAAGAGCCCGAAGCCGAGGAGCCCGAAGCCGACGACACCGAGGCCGACGAAGACCCCAAATCCGAAGAGCCGCAGGCAGAGTCGGAATCTGAGGAGCCGCAAGCAGAGGACCGAGAAGACGCGGAGGAACCCGCGGCGGAGGAACCGGCAGACGCCGATGTTGCGGCGGAAGCCGAGTCCGGCTCCACTCGGCGGCGCCTGCGCTTTCGGCTTCGCAACCGAAGGGGCCGTTGAGGTCAATCCTCGTCCAACGTCGAGTCGTTGCGCGAGATGTGTGGATTTCCGCCCAACGAGTCGACGTTGGCGCACCAGTGGGGCATGCTGAGGACGTGACTGATCAGCCGTGGCACGACGCTGGGTCCGACCCGGCGGCGCAACCGCCGCCTCCGCCCGCGCCGGGATATCCACCGCCCAATCCGCAATATCCCGCGCCCGGCCCGTACTACGACCCGACCGCGCCCTTCGGCCGCCATCCGGTAACCGGACAACCGTTCTCGGACAAGTCGAAGACCACCGCGGGCCTCCTGCAGCTGCTCAGTTTGGTCGGCGTCGGCGGGATCGGCCGCTTCTACATCGGTGACGTCGGCGTGGGCGTCGCCCAGCTGCTGGTGGGCTGGCTCACCTGCGGGGTCGGGCTGATTTGGAGCATCATCGACGCGATTTTGATATTGACCGACAAGGTCCCCGACCCGCAGGGTCGCCCGCTGCGCGATGGAACCTAATCCCGCTTCCCCGACCCTGAGCCGCCGTCATCGCATGTATGCCGCCGCCGGGGGTGGCGCGCTGCTTGCCGGCGCACTCGGCTACGTGGGCTTCGTCGACCCGCACAACACACACTCGTTGTATCCGCAGTGCCCGTTCAAGTGGCTCACCGGCTGGAATTGCCCCTTCTGCGGCGGGCTGCGGATGACGCACGACCTGCTGCACGGCGACCTCGTCGCCACCGTCAACGACAACCTTTTCCTGCTGATCGGTATCCCGGCGCTGGCCGGATGGATCGTGCTGCGCCGGCGTCAGGGGCGGCCCTGGCTCTCGGTGCCCGCGGTGGTGACCGTCGTCGTCGCGGCGGCGGTGTGGACGGTGACCCGCAACCTGCCTGGATTTCCACTGATCCCGACGATTCTCAGCGGGTAACAGTGGCGCCACCGTCGGGTCATCCCGATAACAAAGAGCACGACTATGCTGGGTCGCCGTGAGTAGACGCGGAAAGATCGTCTGCACCCTTGGTCCTGCAACCGAATCGGACGAGTTGATCCTGGCGCTGGTCGAGGCCGGAATGGACGTCGCCCGAATGAACTTCAGCCACGGCGACTACGCCGACCACAAAGCCGCCTACGACCGGGTACGGGCCGCCTCGGACGCGACCGGCCGCGCGGTCGGCGTGCTGGCCGACTTGCAGGGCCCCAAGATCCGGCTCGGGCGCTTCGCCACCGGGCCGACCTACTGGGCCGACGGTGAAACAGTCCGGATCACCGTCGCCGACTGCGAAGGCAGCCACGACCGGGTGTCGACCGCCTACAAGAAATTGGCCAAGGACGCCGTCGTCGGTGACCGGATTCTGATCGACGACGGCAAGGTCGGGCTGGTGGTCGAGGACATCGACGGCGACGACGTGGTCTGCACCGTCGTCGAAGGCGGCCCGGTGAGCAACAACAAGGGCATGTCGCTCCCCGGCATGAACGTGTCCGCCCCCGCCCTGTCGGAGAAGGACATCGAGGATCTCACCTTCGCGCTGAACCTCGGCGTCGACCTCGTCGCGCTGTCTTTCGTGCGCTCGCCGTCGGATGTCGAGCTGGTCCATGAGGTGATGGATCGGATCGGGCGCCGGGTGCCGGTGATCGCCAAGCTCGAAAAGCCCGAAGCCGTCGACAATCTCGAGGCCATCGTGCTGGCCTTCGACGCCATCATGGTGGCCCGTGGCGACCTGGGCGTCGAGCTCCCCCTGGAAGAGGTTCCGCTGGTGCAGAAGCGGGCCATCCAGATCGCAAGAGAGAACGCCAAACCCGTCATCGTGGCGACTCAGATGCTCGACTCCATGATCGAGAACTCGCGACCCACGCGCGCCGAGGCCTCTGACGTCGCCAACGCGGTGCTCGACGGCGCCGACGCGCTGATGCTGTCCGGCGAGACCGCGGTGGGCAAGTACCCGTTGGCGGCCGTGCGTACGATGTCGCGGGCGGCGTAGGAAATCACGCCGCGCTTGGTGCGCGGCACATGCGTCAACGGCGGAGCGGCCGTGGAA
>NZ_MBES01000061.1 GCF_001954195.1 Mycobacterium sp. IS-1264 | reverse complement strand
CCCAGAAGAGACAGACCACCACCACCGCCGCCCCCGGTGACGATCACCCAAATCGTGCCGCCACCGCCGGCACCGCCGCCACCCCCGCCACCGGACGTGCCCTCCAACGGGCCCGGGGATCCGGCGCCGAACCAGCCCGACGATCCCGAGGTGCCGCCGCCGCCGCCGGGGGCACCCGATGGAATCGTCGGCGTCGCACCGCACGCGGTGATCATTTCGATCCGGCAGTCTTCGCGGGCCTACGAACCCGCCAATCCGGGTCCGGGCGGCATGGAGGGACGCAAGAAGGCCGGCACCATCGCGACGCTCGCCAGTGCCATCGTCCACGCCGCAAACATGGGCGCGAAGGTGATCAATGTCAGTGTGACGGCATGTGTTTCGGCCGCCGATCCGCTGGATCAGGGCGCCATCGGAGCGGCCGTGTGGTACGCCGCGACCGTCAAGGATGCGGTGATCGTCGCGGCGGCGGGCAACGACAGCGAAGACGACTGCGCGCAAAACCCGTCGTTCGATCCGCTCAGCGCATCGGATCCCCGCGACTGGCATCAGGTCAAGACCGTGTCGTCGCCGTCGTGGTTCTCCGATTACGTGCTGTCGGTCGGCGCGGTGGACAACACGGGCTCGCCGATCAACAAGAGCCTGGCGGGGCCGTGGGTCGCCGCCGCGGCGCCCGGCGTCGGGATCATGGGACTGTCCCCGGAGACCGGCGGGCCGGCGAACGCCTACCCGCCAATCCGCCCGGGCGAGAAGAACATGCCGTTCTGGGGCACCAGCTTCTCTGCGGCCTACGTCAGCGGTGTGGCCGCATTGGTGCGCGCGAAATACCCCGGGCTGTCGGCACACCAGATCGTCAATCGAATTCTGCAGACGGCGCACAACCCTCCGCGCGGAGTCGACAACCAAGTCGGCTACGGCGTCGTCGACCCGGTGGCCGCCCTGACCTTCGATGTGCCTGCGGGAGACCGACTTCCACCCGCCGCGCAGAGCCGCCTGGTCCACCCGGCACCACCACCACCGCCACCGGACCATCGTGCACGCAATATGGCACTGGTGTTCGCAGGCGTTGTCCTGGCAGCCATCGCGGTGGCGTCGCTGATCTTTCGGGCACGGCGGGAGAGATGAAACCCGGGACGAAGCTGACAATCATCGTCGGCATTTTCCTCACCGCCCTCCTCGGGTGGGCGGTCGGCGGATACGGCGGTGCCGCAGGCGGTTTGGTGATCGGGACGGCGATCGGCGTCGTCCGCTGGCGCGGACAGCCGCTGTGGTCATGGCTGATCTCGTGGGTGAGGCGCCGTCGGCCGATCAGGTGGACTGAGCCACTCACAGTCGCAAACGACCGTGCCGGCGGCGGGGTTAGATACCAGGACGGCGTCGCGGTGGCCGCGGTCCAGCTGCTCGGGAAGCCACATACCCCGACGTTGTTCACCGGGTCGACGTCGACGTACACCGAGAACGCTTTCGACATCACCGATCTGAAGCCGCTGCTGCACCAGAGCCTCGGTCTGAGAATCGGTTCGCTCAGCGTGGTGAGCGCGGGCGCTCGCCGGCGCAGCACGGGCGACTATCCGCGCGTGTATGACACATTGATCGGTACGCCTCCCTATGCCGGTCAGCGCGAAACTTGGCTCATCGTACGGACTTCGGTTCTCGACAACGTGGAGGCACTGCGCGAGCGGACCTCGGTCGGCACCGCGACGCTCGCGGCCGCGCAGCGGATCAGTGCGGCGATGCGCCAACAGGGCATCCGCGCAAAGGTCGCGACGGCCACCGACATCGTCGAGATGGAGCGGCGGTTGGGCCGGTCGGCCCTGGAGGTGTCCAACCGGCGCTGGCGATCCGTTCGCGGGGACAGCGGCTGGTTGACGACATACTGGTACTCGCCGGCCGACATCACCGCGGAGAAGCTGGCCCACGTGTGGTCGGCGCGCGCCGACGGAATCATCCAGAACATCACGCTTTTCGGCGACGGCAGCGCCACCGCCACCGTGACGGTGCGTACCGCACAACAGCCGACGGCCCCACTGAGCACCATGCTGCGCACGCTGCCGGGGCAGCAGGCGCATGCCATCGCCGCCAATCTGTGCGGCCCGCTTCCGACACTGCACGGCATTCGCCGGGGGACGCTGCGCAGACCGCTGCTGGTCCCGATCGGGCCGTCGGGTGTGCTGCTCGGCAAGGTCGCCGGGGGAAACCGGATGCTGCTGCCGTTGGACGACGCGGGAGAGTTCAGCCGCGTGCACATTGCCGCAGAGGACGCGTTGGCCAAGCGGTTCGTGATCCGCATGGCCGGTGCTGGCGAGCGCATCACGGTGCATACCCGAAACATGCAGCGGTGGGCAACGGTTCGCATGCCCGACATCGCGGTGAGCGATCAGTCGAAGCCGGTCTCGGGCACGACGGTCAGCGTCGTGGACGGGACGCTGACACCCGCCCCGCGCCCGAACACGCTGATCTCCGTCGGCGAACCGGGCGAGCCGTACCGGGGGACGGCCAACGTGCTGATCACCCAGGTCGGTCCGGCAACGGTGGAAGTTCGAACCGACAGACAGGTACACACGGTGGAGGTGGAGTTGTTCCGCGCCGAAAACCGTTACGTATCGTCGGAACCGACGGTTTTGCGAAGCTCTGAGCTCGAAGCGGTGGATACACAATGACCAGCAGCACCACACCCGCTGCGGCGCGCAAGATGTTCGATCAGGCGATGACGTTGCTCGACACCGACGCCGCCGGCGCCGCGGCGCGGTTTCGGGAGGCGACGGAGATCGATCCGTCGATGGCCGACGCCTGGTTGGGCCGGATCGCCGCGGGTGACGAGTCGCTGCCGACCGTGCAACAGCTCTACACCTATGGCGCCCGGCTGCACCGGGAGACCAACCGCCTCGGCGCCCGCTTGTCGGCGCCGATCAAAGCCGGGCCGTACCTCTCCATATCGGTAACCGAGGCCTCCCACGCCGGCCTGGCACTGGCCAGCGCGCTCATCGACGACCGTCAGTATGAGAAAGCCGAAGCGCTACTTAAGGATTCGTCGCTGCTGGACACCTGGGAAAACCACCAGTGGCGCCAGTACATCGAGGCCTACTTGATGTTCGCGACCCAACGCTGGCCGGACGTGATCTCGGTGGCGGCCGCGGTCCTGCCGCCCCAGGCCATCATCATGTCGGCCGTCACCGCGGCGACCTGCACCCTGGCCGCCCACGCCGCGGCCCATCTCGGGCAGGGGCGCGTCGCGCTGGAGTGGACCGATCGCGTCGAACTGCGCTCCGGATACGGCGGCCCGACCGAGTCGCGTCGTCACAATCTCGAAACCGCCCTCGCCGCAATAGATCCCAACGATTTCCCGCTTATCGCCGCCGACCTTGCCTATGTACGCGGCATGGCGCATCGCCAGCTAGGCGAGGAGAACAAGGCGCAGATCTGGCTGTCGAAGGCGACGATCAACGGTGCGCTGATCGAGCCGGCCAAGCAAGCGCTAGCCGATCCCGCGCTGCAGCTGGTGATCACCGACGAGGATGCCATCCGCAGCCGAACGAACAAGTGGGACGTGACCACCGAGCTGTCGGAGCAGCAACGCCAGGAGTCCGAACACCAAGAGCGGCGCAGCGAACTCCTGCAGGAGGGGCGTGCGTTGCTCGACAACCAAGTCGGATTGGCCGAAGTCAAGCGCGCGGTCGCCGAACTGGAGGACCAGATCGAGGTCCGCGCGCTGCGCCTGGCGGCCGGACTGCCGGTGGCCAATCAAACCAACCACATGCTGCTGGTGGGCCCGCCCGGCACCGGCAAGACCACCACCGCGGAGGCACTGGGGAAGATCTACGCCGGCCTCGGCATTGTGCGCCATCCCGAGATCATCGAGGTAAAGCGCGCCGACTTCTGCGGGGAACACATCGGCGCCTCGGGCCCGAAGACCAACGAACTGATCAGCCGCTCGCTGGGCCGCATCCTGTTCATGGATGAGTTCTACTCGTTGGTGGAGCGCCACCAGGACGGCCGGCCGGACATGATCGGCATGGAGGCGGTCAACCAGTTGTTGGTGGCGCTCGAGGTGCACCGGTTCGACTTCTGCTTCATCGGCGCGGGATACGAGCGGGAAGTCGACGAATTCCTCACGGTCAACCCGGGTCTGGCGGGGCGGTTCAATCGCAAACTGCGGTTCGAGTCGTACACGCCCGACGAGCTGGTGGAAATCGCAGTGCGCTACGGCAAGCCGCGCGCCACCGTGCTCGAGGACGCCGCCGGCGAAGCGTTGAAGGCGGCCTGCCTGACTTTGCGCGCCTACCACGCACCCAATGGGGAGCACGGGATCGACCTGATGCAGAACGGTCGATTCGCACGAAACGTGGTCGAACGCGCGGAACGGCTGCGGGACTCGCGGGTGGCCGCCCAGCACCGCACCGACAAGGGGTCGGTGACCGTCGAGGACCTACAGGCGATTCGCACCCAGGACATAATCGCCGCGGTCAAGGACGCGTGCGCGGAAAAGCATGTGCCGATAGCGCTTTGAACGACGGCGGCAGCCTCACTGAATGTGGCTGATCAGCGTTTCGATCGCAGCGGCGACGCCGGGGGGTACCGCGTCACCGGCTTCGACGCGCACGATCATCTCCTCGGCCACGCCGGCCGCTTGCGCGGTTTCCCGGGGGGAAAGGTTCGCCGTCTGTCGGGCGGCATAGAGACGCTGCCCCAGCGGAGCGCCCGGCGCGCTCGCGCCGACCGTCATCAGTTCGTCGTAGTGGCGGCGCACCGTGGCCAGCGCCTTGATCAGTTCGGGGGTAATCCGGCTGATGCGCGTCGCGCGAACGGCGATCGTCTCGAGCTGGCGCAGATCGGCGAGGATTGGCGTCGCCCGCTCGAAGAATAGCGGATCGTCGACCGGTGGCAATGCGGCGATCGCCAGGCCGCAGCCGTCCACCGCGGCAACGATCGCCTGCGCGATCAACGATGTCGGGGCGTCGGAGTTCGGGCCCGGTGCGCCCGCTTCCGGCTCGACTTCGGCGTCTCCGGCGTGGCCCCGGCGGAGCCGCGCGATGGTTCCCGCGGGCCAGTGCAGCACCTGCTCGAGCTTGGCCCGGGTTCGTTCACGCGGCCAGCTGCGCCCCTTTTCGAACGCGATGAGTGCGCCGGCATTGATTATTCCGTCAGCCGCGAGACTTCGCTGACTGATGCCCAGTTCACGCCGGCGCGCGGCCGCGGCCGCCCCGGCCCGAACCATGGCGGGATCCGGCTCGCTGGAATCGGCGGTGGGCATTTGCGGTGATCCTCGGCTCGCTGGGCGGACCTTCCGCCGGTGCGATTCTAACCGTCGCACCGGCCGCCTCGTACCACGGCCGCTACGTTTTTAGTTCCGATAGCGCTACGGTTTGCTGCCGTCGTGCCCCAGGGCTTCTGGCCCGCGCCCCACACCGCATGTATCTACTGGTCAGCGCATATAAGTAGAGCCGCGGGGCTCCGTTCCCAGCGGGTATATCGACGAATACTGAACGGCCAACAGTAACGCAGCCGACGGAGTGCGGCCACAAAACTGTTGCATCGCAGCGGTTAGTGCTATAGCGTATCGAAACACATGCACGGATGACCGCAATGCTTCTGAAGGAACGAGCGCCATGACCGCAACAGCTCTGTACAACGTCCCACTCGGCGCCTGTACGCAGGATCCCGACCGCTGGACGTCAACGCCCGATGCCGAGGCCATCGCCCTGTGCCGAGCGTGCCCCCGGCGGTGGCTATGTGCGCGCGAGGCCGTCGAGTCTCCCGGTGCGGAAGGGTTGTGGGGCGGCGTCGTCATTCCGGAGGCGGGCCGCCGCCGGGCCTTCGCCTTGCGGCAGCTGCGATCCCTGGCCGAGCGCAACGGGTACCCGCTGCGCGAAACCGCAAAGTCGGCTTAACCCGGCGCGCAGTGGCCGCCGAATTTCGAGGGGTCGGCGGCGGGAAGCGCAACAGCGCGAGAAATCTTCTGGATTTCTCGCGCTGTTTGGGTTTGGACGAAACGGCGGTCAAGCCGGTTCGAATCGGAAGACGGTGAGCTGGCCCGCCAGCGCCTCGAACTCGTCGGCCGTGCCATCCCGCACCATGCCGGAGCGCTTTGCGAACGCCACCCCGACCGGCACCTCGGCGGGGAATGCGCGCAGCACCGGGCGCGCTTCCTCGGCGTTCAGTTCGACGATCCTGACTTGCCGCGATCGCCGGCCCCGGGCCAGCGTGCCGGTGCCCGCGGCGCGGGCGTTGGCCGCCCAGTCGGCACCCGGATAACCGGCCACCACGTAGAGGCCGCCCTCGAACTCGAACGGCGTCATCGGAGTGCTGCGCGGTTGGCCCGACTTACGGCCGGGCACGGTCAGCACCATGGCGGGGCCGGTCGGTATCCCGAGCCGTTGCACCGCCATCATCATTTTGTTCATCGGTTTGAGGTAGCGCGGCGGACGTGGTTGTGACATCTGAGTGCTCCTTATCTATTTCGCGAACAGGCTGCGGTGCGTCGACACCCACTGCGCGAACGGCGTCGCCGCCCGGCCCAGGATCTTCTCGACGTCGTGGGTGACGAGCGCGGGTTTGTCGAGCGTGTCGGCGAGCATGGACGTGTAGGCGTCGGCGAACTCGGCGCCGAAACCCAGGTCGATGAACCGTTGCCGGACGAGGTCGGCCGGTACTTCCTGATATCGCAGTGGGCGGCCCAGGACGGCGCCGATGACGTTCACCAGCTCGGTGTTCGTGAATGCCTGCGGACCGGTCAGCGGAATGCGCTGCCCGACAAGCTCATCGGTGAGCAGCGCCCGCGCGGCGACCGCCGCGATGTCGGCCTCGACGATCGGCGCGGTCGAGGCCGCGGCGTACGGTCCGGCCACCACATCGCCCGCGCGGATCTGCGCCGACCACATGCCGGCGAAGTTCGTCGCAAAGACCGTGGGGCGCAGGCTCACCCACGCCAGGCCGGAATCGACCGCGAGCTGCTCGACCTCCTTGTTGCGATCGCCGCGGAACCGCGACGGCTGCCGGGAGAGATCGTCATCGGCGTTGATGGCCGACAGTGCCACCAGCTTGGTGACCCCGGCGGCCACGCACTGGGCCACCACGTCGGGCAGGTCGGCCCCGAGCGCGCGGGAATTGAGGAATACAGCCGACGCTCCCGCTAACGCGTCGGCCGCCGAAGCGACCGTGTCGACGGAGGACGGAAACCCCGCCTCGGGCGAACGGGTGACCGCCCGCACTCGGGCGCCCGCGGCGGTGAGTTCGGCAACGAGGGGCCGCCCGACGTTGCCGGTGGCTCCGGTTACGACGATCGTCATGATGTGGTTCCTTCCGGTGTGATGCGACTGCTTTTCACCAAGGACGGGGCGGAAGATGGGAAAGTTACAGCCGGAATGTGTAACTTTTTGCCGCATCAGATCGTCGAAGATTCATGGACCAGTCGTACGACCTGATCACCGAGGCGTGGCGTCAGCACCGCCCGTATCTGATCAATCTCGGATACCAGATACTCGGAGACGTCGGTGACGCCGAAGACGTTGCGCAGGAGGCGTTTCTGCGGCTGTCCCGTGAAGACGTCGACCAGCTCGACGACGTCCGCGGCTGGCTGACCGTGGTCACGAGCCGGCTCTGCCTCGATCAGGTGCGCTCGGCGCGATCGCGCTACGAACGCTTGAGCCGCCCGGCCCGCGATGGCCGCGACGCCGAGCCGGCCGAACCGCGGTCCGCCGATCCGGCCGACCGTGTCACGCTCGACGACGAGGTCCGCAGCGCCTTGATGGAAGTCTTACGCCGGCTCAGCCCGGGGGAGCGCGTCGCGTTCGTGCTGCACGACGTGTTCGGCGTCCCCTTCGACACGATCGCCGAGACGGTGGGCCGCCCGGTCGGCACCTGCCGCCAGCTGGCGCGGCGAGCGCGGGCCAAATTCACTACGGCACAACCGAAGTTGAGCGAGGTGGCCTCGGCAGAGCACCAACTCGTCACCGAAAAGTTCATCACCGCATGCGCCAACGGCGACATCGCCGCACTGACCGCCGTGCTGGATCCCACAGTCTGGGGCGTGGGCACGGTTCTCGCCGACCCGGCGCCGCCCCCGCAGGTCAATCACGGGCCACACGCCGTCGCCACCAACCTGATGCGCTACCTCGGGCCGGAAGTCACGGTGGTGAGCGGTCCGGCGGGACAGCCGGTGCTGCTGGCCTTCGCGCAGCGCCGGCTCTTCGCCGCCATCGTGCTGACCATCCGCGGCCGCCTCGTCACCAAGATCGAGGCGATCGCCGATCCGTCGGCCCGCGCCGGGGCCGCTCAACAGCCGTAGCTTGTCAGCTGCCGTCCGCGTCGCGGCGGCGATCGCGTGCCCGTTCCGGCCGCGCCGCGAAATACCCTGCGACCGTTGCGGTTATCTGCAGAAATTTGCGGCGCGTCGCCGTCGCCATTTGATGGCTCACATCGATGACGCCGCCGGGCCGTAGATGGGGATCGAAGGGCACCTCGACCACCGGCTGGCCGTGTTCGATGAATTCGCGGGCCAGCAATTCCCGGGTGCGTTTGTCGGCATGGCCGTCGGAATCGTTGAGCACCACGAGCGTGCGGTGCAAGAGACCGGCCAGTCCC
>NZ_MBES01000060.1 GCF_001954195.1 Mycobacterium sp. IS-1264 | reverse complement strand
GCACCCCCACCGGAACCGGAGACAACCCCGCATCAAGCACAAACACCCGCATATTGCCCAACGGCACACCAATCGGCACCGATGCGCCTTCGAATCCATCGGTCGTTGGGATGGCGTATGTCGTTGCACAGACGGTGATTTCGGTGGGCCCATAGGCGTTGATCACCGCCAACTCCGGATGCTTCTTCCGTAACTTGTCGACCGCCACGGGCGAAAGCGCACCGCCGCCGGTTTCGAGCAGTTCGAGCTGGCCCAGACAGTCCGGATCTTCTTCTGCGAGTTGGTGGAAAAGGGCCGTGGGCACGAACATCGATGTCACGGCGCGTTCGGCGATGAGCTGCCGGAGGGCCGCCACATCCGGTTGGCGCGCCAATACCACCAGGGTCCCGCCGTGAAGCAGGGCTGGCCAAATTTCACACGACGAACTGTCGAACCCCGGCGACATGATCATCGACATCCGTGCCCTTGCACGTTCTTCCGGCCAGTGGTGCCACGCCATATTGATCACACCGTGGTGGGTGATGGCGACGGCTTTGGGGCGTCCGGTGGTGCCCGAGGTGTACAGGATGTAGGCGAGGTTGTCCGGTGTGGG
>NZ_MBES01000059.1 GCF_001954195.1 Mycobacterium sp. IS-1264 | reverse complement strand
GTCGACCCTTACGGTCGAGAACGTCGGGCGCGGGGGCGCCGAGGGCGCGGGCTCATGCTCACCCTGGTCGGGCGGAGGTGGAGGGGGGAGGTGAGATTCGCCGGGCGGCGGTTGATCGGTCATGGCAACCCTTCCACTTCGGATGAGCTGAACTGGCCGAATCACAGTACCTGAGCACCCACTGGCCAGGCGAGACCTTGCGGGACGCCGCCCTAAGGCCGCCGCGGTTCCGAGAGGAATCCCAACAAGTCGTAGCGGGTGATCACTCCCACCGGCTTGCCTTGCTCCACCACCATCAGCGCGTCCCATTCCCGCAGCGCCTTGCCGGCCGCGGTCACCGACTCGCCGGCGCCGATCATGCGCAGCGGCGGGCTCATGTGTTCGGAGACGGCGTCGGCCAACTTGGCGCGTCCCTCGAAGACGGCCGAAAGTAGTTCGCGTTCGGAGACGCTGCCGGCGACCTCGCCGGCCATCACCGGCGGCTCGGCCCCAACGACCGGCATCTGCGAGACGCCGTACTCACGCAGAATGCCGATCGCGTCGCGCACCGTCTCCGACGGATGGGTGTGCACCAAATCCGGTAGCGCGCCGGACTTCCCGCGCAACACGTCACCGACCGTCGGCTGCTCGGTCGAGCCGTCGAGGCGGCTACGCAGGAAGCCGTACGACGACATCCACGCGTCGTTGAAGATCTTCGACATGTAGCCACGCCCGCCGTCGGGCAGCAAAACGACGACGAGCGCATCGGGCCCGGCCTCCTCCGCCACCTTCACCGCGGCCACCACGGCCATCCCGCACGAACCGCCGACCAGCATCGCTTCCTCGCGGGCCAGCCGCCTGGTCATGTTGAACGAATCGGAGTCGGACACCGCGATGATCTGATCGGGCACGCTTGGGTCGTAGGCCGCCGGCCAGAAATCCTCGCCGACCCCTTCGACCAGGTAGGGGCGGCCGGTGCCTCCCGAATACACCGAGCCCTCGGGGTCGGCGCCGACGATGCGGACCGCGCCGCCGGACACCTCCTTGAGGTAGCGCCCGGCGCCGGTGATGGTCCCGCCGGTGCCGATGCCGGCGACGAAGTGGGTGACCTTGCCGTCGGTGTCGGCCCAGATCTCCGGGCCGGTGGTCTCGTAGTGGCTGGCCGGGCCCTCGGGATTGGCGTACTGGTCGGGCTTCCACGCGCCGTCGATCTCCCGGACCAGCCGGTCGGAAACGCTGTAGTAGCTGTCGGGGTGGTCGGGCGGCACCGCCGTCGGGCACACCACCACCTCGGCGCCGTAGGCCAGCAACACGTTGCGCTTGTCCTCGCTGACCTTGTCCGGGCAGACGAACACGCACTTGTAGCCGCGGGGTTGGGCGACCAGGGCAAGACCGACACCGGTATTGCCCGAGGTCGGTTCGACGATGGTGCCGCCCGGCTTCAGCAGCCCAGCGGCCTCCGCGGCGTCGATCATCTTCACCGCGATCCGGTCCTTGGAGCTGGCCCCGGGGTTGAGGTATTCGACCTTTGCCACGACGGTGCCGGCGCCGGGGGGGATGACGGAGTTCAGGCGAACCAGTGGGGTGCCACCGATGAGCTCGCTGATGTGCTGCGCGATTCGCATGCGTTCATCGTCTCAGGCCGTTTCGGGCCGCGCATACCCGCGCCGCGGTCGGCCGAGGAGGCGCGCTAATCGGTGGCTTCGCGGATGTACTCGCCGATTTGGCGCAGCGAACGGATTGCCTCGGGCACCATCGGCGCGGCGAGCTGGAAGTCGTGAATCTGGCCCGGCCACACCCGGACTTCGGCGGGCACGCCGACCGCGGCCAGCCGGCTCGCGGCCAACTGGGCGTCGTGCAGCAGCACCTCGGATCCCGAGACGTGGATCAGCGTCCGCGGCAGTCCCGGTTTGATGTGCTCCAGCGGCTCGTAAATCTCTTCGGGTTTGCCGTCGACGATGTTCTTTTCGGCGGCGCTAGCAACCAAAGCGACGAGCGCGTCGAACGCGGTGGCGGGGAACATCGCGTCGGTCTTGATGTTGGGATGGGCCTGCTTGCATTCCTTTGCTAGCTGCAGCAGTGGCGAGATCGCGACCAGCGCCGCCGGCTCTTCGCCCTCCTCCTGCAGACGTTGCGCGAGGGCGAGCGCGAGATACCCGCCGGCCGAGTCGCCGGCCAGCACAATGCGGTCGGCGTCGTAGCCGCGCCGGCGCACCCATTGGTAGGCGTCGTGGCAATCGGCGAGCGCCATCCCCACCGAATGCTTGGGCAGGAGCCGGTAGTTGACCACCAGGACGGGTGAGTCAGCAAACTTGGAGAGCGCTTCGACGAGGCGCCCGTGTGAGTTTGCTCCACACGTCAGGAATGCTCCGCCATGGAAGTAGAGAACCATCCGGCGGGTACCGTCCGCGGGTAGCACCCCGGGGGCACGCACCAACTGTGCCGACGCGTTTGGCAACTTCACGTCCTGTCGGACCGTGGCGGTCACGGGCAGCACGACTCGGGATAGCAGGTCGATGAGGCCCCAGGGCCAGGGTGCGTTGGGTGCGTGGCTCCCGGCGGCCAGGATCGGCCGGATCGTCAGCCGTGATGCGAGATTGGCAAGCCGCGCAGCAACGCTCGGCCCCGATTCGAGGACCTCGACTGGCGCGCCATCGCTGATCGCGAATTTGCGTGATTCAACTCTACGTGCCCTGAGGACATCGTGTGTGCAAATGGCTCTCGGGGCGGAACCGGAGACCTTGCTGGGTGCGGTCATGCTCAACACTTCCTACGCCGTTGTAGTCCGATACAGCATGTGACGAGGCGGCTAAGCGTCCGGTTCATCTTCTGTTCGCCGAGTCGTTCAGCCAACTCGCTGGACTTAGCTTGACAGGCTTCGACGGGTACAACATTTGAAGAGTCTGATTTGATACCACATGTGATTCACAACGTGATCACATTGTTTTTAAGCCGCCAGCGCAAACACTCGAGCCGATCTAAACTGATTGCGTGACCATCCGGGTGCCGCGTCGTTCGACGATCGCCCTGGCCACAGCGGGTGCACTCGCCTCGACAGGCACGGCCTACCTGGGCGCTCGCAACCTGCTCGTCGGCCAGGCGTCGCACGCGCGCACCGTCATCCCGAAGGCGTGGGACGTCCCGCCCCGCGCCGATGGCGTGTACAGCCCGGGCGGCGGACCCGTCGAGCGGTGGCAGCGCGGCGTACCGGCGGATCTGCACCTGATGATCTTCGGGGACTCGACGGCCACCGGATATGGCTGCATGAACGCCGAAGAGGTGCCCGGCGTGCTGATCGCACGCGGACTCGCCGAGCAGACCGGCAAGCGCATCAGGTTGAGCACCAAGGCGATCGTGGGCGCCACCTCGAAAGGCGTTTGCGGCCAAGTGGATGCGATGTTCGTGGCCGGAGCGCCACCGGACGCGGCCGTGATGATGATCGGCGCCAACGACGTCACCGCGCTCAACGGGATCAGCCAGTCCGCGCAACGGCTGGGCACGGCGGTGCGCAAGTTGCGCACCCGCGGCGCGATCGTCGTCGTGGGCACCTGCCCGGACCTGGGCCTGATCAGCGCCATTCCCCAACCGCTTCGCTCCCTTGCGCACGCGCGCACTTCGCAGCTCGCCCGCGCCCAGGCCGCGTCGGTCCGGGCGGCCGGCGGGGTGCCGGTGCCGTTGGCGCACCTGCTGGCGCCCCAGTTCCGGGCCACGCCCGAGGTGATGTTCTCCGCCGACGGCTTCCATCCCTCGCCGGCCGCGTACGCGCTGGCGGCCAGGGCGCTGTTGGCGACGCTCTGCGATGAGTTGGCCGAGCAGGTCGACGACCCGGCGGAGGAGGCACCGGCGCCCGCGCCGGCGCAGGTGCTCGACGCCGCGCACACCCGACGCAGCGTCATGCCGCGGCTCTGGCAGCGGCCGCTGCCCGGTTCGCCCGCCCCGTCGTCATAGCGGCCGGTCGGCACCGACTAGATTTGTGCTACCCGTCGAGGTGGACGTACCACCCGTTCCTAGCTAGCCCGCGTCCCATGGGAGAGAACCGCCATGCCTGAAGCCGTCATAGTCTCCGCTGTCCGCTCGCCGATCGGCCGCGCCATGAAGGGGTCGCTTGTGTCCATGCGGCCCGACGACCTGGCGACGCAGATGGTGCGCGCCGCGCTCGACAAGGTGCCCGCGCTCAACCCGCACCAGATCGACGACCTCATCCTGGGTTGCGGCCTGCCCGGCGGCGAGTCCGGCTTCAACATGGCGCGCGTGGTCGCCGTCGAACTCGGCTACGACTTCCTGCCGGGCACCACGGTGAACCGGTACTGCTCGTCGTCGCTGCAGACGACGCGGATGGCTTTCCACGCGATCAAGGCGGGCGAGGGTGACGCATTCATCTCCGCGGGAGTGGAGACCGTGTCCCGGTTCGGGAAGGGCAACTCCGACTCGTGGCCGGACACCAAGAATCCGCTGTTCGACGAGGCCCAGGAGCGGTCCGCCGCTGCGGCCGGTGGCGCGGACGAATGGCATGACCCCCGCGCCGACGGGAACGTGCCCGACGTCTACATCGCGATGGGCCAGACCGCTGAAAACGTCGCCATCCTCACCGGCATCAGCCGCGAGGACCAGGACCACTGGGGCGTGCGCAGCCAGAACCGGGCCGAGGAGGCCATCAAGAGCGGGTTCTTCGAACGCGAGATCACCCCGGTAACCCTGCCCGACGGCAGCACCGTCAGCACCGACGACGGCCCGCGTCCGGGCACCACATACGAGAAGGTCAGCGAGCTCAAACCGGTGTTTCGTCCCAACGGCACCGTCACCGCGGGTAACGCCTGTCCGCTCAACGACGGCGCCGCCGCATTGGTGATCACCAGCGACACGAAGGCCAAGGAACTGGGCCTGACCCCGCTGGCCCGCATCGTGTCGACCGGCGTCAGCGGCCTGTCGCCCGAGATCATGGGGCTGGGCCCGATCGAGGCGTCCAAGAAGGCGCTGGAGCGGGCCGGCATGTCGATCAGTGACATCGACCTGTACGAGATCAACGAGGCGTTCGCGGTCCAGGTGCTGGGCTCGGCGCGCGAGCTGGGCATGGACGAGGACAAGCTGAACGTGTCGGGCGGGGCGATTGCACTGGGCCACCCGTTCGGCATGACCGGTGCGCGCATCGCCACCACGCTGCTGAACAACCTGCAGACGCACGACAAGACGTTGGGCCTGGAGACCATGTGTGTCGGCGGCGGCCAAGGCATGGCGATGGTGATCGAGCGGCTCAGCTAGCCCTGCTCGTCGAGTGTGCGTCCTGGGCGCCGAGTGTGCGCCCGGGGCGCCGTGAGTGCACAGCCGTCAGCCGCGCCGGACGCCATCCGCGACGGCGCGCAGCTTGTCCGGGTTGGCCACGTTGTGGATGGTGACGATGCGCCCGTCCGCATCGAGTTCGACTGTGAGGGTTGCGATCACGCGGCCCGAGGCAGAGAAAACGATGCCCGGCCCGCCGTTGATATCGACGACTTCGGCTGTCATATCGGCGATCTCGACGCCTTCGTAGGGGCGCTTGGTGACGCCGGCGAGCCAAGCGGCGACCTTGGCCATGCCCTCGACGGGGCGCAGCGCCTGGCGCACCTTTCCGCCGCCGTCCGTCCACAGCGTGACATCGGGGGCGAGCAGTTGCATGAGATCGTTGATGTCCCCGCCGGTCGCCGCGGCGAAGAAGCGTTCGGTGACCGCGCGCTTCTTGCCGCGGTCGGCCTCGAACCTCGGCCGGCGCGCCTGCACGTGATTGCGGGCGCGGTGGCCCGCCTGGCGCACCGCGGCCTCGGAACGCTCGACGGCCGAAGCGATTTCGGCGTAGCTGAAGTCGAACACCTCCTTGAGGACGAACACCGCGCGCTCCAGGGGGCTCAGCGTCTCGAGCACGACCAGCATCGCCATCGACACCGATTCGGCGGCCGCGACGTCCTCGGCCGTGTCTTCGCTCGTGAGGATCGGCTCCGGAAGCCACGGACCCACGTAGGTCTCCCGCTGACGCCGGGTCGAGCGCAGTCGTTCCATCGACAGATTCGACACGATGCGGGACAGATAGGCCTTGGGGTCGGCGACCTGACCCCGATCGGCCGCCGACCACTTCAGCCAGGCATCCTGCACCACGTCCTCGGCGTCTGCCGCCGAGCCCATGATCCGATAGGCGATGGCGAACAACAGTTTCCGATGTTCGACGAACGTGTGCTCGTCGGCGCTCATCGGGTGAAGCCCCCACCGCGCCGCCATGTCACGGCGCCCAGCGCGGGCAGCAGCTTGAGCAATCGGTAGGTCGTCCACGGACTGGCGCTCACCGTCTCCTTGTAGGCGACCGCCCACCGACCGGCCAGATAGAAACGCGACGGGCTGTCGTCGGGATGGGTGAACTGGATGACGGCGTCGTGCCGCCCCAGGCTCACCGGCTGGTGGACATAGCCGAAGCGGAACCGCTTGGGCTGCTTGCCCTTCAGCTCTCGGACGATGTTGGCCGCGGCGTGCACCCCGGTCGGGATGCCGCTCTGGCAGGTCCCGTGCACGAGGCCATATCCTTGCCGAACCGCGGCGGCGTCGCCAACGACGTACACGTCCTGGTGCGACACCGAGCGCAGCGCCGCATCGGTGATGATTCGGCCCCGCTCGTCGACGCGCAGGCCCGCGGCGGCCGCCAGCGGCGACACCCGCACGCCCGTGGCCCACAGCACTGCGCCGGCCGGCACGACCTGGCCGTCGGCCAGGGCGACCCCGTCGGGCATCACCTTGACGATGTCGACGCCGGAACGCATCCGCACGCCCAACCGGGCCAACCCATCATGCAGGCGGGCACGCGCCTTGGGGCCCATCATCGATCCGGGTGTCTGCCGGCTCAGCAGGACGACGTCGAGTTCGGGGTGCCGCTCGGCGATCTCGGCGGCCGATTCGATTCCGGTCAGGCCGCCGCCGGCGACCACGACCGTCCCGGCGCCGAGCCGATCCAGCTGCTGGGCCAGCAACCCAGCGTCGTGGGCGCTGTTGAGGGTGTAGGCGAATTCGTCGACGCCGGGCACTGCCTCGGTGTCGGCGACGCTGCCAAGCGCATACACCAGGGTGTCGTAGCCGATCACGCGCTCGTCGTCGAGACGGACGGTCCGCGCGTCTGCGTCGAGGCCGGTGACCCAGCCCTGGACGAACTCGACGCTGGTGCCGGCGAGCATGTCCGGGATCTGAAGCTCGGCCAGCCGCTGGCCCGAAGCCGACTGGTGCAGGCGCAGCCGCTCGGTGAACCGAGCCTGCGGGTTGACCAGGGTGACGCGCACGTCGTCGCGGCCCTTGACCCGACGCGCCAAGCGGGCGGTGGCCGCCATGCCGGCATAGCCGGCGCCGATGATCACGATGTGCTTCATGATGCTGCCTTTCGCGAGCGAATGGGTGCTGACAACCAGCAGACGCATCGAGCGGTCGTGGATGTGACATCACGCGCGGGTGCACAAAAAACCGGCACGCCGATTGGCGTGCCGGTTTTTTGTGTCAAGCGCTAATCGTTCTGCAGATAACTGAGCAGGCGCAGGATCTCGAGGTACAGCCAGACCAGCGTCACGGTCAGGCCCAGGGCGATGCCCCAAGCCGCCTTCTCCGGCGCCCCGGCGCGGATCATCTGGTCGGCCGCGTCGAAGTCGATGAGGAAGCTGAACGCCGCGATACCGATGCACACCAGCGAGAAGATGATCGCGATCGTTCCGCCGCTGCGCAGACCCAGGCCCGTGCCGCCGCCGACGTGGAACATTGCCAGCACGAAATTGCCGAGCATCAGGGCCAGCACGCCGAACATCGCGGCGACCAGCATGCGGGTGAACTTGGGCGTGACGCGGATGGCGCCGGTCTTGTAGACGACGAGCATCCCGAAGAACACACCGAAGGTGCCGAGGACGGCCTCCCCGATCAGGGCGCCGGCGTTGGCGGACGACACCGTGAAGTTCGCGAAGACGAACGAGACCGCGCCGAGGAACAGGCCCTCCAGGACGGCGTAGCTGAGCACGATCGCCGGGCTGTCCTGCTTGCGGCCGAACGTCGCGACCAGCACCAGCCCCAAGCCGCCGAGCGCGCCGATCAGGGTGAGCGGCATCGCCAGCGCGAGATTGGACGCCACCAGGAAGTAGGAGACGATCGCCGCGACCGTCAGCACGCCCAGCGTGATGCCCGTCTTGGTGACGACGTCGTCGATCGTGACCGGACGGGATACCTTGGCCTCCTGGTAGGGGGCCGCCGTGTAGGGGTCACCTTGGTAGTACCCCTGCTGCACCTGGGCCGCGCCAGTGCCGAATTGCGCGTACCCGCCGCGCTGCTTAGGCAGCGAGCGAAATACCGGGTTACTTGTCTCCCGCACTGTCGGATCCTCTCTGAAGACTGTGGCTTGGAGCTGTGCGAACACCTGCTCAACGATTAGTGACCCGCCCGG
Source organism: Mycobacterium sp. IS-1264 (assembly GCF_001954195.1). Taxonomy (GTDB): domain Bacteria; phylum Actinomycetota; class Actinomycetes; order Mycobacteriales; family Mycobacteriaceae; genus Mycobacterium. Next base: position 29,174 of record NZ_MBES01000059.1, on the reverse strand, counting down.
GTTCCCAGCGGAGCTGGGGTTTTGCCGATAATCCCGGGCCCGGACCTTCTCGTCCGGTTAAACATAAACCTTACCCGCGGGTACCGGGGCGGTAGTGACGATCTAGATTGCTGGTCGAGACCCCGCGGCGATGGGAAGGTGGCGCGTTGACGGAGGAATCCGACGAAGTCCTTACCCGGATCGACGGCGACGTCGGCCTCATCACGCTCAACCGCCCCAAGGCGATCAACTCGCTGAACCAACCGATGGTGGACGCCCTGCGCGCCATCCTCACCCGCTGGGAAGCCGACGACGCGGTGCGCGCCGTGGTCGTGTCCGGCGCCGGGGACCGCGGATTGTGCGCCGGCGGCGACGTTGTGGCGGTCTACCACAGCGCCCGCAAGGACGGCGTCGAGGTGCGGAAGTTCTGGCGCGACGAGTATCTGCTCAACGGCCAGATCGGGCGTTTCCCCAAGCCGTATGTGTCGTTGATGGACGGCATCGTGATGGGCGGCGGCGTCGGCGTCAGCGCGCACGGCAGCGTTCGGGTGGTGACCGAAACGTCAAAGGTGGCGATGCCGGAGGTCGGCATCGGCTTCATCCCCGACGTCGGCGGCGCGTTTCTGCTGTCCCGGGCACCGGGTGCGCTGGGGCTGCACGCCGCGCTCACCGGCGCGCCGTTTTCCGGGGCCGACGCCATCGCGATGGGATTCGCCGACCACTACGTGCCGCACGGCGATCTCGACGCGTTCACCGCGGCGATCGTGTCCGACGGCATCGAGAGCGCGCTGGCCCGCTATGCCGTCGAACCCCCACCGAGCGAGCTTGCCGCACAACGTGATTGGATCGACGACTGCTTCGCTGGCGAAACCGTCGAAGACATCGTCGCGGCGCTGCGCGGCCACGGCGCCGCAGCTGCCGACGACGCCGCCAACCTGATCGCCACCCGCTCCCCCATCGCGGTGTCGGTGGCGTTGGAGGCGGTGCGCCGGGCCGCGAAACTCGACACACTGGAAGACGTTCTGATCCAGGACTATCGGGTGTCGTCCGCCTCGGCGCGCTCGCACGACCTGGTCGAGGGCATCCGCGCACAGATCATCGACAAGGATCGCAATCCGAAATGGTCGCCGGCGACGCTGGACGCGGTCAGCGCGGCAGACGTCGACGCGTACTTCGCGCCCGTCGACGACGACTTGAGTTTCTAGAAAGGCGGTTTGGATGACAGAGGTGACCTCTACAACCTACGAAACCATCCTGGTCGAGCGCGACCAGCGGGTTGGGATCATCACGCTGAACCGGCCCAAGGCCCTCAACGCGCTCAACAGCCAGGTGATGCATGAAGTCACCAGTGCGGCAACAGAATTAGACAACGATCCCGGTATCGGGGCGATCATCATCACCGGGTCGGCCAAGGCGTTCGCCGCAGGCGCCGACATCAAAGAAATGGCCGAGTTGACGTTTTCCGACGCGTTCGAGGCCGACTTCTTCGCGGCCTGGGGCAAATTGGCCGCGGTCCGCACCCCGACGATCGCCGCGGTCGCCGGCCACGCACTCGGCGGAGGATGCGAGCTCGCCATGATGTGTGACCTGCTGATCGCGGCCGACACCGCGAAATTCGGTCAGCCGGAGATCAAACTCGGCGTGCTGCCCGGCATGGGCGGCTCGCAGCGTCTCACCCGGGCCATCGGCAAGGCCAAGGCCATGGACCTGATCCTGACCGGGCGCACTATCGACGCCGCCGAAGCCGAACGCAGCGGCCTGGTTTCGCGGGTGGTGCCCGCCGATGACTTGCTGACCGAGGCCAAGGCCGTCGCCGCCACCATTTCGCAGATGTCGCGCTCGGCCGCCCGGATGGCCAAGGAAGCCGTCAACCGGGCCTTCGAATCGACGCTGTCCGAAGGACTTCTCTACGAACGCCGGCTCTTCCATTCGACCTTCGCGACGCACGACCAGTCGGAGGGGATGGCGGCATTCATCGAGAAGCGCACCCCCAACTTCAACCATCGGTAGGACGCTCCATGAGCGAAACGGGCTCTGTCACCAGCACCGAAGCTGACGACGAATCGGTCGTCAGCCCCGACGCCGTGGCGCCGGCCAGCGCGCACGGCACCGCGGAAGCGCTTGAGGCTATCCGAAAGCCTTGGTGGGTAAGGCATTACACGTTCACCGGGACCGCGGTCGGCCTCATCTTCATCTGGTTCTCCATGACGCCGTCGCTGCTGCCCCGCGGCCCGTTGTTCCAGGGGCTGGTCAGCGGGATCTCCGGCGCCATCGGCTACGGGCTGGGCGTCTTTTCGGTGTGGCTGGTTCGCTACATGCGTGAATCGAAGTCCAGCCCGCCCCCGCCGCGCTGGGCGTGGAAGGTGCTGATCCCGATCGCCGTGGTGGGCCAGGTGCTGATGGCGATCTGGTTTCACGTCTGGCAGGACGACGTGCGCGATTTGATGGGCGTGGCGCACCTGGAGTGGTACGACTACCCGATCGCTGTGGCGCTGTCGGTGGTGGTGCTGTTCACCGTCGTCGAAATCGGGCAGTTCATTCGCTGGCTGGTCAGATTTTTGGTGGGCGAAGTCGACCGGATCGCCCCCTTCCGCCTGTCGGTGACCATCGTGGTGGTGGTGCTGGTGTTCCTGACGGTCACCTTGCTCAACGGTGTCGTGCTCAAGTTCGCGATGCGCACCATGAACAACACGTTCGCCACGGCGAACAACGAGATGAGCCCGGACACCGCGCCGCCGAAATCCCCGCTGCGCTCCGGCGGTCCGCAGTCGCTGGTGTCGTGGGAGTCGCTGGGCCACCAGGGCCGCATCTTCGTCAGCGGCGGCCCGACTACCGGCGAGCTGACCGCTTTCAACGGGGCCCCGGCCGCCGAACCGATCCGCGCCTATGCGGGATTGAACTCCGCGGACGGCATCACGGCGACCGCCGAGCTTGCGGCGCGCGAGCTGCAACGCGAAGGAGGCCTGCAACGCCAGGTCGTGGCCGTCGCGACAACCACCGGGACGGGCTGGATCAACGAGGCCGAGGCCTCGGCGCTGGAATACATGTACAACGGAAACACCGCGATCGTGAGTATGCAGTATTCATTCCTGCCGAGCTGGCTGTCGTTCCTGGTTGACAAGGAGAACGCGCGGCATGCCGGCCAGGCGCTGTTCGAGGCGGTCGACAGGCTGATCCGCCAAATGCCCGAAGGGCAGCGGCCCAAGCTCGTCGTGTTCGGTGAGAGCCTCGGATCCTTCGGCGGCGAGGCACCGTTCATGAGCCTCAACAACGTGCTGGCCCGCACCGACGGCGCGCTGTTCAGCGGACCGACCTTCAACAACACGATCTGGACGGACCTGACGTCGACGCGCGACGCAGGGTCTCCGGAGTGGCTACCGATCTACAACGACGGCAAGAACGTCCGGTTCGTGGCTCGCCCAAGCAATTTGGCGCGCCCGGATTCGGCGTGGGGCCACCCCCGCGTGGTGTATTTGCAGCACGCGTCGGACCCGATCGCGTGGTGGACGCCGGATCTGCTGTTCAGCGAACCGGATTGGCTGCGCGAAAGGCGGGGATACGACGTGCTGCCGCAGACACATTGGATTCCGGTCGTGACGTTCCTGCAAGTCTCGGCGGATATGGCGGTCGCCGTGGACGTGCCCGACGGGCATGGCCACCGCTACGTGGCCAATGTGGCCGACGGCTGGGCCGCGGTGCTGTCACCGCCCGGGTGGACGCCGGACAAGACGGAAAGGCTGCGTCCGCTGCTGCACGCCAACGAGTGACTAGAGCCAGCGGCGACCGGTCGTGCCGGCGTCCGCCAGCCCCCCGGGGCGTGGGTCGACGGTGCCGCCGGCCAGCCGTTCCAGCACACCGGCACCCGACAGGGCGTGGTAGCCGCCGATGACGTCGGTGGCGCGGAGTAGGCCGATATCGAGCAGCGCCGCGGCGGCCAGGCTGGACGTGTAGCCCTCCGAACACACGATCACCCATTCGACGTCGTCGCCGACGGCCTCCGGCAGCCGGGCGTCGCTGGTCGGGTCACAGCGCCATTCCAGGACGTTGCGCTCGATCACCAGCGCGCCCGGTATCTCACCTTCCCGGAATCGCTGTGCCTGCGGCCGGATGTCGACCAGCACCGCACCGCGTCGCACCGCGTCGGGCACCTCGGCGGCGGGCAGGCGGCGGTACCTGCGCCGGGCGGATCTCAACACCACGTCGATGCGGCTCACTGCGGCCCCTCAGGTTGGTCGGTCAATTCGGTGCGCCGGCGGCGCAACCTGTTGGCATCGGTGACTTCGTAGTACGACATCGCGGTCAGCGGCGGCGAATAGGCGTGCACGCTCAGGGTCGGCTCGACCGGACCCTTGATCGTGCCCGCCGCGGCGGTTCCGGTCACGGCCCTGGGTGCCCACACCACGTCGTGCACCCAACCCAGCGGGAACCCGGCCTGGTCGCCCGCGTCGAGCCGGCGGCGCCGCAGTCCGCGTCCGTCCCAACGGAATTCGTTGAGCGCACCCGACAGCACGGTCAGCGCGCCGAGGGAACCGCCGTGGTCGTGCAGTTCGGTGGCCCGACCGGGGACCCAACTGATCAGCCAGACGTCCAGCTCGTCGTCGCCGTGGATGCGGGCGAACCAGCGCTCGGCGTGCGGTATGCCGCCCTCGGGCAGCAGGTGGTCGCAGCGCCCGCTGAGCACGTCGTCGGCTGCCTGGTCGGTGGCGTGCAACAGGTCGGGGACCCGCAGCCGGGTGGGGCCGGCGGAGGGCGATGCGACGGTGTAGGGGCGCAACTCGATGGACGAGGGCAAAGACATTGGGGAGTGCTCCAGGGAGGACGGATCGGGACGAGCGGCGGCAAGTTAGGGCCGACAACACTCGCAAAATCCGAAGCGCTCCATCACGGCCGCCAGTGTTGCATAGATTGACATCGTGCGTAGGCGCAGTCGTTGGCTCCTGAGATGGGTCGCGGTCGTCCTGGCGGCCGGTTTGGTGACGGTCACCGGGTGCTCGCGCGGTGCCCACACCGGCGCGCCCACCTCGTCGTCGGCCCGGCCGTCGGGCATCCCCGCCGGCCCGGCCAGCGCGCCGCCGGGCGCCGTGGGTCTCTCCCCCACGGGCGTCACGACCAGGGTCGACGTCCCCGCGGATTCGACCGAGGAGGAGTACTACCAGGCCTGTCACGCCGCGAAAGTGTGGATGGACGGCCAGCCCAAGACTGGTCAGTCGCTGTTCGAGCCGTATCTGGCGATGGTTCAGGCCTCGCAATCGGGCACTGCGGGCAGCTGGAACATCCGGTGGGCGGAGCTGACCCTGGCGCGGCAGGCGGCCCTGATCACCGCGGCGCGTGCGGCCGCCAACGACGAATGCGGGTAGCCGCGGTCGGCCCCGCCGCAATTCGGATCACGGGTGAAAAAACTGCCCACCCGGCCCGCTCGGGGCGGATTCCGCCGCGCAAAATGAGGGGGTGCCTGGCGAACGATCAGCACCGACACGGGTGGCGTTGGCGCTCGGCAGCGGCGGCGCCCGCGGCTACGCCCACATCGGGGTCATCGAGGTGCTGGCCGAGCGCGGCTACGACATCGTGGGCATCGCCGGCTCGTCGATGGGCGCGATGGTCGGCGGTCTGCAGGCCGCGGGGCGCCTCGACGAATTCGCCGACTGGGCGAAGTCGCTAACCCAGCGCACGATCCTGCGGCTGCTGGACTTCTCCATCAGCGCGGCCGGCGTGATGCGGGCCGAGAAGATCCTGGACACCGTGCGCGACATCCTCGGCCCGATCACCATCGAGGAACTGCCCATCCCCTACACCGCCGTGGCGACCGACCTGCTCGCCGGCAAGTCGGTGTGGTTCCAGCGCGGCCCGCTCGACGAGGCCATCCGGGCGTCGATCGCGATTCCCGGGGTCATCGCCCCGCACGCGATCGACGGGCGCCTGCTCGCCGACGGCGGCATCCTGGACCCGCTGCCGATGGCCCCGATCGCCGCGGTCAACGCCGATCTGACCATCGCGGTGAGTCTCAACGGCAACGAGACCATCGTCAGCCGCGACGAGGAGCCCGGCGCCACCGTCGAGTGGCTGAACCGCATGGTGCGCAGCACCTCCGCGCTGCTCGACACCACCGCGGCGCGCTCGCTGCTGGACCGGCCCGCGGCGCGGGCGATGTTGAGCCGATTCGGCGGCGCGGCCGCGGACCCGGATGCCTGGTCCGCCGATGCCGACATCGAACCGACCGCAACCGAACTCGACGCCCTCGCCGCCCTGGAGACTCCCGAAGTGCCGAAGCTGGGCAGCTTCGAGGTGATGAATCGGACGATCGACATCGCCCAATCCGCACTGGCCCGCCACACGCTGGCCGCCTACCCCGCCGACCTGCTGATCGAGGTGCCACGCACGACGTGCCGAAGCCTGGAATTCCATCGGGCGGTGGAGGTGATCGCCGCGGGCCGCGAGCTGGCCACGCAGGCGCTGGACGCCTTCGAGCGCGAGCAGGACGAACCCGTCCCACCCGCGATCGAGGGCTGAGCGCGCTCAAGCCCTTAAGCTCCCAGGAATTTCGCGACCGCGCGAGCCTCGCGCCGCCCTTGCTCGCGTCCGGCGGTTGCCGAGGGGACGCGGCAGCGGGGATCCAGGGCGTTCGGCCCGAACTCCGCCAACGAGTTTGCGTCGGCGAACACGGAGAACGCGGCGCCGGGGAAGGCCGCGATCTCGGCCGCCGGGCCCGGGCCGAACGGCGACGGGGTATCGACGCCCGAGGGCACCAGCACCACCGCCTCGTCGCAGTCGCCGGCGATGCCGAGGTTGACCAAGCTGCCGACCCCGCCGTCCATGTAGCGCCGGCCCGCGATCGTCACCGGCGGCCACGCTCCGGGCACCGCGCAACTGGCCGCTACCGCGTCGACGAGCTCGACACCCGACCGATTGTCGAAAACGACCAATTCCCCTGTCTCGGTGTCGATCGCGGTCAACCGCAACCCCCGGTCGGGCCAGTCGTGGGACGGCAATCGGTGCGCGATCACCTGACGACGGACCGGCTCGGCAACGGTGTTGGTCGCCAGCGCCACGGCTCCGATCCGCCGCAACTGCTGGCGGGTCTTATCCGCCGTCGGGTCGTACGGTTCGGCCAGCGCGGCCAGGAAGATCTCGGTGATGTCGTCGACGTCGACGCCGGAATCGATCTCGGCGGATGCCTCGGCGACCTGCCGGTCGAACAGCGCCTCGAGCGTGCTCCCGCTGCTGATTTGGGCGGCGACCGCCGCACCGGCCGAGGTCCCCACCAGCACGTCGGACTCCAGCAGGAGCCGCGCCGCTTCCGGCGACTCATCTGCGATACCCCGCAGAACACCTGTCTCCCAGGCGATTCCCGCTATCCCCCCGCCGGCCAACACGAGCGCACGTTTGGTTGCCACGTCGACACACTCTGCCAGCCGGCGCCGGGCGAGCCGCCGGGGAGACCCGCGTCAGAGATGGCTGGCCACGAAAGTCGCCGCCTGGCTGGGCATCCCGGACTGCTTGTAGGACAGGTGCGCCGCGGAGAACATTTCGTCATGCGTCGGCGGTGCCAGGGCCCCGCCTGGAGTGCAGATCGGATCGCCGGGCGCACACAAATCGATGGCCTTAGCCCCGTACCACGGGCTGACCGTGCTCACCGGCGCTCCCAGATATCTGTCCGATGGATTCCCGAAGAGGGCGAGCGCAGCAACGTGATCAGCCACGTCCTGCGGCAGCGACGAGGGGACCAAACCCGCAACCTCTATTTGGGCGATGGTGATCAGATCGATCACCATCGCGCCTTGGGAATATCCACCGAGCACCAGCTTGGTGTTGGGACAGGTCGCGGCCATGGATTCGACATGAGCGCTCGCATCGCGGGCACCGGCGGATGCGGAAGGGCCGAAATCTTCGGTGGCGGGGTAGTTGACGGGATACACCGCGAGGGATCGACCCCCGACCTGCGAGCGCAGCGAGTCGATGAATGCCTGTCCGACCCCGCCGACGCCGGGCGCTTCGGTGGTGGCGCGGGCAAACGTCACCTCGACGTCGGGGCAGGGCGCGGCGGACGCGGAGGCCATGAGGATCGGCGGGGTCAGCAGCGTCGCCCAGGTTGTCACCACCGCGGCAACCAGCAGACGTGCGAGTTGGCGTGCGCCCACGAGTTAATGCTGGCACATCGCGACCGATATGTACCGTCCGAATTTGCGTGACCCAACGCCTGCGTTGCATGCGTCATGCGCCGGGCGGACACAAACTGCTACTCATAGCAACACGCCGGCGCAAAAGTAAGCGCTCCTGGGGTTGCGCTCATACCTCTAGCACCCTCAAAAGGTGTCCTAGTAGTTCAGTCCGGTGTGGGCTTCTCGTCCTCGAAGCATGCGAATAGATCCCATTCGCCCGGCAGGCCCTTGAGCGTGTGCGTACCGCGGGGCTGGAACACAAAACCCGCGTTGCTCGCCAGAGTTCGCGTCGTGGTTGACACCAGGATCTCGTTGGCAGCCGCGGCGCTGAGGATCCGTGCCGCTTCATGCACCGCGACGCCGCGCACGTCGCTCCCCACTACTTCTACTTCTCCGACGTGTACGCTAGCCCGGACCTGCAGGCCTTCCCGACCGGCGGCCCGGCCGATCGCCGCGGCGCAGCGTAGGGCGGCGGCCGGCCCATCGAAGGTCGCAAGCAATCCGTCTCCGGTGGTGTTGATCTCGTGGCCGTGGTGGCGTTCCAACGCCGCCCGCGTCGCCTCGTAGTGTGCGGAGAGCACGTCTCGCCATGCGTGATCGCCCAGCCGATTCGCCATCACCGTGGAGTCAACGAGATCGGTGAATAACAGAGTGACCAGCGCCCGGTTCTGAGCGCCGAAGAGCCGGAATCCTGCGAAGGCCCGCAACCCCGACCACTCGATCTGGACGCACGGCTCGCTCCCAAGGGTGTATCCGTCATGACCGGGCGGAATCTCAAATACGTCGTCCGGCCCGAACTGGAGCGTGGTCCCGTCGCGCATCACGACTTCGAACCGGCCCGACACCACGACCCCCACGTGACGCGCCTCGCACCAATCCCCGCCGACCTGTGGACGCACGTGCGTAGACCACCGCCATCCTGGCTGTGTCACAATCCGCCCCACAGTCAGGTCACCCACGTCGACCTGCTGGACCTTGATCCCTTTGAACTCGAGTGTCTCGTCCGGACTCATCAGGTTCTTGACTCGAACCTCGCCCATACCCGCATTTTCACGCACCCCCCACAGACGGTCAATGATCACGAGATCTGCCGATTAATTGTCAAGCCGGATTTGTAGTGGCTTCAGCGTCGGTACGGTGACGGGGCCGCTGAAGTCCCGGAATGAGCATCGGCACGCGGCGGCGATATTCGCGATACTCGTCGCCGAGCGCCGCTGTGAGGTCGTGCTCCTCAATCTGCAGCGCTATCAGGATGTACCCGGTGGTCGCCAACGCGAAAAGCAGATGCCCTGCCGTCATCGTCGGGGCGGCCCAAAACGCGACAATGAAACCGAGCATGAGAGGGTGCCGGACGACCCGATACAGCAGTGGCGAACGAAAGCCCGTCTCGCTGTAGGGTTCTGCACGCCACGCCAGATAGACCTGACGAAGGCCGAACAGATCAAAGTGATTGATCATGAATGTCGAAGCCAGAACCGTGGCCCAGCCGAGCCAGAACAGGACCTGCAGCCCGATCCGGCCCGGTAGCCATGCGATTTCCCAGATGACCGCCGGCATCGTCCGCCACTGCCAGAACAACAGGAACAGAACCAAACTCGACAACAGCACGTAGGTGCTGCGCTCGATAATCTGGGGTATCAACCGCGTCCACCAACGCTTGAACGTCGGTCGTGCCATCACGCTGTGCTGCACGGCAAATAACGCGAGCAACACCACGTTGACGACGACCGCCTCCCCAATCGACGCCGCGACACCATTGTCGATGCTGCGCGGCACAACAAGGTTGCCCACGAAGCCGATGGAGTATAGGAACGCCGCCAAAAAGACGAGATAGCACGTGGCACCGTAAGCCATGGTGAGTGAGCGCTTCATTATGTCCTCCGTTTTCCGTTTCCTACGGTTTCTGGCCGTGCCGCTGTCGCGCCGGCGTCTCCGGATTGCTTAGCGAATGTTCCAGCGCACCAGCCAATCTCGCTCCTCCTGCTCCTTTTCCGCGTGATACGCCCGCGACGGGTCACGCAATGCGATCTGAGGCGCGGGCAGCGTCAGAAAATTACCCTCAGCCTTAGCGGCCAGACCCCCGCCGATCTCGACATAACAGGCGCCCTCGCCGGTGAAGCGGGTGTCGGGCGCGTCGCGGCCTAGATGGCGGGCCACCTGGTGCGCGACGATCTCGGCTTCGGCTCGGGCGAAGATCGCTGCCTTCGGTAGCGGTTTGCCGTTGGGCAGCTCAAGTGCGGTGACATCGCCGATCGCCCAGACATTCGGCATGCTTGTGGCGAGAGTTTGCGGATCGACCGGGATCCAGCCGCCAGGGTGGAGTTCGGTCGACATCACCGCTGTTGCTGGTGACTGGTGTGGCGGAACCACAGCTAGGTGATCGAACGATTCAGTAGTTCCGTCCGCGAATTCCACGACGTGGGTATCCGGATGGATGCATGTCGCGGACTTACCACCATGGAAACCAATGCCTTTCGCTTCCATGATGGCGACTAGTGCTTCACCAACTTCCGGGCCGGCGACCGGCATCGGGAGCGCATCCGGGCTGAACGCGTCGACTCGCACTGCGCCGCTGGCATACCTAGCGCCTAATAGGTCGGCCATCAGGAACGCCGCCTCGAATGGTGCGGCCGGGCATTTGAACGGCGCACGGACGACCAGCACGATTAACCGTCCCGACTCCAGCGTCCCAATCGTGCGGTGCAGATCCACGGCGCCGTCGAGTGTGTAGAACTGGTCCGCGATACCAGATTCGAACGCCTCCGATAAACCTGGCAGGGCTGAAGCGTCGAGGGTGGCGCCAAGGGCGATCACCAAAGCGTCGTAGCGGACCGGGCTCGAACCGCGGCAGTGCACCGCCTGCTCGACGTCGTCGATGCGATCGACATCCGCGGTCACCATCTGCACACCGGGAAGCGCTGCCGCCGTGGGTTTTACGCGCACTTGCTCTGCCGTCCGCCAGCCGCGCATCACCCACAGCAGCGACAACCCCAAGCCGCCGGTAAAGCTCCGGTCGACCAGCACGATCCGATCTTGGGTGGGCAATACCTTGCGCAGCTCTGCGGCCGCGGTCAGGCCTCCGACGCCGGCCCCCAGGACGACAACAGTCTTGTTCATGGACGCTCACCTCCCGACGGAGTTGGTCAGACGTCGATGATCTGGTGGGACCGTCGTCGCGTGCTAAGATCTATACGATATTCCAAAGATTATTGGAGAAGCAAGGTGGGAAAGCCGTCTGGTTCCAAAGCGGCACTTTTGGACGAGATCGCGCGGGTCGGTAAGGCGCTGGGCAACGGTCGCCGACTGCAGATCCTCGACCTGCTCGCTCAGGGCGAGCGCTCCGTCGACGCGATCGCCACTGCGACGGGGATGAACCTGACCACCGCCTCGGCGAACCTGCAATCGCTCAAGGCCGGCGGTCTGGTCGAAACCCGCCGCGATGGCACCCGTCAGTACTACCGGCTCGCCGGAGAGGACGTGGGCCGGCTGTTTTCACTGGTGCAGACAGTCGCTGAGGCGCACCTGGCCGATGTGGCCGTCGCGGCCGCTGCGGTGCTTGGTTCACCCGAAGACGCCATCACGCGGCAGGAACTGATACGCCGCCTCGACGCCGGCGAGGTCACGCTGATCGACGTGCGACCGCATGAGGAGTACTTAGCCGGGCACATTCCCGGCGCGATCAGCATGCCCCTCGCTGAGCTGGTAGACCGACTATCCGAACTGCCGGCCGGTCAGGAGATCGTCGCCTACTGCCGCGGCGCGTACTGCGTCATGGCACCCGAGGCCACCCGCATTGTGAAAAGCGCTGGGCGCGGGGTGAAACGCCTCGACGAAGGCATGCTCGAATGGCGCCTCGCTGGACTGCCCGTAGAGGAACCCACGGGGCAGGCAGGCTGACACGTCATTCTTGGCGACCGCGGCTAGGGATCACCGAACGACGATGCCACGACGTCTCAAACACGTATCATCGTGACTCGCCATAGCCGACGAGGCAGGTCTCCTTCTTCGAAGGCATACACCTCGTCAAGCGTCCAGCCCTCGGCCAAAGCCTCGACCAGCTGCCGGTTGAAGAAGTGCACAACGAAGCCACCGTGCTCGAAGGTGTTGTCTCCGTGTGCTTTTCCAGCACCGCAGTGGGCGTCGCCGGTGTGGCGCACAGTGTAAACGAGTATCCCGCCTGGCCGCAGCACGCGCCGGACCTCGCTGACGACGGCGTGTATCTCCGTCGTCGACAGGGCCATACACAACGCCATGTGTGCGAAGACCGCATCGACGGCGCGGTTTTCCAAGGGCAGGGGCTCGCGCATGTCGTGCACAACGGTCGACAATTGCGCGCCTACGCCTTGGGCTTGGGCTACTCCGCGGATTCGTTCGATCGCAACGTCACTGAAGTCAATAGCCGTCACCGTGAAGCCCTCTCTGGCGAAATACATGGCATCGCGGCCGTGACCGGCAGCCAACTCCAGCAGCCGCTTGACGCCAGCGGCCTTAAACAGGTTCGCTGCGTACACCGCCGGGGCTGACGGCGCAGACCCGTACATGTCGGGGTGTGCACGATAAGTGTCTTGCCAGTGTCGGCGCTGCAATGCGCACAGCTCGCCTGCTGAGGAACTCGCGCATCGACCGAGTTTCCGGGGGTCCGGCAAGGCATTCTCCAACTATCCTTGGAATAGCGTAGAAGCTAGTGTAGCCCCCGCTCCCAATGCTGGGCAGATCGCGACCGATAGGTACCTTTTGAGTTTGCGTGACCCGGCCTCAGGCGAGCCGCCGAGTGCTCGGGAGGGCGTGCTGCGCGTCCTGGACCGGCCCGCTCAGATCCTCCCGCCGGAGCGGACGCGTGGGCGGGTCGGGCAGCACCACGCTGCGTTCCACCCGCAACGCGGCGTCGACGTGGACCAGCTCTCCCGCATCCAACAGACGCCAGCGCGGGTCCTCGTCCATCGGTTCGGAGGCGAACACCACCGACGCCCGTGTGCACAGGTGTTCCGAGCGCGCGTGAATTCGCTTGGTGCGTAAGTCGAATTCGGGCGGCGCGGTTGGGGATTCGTCGGGCCGTTCCAGGATGTACAGCTCATGGGTCTCCGGGTAGCGCAGCGCCCACATGTCCGTCGCCGTGCTCAACAGCACGTTGAGCGCGTAGATCGGCACGTTCGACGCGAGCCACTTCGTCGCATCGACCACGCCCGCCGTCACGTCGCCCCCGTGCGCTCGGATCGAGGCGGTGATCAACGCGAACACCCGCTCGGAATCGGTGTCGCCCAGGACCAGGTCGTCGGCGCCGACCTCGCGCAGCCGTTCATCGATGGCATGCAGGCCCTCGAGCACGCCGTTGTGCGCGAAGATCCGTCCGTCCTGCAGGAACGGGTGGGTGTTGCGGACGTCGAGCGAACCGGTCGTCGCGTAGCGAACGTGCGCGATGAACGTCGTCCCGGTCAGCCGGTGTGCCTCGGTGGCGAAGGCGGTGTCCCGCCAGGCCGCGATGGGCTGCTTGTGCAACCGGGGCCGGGCGTGCTCGTCGAAAACGCCCAGGCCCGTGCCGTCGGGGTTCGTTCTGCTCTGCTCGGCCAGGCTGTCGGGGGCATCCAGCAGCCAAAACGTCGCGGTGCACGCGCGCGTTCCGGCGTGCAGGCCGAAGAGCCGGCACATGACGTCAGGCCGTCAGCGTCGTCGAGAGATCCCGCAGCGCTTTGCGCGCGTAGCCCTTCCACAGCGTGCCGAACAGCGGGAGCAGCCACGAGGTCAGCGGCGACTTGGAATGGATGGTCCAGCGCCAGGTCACTTCGGTTCCGTCCGCGGCGGGGTTGAAGAGCCATTCGCCTTCGACGTGGTCGACCAGGAGCGCCATCGGGCCGGTGACGTCGGTGAGCCGGTAGCCGAACGAGCGGGGCGCGTCGATGCTGGTCAGTTCCTCGCGCGTGCTGCCCCCGCCGGCGAGCAGAACGGTGCGGGTCTGGCCGGCGGCGTCCCACGCGCCCGTCTGCTCGCGCACCTCTTTGACGGGCGGGAAGGGGCCGTGCCAGCGCTTGAAGATCTCCGGGAGCGGGGCCGGCAGCGTGTTGTGAAACGCCTGCTCGGCGGGCACGGGAATGACTAGCGATTCTTCGACGACGAGCGAATGTGCCATGGTTGCAACGCCTTTCAATTGTCTGCCCGCAGGGATGCGGCGGCCCGGCCGGTGAAGAGCGGCAGATCGAAGAAGCTTTGGATGCCCGCCGGTGCGGCGCATGTCGCGGGGATGGCGTTGACGCAATGCGCCGCGGTCGCGACGATACCCGGGTTGCTTTTCAGCCCGGCCTCCACGCTCTCCGGCTGCCAGCCCTTGACCGTCACAAAGGTGTCCGGGTTGCCGTGCACTTCGATCTCGTAGCGCTCGCCCGCGGGCCCGAAAGACCAAGGCGGGTCGAGGTTTTGCTCCCCCATCAGCCAGTTCACCGTGATCTGGACGACCACCTTGTCGCCGACGACGGCTTCCCAGTGGAAGCGACGCCCGGCGACCTGCCCCGGCTCGATCGCGCCGATGGGCGAATCGATCGGCGCGCTCGCGACCGTGACCTCCTGCGAGGAGCGGATCTGGGGGTCGGCGGCGAAGCCCAACCGGTCGACGCACAGCCGCACCGCCTGGAGGAAACCGCCGTCGAGCAGCTTCTGCATCGGCCCGGTCAACGCGCCGTCCGGCGTCCCGCCGAAGCCCATCACATAGCGCAGCACATCCGGGGCGCCGTAGGTACGCAGGTCTGAAAACTCCTCGGCGCGAACGAAAGTCACGCCGGTCGACATCACGGTGAACAGCAAGGGGAACAGCTCGGTGGCCGCCCCGGGCCCGATGCCGGCGCCATGCAGCGTCGCGTTGCCCGCCTGCGCGGCGATTTCCAACGGCGCACCCTCTTTTTCGCTCGGGTAGAACCAGCCGAGCGGGGTGACGACGTTTTTCCCCGACCGCAGCAGCGCGGCGACCTCGTCGACGTTGGGCATCAGCGGTGCGTAGATTACCGCGTCGGCATCCAGCGCGAGCACGTCGTCGACGTTGTTGGTCGCGGTCACTCCGAGCGGCGACGTGCCGATGATCTCGCCGACGTCCTTGCCCGCCTTGGCTTCGGAATGCACCCAGCAGCCGACGAGTTCAAGCTCGGGATGATCCAGCACACCTTTGATCGCCGCCACACCGACCGACCCGGTTGCCCATTGAACGACCCGCAGTCCCATGGACACCCACCTTCCTCGCGAGCAGTCCCCCGCAAGCGGGAGGTACCCCCAGCAGAATCGCACGCTTTGGTGCGAAATTACGCGATTCTGTGTCTGCTCGCGATCATGGCACTGGTCAGTCGCGCGCCTCGATCACCCGGTAGGCGTTCTCGGCGTAGCGGGACCGGATGGTCTTCTTGTCGTACTTGCCTACGCTGGTGCGGGGTATCTCGTCCGCGAAGGCCCACCGCTCGGGCAGCCACCAGCGAACGACCTTGTCCGAGAGGAACATTCGCAGATCACCCGCCTCGACCGATGCGCCTTCGTTGAGGACGACGACGGCCAGCGGCCTTTCCTGCCAGCGCTCGTCCGGCACCCCGACCACCGCCGCCTCCAACACGTCGGGATGCCCGATCAGGCAGTTCTCCAGCTCGACGGAGGAGATCCATTCCCCGCCGGACTTGATGACGTCTTTGGCCCTGTCGGTCAGTGTCACGAAGCCCTGCTCGTCGATGCGGCCGACATCGCCGGTGCGCAACCAGCCCGAGTCGAACTTGGAGTCGTCTCGTCCCAGGTAGTAGGAGCCGGCGATCCACGGGCCGCGGACTTCTACCTCCCCCACCGCGTCGCCGTCGTTGGGCAGTACCTGCCCGTCGTCGTCAACGATCCGCATCTCGACACCGCACACCGGTTGCCCTTGGGTCGCGCGCAACTTCCAGTGCTCGTCCTCCGGGGTGCCCAGCGGGGGCCAGGCCATCGTGGCCAGCGGCGATGTCTCGGTCATCCCCCACAGCTGCCGGATCTGGACGTCGTGCTTGTCTTCGAAGGCACGCATCAGCGACAGCGGGACGGCCGAGCCTCCGCAGGCCACCAGGCGCAGCGACGACATGTCGTGCGCGGGGTCCTTCTCGAGGTGATGCAGGACGTCGTTCCAGATGGTCGGCACCGCGCCGGCCACGGTGGGCCGCAGCTCCTCGACCATGCCGATCAGCGACCGGGCATCGAGGTGGCGATCGGGCAGCACCAGGTCGGCGCCCGCCATCAGCGCCGCGTAGGGCAGCCCCCACGCATTGGCATGAAACATCGGGACGATGGGCAGCACGCGATCGCTGGAGCCGACCCCTATTCCATTGGTCGTGCATGCCGCCATCGTGTGCAGGAAGCTCGAACGATGGCTGTAGACAACGCCTTTGGGGTGGCCGGTGGTGCCGCTCGTGTAGCACATCGCAGCGGCCGAAGTCTCGTCGATCCGCGGCCAGTCGAATTCGGCCGACTCGCCGTCGAGCACCTCGGCGAAGCGCAGCACACTCTTGCCCGCTTCCTGGAGCGGCGCCGGGTCGCCCTCGCCGACCGCGATCACCGTGTGAACGGTTTTCAGTTCGCCCAGCACCGGCCCGAGCAGTTTGGCCAGCGACATGTCGACCAGCACGACCTGGTCTTCGGCCTCGTTGGCGACATACGCGATCTGCTCGGGGAAGAGCCGGATGTTGAGGGTGTGCAGGACGGCGCCCATCGACGGCACGGCGAGGTAGGTCGCCAGGTGCTCGGCGTTGTTCCACATGAACGTCGCGACCCGCTGGTCTCCGGTCACGCCGAGCCGGCGTAGCGCGTTGGCCAGCCTGGCGGCCTGCTGACCCAGCTCGCGGTAGCTGATGTGCCGATACCCGGCGTCGGAGGCGGTGGTGACGGTGCGCGCTCCGTGGACACCGCAGCCGTGCCGCATGATCGCGGCGATCGTCAACGGAAAGTCCTGCATCGTGCTGTCCATCGATCTACCGCCTTACGGGTCGCAGCACCGCCTCATGATCAATCGGGCGAATGCTATCGCCGCGCCCGACGATGGGAAACGGGTTCCCCCGACAACGCGCATTTACCCGCGCCTGGCCGGCCGCGCGGCTAGGCGAGCGCGGGCTCGTACTGCAGCAGCTCGGGGGTGACCCAGTCGGTCGGGATCTGCGCCTCGGGTGCCGCGGCCTCGGTGCCCAACGCGACGATCGAGGCGACCGCCGCGACGGTGACCGTGCCCGAATAGTCGGCGATGTAGAGGTACTTCGCGTCCGGGCTTTCGACCACGCACGACGGCTGATTGGCCACCGTCACGGTGCCGACGACGTCGTGGGTCAGGGTGCAGAGCACCGCGATGCCGTCGTCGCTGACCAGGTAGGCGCGGTCGCCGTCGCGGCTGAGCGTCAAACCGGTGAGAGTGCCACCGATCTCGCCGAGCTTGCGCGTCCCGACGATCTTGTGGGTGGCGGTGTCGACGACGTCGACCACGGCGCCCAACCCGGAATCGCAACTGGCCACGTAGGCGACGGCACCGTTGGGAGAAAGCGCGACGTCGCGAACGGGCAAACCGATGTCGACGGTGCCCACGACGCGCAATCCGGTCTGCCCGGCCTCGCCGCGCGTGCCGATCACAAGCAGCCGACCGCCGGCCGGCCCGTTGGTCCCGACATACAGCCGGCCGCCGTCGGGGCTGACGCGCACGCATGCGGTGGTGGTTCCTGGCGCGGTCGCGATCTCGAGCGCCTCGACGTCGCCGGTCGTGGTGTCCAAGGCGGCGACGTCGGCGCCGCGGGCGGCGTTTCGGCTGCTGTAGACGTGCCTCCCGTCGGGGCTGACGGCCAGATCGGTGATGCTGTGCGTCACCGGGTGGGTCGCGACGACCGTGCCGGTGGGCAGGTCGATGACCGCGACCGAGTCGTATGCGGCCGACACCGCGCTGACGTAGGCGCGCTCGCTGCCCACGGCGATCGCGAATGGTTCGTCGAGGCCCGCGATAGTCTCCACCACCCGGCAGGTGCGGGTGTCGATGACCGAGACGCTGTCGCTGCCGTAGTTGGTCACCAACAGGCGGGCGCCATCGGGGCTGGTCGCGATGCCGCTGATGGGGCCCTCGTGCACGGCGACCTCGACGACGATCGGGAAACCCGGCGCGCTGCCGAGCTCGAGGACCGGGCGATCCAGGCCGTCATGGGCGGCCGTGGGGCCGTTGACACTTCTCATGCTGGTACCGCCTTTCGTCGGAATCCACGCGCGCGACAGCTCTGACGAGCCCTGTTCGCCGCACGGGATTAACCGGATTCCAGCACCGTTTAGGGTGACTGCTTTCGTCAGAGTTTAGTCACGGAATATCGGTGCAGAAGCGGCAAATTCGAGAGCTGTTACGCACGTCACGTCGGCCACTCAGGCTGCGCTTAGATTGCGATTGTCGGTCATCCGCCGGCCTGTGGCGCAGCGAACGCCGCACACCTCTTCCAGCAGTTGTTTTCGCTGGGATCGCTAACGCTTCGCGCGCCTGCGTCGCCGGGCGTTGGGTAAGAAATTCTTATAATTAATCCTAAAACGAGGCAAACGTCACATTTATGCGTTTGTGGCGCGTTGTCAGCCGAAAAATTCACTAATCGCGGGCAGGATCGAAACGTGAAGCCGCGCACCAGATTTCCCGCTCGACCAACACGAGTGCAACGAAACGCATTGTCCCGGTAGCGCTTAACGCCGCGTCAAAGCGCCTCGTGGTCGCGTTCTCCGGTGCGGATGCGAACGAGACTCTCCACCTGGGAGACCCACACCTTGCCGTCGCCGATCTTGCCGGTGCGGGCCGCCGTGACGATGGCCCCAACGACTCGTTCTACATACTCCTCGTCGACCACGACGTCGATACGGGCCTTTGGGACGAAATCAACGTTGTATTCGGCTCCGCGGTAGACCTCGGTGTGCCCGCGTTGCCTGCCATACCCCTGGACCTCCGTAACGGTCATGCCCAGCACGCCGGCGGACTCAACGGCGTGCTTGACCTCGTCGAGTGCGAAAGGCTTGACGACCGCAGTGATCAGCTTCATGGTCAATCATCCACTGGCTCAGCGGGGTTGGATGGTAGCGCCTCGGCCCGCGTTGTCACCAACGGCTCGACGTGCCGACCCGTGACGAGCGTTTCGTCGGGGTAAGCCTCTTCGTCGTGCACTCCGAGGTCGCCGGTCTCCAGGACCTCGTCGGGCAGCCGCAACTTCATAAAGAGGCCAAGGACTCTCAGAATGACGAACGTGACGAACGCATCCCAGACGATGACGGTGCCCGCCGCGCCGAGCTGGATCAATAGCTGTTTCGGGTGATGCCCCCAGAGCCAGCCCGACATGGACACGTCCTGACCTGTACTGCCGCCCAGGTAAACGATGATCTTCGGGTCGGCGAGTACCCCGACGAGCAATCCGCCCGCCAGGCCCGCCACGCCGTGGGTGTGGAACACACCGAGTGTGTCATCGACCTTCTTGAACAGCCTGGCCCTGCCGAGCCAGTTCCAGGACATCCAGACCAGCGAAGCGGCGACGACGCCGATGATCAAGGCGCCGAAGCTGTTCACGTAACCGGCCGCCGGGGTGATCGCGACCAGGCCCGTGATCATGCCGTTGATGGCGCCGAGGAACGTCGGCTTGCGCTGCTTGCTCGCGAAAATGTCCCACACCACCCAGGTGATCACCCCGACGGCGGTGGCCAGGTTCGTGTTGATCACGGCCAGTGACGCGTTGGCGCCGGAGAAGTACATGTCGCCGCCGTTGAACCCGTTCCAGCCCAGCCACAGGATGCCCGCACCGATCGCTGCCAGCGGCAGGTTGTTGGGCACCGCTCGTTCCCGGTCCCGGGCCAGCCTGGGCCCGATAACCGCCGCCGCGACGAAACCACTTGTGCCGGCGGCAAGGTGGATCACATAGCCGCCGGAGTAGTCCATGGCCGCGTGTGGGGCTTGCGCCCACCAGCCGCCACCCCACAGCAGGAACGCGTTCACCGAGTACGCGAACGTCGACCACAGCGGCACGAAGATCAGCCAGACCTTGAAGTTCATCCGGCCGACCACGCTGCCTAGGAACAGCAGCGGGGTGATCGCGGCGAACGCGAAGTGGAAGTAGGCCAGCGTCGTCTCCGAGAAGCGGAACTTGGGCATCGCCCCGTCAAGGAGCGGAATGACCGCCTGTTGCTGGTTGGCGGAGCCCAAGATGGTGTGGGGCTTGCCGACCGCGGCCTGCAGGATGCCCGGGCCGAGCTTCAGCGGCTCGCCGAAGCCCATCTTGAAACCCCACAGCACCCACACGACCAGCACCAGTGAGAACCCGGTGAAGGCCATCAGCATGGTGTTGACGGCCCACTTCTTCTGGACGATGCCGCCGTACAGGACGGCGATGCCTGGAATGCTCATCAGGCCGACCAAGGTCGCGGCCACTAGCTGCCAGGCGTTGTCTCCGGAATTCACCCAGTCGGGATAGGGCAACATGGTTCAGACACACCCCAATTCGAGCCGTCGGGCCTTAAATCAGCTGCGGTGCGAAGTGACGCCGTAGACGGGTGAAGCCTCGAATGGAAATGTTTCGACCGTGTGTGCGGTGGTTTAAATATTCATTTCGGTTCGCGTCGCGACGCCTAGCTGAACTGAGTTTGCGGTCGGGGCAGGGCGGCATCGTCGACGGTGATGTCGAGCTTCTCGTTGTAGAACGCCACCAGGCCGGCGATCTGGCCGACGGCCGGCAGCGGGTAATGGTACGTCCACGCGAGGTCGGGATGCACGGTGTCGCCGGCCCGCACCGACCAGTAGCCCGACGTCACCCCTTTGTACGGGCACAACGTCTGCGTCAAGCTGGGCTCCAGATGCTCGAAGGCGATGTCGGTCGGATCGATGTAATACCTTGTGGGCAAACCGGTTTCGAAGAGCAACACCGGCGACCGGGTGTCGGCCAGCACGACCCCGTCGAGCTCCACCCGCACGTGCCGGTGCGAGCGCAACGCGTCGACCCGGGAATACGGGTTGCGCGGGTGGCCGTAGATCGGCTCGTCTTCCTCGAACCACCGCAAGGGATTCCATTCGAAGCGCACGGTGCCCGCCACCGGGCTGGCGCTGTCGGCGTCGAACACCCGCGCTGCCGATTGGTAGGTTTGGCCCGCGCCCACCAGCGAGTGCAGCCGCGACGGGCCCAGCTGCACCGTCTGCGGATGGTCCTCGTCGCGCAGGAATCCTTCGCGGACGTCGGCCAGCGGCACGTAATACGCTGGGTAATAAGGAAATTCCCACACATAGCGTGCCGAGGTGGTGTCGAATACGAGTTCGTGGCCGAGGAAGCCGCGGACCCGGCGGGGCGCGGGCTCGATCCGCCCACGGCTGGCGGCCATTTGCGGGTAGGCGCCGTGCCCGATGTCGTTAGCCATGGGACACCTACTGATCCTTCGACGCCAGCCCGGCGGGCGCATGGGCGATCGCTTTTCGGATGGCGTCGGCCAGCTTCAGCGCGCTTTCCTCGGTGAGTTCGAGGGCGACCCGCGCCGACGGACCCAGCTGCGGGTTGAGGACGTCGATGTTGACCGTGTGGCCGTAGGGCGCATGCACGGGGTGATCGACGTAGACCGTCGCGCGGTCGGCGCCAAACCATCCCGTTGCGCCCTTGCCGCTGCCGTCGATCTCGACGT
This sequence comes from Mycobacterium sp. IS-1264, assembly GCF_001954195.1. Lineage (GTDB taxonomy): Bacteria > Actinomycetota > Actinomycetes > Mycobacteriales > Mycobacteriaceae > Mycobacterium. Next base: position 7,407 of record NZ_MBES01000059.1, on the reverse strand, counting down.
GTTCGGTGAGATATGTGCACATGGCTTGGGACACCTAGCCTTTCAGGTGGGTGGCGAAGAATTCGTCGATGCGTTGCCAGCCGTCGACCGCGGCCTCGACCCGGTACGCCGGACGGTCCACGGAAAAGAACGAATGGCCCGCGCCCTCGTAGGAGTGAAACTCGTGTGGCTTGTCGAATTTGGCCAGCTCGGCATCGAGGGTGGCCACCGCGTGCGGCGCCGGATACCTGTCGTCGAGCCCGAATAGGCCCAGCAGCGGGCAACTCAACTTCGGCGCCAGATGCAGGATGGGTTGCATGGCCTTGGGCATGCCCTCGGGCAGGTCCTCGACGATGAACGCGCCGTAGCAGTCCACCGCGGCGTCGAACGGCAGCGAGCAGGCCGCCAGGAACGCGTGCCGCCCGCCCGAGCAGTGCCCGATGACACCGAACTTCCCGTTCGCGCCCGGCAGCGTGCGCAGGTGCTCCACCGCTCCGGCGACGTCGCCGACCAGTCGTTCGTCGGGCACCCCGCCCGCGGCCCGCACCGTCGCGGCGGCATCGTCGGGAGCGGCGCCCGGGGCCTCGCGTGAGTACAGGTTCGGGGCCACGGCGTGATAGCCGTTGACCGCGAGCCGGCGCACGAACTCCTTGGTCTCCCGGTCGTAGCCGGGCATGTGGTGGATCCAGACGATTCCGCCGCGCGATCCCTCGGCGAGCGGGCTCGCGCGGTAGGCCTCGATCTCGTCGCCGCCGTGGCCGGTGATGGTGATCGTTTCTGCGCGAATGGCATCTGGGCTGAACGCATTCATGCGTGCTCCTCGGTTGGCCGCAAGATGCGGGGCCCGTCTCGAGTCGCCCCGCCCTCACCAACGTATCCGACTCTTGGGCCGGCCCGGCCCCGTCGCCGAAACATAAGCCGCCGCGACGTTTTCCGACGTGTCGCGTGCGTGGTCTATGTGTCGCGGTGGGGTGGACGCTGGGGTGACAGGTCAGTGACGCTTGTCGCGCACCTTGTAGGTCGAGGGCCACGATTTTCGCGACTCGTCCCCGGTCAGCGGGGTTCCCATGCCCCCGACCTTGACGTTGTAGGCCTCCTTGCCCGGGCCGACCTCGCGGTTGGCGTGTTCCTGGGCGAGGTAGTACAGCTCGTCGATGGTGGCTTCGTCGTAGGCAACGAACGAGGTTTCCCGCGCGACGTCTTCGATACCGACCAGCATCCGGTCGGGCAGGTAGCGCGACGCCAAGGCCGCCGCGCCCAGCAGGGAGAACGGAATGACCCAGTAGCAGACGAACGACAGCGGAGTCTTGGTGTCGAGGATGGTGGCCTCTTCTCCGCCGAGGCGCTGCACGATCGGTGGGATCGCCGACGACACCGTCATGCCGGCGAAGGCCGCGATCCAAATCCAGGTCAGGATGGTGACGATCCTGCCGAACAGCTCGGTCTTAGCGACGTCGGCGGGCTGTTCGGCCGCGGCGTACTCACGCACGAACGGCTTGCCGACCAGCAGGCTGATCAACGCGACCAGGAAGATCCCGGCGTTGCTCAGCGTCTGTATCCAGCCCTGCATGAAGGACTCGCTGAGCGTAAACGTGAGCACGGTCAGCACCAGAAACGTTGCGACAGCGCCGATGTCGAGCGTGCGACCCGGCTTGCCGGTAGCGCGCCCGATCACCGACACGGCAACGGCGATCGCCAGCGCGACCAACACCGCCGCCTTGAACGGGACGTTACCGACTAGCACCCAATAGACGATCCATGGCGCGAATCCAAACAGCATGCCCACGGGGGGTCAGTGTATGGCCGCCGGTTTGCGCCACGGCCACCCGCCGTCGCTTCACCCCTTCGGACCCTGCGCGTCGGAGAGTCCGAACAGTTCCGCGCATCGTTGAGCTGCGCCCGGGTCTCCTTCGACCCTGAGGGCGCCGGCCTCGATTGCCTCCGCCGGCGTGATTCGGCCGCTGCCGAGGCCGATGAAGGTTTGGGTGTCAGTGAGCAGCACGACGTCGGGCCTGTCGGCCGGCCCCTGCCGGACGTCTGTCTTTCCGGCCTTGACCGCTACGGTGATCGCCTCGTCTGCGACCCGGAATTCGTACTCGTCGTCGATATCGCTCGAGGGTGATTGCACTTGGACGGCAGCGTGAATGGCGGGAAGCCAGTAGCTGGCCTTGACGGTGTCGTCCGCGCTGGGCGTGTCGATGACGTCGAGGCCCCATTCGAAAAGCGCGCGCACCACGGGACGCAGGCGATCGCCGAGTTCGGTGAGTTCGTACACCGTCGAAGCCGCGGGCGGCGGCAGGCGACGCTTGCGGATCAACTCGTTGGTTTCCATCGATTGCAAACGAGCGGCGAGCACGTTCGGGCCGATCCCGCGAAGCCCATCCTGCAAGTCGGTATAGCGCTTGGCGCCGAACAGGAGCTCCCGGACGATCAGCAGCGTCCAGCGCTCACCGACCAGGTCCAGAGCCCGGGCCGTCGGGCAGAACTGCTGATAACTCCGCATAGAGGCATAGTAGCAATCTGAAAGTTAGAACTACTCTTCCAATTGTTATTACTTATTTATTAGTAGTAGACTGCCGGTCATGAGCCACGAGGATCCGGGCACCGGCGTCGAATCGGAAGGCGGGGCGGGAGCTGGAACTCCGCGGGTAATCGCGCCCCCGCCGCTGATCTACCTTGCCGGCCTGGCGGGCGGATTCGCCCTTGATGCCGTTCTTCCGCCCATCTCGATCCCGACCGGACTTGCCACGCCGGTTGGTGCTGCGCTGCTGCTGGCGGGTGGCCTGCTGGCCATAGCGTTCATTCGCGCTTTCGCGCGAGCCCGCACCACGATCAACCCGTACGAGCGGTCCAGCGCACTTGTGACGACGGGCCCTTACCGGTTCAGCCGCAATCCGGGCTATCTGGGAATGGCACTGGCCTACGCCGGCATCGTCATCCTCGCCAATGCCCCGTGGGCCCTCATCGTTCTGGTGGGCGTCTTGATCGTGGTCGACCGCGGCGTCATTGCGCGGGAGGAGCGGTGCCTGGAGGCCACGTTCGGCGAGTCCTATCGACGCTACAAACGCCGAACCCGCAGGTGGCTATAGGGGTCATGGATATGTTGTTGCGCAACAAGCAGATTGAATCGGAAGCCGTCTATCCAGCATGGTCGTTTCGCTGCATGGTTCCCAAAGACTGCATAGCTCCCAAAGACAGTTGATACCAATGCATTTCATTTTTGTGCGCGAAATGCCGCCAATTCGTCCGCTTGGACCGGCTGGTCGTTCGCGGGGGCTTTACAGGCCCCATCGTCGCAAGACCGATCCGTCGGGACGGTGTAGAAACGCAGCATTAGCAACGTAGGCAAGTCCAGTGCGGGATAGTCAGTGGCCAGCGGTGCCGCAGCGATTCCGCCCGCGAGCGCAAGCGCGCTGGTCACGGCCACTATTTTGACATTCATTGATCAAATGTAAGTATCGCGGATCACCGAGCCAATCGATGTTTTCCTTCGTGACTCATTTGGAATGCTTCGTTGATATGCGGGTGCGTCGCCTTCTCTAGAAAAGCGTTCACGGATCGAGGCGGGAAATTCTGCGATACATCTCAAAGAATGTTCGGCTATACATCCGCACCCTGAAGGCGCGGCAGCTGCACAAGCTCGCCGATCCGGGGGCGTAAGACCGCCGGACTCGGGTACTTCTTCTAGCGTCCAGTGGGCTGGCACCATGCAAAGCGGACAAGAGTGGCAGGCGGTGAAACAACACTGTGAACCACGGCGACGATGACCGAAACCTCAATCAGGCGGCGGCGGAGACCACCGCGGATTTTGGTGACCACTTTCTCGACGAGGTGGAAGACGGTCCGGCCGCTCCTACCGAGGCGGAAACCGCCGAAGGACTGCCGAGCGGATCGGCGCTGCTGGTTGTCAAACGTGGCCCCAACGCCGGTTCTCGATTTTTGCTCGATCAGCCAGTCACCTCGGCAGGCCGCCATCCCGATAGCGACATTCTTCTCGACGACGTCACTGTGAGCCGCCGTCACGCCGAGTTTCGCCTCGACAAGGACGGCAGCTGGGTCGTCGCCGACGTCGGCAGCCTCAACGGCACCTACGTCAACCGTCAGCCAGTGGACTCGGCGGTGCTAGCCAACAACGACCAAGTCCAGATCGGTAAGTTCCGGCTGGTCTTCCTGACCGGATAATCCGAGTCGCTACGTCCCATAAGCTGAGTCGCTACGTCCCATAAGCTTAGGTACGCGCGCGAGATGCCATAGAGGCGTAGCGTTTCCGCTGTTCGAGAAAACGAACAGGGAGAACTGCCATGGCAGCCAAATTCGAGTCGGCCGCGAACGCCATCGCGCCATGAGCAACCCCACCGGGTCGAGCAGCGAAAACATCCTCACGCAGATTCTCAACGTCGGTATAGAGGTGTTCAGCGTGGTCGCGTCGTTTCTTACCTGCGGGGCGCTCCAGGTACACAGCGAACTACCAGGCGGCGAGAACGTTGGCCGCACCTCGTTTGGCCACGCCATCGCGAGCATCTTTGGCAACCATGACGTCGGTGAGGCGCTCGCGGCAGACGGGACTTCACCGACCAGCGCCGGCGAAACGCCAGTCGGATCCAGCGAGCCGCACCCCGACGGTCATAGGTGAGCTTGGCGCTTGTTCGGGCGATGAACGCGAATTGCGGCGAGGGCTGTCCAGCAGCGTGGTCACTACCTTCGCGTCATCTACTTGCGCAAACGTCGTGCCCCCAGTCGGACTCGAACCGACACTGGACGGATTTTAAGTCCGCTGCCTCTGCCAATTGGGCTATGGGGGCCCGGCGGCGAATTTAGCGCGTGGATGCCAGGCCCGGCGCACCCCGCCGCATTCCACACTTTGCCAAATCTTGGGCATGCGCGCGGAGTGGCTTTCGCCTAGGATGCGGCGGCCGCGGGTCTAACCGCTGGTTCGCCACCCCAAATCAGATGACACGGCTATGTCACCCGGTGTGAGCTTGTTAAAACTGCCCGCCTCCGCGTTAAGAAGCCGTAAACGGCTGTCACGCTAACCCTTTCGGTCGGGAATGTGGGGACCGAGGTGTTTAGCCTTACGCCATTACACAGGGGCCCGTACGCCAACGCACAGGGTCGGCCCAGCGCACTGGGTCGGCATGGTTCACACAGTAGGAGCTAATAGATGTCGTTTCTGACAACATTGCCTGAAGAGTTGCTCGCTGCGCAGGGGCTGCTGCAGGGAATCAACTCCAACCTGGCGGCGCAGAACGCGGGCGCCGCCGCGGCGACCACGGTCATCGCTCCCGCGGCCGCCGACCCGGTATCGGCCCAGCAGGCGGCGATCTTCTCGGCGTTCGGCAGCGAGTACCAGACGATCGCCGCCGAGGCGCAGACGATTCAAGAGCAGTACGCGAGCACCCTGGGCACCAGCTCCGGCACGTACAGCGCCACCGAGGCCTCCAATGCGGCCGCGAGCGCCCTTTCAAGTGCCGCGGCCCCCGCAGCTGCCACGCCGTCGAACACTCCGCTCGACTTCCTTGCCTATCTGCTCGGTAGCACCGGAAACGGCACCAACCCGAACATGCTCGGTGGGATCTTCGGCCTGTCAAGCAACGGTGCGAACATCTTGAACATCGGTGGCGGCAACTGGGCCTCCGCCGGTTCCGACCTGCTCGGTCTGGCAAACGGCGGTCTGCTGGACACGTCTGTCAGCGACGCCGCCGCCGGCGCGGACCTCGCCAACACGACGACGCCGATGGCGCCCGTCGGTGGCATGGGCGGTGTGGGGGCGATGCCGGCGGCCGCGGCGGGCAACGCGACCATGGTCGGCAAGTTGTCGGTGCCGCCCAGCTGGGCCGGTACGGTCGGCCCGGCGGCCAGCGCGGTCACCCCAATCCAGACCGTCGGTTGGACCGCCGCCGCGCCGCAGGCCGGGACGGGGGGGATCATCCCGGGGATGCCCGGAATGGTCTCGGGAGCGCGCAGCGGCGCCGGCTTCGGTGCGCCGCGCTACGGCGTCAAGCCACTCGTCATGCCCAAGCCGACCGCCGTCTAGTCAACAAACCGCCAAATTCCCTCCATAGAAACGGAATACAGAAAAATGGTTTTGGATTTCGCAGCTATCCCACCCGAAATCACGTCGAGCCTGATGTACGCGGGCGCGGGCGCGGGACCGCTCATGGCCGCCGCGACAGCGTGGAACAACCTGGCCGCCGAGCTGAGCACGACGGCGACGCAATGGGAATCGATCATCACGTTGCTCACCACCGAGCAGTGGACGGGCGCCGGGTCCGCGGCGGCCGCCGCCGCGTCCCAGCCCATCGTGACCTGGCTGACCACTTCGGCGGCCGCGGCCGAGCAGGCGGGAGCCCAGGCGACGGCGTCGGCGGCCGCTTACGAGGCGGCGTTCGCCGCGACGGTGCCCCCGCCGGTGATCGCGGCCAATAGGACATTGCTCGCAACGCTCATTGCAACCAACTTTCTGGGTGTCAACTCGGCCGCGATCGCGGCGACCGAGGCCCAGTACGCCGAGATGTGGGTCCAAGACGCCACGATGATGGCCACGTATCAGGCGGCTTCGATGGCGGCAGGGGTCCTGCAGCCGGTGACGCCGATGACGCCGGCCACCAACCCGGCCGCCGACGGCATCCAGGCCGCCGCGGTCGCCAATTCCGCGGTGAACGCCCCGGTCCAGGCGCTGGCCGCTCCGGCCGCCGCCTCCCTGCCGTTCACGACGGATGGCCTGCTGTCCTCGATCGACAACTTCCTCGGCACTCCGTCCGTCTTCAACGCCATCAACGGAGCGGTGAACACCGGGGCCTGGTTCACCATGAACTCCATCCCAAACGCCGTATCGCTGGGGCAAAAACTTGGCACCGTGGGATCGATCCCCTACGCCCTCTCCGACGCGGTTGCGCCCGCTACCGGCGCGGGCATCATTCCCGGGACGATGGTGGGCTCGGTGTCGGGCGCGGCGACGTCGGCGACCCTGGGCGAGGCGTCCGCGGTCGGCGGTCTATCGGTACCGGCCAGCTGGAACGCGGCAGCCCCGGCGTCGGCGGCTTCGTCGACCGCTCCCCTCGCGGGTTCGGGCTGGACCGCCGCCACCGAGGAGCCCGTGGCGGCAATGCCCGGTATGCCGGGCGCCGCGGCGGCCGCCAAGGGTGCCGGTGCCTACGGCGCTGGGCCACGGTACGGGGTCAAGCCCATTGTCATGCCCAAACAGGTCGTCGTCTGATGCGGAAAAAAAGGGGGTACATGTCACGCATTTGAGGCCAGCTGTTAACCGCTGCGCCGTACTCTATCCGCGATACGGCCACCAACGAACCGATACCGACCGCGGAAACTTCGACAGGCCGAAGGCTCGAACGAAAAGGAGATAGCCAAGATGGCAACACGTTTTATGACTGATCCGCACTCGATGCGGGCGATGGCGGGCCGCTTTGAGAT
>NZ_MBES01000058.1 GCF_001954195.1 Mycobacterium sp. IS-1264 | reverse complement strand
GCGGCACCCGAGTCGAAGCCCAGCAGGATGCCCGCCAGGAACCCGTTCAGCGGCGAGACCGGCCCGTCCCCGATCGGGTCCAGCCGGTCCAGCCCGAACCATGCGATGCTCCGCAGGACCGGCAGCACCCGCTGCCAGCCGTCGTCGCTGAGCGTGTACACGGTGCGTCCGATCGGGGCGGGTAGGTCGGCGCGGTCGACCAGCCCGGCGTCCTGGAGTTCCTTGAGTCGTTCGGCCAGCAGGTTGGTCGCGATGCCGGGGAGCTCGTCGCGCAGATCGCCGTAGCGGCGGGGCCCGCCGACCAGTTCGCGCAGGATCAGCAACGTCCACCGCTCGCCGAGGACGTCGAGGCCACGGGCGATCGGACAGTTCTGGTTGTAGTTCCTGCGGGTCGGCATAATGCCACCCTACCTGCGGGAGACATCTTTTTCAACTTCGTGCTTGATTTATTTGTCTATCAGCTTTAGTCTCTTGTCCATGCGTACCGAACCGATATTCCGAAACCACCCGATTTCCGCACTCGCCGTCATCTGCCTCGGCGTCTTCGTCATCAGCGTCGACGCCACCATCGTCAACGTCGCGCTGCCCACCCTGTCGCGTCAGCTCGGCGCCGACACCGCCCAGCTGCAATGGATCGTCGACGCCTACACCCTGGTCATGTCCGGCCTGCTGCTGTCGGCCGGCAGCCTGTCCGACCGTTACGGCCGGCGGGCCTGGCTCAACTCCGGGCTCGCGGTGTTCGCGCTGACATCCGCCGTTGCGGCACAAGCGAATTCGGCCGAGGCGCTTATCGCGGCTCGCGCCGCCATGGGTGTGGGGGCGGCGGTGATCTTCCCGACCACGCTGGGCCTGATCACGAACATCTTCACCGACCCGGTGCCGCGCGCCAAGGCCATCGGGCTCTGGGCGGCCATGGTGGGCGTCGGGGTGGCCGTCGGCCCGATCAGCGGCGGCTGGCTGCTCGAACACTTCTGGTGGGGCTCGATCTTCATGGTGAACATCCCCATCGCGGCACTGGCCATCGTCGGCGGCATCCTGTTCGTTCCCACCTCACGCGACCCCGCGGCACCGCGCGTCGACGTGCCCGGCCTGATCCTGTCCGCGGCCGGGATCACGACGCTGGTCTACACCGTCATCGAGGCGCCGACGTGGGGATGGACCAACGGCCGGACCGTGGCCGGGTTCGCGCTCGCCGCCGTCGTTCTCGCCGGGTTCGCGCTGTGGGAGCGGCGCAGCACCCATCCGATGCTGGATGTCTCGGTGTTCTTCAACCGCCGGTTCTCCGGTGGCAGCCTGGCAGTGACCGCCGGTTTCCTGACGTTGTTCGGCTTCATCTTCGTGATCACCCAGTACTTCCAATTCATCAAGGGCTACACGGCATTTCAGAGCGGCGTGCGATTGCTGCCGGTTGCCGCCCTGATCGCGCTGGCGAGCATCCTGGGCCCCCGGCTGGTCGAACGAATCGGCACCACCGCCGTCGTCGCCACCGGCCTCATCGTGTTCGCCGCCGGGCTGGCGTGGGCGTCCACGGCGGACGCCGCCACGCCCTACCTCGAGATCGCCCTGCAGATGGTGCTGCTCGGGGGAGGCCTCGGCCTGACCACCGCCCCGGCCACCGAGGCCATCATGGGATCGCTGGCCGTCGACAAGGCCGGCGTCGGCTCGGCCGTCAACGACACCACGCGTGAGCTGGGCGGCACCCTCGGCGTGGCCATCGCCGGGAGCATCTTCGCGTCGGTGTACTCGGGACATCTCGGCTCCGCCGCGCTGACCGGGCTGCCGGCCGACGCGATGCGGCACTCGATGGCGTTCGCCCACCGGGTGATCGAACAGCTGCCGGCGCACCAGGCCGGTTACGTCCGGGCCGCTGTCGACAACGCATTCCTGGACGGCCTCCAGGTGAGCTCGCTGGTGTGCGCGGGCATCGCGCTGGGCGCCGCGATCGTCGTGGCCTGGCTGTTGCCGGCACGCGAGCGGCAAGCGACGCCGTCACCCGAACTGGCCAACGCCTAACACCCTCCCGCACAGAAAGGCACCAAACCAATGGGTACATCAGACAGCACGTATGTCCTCGGCCACGCCGACGTGGAGGTGCAGCGACTCCTGCTGCAGGCAAGGTTGTACGACGGCTATACCGAGCACGCGCTGCGGCTCGCCGGGCTGCGCCCGGGCATGCGTGTGCTCGACATCGGCAGCGGGCCCGGCGACGTGTCGTTCATCGCCGCGGGGCTGGTCGGGCCGACGGGAAGCGTGCTCGGTGTGGACGCCGCACCCGAGATGGTCGAGCTCGCCCGCGCCCGCGCCGCCGAAAAAGGCCTGACAACAGTCCGTTTCATGCGATCGGCGATTGACGCCATCGCCCTGGACGAACCGATCGACGCCGTCATCGGCCGGCTGATCCTGATGCACCTGCCCGACCCGGCCGCCACGCTGCGGTATCTCAGCTCGTTGCTGCGCCCCGGCGGCGTGATCGCGTTCGCCGAGATCGACATCACCCGGGCGCGCAGCGTCCCGGACCTGCCGCTGTTCAGCCAAGTGACGTCGGGCATCGTCCGCGCCTTCGAGGCCATGGGCCTGTCCGCGCGGTTCGGCACCACACTGCACAACGTCTTCGCGGAGGCCGGCCTGGGCGCACCGCAGCTGACCATCGGCGCGCCGATCGGCACCGCCGCCGATGCCGACATCCTCGCCTACGGCGCGGAAGTCTGGCGGCTCGTCTCGCCCATCGCAGAACAAGGGGGCTATGGCCTCGACGATCTCGGCGACATGGCCGAGTTCGTGCCGCGTTTCCGCGAAGAGGCGCTGGCGGCCAGCGCCCTCATCACCATGCCCTCCATCATCACCGCATGGACGAAGGTGCAGAAATGACCGACACAATCGCCGACCAGTATTCGACGGGCCTGTCGCGCAACAACATCGAGCGGGCCCTGCTCGCCGCGGGCAAGAACCTCGACAACCTAGCGCCCGCCGACCTGGCCCTGCTCGAGGACTTCCACACCATGGGTCGCATCGCCACCGGCCGGCTGGTGGACCTGGCGCAGATCACCAGTGCCAGTAGGGTGCTCGACGCCGGCAGCGGGGTCGGCGGCACCGCCCGCTACATCGCCGACCGCTACGGCTGTACCGTCGACGCCGTCGACCTCACCGACGAATACTGCGACACCAGCCGTTGGCTCAATCGCCTCGTCGGACTCGACGACCTGGTCAGCGTCCGCCAGGCCGACGTCACCGAACTCCCGTTCGCCGACGGCACCTTCGACGTCGCCATCAGTCAGCACGTCCAGATGAACGTCGCCGACAAAGCTCGCCTGTATTCCGAGGCGCGGCGAGTACTGAAAGACGGCGGCCGGCTGGCCATGTGGGACATCACGATTGGCGATCACGGCGAACTCGACTATCCGCTGCCGTGGGCCGACCAGCCCGCCCACAGCCACCTGGTCACCGCCGAAGCATTACGTGCCGCCGTCGAGTCGGCCGGATTCTCGATCGAGCACTGGAACGATCTCACCGATCAGGCGGCCGCGCTCATGCAAGCCCTGCTGGCGCAGCCCGCCAACCCACTGGGCCTGCATGCCTTCGTCACCGACTTCAGGCGCAAGGCCGAGAATCTCACCCAGGCCCTGGCCGACGGACGGCTTCGAGCTATCCAGGCAGTCAGCGGAGGTTAACATCATGCAACGCAACGAGATTCCAGACCAGAAGTACACGACCGCGTGGACCGGTGGCCGCGGCGAGGTCAAGTTCCTCCGCCGTTCCGACGGCTCGCGGCTGCGCTACTTCACCGCGGGAACCGGCCCGCCGCTGGTCCTGCTGCACACGGTCCGCACCCAGCTGGACTACTTCCAACGCGTCATCCCCGCGCTCTGGGACGAATTCACGGTCTACGCGCTCGACCTCCCGGGCATGGGCTGGTCCGACATCGCTGCCGGCGCGAGGTATAACGAGCCGGAACTGCGAAGCGCCGTAGTGGAATTCGTCAGGGCGCTCAACCTGCGAGACGTCACACTGGCCGGCGAATCGATGGGCGCCGCGGTCGCGCTGCTGGCCTCGATCGAGCTGAGGGACAACGCGCGCAACGTGATCGCGTTCAACCCCTACGACTACCCGAGCGGACTGGAACGGGGCAACTGGTTCGCCCGCGTGATCGGAACGGCCATCCGGCTGCCCGGCTCCGGGCCGATCTTCGCCGCACTGGAAAACCGCCTCATCCTCAAAGGCGTGCTGGCCGGCGGCTTCGCCGACCGCGGCGCGCTGCCGAAGGACTTCCTCGTCGAGCTGCGCCGCAGCGGCCGCCGACGCGGCTACCCCAGGGTGGCCCGCGCAATCATGCGCAGCCTCAACGGGTTCATCGCCGCGCGGCCGCGTTACCCGGAGGTGAGCGCTCCCGTCACACTGGTCTATTCCGAACGCGACTGGTCGCGCCCCGCCGAACGCGAACACGTCGCTCGCCTGCTGAACGTCGACCCAGTCACGGTGCCCGGCGCGGGTCACTTCTCCGCGCTGGAGCGTCCGGCCGACGTGGTCCGCATCATCCGGGAAACCGCCCGCCCATGAACCAAACCCGGGCATTCTGGCTTGCGCTGATGATCCGGCTGACCGCGATCGGGTACCTGCTCTTCTTCGTGCCCGACCTCGTCCTCGCGAGCACGCATCACATCGGCACCCTGCCGCCGTTTTTCGCCCGCCTCTTCGACTGGGGCGAGGGCGGCGACTCGGTAGCGGTCATGTTCGCCACCGTCTACATCGTCTGGGCCCTCTTCCTGTTCGCGGCGGCGCGTGACCCACTCGCCAACCGGCTGTTTCTTGATTTCAATCTCACGGCGAACGCCGCCCACTTCGCCGCCATGCTCGTCATGGCCGCCGCCATGCACGGCGAACACCAGCACATCGCAGGGGTCGTGGTGCTCGGAGTGCTCACCACCGTGCCGCTGGCGGCGTGCTGGCTTCCGGTCCGGCGCCGCCGATGAGTTTCAGTGACTCGTCGCCTCCATACCGACATGACAACAATTGCGATTTTCGGGGCAACCGGCTACTCCGGCGGGAACATCGCCGAGGAGGCGCTGTCCCGCGGGCACCGAGTGATCGCGGTGGCCCGCAACACCAGCCCGTTGGCCGGCCGTACCGACATGGACGTCCGGCAGGGTTCATTGTTTGACGAGCGGTTCGTCCGCGACATCGCAGTGGACGCGGACGTAGTCGTGGTGGCCGTACCGGCGCATGGCACCGGCCTGGCCGAATACATCCCGGAACTGGGGCGAATTGCCACGGACAACGCGCTGCGCATCGGCGTGGTCGGCGGTGCGGGCAATCTGCGGGTTTCGCCCGATGGGCCGCGCGCGCTGGACACGCCGATCTTCCCCGAGGAGTTCAGGGCGGATGGCATCGCGCATGCCGAGGTGATGACGCGGCTGCGCGCATTGCCCGAGGACGTGGACTGGTTCAGCCTTTCCCCGCCGGCGGTGTACAACTCCGAGAACCGCGGCGAGCGCACTGGGATCTTTCGCGTCGGTGAGGACGTGCTCCTCATCGACGCCGAGGGCAACTCCCACATCGGCGGCGCCGACTATGCCATCGCCTTTGTCGACGAGATCGACAACCCGAGGCATCGCCGGGCGCTCTTCACCGCCGCGTACTGATCGCGCCTTGATCTGCCAACCCACAACAAACAGAGGATGAAGGGAAGTTCGGTGAGTGCAATCAACAGCGAACGCATGCCACGAAAGGGCTTGGCGTTCAAAGTGTTTCTGCGCGTCTACGGTGTCTTGACGCTCACAATCTTCGGTCTGCTCATCGTGGGATTCCTTGCGCAATCCCCGCTGCTCGCCGAACACGGCGGGGCTTTGAACTGGACGATCTGGAATGACGTTCGTTGCGGCAGCGAGCATATGCACGTTCCGCCGATGCTGATGGTGATCTACATCGTCTGGGGCGTGTTCCTCCTCCTCGCCGCCGCAGACCCATACAGCTATGCGTCCTTCCTGCGGTTCACAGCGTGGGCCAACCTGGCACACGGTGGCCTGATGATCGTGCAGGCCGCCACCGAATTAGACAAATACTGGAGCAAGTTCCTCACCGACATACCGTTCGTGCTGATTCTTGCTGTGGGCATTTTCGTGTGGGGGCGCGGCGCAAAGCTCCAGCGGCCAGGCCGGGACGTCCCGCCAACCCCTGCGATCAGTTAAGAGCCACGGCCGGTGATCTGTGGCGGCTCGCGGGCAAGCATGGTGGAGTATTAGCGGCCAACTACTCCGAGAGTGAGGATCCGCTGTGCTGGGTCTGCCAGAAAAGGTGCGTGCCTGCCTGTTCGACCTCGACGGTGTGCTCACCGACACCGCGAGCGTGCACACCAAGGCCTGGAAGGCCATGTTCGACGCCTACCTCTCCCAACGCGCCGAGAGCACGGGCGAAAAATTCGTCCCCTTCGACGAGGCGGCGGACTACCGGCAGTACGTCGACGGCAAGAAACGAGAGGACGGCGTCCGGTCGTTTCTGAGTAGCCGCGGAATCGAACTGCCCGAAGGCAGTCCCGACGATCCCGACGGCGCCGACACCGTCTACGGCCTGGGTAACCGCAAGAACGACATGTTCCAGAAGGTGTTGCACGACGACGGGGTCAAGGTGTTCGAAGGGTCGCGCCGCTATCTGGAAGCGGCCTCGGCGGCGGCGCTCGGCATCGCGGTGGTGTCCTCGAGCGCCAACACCCGCGACGTGCTCGAGATCACCGGGCTCGACCGGTTCGTCCAGCAGCGGGTGGACGGCATCACCTTGCGCGACGAGCACATCGCCGGCAAGCCCGCCCCCGACTCCTTCCTGCGGGCCGCACAGCTACTCGACGTCCCGGCCGACGCGGCGGCCGTATTCGAAGACGCGTTATCCGGCGTGCAGGCCGGTCGCGCCGGTAACTTCGGCTTCGTGGTGGGCGTCGACCGAGTGGGCCAGGCCGAGGACTTGCGGCGAAACGGCGCCGACGTCGTGGTGACCGATCTGGCCGAATTGCTGCAGTCATGATCACCCAGGAAGCGTTCCCCGTCGAACCGTGGCAGGTCCGCGAAACCAAGCTGGACCTGAACCTGATCGCCCAGTCGGAATCCCTGTTCGCCCTGTCCAACGGGCACATCGGGCTGCGCGGCAACCTCGACGAGGGCGAGCCGCACGGCCTGCCGGGCACGTACCTGAACTCCTTCTACGAAATCCGGCCCCTGCCGTACGCCGAGGCCGGATACGGCTATCCCGAGGCCGGTCAGACCGTCGTCGACGTGACCAACGGCAAGATCTTCCGGCTGCTGGTCGGGGATGAGCCCTTCGACGTCCGGTACGGCAAATTGCTCTCGCACGAGCGCACCCTCGACCTGCGGGCCGGGACGCTGACCCGCCGGGCCCACTGGTGCTCGCCTTCGGGCAAGCAGGTCAAGGTGGTGTCCACCCGTCTGGTGTCGCTGGCGCAACGCAGCGTCGCGGCCATCGAATACGTCGTCGAGGCCGTCGACGAATTCGTTCGCGTGACCGTGCAGTCCGAGCTCGTCACCAACGAGGATCAGCCGACCACGTCGGCCGACCCGCGGGTGGCGGCCATTCTGGACAACCCGCTCGAGGCCGTCGACCACGAAAAGACCGAGTACGGCGCGCTTCTCATGCACCGGACCCGGAGCAGCGCGCTGATGATGGCCGCCGCGATGGATCACGAGATCGACGTTCCCGGACGCGTCGAAGTGAACACCGACGCGCGTGAGGACTTGGCGCGCACCACCGTGATCTGCGGGCTGCGCCCCGGGCAAAAGCTGCGCATCGTCAAATATCTGGCCTATGGCTGGTCGAGTCTGCGTTCGCGCCCGGCGCTGCGCGACCAGGCCGCCGCCGCACTGCACAGCGCCCGCTACACCGGGTGGCAGGGATTGCTGGACGCGCAGCGGTCCTACCTCGACAACTTCTGGGAGAGCGCCGACGTCGAGGTCGAGGGCGACTCCGAATCGCAGCAGGCGGTGCGCTTCGGACTGTTCCACCTGTTGCAGGCCAGCGCGCGCGCCGAACGCCGCGCGATTCCCAGCAAGGGACTCACGGGAACCGGCTACGACGGCCACGCCTTCTGGGACACCGAGGGATACGTGCTGCCGGTGCTCACCTATACCGCGCCCCACGCGGTCGCCGATGCCCTGCGATGGCGGGCCTCGACGATGGACCTGGCCCGGGACCGGGCGGCCGAACTCGGCCTGGAGGGTGTCGCCTTTCCGTGGCGCACCATCCGCGGCCAGGAGTGCTCGGCATACTGGCCGGCCGGCACCGCGGCCTGGCATATCAACGCCGACATCGCGATGGCCTTCGAGCGGTATCGCGTGGTCACCGGCGACCAATCGCTGGAGGCCGAGTGCGGCCTCAACGTTCTGGTCGAGACCTCCCGGCTGTGGATGTCGCTCGGGCACCACGACCGCCATGGTGTCTGGCACCTGGACGGGGTCACCGGCCCCGACGAATACACGGCGATCGTCCGCGACAACGTCTTCACCAACCTGATGGCCGCACACAACCTGCTCGTCGCCGCCGACGCGTGTAACCGCCATCCCGAGAAGGCAGCAGAACTGGGCGTCTCCACCGAAGAGGCCGCCTCGTGGCGTGATGCGGCCGGCGCCGTCAACATCCCCTACGACGAGGAGCTGGGAGTCCATCAGCAGTGCGAAGGCTTTACCACCTTCGCGGAGTGGGACTTTGAAGCCAACACGACCTATCCGCTGCTGTTGCACGAAGCGTATGTGCGGCTCTACCCCGCGCAGGTGATCAAGCAGGCCGACCTGGTGCTGGCGATGCAATTGCAGAGCCACGCGTTCACGGCCGAGCAGAAGGCCCGCAACGTCGACTACTACGAGCGTCGGATGGTGCGCGACTCGTCGCTGTCGGCCTGCACCCAGGCGGTGATGTGTGCCGAGGTCGGGCACCTCGAGCTGGCGCATGACTACGCCTACGAGGCCGCGCTGATCGACCTGCGCGACTTGCACAGCAACACCCGCGACGGGCTGCACATGGCTTCCTTGGCCGGCGCGTGGATGGCGCTGATCAACGGTTTCGGCGGCCTGCGCGACGACGAGGGTGTCCTGGCCCTGGATCCCCAACTGCCCGATGGCATTTCGCGACTTCGGTTCCGGCTGCGGTGGCGGGATTTCCGGGTGACGGTCGACGCCAACCACTCCGATGTCACCTATACGCTGCGCGACGGGCCCGGCGGCGACCTGACCATCAGGCATGCCGGCGAGGAACTCGAACTGAGCACCGAGAAGCCGACGACCATCGCGGTGCGCCGGCGCAAGCCGCTGCTGCCGGCGCCACCCCAGCCCCCGGGCCGCGAGCCCGTGCACCGGCGCAGCATGCTTCAGCAGCTGACCGAACGCTGAGCCGTCAGTGCGGCTGAACCATCCGGGCCACCTCGGTGCGGATCGCCTCGCGAATTTCGGGCTCGGGCATGTCGTCCAGACCGGTCGCGGAGCGCAGGATGGGCGCGAACAACCGCCAACCGAATTGCAGCGCAAGGGCATTGGCCACGGCTAACCGTGCGGCGGTGTCCTCGTCATGCAGTGGCCGCACCAACTCCAGCAGGGCCGCGATGTTCGGAAAGTGCTTCTGCAACTGGGCGGCCGGATACCCGTCCAGCAGCGTGCGGGCCATGACCCGCATCTGCCGGTCCAGGGCATCGTCCAAAACGCCGAGGGTCTCGCCGGCCTGCAGTCGCTCTTTCAGATTTGCGCCCAGCCGATCAAGCACGGCACCGACGAGCTGTTCCTTGGTGCCGAAATGGCGGAACACCAGCCCGTGGTTCACCCTCGACCGGGCGGCGATGTCGCGGATCGAGGTCGCCGCCGGGCCCCGCTCGGCGAACAGGTCGGTGGCCGCTTCCAGGATCGCCGCGGCCACCTCCTCCCGCCCGGTGGGTGTTTTCGAGCGACCCCTTGCGGAAGGTGTAGTCATATGACTACAGTAGCGCATGTAGTCAGTTGACTACACCTAGGATGACACAAAAGGACGACAAAATGACGCAGCCTGTAACCGTGACCAAGCTGGGCAGCCGCATCGGCGCCCGGGTCGACGGGGTGCGCCTGGGCGGCGACCTGGACCCGGCCGCGGTCGAGGCGATCCACCAGGCGCTGCTGACCCACAAGGTGATCTTCTTCCGCCACCAGCACCACCTCGACGACCGACAGCAACTCGCCTTCGCCCGCCTGCTGGGCACCCCGATCGGCCACCCGGCCGCGGCGGTGCTCGCCGCCAAGGACGCGCCGATCATCACCCCGATCAACTCCGAGTACGGCAAGGCCACCCGCTGGCACACCGACGTGACGTTCGCCGCCAACTATCCGGCGGCCTCGATCCTGCGCGCGGTCACCCTGCCCAGCTACGGCGGGTCGACGCTGTGGGCTTCGACCGCGGCGGCCTACGAGCACCTGCCCGAGCCGCTGCGCTGCCTCGTCGAAAACCTGTGGGCGCTGCACACCAACCGCTATGACTACGTGACCACCGAAGCGGCCCTGGCGATGACCGACGCGCAGCGGGCGTTCCGGCAGGCGTTCGAGAAACCGGATTTCCGCACCGAGCATCCCGTGGTGCGGGTGCACCCGGAGACCGGCGAGCGCACCCTGCTGCTCGGCGATTTCGTGCGCGGTTTCGTCGGCCTCGACGACCACGAGTCAAGCCAGCTCCTGGAATTACTCCAGCGGCGAATCACCGTGCCCGAGAACACGATTCGCTGGAATTGGGCGCCTGGCGACGTGGCCATCTGGGACAACCGGTCGACCCAGCACCGGGCCGTTGACGACTACGACAACCAACCCCGCCTCATGCACCGCGTCACATTGATGGGCGACGTGCCCGTCAGCGTGCACGGCGAGCGCAGCCGGGTGGTCAGCGGCGCACCCCTCGAGGTGATCGCGAGCTAACCGGCAGAGCTGACCGGATCGACCGGCAGCCAGCGCAGGGCGCCCGGTGCGTCGAGGGGTACCACCGGGTGCCGGGGCGCGATCGGGGCGAGCCGCCGATAGGCGTCACCCTGCAGGGGACGCTCATCGATCTCGCCCTTGTTCGGCCACAGTGACGCGGCCCGCTCCGCCTGGGCGGTAATCGACAGCGACGGGTTGACGCCCAGGTTCGCCGATATGGCGGCGCCGTCGACCACCAACAGCGTCGGGTAGCCATAGACCCGGTGATACGGGTCGATGACACCGTGCTCGGGGCCGTGGCCGATCACCGCCCCGCCGAGGAAGTGCGCGGTCAGCGGGATGTTGAACAGTTCGCCCCAGGTGCCGCCGGCGACGCCGTCGATCTTGGCGGCGATGCGGCGGGTGACCTCGTTGCCGACCGGAATCCAGGTCGGGTTCGGCTCGCCGTGCCCCTGCTTGCTGGTGTACCAGCGGATGCCCAGCTTCCCGCGCTTGGTGAAGGTGGTGATCGAGTTGTCCAGGTGCTGCATCACCAGCGCGATCATCGTGCGCTCACTCCACTGGCGGGGATTGAGCAGCCGCAGCATGCCGCGCGGATCTTCGCGGCCCGTCTCGAGCAACTGCTTCCACCGGGGCACGTCGGTTCCCTCGGGGCCGGGGCCGTCGGTCATCAACGTCTGCAGCAGCCCCATCGCGTTGGAGCCCTTGCCGTAGCGCACCGGCTCGATGTGGGTGTCCGACGTCGGGTGGATCGACGACGTGATGGCCACGCCGTGGGTCAGATCCAGATCCGGCGAGACCTCCAACCGCCCGGCGCCGACGATCGATTCGGAGTTGGTCCGGGTCAACACCCCCAGCCGCTTCGACAGGCGCGGCAGCCGGCCCTTGTCGCGCATCTTGAACAACAGGTGCTGCGTTCCCCACGTGCCCGCGGCCAGGATCAGGTAGTTGGCGGTGTAGGTGCGCCTGTCGCGGCGCAGCCAACTTCCGGTGCGAACGGTGCGGACCTCCCACAGCCCGTCGGCCCGCTGCTCGAATCCCTTGACGGTCGTCATCGGAATCACTTGCGCCCCAGCCGATTCCGCCAGTCCGAGGTAGTTCTTCAGCAGCGTGTTCTTGGCGCCGTAGCGACACCCCGTCATGCAGCAGCCGCATTCCAGGCAGCCGGTGCGCGCCGGCCCCGCGCCGCCGAAGTACGGGTCGGGAACGGTCTTGCCCGGCGTCTTGGTGCCGTCGGGCCCGAAGAACACCCCCACCGGGGTGGGCACCCAGGTGTCGCCGCATCCCATGTCGTCGGCGACGGCTTTCACGATGCGGTCGGCGTCGGTGAAGGTCGGGTTGAACACGACGCCCAGCATCCGCTGCGCCTGCTCGTAGTGCGGCATCAGCTCGCTGCGCCAGTCGGTGATGTGCGACCACTGCGGATCTTTGAAGAACGGCTCGGGTGGGACGTACAACGTGTTGGCGTAGTTGAGCGAACCGCCGCCCACACCCGCGCCGGCCAGGATCATGACGTTGCGCAGCGGGTGGATCCGTTGGATGCCGTAGCACCCCAGCCTGGGCGCCCAGAGGAACTTGCGCAGATCCCAGGACGTCTTGGCGAACTCCTCGTCGGAGAACCGGCGGCCGGCCTCCAACACGCCTACCCGGTAACCCTTTTCGGTCAGCCGCAGCGCGCTGACGCTACCCCCAAAACCCGATCCGATGATCAGGACGTCGTAATCCGGTTTCATCGCCCCAGTATGGCCGTACCGGCCGGTAATAAACCAGGTCGGGTACTCCGACTTCGGCGCCAGCGTGCGGCTGGCCGCACGTTCGGAGTCCAGCGTGCGGCTGGCCGCACGTTCGGCGGCCGAAAGCGCTCAGCAGCCGACGGTCAGGCCGACCTTCTGGAACTCCTTGAGATCGCAATAGCCGGCCTTGGCCATGGCGCGGCGCAGCCCGCCGACCAGGTTCAGGCTGCCGAACGGATCGTCGGACGGACCGTTGAGAACCTGGCGCAGTGGCGGGCGCTCCCCGACCGCGATCTGCAGCAGCGCCCCACGCGGCAACGACGGGTGCGCCGCCGCTGCCGGCCAGAACCACCCGTCGCCGAGCGCCTCGGCGCTTTCGGCCAGCGGCGTGCCGAGCACTACCGCGTCGGCCCCGCATGCGATGGCCTTGGCCAGCTCTCCGGAGGTGTGGATGTCGCCGTCGGCCAGCACATGCACGTAGCGGCCGCCCGTCTCGTCGAGGTATTCGCGCCGCGCGGCCGCGGCGTCGGCGATCGCGGTGGCCATCGGCACGCTGATGCCCAGCACCTCGTCGCTGGTGGTCACGCCCCGGGTGGAGCCGTAACCGACGATGACGCCAGCGGCGCCGGTCCGCATCAGGTGCAGCGCGGTGCGATGGTCGAGCACGCCGCCGGCGACCACCGGCACGTCGAGCTCGGAGATGAAGGTCTTCAGGTTCAGCGGCTCGCCGTCGCTGGCCACCCGTTCGGCGGAGACGATGGTGCCCTGGATGACCAGCAGGTCGATGCCGGCCGCCACCAGCACCGGCGTCAGCGCCTGCGCGTTCTGCGGGCTGACCCGCACCGCGGTGATGACCCCGGCGTCGCGGATGCGGGCCACCGCGGCGCCCAACAGGTCCGGGTTGAGCGGGGCCGCATGCAGCTCCTGCAGCAGCCGGATCGACGCCGAGGGTTCGGGCTCCTTTTCCGCGGCCTCGACGAGCTGCGCGATCTTGGCCTCGACGTCGGCGTGCCGGCCGATCAGCCCCTCGCCGTTGAGCACCCCCAGGCCACCGAGCTTGCCGAGCTCGATCGCGAACTCCGGCGACACCAGGGCATCGGTCGGGTGCGCCACGACCGGGATCTCGAAGCGGTAGGCGTCCAGCTGCCACGCCGTCGACACGTCCTGCGACGAGCGGGTGCGCCGCGACGGCACGATGCTGACTTCACTGAGTTCGTAGGTGCGACGGGCGACGCGACCCATCCCGATCTCGACCATGGCCAGTTCGCTGTTCACCGCGCGTAGTAATTAGGTGCTTCGACCGTCATCGAGACGTCGTGCGGGTGGCTCTCCTTCAGCCCGGCCGGCGTGATCCGGACGAACTGCGCCTGCTGCAGCACCTCGATGGTGGGCGAGCCGGTGTATCCCATCGCGGCCCGCAGGCCGCCGGTCAGCTGGTGGATCACCGACGACAGCGGGCCGCGGAACGGCACCCGGCCCTCGATGCCCTCGGGGACCAGCTTGTCCTCGGAGAGCGCGTCGTCGGCGAAGTAGCGGTCCTTGGAGTAGGACTTCGCCCCGCCGCGGCCCTGCATGGCGCCCAGCGACCCCATCCCCCGATAGCTCTTGAACTGCTTGCCGTTGACGAAGATCAGCTCGCCCGGCGCCTCGGCGGTGCCGGCCAACAGCGAGCCCAGCATCGCGGTCGACGCGCCGGCGGCCAGCGCCTTGGCGATATCGCCGGAGTACTGCAGGCCCCCGTCGGCGATGACCGGCACGCCGGCCGGACCGCACACCGCGACGGCCTCCAGGATCGCGGTGATCTGGGGCGCGCCGACGCCGGCCACCACCCGGGTGGTGCAGATCGAACCCGGTCCGACGCCGACCTTCACCGCGTCGGCACCGGCGTCGACCAGGGCCGCGGCGGCCGCCCTGGTGGCGACGTTGCCGCCGATCACCTCGACCTTCTCGCCCACCTCGGCCTTGAGTTTGCCGACCATGTCGAGCACCAGCCGGTTGTGCGCGTGCGCGGTGTCCACGATCAGCACGTCCACCCCGGCGTCGACGAGCATCATCGCGCGCACCCACGCGTCGCCGCCGACGCCGACGGCGGCGCCGACCAGCAGCCGCCCGTCGCTGTCCTTGGTGGCCAGCGGGTGTTGTTCGGTCTTGACGAAGTCCTTGACGGTGATCAGCCCGGTCAGCCGGCCGTGGCCGTCGACGACGGGCAGTTTCTCGATCTTGTTGCGCCGCAACAGGCCCAGGGCCGCGTCGGCGCTGACGCCCTCCTGGGCGGTGATCAGCGGGGCCTTGGTCATCACCTCGGCGACTTTTCTGGTCTGATCGACCTCGAAGCGCATGTCGCGGTTGGTGATGATGCCGACCAGCGCGCCGGCGTCGTCGACCACCGGCAGCCCGGAGATCCGGAACTTGGCGCACATCGCGTCGACCTGAGCCAAAGTGTTGTCCGGCCGGCAGGTGACCGGGTCGGTGACCATGCCGGCCTCGGATCGCTTGACCATCTCGACCTGGCCGGCCTGCTCGGCGACCGGCAGGTTGCGGTGCAGCACCCCCATGCCGCCGGCCCGGGCCATCGCGATGGCCATCCGGGATTCGGTCACGGTGTCCATCGCCGAGCTGACCAGCGGCACTTTGAGTCTGATCTTCTTGGTGAGCTGGCTGGACGTGTCCGCGGTGGCGGGCACCACGTCGGAAGCGGCAGGCAACAGCAAGACGTCGTCGAAAGTCAGGCCCAGCATCGCCACCTTGTACGGGTCGTCGCCCCCGGTCACCACCCGGTCGTCCGCCAGGCCACTCACGGGCGCATCCCGCACGTACGGACTGGCGACCAGCTCGGAGCTGTCTTCTAGGTGGGACATGCCACGGGACATCGGTGAAGCCCTCCATGCGCGCGGAGTGAGAAACCCATCCTATCGGCTCGCGGAGACCATCGAGACTCGCTCGGCCGGGCGTGCCGCGGGCCGGTTTACGCCGGGCCGCGCGCGACCTCCCTGCTGGCGTTATGACGGCCCGCCTGCGTAGTCTAGAGGCGTGCGCGACCACCTCCCACCGGGTTTGCCACCCGACCCGTTTGCCGACGACCCCTGCGACCCGTCGGCGGCACTGGACGCCGTCGAGCCGGGACAGCCCCTGGACGCCCAAGAGCGAATGGCGGTAGAGGCCGACCTGGCCGACCTGGCCGTTTACGAAGCTCTGTTGGCGCACAAGGGGATTCGCGGGCTGGTCGTGTGCTGTGACGAGTGCCAGCAAGACCACTACCACGACTGGGACATGTTGCGCGCGAATTTGCTGCAGCTGCTCATCGACGGCACGGTCCGTCCGCACGAGCCCGCCTACGACCCCGAGCCCGACGCGTACGTCACGTGGGATTACTGCCGGGGATATGCGGATGCGTCGCTCAACGAAGCGACGTCAGACGCCGACGGGTTTCACCGGCGTCACTGAACGCCTCGTACCTCCAGCGCCCGGTGGCTAGCCGCCCGGCGCCGTCGAAGACGGCGTGGACGTCTGCCCGTGGTGGTGGTGTCGACTCGACGACGGAGTCGTCGAGGATGCGGATGACGGAGACGACGAAGGGCTCGGGCTGACCGCCGTGGTACTCGGAGTCGGCGACACACTCGACGCGGCCGGGGCCTTCGGGGGCTTGGTCTGCGGCGCCGGGGTAACGGCCTGCGGCGGCGGCAGCGTGGCGTTCGGGTCGCGCGACTGGACGCGGGTGTTCAGCAGATTGACCTGATCCATCAGGTCGGTGCGGCTGGCCCCGTCGTTCATGGACTGCACGGCACTGCTCACCTCGGCCAGCTGGTTGTGGGCCTGCGCCCATTGGCCTTCGTTGATCAGTTGCTGAACCTTCGCCAGCTCGGCCTTGGCCGACAGCTCAATTTTTTGGTCGTTGACCCGCGGCTGGTCGTAGAACATCGCGTGCAGGCCGTACAAGGCGTCCCCGGGCCGGGCCTCGACCACCATGGCACCGAAGCCGCTGAGCACCAACAGCGTCGCGGCCACCGATCCGATCGCCGCCAGGCCCCGACGGCTGCGCCCGCCGCGTTCGGCAAGTCCGGCGCGCAGCGCCTCGATCGCATCTTCCGGCGACACCAGCGCACTGGCCGGTGGCCACCGCAGATCGTCGCGCCATTCCGCCAGGAGGGCGGCCAGCGCGTCGTCGTCGGGGTCGTCCAGATCGACGGGCCGCCGTTCGGCGAGCGCGTCGAGAAGCAAATCGGTGCTGGCGAATTCGTCCAAGGATTCAGGCATAGTCACCCGCCGCGACGATCTCGGATTTCAGGCGGTTCAACGCCCGGTGCTGGGCCACCCGCACCGCGCCCGGCGTCGCGCCGACGGCGGCTGCGGTCTCCTCGGCGGACAGGCCGACGACGACGCGCAGGATCAGGATCTCGCGCTGCTTGGAGGGCAAGATCTCGAGGAGTTCGTTCATGCGGCTGGCCGAATCGGCCTCGATGGCACGCTGTTCGGGCCCGGCCTCGGACGACCAGCGCTCGGGAACCGAATCGGAGGGGAAGGCGAGATCGCGGCCGGCGGCGCGGTGGGCGTCGGCGACCTTGTGGGCCGCAATGCCGTACAGGAAGGCCAGGAATGGGCGGCCCCGATCCCGGTAGCGCGGCAGCGCCGTAATAGTGGCCAAGCAAACCTCCTGCGCCACGTCATCGGCTGACAGGCCACCCCGATCGATTGTGCCGACCCGAGCCCGGCAATACCGCACGACAATCGGACGGATGGTCTCCAGCACCTCCCGTAATGCCTTCGTGTCTCCCGCTACAGCCTCGGCAACCACAGCGTCGAGACGTTCCGCTTGAATTGTCATCGACGGCGGTATCTCCAACGTTACGAACCGGACACAGCACGGGCTATCACGGGCTAACTCACGCAATGACTTTAACGGCCGCAAGGCCGTTTCAAGCGGAACGCCACGCGCCACCGGCGCGCCGCACCTGGCCTGCGCAGATATCGCGAATTTCGGGCAGTTCTCGTGCCGAAAATGTGACGCTTCCGAGATCAATCAGCAAGCAAGCCAGCGCCCACCGAAGGGGTATCAACCCGAATCGCTCGGTGGCGCCCAGTGCCGCCTCGGCGACCTCCCGGGCGCGGTCGGCGCGGCCCGCACTGCACAGGGCCGCGGCGAGCACCACATCGCTTTTGACCCGGTGCCGCGCCGAGGCCTCGAGCCGCGCGAGGTCGACGGCTTCCTCGGCGCGGCGGACGGCGACGTCGCCGTCGCCAGACGCCATGGCCAACTCGGCGCCCACCCATCCCCGCCGCACCGCGAGCCGGTCGGGCACCGTCGCGGCCGCCAGCGTCGAGTCCGCACGCGTCAACAACGCCGCCGCGGCGGCGAGGCGGCCGACCCCCAGCGCGTCGGCGGCCAGCCCGATCAGGGCGTCGGCCCGCGCCTCGGGATCGGTGCCGGCCAGCGCCAGGGCGCGACCATCCCAGCCGCGCGCCCGCTCGTGCCAGCCGAGCTGGCGCAGGAACGAACCCTGCGTGCTGTGCGCCAGCGAGACCAGTCGGCCGCCGGAACCGCTGCGGCGCAGCGCGGCGAGGTCGCGATACGCGCTGCCGTAGTGCCCCTGCCCACCGCACGCGACGGCGCGCAGCCACAATTGCCGGGGTGTGGTCGCCGTCGGTAAAGGCCAGCTTTGCGGCCGGTTTCCGAAGGCGGCGTCCGCCAGCGTTGCGTCGATCGTCGAAGTGTGACGAGTTTCAATCACGGTGATAGTAGTAAACAGTTTGTGGTATCTGTGTTACTGAAATGTTAATCACGATCGGCGTGTACAAATTGGCCCTCCCCCGTCCAACCGCCCTGAGCAGCGAAATCCCAAGGGGCGCCAACTAGCTGGTAGCACGGCTCTTGTGCGGTAAATGCGTCGCAGATGAACGCAGAGTTAATTCTGCAGCAACGGTCATGTATTTTGCCACACTAAGCGCCTATTGACGGAAATTCGCCGCCGCCCCTAAGTTCTAGCAATGACGGGCAGTCATCGGTGACGTCCCCCCAAAATCAGTTGCACAATCGTTTCGCGATCCTGACATTCTGGGCGTGCCGTGCAGAGAGGGAACTAGCCATGCCACAACCGGAGCAGCTACCTGGGCCCAACGCCGACATATGGAACTGGCAACTGCAAGGCCTGTGCCGCGGTGTCGATTCGTCGATGTTCTTCCATCCGGACGGCGAGCGCGGTCGCGCGCGCATGCAACGCGAGCAGCGCGCCAAGGAGATGTGCCGGCAGTGCCCGGTGATCCAGGAGTGCCGGGCCCACGCGCTGGAAGTCGCTGAGCCGTACGGTGTTTGGGGCGGCCTGTCGGAATCCGAGCGCGACCTACTGCTGAAGGGCGACATCGGCCGCACTCGCGGTATCCGTCGCAGCGCCTGATCTCCCGCAATCTGCGATTGAACGGTTCCGCGCCGCGGCGCGTGTACTAGTCATGGACTGGGCGAACCGGCCGCGGTCCTAGATTCACTCAATCGCTCGCGGTGTCGGGGCCCGCGTCGATTCGCCGTCGCGCGGGAGGGGCGCTGTGGCTAAGCGCTGGCACAATTTTGAAACTCGGGTCCGCAATGCCGGACTCGCCGTAAGGACAACGCTGGGACAGCAAGCGTGGCTGGATCGACCCAGCTACCGTCTCGAGCACGCCCTGATGTTCGCATTCGCGGCCACGGGCCGATACCGGGATCGCGTCAGCAACGCACTGCATGGCACCTGGCTCGGTCATCCGCTTCATCCGGCGTTGACGTCCGTGCCGACGGGAGCGGTGGCGACGACGGTCGCGATCGACGCGGCCAGCCTGCTCCCCGGACGCGCCACCGGGCTTCGTGACGCTGCACGGTTTGCGTTGGGTGTCGGACTTGTCGGAAGCGTCGGCGCGGCCGCTACCGGTCTGACCGACTGGCAGCACACCCATGAGCAATCGCGCCGGATCGGTCTCGTGCATGGCTTGCTGAACACGGTCGCAACGGGACTGTACGCAGTGTCGTGGCGGCAGCGCCGCGACGGCCGTCATCTGCGGGGAATGGCGAGCAGTGCGCTGGGCTACGGCCTGACCCTTGGTGCCGGCTACCTGGGCGGCGCTTTGGTGTTCGCGTCGGGCACCGGCGTTGATCGCTCTGGAGCTCGGCTGAGTGGGGACCGTTGGACGCCGGTGCTGGCGGCAACGGCTTTGGATGGCCAGCCGCAGCGGGTCGAGGTGGCCGGTGTGGGCGTGGTCCTGTATCGGAACGACGACAGGGTGCTGGCGGTGGGTGCGCACTGCCCGCATCTGGGTGCACCGATGAATGACGGCTGGATTGATCGCGATCGAATCGTCTGCCCCTGGCACGGTTCCCGGTTCGCGTGCGAATCGGGCGAGGTGACGCGGGGACCTGCGACGGCGGCGCTGCCGAGTTATCCGGTGCGGATCCGCGACGGACTCGTTGAGGTGCGGGGAGTGGCGACATGAATGCCTATGAAGTGCTGTTCGACCACCACAAGGTCTTACGGGGCCTGTGCGCGAAGACCACCGCAATACCACCGGATACCGATGAGCGGCAAGAAGCCCTCGGTGAGCTGTTGATCGAGCTGGACATCCATATGCGAATCGAGGACGACCTGTTCTATCCGGCGGTACAGGCGGCGAGCAAGCTGGTCGCTATCGCCCATGCGGAACACCGGCAGGTGTGGGATCAGCTGGCAACGCTGCTTCGGACGCCGCCGAGCGCACCGCAGTACGAGGACGAATGGCACTCGTTCGTCACGGTCCTGGACGCCCACGCCACCGAAGAGGAGCGCGACTTATGCCCGGCCCCAATCGATTTGAGCGAGAACATGCTCGACACCCTGGGTAACCAAATGGTCGAGCGAATGACCCAACTGCGTCGATCGGCGATCAACAAGTTCCGCGTCCGCGTCCGTGCGGCCGTGCTGAGCTCACTGTGACTTATCGGCCCGCCGGCGCCACAACTCGACTAGCGCCGTCGCGGCCGGTGACAGCCTGCCGTCGGAACGCCACGCCACACCGACGCGAACGCGCATTGCCGGACGCCCGATGCGGATCGGGTGCAGATCGTCGCGGGTGCGCACGTAGGACTGCGGCAGCACCGCAACGCCGAGCGACCGTGCCGCGAGATCGCCGACCACCACCGGGTTGCTGGCCTCCAGCGCAATGTTGGCGCGGATACCGGCGGCCGCGCACCCCTCGTCGAGGCCGGCCCGGATGCCCGCGCCGCGCGGCAGGCAGATGAGCGGATGCTCGGCGAGCGCTCGCAATGAGATCGAAGTCCGTCGGGCGAGGGCGCTGCCCGGTGCGACGGCCGCCACCAACACGTCGTCGTTGATCACCGTTACCTCGATGCCGCGGCCGAGCGCCGACGCGAACCCGACGACGGCCAGATCGATCGCGCCGTCACGAATGCCGGCGATCAGATCGGCCGACGGCGCCTCCACCAAGCTGATCTCGACGCCGGGATGCTCGTCGTGAAACACGGCAAGCGTGCCGGTGATGACGTCGGGTGGGCACGACGGCATCATTCCGACCGCGACGCGCCCGCGCAGCACCCCCCGCAGTTGCTCTGCGACAGCAGCGATTTCGTGAACGGCGGCCAGCGCGGCCCGCGCCGGCGGCAGCACCCTGGCACCCGCGTCGGTCAGTCGCACCGAGCCGCCCGAGCGGTCGAACAGCGCCTGGCCGAGTTCGGACTCCAGTCGGCGGATCTGCGCGCTGACCCCTGGCTGCGCGACATGCACGCGCGCGGCCGCCTTGGTGAAACTCGCCTCTTCCGCCACCGCGACTAGGTACTCGAGTTGATGCAGCTCCATAACTACTGATTATGCGTCGGATCAGCAACATATCTTCGACGTATGCCACTCCCGCGGGGAGGATGAAGGCATGGAACCGACACAGATCGCACGGACATATTTCGACAGCTGGAAGCGCAAGGACTTCGATGGCCTGCGCGCGATCCTCGCCGACGACGTGACGTTCTCCGGACCGATGGGCACCGCCAGCGGCGCCGACGACTACGTCAAGCAACTCGCGGGCTTCGCCCAGATGCTCGATGACATCACCGTCGAGAAGATGTTGGCCGACGACCGCGACGTGCTGACGTGGTTCAACCTGCATCCGAAGGGCGGCGAGCCGGTCCCCGTCGTGAATTGGTGTCACGTCGAAAACGGGCGCGCCCAACGGGTGCGCGTGGTGTTCGACCCGCGCCCGCTGCTGTAGCGAGTTTGACATCGTCGAATTCGGGTAGGTCCCGTGCATGAATACGGGCTTGAAGAGGGAAGTAGCCGTTGCGGCCGCGGTACTGGCCGCCACCGCGGCAGCGCTGGGCGCATGCACGAACCAGCGCGGCAGCCAGCCCAACACGTCACCGCTGACCACGTCGCCGGCCGGCGCGGAGAGAATGGCCACGCAGTTGAAGAGCTCTGACGGGACTGTCGTGGCCAACGCCACCTTCGATTTCGCCGACGGCTACGCGACGGTGACCGTCGAGGCCGGCGCCAACCAGGTGCTGAGCCCGGGTTTCCACGGGCTGCAGATCCACTCGATCGGCAGATGCGACCCCGGGGACTTCAGTTCGGCCGGGGGCGTCTACCAGGCACCGGGTCACACCGGCTATCCCGCGAGCGGCGAGCTGACCGCGTTGCAGGTGCGCACCGATGGCTCGGCGAAACTCGTCACCACAACGAACTCGGTCACGGCCGCGGACCTGAGAAACGGCTCGGGTAGCGCACTGGTCATCCACCAGGACCCGGATAACTTGAGCAACGGCTCCACCGGTGAATCGGCCAAGCGGGTGGCCTGCGGCGTGATTGCCGCAGCGGCCGCGACGACGACGTCGTCCACCACAGAGACGACTACCGCCACCACGATCACCACCACGACGGCCGTCGCGCCGCCGTCCACGTCGACGAGCACGAGCACCGTCACGGTCACCACCCCGACCTTCACGTCGACGCCGACCATCACGGTGACGACTCCGCCGGTATTGCCGCGCGGCCGCTAATCAGTGGTCGCTGGGTCGAGCCCGAAGACCGCCACCGCGGCCGACTTTCCTTTCAGCTCATGTGATCCCCGGTCGATGAGTCCGGCCGGCCGACACGCTAAGGCGTCGGCAGTCTGTTTGGTGAGAAGGATCGCGTCACCGGTGGTCTTGGTGAGCTGCTCAACGCGGGCGGCGACGTTGACGGTGTCACCGATCAGGGTGAACTCCAGCTTGCTCCCGCCGCCGATGGTTCCGGCGATCACCTTGCCGGTGTTGATGCCAATTCCGATCCGAAGCGCACCGTCGAAACGCCGCGCGACGAGGCGATGAATCAGCACCGCCGCGCTCACCGCCGCATCGGCATGGTCCGCGAGATCGTTGGGGGCACCGAAAACGGCTAGCGCGCCGTCGCCGAGGAACTTGTTGACGTGCCCACCGGCATCGACGACCGCGGGCACGACGATTTCGAACAGGGCGTTGAGCCGGGCGACGGTGTCCTCGGCGGTATTCGCTTCGGCAAACGGGGTGAAGTCGCGGATGTCGACGAACATCACCGTCACCTCGCGACGCTCCCCGTTGAAGACGTCGTCACCCTGCTCGAGCAGTCGGGCCGCCAGCGCCGGGTCGACATAGGACCCGAACGCGCCCTGAAGTCGTTGTCGCTCAGTCAGACCCGCCTGCATGCGATTGAACGACGCCGCCAGCGCGCCGAGGTCGTCATCTTGCACCACCGGCAGGCGTTGGCTGAAATCGCCGGCCGCAACACGCTCAGTTCCTGCGGCGAGATCGCGAATGGGTTGCAGGAGTGGCGAGTACGCGGCCCAGAGCGACGGCCCGATGACGAGCACCAGCACACCACCGATCATCATGGCGAGGGCGGGGCCGTGCCTGGCGACGTCCAAAATGGCTCCCAGGATTGCGCCCGCGACGGCGAACGCGAATCCCACCGCAAGCATGGCCACGTTGGTCCACGTGGCGAACGCCGGGCGAGAGCGAGGCAGGGAATCGCCGATATCCGTATCCGAGACCATCGCAGCCCTGGCGGGCCGCAGGATTGATTCGGTGTAGCTGTGCACAGTGATCAGCTGGCCGGCAGTCCCGGCGATGGCACCCAGAATCGCGTACTGGATGAGCCGCGACCCGCTTGCTCCGGCGATCATCCCGACACCGACGAACAGCGCCGCGATCCAGACAAAGGTGACGACCAGCCCCCTCGCGATCACTTTCCGGCCAAGGCTGTAGCTGGCGCGCAGTGCGCTTTCTCGATCGACGTCGTCGCCAACGGCCCACCGCTCGATGAGCCGCGCATCCCTTCCGCCGGGAATTACCAGCAAATACGCGTACGCGAGCACGGCGGCCACGGTCACCGCGGCCGCCTCCGCGTAGCGATCGGACCTCTCGAAAGCGACAATGCCCAACGACCAGGCGAGATAAACCGGGAGCGCCAGGGGGAGAGTGAGCGCCCAGCCTGCCCACGAGTACCTCGACGCGTACCGATCCCACGCCCACTGCCAGATGCGATCCATGCCAATAACGAAACACCCCCGGCAATGAACCCGGGGGTGTTTCTTCGGCACTACCTAGTGATGGTGATGACCTTGGCCGTCGGCGTCGTCCTCGCCGCCTGCCGGACCGGCGACCAGGATCATCTTCCGCGGCGAAAAGGCTCCGAGTTGCCCGTCCACCTCACCGGCTGTTAGCGGTGGCGCGAATGTGCTTGGTCGTCATGCCATCCGGTGCTGGACGCGAGTTCGATTGCCCGGCGGATGCTTGAGTCGCGGAAGCCGATCCGGTCGAAAAGGGGTCGGAACAATCCGGGTGTTTTTGCGGTCAGAGTCAGCGTCTTTGGGACGATGATCTGGTTGGCGCGGCGTTCGATACCATCGACGATGCCGCCGATGACGGTCTGCATCGGGACCATCTTCCAGAGGCCTTTTTCGTTGCCGCCCCACAGTTCCCGGCCAGCGGGGTCGGCGACCACGTCGTCCATCATCGGTGTGCGGAAGAACGTGGGGTGGGCGCTGCCGACACCGACGCCCAGGTGGCGCACTTCGAGGCGGATGCTGTCGCACATGGCCCAGACACCGGCCTTGCTCGCGGTGTAGGACGCCTGTAGCGGGGAGTGCACGAACGCGGCCATCGAGGACACGGCGAGCAGGTATCCCTGGTGGGGTTGCACGTGGGGCAGCGCGGCGCGGAAGGTGCGCCACACTCCGGTGAGGTTGATGTCGATGACCCGCTCGAACGCCGCGGGGTCGAGGCTGGCCATGGGCGCCATGGTGTCGATACCGGCGTTGGCGATTACGATGTCGATGCGTCCGAAGTGCTCGGCGGCGTCGGTCATGGCTGCCTGCAGGCTGGTGAGGTCGCGCACGTCGGCGCGGAACCCCTTGGCAACGGTGTCGCCGCCAAGTTGTTGGGCCGCAGCGGTGGTGGCGTCCAGGTTGAGATCCAGCAGCGCCAGGTTGGCGCCGCGGGCGCGTAAGTCTTCGGCCAGGGCTGAACCGAGGCCTCCGCTGGAGCCGGTGATGACGATGGTGCGTCCGGTGACAGCGTAGCGAGCCATGATGGATTCTTTCGGGTTGTGGTGGGGCTCAGGTGATGACCGGAACGTGCCGGTGCAGGAAGGCGATTTGGTCGGCGACGACGCGCTCGAACGGCTCGCCGACGTAGATGTCGAAGTGGCCTTCGGGATAAAGGCGCACCTCCCCGTGAGGAGCCTTCACGGCGTGGCGCAGGGTGGCCTTGGCCGGAGCGACGCTGTCAGTCTCGCAGACACAGAACAGGATCGGGCAGTCCACCCGGGCCGCGTAGCGGCCCGGGCTGTGCGTGGGAACCTGTAGCACTACCCGTGCGGCCACCTCGTTGTGGAACGGGGCGCCGTCGGGGACCAGCGCCAGGTAGCCGGGCACGGCGTCGGGTGCCGTCATCAAGCCCGCCGACCGGGGCGGACCGGCGGTGGGCACCATGATCGGGCCCTTTCCGAGGCGGCCGGCGATGACATCGGCGATAGCGCGGGCGCTGACCTTGACCAGTGTCTGCGGGTTCATCGCCAGCACCGAGGCGATGCCGTCGGTGAATGGGCACTGTGAGATGACGGCGGCGATGCCGGACTCGCGAGCCGCGGCCACGATCACGTGCCCGCCACCAAATGAGGTGCCCCACAACACAATCCGCTTGTTGTCGACGTCGGCGCGGCTGCGGGCGAAGGCGATCGCGGCCGACCAGTCGGCCAGTTGGCGCTCGACGTCAAGCAGCTGACGCGGCTGGCCGTCGCTGGCGCCGAAGTGGCGGTAGTCGAAAACCAGACACGCGTAGCCGGCGGCGCAGAACCGCTCGGCGTAGGCGTCGAGGCGCATCTCACGGATGCCACCCAAGCCGTGGGCCATCACGATGACGGGGCGTGGTTGCGTCGTCTGCGGCAGATACAGCCAGGCACGGCAGGTCGCGTCGTCAGACACAAACTCCACGTCGAGACGGGTCGTCATGGGTTGCTCCTTTCGGGATGTGGTCAGCGCGGGTGTGGGTTCGGTTAGTGATCGGCATGGGTCATGCCTTGGCGTGCTCGGTGTTGGCCGCGGATTGCTCGATTTCGCGAACGAATCGCTGTGCGGTGCGGTCGCGTACCAGCGCGGCGTCAGACAGCGGGTTGAGCACGCCGTTGAGCAGGATGTAGGGGATCCAGCGGCGCGGTACAACGATCCGTGGCGACCGCTTGGCGATGCCGGCCGCTACTGCCTCGGCCACCTGCTCGGGCTCGATGGCCACGCGCAGGAACGGAGGGTAGGCGCGGGCGCGGAAACGGGTGACGGTGTCATTTCCGCCGAACGCGGTGCGGGCGATGTTGGTCTTGACCCAGCCCGGGTAGAGGACCCCAGCCGAGGCACCGGCTCCGGCGAGCTCGACGCGCAGCGCGCGACCGAGTTGTTCGACACCGGCTTTCGACATCGCGTACGGAGCATTGATGGTGCCATTTGCATACGCATAAATCGACGACGTGATGAGGACATAGCCGCGGTTGGCGATGATCTGGGGTAGCGCTGCGCGCACCGTGCGCCACACTCCGAGCAAGTCGACTTCGACGACCTTCTCGAACTGCGCAGGGTCGATGGTCAAGATGCTGGTCGGGGGATCGGCGGCGATCCCGGCGTTGGCGAACACGACGTCGATTGCGCCGAACTCGTCAACGGCGGAAGCTACGGCGGCCTGCAGCGACTCGGCATCGGTGACATCGACGGCAAGGGGCAGCGTGCGGTGCAAGCCCAGCTCGTCCGCGACCGCATCGGCGGCGCGCTGTTGCAGGTCGATGAGCACGACGTTGGCGCCCCGACGATGCAGGACACGGGCGGTGGCTGCGCCGATCCCGCCGGCCGCGCCGGTGATGAACGCGGTCTTGCCGGACAAGGTTTGGTTGGCAGAGAACATGTTTCCTCCTGACTTGAGATCACCGGTTCGGTGATGCGGGTCCGGGTTCGCGGCGTGGGTGAGCTCGAGCTTTGTTGTTTGTCACTGGTAATGGTCCGAGCGAAACCACCCGAAGCCAATGAGCGGCTGCCCATCATTTAGGCGCATTAATGTGCATTTGCCCTGCCGCTGTTATGGTGTCGGCATGGTGTGGGAGCGACCCTCGCCACGAGTTGCAGAACTCATGCAGGCCGGCGTGCAGCAGATACTCGACGCACCCGGTGCGGTGCTCGACGAGCTCCTCCGCGAGATCGACGTAGCAACGCTGACCGATCAGGACCCCGCCCTAGCAGAGGACCCGGCGCTCATCGCGGAGATGAGGCGCAGCAACCGGGCCAACTTTGTGTTCTGGGCCGAATCGATTCGCCGCGACCCCGCCGCACCGGTGCCCCCTAACCCCGGCCCCGAGCCCAGGGTCATCGCCCGCGACCTCACCCGCCGCGGCCTCGACGACGGAGTTCTGCAAGCCTGGCGCGCGGGGCAAAATGTCGCGTGGCGACGCTGGATGGGCATCGCGTTCAGCCTCACCGACGACCCGGAGGAGCTCCCGGAGCTGCTCGACTACAGCGCCCGGTCGATCTTTGGCTACGTCGATGCCACCATCGCCCAGGTCTCGGCACAGATGCACGCCGAGCGCGAGCAACTCACCCGCGGGACTCAGGCTGAACGCCTTGAAACCGTCACCCTGCTTATCCAGGGCGCACCCGTTCGTCGCGCGATCGCCGAAACCCGGCTGGGCTACGCCCTCGATCGGTCCCACCTGGCCGCGATCGTGTGGAGCGACCAGGCCGAGCCCGACGTCGCGGCCCTAGACCAGACCGCCGAAGCGCTGGGTGCTGCCGTCGGAGGGCGCCGGCCCCTGACAGTGACCGCTAGCGTGGGCGCGCTGTGGGTTTGGGTGCCCAGCGATGATCACTTTGACCCCCGCTCCCTCGACAACGTGCTCAACAATCACGACCACGTCTTCGTGGCGCTGGGTTCCCCAGCCCGTGGCATCGACGGCTTCCGGCGCAGTCATCTCGAGTCGCTCGCCACCCAGAGATTGCTCATGCGCGCAACCCGCGTGCGGCTAGCCCAATGGGAATCCATTCAACTGGTTGCGTTGGTCAGCCATGACGAGGCTGCTGCGCGGCAATTCCTCCGACACACGCTCGGCGACCTCGCCGACGCTAATCCCGAAGTGCGCGAAACCCTTCGTATCTATCTCCGCGAGCAGTCAAACGCGCCGCGCGCCGCGAAAGTTCTTTTCGCTCACCGCAACACCGTCTTGACCCGGATCGCGCGCGCCGAACGCCTGCTACCCAAACCACTCAACCACAACAGCCTTGAAGTCGCCGTGGCCCTCGAACTAGCCGCGTGGATTAACTGAAACAGCCCCGGCAATGACGCCGGGGCTGTTTCGTGTAAGGCGGTACTAGTGTGCGTGGCCGTGGTGGTGGCCGTGGTCGTCGTCCTCATCGGCGGGCTTGTCCACCACCGCGGTCTCGGTGGTGAGCACCATCCGTGCCACCGACCCCGCGTTGAGCACCGCCGAGCGGGTGACCTTGACGGGATCGATCACGCCTTCGGCGACCAGGTCGCCGTAGTTCAGCGTGTCCGCGTTCAGTCCCTGCCCGGCGGGTAGCTCGCTGACCTTGTTGACCGCGACCGCGCCGTCCAGCCCCGCGTTGGTGGCGATCCAATACAGCGGTGCGGGAAGCGCTTCGGCGAACACGTCGACACCGAGGGCCTCGTCGCCGCTCAGCGACGCGCGCAGCTCCTGCAGCTTTTTACCGGCCTGGATCAGCGCCGATCCGCCGCCGGCGACGATGCCCTCTTCGACCGCTGCCTTGGCGGCCGCGACGGCGTCCTCGACGCTTTCCTTGCGCTCCTTGAGCGCGGTCTCGGTTGCGGCGCCCACCTTGATGACGGCCACCCCGCCGGCCAGCTTGGCCAGCCGCTCCTGCAACTTCTCGCGATCCCAGTCCGAGTCGCTCGCCTCGATCTCGGCGCGCAGCTGCTTGATGCGATTGGCGACAGCATCCGCGGAGCCGCCGCCCTCGACGATGATGGTGTCGTCCTTGCTGACCACCACGCGCCGCGCGGTGCCCAGCACCTCGGTGCCGACCTCGCGCAGCAGCAGGCCGGCGTCGGGATTGACGACCTGTCCGCCCGTCACGATCGCCAGGTCTTCCATGAAGGCCTTGCGGCGATCGCCGAAGAACGGCGACTTGACCGCGACGGCCTTGAGCGTCTTGCGGATGGAGTTGACGACCAGCGTGGCCAGGGCTTCGCCCTCGACGTCTTCGGCGATGATCAGCAGCGGCTTGCCGGCCTCGGCGATCTTCTCCAGCATCGGCAGCAGGTCGGGCAGCGAGCTGACCTTGTCTTGGTGCAGCAGGATCAGCGCGTCTTCGAGCACCGCCTCCTGGGAGTCGAAGTCGGTGACGAAGTACGCCGACAGGAATCCCTTGTCGAAGCCGACGCCCTCGGTGAAGTCCAGCTCGGTGCTCAGCGTCGAGGATTCCTCGACGCTGACCACGCCGTCGTGGCCCACCTTGCTCATGGCCTCGCCGACGAGTTCACCAATCTGCGCGTCGCGCGAGGAGACCGTCGCCACCTGCGCGATGCCTTCCTTGCCCGACACCGGGGTGGCGGCGGCCAGCAGCGCCTCGGACACCGCGTCGGCGGCCTTGCCGATTCCGGCGCCGAGCGCGATCGGGTTGGCCCCGGCGGCGACCATGCGCAGGCCGCCCTTGACCAGTGCCTGGGCCAACACGGTCGCTGTGGTGGTGCCGTCACCGGCGACGTCGTTGGTCTTGGTGGCCACCGACTTCACCAGCTGGGCGCCCAGGTTCTCGAACGGGTCTTCCAGGTCGATCTCGCGCGCGACGGTGACGCCGTCGTTGGTGATCGCGGGCCCGCCAAATGCCTTGGCCAGCACCACATGCCGGCCACGTGGGCCCAGCGTCACGCGTACCGCGTCGGCGAGCTTGTCGACGCCGGCCTCCATGGCGCGGCGCGCGGTTTCGTCGTACTCAATCAGCTTGCTCATCAAGGCTCCCCTTCAACGCGAGCCGCCCCGGAAATCACCCGTGGTTACAGGGGATCGCCGGGGCGGAACACGGTTCTTTACTTGGATACGACGGCCAGCACGTCGCGTGCCGACAGGATGAGGTATTCCTCGCCGTTGTACTTGATCTCGGTGCCGCCGTACTTGCTGTAGATGACGGTGTCACCCTCCGACACGTCGACCGGGATCCGCTTGTCGCCGTCCTCGTCCCACCGGCCGGGGCCGACTGCGACGACGGTGCCTTCCTGCGGCTTCTCCTTGGCGGTGTCAGGAATGACCAGACCGGACGCGGTCGTGGTCTCGGCCTCGTTGGCCTGCACGAGAATCTTGTCCTCGAGTGGCTTGATGTTCACCTTCGCCACGATTGGAGCCCTCCACTATTTGGGTCGGGTCCGGGGCGTGCCCGGACCGGAGTTGGCGGTCGGTCCGGGGGCTTGCCCCGAACCGCCCGAATTGTCAGGTGTTTCGGCATCCGTCCGCACCCTCGCGCCGTCGTCGCGGGTGCCGACACGGGGGGTTGGCCGATTGCCACCTAGCACTCTATACATGAGAGTGCTAGCACTCAAGGCCGCCCTGCTGCTTCCCTCGGGTTGGCGCCGAGCACTCAGCTGACCTGCCCTTTTACCACCGGCAGCCCGGGGTCGCTGGGCACGTCCAGCGGTGAGGGCGACGCCCCGGCGGCCACCAGATGCGCGGCGAACGCGGCGATCATCGCCCCGTTGTCGGTGCACAGCCGCGGTCTGGGGATCCGTAGCGTCAGGCCCGCCGCCGCGCAGCGCTGCGTGGCCAGCTCCCGTAACCGGGAGTTGGCGGCAACTCCCCCGGCGATCAGCAGGGTCCCGACGCCGAGTTCGGTCGCCGCCCGCACCGCCTTCATGGTCAGCACGTCGGCGACGGCTTCCTGGAAGCCTGCGGCGATGTCAGCCGTGGCGGCGTCGGGGTGGCTCTCGACGTATCGCGCGACGGCGGTCTTGAGCCCGGAGAAGCTGAACGCGTGCGGGTCGTCGGCCGGGCCGGTCATGCCGCGCGGGAAAGTGATGGCCTCGCGGTCGCCGCTGCGGGCCAGGTCGTCGAGCACCTTTCCGCCCGGATAGCCCAGGCCCAGCAGGCGCGCGACCTTGTCGTAGGCCTCGCCCGCGGCGTCGTCGACGGTGCTGCCCAGCTCGACGATCGGCTCGCCGAGCGAACGCACGTGCAGCAGAT
Organism: Mycobacterium sp. IS-1264; assembly: GCF_001954195.1. Classification (GTDB taxonomy): domain Bacteria; phylum Actinomycetota; class Actinomycetes; order Mycobacteriales; family Mycobacteriaceae; genus Mycobacterium. The sequence continues at coordinate 157,096 of NZ_MBES01000058.1, read as the reverse complement.
GCGTGTGGCCACCGGACACCAGCAGCGCCACGCACTCGGGCAGCGGCCCGTGTTCGTACACGTCGGCGGCCAGGTGCCCACCCAGGTGGTTGACGGCGTAGAACGGCACGTCCCACGCGGCCGAATACGCTTTGGCCGCAGCCACTCCCACCAACAGGGCACCGGCGAGGCCGGGCCCGATCGTGGCGGCGACGACGTCGGGTCGTTCCACACCGGCCGCGGACAGCGCGCGACGCATGGCGGGACCCAGGGCTTCCAGGTGCGCCCGCGAGGCGATCTCGGGCACCACCCCGCCGAACCGGACGTGTTCGTCGACGCTGGATGCCACCTCGTCGGCCAGCAGTGTCACTGCACCGTCAGCGTCCAGCCGCGCGATGCCGACTCCCGTTTCGTCGCAGGAGGTTTCGATAGCCAGGATGGTGGTCACAATGCTCCCCCGCAAGCGGGAGGTGCCCCCACCCGCCGCATCGTGTACGCGTCGGCGCCGCTGACCCGGTAGTAGCGCCGGCGCAGGCCGATCTGGGTGAACCCGGCGCTGCGGTACAACGCGATGGCCGCCTCGTTGTCGGTGCGCACTTCCAGATAGACCGCGCCGCCTTCGGCGAAATTCAGCAACTCGTCGAGCAGGCGGCGGCCGATGCCCCGCCCCTGGAATGCGGGGTCCACACCGATGGTGTGCACCTCGTATTCGAACGGCGGTTTGCGGCCCAACCGGGAGATGCCCGCATAGCCCACCACGCGGCCGGCGGCGCGCGCGGCCACGTAGTGGTTGTGCGAGCTGGCGAGTTCGCGGTTGAACGCCACCGCCGGCCATGGATCGTCACCGGGGAACAACAATGCCTCTAGCTCGGCGCACCGCTGCGCGTCGGCGGGGGTCAACGCGCCGAGTGTCACGGGCTCGCTGCAGGCGGTCATCGAGCCGCCAACGGCTTGGCATCGGGCCGGCGCAGATACAGCGCCACCAGCGGCAGTGGGCGCTCCGACCAGTCGGGCACCGCGGCCACCAGCCCGGCCGGCGTCGGATGGACGGGCTCGCACACCGGCAGACCGAAGAGGGCCGCGTGCTCGGGCGAACCGGCCACCATCCGCGCCGGTCCGGGGTCGACGTCGGCAGGCGCATTGACCGCCGGGCCGAACATGCGGACCCCGTCGCGGTATCGCGCCCAGTAGACCTCGCGCCGCCGGGCATCCGTGACCACCAAGGTGTCGCCGGTGGTCAGCACGCCGATGGCATCCAGGCTGCATACCCCCCGCACGGGGATATCGAGTGCATGACCATACGCGGCGGCCGTCGCCATCCCCGCCCGCAAGCCGGTGAACGGGCCGGGGCCGCAACCCACCACCACGGCGTCCAGATCGGTCATCGTCAGCCCGGCATCGCCAAGCGCCGCAAGCACATTCGGGGTGAGCCGTTCGGCGTGCGCCCGGGCGTCGACGGTGACACGCTCGGCCAGCACGGCATGATCGGACAGTCGCACGACGCCGGCCGTGACTGCAGGCGTCGAAGTGTCCAGGGCGAGAACGATATTCACGAGCTGTTCCACTCCCAGGTCGCGATCCGCGCGTCGGAGTGGCTGACCCGCTCGAGGCGGACGTCCAGGTGCCGCTCGGACAGGCGTTCGGCCAGGCCTTCGCCCCACTCCACCACGACGACCGCGTCGTCGAGCTCGGTGTCGAGGTCCAGCGAGTCGAGCTCGCCGAGCAGGTCGGCGCCCCGGTGGTCCAGCAGCCGGTAGACGTCGACGTGGATCATCGCCGGCGCGCCGGGTCGCCGCGCCTGGTGCACCCGCGCCAGCACGTACGTCGGTGAGGTGACCGGGCCGTCGACATCCATCGCCGCGGCAATACCCTTGGCCAGCACCGTCTTTCCGGCGCCGAGCGGACCGGAGAGCACCACCACGTCGCCGGCGCGCAGCTGCTTGCCCAGCCGGGACCCCAGCGCGACGGTGTCCTCGACGCGCTCGCAGGTGGCGGTGCCCTGCTCAGGCATGACGCCGGAACCGTTCCCGCAGACGCCGGTAGCGCAGGACCACCTTGCTCGGCGTGGCGCGGTTGACCAGCCGGACCAGACCGTCGTTGATGGCTTCGTGTTTGTCCAGCAGCGCCAGGTGACTGGCCCCGGTGACGATGACAAGCTCGGACTGCGGCAGACAGGCCGCCATCTTCCTCGAGTACTCATCGGGGGTGATCAGGTCGTGGTCACCGCAGGCGATCAGCGTCGGAATGCGCAGCAACGTCCACAGCCCGGCGGTTTCGTCGTGCACTTCCAGTGCCCGCAAGAATCCCACCAGGGTGGCGATCGGGGTGCCGTTCATCATGCGCTGGGAGAAGGCGTCCAGGCTTCGGCTGACGTGCAGGTCGCTGTAGGACGCGGCCCGCAGAACCGGCGCGATCAGCGACCGCGACACATTGCGGCCGCGGTGCGTCAGCTTCGGGGCGGAGCGGGCGGTGAACCGAAGCGCTTCCACCGCAGGGTTTTTCAGCACTTCCCCTAACGGGGAACGGGCAACGCCTTCGGCGGCGGAGGAAATCAACGCCGCGCCGACGATCATGCGCCCGTACTGTTCGGGGTACTGCCGGGCGTGCGACAACACCGTCATGCCGCCCATCGAATGGCCGACCAGCACGACGACCCCCTGCGGCGCGGCCTCGGTCAGCACGGCTTCCAGATCCTGGCCCAGCTGGGTCAGCGTGTACGTTTCGGGCTCGCCTTCGCCGGAGAGCCCGTGCCCGCGCTGATCGTAGAAGACCATCCGCACCCGCGGCCCCCATTTCTCGGCGAGCCGGGTGCGCTGGAAGTAGAAGGCGCCCATGCGCAGACAGAAGCCATGGGCGAAGACCATGGTCACTGGCGCGTCGACCGGGCCGACTTCGCGGACGGCCAGCGGCACGCCGTCGGCCGTGATCACCACGTAGCTGCGGTCGCTGCTTATTGTCTCGAAATCCTCGTCGGCGTAAGGGTCTTCGACGTCCGTGGCCCGTTGGATCATCGAGCGGCGGGCCGAGGCCCCGACGATGGTGGCGACCGCGGTCAGCCCGGTGCCCCCCGCAAGCCAAACCCTTTCCCGGTGGCGCCTGCGGGTTCTCTTATCGCTCAACGGTTCCGGCCTCGCGATAGGTCCTGGTGATGCGCCCGCGCGGGCTGGTCACCACTTCGTAGTGGATGGTGCCGAGCAGGTCGGCCCAGTCCTGGGCGGTGGGCTCGCCGCTGCCGCCGGGCCCGAACAGGATCGCCTCGTCGCCCTCGGTGACGTCGATCGGGCCGGGACCCAGGTCGACGAGGAATTGGTCCATGCAAATCCGCCCGACGCCCGGGCGCCGCCGCCCGTTGATCAACACATCAAGCCGGCCGCCCAGCGACCGGAAAACACCGTCCGCGTAGCCGATCGGCATCAGTGCCACGGTGGTGTCGTGCTCGGCGATCCAGGTGTGTCCGTACGACACACCGTCGCCGGCCCGGATCGACTTCACCAGCGCGACAGCGCATTTCACCGTCATCGCGGGTATCAACCCCAGGTCGCCGAGCTGCGGCACCGGGCTCAGGCCGTACACGGCGATGCCCGGACGCACCATATCGAAGGCCAGGTCGGGACGGGCCATGGTGGCCGCCGAATTCGCCAGGTGCGCAAGTTCGAAGGTGACCCCCGCGTCGCGCGCCTGCGCCAGCATGTCGCCGAGCCGCTGCGCCTGAACGTCGTTGATCGAATTGTCGGGCTGGTCGGCGTAGACCATGTGCGACATCAGCCCGCGCAGCCGGACGGCGTCCTCGGCGACGGCCTGGCGCAGCGCGGTGAGCATCGACGGGTATGACGCGGGGGCGACACCGTTACGGTTCAGCCCGGTGTCGACCTTGACGGTCACGGTCGCGGTGCGGCCGGTGCGGCGCACCGCGTCCAGCAGCTCGTCGAGCTGGCGCACCGAGGACACGGCGATCTCGATGTCGGCGAGCAGCGCGGGCCCGAAGTCGAGCCCGGGCGGGTGCAGCCAGGCCAGCACCGGCGCGGTGATCCCGTCGGCGCGCAGCGCCAGCGCCTCGTCGACCGTGGCGACGCCCAGCTCGGCCGCCCCGGCGGCCAGTGCGGCGCGGGCGACCCGGGTGGCCCCGTGGCCGTAGCCGTCGGCCTTGACGACAGCCATCAGCCGCGCGGGACCGGCGTGCTCGCGCAGCACCCGCACGTTGTGCTCGATCGCGCCCAGGTCCACGACGGCCTCGGCGAGGACCCCAGGGCTCAGGGATATCGGCGTAACGGCCACGGCCGCCATTGTCCCAGAACCGGCTCCGCGGCCCGCCCGCGAGCGTCAGTGCGCGAAGTGCTGGGCCTCGTAGTGCCCGCCCGGCTTGAGCTTGTCGAGCGAGGCCAGCGCGGTGCGGGCGTCGTCGTGCAGGGCCCGGGCCAGGTCGGCGGACAGGCCCTCGCGAACCACGATGCGCAGCACCGATATGTGCGTGGCGTTGTCGGGCATGGTGTACGCGGGCACCTGCCACCCGTAGCCACGTAGCTCGTGGGAGACGTCGAACTCGGTGTAGCCCAGGCCGCGGGCGAGCCGGAAGCTGACCACCGGGATCGCCGAGCCGTCCGAGATCAGCTCGCAGTGGTCGGCCTCGCGTAGCTGTTCGCCCAGCCACCGCGCCGTCATGGACAGGGCCTGCATGACCTTGGTGTAGCCGTCGCGGCCTAGCCGCAAGAAGTTGTAGTACTGGCCGACGACCTGGTTCCCGGGGCGGGAGAAGTTCAGCGTGAACGTCGGCATGTCGCCACCCAAGTAATTCACGTGGAACACCAGGTCCTCGGGCAGGTACTCCTTGCTTCGCCACACCACGAACCCGACACCGGGATACGTCAGCCCGTACTTGTGGCCGCTGACGTTGATCGACACCACCCTGGGCAGCCGGAAATCCCACTTCAGCTCCGGATGCAGGAACGGAACCACGAAGCCGCCGCTGGCGGCGTCGACGTGCACCGGCACATCCACGCCCCCGTCGGCGGCGAGTTTGTCCAGCGCCGCGCAGATCTCGGCGATGGGCTCGAGTTCGCCGGTGTAGGTGGTGCCCAGGATCGCGACCACGCCGATGGTGTTCTCGTCGACGGCGTCGACGACCTGCTCGGGCGTAATGATGTAGCGCCCCTCCTCCATCGGCAGATAGCGGGGTTCGACGTCGAAGTAGCGGCAGAATTTCTCCCAAACCACTTGGACATTGGAGCCCATCACCAGGTTCGGGGTGCGGCCTTCCCACCCCTTGCCGACCTTCTGCCGCCAGCGCCATTTCATGGCCAGGCCGCCCAGCATCACCGCCTCGCTGGAGCCGATGGTGGACACCCCGCAGGCGCTGCCCGGGTCGTCGTCGCTCAGGCCGTCGGCGTGGAACAGGTCGGCCACCATGCACACGCAGCGCTGTTCGATGGCCGCGGTCGCGGGATATTCGTCCTTGTCGATCATGTTCTTGTCGAACGTCTCGGCCATCAGCTTGCCGGCCTCGGGGTCCATCCACGTGGTGACGAAGGTGGCCAGGTTCAGCCGGGAACTGCCGTCGAGCATCAGCTCGTCGTGGATGAAGCGGTAGGCGGCCTCCGGCTCCATCGACTCCTCGGGCAGCCGCAGCGCGGGAACGGGCGCGGTGAACAGGCGGCCGGTGTAGGCGGGGGCGATCGAGTGCGCGGGCACCGACGGATGACTGCGGGACACGGCGGATCCTTTCGTTGGTGCTACAGGGCGGCCAGGGCGGCCCGGATGTGCGGGACCATCCGCGACGACGACGTCGGCGCCTCGCCGGGTCCGGGGTCGGCGGCGGACAGCTCCGCCGCGCGGGCATGCACGAACGCCGCGGCCGCGGCCGCCTCTCCGGCCGGCAGCCCGGAGGCCAGCAGCGCGCCGATCATGCCCGAAAGCACGTCGCCGGAGCCCGCGGTCGCGGCCCAGGACTGCCCGGCTGGATTGAGATAGACCGGGCCGCCGGGGTCGGCGACGATCGTGACGTTGCCCTTGAGCAGCACGGTGGCGCCGAACGTGTCGGCCAGTTTGCGGGCGGCGCCCACGCGATCGTCGCCGGGCGGACTACCCGCGAGCCGCGCGAATTCGCCGGCGTGCGGGGTCAGCACGGTCGGCGCCGCGCGGTTGGCGACGAGATCGGGATGGGCGGCCAGGATGGTCAGCCCGTCGGCGTCGACGATCACCGGCAGGTCGGTCTCCAGCGCGAACCACAGCGCCGCGGCCCCGGCGTCGTCGGTGCCCAGGCCCGGCCCGACCACCCACGACTGCACCCGCCCGGCGGCCGCCGGGGTGGGCGCCGCGATGACCTCCGGCCACTGCGCGAGCACCTCGGCGTGGGCACTACCGGCATAGCGGACCATGCCGGAGGTGGCCGCGACGGCGGCCCCCGTGCACAGCACCGCCGCACCCGGATAGGTCGACGAGCCGGCCATCACCCCCGTCACACCCTGGGTGTACTTGTCGTCGTGGGGGCCGGGCACCGGCCACCGCGCGGCCACGTCGGCGGCTTCGAAACCCAGCATGTCGGTCTCCGGCAGATCGAGCCCGATGTCGACCAGGACGACGCGCCCGCAGTCGGCCAGCGCGTGCACCGGCTTGAGCCCCCCGAAGGTTACGGTCAGCGCCGCCCGCACGGCAGGGCCGGTGATCGCTCCGGTCTCCACGTCGATCCCGCTGGGGGTGTCGACCGCGATCACCGGAATCCCCTCTGCGGCGGCGAACACCTCGGCGGCCCCCGGCCGCAGCGGTCCCGAGCCGGAAATGCCCACGACCCCGTCGATGACGAGATCGGTTGTGGCCGGGACACTTTCGACGACGCGCCCGCCGGCTTTCCGGAAGGCCGCCAGCCCCTTGCGGTGCGTGCGATCCGGCTTGAGCAGCACCGCATCGGCTCCCGCGCCGCGACGGCGCAGGAAGGTCGCCGCCCACAGCGCGTCGCCGCCGTTGTCGCCCGAGCCGACGACCGCACACACCCGACGGCCGGCGACCCCGCCGGTTCGGGCGGTGAGTTCCGCGATGATCTCGGTGGCCAGCCCGAAGGCGGCCCGTCTCATCAAGGCCCCGTCGGGCAGGCTGGCCAGCAGCGGCGCTTCGGCGTCGCGGATCGCGTCTACGGAGTAGTAATGCCGCATCGAAGCCAGCCTAGGTTTCCCCGGACCGGAAGCGGCGGAATGCGGTTCCGAGTTTCGCCGGGTTCAGCGGCGGGCGCTTGCGCTCACGCGCCATCGGGTAGAAGCAGAGCCCGATGAGGATCGACGCGAAGTGGCCGATCGCGGTGAAGTTCAGCGCGTGATGGTTCATCGTGAGCAGCGGGAAACCGAAGATGACGAATAGCACGCCGAGGTAGCCCCAGCGCCACGGCCGCGCAATGTGATAGGTCAGCACGGCCATCACGCCGACAAGGAAATAGCTGACGCCGATGTCGCGCGCGTGCACCAGCCTTTCCGGCGCTTCGTGTTCCTCGATCGCGTAGTAGAGGATGCCTTCGCTGATGTAGGTGGCGAGGATGTGCGACGTCAATCCCACGGTGAGCCAGCGCAGCTGGCCCAGCCAGTGTTCGGCCGGCGCCAGGAAAAGGGTGAACAGCAGTAAGAACGGCTCCAGGTTCTTGCCGTCGATCCACAGCAGGCTGGAGAACAGCACACCCAGCGGGTTGGTGCCCAACTCGTGGATGTTGGTGGAGCGGTGCAGCAGCACGGAGTGCAGTTCCCGCCCGGGAAGTTGATTTTGCACGATCGTCGTGATCAGCAGCACCAACAGCCAGCTGTAGGTCAGCGGCGCATCGATGATGAAGCGCCAGACCGCGAGCGCCATGCCGCGCAGTCGTGTCCTCACCGATGCATTGGCCACCGCTCAACTGTTGCACGCCGGCGACGCGGCCGTCGCTGACTCGTCCGGAGGCGACTCCGCTGCTTCCCCAGCTGGGTTCTCGGCCGGCTTTCCAGGTTTGACGAAATCGGGCGGTAAGTGCCGCCACCAGCAGGTGATGTACACCATCATCGAGAGCACCAGCACGACGACCACCCAGAGCACGACCCGGACGTCGATCCAGGAGCCGAACGGCGGCGCGTTGGGCAGCGCGTTGCGCAGCGGTACCACCGCGAAGAGCATCGCCGCATACCACGTCGTCATCGGCGGCTGGAACTGCCGTTTGTCGAGCGCCGTCAGAACCGCAACGACGAGGCCGAGGGCGGCCAGCCCGACGAGTACCCCGACGATGACGACGGCGAACGCCACAGTGCCCGCCGACCGCTGCAGCTTCACCTGGTAGGGCGCCAGGCCGTCGGCCGTGGCGGGGGCGGGAATGTCGATCTGCCAGCCGGCCAGCCGGTCCACGAACCTCACCGCGGCCCGTTCGGGCCTTTGCTCGGGACCGCGGAAGAGTTCGACGGTGACCGGCCCCGAAACGTAGTGGTCGAAAGGCCAGTTGGTCACGTCACCGCTGAGGGTGAGCGGAACCGGAAACGTGCCGGGCAGCACGTCTTTCGACCACGTGCGCTTGGTGGGCGTTGCCGTGGAGGTGACCACCACGCTGAGGTCTTCGGTGAGCCCGTGCGTGCGCGGATCCAGCAGCGCGGGCCCGGGCGCGATCGACATGTTGGTCATCAGCACGGTGTTGCTCTGCGCGACGTCCTGCAGGTCGATCGTCACCGTGGTGCCGTCGGAGGTCGGCTGCGCTCGAGTCAGGTCATGCGGGCCCTTACCGGCGCTGCCGTACAACGTGGTCGATGCGATGTAGGCCGCGATGAAGAGCAGCAGACCCGCGATGCCCAATTTCATCAGCGACGACTCCCCCTGTCGAGTTCAACGACTATTCGACGGTGACGGATTTGGCCAGGTTTCGGGGCTTGTCGACGTCATAACCGCGGGCCTGCGCCACGGACGCCGCGAACACCTGCAGCGGGATGGTCGACAGCAGAGGCTGCAAAAGTGTTGACACCGAGGGGATTTCGAACAAGTGATCGGCGTAGGGCCGCACGGTGTCGTCGCCTTCTTCGGCGATCACGATCGTCACCGCGCCGCGGGACTGGATCTCGCGGATGTTGGACAGCAGCTTGGCGTGCAGCGTGGCCGACCCCTTCGGCGAGGGCATGACGACGATGACGGGAAGGTCGTCCTCGATCAACGCGATCGGGCCGTGCTTGAGTTCGCCGGCCGCGAAACCCTCGGCGTGCATGTAGGCCAGCTCTTTGAGCTTCAGCGCGCCTTCCAGCGCGACCGGGTAGCCGACGTGGCGACCCAGGAAGAGGATGGTCGAGGACTGGGCGAACCGATGGGCAAGGGCCGCCACCGGTTCGACCGTCGCGAGGACCCGCGCCACCAGGTCTGGCATCGCCTCCAGCTCGCGGTACTCGCTTTCGACCTCGTCGGGATACTTGGTGCCGCGGGCCTGCGCCAGCGCCAGGCCGACGAGATAGTTGGCGGCGATCTGCGCCAGGAATGTCTTGGTCGAGGCGACGCCGATCTCCGGGCCGGCGCGGGTGTAGAGCACCGCGTCGCACTCGCGCGGGATCTGCGAGCCGTTGGTGTTGCAGATCGCCAGCACCTTGGCCTTCTGATCCTTGGCGTGCCGGACCGCTTCCAGGGTGTCCGCGGTCTCGCCCGACTGCGAGATGGCGACCACCAGCGTGCTGCGATCCAAAACCGGGTCCCGGTAACGGAATTCGCTGGCGAGCTCCACTTCCACGGGAAGCCGCGTCCAGTGCTCGATCGCGTATTTCGCCAGCAGCCCCGAGTGATACGCGGTGCCGCAGGCGACCACGAACACCTTGTCGATCTCGCGCAGTTCCTGGTCGGACAGTCGCTGTTCGTCGAGCACGATCCGGCCGTTGACGAAATGGCCGAGCAGGGTGTCGGCCACCGCGGTGGGCTGCTCGGCGATCTCCTTGAGCATGAAGAACTCGTAGCCGCCCTTCTCGGCGGCGGACAGGTCCCAGTCGATGTAGAACTCGCGGTATTCCACGTCTTCGTTGCCGTGGAAGTCGGTGATCCGGTAGCCGTCGGCCTTGAGCACCACGGCCTGGTCCTGGCCGAGTTCGACGGCGTTGCGGGTGTGGGTGATGAACGCGGCCACGTCGGAGCCGACGAACATCTCGCCTTCCCCGACCCCCAGCACCAAGGGCGTCGACCGGCGGGCGGCGACGATCGTGCCGGGTTCGTCGGCGTTGGCGAACACCAGGGTGAAGTGGCCCTCCAGCCGGCGCAGCACGGCCAGCACCGAGGCCACGAAATCACCGGCCGTTGCGCCATGGCGGTAGGCCTGCGAAACCAGGTGCACCGCGACTTCGGTGTCGGTGTCGCTGGAAAACTCGACGCCGTCGGCCTCCAGTTCGTGGCGCAGGTCGGCGTAGTTCTCGATGATCCCGTTGTGGACGACGGCGATCTTGCCGGCGGCGTCGCGGTGCGGGTGGGCGTTGCGGTCGGTGGGCCGGCCGTGGGTGGCCCAGCGGGTGTGGCCCAGCCCGGTGGTTCCAGTTAGCGCTTCGGCCGGCATCTCGGCCGTCGTCTTCTCCAAGTTGGCCAGCCGGCCGGCCCGGCGACGCACGGTGAGTTTGCCCATGCCGTCCAGCAGTGCGATTCCCGACGAGTCGTAGCCGCGGTACTCCATCCGGCGCAGTGCGTCCATGACGACGTCGAAGGCAGGGCGCTGCCCGACGTAGCCGACGATTCCGCACATCCTGCACAGGGTAGTGGAGCGGCCCTGGCGGTCCCAGCAGGCCGGACCGGCAGCGCGTTGACCTGCGTAAATGTGCCGAGAGGCGGGCATCGCCGGGCGCGGTCGTTCGCGAAACGCACGCCACGGGCGTCCGCGGCGCCTACATTTCAGCCGAAATCATATTCCTAAACAATGCGTGTTTGTCACCTAATGTATTTCTGACGTTTCCTATACTTTCATTGCTCCATCGCGACGCACACTTAAAATTCGGGATATCGGCAAGTGAAAGGAACCGTCACTACGACGAATGATGTTGCGGCGCAGTAGTTATGCCGCAACACAGACCGCCCCACCATCGATCAATTTGTTTTTAGTTGTCAGCTCTCGTAGACCTCAATGCCGATATCCGCAAATTCATCTCGGAACTTCCGCGCAATCTTTTAGGAGCGGATCATGACTGCTGTTCCGTACGACGAAGCGGTGGCGAGCCCTCGGCCGCCGATCGATCGGGGTGACCCCGTGCTGGAGACGGCCGCTCGTTTGCTGAGCATTCCGCTGCGCCAGGTGTACGCGGCGCTCTGGCGGCTCGGGCTGATCGAGGTGCGCTAACGTCGACGCGTGGCCCGAACCCGCAAGCTCGTCAAAGCTCTAAGCCGGCGCGGCCCACATCGGGTTTTGCGCGGTGACCTGGCGTTCGCCGGTTTGCCGGGGGTGGTCTACACGCCGGAAGCGGGACTGAATCTGCCCGGTGTCGCGTTCGGTCACACGTGGCTGGCCGGCGTCGCCCGCTACTCGGGCCTGCTGGAGCATCTGGCGTCGTGGGGCCTCGTGGCCGCCGCCCCCGATACCGAACGCGGCCTGGCGCCCTCGGTGCTCAACCTGGCCTTCGATCTCGGCACCACCCTCGACATCGTGGCCGGCGTGCGGCTCGGGCCCGGCAAGATCAGCGTGCACCCCGCCAAGCTCGGCGTGGTGGGCCACGGTTTCGGCGGCTCGGCCGCGGTCTTCGCGGCGGCCGGCATGCCGGCCAAGCCCGCGGCCGTGGCGGCGCTGTTCCCGACCGTCACCAGTCCCCCGGCCGAGCAGCCGGCCGCGACGCTGGGGGTCCCGGGTTTGATTCTGACCGCGCCGGGTGACCCAAAGACGTTGAATTCCAACGCCTTGGCGCTTTCGCGCGCGTGGACCGCGGCCACGCTGCGCATCGTCAATAAGGCCCAACCCGGCGGCCTGGTCGAGGGCCGGCGGCTGACAAAAGCGGTCGGGCTGCCCGGCGCGCATCGCGGCACGCAGCGATCGGTTCGGGCGCTGCTGACCGGGTACCTGCTCGCCACGCTGGCTGGCGACAAGACCTATCGCGCCTTCGCCGACCCGGACGCGCACCTGCCCAAGACGGATCCCGTGGACCCCGACGCACCGCCGATCACGCCGGAAGAAAAAATCGTCGCGCTGCTGAAGTGATTGCGGCCACACCGAACGGGTAGTCGCGCGCAATGGCTAACGTCCAAACGCTCTACAACCGCTGGATCGCCGAACTCTGGGCCGGCCGACCGGTCGCGGCCGAGATCGTCACCGACGACTTCGTCGGCCATTGGCCCGACCGGGACGTACACGGGCCCGACGAGCTCCAGCAGATCGTCGAGCAGACACGAAACATGGTGTCGGGCTTGACGTTTTCTGTTGAAATCGGGCCCTTTTCCGACGGCGCATTCCTCGCCGGCCGGTGGGTCGGCACTGGCCAGGGCCCGGACGGCCCGGTCTCGTTCACCGGCAATGACATCCTCCGTCTCACCGGCGACGGTCAGCGGTTCGCGGAGTACTGGACGGGCACGTCGGCAGGCTGAGGTCCACGTCGAGCGAAATTCACCTCGTGGTATGCATCGTTGATGCGAATCGGGATCGCTCTGGATTATTCGGGCGGGTTTAAAGAGGCCGTCGACCGCGTCGTCGAACTTGAGAAAGAAGGCATCGACATCGCGGTGGTGGCCGAGGCGTATTCCTACGACGCCATCAGCCAACTCGGGTACCTGGCCGCCAAGACCAACACCGTCGAATTGGCCACCGGCGTGGTTCCCATCTACATCCGCACGCCGTCGTTGCTGGCGATGACCGCCGCGGGCCTGGACTTCGTGTCCGACGGCCGGTTCCGTCTTGGCATCGGCACGTCGGGGCCTCAGGTGATGGAGGGGTTTCACGGCGTCCCGTTCGACGCCCCGCTGGGCCGCACCCGCGAGGTCGTGGAGATCTGCCGGAAGGTGTGGCGCCGCGAGCGGGTGCAATACGACGGCAAGTACTATCAGCTCCCGCTGCCCGCGGATCGCGGAACGGGCTTGGGTAAACCCTTGCAACTGATCAATCATCCTGTGCGCGAACGTATTCCAATAACGATCGCGGCGCTGGGACCGAAGAACGTCGAGCTCACCGCCGAGATCGCCGAGGGCTGGCAGCCGGTCTTCTATCTTCCCGAGAAGGCCGACTCGGTCTGGGGCGAAGCGCTGAAAGCCGGTGCCGCAAAACGGGATCCGGCTCTGGGACCGTTAGACGTCATGGTGCACGCGTCGCTGGCCATCGGCGAGAATGTCGACGACCGGCTGGCGTGGGCCAAGCCGCAGCTAGCCCTCTATCTCGGCGGAATGGGTGCCAAGGGCCGCAACTTCTACCACAACCTCGCGACGCGCTACGGATACGGCGAGGTCGCGGACAAGATCCAGGCGCTGTATCTCTCCGGCCGCAAGCGTGAGGCGATCGACTTGGTGCCCGACGAATTGGTGCGCGGGATGTCGCTCGTCGGACCGCGCGGCTTCATCGCCGAGCGCCTGGCCGCCTTCGCCGAATCCGGCGTCACGACGCTGTTGGTAAGCCCGATGGCGACCGACGCCGAAGAGTCCGTGCGCTTCGTCGAGGAAGCGCTCCAGCTGCGGCCCTCCTGAGCACTCACTGTCCCGCCTGCGGAAGCTGATCGGCGGCGATCTGGCAGGGGGTTGATCCGTCGGTCGGCGGTCCAGCGGCCGGTGCGGGCGCGGCCGCCGGCGGCGGTTCACCCGGCGGCGCTTCGGCCGGCGGGAGCGTGTCAGCCGGTGGCGGCGCTTCAACCGGCGGCGCGCCCACCGGTGGGGGCGCTTCGAACGCTGCGTCAACCGGTTTATCCCCGGCGGCCTTGTCGCCCTTTTCGGGCGGCTCGGATTCTTCCGCGTCGTCATCGGTCCGGTCGTCGGAATCGTCGCGCTCATCGTCCGGATGGAACGGATCCTCGCCGAACGCATCCTCGTCGAATGGGTCTTCGCCGCCATGCGCATCGCCCGCCGACCCCAACAGCCCACCCATCGCACCGACGATTCGGCTGGCGAGTCCGCCCAGGCCGCCAAGACCGCTCAGTCCGCCGAGATCTCCCGCGCCGCTGGGCATCCCCGAAGCACCACCAAGCGACGTTCCCAAATCCGGTAGCGGAGCGAGATCAGTCGGCGGTGCCGCGGCAGGGGCCGCCGGCGGTGCCGCGGCGGCGGGTGCGACCGCGGGCGGTGCCGCAGCGGCCGGTGTTACCACAGCCGCCGCGGGCGGAGCGGGCAGAGCGGGCGCGCCCGGCGGGACCGGCGCGACCGGCTGCCAGCCGGGGCCGAGGTCGCCGGGAAGCTCGAAGTACACGACCGGCGTGGCGGCCATCCTGTCGGTGACCATGTCGTAGGACGCAGCGACCCCGGCGAGCGACGAGCGCATCGAGCTCACCCACTCGTTGCGAATGTCGTTGTCCACGTAGGGTTTCACCTGCTCCCGGACGATCTCCGCGGCGGTCCACCGATCCCCGGCCCCGGTCGTGAGGGAAGCGGCGGCGGCCAACCAAGTCGGGCGCTGCGCCGCCGTGCGATCGTCGATGGCGACGGCAGTCGCGACCTTTGCGTCGACCAGACACCACAAGTTGTCGCGCAGCGACTCGCATCGCTGGGCCGCAGCGCGCACTTCGGTCGCAAGGGTGGCTGCTTCATCGCAATGACGCTGCAGAAACGCGAGCGCCGCGTCTCCCCCGGGTCCCGTCCAGGCCGCCGCCAGCTCGCCGAGCTGGGCGCGCTGCATGCGCAGCCCTTCCGTCACTGCGTCGCCCGCGGCCCGCAGCTCCGCGCAATCACGGTCGAGCGCGTGAAGATTCAGGCCGTCTTCGGTTCCGTACCCGTCGCGGATCTGGCTGGGGTTCGACGTGAGGTCGGACTCTTCGTAACCCAGCGCCTGGCAAGCGCGCACGTATGTTTGCGTGTGCTCGACGGCGAGCCGGCCCTCGGCAAGGCGCTCGGCTACATCCAAACGATCGCCCACTATCAGGCGATCTGCGCTGCGGCATACAACTCGGCGTCGGCATAGCGTTCGGCGCCCGACCGCAGGGCCACAGCGATCGCGACGGACGCCCGCGACCACTGCGACAACTGCGCCACAAGTTGCTCCAACTGGCCGCGCAAAGCGTCGCCGCGCGCGGTGTGCGCCCGCCCCGCGGTGGCGCCGCCGAACGCCAGCCCGGCCAGGTGGTCACTCACCGCGGCGTCGACCAGCTCGGCGGCACCGCGCAATTGGTCGGCGACCCTATGCACCGCGGCGACGTCGACCCCGGTGCGGGTAAAAGCGTTGTGTCGTCCTGGACTATCGAATCTCATGCCTAATCCGACGCGGGATCCCCCGTCGGGGTTCCCGGATAGCGGATCAGCCCTGAGCGCTCACCGCTTCGGCGACTTGGGTGGCGACGTGCCGAGCCACGTCCACTTCGGGCGCTTCCACCATCACGCGGATCATCGGTTCAGTTCCCGAGGGGCGCAACAGAATTCGCCCGGTATCACCGAGCTCCGCTTTGGCCCGCTCCACCGCGGCCTGCACCGCGGGCGCCGCGGCGGCGGCGGCCTTGTCGGCGACCTCGACGTTGATCAGCACCTGCGGCAACGTCTGCATCTGCGAGGCAAGGTCGGCCAGCGACTTGCCGGTCTGCACCATGCGGGTCATCAGCCGCAGGCCGGTGACGATGCCATCGCCGGTCGAGCCCAGCGCGGGCATCACGATGTGGCCGGATTGCTCGCCGCCGAGGCTGTACTCGCCGGCCCGCAACGCCTCCAGGACATAGCGGTCGCCGACGGCGGTGGTGCGCACCGTAATCCCGGCCGAGCGCATGGCCAGGTGCAGGCCCAGATTGCTCATCACCGTGGTCACCAACGTGTTCGAGGCCAGCTCGCCGGCCTCCTGCATCGCGTGCGCAAGCACGACCATGATCGCGTCGCCGTCGACGAGTTCGCCGTTGGCATCGATCGCCAGGCACCGGTCGGCGTCGCCGTCGTGCGCCAGGCCCAGATCGGCGCGGTGGTCGATGACGGCCGCCCGCAGCGAATCCAGGTGCGTCGAGCCGCAGCCGTCGTTGATGTTCAGTCCGTTGGGCTCGGCGTGGATCGGGATGACCCGGGCGCCGGCCGCGCGATAGGCGCGCGGTGCGGCCACCGACGCCGCGCCGTGGGCGCAGTCGACGACCACGGTCAGGCCGTCGAGCGGTGCGGTGCTGACCTTGCCGACGTGGCGCAGGTAGCGGTCGGCCGCATCCTCGGCGTCGAGAACACGGCCGATCCCGGCGCCGACCTGGCGCAGCCCGGGCCCGGCCGCGACCAGTTCTTCGATCTGGTCCTCGGTGTCGTCGTCCAGCTTGTGGCCGCCGGGGCCGAAGATCTTGATGCCGTTGTCGGGCATCGGGTTGTGCGACGCCGAGATCATCACCCCGAAGTCGGCGTCGTAGGCGCCGGTCAGGTAGGCCACCGCGGGGGTCGGCAGCACCCCCACCCGCAGCGCGTCCACGCCCTCGCTGGTCAGGCCTGCGATCACCGCCGCCTCCAACATTTCGCCGCTGGCTCGCGGGTCGCGACCGATCACGGCGACTCGGCGGCCCGGTCCCGCCGCGCTCGCCAGTCGCCGCGCAGCCGCCGAGCCCAGCGCCAACGCCAGCTCGGCGGTCAACTCACGATTGGCGACCCCGCGAACGCCGTCGGTGCCGAATAGTCGACCCATGCGGATAAACCTCTCACAGTTGACGGTCGTGCACCTAACACATGCCCGTTCATTTCTGGACGAAACCGTGCGTGTTTGCGCGCGGACACGCCGCTAAAGGTGCAGTAGATGCACGGTTGCGGCCAGAAAGTGATCGGTGATCAGCGCTTGCTGTACTGCGGCGCCTTGCGCGCCTTCTTCAAGCCGTACTTCTTGCGCTCGGTGGCACGCGGGTCACGGGTGAGGAACCCGGCCTTCTTCAGAGCCGGCCGGTCCTCCGGCGAGGCCAAGATCAACGCCCGGGCGATGCCCAGGCGCAGCGCGCCGGCCTGACCAGACGGGCCCCCGCCGTGCAGCAGCGCGAAGATGTCGAAGCTCTCCACCCGATCGACGGTGACCAGCGGGGCCTTGATCAGCTGCTGGTGCACCTTGTTGGGGAAGTAGTCCTCGAGGCTGCGGCCGTTGAGGTCGAACTTGCCGGTGCCGGGCACGATGCGGACCCGCACCACGGCCTCCTTGCGGCGGCCGACGGTCTGGATCGGCCGCTCGAACACGAACGGTTCGCTGGGCTTGGCCGCCGGGGTCTCGGCCGGAGCGGCGGGGGTTTCCGGGGTTTCTGGGGTCGCCGCGGTCTCGACGGCCTCGGTTGTTTCGGTCACTGGGCCACCTGCTTGATCTCGTACGGAACCGGCTTTTGTGCGATGTGGGGATGCTCCGGGCCCGCGTAGACATGGAGCTTGCGCTGGATCTGACGGCTGAGCTTGTTCTTGGGCAGCATGCCGACGATCGCCTTTTCCACGACGCGGGTCGGGTGCTTTTCCATCAGCTCGCCGATCGTGCGCTTGTGCAGGCCGCCGGGATACCCCGAGTGGGTGAAGGCCAGCTTGTTCTGCAGCTTGTCGCCGCTGATGGCGACCTTGTCGGCGTTGATGACGATGACGAAGTCGCCGCCATCGACATTGGGAGCGAACGTCGGCTTGTGCTTACCGCGCAGCAGGGTGGCTGCCGCGACGGCAAGGCGGCCAAGCACCACGTCCGTGGCGTCGATGACGTACCACGACCTCGTGGTGTCACCCGCCTTGGGCGCGTATGTGGGCACAGCGCTTACCTTCTTCTTCTCGAGGTGGATCCCGGTGTGACCCGGGTATCGGTCAGGCGTTGACGGTGGGGCTTGATCTCGGCGACCGACATTGACCCGAGGCCCTGGCGTACCGCACGCCAACCGAGCAGCTTACCGACCCGCATCCCCGCAGGTCAAAATGGGCAGACTGGCGGCGGTAGATCAGTTTGAGGGCGTTAACGGTTCTGGCTGCGGCATCACACGAGGACTGACCGACGCCCGCTTTCAATTGCTACGACTCGGCGAGTTCCTTGACCCGCGGATCAACCTCACGGCCCGTATTTTCGCTGGCAGCTACCGCGGCCTGCGCGGCGGCCTTACGGACGTCGAGGCTCCGCTCTTGCTTGCGACGGTCGTTCTCCGTTTGCGACGTTGTTGTCACGGACCCTCCTGTCCGGTCAGCCGAGCGCCACTTGCTCTGCGATTACCTGCACAATCTCAGAATCATCACTAGTAGCCAGGGTAGAGCGCATGAGCGTACCGAGCACCTTCCAGCCCAGTGTGGCTTCCGCGTCGTTAACGCTGAAGGTGCGCTCAAACGCCCACGTGGTACGCCGCCACCACTCACTACGGTTATCGGACCTGTTCTTTTGGAGCAATGTGACGAATACGCCCAGGGATGCCCCGATAGCCGCTAGGACACCGACGATCAGCGGTCCCCATGTCGAGACCGCTGAAGCCGGAGGTGCATGCATCTTCTCGAAAGCGGTGTCAGGAATCTCGACGTTGTCTTTATGGACGGTTTGATCAGGGCCGACCTGTACGGCGTTGTCAGGCACGGTGACAGTGATCGTCTCGGTAGAAGGCGTCGCGCCCGTAGGCGAGGACGAGCTGGTATCCAATGCGGTATGGCCCGCCAGAAGCCAACCTCCGCCGATACCGATGACGAGAATCAGCAAACCCAGGACCCACCCGCGTTTTCTTGGTGACACGCGCGGACCCCCTCCCACCCGTTGACCAGGACGCTAAACCATCGACGGAGGACTGCGTCGCAATCCAGGTAGAAATGACTGTGCGGTCCTGACGGCTCTCCTCCGCCAGGACCGCACAGAGTCTCGTGCATCCGGCTACCTTCCCCAGGCCCCCGCCGCCCGGCGGTCGGCGCCCGCCACCTCATCCGAGCCGTCGCGTACCGCATTTCCAAGGTCGACCAATATCTCGTTGAGCGCCGTCGCCGCCTGATGCCACTTGAGCTGCTCGGCCTGATATGCGGCCGCGGCTTCGCGAGTCCACAACTGCTGCAACGGAGCTATTTGCGACCTCAGCTCGTCCAGCGCAGCATTGAAACGGGCTGACGTGGCGTGAATCTCCTGGCGCACGGAGAATTCGATTTCGCCAAAGCTGTACGACAACACCGGATCCATCGACAGCCCCGCTCAGAGATTTCCGCCGGCAGCGGCGATGTGGTCGGCATGAATCTGACCGGCCTCCTGCAGCATGGCCTCGTTGTGCCGAATCGTCTCGGCGATTGCGTGCAGGACGTGGTAGAGCCTCATCGACTCGGCGTTCCAACGATCGACCGCATCCTTGAACCGCGCGGCGGCGAGCCCACCCCACACCGACTGCGGCACACTGCTCACGCGGCCGATGAATGCCTGCAGCATCACCCGGATTTCTTCGTTGCGGGCATCGGTGGTCGCCGCGACGGAGCGCATCAGGTCGAAGTCGGCGCTCAGTGTGTTCGGTGTTCCCATACCAAGTACGACCATGCGGACGCCCGTTAGGTTCCGTTGATCGCGTGGGCGGATCGGACCGCCTCCTCGCATGCGTCCCGGATGGCATCCTCGCTGCCGGGCCGGCTCTGGCATCCGATACTGATCTGGACCGTTCCGTCCAGCACCACGGTCCAGCGGACCTGGTGGCTGGCGCGCACTTCGCGGTAGGTCACCGCCGGCCGGCCCGCGCTGTTGCCGGAGGGGTTGAAGTCGACGAACACCCCGGCGGGCACGGCATCGATCGCGCGTTTCAATCGCTCTGCGGTGTCGCCCAGCGTCTCCTCCGGTACCGGCGACTGTGTGACGTGCAACGCCGCTTCGGGATCTGATGGCGACGTCACCTGCACCCGTGCTGAACCGGGTCCTGCAATCACCCGCTGCGTGGGCCAGTTCGCCGGCACCCTCAGCGCTACCCGGCCTTCCACCAGAAAGGTCGTGGCCGCAGTATCCGCGCGCGTGACACCGTGACGCCCCACAGAGGCCACCGCCGGCACCGCCGCGGCCAGGACGACGACGGCCGCCCCGATTCCTCTGAGCATCCACGCGTACGAACCGACCTTCGGGTTCGACGGCGATAAGGCCGGCTCGTCGTGGGCCGACAAGGACGGCTGCGCCGACGCGGCAAGACTTGGCAGCGCAGAGTCACCGATCTCCACGACCGTCCGGCCGTTGCTACGCAGCGCGCCGGCGATCAATGTCGAAAGCGCCGTTGCCCCGGCCACCGTGGCCGGCGCGTCGATCAGCGTGACCGTCGTTGTCCCGCATGCGATCTCGTCGACGACACGCGCCACCTGATCGGCGACAAGCCCTGATTCCGTTCGGCGGGGTACGGCGACGACGTCGACACCGGCGATCGACACCAGCCGTTCGGCGATCTCCACCACTACCGCCGCCTCCGGTTCGGGCTTGGACGACTGCCTCAGCAGCCACGATCGCGGGCGTGCGGACACATCGTCGGCAAGGCCCTTGGCAACGGCGGTCACCAGGCCGACGCGCGACGCTGACCACCACGACGGGTGCACCACGACCATGGCTTTGTGTGGGCCCGGCCTCGAGCAGCCCACCGACCGCAGCGCGGTCCGCCACACCGAATCGACGGCGACCGGCCGCCCGTCCACAAGTGCCACCGGATCGTCGATCGATTCCAGCGCGGTCCTCGTGATCTCAGTCATCTCGGCGTCGGCGACCTTGGTTGAGCCGCAACACAATCGGCGGATCGTGCCCGGCCCGGCCTCGATGATGGCGCGATGAGCGCTCACGATAGGCTCATGCCGGCGGGCTCCAAAACACTTGTACAAGCTGTTCGTCACCGGCACGAGCGACCAGAACACCGCGACCCGGTGGCAGCCGGACGGGGCGGCAGCCTAACAGCGCACCGTCGTCTGCACGTCCGCTCATCACGAGCGCCATGCAACCGAGGTCGCGCAGACCGGCCAGCGGAGGCTCGAACAGGGCGCGCGCCGCGCCACCACTGCGCCGCGCCACGACGAGGTGCAGTCCCAGATCCCGTGCATGCGGCATAAACTCGGTGATAGCCACCAGCGGATTCTCGGCCGGGCCCGCGACCAGGTCGTAGTCGTCGACTACGACGTAGATATCCGGACCGGACCACCAAGACCTGGCTCGCAACTGCGCCTGGCTCACCTCCGGAGGGGGCATTCGCTGTCTTAACACGTCGAGGACACCGGGCAGCAATGCACCCAGTGCTGCCGGCGACATGGCATAGCCGCCAAGATGTTCCGACTCGATGACCCCGAGCAGGGAGCGCCGATAATCGACTATCAACAGTTGTGCTTGCGCAGCACTATTAGTGCGTACGATCTCGAGGCACAGGGTCCGTAGCGTCGCCGTCTTTCCGCACTCGTTGTCTCCGAGAATCAACAGATGTGAATGCTGATCGAAATCCACTGTGACCGGCTGCAGTCGGCGCTCCTCGAGCCCGAGCAGGATGCGCCCTGCGAATTCATCGCCCGCTCGGTGGACGGCGGCCTCGCGGTCCACGTGCGCCGACAGCAGCTGTATCGGGGGCGCGGCCGACTCACCGTCACGGCGTGCCAGCTCACTCGGGTTCGTCGGCAGCGCGATCAACATGTGCAGCCCCTCGTGGGAAAGGCCGCGGCCGGGTTGGTCGCGCGGCACCTGCTGTGCCCGCTTGCGGTCGATTTCCGAATCGGCGGGGTCACCCAGCCGCAACTCGATGCGGGTCCCGATCTGATCTTTCAGCGACGGCCGGATCTCGGCCCAGCGCGACGCTGACAAGACTACGTGCACGCCGAATGAAAGCCCCTGCGCCGCCAGAGAAGTGATCGCTTCCTCGAGCGCGTCGAACTCATGGCGCAGGGTCGCCCAGCCGTCGACGACGAGGAAAATGTCGGCCTGCCGAGTGGAATCGGATGCCGCACCGGTTCGATCCAAGTCCCGAGAGCGCACGATCGATTCCATTTCGGCGACCATGCGCGCGACCAGCGCCGGCTCGGCCCTGCCGGCGACGGTGCCCACGTGGGGCAAACTATCTAGGGACGCCAGCGTTCCGCCGCCGAAATCGAGGCAGTAGAACTGCACCTGGCGTGGATCGTGAGTGGCCGCCAGCGCGGTGACCAGTGTGCGCAGCGCTGTCGACTTTCCTGATTGAGGCGCTCCGACGATCGCGACATTGCCTGCGGCTCCGGACAAGTCGACCATGAGCGGCGCCCGGCACTGTTCGAAAGGACGGTCGACGACGCCGATGGGTGCGATCAGGCCGCCCCTCGGCGATCCGGTGTCGCGCAACAGGCTTCCCAGCGGAGGTGTCGGACCGAGCGGCGGGAGCCAGACTTGGTGCGCGGGAGGCCCGTGCACGGACAGCCGGTCCAACACCGCGCCCAGTACGGTTTGCGCGGGTGGCCGACTTGTCCCGGCGTCGTGTGTGATTGGGCCTGCGGCGCGCGTGCTGAACGGCTGCACGGAAGGCGATCTCGTCGCGGTGGTGACGCCAGTCGGCAGGGCGGACAGCGGTCCGGAGACGAATGCGGTCTGGAAACGAATCGGCTCGCCGCCACCGCAGCGCAGGTAACCGGCACCGGGCGTATTCGGTAGTTGATACGCGTCGAGTGTTCCCAGGACGATCCGCGATTCGCTCGCGGACAAAGTCTTCAGGCATACCCGGTAAGAAAGATGTGCTTCCAGGCCTCGCAGCCGGCCTTCGTCGAGGCGCTGGCTGGCCAGCAACAGATGCATGCCCAACGACCGGCCGAGCCGGCCGATCGCAACGAACATGTCGGCGAAATCAGGATGCTGGCTGAGCAGTTCGGAGAACTCGTCGACGACGATGAACAATGTCGGCAGGGCGGCCGATTGCAGGCCGGCCCGCCGTGCTTCTTCGTAGGCCGCGACGCTGCCATGGCCCGCCGCTCGCAGCAATTGCTGCCGCCGGTTCATCTCACCGGCCAGCGCATCCCGCATCCGGGCCACCAGCGGCGCCTCGTCCGACAGGTTGGTGATGACCGCAGCGACGTGCGGAGCACGCGCCAGATCGAGAAACGTTGCGCCGCCCTTGAAGTCGACGAGGAGCAGATTGAGCACCTCGGGCGAGTTCCGCGCCATCATGCCCAATGCGACGGTGCGCAGCAATTCCGACTTGCCCGAGCCGGTGGCGCCCACGCAGAGGCCGTGGGGACCTATGCCGTTTTCGGCGGGCTCTTTGATATCGAGCTCGAGCGACTTTCCGTCGACCGTCGCCCCGATCGGAACGCGGAGGCGATGGTGGCGGTCCTGGCTGCGCCACGCAGTGACGGGGTCGAAACGCGAGAGGTCGCCTAGCCCCATCAGATCCGACCAGCCCAGGCCTTCGCTCCCGCGAGAGGCCGCTTCGGTTCGGTACCCGGCCAGCCGCCGCGCACAGATCAACGCATCGAGGGCGTCCATTTGGTCGGGGCGCTCCAGCGCCAAAGTTTCGCCGGCATCCCTGATTGCCAACGGCGTGCTGCCAGCGCCGACCTCGAGGATGGTCGCGTCCCCAATCACACCGGCCGCGACGCGCTGGCCACGGTCGCTGATCACCACCGCGTGCGGCCCATTCGTACCGGCCAGGGCACGCTGAGCTTCTTGCGGGCTTCGATACACCATTCGCGCCGACCCCAACGTATCGAGCGCGGCCGGATGTTGGTTGTGCGGCAGCCATTTCAGCCAATCCCAGTGACACCTGTTCCCCTCGCTGATCACGGCGACGATCAGCAACTGGTCCGGAGGATGTAACACGGCGAGTTGACATACCATCGCTCGCAGGACTCCGCGCGCTTCGCCCGAATCGCCATCGATCGTTACCGTCGTAGCCGCCCGCAAACTAATCGCAATCGGCGCTTCCTCGATTGTCGAGTGCGCGCGGACAAAACGGTCCAACGCCGTTGCCGTGACCGGGTCCGCGAGCTCCGCGATTGGGATTTCCGGGGCCACCAAACGCGTGGCGAGCGGCTGGGTTCCGACGCCGACGCGGACGACGCAGAAGTCGCCGTCCCTGGCTTGCCGCTCCCACATTCGCGGTCCGCCGATCATCGTCCACAACGTCTCGGGATCGGGATGTCTCCATCTGAGTGACGAGCGCTGTGCCGCAGCGGTTTCCGCGACCGTCGCGCGCAGGCGGCTTAGGTATGCGAGGTATTCGACTCGATCTGCTTCCATGCCTCCGCTGTGCCGACGGCCTCGTCCGGCCACCGTCGTCGCAATCATCGAACCCAGCATCATCACGGGAAAAGCCAGAAACGTTGGACTGCGAGTCATGGTCGACCCCGAAAGGAAGGCCGCGGCCACCGCGCCAAGGCTCCCGAGGGAGATGAAAACGGGCGCCAGGCGCACCAGCGTGCCGGACGACGAGGAACGCTGGAGCTCGGGCGGCGCGTCAATGTTGACGTCCGTCGTCTCGACCGCGGGCGCCGGACGGCGCACCGCAGGCGCAAAAACCTCAGTCACGCCGGCCCCTCCCACCGTTTGACGAACGGTAAGGAGCACCCGAATCGGACGCAACTCGCCTGTGGATAGCCGGAAACCGGGCGATCGAAAACGGGTTACCGTGCCGACAATTCAAGTCTGAAGGGGTTGCCCTTGTCCGTGTCGGATCCGGGACTGCGCCGCGTGTCGGTTCATGCCGGCAGTGCACTCGTCGATTTGTCGCTGCCCGCCGGGGTCCCCGTCGCCACTCTGATCCCGTCGATCCTTGACAGCCTGGCAAGCCTCGACATCGAAAATTCGAGTTGCCCCACCGGGGACCGTTACCACCTGTCCCTCCTCGGTTCGTCAGTATTGGATGCGTCGACAACGTTGGCACAGAACGGCATCCGTAATGGGGCCGTCATGGTGCTGAGCCAAGCGCGGCCTCCGCTCCCCGTTGCTCGCTGCGACGATGTGGCGGAGGCGATTTCGGCGATCCTGGGTCCCACAGCCCGCGTTCCGGAACAGTCCCAGCACGGGCTGGTGAATCGCCTCGTAGGCGCGCTAGTGGCGAGCTGCCTTGCTGGTATCGGGGGCATCACGCTCATTCGAAACGCCGTCAGCGGCAATGCCACCCGCTACTCCACTGCCGGCATCGTGGCATTCGCAGGCTTCCTCGCTCTGCTGTTGGCCGCGTTCGCGCACCGGGCCCACGGCGACCCGATGGCGGGGCTCACGCTCGGCCTGATCGCCACCTTATCTGCGGCGGTCGCGGGCTTTCTTGCTGTACCTGGCGCTCCGGGCACTCCCGGTGTGCTGCTGGCCGCGATGGCGGCCGCCGTGACGTCGGTGTTGGCTATGCGCGTATCGGCTTGTGGTCGTGTCACGTTGACCGCGGTGTCGTGCTTCGCGATGGCGGTCGCGATCGTCGCATTGGTGGGTGTCATCACAACGGCCCCCCTGCACATCATCGGGTCGGTATCCGCGCTGGCCTCGCTAGGCCTGCTCGAAATGGCGGCACGGGTGTCGATCATGCTGGCCGGATTGTCGCCTCGGCTGCCGCCCGCACCGGGCCTGGATACCCAGGATCGTTTGACTGCCAAAGCGACCCGTGCCGACAACTGGCTGACAAGCCTGCTCGCGGCATTCTCGGGTTCGGCCGCCCTGGGCGCCGTGGTCACCGTTGTCACCGGCGCACCGAGGCTCGGCTGCATCGCTCTCGCCACTGTCACCGGTGCGGTGCTGCTGCTGCACGCGCATGGCGTTGACAGGAGACGCGCTCTGATATTTGTCGTCGGGGGAATCGTCACTACCGGAACAACATTCGCAATTGCCACGGCCGCCATCCCGGATCGAGGACCGTGGATAGCGGCGATGACGGCGATGCTCGTCGCCGCGGCGCTCTTCCTGGGTTTCATGACTCCGGCGATACCCCAGTCGCCCCTAGTGCGGCGAGGCGTTGAGCTGGTGGAGTGTCTGGCCCTGATCGCGATGGTGCCCCTGACCTGCTGGATATGCGGTGTCTATGGCGCCGTTCGTGGCCTCCATCCGACATGGAGTTGACCGCGTCACGCGTGGTGCGGCTGCTGGCGGCATCGGCGCTGGCGGCGCTAGCCCAATTCGGAACACCGTCGGCGCACGCGGTTTCGCCACCGAAGATCGACGACACGTGGCTGCCGAAGCCGGTCCTGCCCGCACCGCCGCGGCCGACCGTGCAACGCGAGGCTTGCACGACGATGTCGTCGGATGCGAGCCCGGGCGGCGAGCAGTTTGCACATCTCGACCTAAAGCGGGTCTGGCAGCTCACCCGCGGTGCCGGCCAGCGGGTCGCGGTCATCGACACCGGTGTCTCGCGGCACGGTCGGCTACCCGATGTGGTGCCCGGGGGTGACTATGTGTCCACCGGCGACGGCACTCAAGATTGCGACGCGCATGGCACATTGGTGGCCGGAATCATCGCTGCGACACCGGATCCCAGGGCCGATAGCTTCGCCGGCATGGCGCCCGACGTCACCCTGATCGGCATCCGCCAGTCGAGTGCCAAGTTCGCTCCGGCCAACGACCGGTCCAGCGCCGGAGTGGGTGATGTCGACACGATGGCGCGAGCCGTCCGGACGGCCGCCGATCTCGGCGCGTCGGTGATCAACATTTCATCGGTCGCGTGCGTTCCGGTCGCATCGCCGCTCGACGACCGGTCGCTGGGCGCGGCATTGGCCTACGCGGTCGACGTCAAGAACGCGGTAATCGTTGCCGCGGCCGGCAACACCGGCGGCAGCGCGCAGTGCCCGCCGCAGCGTCCGGACGCGACATGGGACAGCGTCACCGTCGCGGTCAGCCCGGCCTGGTATGACGACTACGTGCTGGCCGTCGGATCGGTGAACGCCGAGGGCGCGCCATCGGCCTTCACCCTTGCCGGCCCCTGGGTGGACGTCGCCGCCGTCGGTGAGGCGATGAATTCGCTTGGCTCAGCATCGCTTTCCGGCACGAGCTACGCGGCGCCGGTGGTCAGCGGGTTGGCTGCGCTGATCCGAGCGCGATTCCCGACGATGACCGCGCGACAGGTGATGCAGCGCATCGAATTGACCGCCCATCACCCGGCGGCCGGATGGGATCCGGTCGTCGGCAACGGCACCATCGATGCCCTTGCCGCGGTAAGCACCGACTCGATTCCACCGATCAACACGTCCAAACCAGGCCCGGCGCCGGTGCCGATGCCTCCCCCTCTGGCACCGGCGCCGCTTGATCGTCAAGGCCGCAACACCGCCTTGGGTGGCGCGGCGATCTGCTTGGCCGCGCTGGCGGCGGCCCTGATCATCGGCGCGGCCAAGAGTCGGTTAAGGCGGACCCGCAAGAGTGTCTCGAGCGACTGACGCGCTTTGCCTGCTCAGTTCGGGCCCGGACGGTAGGGCCGCCAGCATCGGCCACGGCGCCGGGAGCGCGGCAGCCGGAAGCCCGAGGTCGTGTGCCGCGTCGTCGTCGTGAACCGCGAACCGCACCCCGGTGTCGGTGACGAGGTACCGTGCGCCGCCTTGGGCGTTGCCCCGCACGTAGGCGACGCGGCCGGGAGACAGGTATACCGCGTCCAGCGCACGCCCACGGCCGTCCGCCTGCGACAACGTCACCGATACCTGGCCGTCCGGCAACGGCAGCCTGCTGCCCGCCAGGAAAGCGATGTCGGAATGCCCGGACGTGGCAGTCCACGACGCACACACGGTGGTATCGGCATCGCTCAAGCCGCCGTCGCGGGCCGCGCGGTCGGGGAAACTCGCCACCGGCAGCGTCGTAACGATCGGCGCGGCGCGGATTACGTCCGGCGCCGCCGTAATGATGTTCGCGCTGCCGTGCGAATTGCTGAAACGCAGCATATCCGCCGTGACCTGACCGATTCGCTGCGCACCGGTGGCCAAAACGACGTAATACTCCTCACCCCCGGCTCGTGTGATGCGCAACACATCGCCCACCGAAAATCCGGGCAGTCCGGCGGCCTTCGCGCCCGCGTCGCGAATTGGCGGCGGCGCGATCGGCGGCGCCTCGGGAATGGCGCTGAGCAATAACGGCGAGACGACTCGCGGCGCGCGGCCCTCCAACCTCAACGCGCGTACCACGGCGCTGTCGGCGAGATCCACGACCGCCCGCTGTCCGTTGTAGAGCAGGTAAGCCGGCGAACCCGAGCCAGGAGCCACCACGACGGCGTCATAGGGGCCCAGTCGGCGGACCGCCGGCTCCCCCGCGGGCCCGATGAGGACCGTGGTCGGCGTGCTGCCGGCCGTATCGCAGATCGTCCACACGGATTCCTCGGCCGACAGCGGCGGGCCGAGAAGTTGCGGCGCACCCGGAATGCCCAGCAGCGGACCGCGTTTGGTGCGGGCAAGGTCGGACTCGCGCACGGGCTGCGGGTTGGCATTGGTTCGTGCGATCAATCGTGCCGAAGCCAGGTTGAGCACCGGATGCCAAATGTCACCCACCCGCACGTACAGCGCTCCGGATTGCTTGCCCATCACGATCGATGCGCGATCGAACGCCACCTGCGGTCGCAGCAAAGCAAGTAGCGCGGATCCGGCGACAACGACGGCCGCCAGCGCACACCCGGCCGTAAGCGATACCCTCCGCGCCCGGAGGTGCCGGCCGGAGACGCCGGTGTTCCCGGTCAGCAACGCGCACTCGATGCGACGCAGCAGAAACCGGTACGCGCCGATTTGCACGCGGGTCGGCGATTGTGGGGGCAAGGATCGGTCCAAAATTCCGCCGGGAAATTTGTCGAATACGTATTTCCGCTCACGGTAAACCGCACGCCGAGCGCGGTGCGGAGGCTTATCCACAGGTCGACGGAGTTTCGGGTTTGCCGGATCCGGGTAAAATTTCCGGGTGTTTACCCACCGCATACGTAGCCCTCGGGCGGGTGGCGCGCGGTCCGCGGCTCGCTGGGTCGGCCTGGGCGCTTCCGCGCTGGTCACTGCGACCGGCCTGCTCGCCCTCCCCACGGCGTCGATGGCCTCCGCCGACGACTGCCCGGATGCCGAGGTGATCTTCGCCCGCGGCACCAACGAGCCGCCCGGCCTGGGCCGCGTCGGCGACGCCTTTGTCGACTCGCTGCGCCAGCAGACCGGCATGAACATCCTGCCGTACGGGGTGAACTACGCCGCCAGCAAGCTGCAGCTGCACGGCGGTGACGGCGCCAACGACACCATCGACCGCGTCAAGAAGAGCGTGGAGAAGTGCCCGAGCACCAAGATCGTGCTGGGCGGCTACTCCCAGGGCGCCTCGGTGATGGACATCGTTGCCGGCGTCCCCATCGGGGGCATCAACTGGGGCAACTCGCTCCCCCCGCAATACGCCAGCAACATCGCGGCCGTCGCCACCTTCGGCGACGTGGCCGACCGCGCCGGCGGAACACTGCCGGCCCAAAGCACACTGCTCGGGTCCAAGGCGATCGACCTGTGCAACCCGCAAGACCCGATCTGCCACGCAGGCCAGGGCAACGAGTGGACCGGGCACACCGAGGGGTATGTGCCCGTATACACCACCCAGGCCGCGGCCTTCGTCGCGTCGAAGCTGCTGGCCGGAACCGGCCAGCAGGTACCCGGGTACGGACCCACCTCACCGGGCTACGGCCCCACGTCACCGGGGTACGGCCCGCAATCGCCGGGATCCGGTCCGCAATCGCCGGGATCCGTACCGCAGTCACCGGGTTCCGTACCACAGGCGCCAGGGCCCGGACCGTCGATTCCTCCGACGACGGCGCCGGCTCCCGCGCCCGCGGTGCCCACGCCTTCGCCTGATCTGGTCTCGGCGATCCACTGACCGCATAGGCTGGCCGGTTAATATATCGGCCCATGAGGCTGCGCGGTTTCGCGGCCGCGACATTGTTCGCCGCGACGTTGGTGATCGCCCCCGCCATGGCGCCGATTGCATCGGCGGCGTGCCCGGGCGCCGAAGTGGTATTCGCCCGGGGCCGGGAGGAACCACCCGGACTCGGCGCCATCGGCGATGCGTTCCTCAATTCGCTGCGCGGCAAGACACCTATGCCGGTCGGAGCGTATGGGGTCAACTATCCCGCCAACATCAGCGTCGACGCAGGCGCCAACGACATCAGCGCCCACGTTCAATCCATGGCCAAGCAGTGCCCGAACACCCGCGAGGTGCTCGGCGGCTACTCCCTGGGTGCCGAGGTAGTTGATCTCGCGACCTGGGGCCGGATACCGCCAGGGGCGGATCAGCACGTCGCCGCGGTTGCGTTGTTCGGCAATGGCACCCGACAGGTCGCCCCCGCCTTCGCCGGTAAGACGATCGACCAGTGCGCACAGGGCGACCCGATCTGTCGCAATGGCATGAATTGGCCGTCACACCTGCAGCCGTCGTATCTCAACTCCGGCCTGATCGATCAGGCCGCCAGCTTCGCCGCCGCCCGGCTCTAGCGCGTGCGCAGATCGCGGGTGATCAGGATCCGCGACGCGAGCTCGCCATCGGGTGGGTAGTCCACGCCGATCAGCGTCAGCCCGTGCGCGGGCGCGGCCGCGAAGTCGCTGGACCGGTCCGTCGCGGCGAGCAGGTGGCGACACCAGGTGACCGGACGCCGATGCTCGCCGACGGCCAGCAGCGCCCCGATCAGTGACCGCACCATCGACCAGCAGAACGCATCGGCGGTCACGTGCGCGGTGATCAACTCGCCCTCGCGCGACCAGTCCAACCGCTGCAGATCCCGGATCGTGGTGGCGCCATCTCGCTGACGGCAGAACGCCGCAAAGTCATGCAGCCCCAACAGGTCTCGTGACGCCGTGCTCATCGCGTCAAGGTCCAGTGTGCGCGGCCACGCGGTGACGTAGCGCGCCCGCTGCGGCTCCACGCCGTAGGGCGCCGTGGACAACCGGTAAGCGTAATGGCGGCGCAGTGCCGAGAAGCGGGCGTCGAAACCCGCTGGGGCGCGGACGATCCGCAGGACCCGGACGTCGGTGGGCAGGAACCGGCCCAGGCGCCGCAGCAGCGGCAGGAATTCCGGTTCGCCGACGCGGGGTGCGCGCGGGTAAGCGTTGGGCAGCGCGTCGTCCGGGACGTCGACGTGTGCCACCTGCCCGGTGGCGTGCACGCCGGTGTCGGTGCGCCCGGCGGCGCGCAGCCGCACCGGGGTGCGGAAAACCGTCGTCAGCGCCTCGTCGAGAACGCCGGCGACGGTTCTCTGCCCGGCCTGGGTTGCCCAGCCCGCGAAATCCGTTCCGTCGTAGGCGATATCGAGCCGGAGACGGACGTCCTCGCTAACTGTCGGTGGCTCCGTCGCCCTCATCGGCGGCCTCGGCCTCGACTTCGGCCGTCTCGGCTTCGACTTCTTCAGCCGTTTCGGCCTCGACTTCCTCGGCCGTCGGGCCCTCGGCGGCCTCCGGCTCGACGGCGGCCTGCGGCGCCGCAGCAGCCGCGACAGGAGCGTCAGCCTTCTTCGAGGCTTTCACGCGGCGCGCGCGATCGGCCTCCGACGTCACCGTCTTCTCCCGCACCAGCTCGATAACGGCCATCGGGGCGTTGTCACCCTTACGCGCCTCGACCTTGATGATGCGGGTGTAGCCACCGTTGCGGTCGCTGTAGAACGGCCCGATCTCCTCGAACAACGCGTGCACGATGTCCTTGTCGCGGATCTTCTTGAGGACCTCTCGACGGTTGTGCAGCGTGCCCTTTTTCGCGTGCGTGATCAGCTTCTCCGCGTACGGCCGCAGCGCACGGGCCTTCGGCTCGGTCGTCTTGATCCGACCGTGCTCGAACAGCGACGTGGCCAGGTTGGCCAGAAGGGCCTTCTGGTGCGAAGACGACCCGCCGAGGCGAGGGCCCTTGGTGGGCTTGGGCATTGCTGTCGCTCCTGTCTAGATGATTCTGGCCTTTAGAGCTGTTCGGTTTCCGCGTAGTCCTGGTCGTCGTAGGCGCCCTCGCTGGACCAGGTCCCGGTCGCGACGTCGTAGCCCGCAACCTCCGACGGGTCGAAGCTCGGCGGGCTGTCCTTGAGCGAGAGACCCAGCTGGTGCAGCTTGACCTTCACCTCGTCGATGGACTTCTGGCCGAAGTTGCGGATGTCGAGCAGGTCGGACTCGGTGCGCGAGACCAGCTCGCCGACGGTGTGCACACCCTCGCGCTTGAGGCAGTTGTACGACCGCACCGTCAGGTCCAGGTCGTCGATCGGCAGCGCGAACGACGCGATGTGGTCGGCCTCGGCCGGCGACGGCCCGATCTCGATGCCCTCGGCCTCGACGTTGAGTTCGCGTGCCAGACCGAACAATTCGACCAGGGTCTTACCCGCCGATGCCAGCGCGTCGCGGGGAGTGATCGAACTCTTGGTCTCCACGTCCAGGATCAGCTTGTCGAAGTCGGTGCGCTGCTCGACGCGGGTCGCGTCCACCTTGTAGGTGACCTTGAGCACCGGCGAGTAGATGGAATCGACTGGGATACGGCCGATTTCGGCGCCGGAGGCCCGGTTCTGCACGGCCGGGACGTAGCCGCGGCCGCGCTCGACGACCAGCTCGACCTCGAGCTTGCCCTTGTCGTTCAGCGTCGCGATGTGCATGCCGGGGTTGTGCACGGTGACACCGGCGGGCGGCACGATGTCACCCGCGGTGACCGCACCGGGGCCCTGCTTGCGCAGGTACATGGTGACGGGCTCGTCCTCCTCCGAGGACACGACCAGGCCCTTGAGGTTCAGGATGATGGCGGTGACGTCTTCCTTGACGCCGGGCACGGTGGTGAACTCATGCAGCACGCCGTCGATGCGGATGCTGGTGACCGCCGCGCCGGGAATGGACGACAGCAGGGTCCGCCGCAGCGAATTGCCCAGGGTGTAACCGAATCCCGGCTCCAGCGGTTCGATGACGAACTGGGACCGGTTGTCGGTGAGGATCTCCTCCGACAGTGTGGGTCGCTGTGAGATCAGCATGGTGTTTCTTCTTCTCCTTCTCGGCACCCGCTATTTGATGCCGCTAAGACCTGCACTGGGTTCAGTGCAGGGGGTCTACTTCGAGTAGTACTCGACGATCAGCTGCTCGGTGAGCGGCACCTCGATCTGCGCGCGCTCGGGCAATTGGTGGATCAGGATGCGCTGGCGCTCCCCCACGACCTGCAGCCAGCTCGGGATCGGGCGCTCGCCGGCGGTCTCCCGCGCGATCTGGAACGGCACCGAGTTCACCGACTTGTCGCGCACGTCGATGATGTCGTACTGCGACACCCGATAGCTGGGCACGTCGACGCGCACGCCGTTGACCGTGAAGTGGCCGTGGGTGACGAGCTGACGGGCCATCCGCCGGGTACGCGCGATGCCGGCTCGGTAGATCACGTTGTCCAGCCGGCTCTCCAGGATCTGCAGCAGCTCGTCACCGGTCTTGCCGGGACGGCCCGCGGCCTCCTCGTAGTAGCGGCGGAACTGCTTTTCCATGACGCCGTAGGTGAAGCGGGCCTTCTGCTTCTCCTGCAGCTGCAGCAGGTATTCGCTCTCCTTGATCCGCGCGCGGCCGTGCTGGCCGGGCGGGTAGGGGCGCTTCTCGAACGCCTGGTCGCCGCCGACGAGGTCGGTGCGGAACCGGCGCGACTTGCGGGTGACGGGTCCGGTGTAACGAGCCATCGGTTGTTTCTCCTCCTAGACCCTGCGTCGCTTCGGCGGGCGGACGCCGTTGTGCGGCTGCGGCGTGACGTCAGAGATCGCGCCCACCTCCAGGCCCGCGGCCTGCAGCGAGCGAATCGCGGTCTCCCGGCCCGAACCGGGGCCCTTCACGAACACGTCGACCTTGCGCACGCCGTGCTCCTGAGCCTTGCGGGCGGCGTTCTCGGCGGCCAGCTGCGCGGCGAACGGGGTCGATTTCCGCGAACCCTTGAAGCCGACATGGCCCGACGACGCCCAGGCGATGACGTTGCCCTGGGGGTCGGTGATCGTCACGATCGTGTTGTTGAACGTGCTCTTGATGTGGGCGGCGCCGTGCGGGACGTTCTTCTTTTCCCGTCTGCGGGTCTTCTGACCCTTCTTGGGCGCCGCAGCACCACTTGCCTTCTTCGGTGGCATCGGTTACCTGGCCTTCTTCTTGCCTGCGATGGTGCGCTTGGGTCCCTTGCGGGTCCGCGCGTTGGTCTTGGTCCGCTGGCCGCGCACCGGCATGCCGCGGCGATGCCGCAGGCCCTGGTAGCAGCCGATCTCGATCTTGCGGCGAATGTCGCCCTGCACCTCGCGGCGCAGATCGCCCTCCACCTTGAGGTTGGCCTCGATGTAGTCACGCAGGTGGGTCAGCTGGTCATCGGTGAGATCCTTGGTCCGCAGATCCTTGTCGATGCCGGTGGCGGCCAAGATCTCGTTGGAGCGGGTACGGCCGATGCCGAAGATGTAGGTCAGCGCGATCTCCATCCGCTTGTCACGCGGTAGATCGACGCCTACTAGTCGAGCCATAGGTGGCGTTTCCTCTTATCTCATGCGGAGGTCTTGTCCCAGTCCGTTCCCTGCCCAAAAAATGAATTGGGCCGGGGCCCGGCCTCCGTCCGGGCGTAGGTAGGCGGCGTATCCGCCTAGTGGTGCTGGGAGGTCTGCATTCAGTTGTTCAGGCCGCGTCGGGATTAACCCTGCCGCTGCTTGTGGCGCGGATCCGAGCAGATCACCATGACCCGCCCATGCCGACGGATCACCCTGCACTTGTCGCAAATCGGCTTCACGCTGGGGTTGACCTTCACGGCTTTTCGATCCTGTTCTCGTCTGTTGGTGGGTTATTTGTACCGGTACACGATGCGGCCCCGGGACAGGTCGTAGGGAGACAACTCCACCACCACCCGGTCCTCGGGCAGGATGCGGATGTAGTGCTGCCGCATCTTGCCGCTGATATGGGCAAGCACCTTGTGACCGTTCTCCAGCTCAATGCGGAACATCGCATTGGGCAGGGGCTCGACCACGCGGCCCTCGACCTCTATGGCGCCGTCCTTCTTGGCCATAACCTCTCGTCAAATCCTCGTCGTTTAGTTTCGTTGCATCTGCGCCCACATCGGCGCAGCATTCACACCGACTTGAAACGTGAGCCGGTGACAGGAAAGTTCCTAGGGACTGGGCACGCAAAAGCCGGCGCGAAGACGCACCGTTGATCCAGGATACCTGGTTATTCGGCCCCGGCCA
Organism: Mycobacterium sp. IS-1264; assembly: GCF_001954195.1. GTDB lineage: Bacteria > Actinomycetota > Actinomycetes > Mycobacteriales > Mycobacteriaceae > Mycobacterium. The sequence continues at coordinate 122,105 of NZ_MBES01000058.1, read as the reverse complement.
AAATCCCTCCGCGGAATAGCACCCGCACACCGCCGGTTGCAGCCACCATGACTGATTCTGCAGCTAGCAAGCCCAATCTTGGCCGGTTCGGATCGTTCGGGCGCGGCGTCACTCCCCAGCAAGCCAAGGAGATCGAAGCCCTGGGATATGGGGCGGTCTGGGTGGGCGGTTCGCCTCCCGCCGAGCTGGCTTGGGTCGAACCCCTCCTCGAAGCCACGACCACCCTGCAGGTGGCCACCGGCATCGTCAACATCTGGACGGCGCCCGCCGCGCCGGTCGCTGAATCGTTCCACCGGATCGACAAGGCCTACCCGGGCCGCTTCCTCCTCGGCATCGGCGTCGGCCATCCCGAGGCCCAGACCGAATACCGCAAGCCATATGACGCGCTGGCGGAGTACCTGGACCAGCTCGACGAGCACGGCGTGCCCGCCGAACGTCGCGTGGTGGCCGCGCTGGGGCCGCGGGTTCTGAAGCTTTCGGCGGAGCGCAGCGCCGGAGCGCACCCCTACCTCACCACTCCCGAGCACACCGCGCACGCGCGCGAGCTGATCGGGCCGTCAGCGTTTCTGGCGCCCGAACACAAGGTGGTGCTGACCACCGACGCGGACAAGGCACGCACGGTCGGCCGCAAAGCGCTCGACATCTATTTCAACCTGGCCAACTACCGCAACAGCTGGAAACGTCTGGGCTACTCCGACGACGAGGTCACCCGGCCGGGCAGTGACCGCCTGGTCGACGCCGTGGTGGCCTATGGCACGGTGGACCAGATCGCGGCTCGGCTCAAGGAGCACCTCGACGCCGGGGCCGACCACGTGCCCGTGCAGGTTCTGACCAAAGATGAAAACCTGGTTTCGGCGCTGGCCGAGCTCGCGGGGCCGCTCGGGCTGACCTAGCACACCAGGGGGGACCTAAATGACCGGGGGAGCAGCACTAAAACCCGACCTGGGACGGTTCGGCGTATGGCTGGGATCACGGTCCATCACGCCGCAGCTGGCCAGCCGAATCGAATCGCTGGGCTACGGCGCAGTGTGGATCGGCGGATCACCGGACGCTGACCTGGCTTGGGTCGAACCTGCCCTTGCCGAAACCGACTCGCTACAACTGGCCACCGGGATCGTCAACATCTGGTCCGCGCCGGCCGCGGCGGTCGCGCGGTCGTACGAACGCATCGAAAGCGCCTATCCCGGAAGGTTTTTGCTCGGCATCGGGGTGGGCCACCGCGAGCACACCCAGGAGTACGTCAAGCCCTACGACGCGTTGGACCGTTACCTCGACGAACTCGACGCGGCGATGGTGCCGACCAGCCGGCGAGTGCTGGCGGCGCTCGGCCCGCGGGTGTTGCAGCTGGCGGCCGAGCGCAGTGCCGGCGCGCACCCGTACCTCACCACACCTCAGCACACGGCCAAGGCGCGCGAACTCGTCGGAAGCTCGGTGTTCCTGGCGCCCGAACACAAGGTCGTGCTCAGCACCGATGCCTCCGAAGCCCGTGCCATCGGCCGCCGGTACGCGAACTTCTACCTGGATCTCAGCAACTACGTGAACAACTGGCTGCGGTCGGGATTCACCCACGACGACGTGCGCAAGCCGGGCAGCGACAAGTTGATCGACGCGGTGGTGGCCTACGGCACCCCGGAGGCCATCGCGCAACGCCTCACCGAACACCTCGATGCCGGCGCAGACCACGTCGCGGTCCAGCCGCTCGACGCGACGCCCGACGACGAAGTGGTGCGCGTACTGGGAGAACTGGCGGGACCGCTGGGCCTCACCCGTTAGGGTTTGACCATGCGGCTATTGGTCACCGGTGGTGCCGGTTTCATCGGCACCAATTTCGTGCACAGCACCGTTCGCGAGCGTCCCGATGTCGCGGTGACGGTGCTCGACGCCATGACCTACGCCGGGCGACGCGAGTCGCTGGCGGACCTCGGCGATGCCATCAGGCTGGTGGAGGGCGATATCACCGATGGCGCGCTGGTTACCACGCTGGTCGCCGAGTCCGACGCGGTCGTGCATCTTGCCGCCGAAAGCCACGTCGACAACGCGCTGTACGACCCGGAGCCGTTTCTGCACACCAATGTGATCGGGACCTACACCATCCTGGAAGCGGTGCGGCGCTACGGTGTGCGGCTGCACCACGTGTCGACCGACGAGGTCTACGGCGACCTGGCGCTCGACGACCCGCAGCGGTTCACCGAGTCGACGCCCTACAACCCGTCGAGCCCCTACTCGGCGACCAAGGCCGCCGCCGACATGCTGGTCCGGGCCTGGGTGCGGTCGTATGGGGTGCGCGCGACAATCTCGAACTGCTCCAACAACTATGGGCCGTATCAGCACGTCGAGAAATTCATCCCGCGTCAGATCACCAACGTCCTCACCGGCCGGCGGCCCAAGTTGTACGGCAGCGGTGCCAACATTCGCGACTGGATCCACGTCGACGATCACAACAGCGCGGTCTGGCGGATCCTGGAGAAGGGCGAGATCGGCCGAACCTATCTGATCAGCGCCGACGGCGAGCGCGACAACCTGACGGTGCTGCGCACGCTGCTGCAGATGCTGGGTCGCGACCCCGACGACTTCGACACTGTCCCCGACCGCATCGGTCATGACCTCCGATACGCCATCGACTCATCGGCGTTGTGCGACGAATTGTATTGGGCGCCAAAGCACACCGACTTCGACGAGGGTCTGCGTTCCACCATTGACTGGTACCGGAACAACGAATCCTGGTGGCGTCCGCTGAAGGACGATGCCGAGGCCCGTTACGAAGCGCGCGGTCAATGAGATGAAAGTTCGCGAGCTCGACATCCCCGGCGCCTGGGAAATCACTCCCGACATCCATGGCGACTCGCGCGGCCTGTTCTTCGAATGGCTCACCGATCGCGGGTTCAGCGCCTTCGCCGGTCACTCGTTGGACGTGCGGCAAGCCAACTGCTCGGTTTCGGCCGCCGGCGTGTTGCGTGGCCTGCACTTCGCCCAGCTGCCACCGAGCCAGGCCAAGTACGTCACGTGCGTGGCGGGCTCGGTATTCGATGTCGTCGTCGATATCCGTGTGGGCTCACCGACATTCGGTCGATGGGATTCCGTGCTGCTCGACGACTCCGACCGCAGGACGATCTACATCTCCGAAGGCCTCGCCCACGGGTTCCTTGCGCTGCAAGACAATTCGACGGTGATGTACTTGTGCTCGTCGGAATACAACCCGCAACGCGAGCACACCATCTGTGCGACGGATCCGGCGCTGGCAATCGACTGGCCTTTGGTCGACGGCGCCGCACCAAGCTTGTCGGATCGTGACGCGGCCGCCCCCAGCTTCGATGAAGTGCGCAAATCCGGTGTCCTACCCGCCTGGGAGGACACGCAGCGATTCATCGCCAGCTTGCCGAGCAAATAGTCGAGCCGCGATACATACTGCTTGTGTGAAGCGTCAGCTGTCAGTCGCCCTTGTAGCCGTGACGATCGTTGCCGGCTGTTCCAGCGGCAATAAGGCCTCCGCCCCGTCGTCCAGTTCGGCGCCCCCGCCCAGCACCAGCTCCAGTGCCGCCCCCTCGAGTAGCACGGTCGCGACGGCGCCGGGGGAAGCGAAGGTCAGCGTGGGCGGTGAGCCCCTGAATGTCAGCGGCCCGGTGGTGTGCGCGACGAACAACGGCAAGTTCTCCATCGCCATCGGCGAGGCGGTCACCGGCGTGATCGTCGGGTTGGAGCCCGACGCATCGGTGGTCCACGACGTCGGGCTCGGCTCGATCAACGACGTCGTGCTGAGCTTCACCGAGGGCGCGCCCGGTAACAGCGCCGGCGCCACCAAGAACGGCAACAGTTACCACATCACCGGCACTGCAACCGGTGTGAACAACGTGGGCCTGCAGGTCAGCAAGGCCTTCACGATCGACGCCACCTGCCCCTAGGACGGCGGTGGTTCTTGCTAGGCGGGGCTGAGCCGACGCGACCTGATCAAAGGCGCGGCCCACAGCACCACGCATAGCACTTCGGAGGCGACGGCGAGCGCCGCGTGGGGTGATGGGTCCCAGCCGCGTTCGGAAAAGCCGAACAGCCCGACGGTCCTCGACAGTGCGAACGCCACCAGGGAACCGCCCGCGATCGCGGCGGCGCCCCATTGGGTCCACCAGGGACCGCCGGCGACGATCAGCACAGCGAGCGAAAACGACACACTGGCCTGGACCAGGAAGGCGGTGCCGATCATCGGGATGTGTTGGTAGCCATGGATATACAGGTAGGCGTGGCTAACGGCGCTGACACCCAGGGACGCGGCGAGGCCGAGTCGAAGCAAGAATTTCATTGCAACCTCTGCTCTTTCAACGCCAGGGCGGTCTGCCCCTTGGTGTAGTTGACCTCGCGAATGCCGAGGGCGTCGCGCAGCTTGCCGGCCGGCAGCGTGACCGGCTTGGGCGCCGGCCCATCCCCGGGATGCGGCAGCGGATACGCGGTCGTCGTGCCGCTGTAAAACGTCACGTTTCCTTCGGTCTTGGAAAACAGTTGGTGCACATGGCCGTTGAGGCATGTCACCGACGAGAAGCGGCTCAGGTAGCTCAGCGCCTGGGTGGCGTCGTCGGTGCCCCAGCCCCAGTCCGGGTACATCGCGAACAGCGGGATGTGGCTGAACACGATGATGGGAGTATCGCTGGACAAGCCCGCGACGTCCTTCTCGACGAACTCCAGCTGGTCGGTGCCCAGATGCCCAAGTTTCTTCAGGTTCAAGGTGTTCACCAGGGCGATGACGTGGACACCGGCAACGTCAAAGCTGTACCAGCCGTCGCCGCGAGTCCCCGCACCGAAGACGCTCCGATACTTCTGCCCAGCGTCATCGACCGAATCGTGTTCGCCGGGCACCGTGAACACGTGCGGAGTCTGCAGCTTCGAGAGCATCTGCTTCACCTGATCGAACTGCTCCGGGCTCGACAGGTGGGTGAGGTCGCCGGTGTGAATGACGAAATCCGGTGTGTAGCCGAGGCCGTTGATCTGATCGATCGCATGGCCGAACGTGGCGGTGACGTCCGGGTTGGGCGGACCGGAGAAGCCGATGTGGCTGTCGCTGACTTGGGCGAACCGCAGGGTGGGCCGGGCCCCAGCGTGCGAGGCCGACGCCGTGCCCGCGACATGCGAGATGACCTCGCCGCCAACGACGGCGAATCCGACCGCCGCGCCGAACCACGCCGAGTGCCGGATGAGCTGGCGGCGGGTCATCGTGTTCGGGTCATTGTTGGTCATCCCGTCACCACCACGGTGCCGTGCATGGACGGGTGAATGGAGCAGACGTAGTCGAACTTTCCCGCCGTCGGAAAGGTGTGCGAAAACGTAGCCCCCGTGCCCATTCCCGGTGAGTGAAACGAGCCGTCGGTCGCCGCCACCGTGTGCGGTTCTTCGTCGCGATTAGTCCAGGTGACGGTGCCGCCCACCTTGACGGTCAACGTCGCGGGCGCGAAGGCGAAGTTGTCGATGCTGACCTGGTCACCCGTGGCCGGCCCCGGCGATCCCGTTGCCGACGCCGAGCCCGTCGGCGCTCCCGAGGCCGGCGGCATCCCGCTCATTCCCGGCATCCCGGGGGTGGCGCTGGCGCCCGAGCCGAAGGTGACCGACGGTTGCGCTGCCGGCGGCGAAGACGAGCATCCGGCCAGCACGACGCCGGCGGCCACCGCCGCGATCACATGTTTTCGAAGCATGGGGATATCCATGCCAAGAGATAGGGCGACGGGTTACACGGGCCCGGGCAGCTAGGCCGACTGGTCGGGGCGCGCCGGGGCGAACACCTCGATCACCCCGCCGACCTCGCGAACCATCAATGTGGGCAATGGCTTTGGTGCGATCGGCAGTTGGTGGGTGAGCACCTGCCCGGTGGGCGAGAACGACGTCGAGTGGCAGGGGCAGCGCAGCCGGTCGTCGGGCGCGTCGAACCACAGCCGGCACCCCTGATGCGTGCAGACCCCGGAGATCGCCTCGGGTTTGCCGTTGACACGACGGACGAATCCGCTGACCGAGCCGAGGTCGAAGGGGTGCATCTGCCCGTCGGGCACGTCCGAGCTGGCCGCGACTCGCTGCCAGCTTCCGTCGTTGGGCGTGAGTTGTCCCGCGACGGCGGGGGCTTCGGCGGGCCCGCCCGTCACCGCCCGATCGATGGACACCGCGGCGGCGGCGGCCGCGGCGGCGGCCGAGGTGCCGACGATGACCTGCCGGCGCGTGGTATTGGCCTTCGGCGCGGCGGCCGGCCGCGAACCGGACATCTGCTCCGCGAGGCGACCATGCAGGTCGGCCAGGAATTCGGGGCTGGGGGCGTCGTCCACCTCGGCGCCCTGCCGGGCCGCCCGCAATTCGATTGCCGTGCGGATCTGCGCCGCCTCGAAGTCGTCGGGCGCGAACGGTTTTGGCCGACGGCCCCGCAGCAGGTCGTCGACATAGCGGCGCAATCCGCGCGCGTTCATGGCTGGCCCCCATCGTTGACTTGCGCTGCCAGTCGCAGAGCGCGGTGTTGGAGAACTTTGGCGTTGGCGACGCTGATCCCAAGTTCGGTTGCGGACTCCTTGATCGAATTGCCTTGCAGGAACCGCAGTTCCAAAATGCGGCGATAACGATCCGGCAGATTGTCGAGAACCTGCGCGACGCGCTGTGGTGCGGTGCTGATCGCTTCCTCGCTATCGGGTGGCGCTTCGATGTCCTCGATCGCGGTGATTTCGCGGCCCATGGTCTCGCGCCAATGCGCGGCCAGCACCGTTCGGGCCGTGGCACGCAGGTACGCGCGGACCTCGCCGACGCTCGCGCTCAGGCGCAGCGGCCGCAGCGCGGCGAGGAAGACCTCGGCGGTGAGGTCCTCGGCGTCGGCCCGGTTGCCGACGCGAGCGAACAGCGTCCGGTACACCCAGGCCGCATTGTCCTGATACACCGCGTTCCAGTCGGCATAGCCGTCGTCAGGCACCGCGCGCAATGGTCGCGGGCCGACGGGTTCGTTTTGCGCCGCCACGTGCCTCCTTTACCGACCAATATCAGCTCGGGTTACACCGACGGCGCGGTGAGTGAGGCTTCCTGGACCATCAGCTGGTCGAGTTTGGTGGCGGTGGCAGACAGCGCCGATTTGGCCATGCCCAGTATCCGGTCCCGCACGCGGGGCTTCGCCGATGCCGGCGCCAGAAGATGGCCCATCAGGTGACCGAACAGGTCCAGCCGCGCGTCGGCGAGCCATTCCGTCAGGTCCGGGTCCTCCATCCAGCGCAGCTGGTTTCCGTAGTCGGCCAGCGCGATGCGCAACCAGTCGAGGTCGGTGTCCGGGTGCGGCAGCGGGACGCACAGCCGGTTTTTCACGGCGTCATCGCGGTAGGCGGTTTCGACGTGGCCGACCAGTGCGGCGCTGAATATTTGCTGGCAACCGCGCACGCTTTGCAGCGTGATACGGCCGGTATCGAAAATTGGTGTGGCGGGCCTCTTTTCGGCGCCATCAGCGCTGCAGTCGATGTACAGCGCGCGGCCGTCCATCGCGAGGGATCCACCGTCGAGGACCATTTCGTCGGCGTCGATACGCACCACGTGGCCCATCCGCACGATGCCGGAGATGCGCCGCAGCTGCTCGAGTTCGAGCCGGGTGACGGTGGCGCAGCGGTACATGGTGGGGCGCACCGCGGGATCGATCCGCAGCAGCGCGCCGGCGTCCTCGAGGCGCGCGAACAGGTCCTCCACGGACTCGGCGTCCCGGACGGCCCGCAGTTGCGCGGTGAAGGCGGCCTTGATCTGATCGGCGAGCAACGAGCCGGGCTGGATCGTCGCGCGATCCAGTAGCCACGAATCCCGCGGCATGATCCACGTCAGCCGATCCGGCGCGATGCCCTGGCCCAGCAGCCATAGGCAGGTGTCGATTCCGGTCTTGCCGGCCCCGACGACGACGTAGCGCTCGCGGGCGCCGCGCCCGGGCAGGTCGTTGGGCGCGACACATTCGACACCGGGCGCGACCTGGTACGGGGGCGGGCGCATCGAGGGAACCATGACGCGCATGTAGGTGGCATCGACGACGCGGCGCGCCACGTTGACGGTGTACTCGGTCCCGGCCATCGTCACGAAGCGGCCTTCGCCGTCTTGCAGGCCGAGATATTCGCTCATCGGGAAGTAGCTGACCCGGCCCGTCGGCAAGAACCGCTGACGCATCACATGGTCGTAGTACGCGCAGACTTCCCCGGCCGTCGCGAGTTCGTAGAGCCCTTTGTTCCAGCCGATTCGGTCGATGGTGTCGCTGCCGAGGCGCAACGAGTTCACGCCGTAGAACGCCGACGGCTGATGCAGCCGCACGAACGGGTAGGCCGTCGTCCAATGCCCGCCCGGCTGGTGGTAGCGATCGACCACCACCACGCGTGCCTCTGTCTCAGAGATCAGCGTGTCGATGAACGCCATGCCCATGGCGCCGGCCCCGACGACGAGGTAGTCGGCCTCGATGGTGTGCATACGGGGTAAAGGCTAATCGGCCCCGGCTCGCTTCAGCGAATTTCGGCGGCCGCGGTGCGCAGCTCGTCCAAGGCCTTGAGTGCGAGTTCGGCCAGGCTCTGGTCGCCCTTTGCCGTAATCCATTCGGCGAACGCCTCTTTGAAAGCCAACGCGCCCAGCTCGGCAGCCAGGGCGGCCGCCCGTTCCGGCACGCCGCGCGCTCGCAGCGCCTGCACCATGGCCGCGGCGAGGCCGACCTGTTTGAGCGCATCGCGCTCCTGCAGTTCGGTGCTGGTGGCGATGACGGCCTTCACCTGGGGAGCAAGCTCGCGATTGAGCGGGGTCATCGCCCCGGCCGCGCGCTCCAGCCCGGCGGCGACCGCGACGAGCGGGGTGGCGTCCGCGGGCGCCGAGGCGATGCCCTCGGTCAGGAGTTGGGACAACGTCTCCTGCCCGGCCGCCAGCACCTCGCGCTTATCGGGGAAATACCGGAAGAAGGTGCTTTTCGTCAGGCCGGCCCGATCGGCGATCTCAGCGACGGTAGTTCGGTCGTAGCCCCGCTCGGAGAAGAGGTGCAGCGCCGCCTCGACCAGCCGCGCACGCGCATCGGGTTCCCATCGGGGCATGCGGTCATGGTAGGCGATGAGACCTTTGTCCCATCACCGTGGTAGTGTGATGGGACATCGGTCCCATCACTTGAGGAGTGTGTCATGCGAGTTTTCGTCACGGGCGCCACCGGCGGGGTCGGCTCGGCCGTCGTTCCCGAGCTCATCCGCGCGGGCCACGAGGTTCTGGCGCTGGCCCGCTCCGACGCGTCGGCCCAGGCCGCCAAAGCCATGGGGGCCGACGTGCTGCACGGCGATCTCGACGACCCCGAGAGCCTGCGCGCCGGCGCCAAGGACGCCGACGGGGTCGTCCACCTCGCCTTCCTCCACTTCGACGATTTCGAGAGGGCCGTCGCGCAGGAGGCGGTCGCCGTCGAGACCTTCGGCGCGGCCCTCGCGGGGAGCGGCAAGCCGTTCGTCATGGCCTCGGGCACGCCCCCCATCCCCGGCCGCGCCTCCACCGAGCGGGACCCCGCGCCGACCGAGGGGCTAATCGGCGGGCGCGGCCGAAACGCCCACGCCGCACTGGAACTGGCGGCCCAAGGAGTCCGCTCGGCGGTGGTCCGCCTCCCCCGCTCGGTCCACCGGGCGGGCGGCCCCTGCGGGTTCGCCTCCCTGCTCGTCGAGGCGGCCCGACGGACCGGGGTCTCCGGATATGTCGGCGACGGCGCCCAGCGCTGGCCGGCCGTGCACGTCCTCGACGCGGCCCGGCTCTTCCGCCTGGTCCTCGAGGAGGCGACGCCCGGGACGGTGGCGCACGCCGTCGGCGACGAGGGCGACCCCATGCGCGCGCTCGCCGAGGCCATCGGGCGCCAGCTCGATCTCCCCGCGGCGTCGGTGCCCGCCGAGCATTTCGGGTTCCTCGGCGCCATATTCGCCCGTGATCAGCCGTCCTCGAGCGAGTTGACCCGGGAGAGATTCGGCTGGCGGCCCACCCATCCGAGCCTGCTCGAGGACCTGGAGGCGGGGAACTACCCTCTCTGAGGCTACGGTCGCGACCATGATCAGCTGGAGAGAGTTCACGGCAGCAGCCCCGCGAATCGCGACCATATTCCTCCGCCGCCACGCCGCGACCGGCAACCTCTGCATGTTGGGCACGCTTCGCTCGGACGGGTTTCCCCGGATCAGCCCCATCGAGCCGAGGTTCTTCGAAGATCGGCTCTGGATCGGCGGGATGCCGGGGACGACGAAATTCCATGACCTGTCGCGCGATCCGCGCTTCTGCCTGCACACCGCCACCGTCGACACCGAGGTCAAGGACGGCGACGCGAAGCTGTTCGGCGTTGTTGAGGACGTCGGTGACAAGGACTTGCATCAGCGGTACGCCGAAGCGCTCTACGAACAGACCGGCTTCGACCTTCGAGGGCAGGAGTTCGATCACCTTTATCGGGCCGACTTGATCGGTGGGTCCGCGGTCGAGGTGACCGACGGCCACCTGGACATCACGATCTGGAAGGACGGCGAAGCCGAGCGCGTCGTGCGCAAGCACTGAGCGCCTTGCCCCGCCCGAGCCAAGTTACTAGGATATCCAAGTATTAGCGCGTATACGACTTCCGAGGACACCATGACCACACAGATCCCGCACTTCATCGATGGGAAGCGCACCGCCGGCCAATCCACCCGCACGGCCGACGTTTTCAACCCCAGTACCGGCGCGGTGCAGGCGAAGGTGCCGATGGCGGGCAAGGCCGACGTCGACGCGGCGGTGGCCTCGGCCGTCGAGGCCCAAAAGGATTGGGCGGCATGGAATCCGCAGCGCCGCGCCCGGGTGATGATGCGCTTCATCGAGCTGGTCAACTCCAACAGCGACGAGTTGGCCGAGCTGCTGTCCCTCGAGCACGGCAAGACGGTCGCCGACGCCAAGGGCGACATCCAGCGCGGCATCGAGGTCATCGAGTTCTGCATCGGGATCCCGCATCTGCTCAAGGGCGAGTACAGCGAGGGCGCCGGGCCGGGCATCGACGTCTATTCGTTGCGTCAGCCCTTGGGCGTGGTCGCGGGCATCACGCCGTTCAACTTCCCGGCGATGATCCCGCTGTGGAAGGCCGGACCGGCGCTGGCCTGTGGCAACGCGTTCGTGCTCAAGCCCAGCGAACGTGACCCGTCGGTCCCGGTGCGTCTGGCCGAACTCTTCCTCGAGGCCGGCCTGCCGCCCGGCGTGTTCCAGGTGGTGCACGGCGACAAGGAAGCCGTCGACGCCATCCTGCACCATCCCGACATCAAGGCCGTGGGCTTCGTCGGCAGCTCCGACATCGCCCACTACATCTATTCGACCGCCGCGGCGACCGGCAAGCGGTCACAGTGCTTCGGCGGTGCCAAGAACCACATGATCGTGATGCCCGACGCCGACCTCGACCAGGCCGTCGACGCGCTTATCGGGGCGGGCTACGGCAGCGCAGGCGAACGCTGCATGGCGATCAGCGTCGCGGTGCCGGTCGGTGAGCAAACCGCGGAACGGTTGCGCGCCAGGCTCATCGAGCGAATCAACAACCTGCGGGTGGGCCACAGCCTCGACCCCAAGGCCGACTACGGTCCACTGGTCACCGACGCCGCGGTAGCCAGGGTGCGCGATTACATCGATCAGGGCGTGGCCGCCGGCGCCGAGATCGTCATCGACGGCCGCGACCGCACCAGCGACGACCTGGCGTACGGCGATGCCAGCCTGGAGGGCGGCTTCTTCATCGGCCCGACCCTGTTCGACCACGTCACCCCCGACATGTCGATCTACACCGACGAGATCTTCGGACCGGTGCTGTGCATCGTAAGGGCGCACAACTACGAAGAAGCAGTGGCGCTGCCTTCGGAGCACGAGTACGGCAACGGCGTGGCGGTGTTCACCCGCGACGGCGACACCGCGCGCGACTTCGTCTCCCGGGTTCAGGTGGGCATGGTGGGTGTCAACGTGCCGATCCCGGTCCCGGTGGCGTATCACACCTTCGGCGGCTGGAAGCGCTCCGGCTTCGGCGACCTCAACCAGCACGGGCCAGCGTCGATCCAGTTCTACACGAAGGTCAAGACCGTCACGTCGCGCTGGCCGTCCGGCATCAAGGACGGCGCCGAATTCGTCATCCCCACAATGAATTAGAGCATCATGTTTACTCTGAACGACGACGAACGCGTCATCACCGACACGGCGGCCGCGTTCGCCGCCAAATGCCTTGCCCCGCATGCCCTGGAATGGGATACCACCAAGCATTTTCCGACGGATGTGCTGCGCGAGGCCGCCGAGCTCGGCATGGCAGCGATCTACTGCCGCGATGACGTCGGCGGGAGCGGGCTGCGCCGGCTCGACGGGGTCCGGATCTTCGAGCAGTTGGCTATCGCCGACCCGACGACGGCCGCGTTCCTGTCCATCCACAACATGTGTGCGTGGATGATCGACACGTTCGGCACCGACGAGCAACGCAAGGAATGGATTCCGCGGTTGGCGCCGATGGACGTCATCGCCAGCTACTGCCTGACCGAGCCGAACGCGGGATCCGACGCGGCCGCCCTGAGCACCCGCGCCGTCAAGCAGGGTGGCGACTACGTGCTCGACGGGGTTAAGCAGTTCATTTCCGGCGCGGGCGCCTCCGACGTGTACGTCGTGATGGCCCGCACCGGCGGCGACGGCCCGCGCGGCATCTCGGCCTTCATCGTCGAAAAGGACACGCCTGGGCTGAGTTTCGGCTCGCCCGAGGAGAAGATGGGCTGGCACGCGCAACCCACCGCGCAGGTGATCTTCGAGGATGTGCGGGTGCCCGCCGACGCGATGCTGGGCGGCGCGGATGGCGAGGGTGCCGGCTTCGGCATCGCGATGAACGGTCTCAACGGTGGCCGGCTCAACATCGCGGCCTGCTCGCTGGGCGGCGCGCAGTCCGCCTTCGACAAAGCGGGAGCCTATGTGCGCGAACGGCAGGCGTTCGGCTCTCCCCTGTTGGACGAGCCCACCATCCGGTTCACCCTGGCCGACATGGCCACCGGGCTGGAGACCTCGCGAATGCTGTTGTGGCGCGCGGCGGCCGCGCTGGACGCCGACGACACCGACAAGGTCGAGCTGTGCGCGATGGCCAAACGCTATGTCACCGATACCTGCTTCGAGATCGCCGACAAAGCCCTGCAGCTGCACGGCGGCTACGGCTACTTGCGCGAGTATGGTCTGGAAAAGATCGTCCGCGATCTGCGGGTGCATCGAATCCTGGAGGGGACCAACGAAATAATGCGGGTCGTCATCGGGCGGGCCGAGGCCGCCCGGTTCCGGGCCGGCGTGTAGGAGAGGGAGCCAATGTCGGCGATCGCGTTCTTGGGACTGGGCCACATGGGCGCGCCGATGTCGGCGAATCTTGTTGCCGCCGAACACATCGTACGCGGGTTCGATCCGGTGCCGGCGGCGGCAGCGGCCGGAGCCGCGGGTGGCGTCACCATATTCGACAGCGCCGCTGATGCGGTTGCCGAGGCCGACGTGGTGATCACCATGCTGCCCAGTGGCGAGCTGGTCAAGCGCTGCTACGTCGACGTGTTACCCGCCGCGCGGCCCGGCGCGCTGTTTATCGACAGCTCAACGATCTCGGTCAACGACGCCCGCGAGGTGCACTCGCTCGCGGAATCGCAGGGGGTTTCGCAGCTGGACGCACCGGTCTCCGGCGGGGTCAAGGGCGCCGTCGCCGGGACGCTGGCGTTCATGGTCGGGGGCGACGAGTCCGCGCTGGAGCGAGCGCGGCCGGTGCTGGAACCGATGGCGGGCAAGGTCATCCATTGCGGTGCGGCCGGGTCCGGCCAGGCCGCCAAGGTGTGCAACAACATGGTGCTGGCCGTGCAACAGATCGCCGTCGGCGAAGCGTTCGTACTGGCCGAGAAGCTCGGGCTGTCGGCGCAATCCCTGTTCGACGTGATCACCGGCGCGACCGGCAACTGCTGGGCCGTGCACACCAATTGCCCAGTGCCGGGCCCGGTTCCGACGTCGCCGGCCAACAACGACTTCAAGCCGGGTTTCGCGACCGCGCTGATGAACAAGGACCTCGGCCTGGCGATGGAGGCGGTGGCCTCAACCGGCTCGTCGGCGCCGCTGGGCAGTCACGCCGCCGAGATCTACGCGAAGTTCGCCGCCGACCATGCCGACAAAGACTTCAGCGCGGTGATCGAGGTACTGCGCGGCAGCTGAGCCGGAAACCTCGCGTCACTGGACCTTTCGGCCCAAAAACGCGGCCAGTTGATCCGCGGACGCACGCTCGGGTGGACACGGCTGCTCCTCGGCGAAGGGCTTGCCCGGCCCGCGGAACTGGGGCCCGACGAACGCCCGCACCGCGGCGAGTTGCTCGCCCGCCAACTCCGGATCGAGATCCGTCGACTGCCCGGTGGCGGTCGCGAGGTCCCACGCGTGGGTCAGCACGTCGCTGGTGCGCAATCCGATGAACATTTGTCCTGGGATCTCAGCGAATGGCAGCTTGAACATCATGGACATCCCGTCCGGACCCGCGAAGACCGCCTGTGCCGCGGCGGCGGACCCCCGGTGCGCGGCAACGAGGTCGTCGGGCCGGGCCGGCGGCTCAATGGGGGTCTGCGCCCAGAGCCCGACGTGCTCGTTACCGCCGATGACGTGTTCGATCAGATCCCCAATCGTCCACTCCGAGCAGGGCGTCGGGGCGCCCAGCTGGTCGGGGCTGACGTTGGCGAGGACGCGGGCGAACGCGTCCTGAGCGCGCTGGTGAGCACTTAATGGGTCCATGCCTTAGAAGTCTCCCGCGTTGCGCCGCAGACTTTCAATGGAGGACACCAACGCCTGCGATTCGTCGGCCTTCATCCCGATGTCGGCGAATACCTGCTCGTTGAGGGTGACGGTGGCGTCCTCGACGGTGGAGCGGCCGAGGTCGGTGATCTGGACCAGCGTCGTCCGGCCGTCGGTGGGGTGCGGCACCCGCTGAACCAGCCCGTCGGCCTCGAGCCGGCGGATCGCGTGGGTCACGCTGGTGACGTGAACCTGCAGCCGGTCGGACGCCTTGGTGATCGGCAACGCGCCGGTGCGGCTGAAGGCCAGCAGCCGCAGCAGCTCAAAACGGGAGAAGCTCAAGTCGTACGGGCGCAGCGCCGCCTCGACGCGAGCCAGGAGGATCTGATGGGCGCGCATCACCGACGTCACCGCGACCATCCCCTGCGAAACATCGCCCCACCCGGCACGCTCCCAATTGGCGCGTGCCGCCGCGATCGGATCACGTTTGGAGGCGGCCACGCCCTTTCTTACCGCACTTGCAGCCCCGGCGTGGACTTTCCCACCGCAGACAGCACCGCCTGCGTGGATGCCCGGTTGCCCACGGTGATGCGCGCGTCGCCGTCCGCGTAGCAGCGAACCTGCAGTCCGCTGTCGGCGAAGACCTCGCGCCACAGCCGACCCCTCGACGGCAGGTACACGAAGTTGGCGTGGGCGTCGGTGGTGTAGATCCCCAGTGCGCCCAAGCGCATCCGGAGGTAGCGACATTCGGCGGTGATCGCCCGGATCCGTTGCAGCAGTTGGTCTTCGGCGTTGTAGGACGCCGCGACCGCGGGCAGGCTGGTCATCGCGATGCCGAACGGCAGCTGCTGGGACCACAGCATGCGGGCCAGCTCGCCCGACGCCAGGCCGTAACCGATCCGCAGGCCGGCCAGCCCGTAGGCCTTGGAGAAGGTACGTACCACCACGACGTTCGGGAAGCGCCGAACCAGCGCCGCCACGTCAATGCGGTGCTCGGCCGCGGCGAATTCGATGTAGGCCTCGTCGAGGACCACGACGGTATCGCGTGGCACGCGGCGCAGGAATCGGAACAGCTGGGCCGCGGGCTCGAGCGTGCCGGTCGGGTTGTGCGGCCGGCACACCACCACGACCCGCGCGGCCGCGGCGGCGTCGGCCAGCCCGTCGAGGTCGTTATGGCCGTGCTCGTCGAGTGCAACGGTCACCGACCGCAGCCGTGTCATCTCGGCGATGATCGGATAGCCGTCGAAGGTCGGCGTCGACATGGCGATCGCGTCCCCCGGCGCGGTCAGCGCCTGCAGCGCCTGCAGCACCACCCCGGTCGCCCCGGCGCCCAGCACCACCTGGTCGGCGGGCACGCCGATGCGCCCGGCGATCAGGTTGCGCAACCGCTCGGGCAGAAACTCCGGATAGCGGTTGGCCGCATCGATGGAACGGATCAATACCGACCGCACCGCCGGCAGCGGCGGAAACGGGTTTTCGTTCAGCGACAGCGCGTGCGGATCGATCGCGTCGGGAAACGCGTCGTCGATCTCGACCGCCAGCGGGCTTGCGACCATCAGCCCCGTCCGCCCCACCGCACCGCGGCCGCGCCGGCGAAGTCACCGGCGTGCGCAAAGGCCGCCATCATCACCACGTCGCCCGCCCGGACCTGTCCGTCCGATATCGCGCGGTCGAGGTTCACCGGGATCCCGGCGCCGAACAGGTTGCCGCACTCTTCGAAGGTGTCGCGATGCCGTTCCTTCGGCAACTCGAGCGCTTCACGCCAGTTGCGCAGGAACGCCCGATTCGGTTGGTTGGTGACCAGCAAGTCGATCTCCTTGGCGGGCAGGCCGATTCGGTCGCAGACCGCCAGCGCCACCTCGGGGACCTGCCGGTTGCCCCGGGCGAGCACCTTGGTGATCTTGTTTTCGGTGAACCCGATGCTGCCCTCGCCGAGCCCGGCCGCCCACCACTTGCGGGGCGGGTCGTAGGAGAGCGTCATCTCACCCGCGTATTCGCCGTAGGTGCGGCACTCGACGTCGAGAATGGGCGAGTCGTCGCCGACCGTGACCAGCCCGACCGCGGCGCCGTCACCCGGCACCGCCGACTGCGCCTTGCGCCTGATCGTCGGCTGGTCGAAGAACTGACCGGCCGCGTTCTGCGCGATGGCGATCAGCGCGCTGTGGCCTTCGCCGGTCGACAGCAGTTTACGAGCCACGTTGAGCGCCAACACAAATGCGGCGCAGCCGCCGTTGTTCAGATCCAGCACCCAGGAGGGCCGCAGGCCGAGCCGGTGAGCGATGCCGCCCCCTTCGCCGTAGAAGGCCATGTCCGGCACCTGGGTGTGCGTGATCAACACGTCCACGCCTTCGACGGCGTCGTGGCCGTGGCGTTCGATCAGCCCCTGCGCGGCCCGTTCGATCATGTCGATCGCGGTCTCGTCCGGTGCGACGTGGTGGCGGTACTTCGGGGCGCGGAACATGACGTTGTCGCGCAGGTCATCGGATTCGGCGAATTGCGCGTAGTACTCGGCGCCGATCGGCTCGCCCGGCAGATAGCTGGAGACGTCGATCAGGCTGACGGCGGGCTGGCTCATGTTGTCCTCAGCTCATCCATTTCGGGGTGACCGGAAGGCCGTTGCGGTGGCGGTACTCGGCGATCGCCTTGAGGTTCTTCATCTCCAGCAGGTGGCCGGCGCCGAACATGTCCCAGAAGTCACCGACCCATACCGGGCGCCCGGGCGGCGCGGTCTCCGGATACGGGTTGTGGTCGTAGAACGGGTGGTGGCAATTGGTCCACAGCACAACCGAACCCGGCTTGTCGAGCACCACCTGCGCGTCGATGACGCGCATCAGATAGATCATCCACAGGTGCTTGCCCTGATCCCAGGCGCAGTGGTAGTCGACGGTCCGCGCCTGCTCGTTGACGACGGTGCGGGTGTAGATCTCGGTTTCCGAGCCGAGCCGGTCATGCGCCAGCCACAGGCCCGGCTCGTCGGTCGTGGTGAAGCCGCGCAGGCTGTAGGTCCACTCCTCGAGGCTGCGCGTGTCGGACATGTACTCGAACAGCTCGTCGGGCGGGCAGTCGATGTAATCGTTGACGGTGCAGTATTCGCCGAACACCTGGTCGTGCGGGTACACCGACCGCATCATCTCCATGATGATCGGTGTGGCCTTTTCCCTGGGGCTGGTTTCGATGCGGACGACCCCGTCGATGGGTGTCGGAATGTCCTCAAGCGCTGGCAGCGACATCGGTTCGGTTCTCCTTCGAGGTTGGAATCTCTTCTGGGGCAGTGGCTTTGGCCGGCGCCTGGGCAAGGAAGGGTGCGAACGGCGGGATTTCGTCGGCTGCGCACTCGACGCTGACCACCGCCGGCCCGTCGGCGTCCAGTGCCACGCGCAGCGCGGCGGCGAACCCGTCCAGATCGGTCGCGTCGACGGATGTCAGGCCCGGGAACATCGCGGCCAGGCCCGCGCCGAGCCGGCTGGGGCGGAATCGGTTGTAGCTGTAGAGATCGTCGTAGAACAGCTGCTCGCGGGTCACGCACATGGCGTGGGCGTTGTTATTGAACAGCACGAACGTCACCGGCAGCCGGTAGTGCACGGCGGTGTGCACCTCCATGCCGTGCATGAAGAACGCCCCGTCGCCCGCGATCACCACGGTGCGGCCCCGGGGCCGCCCACTCGTGGCGCGCCCGAACGCCATCCCGATGCCGGCCCCGAAGCTGTATCCCATGCCGCCCATGCCGAGCGCGACCGCGAACCTGCCGCCGCGTCGCGCGCCCAGGTAGTGGATCGCCGCCGCGCCGGTGTTGCCGGCGTCGACCACGATGTCCGTCCCGTCGGGCAGCGCATCGTCCAGCACCGCCATGGCGTCGCGGTAGCGCACGCCGTCGCCCTCGCAGGGCGGCGGCGTCAGCTCGGTGCGGCGCACCACATCGGGCACCCGAACGCCCGTCGGCCGTCCGCGCCCGGACAGCGCCTGGGTGAGCATGCGCAGCGAGCCGCGCAGGTCCTCGGTGTGCACGTGAGTGCACCGAACATACGGCGGTGCCGACCCGATCGAGACCGTCCGCACCGCGGCCAGTGCATCGTCCAGTCCGGTCCGCGCGGTGACCGACAGCCGGGTGCCGACGACGAGGCACACGGCGCTCGCGGCCACCGCTTCGGCCACACCCGGGTGGCCCATCACGCCGGTCACACCGAGCGACGACGAGGACCCGAGGCCGGGTGTGCCCGCGGCGTCCTTGGCGTCCGGCACCGTGGCCACCCGCGCCCGCAACACCGCACGCAGCGCTTCGAGCTCGGCGCGGGCGTTGTCCCGGGCGACCTGCTCGCCCGCGATGATGGTGATCGGGCCATCGGCGTCTCGCAGCACCGGGACGATCGGAGCCGGATTTCCGATCGGACGCGGATCATGCGAACTACCGTCGCCATCAATCTCGACGTATCCCTGCTGAATGTCCTTGGGCAACAACAACACTGCCGGGCCGCCGGCGCGTGCGGCCGCAATGGCCTCCGACAACGCGGGCGCGATGTCGTCCGGCGAGAGCACCCGCCGGCACGACAGCGACACCGCGGAAAACACCGCCTCGGCGTCCAGCGATCCGTTGCTGCCGCTGGTGTCCTGAAAACTGCCTCGGCCATCCATCGTGGTAGCGGTTTGGCCGACCAACGCCAACACGGGAACGCGGCTTGTCAGCGACTCCCCGAGCGCCGCAACAAGGTTCAGCGCGCCGCCGCCCGAGGTTGCCGCCACCACACCCAGCCCGGCGCCGCTGCGGCTGTAGCCATCGGCCATCGTCGCGGCGGAAAATTCGTGCTTGGCCAAAATCGCGGTGATGTCGGACCGGAAGTGCGCGGCGTCGTAGAGATCCTCGATGTTGGCACCGTCCACACCGAAGATGTGGTCGACTCCGATGGACGCGAGACGCTCGACGACGTGGTCGACCACGCGCTGCTTGCGGGGCATGTGTGTGACACGACCGGCGGGTAACTTCAGTTCACCGCGGGGTGCGAAATTTACAGCGAGCGCTGCAGCAAGACCTGCCCGGTATCGGCGGCAACCACCTGCACGGCGGCGATCTGGTCGATCGGCGTCGAGATGCTGCCCGCGGGCGTGGCGGTGTGACCGGGTTCGGCCACCCAGGTCGCCAGCCGGGTCTGGCTGCCGTCGCGACCGACCACGACCATCGCAAGCGTGTCGTGGTGCGCATAAATCGGGGCGAGGCAGACGCACTTCAGGTTGATGAATGTCCCCCAGTGCTGACTGGACAGCGACACCGTGGAGGTCAGCAGGGTGGTGCCGACCTGCGACATGTCCTGTGCGGACGCGGCCACCTGCTGCGGCGGCGTCGAGAAATGCCCCTGCACGCCGACCAACACCCCGACTCCCAACACGGCGGCCGCGGCGGACGAGGCCACCCAGGTGGTCACGCGGGCGCGGCGGCGGCGCCAGCGCACCGTTGCCAGCAACGACGGCAACAGCTCTGGCGACATCTCCGGCGGGACCGCTTGCGCGGGGCCGGATTCGCCGATCGCGGACACTTCGTCATGGTCGAGTTGCGAGAGCAGGCCGGGCACGCCGCTGAGTTCCGCGACGGCCTCCCGGCACGCCGGGCAGCCGGCCATGTGCGCCTCGAATTCGCGGCGGTCGACGGCAGACAACGACCCCAGCACGTATGCGGCATCCCACATCGCGTAGCGGTGGCTGTCTTCGATCGTCACGCCAAGTACCTCGTTGTCACCGGGCGGGCCGATACCCCATTGCGGCGTCCTCATGTCATTCGTCTCCCGTCACCCTCAAGTATTCGGAGCCGACGACCGCCCGGATGGGTCCTCGAACACAACCCCGGGCCGTCATCGCGTAACTCCAAGTTCCTGCAGAGTGAGCCGCAATGCCCGTACGGCATAGTGTAGTCGCGACTTCACTGTTCCTTCCGCGATCTCAAGGTCCGCAGCAATCTGCGCGGTGGTCCATCCGCGGTAGTAGGAGCGCTCGATGACGGCCCGGTGCTCCGCGGATAGTTGCACCATGGCGTCGGCGATCAGCAGCCGATCCAGCGCCGCGTTCACCTCGTCGGGCGTGGATTGCTCCGGCGCGCCCGCCTCGTCCAGCGAACCGACCACGTTGCGGTACCGCGCGCTGCGCCGGTCGTCGATGATCATGTTGCGGGCCACGGTGAACAGCCACGCCCGCGCCGACCTGTCGGTGTCGCCGATGACTTCGGGGTGTTGCCACGCCCGTAACAATGTCTCCTGGACCACGTCTTCCGATTGGCTCGGGTCCCCGGTCAGGCGCAGCGCGTAGCGCCACAGGACCGCGGCATGTTCGTCGTAGAGCGCCTTCATCAGAGCGGCTTCGGCAGCCCCGGACGCCCTCCAAGTGCCGGCAACCCGAGCCACTCGATCACCTCCTGCCAACTGCAACGAGTCGAACAGGTATTTAGTTCACTAAAGCGTCGGGGGTCAGGACGCGAGCGTCAGGATGCGCGGCCCTGTCTCCGTTACCGCGACGGTGTGTTCCCAATGTGCCGCGCGTGAGCCATCGGTGGTTGTGACCGTCCATTGGTCGTCCAGGATGGTGGTTTTGCCGGTGCCGAGCGTCAGCATGGGTTCGATAGCCAGCACCGAACCGGGGGCCAGCAGCGGGCCCCGACCGGGTGAGCCCTCGTTGGGCAGGAACGGGTCCATGTGCATGTGCCGGCCGATGCCGTGGCCCCCGTACCCCTCCACGATCCCGAAGGCGCGGCCGTAGCGGGCCTCGGCGGCATGCGTGCCCGTCTCAATGGCAAACGAGACGTCGGTCAGCCGGTTGCCGGCCACCATCGCCGCGATGCCGGCTTCCAGCGATTCCCTGGTCGCCGCGCACAGCGCGTCGTCGGCCGGATCCAGCGCCCCGACCCCGAAGCTGATCGCCGCGTCACCGTGCCAGCCGTCCAGGACCGCACCGCAGTCGATGGATACCAGGTCGCCCGGCGCCAGCGTTTCCCCGGCGGAGGGGATGCCGTGCACCACGCGATCGTTGACCGACGCGCAGATCGACGCCGGGTAGCCGTGATAGCCCAGGAACGACGGGATCGCGCCCGCTTCGCGGATCACCGACTCCGCGATCTGGTCCAGGCTCAGCGTCGACACCCCCGCGACGGCCCCGGCGCGCACGGCGTCCAGCGCGGCCGCGACGACGGCGCCGGCGGCGGCCATCGCATCGAGTTCCGCGGCGCTGCGCTGCGGCACGACCCTGCGACCCCGCAGCCGTGCCAGCGGGCTCATCGCTACTTGCCCAGCGCTTGCAGCGCGCGGGCGAACACCTCGTCCATCGAGCCCACGGCGTCGACGGTCTTCAACCGGTCGCTGTAGTACTCCAGCAGCGGGGCGGTCTCGTCGCGGTAGACGTTCATCCGGTTGAGGATGACGTCGTCGGTGTCGTCGGCGCGGCCGCGGCCCTTGAGGCGGGCGAACAACTCCTCCTGCGACACCCGGAACTCCAGCACCGCGTCGATGTCGGTGCCGCGGCGTCCGAGCATCTCGTGCAGCGCTTTGGCCTGCTCGAGCGAGCGCGGATACCCGTCCAGGATGAAACCGTTGGCCGCGTCCGCATCGTCGAGCCGATCGTCGACGAGCTGGTTCGTCAGGTCGGAGGGCACCAGGTCACCGGCATCGAGGTAGCGCTTGGCCTCCACGCCGAGCTTGGTGCCGTCCTCGATGTTGCGGCGAAACAACTCGCCGGTGGAGATTTGCGGGATCCCGAGCTTCTCGGCGAGCCGTCCTGCCTGCGTCCCCTTGCCCGCCCCCGGCGGTCCCAGCAAAACGACTCTCACTTGAGGAACCCTTCGTAGTTGCGCTGCATGAGTTGACTCTCGATTTGTTTGACCGTATCCAAACCGACGCCAATCATGATCAGAACCGCCGTACCGCCGAAGGGCAAGTTCTGGACCGCTCCGCCATTGCCGATCTGCAGGAACAGGTTCGGCAGCACCGAGATCGCGCCCAGGTAGATCGAGCCGGGCAGGGTGATCCGGCTCAGCACATAACGCAGGTAATCGGCGGTCGGCTTGCCCGGCCGGATGCCCGGAATGAAGCCGCCGAATTTCTTCATCTCGTCGGCGCGCTCGTCGGGATTGAAGGTGACCGAGACGTAGAAGTACGTGAAGAAGATGATCAGCCCGAAATAGATGCCGATGTAGACCGGGTCGCTCGGGTCGGACAGGTAGCTGCCGACGAACTTGTCCCACCAGCTGTTGCCGGTGCCGCCACTGCCGCTGCGGATCAGCTGCGTGATCAGGTGCGGTATGTAGATGAGCGACGACGCGAAGATGACCGGAATGACGCCGGCCTGGTTGACCTTCAGCGGCAGATACGTCGACGTTCCGCCGTACATGCGCCGCCCCACCATGCGCTTTGCGTATTGCACCGGGATGCGGCGCTGGCCCTGCTCGACGAACACCACGCCGACGATGATGATCAGCGCGGCCACACACACGGCGGCGAAGATGACCCCGCCGCGGCTGTCCAGGATGGTCTTGCCCTCGGAGGGGATGCGCGCGGCGATACCGACGAAGATCAGCAGGGACATGCCGTTGCCGATGCCGCGTTCGGTGATCAGCTCACCCATCCACATCACCAGCGCCGCGCCGCCCGTCATCACCAGCACGATGACGACCAGCGTGAAAATGCTCTGATCGGCGATGATGTCCAGCGAGCAGCCCTGTAGCAGGCCGCCGTTGGCCGCCAGGGCCACGATGCTGGTGGCCTGCAGGATGGCCAGCGCAATGGCCAGATACCGGGTGTACTGCGTCATCTTGGCCTGACCGGACTGGCCTTCCTTGCGCAATTCCTCGAACCGCGGGATCACCACCGTGAGCAGCTGCACGATGATGCTGGCCGTGATGTACGGCATCACCCCCACCGCGAACACGGTGAGTTTCAGCAGCGCACCACCGGAGAACAGGTTGATCAGCGAGTAGATCTGGCCCGCTTCGCCGCCGCTGGCCTCTTTGATGCACTGCTGCACGTTCGGGAAGTTGACGCCCGGCGACGGCAGTGCGGCACCGAGCCGGTACAGGACGACGATGCCAAGCGTGAAAAGAATCTTCCGTCTCAGGTCGACTGTCCGCAGCGATGAGATGAAAGCCGAAAGCACTCTTCCTCCTGCGCAGCCGTGGGTGGTCCTCCGTCACGCGCCCAACACCCGCAGGCCAGGACGTACGGCGTCGCGCGTCAAATCGTGTACGAGACTAACAGCTGATTTGCGTAGGCCCCGCAAGGCGTAGAGTTCTGATGGCTCGTTGCATTTGCTAAATAAGTGGGGAGGGCGATGACACGGACCGATCAAGACAGCTGGGACCTGGCCTCCAGCGTGGGTGCCACCGCGACGATGGTCGCCGCGGCGCGGGCGCTGGCCAGTGGCGGAACCGACCCGATCATCAACGACCCGTACGCCGCGCCGCTGGTGCGCGCGGTCGGGCTCGATTTCTTCCGCCGCCTGGTCGACGGTGAAATCGTCTCCACCGAAAAGCCCGACGGCGGCGAACGCGACCTGGCGCTGGAGACCGATTCGATCGCGGTCCGGACCCGCTTCTTCGACGATTTCTTCCTGAACGCAGCCCGCGACGGGGTTCGCCAATCGGTGATCCTGGCCGCCGGCCTGGACGCCCGCGCCTACCGGCTGTCCTGGCCGCTCGGCAGCGTGGTGTACGAGGTCGACCAGCCCCAGGTCATCGAGTTCAAGAGCGCCACGATGACGGCCCTGGGCGCCGCGCCGGCCGCGGACCGGCGAACCGTCGGCATCGACCTGCGGGAAGACTGGCCGGAGGCGTTGCGCGCCAACGGCTTTGACGTCACGCAGCCGACGTCCTGGAGCGCCGAGGGGCTGCTGATGTACCTGCCACCCGAAGCCCAGGACCGGCTCTTCGACAACATCACCTCGCTGTCCGCGCCGGGAAGCAAGCTGGCCACCGAATACCATCCCGACTCCGGTGTCGCGGTGTCCGACCGCGCGGCCGAGTTCAACCAGCGATGGGCCAATTTGGGCTGCGACATCGACCTGTCCGGGCTGTTCTTCGACGGTGAGCGCAGCAATGTCATCGAGTACCTGAGCGGTCTGGGCTGGCAGGTGCACTCGCGGCCACGGCGGGAGATGTTCGCCGATTACGGCCGCGTCTTCCCCGATGACGACGAGCGGGCGCCGATGCGCAACATCACCTGCGTCACCGCAACACTCGGTTAGGACGCCCATGACACAGAGCGACCCCAAGCGATTCGACGGCGACAGTTGGGATTTGGCGTCCAGCGTCGGAGCCACCGCCACCGCGGTCGCCGCCCGGCGGGCGATGGCATCCAAGGGGCCGAACCCGCTCATCGACGATCCCTTCGCCGAGCCGCTGGTGAACGCGGTGGGTGTGGACGCCTTCATCCGGATGATGAACGGCGAAATCGAAGTCGCCGAGGACGATCCGGCGTTCACCCCGCGCCGCCTCGGTGAGGGGATGGCCGTTCGCACCCGGTTCTTCGACTCCTTCTTCATCGAGGCCGCCGAGGCCGGCATACGCCAGGCCGTCATCCTGGCCTCCGGCCTCGACACCCGCGCCTACCGGCTGCCGTGGCCTTCCGGCACCGTCCTCTACGAGATCGACCAGCCGAAGGTGATCGAGTTCAAGACCCGCACCCTGGCCGACCTCGGCGCGGCCCCGACCGCCGACCGCAGGGCCGTCGGGATCGACCTGCGCGACGACTGGCCGGCGGCGTTGCGCGACAGTGGATTTGACACCACGCGGCCCGCGGCCTGGATCGCCGAAGGCCTGCTGGGGTATCTGCCGCCGGACGCCCAGGACCGCTTGTTCGACAACATCACCGCGCTGAGCGCCGCGGGCAGTCGGCTGGGCACCGGCTACGTGCCGAACATCCGCGAACGCATCGAAAAGCGGGGGCAGGAGATCAGCGAGCGCTGGCGGCGCCTCGGATTGAACCTCAACTGGGCCGACCTGGTCTATCCCGGCGAGCGCAACGACGTCGTCGCCTACCTGGGCGACCACGGCTGGCAGGCGACGGTGCACAGCACGCAGGAACTCTACGCCGCCAACGGTTTTGAATTCCCGGACCAATCGATGGTCGCGTTCGGCGATATCCGATACGTGTCGGCAGTACTGACTTAGCCCGGTTTGGCGGCCGGAGTCCGGACCACCAGCGGCACGGCGGGGAAACACCACGCCATCTCCGAGCGCGACTTGCGCAGCGCGGCGGTGCCATAACCCTTCTTCCGGTGCTCCGGGTGAATCCAGATCCGCACGTTCACCTCGCCGTTGACCAGCTCGCCGAATACCATTCCGACCTTCTGCCCCGAATCGACGGCCACGAACCACGCCGCCTCTTCGTCGTCGACACGTCGCAGCGCCGCACCGATCTCGTCGTCGAGGTTGCCCGCCGGTCCGCCGGAGCCGTCGCCGGCGGCGCCGACGTCCTCGGTGCGGGCGGCGAAGATGTCGCGGTCGTGCTTGGCGGAAAAGGGCCGCAGCTGCAGCGTCTCGCCCGAGCTGGCCGGCCGCTCGCCCACCGTGAAGCTCAGCTGTTTGTTGAGGTCCTCGAGTTCAGCGAGGATCTGCCTGCGCGAGTTGATGGTGAGTTGGTCGAAGGACATGCTCATCACCGCTTCGGCGGCCACGTGCGACGTGTCGAGCAATTTGACGATCGCCTCGACCGCGGCCGCCTTGTCTTCGGACTCGACCACGACGTCGGCGATTTCATGCCTGCGTTCCAGGGCGTTCAACAGGGCGTCGGCGATCTCGCGGCGGGCGGCTTTGCGGTCGTGATCGGTCATTGCACAAGCCTAGAAGATCGCCGATTTCCCAGCTCCAGGAACCGGCGATAGCGGTCCTCGACCGCCCCCACCCAGGCAGGGTCGGGATCGACGACGCGGTCGGTGGCGGCCCAGCGGGCCGCGTCGTCGATCGTCGTCTCGAGGCCGGCCGCGATGCGGGCGAGGAAAGCCGCCCCCAGCGCCGCGCCCTCGGCGACCGCGGACACCTCGACCGGCCGGCCGGTGGCGTCGGCGATGGCCTGCATCCACGGCCGCAGCCGGGTACCACCGCCGGTGGCGACGATCCGCGATACCGACGCGCCACTGAGCTCGATGAGCTGACGGACGACGAAGCCCGACGCCTCGTATGCGGCCCGCCGCAGCGAGGCGGCGTCGTGGGTGAGATCCAGGGCGTCGAGCACGGCGCGCCGGTCCGGGTCGTGGAACGGCGTGCGCTCCCCGCGAATGTAGGGCGACCACACCGGCACCCGGCGCGGGTCGACCGACTCGGGGTCGCCCGGCCCGAGGATGCGATCGACCCAGCCGAGGAACAGCCCACCGGCATTGCTGGCACCGCCGATCTTGCTCAAGCCGGGGGCGGTGTGCGGGATGGTCCACAGGCCGGGCACCTGCCGCGACTCGGGGATCGTGTTCCACACGATCAGGGTGGTGCCACACAGCACCAGGACGTCGCCGTCGCGGTCGGCGCCGGCCACGATCTGCTCGCACAGCGCATCGATGGCGCCGATGCCCAGTAGGGCGCCGCTCCCGCGCACCTGCCCCGCCACCGTCCCGATCGTCTCCACCCGGGGCATCTGCTCGACGGACGCGCCGCGGTCGGCGCATGCCGCCGGGTCCCAGCCCGTCCCGTCAAACAGGGGGAAGGCGGTGGCCGCCGTGGCAACGTCGATCAGTGCCTCGCCCGCGAGGGCGTGGTTGGCCACCGCCGGCGCCGGCCAGTATCCGGCCGCGTCGGGCGCCTCGGCGGCAGTCCAGCGCAGGAACTCGGCGGCCTCGCCCAGCGCCGGCAGCTGCTGCTGGTCGGCGCCCGGCACCCGGCCCCGCTCGTCGCCGTACAGCAGTCCCGGTGTCAGCGGCGTGCCCGCGGCGTCGACGGCGGTCAGCGAGGGGACCATCGCCGCAACGGCGACCGCCCGCGCGTCGGGCCCGGGGCCGAGCTGGTCAAGGGCAGCGAGCGGGCCGCGGCGCCACGCCTCGTCGGCGTCGTGTTCCAGCCGGTTGGGCGCCGGCACCCGCAAGGCGTGCGGAATCCGCACCCGGGCCGCCACGCGGCCGTCGGCGTCCGCGGCCACCGCCTTGACCGCGGTGCTGCCCACGTCGATGCCGATTGTGAGGCCTTCACGTGACACGCGCGTCACCGTACGCCAGCATTGGGGTTCGTGACGTCAAGACCGCGCGCCTTGGTGACCGCCCCGCTGCGTGGACCGGGGTTCGCGAAGCTGCAGGAGCTGGCCGATGTGGTGTACGACCCGTGGATCGACCAGAGCCCGCTGCGCATCTACGGCCCGGAGCAGCTGGCCGAGCGGATCACCGCCGAGGCCGCCGATGTGGTTGTGGTGGAAAGCGACTCGGTCGGGGGCCCGGTGTTCGACTTGGACTTGCGCGCGGTCGCGTCCACCCGCGGCGACCCCAACAACGTCGATGTGCCCGGCGCCACCGCCGCCGGGATCCCGGTGCTGAACACCCCGGCCCGCAACGCCGACGCGGTCGCCGAGATGACGCTGGCGCTGCTCCTGGCCGCCACCCGCCACCTGCTGACGGCCGACGCGGATGTCCGCGGCGGCAACATGTTTCGCGACGGTGTCATCCCGTATCAGCGGTTCCGCGGCTGGGAGATCGCCGGGCTCACCGCCGGGCTGGTCGGGCTCGGTGCCGTCGGCCGCGCGCTGCGCTGGCGGCTGGCCGGGCTGGGCATGCGGGTCATCGCCTACGACCCGTACAACGACGAAGCCCGCCACGGCCTTGACGAACTGCTGGGCGAGGCCGACGTCGTCTCGCTGCACGCGCCGGTCACCGACGACACGGCCGGCATGATCGGCGCCGAGCAGTTCGCGGCCATGCGCGACGGCGTGGTCTTCCTCAACACCGCGCGGGCTCAGCTACACGACACCGACGCGCTCGTCGACGCCCTGCGCGCCGGCAAGGTGGCCGCCGCCGGCCTCGATCACTTCGTCGGCGAATGGCTGCCGACCGATCACCCGTTGGTGGGCATGCCCAACGTCGTCTTGACCCCGCACATCGGGGGCGCCACGTGGAACACTGAGGCACGGCAGGCGCAGATGGTTGCCGACGACCTGGAAGCGCTGTTGTCCGGCAAGACACCCGCCAATATCGTCAACCCGGAGGTGCTGGCCTCATGAAATTTGTTGACAACCCGGAAACCGCGGTGCTGGACGCCGCCAAGGACATGCTGCGCCGGGGCCTGGTCGAGGGAACCGCCGGCAACATCTCGGCCCGGCGCTCCGACGGCAACATCGTCATCACGCCGTCATCCGTCGACTACCAGGACATGCAACTCGACGATCTGGTGCTCGTCGATCCCGACGGCGCGGTGCTGAAGGCCGCGGAGGGCCGGGCGCCATCGTCGGAGATGAAGCTGCACCTGGCCTGCTACCAGGCCTTCGACGACATCGGCAGCGTCATTCACAGCCATCCCGTCTGGGCGACCATGTTCGCCATCGCGCACGAGCCGATTCCCGCGTGCATCGACGAGTTCGCGGTCTATTGCGGCGGCGACGTTCGGTGCAGCGAATACGCCGCGTCCGGCACACCGGACGTGGGAGTCAATGCGGTCAAGGCGCTCGAGGGCCGGGGCGCGGCGCTGATCGCCAACCATGGCCTGGTGGCCGTGGGACCCCGCCCCGACAAGGTCATGCACATCACCGCGCTGGTCGAGCGCACCGCGCAAATCGTCTGGGGCGCAAGGGCTCTCGGTGGGCCGGTGGATATCCCCGAGGACGTGAACCGCAACTTTGGGATGGTCTACGGCTACCTGCGCGCCAACGCCTGATGGGCCGGGTCCGGTTTGGGCGGGCGAGCGTGGCGCGGGTACTGGAACTTCCGCTCGAATTGGGTACCCGGTTCTTCCCCGGAACCCCGCCGTCCGGGTGGCGCGACAACGCCGACCTGCTGGTGCCGGACTTCTTCGATCCCGACACCGATCGGTGGCACGCCGCGGTCCAGAGCTGGGTCATCGAGGTCGACGGGCTGACCGTGGTCGTGGACACCGGCGTGGGCAACGACCGCGACCGTCCGCACATGCCGTTCCTGGACCACCTGAACACCGGGTTCCTGGCGGCGCTTGCCGCGGCGGGCATCGACCGCAGCGCTGTGGACGTGGTGGTCAACACCCACATCCATTCCGACCACGTCGGCTGGAACACCATGCGCGAGAACGACACCTGGGTGCCGACGTTTCCCAACGCCCGATACCTGGTACCGGCCGCCGACTACCACCACTTCTCGCCGGACGGACCCGCGGGTCAGGAGCCCGGCAATCAACTCGTGTTCGCCGACAGCGTCTTGCCCGTCGATGGGCAGATCGTGCAATGGTCGGATGACTATCGGATCAGCGAGTCGCTGCGGCTGCGGCCCGCGCCGGGCCACACGCCGGGTTCGTCGGTGCTCTGGCTGGATGCCGGTCGGACCGCGGTTTTCGTCGGCGACCTCACGCACAGCCCGCTGCAGCTGCGCCGACCCGACGACGCCTGCGCCTTCGACGTGGACGCCCCGGCCGCCGCGGTCACCCGCCGCCGGATATTCACCGAGGCCGCCCGCGCGAACGCAGCCGTGATACCCGCGCACTATGCCGGCCGCGGCGGTGCGACGATCCGCGCCGTCGAGGATCGCTTCGATGTCGACTACTGGCTGGACATCGAATCCCTGTGACGCCATTCGCGGGGCGAGGCGCCGTGCGCCCGGCCGAATAGCCGGCTGAAGTAACCGGGATCGGGCACGCCGACCCTCCGTGCGACCTCCGCGACCGGCAGGTCGGTTTCCGTGAGCAACGCGCGAGCCGTGGCCATGCGGCGTTCGATGATCCACTCCCCGACCGTGCGCCCGGTGCGGCGGCGCACCACGGTGGTCAGGTGTCCCGGGGTCATGCCGAGTTCGCCGGCGACGTCGCGCAGCGACAACGGCTCGGCATGACGCCGGTCGATCACGTCGAACGCCTCGGCCAGCAGCGGTTCGCCGCTGCGCCGCAGCTCCGCCACCACGGGCCCGGCCAACCGGGCCAGGTCGATCAGCAACAGGGTCAGATGTGCCAGCGCCGCCTGCCGATAGCCGTCCTGGCGCGCGAGCAGTTCGGTTTCGATCGAACTTATCGCCGCGTCCCACGCCGCCCGCCGCGCTGCGGGCACATCCAGGCGCAGTATCCCGCCGACCTGGCCGTGCAGGAACGGGAACAGTAGCGGGTGCGCCCGCCACGCCGGCCAGGGCGATCGCGCGTCTTCACCGAGCGCGGCGGGGTCGAAGAACACGGCGACCCCGGCGTCTCGATGCTCGAGCCGCTCCGGGTCGAGCACCTGACCCGCGGCCGCCACGTGGACCAGCCCGGCCGCGGGAAGGTACCAAAGCGCCGGAAAGTCGTGAATGTGGCGACCGCGCTCGACGAAATCCTCGGGCCCCGACCGCACCACCGACACCGGCGGCGTGTCCGGATCGGTCCGGTACTCGTAGATCGGCACTCCGGCACGCTGCCGAACCATCCGTGCTGGACGTGTCATGTCGCCAAAGATAGTCCTACTTTCACCGATGATCACCCAATTCTCGGTCAGTTCACCGGTTCACCATGGATGCTGTGACGAAACATCATCCACATGACTATCTGCCCGCCGCCGGCCACGACGCGCTGCTGCCCTGCTACGACCTGATCTCTCGCCTACTGGGCATGAAAAGGGTCCACGAGTCCCTGATCGCGCAGGCCGAGCTCGCCGACTGCCGTCGCGTGCTGGAAATCGGCTGCGGCACCGGCAATCTCATCATTCGCGCCAAACGCGGCTACCCCCACCTGGACGCGGTTGGGTGCGACCCCGACCCGCGGGCGCTTGACCGGGCGCGGAGAAAGACCGATGGGGTCCGCTTCGAGCGCGGCTACGCCGAGCGGCTGCCGTACGGCGACGGCGAATTCGACCGGGTGCTGTCGTCGATGATGCTGCACCATGTGAGTGACGACGCGAAAACCGCTGCGGCGGAGGAGATCTTCCGTGTTCTGCGCCCGGGCGGCAGGCTGCACCTGGTCGATATCGGCGGTGACACGGCGGCCGACGCCGGCGTGCTGGCGCGGCTCATCAGGCGCAGCCCGCACGCGGCCGGCAATCTCGGCGACGCGATTCCGCGCCTGTTGCGCGGTGCCGGTTTCGACTGCACCGAAGTCGCCACGCATCGCCAACGCGTGGTCGGACGGCTCACCTACTATCGCGCGACCCGTCCCACCTAGCGCTGGCCCAGACTGACCGGGAGCGATTCGTATACGGTCATGTTGTTGCAGAGATCGGGGAGCGTTAGCCTCGGCTCCCCGACTTCGATGGCGCCGGTGTTGAGCAAGATCTCGTCGAGGGCGGCCCGGATTTCCGCCCGCGCAAGCATCGCACCGAGACAGTGATGAGCGCCGCCCCCGCCGAAGGACTGGTGGGGGTTGGGATCGCGGCGAATGTCGAACCGGTATGGATCCTCGAAGACGTCTTCGTCGCGGTTGGCCGAGCGCAACATCGTGACCACGCGCGCACCCTCGGGGATCAGGACGTCGCCGATCATGACATTCATGGTTGCTCCACGCACCCAGAACATGATCGGCGTGGAATAACGGATCACCTCCTCGACCGCCGTCCGCCGCGCATCCGGGTCGGATCGATAGACTGCGATCTGGTCCGGATTGGCCGCGAAGGCGCGCATGCCGTCGCACAGCGCGTTTCGAGTCGTGTCGGCGCCGGCCAAGCCGAGGATGAAGAAGAAGATTTCGAGTTCATTGGAGGGCAGCAAAAAGCTCTCGCCCGATTCTTCCGTGATCTCCGTGGTGCACAACGCACTCCATATGTCGTCCACGGGATGGTCACGCTTGTGAGCGGTCAGCGAGCTGGCGTACTGGAACAGCTCCATGAACGGGAGCAAGTCATCCCCGTCGGGCACGGACATCTGCGCGCCGGCAGTCTTCAACACCCGGTCGATCAAGCCGAATACATGCGGGCGGTCGGAATCGGGAATCCCGACGATGTCGCCGATCACCGAGATTGGCAATCCCGCAGCCAGATCGACGAACTCACCACCGCCGGCCTCACGCAGGGCAGCGGCCATGGTCTTGGCCCGAGCCCGGATGCCTTCCTCCAACTTGGCCACCGCGCGTCGGGTGAACGCGCGGGCAATGACCTTGCGCCGAATCGTGTGATCCGGCGGGTCCATGCTCACGATCGCCGGATAGGAATCGAACAGCGCTACGTCCTGAATCAGCGGTCCGCGGGTCGCCGTAAACGACTCGTGATCGCGGTGCACTCGCGCGACATCGGCATGTTTCGTGCACACCCAAAACTCGCGGCCCACAGTGGATCTGACGCGGTCGGTGAGATGCTGATGAAACACCGGCGTGCTGGCGCGCAACTCGGCGAACATGTCGTCGGGAAAGCGCGAGGCCCACACTGAGGGCTCGGCGAGATCGATTGCCGTGTCTGTCATGTGCGCTTCACTTCTCGAGCTCGCCGCGCAGGCCCGCCATGATGAGGCGCAATCCGTACGTAAACGCCTTGTCGTCGACCCCGCGGGCAGCGCCACCCGCGCGGCGCGTGTGCTCGAGTTGCACGGATCCCAGTAGGTGGATGTACAACGCCGCGTGCGCCGCCTCGAAATGCTCGGCAGTCAAGCCGGATTCGCGCAGAATTTCGCGAGAGGCGAGATCCATCGCGGTGGCCGCGGTGGTGTGCGGATGCTCCTGCAGCAGAGCCGCGATCCCGGGCACGCCGACCAGTACCTTCCACGCGCTGGCATAGAGCGCGATCAAACGTGCTTCCCAGTCGCCTTCCTCCGGAACCTCGATCTGTGCGAGCACCGCTTCGATCAGCAGATCGAGCAGTTCCCGCTTGTCGCGAACGTGGTAGTACACCGACGAGGCCGCCGTGCCGGCCTCCGCTGCCAGCTCGCGCATCGTGACCCGGCTGACGCCCACTCGCTTGGCCAGGCGCAGCAGGTGCTTCGTCAGGTGGGCCCGGTCCAGGGCCCCGTAGCGAAGCACCGGCGCATTGGACACCGCCGTCACATGCGCCCCTTTCGAACAGCGTTCGGTTTCGAACAGTATTCAGATTAGAACAATGTTCGTCTACGCTCAAGCACGGCTTCCCGGTTGACCCTGAACCCGATGCGCGCGAAACGCCGCGAGCGTCCCAAAGTCTTCACATCGACGCAACTTGCCGAAACTAATACGCCGTTACTGTCACCACTCCAGATGCTCTGTCGCACTGCGCCCATTGGGGTCAGAAAGGGAAGAACTGATGAAGCGGGCAATAACGGGCGTGGCGGCGGCAGCAGCCATAACACTGGCACCCCTCTGCATGCCACCAGCACAAGCACGCGCCGACGATCCCTGTGCCAGCATCACCGAACCCGCTGGCCATCAGGCTTGCCTCGACAAATCTAACGCCGTGCGCAGATACCATTTGGGCCATTGCGAGGGGGCGAGCCCCACTGACGGGCAGATGGGCCAAGTTTGTGGGTAACTTCTGGGTCCGAAAGTCTGCGCCTCCCGGCGAGTCGACAACTCCGTAACTGGGAAATCGCGCTGACTGTGAGATCAGCCAGTCGCTGCGACTGCGGTTGGACGTAGTCAACAGTTACGGTGAGCCATGGCGCCATACCGGGTAGTCCAGTGGTCCACCGGCAACATCGGCAGCCGAGCGCTCGGCATCCTGCTCGACCGTGACGACTTCGACGTGGTGGGCGTACACGCCCTGGGCGCGGACAAAGTGGGCCGCGACGCGGGCGTGCTCGCGGATCGACCCCCGACGGGAGTCACCGCGACGAGCGATGTCGACGCGTTGCTCGATCTCGCGCCGGACTGCGTGAACTACATGCCGCGTGCCATCGACTACGACTTGGTGGAAACGATGCTGCGCCGCGGCATCAACGTCGTCACCACGGGCGACTTCGTGACCGGCACCCATCACCCGGTCGAACTCCCGGCGCTCGAAGAGGCGGCGCGACAGGGCCAATCCACGTTCCTGGGAACGGGATTCGAGCCCGGCTTCATCAACGTCGTCGCCGGCTTCCTGACCGGCGCCTGC
The DNA here is from genome assembly GCF_001954195.1 of Mycobacterium sp. IS-1264. GTDB lineage: Bacteria > Actinomycetota > Actinomycetes > Mycobacteriales > Mycobacteriaceae > Mycobacterium. The sequence goes on along the minus strand of NZ_MBES01000058.1, from coordinate 87,327 downwards.
CCGCGGGTGCGCAGCGTCAAGCTCGTCGAAACGCTGGACTGCACAACCTATCCCGTGCAAGACGTGTGGAAGGTGCTCGGATTCGGCAAACCGCCGCGTGAGCCGGTGACCCACCTCGACCCGGAGAAGCAACGATACGGCCTCGGCTACTTCGAGACGCTGGACATGATCGCCACGATGCTGGGTACCGAGCTCGACTCCAAGGAGGCATTCGTCGAGCCCGCGGTGCTGACCCGGGATCTGAATCTGGGCTGGGTGGACTACGCCGCGGGCACCGCCGGGGGCCAACGGCGTACCTATCGCGGCTATCGCGGCGGTCGCCCGGTGGTCGAGCTGGCCATCTGCTGGACCATGAGCGACGACGCGCTCGAGCCAAAGTGGACCGACCCCAAGGGTTTTAGCGTGGTGATCGAAGGCGAGCCACATGTCGACGCGACGATCCGGTTCGGCCACCCTGGAGAGGACGTCATGACCGTGTTGATGGACAGCACCGCGGTCGCGGCCGTCAACGCCATCCCGTTCCTGTGCGACGCACGACCGGACGTCATCACCCCGATTGACTTGCCCATCACCGGATCCCCGGGCGCGCTGGTCTAGCGCTGGTCGAATGCGACCTTGACGGCGCCGCTCTGGCCCTGGTTAGCGATCGCGAGGAACGCGTCGCGCCACTGCTCGAGCCGGAACGTGTGGGTCAGCATGGGCCCCAGGTCCACCCGGCCGGCGTGGACCAGGTCGAGGTAGTGCGCGATCGCGTGCTGACGCCGGCCTTCGACCTCCTCGATCCCGAAGGCGTTGGACCCGACCCAGCTGATCTCCTTGAAATACAACGGACTCCACTCCCACCGGCCGGGCGCGTGCACGCCGGCCTTCACCAGCGTCCCCCGCGAGCGCAGGACCCGCACCCCGACCTCGAACGTCTCGGGCTTGCCGACGGTGTCGTAGACGACGTCGATCGGTCCCGGGTAGGCCATGGGCAGGCCCTGCAGCGGTTGGCGCAGCCGGCCACCGCCCCAGGCCACGAGCTCTTCGATGACGGCCAGGCGCGGTTCGTGTGCGAGCACTTTGGCGGCCCCGAACCGCCGGGCCAACTGCGCCTGGGCATCGAAGCGCGCCACCACGGCGACGGCCACCTCGGGATACAGCGCCCGCAGGATCGCGACCGCGCACAACCCCAGCGAGCCGGCCCCGTAGACGAGCACGCGGCCCGCGCGGGGCGGCGGGTGGCGGGTGATCGCGTGCAGGGACACCGAAAACGGGTCGGCGAACACGGCCAGCTCGTCGGGAATCGAGTCGGGAACGCCGAACAGCATGCTGTCGTGGGCGGGCATCAGCTCGGCGTATCCACCGGTGACATCGGCGGACACCCCGGTGTGGATGCCGGGCTTGATGTCGCCGTCGGTGAAGCTCCAGCACAGGCTGTAGTCGCCGCTTTCGCAGGCCGGGCAGGGCGGTTCGATGCCGCGCGGCCCGCAGGACAGCCACGGGTTCAGCACGACGCGCTGCCCGATCTCCAGCCCGCGCGCCTTGGGCCCCACGGCGACCACGTCGGCGACCACCTCGTGGCCCATGACCTGAGGGAAGGAACAGAACGCGGCCATGGCGTTGTCGACGTCGTCCTCGCCGAAGTCCATCAGGATCTGCTTGGAGTCCGAACCGCAGATGCCGGTCAGGCGGGGACGGGTGAGCACCCAATCCTGATGCGGCAGTTGCGGATCCGCGATCTCCTGCAGTGCGACCGGGCTGTGGGTCAGTGCGTCCTCAGGTCCGGGCGACGCCTCCGGCGCGACGCCGTAGACGAGCGCCTTCACCGCGGCGCCATCGCGGCCGTGCCCGCAATGAACGCATCGAGGTCGGCGTTCTTGGCGTCCACGACGGCCTTCATGTCCGGAACGTAGTGCTCGAACGTGTCGCTGCCCAGGGCGTCGATGATGCCTTCGGCCACCTCGTCGGCGGGCACCTTGGGCCCCTGGTAGAGCGGCTCCTCGCTGCCCGGGTGATCCCAGATCTCGGTGTCGACCGGGCCGGGCTCGATGAGCTTCACCGCGACGCCGCTGCCGTAGAGGTCCACGGCCATCGCCTCGCTCCAGCCGCACAACGCGAATTTGCTTGCACAATAGGCGGTTTCGTGAATGATGCCGAGCCGGCCGCCGACACTGGACACGTTGACGATCAGGCCCGAGCCGCGCGCCAGCATCCGCGGCAGCAGCGCCAGCATCAGACGCATCGGCGCAAAGAAGTTGACCCGCATGACGTTCTCCACCTCGTCCGGATCCAGGTCGATGACGGGCCGGCGCTTCGGCATCGCGGCGTTGTTGATCAGCACGTCGATGCCGCCGAGTCCGTCCCACACACGCCGCGCCAGCTCGCCCAGGGCGGCGGTGTCGGCCAGGTCGGCCACCCACATCACCGATTCCGGCGCGCTGCGCCGGCAGTCGGCCAGCACCTCGTCGAGGCGATCCCGGCGGCGGGCGATCAGTCCCACCACCGCTTCGCGGGCGGCGAGCCGTCGCGCCAGGGCCGCCCCCAGACCCGACGACGCGCCGGTGATGAGCACCCGTTTACCCGCTGCCGCGTATGCCATCCGTCAAGGTTGCCGCGAAATGGAATAGGCGTACAGTGGTTGGCGCTTGTTATATTGGCTAAATATTAGACGGACTATTTCCGGGTAGGGGAGAACATGACTTCCACGAGGTATGAGGGCGACACCTGGGACCTGGCGTCCAGCGTCGGCGTGACCGCGACGATGGTCGCGGCGGCCCGGGCTGTGGCCAGCCGGGACGAGCGCCCACTGATCGACGACCCTTACGCGGAGCCGCTGGTCAGAGCGGTCGGCGTGGACCTGCTCACCCGGCTGGCGACCGGCGAGGTGAGCCCCGGCGAGCTCAACGACGTGCACGACGGCACCGCTGAATCTGGGGGATCCCCCGGGGCCATGTCGCGGATGGCCGACAACATGGCCGTGCGCACCAAGTTCTTCGACGAGTTCTTCATCGACGCGACGAACGCGGGTATCGAGCAGGTCGTGATCCTGGCCTCGGGGCTGGATTCGCGCGCGTACCGGCTGCCGTGGCCGGCCGGGACCGTCGTCTACGAGGTCGACCAGCCGCAGGTCATCGAATTCAAGACCCGCACGCTGGCCGAGCTGGGCGCCACGCCCACCGCCGAGCGGCGAACGGTCGCGGTCGATCTGCGCGACGACTGGCCCGCCGCGCTGCGCGCCGCCGGATTCGACCCGGCCCGCCCGACCGCGTGGAGCGCCGAGGGTCTGCTCGGCTACCTGCCGCCCGAGGCGCAGGACCGCCTGCTGGACACCATCACCGAACTCAGCGCGCCGGGAAGCCGGTTCGCCACCGAGAGCGCGCCCAACCCGCAGCCCGGGGACGAGGAGAAGTTGAAGGAACGCATGCAACGCATCTCCGAGCGCTGGCGTGCGCACGGTTTCGATCTCGACATGGCGGGGCTTGTCTACTTTGGTGAGCGCAACGAAGCGGCTCCCTACCTGGCCGATCATGGCTGGGAACTGAACGGGATCAGCATCCGAGAGCTGTTCGCGGACAACGGACTTCCACCCTTCGAGGACGACGACACGCGCATGGGCGACATGGTTTACGTGAGCGGATACCTGAAATGACAGTCGGCTCTGGACGCACCGACGGCGATAGCTGGGGACCGGCGCACAGCGTGGGAGCGACCGCGACCATGGTCGCCGCGTCCCGCGCCGTGGCGTCGCAGGGGCCCGATGCGCTGCTCGACGATCCACTGGCCGATCCCCTGGTCCGCGCCGTGGGGTTGGATCCGTTCGTCCGCATCATCGACGGCGAGCTCGATTTCGAGGACGACCCGCTGTTCAACCGCAAGGCGCGGCGCGAGCAGATCGCGGTGCGCACCAGGTTTTTCGACGACTTCTTCACCGGCGCCACCAATGACGGTGTGCGACAGGCGGTCATCCTGGCTTCCGGTCTGGACACCAGGGCCTACCGACTGCCGTGGCCGGCGGGCACGGTGGTCTACGAGATCGACCAGCCGCAGGTCATCGCCTTCAAGACCGACACGCTGGCCGGCCTGGGCGCCGACCCGACCGCCGAACGCCGTGCCGTCAGCATCGACCTGCGGGACGACTGGCCCGCGGCGTTGCGGGAGAGCGGTTTTGACGTCGGGCAGCCGACCGCGTGGAGCGCCGAAGGCCTGTTGCCCTACCTACCCCCGGACGCCCAGGATCGACTGTTCGACAACATCACCGCGCTGAGCGCGCCGGGCAGCCGGCTGGCCACCGAACACGTCCCGGACCCGAACGCGTTTACCGACGAGCGGTTGCAGCGCATCTCCGAGCGCTGGCAGCGCTTCGGTTTCAACCTCAACGCGGCCGACCTGTTCTATCGCGGCGAGCGCAGCGTCGTCGTCGACTACCTGAACAGCCACGGATGGCAGGTGACGGCCCACCCGGCCCGGGAGTTGTACGCTAGCAACGGGTTTGAGTTTCCCGAAGACGCGATGGCGGCCTCCTTCGGCGACTTGAGCTACGTGGCCGCCATCCTGAAGTAGGGCCTAGCTAGGCTTCTCTCATGGCACGCACGCACGACGACCACTGGGATCTGGCGTCCAGCGTGGGCGTGACCGCGACGATGGTCGCGGCCGGCCGCGCCATGGCGACGAAGGATCCGCGCGGTTTGATCAACGACCCGTTCGCCGAACCACTGGTGCGCGCGGTGGGGGTAGACCTGTTCACCAAGATGATGGACGGCGAGCTCGACCTGGACGCGATCGAGAACGCCTCGCCGGTGCGCATGCAGGCGATGATCGACGGAATGGCGGTGCGCACCAAGTACTTCGACGACTACTTCCTCGACGCCGCCGCCGCGGGCGTGCGTCAGGTGGTGATCCTGGCGTCCGGATTGGACTCGCGCGCCTTCCGGCTGCCGTGGCCGGGCGGCACGGTGGTCTACGAGATCGACCAGCCGCGGGTGATCGAGTTCAAGACCACCACGTTGGCCGGCATCGGTGCGCAGCCCACCGCTACGCGGCGCACGGTCGCCATCGACCTGCGCGGCGACTGGCCGGCGGCGCTTAAGGCGGCCGGGCTGGACACCAACGCGCCGACGGCGTGGCTGGCCGAAGGCCTGCTGATCTACCTGCCGCCGGAGGCCCAGGATCGGCTGTTCGACAACATCACCGCGCTCAGCGCGCCCGGGAGCACCATCGCCACCGAATTCGTGCCCGGCATCATCGATTTCGACGTCGAGCGGGCGCGGGAGATGTCCGGTACCTTCCGGGATCACGGCGTCGACATCGACATGGCGTCGCTGGTCTATACCGGCGAACGCAACCATGTCGTCGACTATCTGCGGACCTCTGGGTGGGACGTCGAGGGCGTCACGCGCACCGAACTGTTCCGGCGCAACGGCATCGAGGTCCCCCCTCCCGAAAACGACGACCCGCTCGGCGAAATCATCTTCATCAGCGGCGGGCTCACCGGCTAGAAGCGCCACTCCCCCGGCCACAGCACGTGTGTGCCGGACAGCGTCCGCCCGGCGTCCTCGAGGATGCCGGCAATCGACCGGCCGAGCAGTGCGCCAAGCGCGTCCGGCAGCGACGCCGCGGCCGGTTGCGACGACGCGCGGGGTCGCACGAAGTCCAGTAGCGACGAGCCCGGGTAGCTGACGATGCGGACATCGGTGTCCTCGTCCAGGCCGGCCAGGACCTTGGCCCGGCGCACGGCGGTTCGCAGGCCGCCGAGTTCGTCGACCAGACCGCGCTCCAGGGCGTCGGCGCCGGTCCACACCCGCCCCCGCGCCACGGCATCAACGGCATCGGCGCTCAGTTTGCGCCCCTCGGCCACCCGCTCCACGAAGTTGGCGTAGACCAGGTCCGCCTGGGCCTCCTGATGGGCCCGCTGCTGCGGCGTGAACGGCGTGTCGATCGACCAGGCATCGGCATTTGCGTTGGTGCGCACGGTATCCGAGGCCACCCCCAGCCGCCCCTTCAGATCGCGCACAACGAACTTCCCGCTGTACACACCGATGGACCCGGTGATCGTGCCGGGACTGGCCACGATCGCGTCGGCACCCATCGAGATGTAGTAGCCGCCGGACGCGGCGACCGAGCCCATGGACGCCACCACCGGTTTGCCGCGTGCGCGGGCCCGCGCCACCTCGCGCCAGACGGTCTCCGAGGCGAAGAGCGAGCCGCCCGGGCTGTCCACCCGAAGTACGATCGCGGACACCGCGTCGTTGGCGGCCGCCTCCCGCAGTGCCGCCGCAATGGTGTCGCCGCCGACGGCTGAGGCGCCGAACGGCAGGAATTGGGGCCCGCCGCGCCCGTCGACGATGTGGCCCGCGACGGTGACCAGCGCGAGCGTGGGTTTGGGGCGGCGGCCGGGAATCGGCGGCAAGGCCGGGGCCAACCTGGACTGGGCCGCACCGGCGTACCGCGACAGGTAGAGCCGCGGCGGAGCGTTCTCATCGGAGTCGATGGACTCGGGCGAAATTCCTTCCACACCAATCAGTTCCGCTATCCGCGCGTATGCCTCGTCGCGGAAGCCGATCCGGTCGATCAGACCGGAGGCGACGGCCTCCTCGCGCAACAGTGGGGCCCGGTCGGCCAGCGCGTCGAGCCCGGCAGGATCGAGGCTGCGTGATTCGGCGACCGCCTGCCACACCTGGTCTTGCAGACTTTCCAGCATTCGGGTGACGGCTTCACGGTGGGCGTCGGTGAACCCGCCCTCGGTGTATCGGTTTATCGCCGACTTGTATTCGCCGCGCGCGACGAACTCGGCTTCGATGCCCGCCTTGTCGAGCGCGTCCCGCAGGAAGGTGACGCTGCTGGCGAAGCCGACCAGACCGACGCTTCCCGACGGCTGCATCCACACTTCGCCGAATGCCGAAGCCAGATAGTACGACAGCGTCCCCGGATAGGTCTCGGCCCACGCCAGCGACGGCTTGCGGGCGGTGAAGGCCGCGACGGCCTCGCGCAGCTCCTGAACCGCCGCCGGCGGCGCCGCCGCAAGCTGCACGCGGGCGATCAGCCCCGCGACCCGGGAATCCCCGGCGGCCCGGTGGATCGCGGCGACCGCGTCACGCAGCGCCATCGGCCGGCCGCCCCCGGTGATGAACGCCAGCGGGTCGAAGCCCGAGCTTTCCGGCGGCACCGAGCGCAAATTCAATTCGAGCACGCAGCCATTGGGCACGCCGTGATGGCGGGCGGTATCGACGCGACCGGCCACGGCACGCACCTCGTCCCCCCACCGTGCGATGCCGGGAAGCGAAGGCAGGAAGCCGAACATGACCGCAGCCTACCGATCGGCCGCCGTACGGTGGTGGGGTGAGGTTCTCGATCGCCATCCCCCAATTCGACTTCGACGGCTTCGATGACGCGGGGCTGCGCGTGTTTCTCTCGCGCGCGGAGGAACTCGGGTTCGAGGGAGGCTGGGTGCTCGAGCAGATCGTCGGCGACGCACCCCTGCTGGCGCCGCTGGAGCTGCTGGCGTACTGCGCGGCCTGCACCCAGCGACTGCGCCTCGGGGTCGCCGTGCTGGTGTCCTCGTTGCATGATCCGCTTCAGTTGGCCTCGGCCGTGACCGCCGTGGACCGGCTCAGCCACGGGCGCCTCGACGTCGGCGTCGCACCCGGCGGCGGATTCCGCAGGTTTGCCGCGTTCGGCGTCGAGAAGTCAACCTACATAAGCTATTTCACCGAGGGCCTGGACCTGATGAAGGCGGCCTGGTCCGACGAACCCCGGGTGAGCTTTCACGGCCGGTTCCGTGACGTGGACGACCTTCCCATCCAGCCCAAGCCGGTGCAGCGGCCGCACCCCCCGATCTGGTTCGGCGGCCTCGCTCCCAAGGCCCTGGCCAGGGCCGTGCGCCACGGCGACTCGTTTCTGGGTGCGGGCTCCTCGACCACCGAAGCGTTCGCCGAAGCCGTCGGCATCGTGCGCCGCGAACTCGACGAACAACACAAAGACCCGGCGCACTTCACCATCGGCAAGCGGGTCTATTTGATGATCGACGACGATGCCGCGCGGGCGCGCGAACGGGTGCTCGCCGGGCTGCGCCGCATCTACGGCGAAATGTCGGGCATCGATGCGGTTCCGGTGTCGGGTACACCCGACGACGTGGCGCGCGGACTGCGCGAGGTGATCGATGCCGGAGCGGAGATGCTGCTGCTCAACCCCGTCGCCGCGGATGTCGCGGAGAACGGCGCGCAGATGGAACGCCTTGCCGCGGAGGTGATTCCGCAGCTGCGGTGACTAGAGCTCGGTGACCGAACCGCCCGCGGCGGTGATCTTCTCGCGGGCGCTGCCGCTGAACTTGTGCGCGGACAGGTCGACCTTCACGGTCAACTTGCCGTCGCCGAGGACCTTGACCAACGAGTTCTTGCGAACGGCGCCCTTGGCCACCAGGTCGTCCACCCCGACGGCGCCCCCCTTGGGGAACAGCCGGTTGATGTCGCCGACGTTGACGATCTCGTACTCGGTGCGGAAACGGTTGCGGAACCCCTTGAGCTTGGGCAGCCGCATGTGAATCGGCATCTGCCCGCCCTCGAAGGTGGCCGGGACGTTCTTGCGGGCCTTGGTGCCCTTGGTGCCACGGCCCGCGGTCTTGCCCTTGGAGCCCTCCCCGCGGCCGACGCGGGTGCGGGCGGTTTTCGACCCGGGCGCGGGCCGTAGGTCGTGCAGCTTGAGTGTCATTTGGTCTTACCTCCGGCGCCCGTCTCGGCCGGCTCCACCTCGACGAGATGGCTCACCACCGCGATCAGGCCGCGCGTCTGCGGGTTGTCTTCGCGGACCACCGAATGGCGAATCCGGTGCAGTCCCAGCGTGCGCAGGCTCTCGCGCTGCTTCCAGCGTGTCCCGATGGTGCTGCGCACCTGGGTGATCTTCAGCTGACTCATGGCTGCGCCTCCCGGGCCGCGGTCGCACTCGCCAGCGCTTCACTCTCACGTCGCGCCTTGAGCATCCCGGCCGGGGCGACGTCCTCGATCGGCAGTCCGCGGCGGGCGGCCACCTCTTCGGGACGCTGCAGGAGCTTGAGCGCGGCGACGGTGGCGTGCACCACGTTGATCGCATTGTCGCTGCCCAACGATTTGGCCAGGATGTCGCGCACCCCAGCACATTCCAGCACCGCGCGGGCCGCGCCACCGGCGATCACACCGGTACCCGGACTGGCCGGGCGCAACAGCACCACGCCGGCGGCCGCCTCACCCTGCACCGGGTGAGTGATGGTGCCGCCGATCAAGGGAACCCGGAAGAAGCCCTTGCGTGCCTCTTCCACACCCTTGGCGATCGCGGCCGGGACTTCCTTGGCCTTGCCGTAACCGACGCCGACCATGCCGTTGCCGTCACCGACGATGACCAGTGCGGTGAAGCTGAATCGCCGACCACCCTTGACCACCTTGGAGACGCGGTTGATGGCGACGACCCGTTCCAGGTAGTTGCTCTTGTCGCCGTCACGGTCGCGGCCTCGGCCGCCGCCGTCCCGCCTGCCGCGGGAATCGCGGCCGTCACCGCGCGCGTCGCGGCCCTCTGGGGCGCCTTGCCCGCCGGCTGGCTGCTCCGCCATTATGCGGTCCTTCCAGTTGTCATCAGAAACTCAATCCGTTCTCGCGTGCGGCATCGGCCAGCGCCGCGATCCGTCCGCCGTAGGTGTATCCGCCGCGGTCGAACACCGCGCTCTCGATGCCGGCGGCCTTGGCACGCTCGGCGATCAGTTGACCGACCCGCACGCTGTGGGCTTTCTTGTCACCGTCCACGCCGCGCACATCGGCCTCGATCGACGACGCGGCGGCCAGCGTGGTGCCGTTTTCGTCGTTGACCAACTGCACGTGTATGTGCCGCGCGGACCGGTGCACAACCAAACGCGGGCGCTCGCCGGTGCCCGAGATCTTCTTGCGCAGCCGCGCGTGCCTGCGCACCCGCGAGACCCGTCGCGCTTCGGACACGCTCTGCCCCACCGACTTTCGCACGGCGGCAGCTTGTGATTTCGCCATGGCTACTTACCTGTCTTTCCGACCTTGCGGCGGATCTGCTCGCCCTCGTAGCGCACGCCCTTGCCCTTGTAGGGGTCGGGGCGGCGCAGGCGGCGGATATTCGCCGAAATCTGGCCGACCTTCTGCTTGTCGATCCCGGTGATCGTGAATTTCGTCGGCGACTGGACCGCGAATGTGATGCCCTCGGGGGCCTCGATCACCACGGGATGGCTGTATCCCAGCGCGAACTCGAGGTTGGAACCCTTGAGCTGGACCCGGTAGCCGACGCCGAAGATCTCCATCTTGGTGGTGTAACCCTCGGTGACACCGGTGACCAGGTTGGAGACCAGGGTGCGGGACAACCCGTGCAGGGAGCGGTTGCGCCGCTCGTCGTCGGGACGGGTGACCACGATGGCGCCGTCGTCGTTGCGCGACACGGCGATCGGCTCGGCGACCTTCAGATCCAGGGTGCCCTTGGGTCCCTTCACCGAGACGTTCTGGCCTTCGATCGTGACGTCGACTCCGGAGGGGACCGGAATCGGCTGCTTACCAATGCGCGACATGGCTTTTCCTCAACCCCTCACCACACGTATGCGAGGACTTCGCCGCCCACGCCCTGTCTGGCTGCCTGACGGTCGGTCAGCAGGCCCGAGGAGGTCGAGATGATGGCCACACCCAGGCCGCCGAGCACCCGCGGCAGATTGGTGGATTTCGCGTACACCCGCAGGCCCGGCTTGGACACCCGGCGCAAACCGGCGATGCTGCGTTCGCGGCTCGGCCCGTACTTGAGCTGGATGACCAGCGACTTGCCGACCCGAGCATCCTCGGTCCGGTAGTCGCTGATGTAGCCCTCGCTCTTGAGGATCTGGGCGATGTTCGCCTTGATCTTCGAGTGGGGCAGGCTCACCTCGTCGTGGTAGGCCGAATTGGCGTTGCGCAGACGTGTCAAGAAGTCCGCGATCGGGTCGGTCATCGTCATAGTTGCGTCCTATGTCCCGTCACCAGCTGCTCTTCTGCACGCCGGGCAGCTCACCCGCGTGCGCCATCTCGCGCAGGCAGATCCTGCAGAGCCCGAACTTGCGGAACACCGCGCGCGGACGGCCGCACTTGCTGCAGCGGGTGTAGCTGCGCACCGCGAACTTCGGCTTGCGCGCGGCCTTGTTAACCAGTGCCTTCTTAGCCATCTAGTCAGTTCTCCTTGAAGGGAAAGCCGAGGGCCCGCAACAGCGCTCGTCCTTCGTCGTCGTTTGTCGCCGAGGTGACGACGCTGATGTCCATGCCGCGGACCCGGTCGATCTTGTCGACGTCGATCTCGTGGAACACCGACTGCTCGGCCAGACCGAAGGTGTAGTTGCCGACACCGTCGAACTGCTTGGGCGAAAGCCCGCGGAAGTCACGAATACGTGGCAGCGCGATGGACGTGAGGCGGTCGAGGAACTCCCACATCCGGTCGCCGCGCAAGGTAACCCGCACGCCGATCGGCATGCCCTCGCGCAGCTTGAATTGCGCGATCGACTTGCGCGCCTTGCGAATCTCGGGGCGTTGCCCGGTGATCAGCGCCAGGTCGTTGACCGCGCCGTTGATCAGCTTGGCGTCCCGGGCCGCGTCGCCGACCCCCATGTTGACGACGACCTTTGTCACCGTCGGGATCTGCATGACGTTGCCGTAGCCGAACTGCTTGTGCAACGCGTCCCGAATCTCGTTGCGGTAGCGCTCTTTAAGGCGCGGCTGCACCTTCTCAGCGGTTGTCATCAGATGTCCTTGCCGTTGCGCTTGGAAATGCGGACCCGCTTGCCGGTTTCCTCGTCGAGCCGGTAGCCGATGCGGGCGGGCTTGCCGTCCGAGTCGACCACCATCACGTTGGAAACGTGGATCGGGGCTTCCTGGGTGACGATGCCGCCGGACCGGGCCCCGCGCTGAGTGGTGGAAACCGCGGTGTGCTTCTTGATTCGGTTGACGCCCTCGACCAACACCCGGCTGCGGTCCGGGTAGACCTTGAGCACCTTGCCTTTGGCGCCCTTGTCCTTACCGGCGATCACCAGGACGGTGTCGTCCTTTTTGACCTTCATCTACAGCACCTCCGGGGCCAGCGAGATGATCTTCATGAATCGCTTCTCGCGCAGTTCGCGGCCGACCGGGCCGAAGATACGCGTTCCGCGCGGGTCGTTGTCGGGCTTGATGATCACCGCGGCGTTCTCGTCGAACTTGATGTAACTGCCGTCGGGACGTCTGCGCTCCTTGACCGTGCGCACGACGACGGCTTTAACGACCTCACCACGTTTGACGTTGCCGCCCGGAATGGCGTCCTTGACGGTGGCAACGATGACGTCGCCGATGCCGGCGTAGCGTCGCGACGAACCGCCGAGCACCCGGATGCACAAGATCTCCTTGGCGCCGGTGTTGTCGGCGACCTTCAGCCGCGATTCCTGCTGAATCACTCGATCTCCTGACCTGGTTGCGTGTGCACGGCAGGGGAAACCCAAAACCTGACGTGCGCGGTCTGTGTGGCCGAAGGGCACGCGGGGCCGATTCACACCGGCCGAGGTCTGCCCAAGGCAACCCCTAGAGTCTAGGGGACGGCCAGCTCAGGGCCAAATTTGCCGGCGAATTGCCGTCAGCGGGCGATTTCGCCGATGCCGCGGATGTCGCCGAGGTGGTGAACGCCTTCGTGCATCGCCTGCCGCACCAGCCACCGCGCGGTGCGTATCTCCCCCGGCAACCGAGACCCCACGCGGTCCCAGCCGTCGTCGCGCACTCGTGCGATTTCGTCGCGGAAACCCGCCGCCGCCCTCGCCAGCTCGTCGAGCGTGGCTTCGATGTCGCACTCGTTGTAGCGGAAACGACGGGCCCGCAGGTCGTTGTACATCGGCTCGAACGCCGGCTGGTCCTCGGTGCGGACGCGGTACAGCCGGATGGTGAAGCTCACGTAGACGTCCCGCAGGTGGCAGACATACTCGTTGACCGACCACACACCGGGACCGGGCCGAACCCGGCGAGCCTCCGCGGGTATCGCGTGCGCGGCATCCCGCGCCGCGTCCGGTATGCCGGCAATGACGCCGAGCGCGTCGTCGATCCGGGTCTCGGCGAATGCGATCCCACAGACATCGCAGACGTGATCCTCCTCGGCGAGCGGCGGCAGCGGCGCGGGCATGGGAACATCCTCCACCTAGAACGGTGGCGGTTCGTCGTCTTCCGGGGGTGGGGCGGGTCCGGCCAGAAGCACCTGGCGCTCCAGGCGGGCCCGGCGGTTGTGGTTGCGCTCGATGGCGACGGCGCTCGCGCGGTTCTGGGCGCGGGTGCGCCGCCGCTTGGGCATCATCGCGGTGCGCTCGGCGCAGTAATCCTGGGGCACGTCGACCTCGGCGGCGGGCATGCCACCCATCGAGCGACACAGGCTGGGGAACAGCAGCGCGCTGCCCGGGGTGGTGACATATGTCCGCCCGGCCGGCGAGGTCAAAATCAGCGTGCCGTCGGGCAGCTGCTGTTCGGTCCAGCCGAAAAACGTCTTAACCAGATGATGGGTGCGGCAATAGCACTTGAGGTTGCTCGCGTGGGTGGGCCCGCCCTGGCTATAGGGGATGGTGTGGTCCACATCGCAGTCGACGGCCGGTTGGTCACAGCCGGGCCAGCGGCACGTCAGGTCCCGGCACCGAACGAAATCGGCCAGCGCGGCCGAGGGCAGATAACCATTTTCGGGTGGGGCATCGCTGGGGTGGATGAGCGGCATCAGCTTGGCCGACTTGGCTAGTTCGGCCAGCAGCTCGGGTGGAATCAGCACGTCGGCGCCCAGCTCCGAGCCCGGGGCGCTACCGCGGCCGTCGAGGGTGGCCTGCTCGGCGATCACGTGGATCACCACCGGCGAGGCCGGCCGGCGTTTTCGGGCGGCGCAATCAGGCCGCCCGCATCGACATCCCAGCCGGTCGGCCCCAACGGCCAGCGCCCCGAGGGCATCGGCGCGGCGCTGCTGCTGGCTGCGCGGGTCATGCTCACATACCGTGGCGGCCAACGCGTTCAACCGCTGGTCCAGCGCGTGCGCATCTGGGGTCAGCATGCTGCCATGGATTTCCGAGACTCCGTCCGCGACCCGATCGCCGATCCAGATCTCGCGGTCGCCCTGGCTCTTTCGGCGCCGGCGCACCCATCCGCGTCGGCCCTGGCGACGATCTTGTCGACCTGCCCGGCCAATCGGCCCTGGGTCATCGACGGCCACCGCACCACATTGGCGGCCAGGGTCGCGTCCACCGCCGCCAGCACGTCGGCGTCGGTGATCAGATCGGTGCGATACATCAGTGTCTGGAACATCCGATAGTCGATGTCGCCAGCGCGAAAAACCGCAGCCACCTCCGGTAGTCGCTCGCGCATCGCCAGCGCGTACCGCATGAAGCTGCCGGCCAGCGCCAGGCTGATCCGAAACGCCGCGGCCACTTCGGCCCCCACCGAGGCCCACGTGTCCACTGCCCAGTCGGGCCGCTCGCCGCGCTGGGCCCGCCGCATCTCGAACAGTTCGCCAATGGCGTCCAGCCGAGCCGCGGCCGCCCGGGCCTCGGCTCGCCACGAGGCGCACATGCGGTCCACCAGCGCCCGCGAGCCCTGGGTCTGCGGGGGCTCCCAGTACTCGTGCAGCCGTCCATCGAACATGTGTTCGAGTATGGCACGTCCCTACGACAACCCGCCCTAGCTCGAGTGGCGGTACCACGCGGCGATATACAGCACCAGAGCCGTGGCCAGCGCAATCAGCACCCAGATCACAACGGCTTGGTCGATCCACGAACCAGCGGGCGGGGTGCCGGGCAGGATGTTGCGCAACGGCACGACGGCAAACAGCATCGCCGCGTACCAAGTGGAAAAGGGCGGCAAGAATTGTCGCCTGCCGGTAAGCATCTGAATGGCCACGAACAGTGCCAGCGTCGGCAGCGTGATGAGCACCAGGCAGATACCCAGGTCGAAGACCAGCGGACCCTTGGCTCGCTTCACCGTCACGACGACGTTGTCCGGGCGATCCGAGTCGTGGCTGTCCCGCCCGACTCGACTGACCGAGAGATCCCAGCCCTCCAGCGATCCGGTCACTTCGACCCGGGCGGGTATGTACTGACGGTTCTCGCCACTTCCGACGAGCACGTCGCCTTGGATGGTATCGGTCCGGTATGAGTCGAAAGGCCAGTCACCGGGGTCGCCGTGCACCTCGATGGTGGTGGTCACCCGCGCCGGCGACTTGCCGGCCGGGAATTGCAGGTCTCCCAGGTCGTTGTGCGGAAGGAAACGCACGGACGTGTCGGTGTTCAACACATTGAGGCGATGGTCGACCATCGAATCGTCCGGCATCACCTCTACTTTGACTTCGACGCGCTTTGCGATGGTGTCCAACTTCTCCAAGCGCACCAACACCACGGTGTTGTCGGTGGTGCTCAGGTCCGGATCGGGCAACGGACCGGGGGCGCTGGCCAACCAGTGATAGCCGAGCAGGGATAGGACGTAGACGACCACGACTCCCACGATGATGGAGACATCGAGCACGAGGTGTCGTCGTCGCGGTTTATGCGCCGTCTTCTCGGGCTGCGACGGTCCCTGTTGCTGGGTCGCAGTGGGTCGCGGGGCCGGCGGAGCTTCACTGCCATTGGTGGGGCCCCTAGCGGGCGCCACGGTTTCCGGCGCGAGGAACTTGGCCGCCGCCTCGGCAGCGGGATCATCCGCGGCAGCAGCTAAGTCTCTGAGCACCGACACGAAGTAAAACGCTATCAACGGAGCTGTTTGCTAGCAGCGCGTAAAACTATGCTCTTACAAGCATTTAACAGCACCGACACCGGCGCACGCGAAAATCAGTCCCCTTGCCGGACCCACGCGAAGATGTACAAGCTCATCGCCGTCACCAAGGCGATCAGCACCCACTGCACGATCGCTTGGTCGATCCACGAGCCCGGCGGCGGGGCCCCGGGGAGGATGTTGCGCAGCGGGACGATGGCGAACAGGTTCGCGGCGTACCAGGTCGCGAACGGCGGCAGGAATTTTCTCCTGCCCAGGGCCATCGGAATGGCCACCAACAGCGCCAGGGTAGGCAGGCTGATCAGCACCAAGCAGATGCCCAGGTCAAAGATCAACGGCCCCTTGGCCCTTCGCAGGGTGATGACGACATTTCCGTTGTCGCTGGCGCGAGACGTCGGCAGCGCGGCAGGGTCGTGGACGCGGTGGACGCTGATGTCCCAACCGTCCAGCTCCCCCGTCACCTCGACGCGGGCGGGCACTTTCTTGGGGCTGTCGCCCGCTCCGACGAACGCATCGGCCGAGATCGGCTCGGTCTGGTAGGAGTCGAACGGCCAGTTGCCGGGATCGCCGCGGGCCTCGACGGTGGTGCTCAGTTGCGCGGGCGCCTTTCCCCTCGGGTAATGCAGGTCCCCAAGGTCGCTGGTCGGATACAGGCGCACCGCGACATCAGTGCCGAGCACGTCGTAGCGGTTGTCATACGCCGAAACTCCCGGATACACAAGCACATTCACCGAGAGGCGGTGTGCGACCGGCTTCAGCTCCTCGACGCGCAGCTGCACGATGGTCGCGTCTCCCCCGCCCTGGCTCAGATCCAGCGGAGGCAGCGGCCCCTCCGACCTTTCCAGCCAGTGGACGCCCAGCAGCGACAGGGCGTAGGCGGCGACGACGGTCACCAGGACACCCACCCCGATCGCGATGCGCGGTTTCGAGGGTTTCGGCTTCTGCGGTGGCTTCCCGTTTCCCGACGACGCCGTCGACGAGACGGCGGGCGGCGACGGCTGGTCCGTCGACGGGGCCGCGGGCGGTGCCGGCCGCGCTTGCGTGGTCATCGTTGCTGGAGCCGGTCTGGAGCTGGCCGGTGCGATCCAGTTTTTCGGGGCGCCACGTCGTCAGATGGTAGCGAACGGCCGCGCGGCCCGCGCGGCGAAATCGCATGTCGGCGTGCGTATGGCGGTTCCGTCACCCACCGGACATCCACCGTTCACCTGCCGGACGGACGACCCGAGTCGGGCGCGACCGGCGAGTGCCCCCGACGTTGCTAGCCGGACGCTGGATCGGCCACGCAGCGAAACCCGATGTGGGTGGTCGCGGTGTCCTGCGACTGGGGCGACCGCGCGGCGGGACGGTAGCGATGGCAATACTCCGGAGCGCACAGGTGCGAGCCACCCTTCAACGTCTGACTGACGGCCGGATCGGCGGGTCCCGTTGGTGTGCAGCAGGCCTTCGGCGGCCGGTCGAGCCGGTGGTGCGCGGAAAACTCGGTGGCGGTCCACTCCCAGACGTTGCCGATCATGTCGACGAGGCCAAAACCGTTGGGGGGGAAGGTCCCCACCGGCGACGTCCCCTTCCAGCCGAGCGCCCCATCGTTGCGGTACGGGAAGCTGCCCTGCCAAGTGTTGGCCATCAGCCGGCCGCCGGGCTTCTCCTCGTCGCCCCACGCGTAGGTCGTCGTGGCGCCGCCGCGCGCGGCGTACTCCCACTCGGCCTCGGTCGGCAACCGCCGCCCCGCCCATCGGGCGTAGGCCGCGGCGTCGGCATAGGCCACCTGGACCACCGGGTGATCGGCTCGGTCGGCGGTGCTTTCCGGGCCTTCGGGACCGAACGGATGGCGCCAGGTCGCACCCGGCGCCCAGCCCCACCACTGCCGCCAGTCGCGCAGATCGACCGGGCCCCGCGTCGGGCGGAAAACCATCGCTCCCGGGCACAGGTCGGCCGGGTCCGCACCGGGGTACAGCGTCGGATCGATCGGTTGCTCGGCGACCGTCACATATCCTGTGGCGTCGACGAATTCGGCGAATTGCGCATTGGTCACCGGGTGCCGCTCCACCGCGAATGCGGCGACGGTCACGGTGTGGATCGGCGCCTCTTCGGGGTAGAAGCTCGTCGAGCCCATGCGGAACGATCCGCCCGGCAGGTCGACTAGCTCGGTGAGCACTCCCTCAGGGTAGGACGGCCGCGAAGCGGCTCAGTCCGATTGTCGGTACCAGGTGAACATGTACAGGGCCATCGCAGCGACGAGCGCCATCAGCACCCAGATCACCAGAACCTGGTCGATCCATGCGCCCGGCGGCGGAGACCCCGGCAGGAAATTGCGTATCGGGATCACGGCGAACAGCATGGCGGCGAACCACGTCACGAAGGGCGGCACGAATTTCCGTCTGCCCAGCGCGATTTGAATGGCCACGGCAAAAGCCAGCGTGGGTAGGGCGAACAGGACCAGGCAAATGCCCAGGTCGAAGATCAGCGGCCCCTTGGCGCGATGCAACGTGATGATGACGTTGTCCGGGCGATCCGCCTCCTGGCTGGCCTCGCCCACGCGCTGGACGCTGACG
The DNA here is from genome assembly GCF_001954195.1 of Mycobacterium sp. IS-1264. Classification (GTDB taxonomy): domain Bacteria; phylum Actinomycetota; class Actinomycetes; order Mycobacteriales; family Mycobacteriaceae; genus Mycobacterium. Next base: position 69,053 of record NZ_MBES01000058.1, on the reverse strand, counting down.
TCCCAACCGTCCAGTGCCCCGGTCACTTCCACCCGGGCGGGTATGTACTGGCGGGCATCGCCTTGCCCGACGAGCACCTCCGCCGACAGGGTGTCTGTGCTGTAAGAGTCGAACGGCCAGTTGTTCGGATCGCCATGCGCCTCGATCGTGGTGGCAACCTGCGCGGGCGACTTGCCCGCCGGGTATTGGAGGTCGCCGAGATCGTTAGGAGGGTCCATCCGCACCGCGGTGTCAGTCTTGAGGACGTCGAGGCGCTTGTCGAACATGGAATCCTCGGGGATCACCAGCACCTTCACCGTGAGGCGATTCGCGACGGTTTCCAGCTTTTCGAGGCGCACCAGCACGACGGTGTCGCCGGTGGCGTTCAAGTCCGGCGGCTTGATCGGTGCCGCCGATTTGGACAGCAAGTGGACGCCGAAGAGCGACAGGCCGTAGACAATGATGAATGCCACCAGGATGCCGATCACCAACAGCGTGCGCCGTCCCCCCCGTTTGGGTGGAGCATCGGGCGCGGCCTCGGGCGTCGGCGTGGGAGGCGTCGAGGGCGGTGGCGCTGGTGGAGCTTGGTGGGTCATCGGTCAAGACCTCCGTGAGGTTGCGGCAGCCCGGTGGGCGAGCACACGAGGATTCGATGTTAGCGAACCGGTGCGGTCCGCGCGGGCAATCGAAATTTCCGCGATCAATAGGCAATTTCCGGCAACCCGCCGACCCTCTCAGCGAACCCGTTCATCCGGTGTTGGTTTGCCTGTTAATCCGGTCGCGGTAAATGTCTGCCTGTGAAGCACAAGCGATCAGCCGCCGCCGTGAGCGTGCTCGCGGCGGGCGCCATCGCCCTCACCGCCTGCAGCAACTCCCATGCGACCCTGGCGTATGCCGCCGGGGCCAAGGTGGACTGTGGCGGCAAGCAGGCCCTGGCCGCCAGCGGCTCGACCGCGCAGGCCCATGCGATGACCCGATTCGTCGCGGCCTACACAAAGGTCTGCTCCGGGCAGACGCTAAACTACACGGCCAACGGCTCGGGCGCGGGAATCAGCGAATTCCTCAGTGCCAAAACCGATTTCGGTGGATCGGACACGCCCCTCTCGGGCGACCAATACGCCGCCGCCAAGCAGCGATGCGGAGGCGCCGACGCCTGGAACCTGCCGGTGGTCTTCAGCCCCCTCGCCATCACCTACAACCTCAGCTCCGTCGACTCGTTGGTGCTCGACGCTCCCACGCTGGCAAAGATCTTCAACGGCACCATCACGCGCTGGGACGACCCGGCCCTAACGGCGCTCAACGCATCCATGCCGGCGGAGGACATCCGGGTCATCTATCGCAGCGACGCATCCGGCACCACCGACAACTTCCAGTCCTACCTCCAGGCCGCGTCGGGCGGTGCGTGGAGCAAGGGCGCGGGCAAGATGTTCAACGGCGGGGTCGGCACCGGCGCCGCGGGAAACGTCGGCACCTCGGCGGCCGTGAAAACCACCGAGGGCGCGATCAGCTACAACGAGTTGTCTTTCGCGCTGCAGCAAGGGCTTTACGCCGCCGAGATCAAAACTCCGGCGAGCCGTAGGTCGCTGCGCCCGGTCCGGATCGGCACCGACACGGTCGGCAAGACCATCACCGGAGCCAAAATCATCGGCAACGGCAACGACCTCGTCCTCGACCTTTCGTCGTTCTACAACCCCGCCCAGCCCGACGTCTACCCGATCGTGTTGGCCACCTACGAGATCGTCTGCTCCACCTACCCGAGCCCCGATGTGGCCCAGGCGGTCAAGGCATTTCTGCAGGCAGCCATCGGCCCCGGCCAGATCGACCTCAACAAAAGCGGTTACATCCCGCTGTCGTCCGACTTCCAGGCACGGGTATCCAGCGCCGTCGACGCCATCACCGGAGCACCGAACCCACAGTAGGTCAGGGCTTTTGCCGTCGCTCCCGTTGGCGCCACCAACCGACCAGGAAGAGCGCCATCGCGACCACCAGCCCGATCAACACCCACAGCACGACGGCTTGGTCGATCCACGAACCGTACGGTGGGCTGCCGGGCAAGATGTTTCGCAGCGGGACAATCGCAAACAGCATCGCGCCGTACCAGGTTGTCATCGGCGGTAAGAAGGCGGTCCGGCCCAACGCCACGGGAATGGCCACCCACAACGCCAGCACGGGCAGGGCGATCAGGACCAGGCAGATGCCGACGTCGAAGATCAGCGGCCCCTTGGCCCTATGCAACGTGATGATCACGTTGTCCTGCACGTTGGGGTTGGCATCGTCGGGATCGTGGACGCGGGTGACGGTGGCGTCCCAGCCGTCGAGCTTCCCGGTGGCTTCGACACGGGCGGGCGCCTTTTCGCGGTTGGGGCCGGAGCCGGTGAACACGTCGGCCGCGATGACCTCCGTCTTGTAGGAGTCGAACGGCCAGTTTCCGGGATCACCCTGCGCGCCGATGGTGGTGCTGACTTGCGCCGGCGCCTTGCCCACCGGGTACTGCAGGTCCCCCAGGTCGTTCTCCGGATACAGCCGAACCGCGGCATCGGTGGTGAGCACCCCGAAGTTCTTGTCGTACAGCGAATCCTTCGGATAGACAAGAACATTCACCGTCAAGCGGTTGGCGACGGTATCCAGCTTCTCCAGGCGCACCTGCACGACGCTGTCCTCGGCCTCGACCTTGCTCAGGTCCACCGCGGGCAGCGGGGGCGCCGACTTGGCCAGCAGGTGCACGGCGATCAGCGAAAGGACATAGACGACGATGACGGCCACCAGGATCGCGAACGCGATCGCGAGCTGGCGGCCGCGCCCCCCGGCCGGCGCCGGCGGCGGCAGAGGTCCGGCGGTCATAGAGGCATCACGGGGCCAGATGCTAGCAGCGGCCCAACAACGAAAACGGACTTTCAGGGGATTACGACCGCGAACTGCTGCGTCACCGTGGATTTCGCCGCATCGAAGCCGGGCGCGCCCGCGGGGCCTTCAAGATGGATGACCACCAGGTACGCCCTGGTGTTGGTCCAGATGTGGGTGATGCGATCGGCGAAGGCAGTGCCCGACCCCATGCCGTTCAGCAGCTGGCTGCTGTAGCCGCAGAACTGAGCCGGTGCGACGGTGAGGCGTACGCCGGGCTTGGCCGTGCGCAGGTCGGCGGCGTAGCGCAGGAACGCTCCCCCGGGATCGAGGTCCGTCGGGGTGATGGTCACCTTCACCGACATCCCTTCGGGGCCGGTCGATGTCAGCGCCACGTCGCCGCTGCCGGAAGTCGAGTTCCAGCCGTCCGGCAGCGGCGTGACGATCATCGGTGCCACCGGATCCGCCACCGCCGCCCTGGCCATGCTTCCGCTGGTCGGCGGTGGCGGCATGCACGCGACGGCGTTCGGCGGGATGTGGTCGGGCAGGGTGACTTCGACGCCCGGTACGGGCTCGGCCGGGTCGGGATGTCTGGATGTCACCGGGGCGGTGCCACCGGTGGTCCGCTCGCAGCCCACCGCCACGCCCACGCACAGGCAAAGCAGGCCGATGCCCAGTTCAGTCGCGCGAAAACGCAAGCGCAACTTCGGCTTCCACGTCGATGTAGGGCCGGCCGGACAGGTCGACGTCGACCTGCTTGATGGTGCCACCGGTGAACTCGAACGGCGCCTTGTAGCGACTGGACACTCCCGAACCGCCGTTGCGCCCGACCGTGATGCCGGCACCGGCCAGCCCGAACGTTCCGGGATGGGTGCTCACATCGGCGAGCGTGCCGACTTCCTTGTCGTCGACGAACAGCGTGAGGTCACCGAGCGGGGTGTGGCTGTTCGCGACGGTTCCGGTCCGCAGATAGCCGACGCCGAACACGTGCCGGCCCAGCGGAACCGGGTCCGACGACGAAACCAGCTGCTGCCGCTCGCCGAGGAAGTTGTAGACGTAGTGCAGGCGCCCGTCCCGGATGAACAGCACATGCCCTCCGTGGGCGCCGCCCTGCTTGAAAAGAACGCCTTCGGCGCCGGTGGTATCGATGGTCACATCGGCCAGCACGGCAAACGACCGGCCACGAATCTCGGCGGCGGCGCCGATGCCGACGTCGGCGCAGTTCGGATAGTAGGTGTAGCTGGTCCGCTCGCCGACCAGGTAGGGGCGGAAACGTGTCAGCGTTTCCATGAGGTCCAGATCGGCCAGCGGAAGGCCGTTGTACTTGTCAGCCTCGGAAAACCACAGCGCCTTAAGCTCTTCCAGCTTCTCGGGTTGCTCGGCGGCCAGGTCGTGGCATTGGCTGCGATCGGCCTCGATGTGGAACAGCTCCCAGCGGTCGGCGTCGAAATGCGACCAGCCCGCCGGTGTCGCCGCGTGGATCGTGTTGGCGAACCAGCCCTGGTGCCAGATTCCGCGGGTGCCCAGCATGGCGTAGAACTGGGTCTGCTTCCCTGTGTCGGCGTTCGGATCGGCAAGGGCCGCTTTGAAGCTCACGCCGTCCAGCGGCTTCTGCGGGATGCCCTTGACCGACTCCGGCGGCGTCATGTCCAACAGGTCGTAGACCGTGGGCGTGATATCGCAGACGTTGACGTAGTTGTCGCGGACCTCGCCGTGTGCGGCAATACCGTCGGGCCAGGAGATGATCGCGGTGTCGGCGATGCCGCCTTCGTGCGAGGCGTAGCGCTTGAAGAGCTTGTAGGGCGTGTTGAAGGCCATCGCCCAACCGATCGGGTAATGGTTGTAGGTCTCCGGCCCGCCGAGGTTGTCGAACAGCTTCATGCTCTCTTCGACCGTGTCGATGTAGCCGTTGAAGAACTTCCCTTCGTTGACCGATCCGTTCGGACCGCCCTCGCCGCTGGCGCCGTTGTCGGAGATCACCACGATGATGGTGTTGTCCAGCTGGCCGGACTCCTCGAGATAGTCCAGGATTCGGCCGATCTGGGCATCGGTGTAGCTGAGGAAGCCGGCGAACACCTCGGCCATCCGGTTGAACAGCTTTTTCTCTTCGTCGCCCAGCGAATCCCACGGCCGCACCGTGTCCTGCATCGGCCACGCCTGGCCCTGCGGTCCCGTCACGTCCAAATACGGGTTGACGGGCGACAATTCGGTGTCCGGGGGCACGATCCCCATCGACTTCTGCTTTTCCAGCACGATCTCGCGGTAGCGCTCATAACCCATGTCGAACCGGCCCGCGTATTTGTCGGCCCATTCCTTGAAGACGTGGTGCGGCGCGTGTCCGGCGCCGGGGCACACATAGCTGAACCACGGTTTGTCGGGCGCGATCACCTTGGCGTCGCGGATGAATTCGATGGTCTTGTCGGCGATGTCCTTCGACAAGTGATAGCCATCTTCCGGTGTGCCCGGCGGATTCACCGGGTGGTTGTCGTACACCAGGTCGGGATACCACTGGTCGGTCTCTCCCCCGAGGAATCCGTAGAACCGTTCGAAACCGCGCGAGGTCGGCCAGTGCCGCTTGGTCGACGCCATGCTGGACTCCTCGAGCGGAGTCAGATGCCACTTGCCGACGCAATAGGTGTTGTAGCCGCGTTCGGCGAGCGCTTCGGACAGCAGTGCGGTGTCGGGCGGAATGCGACCGTTGCAATTGGGGAAGCCGTCGGTGAATTCCTCGATGGTGGCCATGCCCACGGTGGTGGCGTTGCGACCGGTCAGCAACGACGCGCGGGTCGGTGAGCACAGCGCGGTGGTGTGGAACTGGGACAGGCGCACCCCGCGCTCGGCGATCCGCGTCATGGCGGGCATCTCGACCAGGCCGCCGAAGCAGTCCCAGGTCGCGATACCGGTGTCGTCCCAGACCAGATAGAGGATGTTCGGCGAGTTCGGCGGCGCGGTCGGCGCGGCGTACGGACCCCAGTCCGGCTCCGAATCGCGAATATCCAGCTCGATCTTGCCCTGAAACTCGGTCATGGCCGCCAGCCTCATCCTCGTAGTGACTTACCGAACGTCCGAGGACATTACACGCGCCAGTTATCAATCGGCTGAGATTTGTGAGAAGACGCAAAAGCCCCCATTCTCGGTCCAAAATGGGGACTTTTGCGACTGCTCGCCGAGGGTTCGTTCGGGACTACTTGGCCTTCTCGAGGATCTCGACGAGCCGCCAGCGTTTGGTCGCCGAGATCGGACGCGTCTCCATCAGCGCGACCCGGTCTCCGATGCCGGCGGTGCTGTTCTCGTCGTGCGCCTTGACCTTCTTGGTGGTTCGGATGATCTTGCCGTACAGCGGGTGCCGCATGCGGTCTTCCAGCTCGACCACGATGGTCTTCTGCATCTTGTCGCTCACCACGTAACCGATGCGCGTCTTGCGCCGGCCACGGGTCTTCGGGGCGGCCGGCGTGTGCTTGGGGCCCTTGTCCTTCGCCGCGGTGTCCTGCGCGGCGGCGCGCTTAGGAGCGGCCTTCGCCGCCGCCTTCGCCGGGGCCTTCTTTGCGGCGGCCTTGGACGCGGTCTTGGATTCTGCCATCACGATTCCTTACCGTCGGGCCCGGAAGCCAGGCCCAGTTCTCGTTCCCGCAGCACGGTGTAGACGCGCGCGATTTCCTGGCGCACGGTCCGCAGCCGGCGGTTGTTGTTGAGCTGCCCAGTCGCCATCTGGAAGCGGAGGTTGAACAGCTCCTCCTTGGATTCGCGCAGGCGCTCGGTCAACTCGTCGTCGGTGAGCTCACGCAGTTCGCCAGGCGAAATTCCCACTGCCATCAGAACTGATCCTCTCGGGTAACGATGCGTGCCTTGATCGGCAGCTTGTGGATCGCGCGGGTGAGCGCCGCACGGGCGGTCTGCTCGTTCGGGTAACTGAGCTCGAACAGGATCCGGCCCGGCTTGACGTTGACAATCCACCACTCCGGCGAACCCTTACCCGAACCCATCCGGGTCTCCGCGGGCTTCTTGGTCAGCGGGCGGTCGGGAAAGACGTTGATCCACACCTTGCCGCCACGCTTGATGTGGCGGTTGATCGCGATACGCGCGGACTCGATCTGCCGGTTGGTGACGTAGGCGTGCTCGAGGGCCTGGATTCCGTAGTCGCCGAAGTTCACCTGCGTACCGCCGCTGGCGATGCCGCGCTGGCGGGGATGGTGCTGCTTGCGGTGCTTGACTTTGCGGGGAATCAACATGATTCAGCTCTCCGTGCTCTGCGGTTCAACGGGCGCCGCGGCCTCGGGGGCGGGGGTTTCCTCGGCGCCCGCAGCGCGGCCGGCCTCGGTGCTGGTCGCCGTGGTGCCCGAGGCGCCACTGCGGCGCGGGCGGGTGCCCGACGGCCGCTCGCGGCGCGGACGGTCGGCGCCGGCCGGTGCTGCGGCGGCCAATTCGCGCTTGCCGCCGACGATGTCGCCCTTGTAGATCCACACCTTCACGCCGATCCGGCCGAAGGTGGTCTTGGCTTCGTAGAGGCCGTAGTCGATGTCGGCGCGCAGGGTGTGCAGCGGCACGCGGCCCTCGCGGTAGAACTCCGAGCGGCTCATCTCCGCGCCGCCGAGGCGGCCGGAGCACTGCACCCGGATGCCCTTGACGTTGGGCTGACGCATCGCCGACTGGATGGCCTTGCGCATCGCGCGGCGGAACGCCACCCGGTTGCTCAGCTGCTCGGCGACGCCCTGAGCCACCAATTGTGCTTGCGACTCAGGGTTTTTGACCTCGAGGATGTTGAGCTGCACCTGCTTGCCGGTCAGCTTCTCCAGGTCGGCGCGGATCCGGTCGGCCTCGGTGCCGCGGCGGCCGATGACGATGCCGGGACGCGCGGTGTGGATGTCCACCCGGACGCGGTCGCGAGTGCGCTCGATCTCCACGTCGGCGATCCCGGCGCGCTCCAGGCCGGTGGACAGCAGCCGACGGATCGCGACGTCTTCCTTGACGTACTCCGCGTACTGCTTGTCGGCGTACCAGCGCGACTTCCAGTCGGTGGTGATCCCGAGCCGGAAGCCGTGCGGATTGATCTTTTGGCCCACTAGTCGGAGCCTCCCTTCGCTTCAGAAGTCTCTCCGGCTTCCGCGGATTTGGCCTCTGGTTTAGCCGCCGCCTTCTTGGCGGGAGCCTTCTTGGCCGGGGATTTGGCCGCCGATTTCGCGGGAGCCTTCTTGGCGGGAGCCTTGTTGGCCGGCGCCTTCTTGGCGGCGGCCTTCTTCGCCGGGGCCTTCGCGGCGGCCTTGCTGGCCTCGGCGCGGCGCGCCCTGGTCGACTTCGCGGACCGCTGGTCCTTGGCCGGACGGCTCTCCACCACAACGGTGATGTGGCTGGTGCGCCTGCGGATTCGGAACGCGCGGCCCTGGGCGCGCGGACGGATGCGCTTGGAAGTCGGGCCCTCGTCGGCGTAGACGGTGGCGACCACCAGGGTCGCCGGGTCCAGCCCGTTGTTGTTCTGCGCGTTGGCCGCGGCGCTGGCGATCACCTTGGCGACCGGTTCGCTCGCGGCCTGCGGTGCCCAGCGCAGGATGTCCAGCGCGTCGGCCACCGAGCGGCCGCGAACCAGGTCGATGACCCGGCGCGCCTTTCTCGGCGACACCCGGACGAATCGCGCCTTGGCGACCGCCGAGGGAAATTCCGTAGTGGTGCTCATCGACGCTTGGCCTTTCGGTCGTCCTTGATGTGCCCCTTGAAGGTTCGCGTCGGCGCGAACTCACCGAGCTTGTGGCCGACCATCGCCTCGGTGACGAACACCGGGACGTGCTTGCGCCCGTCGTGCACGGCGAAGGTGTGGCCGATGAAGTCCGGAATGATCGTCGAACGCCTCGACCAGGTCTTGATGACCTGCTTGGTGTTCTTCTCGTTCTGCGCGTCCACCTTCTTGAGCAGGTGGTCGTCGACGAACGGACCCTTCTTCAGGCTGCGTGGCATGGTTCGCTACTCCTACCGCGAGTGCTTCTTGCCGGTGCGCCGGCGCCGGACGATGAGCTTGTTGCTTTGCTTATTCGGGTGGCGGGTGCGGCCCTCGGGCTGACCCCACGGGCTGACCGGGTGACGGCCACCGGAGGTCTTGCCCTCACCACCGCCGTGCGGGTGGTCAACCGGGTTCATGACCACACCCCGGACGGAAGGACGCTTGCCCTTCCACCGCATGCGACCCGCCTTGCCCCAGTTGATGTTTGCCTGCTCGGCGTTGCCCACCTCGCCGACCGTTGCGCGGCAGCGCACGTCGACCCGGCGGATCTCGCCGCTGGGCATGCGCAGCGACGCGTAGCTGCCCTCCTTGCCGAGCAGCTGGATGCTCGACCCGGCCGACCGCGCGAGCTTCGCGCCACCGCCCGGCCGCAGCTCCACGGCGTGCACCAAGGTGCCGGCCGGGATGTTGCGCAACGGCAGGTTGTTGCCCGGCTTGATGTCGGCGTTGGCGCCGGATTCCACCACGTCACCCTGCGAGAGTCCTTGCGGGGCAATGATGTAGCGCTTCTCGCCGTCGAGGAAGTGCAGCAGCGCAATGTTCGCGGTGCGGTTCGGGTCGTACTCGATGTGCGCGACCTTGGCGTTGACACCGTCTTTGTCGTTGCGGCGGAAGTCGATCACCCGGTAGGCGCGCTTGTGACCGCCACCGCGGTGGCGGGTGGTGATGCGGCCGTGGGCGTTGCGCCCACCATGGCCGTGCAGCGGGCGCACCAACGACTTCTCCGGCTCCGACCGCGTGATCTCGGCGAAATCGGACACGCTGGCGCCGCGACGGCCCGGGGTCGTCGGCTTGTATTTGCGAATTGCCATGTCTAATCGTGTCTTTCTCTCGCGCGCGGCTAGGCCGGTGCTCCGAACAGGTCGATCGGCTTGCTGCCCGGCGCCAGCGTGACGATGGCGCGCTTGGTGTTCTTGCGCTTTCCGTAACCGGTCCTGGTGCGCTTCCGCTTGCCCTGCCTGTTCGCCGTGTTCACCGATGCGACCTTGACCGAGAAGATCTTCTCGACGGCGATCTTGATCTGCGTCTTATTCGAATCCGGGTGCACCACAAAGGTGTACACGTTGTCATCGAGCAGGCTGTAGGACTTCTCGGAGATGACCGGAGCCAGGATGATGTCGCGGGGGTCAGTGATGGTCGCCATCTACGCCGTTACCTCCTCGGCAGAACTCGTGCCGGCGGCGATGTAGGCGCGCAGCGCCTCAACGCTGAACACCACGTCGTCGGAGCGAAGCACGTCATAGGTATTGAGCTGATCGGGCGCCAGGATGTGCACACCGGGCAGGTTGCGCACGCTTTTCGCACCGGCCTCGTCGCTGCGGCCGATGACGACCAGCACCTGCTTGCGGTCGGTGAGGGTGCCCAGAAATGCCTTGGCGTTCTTGGTGGACGGGGTCTGACCCGACACCAGTTCGGTGACCGCGTGGATGCGCCCGTTGCGTGCCCGGTCGGACAACGCCCCGCGCAGTGCAGCGGCGATCATCTTCTTGGGCGTGCGCTGGCTGTAGTCGCGCGGCTTGGGGCCGTGCACGACACCACCACCGGTGAACTGCGGGGCCCGCGTCGAACCCTGCCGGGCCCGTCCGGTTCCCTTCTGCCGGTAGGGCTTGCGGCCGCCGCCGCGGACGTCGCCGCGCGTCTTGGTCGAGTGCGTGCCTTGCCGGGCCGCCGCCCGCTGGGCGGTGACGACCTGGTGCATCAGCGCGATATTGGCTGGCGCATCGAACAATTCGGCGGGCAGCTCGACGGAGCCCTCGACCTTGCCGTCGGGCGTCTTGACGTCGATCTTCAGGGTGTTGGCTGCCATCACTTCTCACCTCGTTTGATCGCGCTGCGAACCATCACGAGTCCACCGGTGCGGCCGGGGATCGCGCCCTTGATCAACAGCACGCCGTTCTCGGTATCGACCTTGTGCACCAACAGGTTCTGCACGGTCACCCGGTCATTGCCCATCCGGCCGGCCATGCGGGTTCCCTTGAAGACACGCGCCGGGGTGGCGCAGCCGCCGATGGAACCCGGCCGCCGGTGCACCGCCTGGGCGCCGTGGCTGGCGCCCTGACCGCGGAAGCCGTGCCGCTTCATGGTTCCGGCGAAGCCCTTGCCCTTGGACGTGCCCGTCACGTCGACATAGGCACCGTCGGCGAAGATCTCGGCCGTCAACTCCTGGCCGACTTCGTATTCGGCCGCCGCGTCCGGGTTGTCCAGGCGCAGCTCGGCCAGGAAGCGGCGCGGGTTGACGCCCGCCGCGCTGTATTGGCCCGTCACCGGCTTGTTGACCTTGCGCGGACTGATCTCCCCGTACGCCAGCTGCACGGCGCTGTAGCCGTCGCGCTCCGGCGTGCGGATGCGGGTCACCACGTTCGGGCCCGCCTTGACCACGGTCACCGGGACGACCCGGTTGTTCTCGTCGAACACCTGCGTCATGCCCAGCTTGGTACCCAGAATGCCTTTTCTTGCCATGAGTTCTGGATCTCCTACTGGATGTTGACGTCGACACTGGCCGGAAGATCGATGCGCATGAGCGCGTCAACGGTCTTCGGCGTGGGATCGAGGATGTCGATCAACCGCTTGTGCGTCCGCATTTCGAAGTGCTCTCGCGAGTCCTTGTACTTATGCGGAGAGCGGATGACGCAATACACGTTCTTCTCAGTCGGCAGCGGCACCGGCCCTACGACGCTGGCACCCGTACGGACGACGGTCTCGACGATCTTTCGCGCCGATGCGTCGATAGCCTCATGGTCGTAGGCCTTGAGCCTGATGCGGATCTTCTGTCCCGCCACGCTTCTCCTACCCTCACTCCACTTAAGGTCCGGGTCCGGACCTGGTGCCCCCGGCGCGCCGAATCGACCCGGCCGGTCAGGGCCGATCGAGCGTCGCGCCGGATACTGCGCCGCTGTTTACCTGTCGTGGTCCACCGGCCCCCGCGGTCGGGTGTGTCACCCTGACGCAGCCTCGTTCGCGGCCAAATAGTCGCGTTCCAAGGATGGGACCGGACGCGCCCGGTTGGGCGCTGGTCGTATGCCCGGCCAGGCGTGAACCCGGCGCAAGGCAACCCGAACAGTATGCCTGACGACCGCGGCTCTGGCCAAATCTCGGGCAAACCTCGCCGGCATGGCCCCGTCCGGCGGTGAATCCGGTGGTCAGACCCCCGTTTGCCGCGGCCGAATCGGGGTCAGGCGCCCTCCGATTCGGCACTCGCCGCGGCGGATCTGTGCTGCGCCCGCTGAACGTGCAGGAAGCCGTCGACGGCGGCGCGCGCACACTCCCGGTAGTCGAAGTCCGGCAGGGTGGACAAGCGCCCCAGCACCAGCGGGCCGATCAGCAGCGCGATGGCGCGCGATCGGTCGACTTCCCCGAGCTCCGCGGCGGCCTCCGGGCTGTCGAATACGGCGTCGAACGGCGCCGCGTACTGCGCGGCGATGCGTTCCCGCAACGTGGTGATCGAGGAGCTGTCGGCGCCGCGGGCGTGCCGGGGCCCCGGCATCTCTTCGAGGTCGCGCCCGAGGGCCAACCAGGACATGGCGGTCATGACGGCCGGCGCCTGGGCCACCGCTTCGGCTTGAGCGAGCACGATCGCGATCAGCCGATCCCGCAGGGAGCCCTCGTCCGGGGGCGCCGGTGACGGCGGTATGAGGCTGTTGAACGCCGCCGCCAGCAAATCGTTTCCGCTGGGAAAGTGGCGATACAGAGTGGCTCTCGCTACGTTGGCGCTTCGGGTGACCGCATCGACGGTCACCGCGCTGGGACCCCCCGAGCGCAGCAGCGCCGCCGCGGCCTCGAGCAAGCGAGCCCGGGACCGCGCGGGACGGGGATCGGTAGTCGCCTCGGTAATTGTGAGCCACCTCCCTGTTTGAAACCGTTTGAAAACAAGACTATCGGTCTACGTACAAGACCATTAGTCTCAAAACCTCTACGCCCCGAGGGGAGGCGCTTTTCTATGGTCGCAACACTTATCCGGCCTGACCAGCGTACTGATGTGGCGAGCATCGGCGGTAGTCCCCGAGCGCGCACTTGGACGCTGACCGTCGCCTGCATGGGTGTCGCGCTGGTCGTCGGGTCGATGACCGCGCTGAACACCGCGCTGGGGGACCTCGCGGTGGCCACCTCGGCGACGCAGACGCAACTGACCTGGATCGTGGACGGATACACGCTGGCGCTGGCCTGCCTGCTGCTTCCGGCCGGGGCGATCGGAGACCGTTATGGCCGGCGGGGTGCGCTGCTCGCCGGCTTGGTGGTGTTCGCACTCGGCTCGGCGGCGCCGGCGATATTGCACAATCCGCTGCAGATCATCGCGGGCCGGGCAGTGGCCGGTATCGGCGCCGCCTTTGTGATGCCCGCGACGCTGTCGCTGCTGACCGTGGCCTACCCGAAGGAAGACCGGATGAAGGCCGTCGGTATCTGGGCCGGCACGGCCGGTTCCGGCGGAGTCCTCGGCATGCTCGGTTCCGGTCTGCTGCTTCGGTTTTGGGATTGGCACGCCATCTTCTGGTCGCTGGGCGCCGCCGGACTGCTGATCTTCGCCCTCGGATGCACGGTGTCCTCGTCTCGCGAAACCCACGCTCCCCGAGTCGATTGGCTCGGTGCGGTCCTCATCGGCGCGGCGGTGGCGATCGCCGTGTTTGCCATTCTGGACGCGCCCGAGCGCGGGTGGAGTGATCCGCTGGTGTGGGGCGGAATAGCCGTGGGCGTCGTCGCCGCGGCGGTTTTCGGGGTGGTCGAACTGCGCAGGCGGCACCCGCTGCTGGACGTTCGGTTGTTCGCCGATCCCAATTTCGCCACCGGTGTCGCGGCGATCGTCATTCTGTTCGGCGCAACCTTCGGGTTCTTCTTCATCGGCATGCAGTACGTCCAGCAGATCATGGGCTACTCGGCGCTGACGACGTCATTGGCCTTCGGTCCGTTCATGGTCCCGTTGGCCATTTTCTCCGCGTTGTCTTTCTGGTATGTGCCGAAGTTGGGCCTGCGCCTTGTGTTATTCATCGGCACGCTGTTGATGGCGGTTGGCTTCGCGTGCATGTCCTTTCTGACCCTGCATTCGACGTACGTCGAATTTGCCTGGCCAACACTGATATTGGCCACCGGCATCGGCATGTGCACCGCGCCGACGACCTCGGCGATCATGGGGGCGGTTCCCGACGAGAAGCAGGGCGTCGCCTCCGCGGTGAACGACACGTCGCGCGAGATGGGCGGGGCGCTGGGAATCGCCGTGGCCGGCTCGATCCTGGCCGGGCGGTATTCCCACGAGCTCGCGCCGAAACTGGCAACCTTTCCCGCGCCGGTCCGCGGCCCCGCTACCGACTCGCTGGCCAAAGCGGTCGAAGTGGCCGGCAGGCTCGGACCGCAGGGGACGGCGTTGGCCGAGATCAGCAAGGCCGCATTCCTGGCGGCCATGCACGCTTCCACGATCACGATGGCCGCGATAGTCGCGTTCGCCGCGCTCCTGATCGGGCTGTGGGCCCCCGGACGCGACGGTCGGCAGCTGCGGCCGGTGCGCCGGCTCCGCTCCCAAATGTTGTGCGGGAGAACAACAACGAGCCCCTAGGCCTCGGCTAACCCGGCACCAATTAAGTTCGTTCGGATACTTGAAACGATGTGTTTGTTCTGGTATCAGAAATATATATCGACAGGTACAGATCATCTCGCAGGTGGGGTGGATGTGATGTTGATGGACGTGCCCACGGTGCGCGGCGACGCGCCGGCGGTGGTTGAACCGGTATGCCCGGCGGTGTTCGAGGCGGCGGCGATTGTGGAGGCCGAGTGGATCCGCCTGAGGCGCTCGAGCGCGCCGGTTCACCATGCCAGCTGTGGGCTTCGCGCACGCCTGCGCAGTCGGCGCCGAGTTCGCACCGTGGTCACCACCATGCCGACGTCACACCCCTTGACCGCTCAGCACGGCCGGCTGCGACCGCGGCGCCCAGTCGGCGCCGTCTGGGCGCGGGAACGCTCACCTCCGATTCGGTCGTGATGCGTACCCTGCCAGCGGTATTCACCATGCGAGGGGGTGATCGGACAGAGAATCACGACACAACGAAAGGGAGCGGCCGTCGCGCCGTCCGCGAATATTGCGACGCATAGTCGCGCTGACGCACTCCTGCGCGCGCATCGCCACTTGTCGTGGCCATCTACGTGGACCGCACGAACGTTCGCTCTCTCGAGGGCGGGTCGTGCCCGGCCCGACTTTCAGCGGGCCGGGACCCGCCCTCATTCAACGAACTCGGCCGCCCGGTGCCCGAGCATCACGATCGTGGCGTGCGGACCGCGGCTGGGGACCGTGGGCAGGACGGACCCGTCGATCACCCATAGGTTGTCCACGCCGCGCACCCGGCAGCGGTGATCTACGACCGCCCGCGGGTCGCCCTCGGCGCCCATCGGTGCGCTGGCACACAGGTGCTGGGACGTCGACCACACCGGCGACCCGACATGGGTTGCCGCACCGGCTAATTCGCGTGCCAATTCGCTGCCCCGGCGCAGCGCCGCGACGTCGTCGGGGTCGCTGTCGTAGCGGTGCTCGATCCGCGGCGCGACGCGGGCGTCGGGCGAGGTGAGCGTGATCCGTCCGCGGCAGCGGGGCTCCATCAGCGCCACCCCGATGTGCGGCCAATCCGGATGGCCCGCGGTGCCGTCGCCGGTCATGGCGACGAACCCACCCGTGTATGGCCTGATCTCAAGCCCGTCCGCGGTACTGAGGATGACCTCCACGACGGGCCGGCCCGGGGCCACCGTCCAATTGGTCGGCAGCACCCACTCGGGGTGGTCGCTGCAGAACATTCCGACCGGTAGGGGCGCCACCAGCGGCACGCCGGCGGCGCGCAGCATCGACTCGTCGCCGATGCCGGAGAGCATCAGCAGGTGGGCAGACTGAATCGCGCCGGCGCACAATACGATTCGATCGGCGCTCAGACTGATCGGCCCGTCCGGGCCGATCGCGTCCACCCCCACCACGCCCGCACCGGAGAAACGCAATCGCGCGGCCCGCGTCGCCGCCAGCAAGGTCAGGTTCGACCGCCCAAGGGCGGGCAACAGATATCCGACACCCGATCCGATGCGCACGCCGTCGACGATGTTGAGCGGGACCGCGCCCACGCCCGAGACGAGTTCCGGCCCACAATCGTTGAGGTCGGCGATCCAGGAAAAGCCCGCACGTTCGGCGGCAGCGATGAAAAGTTCAGTGGTGCCGGTCATTTCGCGTGTTCGACGCACCAGGATGGGACCGCTGTCGCCGTGGGCCGGACCGTCGAAATCCAGGTCCGTCTCGATGGCGCGAAAATGGCTGAGCACATCCGACCACGCCCAGCCGGGTATCGCGGCGCGATCGAAGTCGCGCGGCAACGCGCGGCAGAAGTAACCGCCGTTGATCGCCCCCGAGCCACCGACCGTGGATCCGCGCACGATCGGCAGCTGGAGAGCGTGCCGGTCGGTGAGCCGGGTCAGGTAGCGCAGCGCCAGCGGGCTGCCGACCCCGATCGGCAGTTGCAACCCGTTGGTGGCCTGAGCCAGTAATTGCGGATCGGCGAGCGCGGGCCCGGCTTCCAGGACGGTCACCATGCGGCTGGGATCTGCGGAAAGACGTTCGGCGACAACCGATCCAGCACTTCCCGCGCCGACGATCAGCACATCGCTGTGCGGGACGGCTCTACTCAAGGCGAAGCCAAGGCGACGGCTAACTCCGGATCTGCGGTTTGAGCGCGCGCAGGTTGCGCTCGCGCACTACACCCCACCACAGCCCCAGGCCGTAGGCCAGGTCATCGACCCGCTTGAGCAACAGGTAGGTCAGCAACCCGATCGGCTCGTCGTCGTCGTTGGCGTCCCGGCGGCTGAGCCAGTCCACCACGCCGTCCATGACGGCCGCGACGAGCACGACCCGCCTACAGTGTCGCGAGACGATGGCCGCCAGCAGCGCCAGGGGCCAGTAGTGCCGGCACAGGGCCGACGCCAGCTGCAGGGCCGCCGACCACAAGCCGCGGGCCGCGATCAGCAGCACGTCGGCGACCGAGGTCTCGGCGGTGCGCATGGCTTTGGCGATCCGGCGACCCGTCAGGATGGCGACCACGAGCGACGCCATCCGCGAAAGGCTCGTCCCGAGGGCCATGAGTATCCATGCCATCAGGGCCCAGCCGGATATCACCACCGGCGCCGTCTTGTCCGGGTGGCGCACCGACAGCGGGGCCGCCGAGCCGCCGTAAAAAGCCTTGCGCGCCAACCAATCCCGTAGTTCGGTGCGGTGATCATGGGCGACCAGCGCGATCGGCTCGTAGCGCAGCCGCGCGCCCGCTTCGATGAGCCGCCAGCACAGGTCGACGTCCTCGCCGGACTGCATGGACTCGTCGAATCCCCCGACATCGCCGATCGCCGAGCGGCGGCAGATGATCGCCGCGCTGGGCACATACGACACCGTGCTGTGGGGCAACACCGGGGCTTCGCGCTCCCCGAGGTCCAGCGACGAGTGCACGGCCTCGTAGCGCGCCACCAGGTTCTCGCTGTGGGACAGGCCGACGATGCGCGGCGCGACCAGGGCGACGGTGGGGTCGCAGAAATGACCGAGCAAGGCCTCCAGCCAGCCGCGGCGCGGCGAGACGTCGGAGTCCAGGAAGGCGACGAAGTCGGTGGCGCAGGCGGCCAGCCCGGTGTTGCGGGCCGCCGCCGGGCCCTTGCTATACGGGTGGCGCAGCACCTCGATGTCGCAGTGGGCGCCGACGAAGTCCTCGGGCTCAATGGCGGGTGACGAGCCGTCGTCGACCACGATGACGCGCAGCCCGCGCAGCGAGCTTACCAGGCGACGGACACCAGAAACGTTGTTCCGCACCGGAATTACCACGGTTACGTCGCGGTGCGACGGCCCACCCGCGGGCCGCGGATGGGCCACCGTGGCGTCCAGCAGGGTGCGCGCCAGCTGGGCGCTGAGGTCGTCGCGGACCTTCAGCCGGCCATCGGCGAGCATGTCCTGAGCGGCGGGTGCCAGCTTCAGCAGACGGGTCGGCGAGCCACCCAGGAGGGCCGAGCCATCGCCGAGCACCCGCACGCGGCGATCGACCTGGACGGCGAACCCGTCCGGGAGGCGGGGCCCACTCATGTCAGCATCCCGTCGGGCCCGGGCGCCCACCGGGCGACTCGACGCACACACCCGTCGACCATCTCCGCCAAGATGCGCTTGCCCTCGGCGGCGGTGGCGGTGGTCGGGTCCCCCAGCACACCCACGCGGCTGACCGCCGCGACTCCGCCGCGGCGCATCGGTTCGAGCAACTCGGGCAGGGGCGCACGGTTGCCCGGCAGCCACCGGCCGGTCAGCACGTCGGTCGGCGAGATATGGAGCAACAGTGACGTTTCGGTATGGCCCGCATGGGCATCACCACCCGCGGCGGCGCATGGCGACCACCCGACATCCCGGCCTTCGGCGCGCAGCGTGGCCACCGCCTTGTTCAGTGCGCCGACATTGCCGCCGTGGCCGTTGACAAAGACCAGGCGCCGGGCCCAGCACGCGGCTGACCTGCCATACTCCACCAGCATCATCGTCAGGGCCTCGGTGCCGATCGAGATCGTTCCCGCGAAACTTTGATGCTCGCCGCTGGCGCCATAGGCGATGGCCGGAGCCACCAACCACTCTTGCCCGAGCCGCGTGGCAGCCCCCCGGGCGACCGCGGTCGCGATCCTGGTGTCGGTATCCAGCGGCAGGTGTGGACCGTGCTGTTCGGTCGATCCCAGCGGGATAAATAGCGGCGGCGAGGTGTTTAATAGCTGGCTCGACGTCACAGTTCCTAATTCGCCGAGTGCGGGCACTGGCTGATGGTAGGACGAATTCACCTGGCGTGCACCAATTGTTGTACGTTCAAAGCAAATTTTTTTCTCGGCCGTTCACCGATCGGTGCGATTTTCGGCTCGTCCGTCACGGTCGCCACGTCGGTACCACGATTTTCACGTCAACTATGTGGGGAAAGCTGCCCGGTTTGACCCGAATTAGGCCCGCGCGTCCCGCGCACCCGGAACTCCCAGCGCCCGCGTGAAACCGGCGGGCACCACGACATCGTCCGGACCCAACGCGTGCACAGAGGAGTGGCCGAGGCCCATCAGCGCGCAGTCGATGCCCGCGCGCAGGATGTCGAGAACGTTTTCGACGCCGGTCTGGCCGGCCGCCGCGAGGCCCCACAGATAGGCGCGGCCGATCATCACGGCGCGCGCCCCCAGGGCCACCGCCTTGACGACGTCGCTGCCCCGCCGGATGCCACCGTCCAGCAACACCTCCACCTGGTCGCCGACCGCGGCGACCACCGCGGGCAGGGCGCGGATCGACGCCGGCGTACCGTCGAGGTTGTTGCCGCCGTGGTTGGACACCGATATCGCCGAAACACCCGCGTCCACGGCTCTTTTCGCGTCGTCGACGCGCATCACGCCCTTGAGCATGAACGGCCCACCCCACAGTTCCCGTAGCCAGGCGATGTCCTCCCAGGTCGGCGGCGGCGTCGACATCCATTCCCCGTAGGCGGCGAAGAACGGCGGCCCGGGCTCGCCGCGGCGGCCCTGGTTCGGCACCCGCAGCTCCGGTGGCCTGCCCGTCTTGCCGAACTTCCAGAGCCAGCGCGGCCGCAGGATCGCCTCGGGCGACAACCGCAGGATGGTCCGCAGGTTCATCGCCTCGGGAATCTTGGGGCTGCCCCAGTCGCGGCCATGCGAGAACGTCCAGTCGGTGGTGACGATCAGCCCGACCGCGCCGGCCTGGCGCGCCCGTTCCACCCGCTCGGCGATCGCGTCCCGCCCGCCGAGCCAATACACCTGGAAGAAGACTTTGGGGTTTGCTGCGACGACATCTTCGATGGGTTTGCTAGCAAACGACGAAAGCCCCATCGCCGTTCCTCGCGCGGCCGCAGCACGCGCGACAGCAACCTCACCGTCGGGGTCAACCGCCTGCACGCCGGTCGGCGAGATGATTACTGGCAGCGAAATATCTTGTCCCATAACGGTGGTCGACAGGTCACGCTTTTCTTGCGCACCGATCACATGCGGTGCAAAGCCCAGCTCACTGAAGGCTTCGACATTGTCGGAGACCGTAATTCCTTTTTCGCTCGCTGAAATCAGCGAGGAATAAACGGATCTTGGTAGCCGCCGCTTAGCGCGTTGCTGCGCGATGGCGACCGTTTCAAACCATTCGTCGGCCATTTTATAGCGGGCTTTCGTTGCAAAGGCGCGCCGGCGGATTTGCCGGCGTTTGGGCCGGAGGTCGCATGGTCAGTGTCAACGGCACCGGCTGGCGCACCCCGCGCGAGTGGTCGGCCCGGGGCCGGGGTGTTTCGCGCGTCCGGTCCAGCGCCGCGACGCTGTGCCCTTGGACGCATTCTGGATCCGGGCCGTCCAGCGGCAGGCCCGTGAAGAACTTCGCCGCCATGCACCCGCCCCGGCAGCTGTCGTAGTGCCCGCAACTGCCACACGCGCCCGCGGACTGCGGCTCACGCAACTCGCGAAACAGTGGGGCGTTCTTCCAGACGTTGTCAAAACCGCCGTCGGACAACACGTTTCCCGCGAGGAAGCGATCGTGAATGGCGAACGGGCAGGCGTACACGTCGCCCACCGGGTCGATCAGGCAGACCACCCGCCCGGCCCCGCACATGTTGAGGCCGGCCAGGGCGCCGGAGGAGCCGAGCGGCGACAGATGAAAGAACGAGTCGCCGGTGAGCACCTTCTCCCCCTTGGCGACCAGCCAGTCGTAGAGCTGCACCTGCTGGGCGGCGGTGGGGTGCAGCTCGTCCCAGACGTCCGCGCCGCGCCCCGACGGACGGAGCCGGGTGATCCGCAGGGTCGCGCCGTAACGGCTTGCCAGCGCGGCGAATTCGTCGAGCTGGTCGACGTTGTGCCGGGTCACCACGACGGAGATCTTCGCGTCACGGAAGCCCGCGGCGGCCAGGTTCTCCAGCGCCCGCACCGCCATCGCGAACGACCCCGGCCCGCGGACGGCGTCGTTGACCTCGGCGGTGGCACCGTCGAGCGAAATCTGGACGTCGACGTAGTCGCTGGCCGCCAACCGCGCGGCGACCTCCGGCGTGATCCGGACCCCGTTGGTGGAGAACTTGACGCCGACGTGGTGCGCGGTGGCGTAGTCGACGAGCTCCCAAAAATCAGGCCGCACAGTGGGTTCCCCGCCGCCGATGTTGACGTAGAACACCTGCATGCGCTCCAGCTCGTCGATGATGTCCATGCAGTCACGGGTGGATAATTCGCGCGGGTCCCGCTTGCCCGAGGAGGACAGGCAGTGCACGCAGGCCAGGTTGCACGCGTACGTCAGCTCCCAGGTCAGGCAGATGGGGGCGTCCAGGCCATGCTCGAATTGCTCGATAAGTCGCGGTACGGCCAGCGTCATGAAGCCTCCTGAGGCACCAGCATGTTGGATTCGGCGAGCACACCCAGCGCGTGCAAATACGGCTGCTGGCCCGAGTCGTCCACCCCGGCCGCGCGGCAGGCGGACCGGACGTCCGGATGGTCGGCCAGCGTCCGCACCACCTCGAGAATGGTGCGGCTCTTCAGAAAGGACAGCTTGCGGGTGCCGAAGTGATACAGCAGTGCGCCAAAGGGTTCCGGGCGAACCGCCACCTGCGGGTGCAACCGCCAGCCGCGGTCGGGGTCGAGCACGGGAGTCAGTAGACCCCGCACATCCCGTCGATGGACACCTCTTCGACCAGAGTCTCGGTAACGAGCTCGGTGTCCGTGTCGGTCTCGCGGTCCATGTGCATTGCCTCTCGTCAGGTCTCGACAACGATCGTCGATCTTGTCACAATCGTCGTCAGAATATGGCATCGAGTGCCGAAATGGAAGGGCGGGTCTGATGCTGCCGCAGTCGCGGGTGGGCCGGCGCCGCTCGACGACACCGGAACACATCACCGAAGTCGCCATCGAGTTGTTCACCGCCCGGGGTTTCGCCGAGGTGAGCGTCGACGACGTCGCGCAGGCCGCCGGCATCTCCCGCCGCACGCTGTTTCGCTACTACGCGTCCAAGAACGCCATCCCCTGGGGCGAGTTCGATATCCACCTCGCGCACCTACGGGATCTGCTGGACAACGTCGACCCGCGCGTCCCGCTGGGCCGGGCGCTGCGCGCAGCGCTGTTGGCCTTCAACACTTTTGACGAGTCCGAGAGCGTCCGGCACCGCCAGCGCATGCGGGTCATCCTGCAAACGCCGGAACTGCAGGCCTATTCGATGACGATGTACGCCGGCTGGCGCGAGGTGATCGCCGAATTCGTCGCCCGGCGCTCGGGCCTCAAGACGACCGACCTGCTGCCCCAGACGGTCGCCTGGAGCATGCTCGCCGTCGCGCTGTCGGCCTACGAGCATTGGCTGGGCGACGGATCCGTCACGTTGCCGACCGCGCTCGGCAACGCCTTCGACGTCGTCGGCGCCGGACTGGGGAGGCTTGGGCGATGAGCGGCACCGAGCACCTGGTGCACACCCTGCGGTCGCAGGGGCGGTTCTGCGGCGCGTCGGGATCCCAGATGTACGACGAGCTGTTCGAACTCGTGGCCGCCGACGTCGAGGCCGGGGGTGTATTCGCGAGCATCCTCGCCGGCCACGAAGACGATCCGGCGCGTGAAGCCGTGCCGCTTCGGCTGCTGG
Organism: Mycobacterium sp. IS-1264; assembly: GCF_001954195.1. Lineage (GTDB taxonomy): Bacteria > Actinomycetota > Actinomycetes > Mycobacteriales > Mycobacteriaceae > Mycobacterium. Next base: position 46,653 of record NZ_MBES01000058.1, on the reverse strand, counting down.
GCGGCCTGCACCGGTTGGTGATCGACGGCCGGGCCGCGGAGTTGCGCCGCTGGTATCCCAGCACCGGCGGCACCTGGGACGCCGAACCCGCGTGGCCCGCAATCACCCACGTCGCGGGCGACCATGCCGACGCACTGCGCGATGCGCTCGCCCAACCACCGCAGACCAACGAGGTGGGCCGCTCCGCCGCACTGATCGGCGGCCTGCTGCGGCTGGATCGCGGATTCGCTTTGCCGGTAAGGCTTTTCGAGATCGGATCGAGCGCCGGGCTGAACCTGCGTGCCGACCACTACCACTACCGCTACGCCGGCGGCGGGTGGGGACCGGTCGGCTCGCCGGTGACCATCGACGACGCCTGGCGCGGGCGGCCGCCGCCCGATGGCACGGTGCGGATCGTGGAGCGCCACGGCTACGACATCGCGCCCATTGACGTCACCGCGGCCGACGGGGAAATGACCGCGCTGAGCTACGTCTGGCCCGACCAGGCCGCCCGGCTGGATCGGCTGCGCGGCGCCATCGCCGTCGCGCGCGCGGTGCCCGCGCGACTGCACCGCCGGCGGGCCGGCGACGCGGTCGCGGATCTGACGCTGGCCGACGGCGCGCTGACCGTGCTGTGGCATTCGATCACCTGGCAATATCTCGCCGCCGACGAACGCGCCACGATTCGCAGCGGCGTCGACGCGCTCGGAGCGCGTGCCACCGCCTCCGCGCCGTTCGCCCACCTGACCCTGGAACCCACGCGCGACGGGCCCGGCACACCCGTCAAGTTCCTGGTGCGGGCCCGTCGCTGGCCGGGTGGCGAGCTGGACATTCTGGGCGAATGCCATCCGCACGGCCCGCCGGTGAACTGGCAATAGAGGCAATCGCCAAAGATTTTCGCGCACACCCCGTCGGAGTTTGGCCAGCCGCGACGACGATGAGGGTGTGAGCGCCGAAGCGGACCACCGATCGGATCCTCGACGCGAGCTGTTGGCGCTGTACGACGAGGCGTTGCCGGTGGTGTACGGCTACTTCGCCCGTCGCTGTGGCGATGCGGCCGAGGACCTGACGTCGGAGACGTTCCTCGCGGCGATGGACGCCGCGCGCAGGAGCGACGCGCCGGCGATCTCGGTGCCGTGGTTGCTCGGCGTGGCGCGGCACAAGCTGGCCGACCACTATCGGCGCCGGGCGGCCCGGCCGACGGTGCCGATGGCCGAGCCACCCGAACCGGTCGGTGCTGCGGCAGCCGACGACTGGGACGCCGAGCTGGATCGCATGATCGCCGAAGCGGTGCTGGCCCGGCTGGCAGAGCCCCATCGCACGGTGCTCGTGCTGCGCTACATGGACGACTGCTCGGTGCCCGAATGCGCCGAGCTCATCGGCCGCACCGTCCATGCCACCGAGGCGCTCCTGGTCCGCGCCCGGCGCGCTTTCAGACAGCAATATCCGGAAGGAGGCACGTCGTGAGTCAACTCAACGATCCATTGAGCGTGCTGCACACCGATGACCTTCCGGTCCAACCCGATCCGGCGTTCGCCGCCCGGCTGCGCCGCCGGCTGGAATCCGCACTATCCCTTCCGGAAGGAGTTGTCATGAGCGGTACCGCTAGCACAATTTCCGAGTTGACCGAACCGTCCACGCCCCAGCGGGATCCGCGCCCGGCGGCGTTGCCCTACCTCAGTGTGGCGGACGCGCGTGCGGCCATCGCCTGGTACACGGACGCTTTCGGCGCGGCGGTGGTTGGCGAACCAATTGTGATGGACGACGGGCGAATTGGTCACGCGGAACTGGCGATCGCGGGCGGCGTGCTGTATCTCGCCGACGAGTATCCCGAGCTCGGGCTCAAAGCGCCTGTGCCCGGCTCGGTTTCGGTCAGCCTGATGCTGCGCGTCGATGACACCGATGCGGCCCTGCAGAAGGCGCGTGAACACGGCGCCGCCGTCCAACGCGAGATCTACGAGAACTACGGGTCGCGCAGCGCCACCATCATCGACCCGTTCGGCCATCGCTGGATGCTGTCCGGCCCGACGGTTGCCGGCATCCGCCACGGCGACATCGGTTACGTCTCGGTGTGGGTCCCCGACGCCGAGCGGGCGGCCGCCTTCTACGGTCACGTGCTGGGCTGGGCATACGATCCCGCGGCACATCAGGTCACGAATACCGAACTGCCGACGGGGATTTCGGCCAGCACCGGACCGCCCACCCTGTTCTGCTGCTACGCCGTCGACGACGTAACGGCCGCCCGGACGGCGATCGCCGCGGCGGGTGGGGTCCCGGGCGAAATCCGTGACACCGGCTATGGCACCGTGCTCGACGCCACCGACCCACAGGGTGCGCCGTTCGCGGTGTACCAACCGGCCGCGGGGCAAAAGCGCCCGGAACTCAACGGATCTGGACCCGGCGAGCTGTCGTATGTCACCTACGAGGTGCCGGATTCGGCCGGCTTCCGCGATTTCTACGGGCGGGTGCTGGGTTGGACATTCGAACCCGGCCGAATTGCGGACGGCTGGCAGGTGGTGGGAACGCATCCGATGGCCGGTGCCGCCGGCGGCGGCCGCGGTTCGATCACCGTGCCGATGTGGACGGTGGCGGACATCGAGGTGGCCGTCGCACGCGTGCGGGAAGCGGGCGGCACCGTGCTGGCCGAGCCGGCCCGTCAGCCGTACGGCGTCTCCGCCGAATGCGTCGACGATCAGGGCGCCCGCTTCTACCTGGGCGAGTTCTAGGCGGGATTCAGAATTTCCGAGATGGGTGTCGCGGCGGCGATCTTGGCCCGGACCTTCATTACCTTGCCGGGCATCCCGCCGCCCACCACGCCGACGACGACCCCGTCGCGCTCGTAGTAGGCCAGGAACTTGCGCCCGTCGTCCTCGACCACGTGCACGATGTCGGTGGCCTCCGGCTCGCCCAGGCACTGAATCTTGACGTCGTACTGGTCGCTCCAGAAGTACGGGACGACCACGGCGGACGGCATGTCCTGGCCGAGCATCGCCGGCACCACCACCCGGGCCTGGTCGGCGACGTTGCTCCAATGTTCCACGCGCGCTTGGTGTCCCGTTGCATCGCGCCACGAGGCGACGTCGCCCAGCGCCCACACGTTGGGCGCGCTGGTGCGCCCGGCCTCGTCGCAGATGACGCCGTTGTCGACCTCGACGCCGCTGCCCTCGAGCCACTCGGTCGCCGGTCGTGAGCCGATGCCGACCACCACCAGGTCGGCCGCCAGTTCGGTGCCGTCGGTGAGTACCACGGTGTCGACGCGGGAATCCCCACGCACTTCCGCCACGCTGACACCGAGGCGAACGTCGACACCTTCGTCGCGGTGCAACCGCGCCACCAGCTCACCGATCTGCTCGCCGAGCACCGATGCCAGTGGGGTCGGCTGCGGCTCGACCAGCACCACGTCGACGCCCAGGCTGCGCAGGCTCGCCGCGACCTCACAGCCGATGAAGCCGGCGCCGATGACCACGGCCCGCTGCGCCTGCGATGCGTGCTGGCGCAGGGCCATGCTCTCGTCGAACGATCTCAGCACCCGAATGCCCTCGAGGTCGGGGAACGCCGGAATGCGCCGCGGCACCAGGCCGGTCGCGATGACGAGCTCGTCGTAGCCCAGCTCTGTGCCGTCGTCGAGGGTCAGGGTCTGCGCGGTCGTGTCGAGGCGTGTGGCGGCCGAGCCCAACCGCAGCGTGATGTCGTTCTCGTCGTACCACTCGCGCGGTTTGAGGGCGACGTCGTCGACCTCTTTGCGCAGTACTTCCTTGGACAACGGCGGGCGATCGTAGGGCAGGTGAACCTCGTCGCTGACGATGGTGATGCGACCGGAGTAGTCGGATCGACGCAGTTGCTCGGCCGTCCGCGCACCGGCGAGCCCGCCGCCGACGATCACGACCCCCTTTTCGAAGCCCTTTTCGGTCACGTGGAGTTCTTACCACGCTGGCCCGCTAGTACTTCAGGGCACCCTTGTCGACGGGGATCTGGGTGCCCGACAACGTGCCCGAGCCGTCGCCGGCGAGCCACACCACGACGTCGGATACCTCGTCGGCCGTCATGAACCCCTTGTACTGCAACGGCATTGGCGGAAAGCTGTGCACGAAGCGGGGGTGCTTGGCGAAGATCTCCATCATCGCCTCCGGCTCGATCATCGGGGTATCGACCGAGTACGGGTGGATGGAGTTGACCCGGATGTCGTATTCGCCGAGCTCGATCGCCAGGGTGTTGGTCAGCGCGGTCAGCCCGTGCTTGCTGGCGGCGTAGTGGCCGTTGCCGGGCGTCGCTTTGATGCCCGCCGACGAGCTGACGACGATGATGGATCCCCCGTTGCCGGCCTCGATCATCGCCGGGATCGTGGCGCGCAGCGTGCGCCAGGTGCCGGTCAGGTTGATCCCGATGACGGTGTCCCACTGCTCATCGGTGAGTTCCCAGACCCGGCCCCAGCCCAGTACACCGGCGTTGGCGACCAGAACGTCGAGGCGGCCGAATTGTTCGATGCCGTCGGCCACCAGTTGGTGCAGGGCGGTGTCGTCGCGGATGTCCACCTCGCGGGCCAGCACCTTGCGTCCCTCGGCTTCCACCAGGCGGACGGTCTCGGTGAGATCCTCGGGCGTGGCCGGCGTGTAGGTCAGGGTGTCCGACGCCGGCGCGCAGATATCGAGCGCGATGATGTCGGCGCCCTCGCGGGCCAGTCGCACTGCGTGCGAGCGCCCCTGGGCGCGGGCGGCGCCGGTGACGAATGCCACCCGTCCTTGTAGTGATCCAACCTGTGCAGCCACGAAGACAGGCTAGCAGCGAAACTGGAACGTGTTCTAACTCGGCCGAGATTCAGATCTCCGAGATGATCTGAGTCCGCCGGTTGGTGTACTCCTCGTCGCTCAGGGCACCGCTGGCCCGCAGCTTCTCGAGCTCGGCGAGCCGGTCGGCGATCGACGCTTGCGGCGGTGGCGGAGGGGCCGGTGCGCCCGCGCCCGCGGGTTGTGGCTGCTGTTCGGCCGCCCGGCGCACCACGGCCTGGATCTGCTGCCGCAATGCCGGATTCGACCGGATGTCGACCATCCGATTGATCGGGACGTTGTTGGCCTTGAGGATCTGCAAAATCTCCATCAGCGGGCCGGCCTGCCCGCTGAGGTCGTAGGTCCGGTTGTCTTCGGCGACGGTGAATTGGGCGGGCACCAACCCGTTGACCAAAGCGCTTCGCTCCCAGTCGATCCGGTATTCCTGGGTGGTGGGGTTGACCAGGACGACGAGCTTGCGCGCGGTGAGGTTGCCCAGCCGGGTCACGCTGGCGATCACGCGGTCCTGGCTGTCGAACGGCACGAATCCGGGCCCGGCGATGTGCAGGTCCACCTTCACCAGCGGTTGCTCGTTGATCCGGGTTCCCGTTTCGGTCAGTCCGGTGATTTGAGCGAGCGCCAGCACCCCGTGCTGCTCGAGTTCGGCGGTCTTGGCGGCCGACTTCTCCCCGAAATTGGTCAGCCAGAGCGCGATCAACACATCGGCCACCGTGATGAGTAGGCCGACATAGAACATCCACGACAGCAGGCTGCCCAGCCCCATCGTGAAGTAGACGACCAAAAAGATCGGCCCAACCAGGCCGCCGCACAGCAACACCACTAACTGGGTCTTCAGGTAGCGCGCAAACACGTGTCTCTCCTCGCCTTGCTGGGAATCCGTGCCAGATTAACGCCCGCGGTCCCCCCGGCGCGCGTCATCCGTGCAAACCCCGTCCGGGTGTCACTGCGGCGCCTGGTGCGCCGGCTGCCCCGTGAACGACGCCCCTGCTCCCGCCGCCGGAGAAAAAGCACGCTTTGCCGGCGAAACAGCGGCGGATGCCGCCGCCGACGCGGCGAGCGGTGCCGGCATCGCCGAGGCCGGCGGGGCCTCCGGCGTTTCCGCCTCCGCGCCCGCGGCGGGCTGGGTGCTGTGCACGAGCGTCGCCTGCGTCGGGGAATGGGTTTCCGGCTGCACCGCCCCCGGCGGCGCGCCGGCCGGGGCCAGCGGCCCGGGCCGCACCGGAGTCGCCGCGAGCGGGGCGGCCGCCGCTGGGGGCGCCGCCGGGCCCGCGGGCGCCGGCGACACCGCCGCCGCCAGGTTTGCCGCCGGTGCCGCGGCCGCCGGTGCGCCCGTCAGCCCGGCCGTCGCCGCCGCCGGCACCCCGGCCACCATCGAACCCGCCGAGCCCACGGTTCCCAGAGCGGTTTGCCCGGCGGCCTGCAGGGGCCCCGCATTTGCGGCCTCGGTGGCCGCGTACTCGGCCCCACTGGAACTCATCAACTGCACGAACTGCTGATGGAACAGCGCCGCCTGGGCGCTGAGCTGCTGGTAGACCTGGGAGTGTGTGCCGAACAACGCGGCGATGCTCGCCGAGACCTCGTCGGCGCCGGGCGGCAGCACGCTGGACGTCGGCACCGCCGCGGCGGCGTTTGCTGAACCGATCGTGGAGGCGATGTTGGCCAAGTCGGATGCCGCCGCCGCCACGTATGCGGGCGTCGCGTTTACATACGACATCTGGACCCTCCGACCAGGCCACGGCGGTCAGGAAAACACCCGGCCGCCAACCGCAGACTGGACAAACCAAATCGTAGGCCCCTACCCGGGCTTTTGCGACTTTTTGGCCAGCTTCGTCCCAGGCCGGAACGCACAAAGCCCGGACTGCCGAGAGCGGCAATCCGGGCTTTGCGGAACAGACTTACTTGATGATCTTGACGACCCGGCCGGCGCCGACGGTGCGGCCACCCTCGCGGATCGCGAATCGCAGACCCTCGTCCATGGCGACGGGCTGGATCAGCTTCACCGTGATGTTGGTGTTGTCACCGGGCATCACCATCTCGGTGCCCTCCGGCAGCGTCACCACACCGGTCACGTCGGTGGTGCGGAAGTAGAACTGCGGACGGTAGTTGTTGAAGAACGGCGTGTGCCGGCCGCCCTCGTCCTTGGACAGGATGTAGACCTGGCCCTCGAACTCGGTGTGCGGCGTGGTGGTGCCGGGCTTGGTCACGACCTGGCCGCGCTCGACGTCCTCACGCTTGATGCCACGCAGCAACAGCCCGACGTTGTCGCCGGCCTGGCCCTGGTCGAGCAGCTTGCGGAACATCTCCACGCCGGTGACCGTGGTCTTGGTGGTCTCCGGGCGGATGCCGACGATCTCGACTTCCTCGTTCACGTTGATCACGCCGCGCTCGACACGACCGGTGACCACGGTGCCGCGGCCGGTGATCGTGAAGACGTCCTCGACGGGCATCAGGAACGGCTTGTCGGTCTCGCGGACCGGGTCCGGAATCGACTCGTCGACCGCGGCCATCAGCTCCTCGACGGACTCGACCCACTTGGCGTCGCCCTCGAGCGCCTTGAGCGCGGAGACCCGGATCACCGGGGCCTCCTCGTCGAACTCCTGGGCGGCCAGCAGTTCGCGGACCTCCATCTCGACCAGCTCGAGCAGCTCCTCGTCATCCACGGCGTCGGCCTTGTTCAGGGCCACCAGGATGTAAGGCACACCGACCTGGCGGGCCAGCAGCACGTGCTCGCGGGTCTGCGGCATCGGGCCGTCGGTCGCGGCGACCACCAGGATCGCGCCGTCCATCTGGGCGGCACCGGTGATCATGTTCTTGATGTAGTCAGCGTGACCAGGGGCGTCGACGTGCGCGTAGTGGCGCTTGTCGGTCTGGTACTCGACGTGCGCGATGTTGATCGTGATACCGCGCTGACGCTCCTCGGGAGCGTTGTCGATCTGGTCGAACGCCTTCGACTCGTTCAGGTCCGGAAACTTGTCATGCAGGACCTTGGTGATAGCCGCGGTCAGGGTCGTCTTGCCGTGGTCAACGTGACCGATGGTCCCGATGTTGACGTGGGGCTTGGTCCGCTGGAACTTCGCCTTCGCCACTTTTGTGTCCTCCGACTTGTTTGGTGCTTGTTAAGCAGTGTTGATGATTTCCGTTGTGCCGCGGTGACCGCGTCAGCTTACTCGTAGCGTTTTGTCTACTCGCCCGTCGCCTTCGCAATGATCTCCTTCGACACCTGCGCCGGGACTTCGGCGTAGCTGTCGAACACCATGGAGTAGTTCGCCCGGCCTTGCGTCTTGGACCTCAGGTCGCCGACATAGCCGAACATCTCGGACAGCGGCACGTGTGCCCGAACGACGCGCGCACCGGCCCGCTCCTCCATGGCCTGGATCTGGCCACGGCGGGAGTTCAGGTCGCCGATCACGTCACCCATGTAGTCCTCGGGTGTGGTCACTTCGACCGCCATGATCGGTTCGAGGATCACCGGCTGGGCTTGCGCCGCAGCCTTTTTCAGTACCTGCGACCCCGCGATCTTGAACGCCATCTCCGAAGAGTCGACCTCGTGGTACGCGCCGTCGAGCAGGGTGACCTTCAGGTTCACCAGCGGGTACCCGGCCAGCACGCCGTACTGCATGGCGTCCTGCGCACCGGCATCCACCGACGGGATGTACTCGCGCGGGATGCGGCCACCGGTGACCTTGTTCTGGAACTCGTAGGTCGCACCGTCTTCGCCGGTGAACGGCTCGAGGTTGATGATGACCTTCGCGAACTGGCCCGAGCCGCCCGTCTGCTTCTTGTGGGTGAACTCGACGTTCTGCACGACGCGCTTGATGGTCTCCTTGTAGGCCACCTGCGGCTTGCCGACGTTGGCCTCGACCTTGAATTCGCGGCGCATCCGGTCCACGAGTATGTCCAGGTGCAGCTCGCCCATGCCGCCGATCACGGTCTGGCCGGTCTCGGAATCGAGGTGCACCTTGAACGTCGGGTCCTCTTCGGCGAGCTTCTGGATCGACAGGGACAGTTTCTCCTGGTCGCTCTTGGTCTTGGGCTCGATGGCCACCTCGATCACCGGGGCGGGGAAGGTCATCGACTCCAGCACGACCTGCTGGTTCGGGTCGCTCAGGGTGTCACCGGTGGTGGTGTCCTTGAGGCCGATCACCGCGTAGATGTGACCCGCCGACGCGCGCTCGACCGGGTTCTCCTTGTTGGAGTGCATCTGGAACAGCTTGCCCAGCCGCTCCTTCTTGCCCTTGGTGGCGTTGATGACCTGGCTGCCGGACTCGACGGTGCCCGAGTAGACGCGGATGTAGGTCAGCTTGCCGAAGAACGGGTGCGTGGCGATCTTGAACGCCAGCGCGGAGAACGGCTCGTCGGTCGTCGCGTTGCGCACGACCTCCTCGTCCTCCTTGCCCGGCGCGTGGCCGACGGCCGGCGGCACGTCCAGCGGTGAGGGCAGATAGTCCACGACGGCGTCGAGCATGGGCTGCACGCCCTTGTTCTTGAACGCGCTGCCGCACAGCACGGGGTAGATCTCCGACGCGATGGTCAGCTTGCGAATCGCGGCCTTGATCTCGTCGACGGTGATCTCCTCGCCGCCGACGTACTTCTCCAGCAGCTCCTCGTCCGTCTCCGCGACGACCTCGAGCAGCTTGGTCCGGTATTCCTCGGCCGTTTCGGCCAGGTCGGCCGGGATCTCGACGGTGTCGTAGGTCTCGCCGAGCTTCGTCTCACCGCGCCACACCTTGGCGTTCATCTCGACCAGGTCGACGATGCCCTCGAACTCGTTCTCCGAGCCGATCGGCAGTTGGATCGGCACCGCGTTGGCGCCGAGGCGCTCCTCCATCGTGCGGACCGAGAAGTAGAAGTCCGCACCGATCTTGTCCATCTTGTTGACGAAGCAGATGCGGGGGACGTCGTACTTGTCGGCCTGCCGCCAGACCTGCTCGGACTGCGGCTCGACACCCTCCTTGCCGTCGAACACGGCAACGGCCCCGTCGAGCACGCGCAGGTTGCGCTCCACCTCGACGGTGAAGTCGACGTGTCCCGGGGTGTCGATGATGTTGAGCTGGTTGTCTTTCCAGAACGTCGTCGTGGCCGCGGAGGTGATGGTGATTCCGCGTTCCTGCTCCTGCTCCATCCAGTCCATGGTGGCGGCGCCGTCATGGACCTCACCGATCTTGTAGTTGATGCCGGTGTAGTACAGGATCCGCTCGGTGGTCGTCGTTTTGCCGGCATCGATGTGCGCCATGATGCCGAAGTTGCGGACCTTGCTCAGGTCGGTCAGCACGTCCTTCTGAGCCACAGAAGTCTTCCCACTCTTTCCGGTTGCTTAGTTAATTCGCTGTCGGTTTGCGCCCGGCCGGCAGCACTGCCGGTTGGCGCCGTTCCGGCCCCTACCAGCGATAGTGCGCAAACGCGCGGTTTGCCTCGGCCATCTTGTGGGTGTCCTCACGCCGTTTGACGGAGGCCCCGAGGCCGTTGCTGGCATCCAGGATCTCGTTTGCCAGCCGCTCGATCATGGTCTTCTCCCGGCGCTGCCGCGAGAAGCTGACAAGCCAGCGCAGCGCCAGCGTGGTGGACCGGTCCGGCCGCACCTCGACGGGCACCTGGTAGGTCGCACCACCGACGCGGCGGCTGCGCACCTCCAGGGCGGGCTTGACGTTGTCCAGAGCACGCTTGAGGGTGATGACGGGATCGGTGCCGGTCTTGTCCCGGGCGTGTTCGAGCGCTCCATAAACAATGCGCTCGGCCAGCGATTTCTTCCCCTTGAGCAGAACTTTGTTGACCAGCTGAGTGACCAGCTGCGATCCGTAGACAGGGTCGTTGACCAGCGGACGCTTGGGCGCGGGCCCCTTGCGCGGCATTAGCTCTTCTCCTTCTTGGCGCCATAACGGCTGCGAGCCTGCTTGCGGTTCTTGACGCCCTGGGTGTCGAGCGAACCGCGGATGATCTTGTACCGCACACCGGGCAGGTCTTTGACTCGGCCACCACGCACCAGCACCATCGAGTGCTCCTGCAGGTTGTGGCCCTCGCCGGGGATGTAGGCGGTGACCTCGACCTGGCTCGTCAGCTTCACGCGCGCAACCTTGCGAAGGGCCGAGTTCGGCTTCTTCGGGGTGGTGGTGTACACGCGGGTGCATACGCCACGGCGCTGCGGGCTGCCCTTCAGAGCCGCGGTCTTGACCTTGCCGATCTTGTCCCGACGACCCTTGCGGACCAGCTGCTGAATGGTTGGCATCTACCGGCTTTCTGTGTTCGGCGTCTTGCTAGCACGGGTGGTGTCGCATGCGCTCAGCACCGGATTCATCCGTTGCATCGTGGACATGCGAATTCGCCCGGCATCCACTTCCTTACGTCAGGCGCCGTAAGCCGCCAGGCACGAGCAACCACAATACCCGCCGCTGGTCGTGCAGGTCAAAGTGGCTTAGGTCGGGTTCGCGCCCTTGTGCGCCGTCCGCCTTTCCAGGCCCGTCGCGAGGCGCAGCACCATGTCGGAGAACAGCGCATCCGTGTCGATGTCGTCCATCACACCGGTCATTTCCAGCAACACGAAGCCGTGCAGCGCGGACCAGAATTCGAGCGCCGCGTAGAACGCCTCCTCCCCGTCCAGTCCGTAGGAGGACAGCACCGCGATCACGGGCGCGGCCGCGTTGCGGGTGGCGGCGGTGTACTCGGGGTCGTCGCCGCCCAGCGGCATCCTGGTGAACGCCGAGTAGCGCCCCGGATGGTGGTGGGCGTAGCTGCGGTAGGCACCGGCCATGACCAGCACCGCGTCGTCGCGGGCTCGCCCCTCGCCGACGCGGTTCAGCATCGTGATGATGTCGTCGATGACCCGGATCCGCACCGCGCGCCGCAGGTCCTCCAGGCTGTCCACGTGGTTGTAGAGCGACGGGCCCTTGGTGCCCAGCTGCGTCGCGAGCGCGTTGATGGTCAGCGAGTCCCAGCCCTCCCGGTCCAGGAAGGTCAGCGCGCCGTCGACGATGCCGTCGCGGCTCAGCTTGGCCGGACGGGAGGCGGACCTCCCGGCGCGTTGTCGCCCGCCGGCTGGCGGTTGTTCCGGCTGAGCTGTCATGGCGACCGCACCTCGATTTCACTGAACGGTTGGAGGTCAACTAATGACTCTAGTTGACGGCGGCGCGAAACGGCTCCGGCCAGGCCGGGGCGCCGGCGCGGCGATGTGGGAGAAAAAAGTCTGCCATCGAGCAGGCAAATGCACGTACGCTCAGTCCAGCGAACATCAGCCGAAGCGAAGGGGGCCGGCAGTGAGGTGGACAACTGTCGCCGGGTCGCTTGCAACCTGTGTCATCGTTTCGCTGGGCGCCGGGGTACCCCCGGCCCACGCCAAGAACGGCGACACCCACGTCGTCGGCCAGGGCGTCGAGCAGACGCTGGACTGCAATGACGCCACCCTGATCGTCAACGGCACCAACAACACCGTCAACGCGATGGGCAACTGTTGGGCCGTGACCGTGATGGGTTCGGGCAATACCGTCATCGCGGACTCGGTGACGCACGACATCACCGTGTACGGCTACAACCAGACGGTCTTCTACCACAACGGTGCGCCGATACTGTGGGACCGCGGCCGCGAACTGGGCATGACCAACCGGCTCCAGCAGGTGCCCGCCTGAGACAAGGGGAATCGACGAATGATGCGTGCAGCCCTGAACATTGAGCACCCACGCGGCCTGGCCGCCTTCGCGCTGGCGCCCGCGCTCGCGGCCCTGGTGCTGGCCGGCTGTAGTTCGACGGCCAACCCGCCCGGCGGATCCGCCACGACGACCGCGAGCAGCGCGACCACGACGACGAGCGCGGGTGCCACGAGCACCAGCGGCGCGAGCACGACCGCATCGGTCGAGATCGGCAACACGCTGAACTACGGATCGATGGGAACCACTGCCACGCTCGACTGCGCCAGCGGCAAATCGCTGAACGTGCTCGGTTCGAACAACACGCTGACCGTGACCGGCACCTGCGAGAAGGTAGACATCGGCGGCGCCAACAACAAGATCACGATCGACAAGATCAACACCAAACTCACAGTGCTAGGAACCGACAACACCATCACCTATAAAGACGGCGATCCAAAGGTCTCAAACCACGGCTCCGGCAACACCATCAACAAGGGCGGCTGAGGCGAAAGCTGTTGACGGCCTCCCTAATTCGCGGGCGCGCCGTGTCGGCCTGCTCCCCCGGCGAATCGGCCCGCCCCCTCTAGCGCCTCCGCGGCGACCCGGGAAATGCTGGCGAATTCGCCGTCCAGCGCCGCGGATTCCGGCAGGCCCCACTGATGCAGCGCCGACAGCCGATCCGAGCGCAGGCACTGCTGCGGCAGGGCGGCCAATTCGGCTGCTAAGTCCTCGGCCGCCTGCCGGGCCCGGCCGTTGGGCACAACCCGATTCGCCAATCCCATCGCGAGCGCTTCGTCGGCTTTGACACCGCGGCCGGTGAGGATCATGTCCATGGCCCGGCTGTGCCCGATCAGCCGCGGCAGCCGCACGGTGCCGCCATCGATCAGCGGCACGCCCCAGCGGCGGCAGAAGACGCCGAACACGGCGTCCTCCTCGGCCACCCGCATGTCGCACCACAACGCCAACTCCAAACCCCCGGCCACGGCGTAACCGCTGACCGCGGCGATCACCGGCTTGGAAAGAACCATTCGCGACGGGCCCATCGGGCCGGGACCGGTCCGGTGCACCGCGTTGGCTTCCGCCGTGCCGAAGGATTTCAAATCGGCTCCCGCGCAAAAGGTTCCGCCATCGCCCCACAGCACGGCCACCGACGCCGAATCGTCGCGGTCGAATTGCTCGAAAGCCGCGTACAGCGCCGCGGCCGTCGGACCGTTGACGGCGTTGCGCGCCTCCGGCCGGTTGATGATCACCGTCGTCACCGGGCCATTGCGCTCCACTCGCACCGGGTCACTCATGTCGCCTCCTGGAGTTGGGTCGGTTCGCGTCGCTTGAGTAGCTCGGCGGCGAAGTCGTGGTACGCCGCGCGCAGCCGGGCACCCGGCCAGTCGGACGGCAGCAATTCGTCGGGCAGCACGGGATCGGTGAGCAGGTGCCGCACGGTCGCAGCGGCCACCATGAAGCGGGCGGGAACGTCCGGGGCGGCGGCCATCTCGTCGAGCAGCCGGTGCCCGGTGTGCGCCCACGCGGGCAGATCCCACAACCGCCCGGCCAGCTCGGCCGGGGCGTCGTCGCGCGCCGTCAGCGTCCGCACCTGGGCTTCGAGCTTGCGATCCAGGTCCAGCTCCAGGTTGTCCGGCCGCATCCAAACGCCCTCGCGAAGTTCGCCAAAGCGCTTGCTGTGCATGGCGGTTCGCAGCGCCGCTCTGGTACGCGCATCGTTGCCCACGCTGGTCACGATCAGGAGGACCCAGTCTCCGCGCCAGGCCCGGACCCGTGGATCGATGGCATCGTCCTGCCTGCGCTGGCGGGCCAACAGGCGATCCGAAAGCCGGTAGCCGTCGGCGGAGCGGATCAGGTCGCCGGCGCCGACCATGCGAGTCAGGGCGACCCGCAACGTCGCCTCCTTGATGCCGAAATCATTTGTCAGCCTGATCAATTCGCTGGCCGTGGCCCAGGCGGGGTGGGCGCCGAGCAGCACACTGAGCACCACCGAACGCGCCGTCATGTTGGGCATGGCTACACCTGTGACGCCTGACGGCCGTAGTCCCCGAAGGGCTCGTCGCGATGCTTGACCGCGTCCCGGAAGCCGTGCTCGACCGCATCGGCGACGAAGGCGTGGCCCTCCGGCGTATGCCGGGCAACACCGTCGAACACGGTGCTGACCATCCTGCTGGTCGCCACACCCTGTTGCAGCAGAGCGGAATTCAGCGCGAGCTTGACCATGATCAGCTGGTTGACCGGAACCGCGGCGATCCGCTCCACCAGCCGCTCGGTGCGCTCGTCGAGGTCTTTCGGATCGGGCGCCTCGACGGCCAGGCCCCATTCGGCGGCTTGCGCACCGGTGATGCAATCACCGGTCAGCAGAAGGCGTTTGGCGCGCTGGTCACCTAGCCGGTGCGCCCACAGGCCTGCCGCCGGGACCCCCCACACCCGCGTCGGCGGGTAGCCGATCTTGGCGTCGGCGGCGGCGATCACCTGGTCGGCGTGCAGCGCGATGTCGGTGCCGCCGGCCACGCAGTAGCCGTGGACCTTGACCACAGTCGGCTTGTCGGCATGCATCAGGCTGGAGAAGCCGCGCACGAAGCGGCTCATCATCTGGTAGTCGATCATCGGGTCCCACGGCTGATCCGGCAGGTGGTTGACCGCCTGCGTCTTGCCGTCGAGCACCGTGCCCGCGTACGCGCCCGTCCCGCCGGCCGAACCGGTCCGGTCGGCATAGGCGGACAGGTCGAAGCCGGCGCAGAAACCCTCACCCCGACCGGACACGAGGATGACATGCACGTTCGGGTCGAGATCGGCACGCTCCACCAACGCAGAGAGCTCCAGCGGGGTGTCGGCGACGATGGCGTTGCCCTTCTCGGGCCGGTTGAAGGTGATGCGGGCAACCCGGTCGGTGACCTCGTAGGTCATCGTCTTCAGGTTGTCGAAATCGACAGGCCTGATGGCGTGAGTCATCCCTTTACTAGAGCACGCTCGAGGATGGGCGCGAGGTCCAGGCCGGTCGGCATGGTGCCGTACGCACCACCCCACTGGCCGCCTAGCCGGGTGGCCAGGAAGGCCTCGGCGACGGCGGGATGGCCGTGGCGCACCAGCAGCGACCCCTGCAGCGCCAGCGAGATGTCCTCGGCCACCTTACGGGCGCGATAACCGATTGTGTCCAGGTCGGTCAGGTCTTGCCGCAGCCCCTCGACGTGGCGGCCCAGTCGCGGATCCTGGCCGGTGCTTTCGTCGAGTTCGGCGAACAGCACCTCGACGCATTCGGGGCGAGTTGCCATGGCGCGCAACGTGTCCAGCGCACTGACATTGCCCGAGCCCTCCCAGATGCCCATCAGCGGCGCCTCACGGAACAGGCGCGGCATGCCCGAGTCCTCGACATAGCCGTTGCCGCCTAGGCATTCCAGCGCCTCGGCGGCATGCGGGGTGGCGCGCTTGCACACCCAGTACTTGCTGGCCGCCAAGCCAATGCGGCGCAGCAACGCCTCCCTTTCGTCCCCGCGCAGCGCCTTGTCGGTGGCACCGGCCATCCGCATCGCGACGATGGTGGCGGCCTCGGCCTCCACCGCCAGGTCGGCCAGCACATTGCGCATCAACGGCTGGTCAATCAGGTAGGCGCCGAACGCCTTTCGGTGCTGGGCGTGGTGGATGGCACGGGTCAGGCCGGTGCGCATGCTGGTGGCGCTGCCCAGGGTGCAGTCCAGCCGGGTGAGGTTGACCATCTCGATGATGGTCGGCACGCCGCGGCCCTCCTCGCCCACCAACCACGCGATGGCGCCGTCGTATTCGACCTCGCTCGAGGCGTTGGCGTGGTTGCCGAGCTTGTCCTTGAGGCGCTGCAAGAACATTCGGTTGCGGCTGCCGTCGGGCAGTATCCGCGGCAGCAGGAAGCAGGACAGACCGCCCGGGGCCTGCGCGAGCACCAGGAAGATGTCGCACATCGGCGCCGAGGTGAACCATTTGTGACCGGTCAGGCTGTAGCTGCCGTCGCCGTTGGGGGTTGCCTCGGTGGTGCCGGCGCGCACGTCGGAACCGCCTTGCTTCTCCGTCATCGACATGCCGGCCGTGATGCCCCGCTTGGTCGTGGCCAGCTTGAGTTCGGGGTCGTATTCGCGACTGGTCAGCAACGGCTCGTAAACCGACGCCAATTCCGGGTTGTAGCGCAGCGCCGGGACGACGGCGTAGGTCATCGAGACCGGGCAGGTGTGTCCGGGCTCGACATTCCAGACCGACATCTTGGCGGCTCGCACCACATGGTTGCCCGGCCGCTCGTCGGCCCACGGCGCGGCGTGCAGGCCGTGCCCGATCGCGGTGCGCATGAGCTCGTGGTAGGCCGGGTCGTACTCGACCTCGTCGATGCGGTGACCGTAGCGGTCGTGGGTGTGCAGGATGGGCCGGTTGCGGTCGGCGAGCTCACCCCAGCGCTGGGCTTCGCGGCTACCCGCGATCGCGCCCACCTCCGTCACCTCGTCGATGCCCCATTGCCCGCCCTCGCGGATCAGGGCCTCGACGAGGACGGCGGACGTCGCGGGGTTGTAGTTCTCCAGCGGGGGAACCTGGTTGGTGACGGCATGGGTATCGGGCATGCCGTCCATGTTACATTTTTCCGACAGCCGCACAAGAGGTGTAATAGCGGCTGAGGCTTTGACTAGGTGGTCTTCTCCCGCAGGAAGGCGATGTCGTCCTTGCGGCCCGCGTCGGCGGTTTCGCAGATCACCGGCGCATCGGCGGCCTTGACCGCCGCCACGAGAAGGTCGGTATCGATCTGGCCGCTGCCCAGGTTGGCGTGGCGGTCGGCGCCCGAGCCCGCCGCGTCCCGTGAGTCGTTGCAGTGCACCAGATCGATGCGACCGGTCAGGGCCCTGATCCGGTCGACCGCGTCGACCAGCTCCTCGCCCGCGGCCCAGGCATGGCAGGTGTCCAGACAGAAGCCAATTCCCTTGTCTCCGATGTGATCCCAGAGCCGTCCGATCGTGTCGAAGTGGCGGGCCATCGCGTGGTCACCGCCCGCGGTGTTCTCCAGGTACACCTGCACATCCGTTTCGAGGTAGTCCAGCGCCTTTACCCAGCGCTCGAAGCCGGCCTCCATGTCGTTGTCGTCGGCGTGGCCGCCGTGCACGATCACCGCCGTCGCGTTGATTGCGGCGGCGGCGTCGCAGGTGTCCTGCAATATCTTTCGCGACGGGATGCGGATGCGGTTGTTGGCCGATGCGACGTTGATGAGGTACGGCGCGTGGACGTACAGCGGGATGGTCGACGCCTTGAGCGCCGCGGCGTCGTCGCGCGGCTTCGGCTTCTTCCAGCTCTGCGGGTTGCCGAGGAAGAACTGCACCGCGTCGGCGCCGTCCGCCTGAGCGGCGGCCAGGGGATCGTCTTGGTGGACGTGTGAACCGATGAGCACGTCGGCCAGTGTAGTGAGGGGTTGCGACGGGTGGCGAGCGTGCACTCAGTGCGATATTTCGCCCGAAAAGTCGCAGCCACTACACGTTCGGCGCACGAAAAAGCCCCCGCACACGGCGGGGGCTTTTTCGCACTGACTACCGGTAGTCGCTGTAGCCGTAGTCGTCCAGCGGAACGGCGGCGCCGGTGGCCTGGCCGAAGTCCGGGCTGTAGTACTGATCCTCGTAGGACGGGATCGTGTACGCCGCGGCCCTGGCCTCCTCGGTGGGCTGCACCTGGATGTTGCGGTAGCGGTTGATACCGGTACCGGCCGGGATCAGCTTTCCGATGATCACGTTCTCCTTGAGACCGTTGAGCTTGTCGCTGCGGCAGTTGATCGCCGCGTCGGTCAGCACTCGCGTGGTCTCCTGGAACGACGCCGCGGACAGCCACGAGTCGGTGGCGAGGCTCGCCTTCGTGATGCCCATCAGCACCGGACGGCCGGCGGCGGGCTCGCCGCCCTCGGCCACCACGCGGCGGTTCTCCGCCTCGAACCCCGCACGCTCGATCAGCGAGCCGGGCAGGAACTCCGTCGCGCCCGAGTCGATGATGGTGACCCGGCGCAGCATCTGGCGAACGATCACCTCGATGTGCTTGTCGTGGATCGACACACCCTGTGCGCGGTAGACCTCCTGGACCTCGCGGACCAGGTGGATCTGCACCTCGCGGGGGCCCTGCACGCGCAGCACCTCGTGCGGGTCGGCCGAGCCTTCCATCAGCTGCTGGCCCACCTCGACGTGGTCACCGTCGGACAGCACTCCCTCGGAACCGTCGTCGTGCTTGAACACACGCAACCGTTGCCGCTTGGAGAGCTTGTCGTAGACGACTTCCTCGCCGCCGTCGTCGGGAACGATGGTGATCTTGTAGAAGCGCTCACCGTCCTCGAGACGGACCCGGCCGGTGACGTCGGCGATCGGCGCCTTGCCGCGCGGCACGCGGGCCTCGAACAGCTCCTGCACGCGTGGCAGACCACCGGTGATGTCCTCACCGACACCACCCTGGTGGAAGGTGCGCATGGTCAGCTGCGTGCCGGGCTCACCGATGGACTGGGCGGCGACGATGCCGACGGCCTCGCCGATGTCCACCAGCTTGCCGGTGGCCATGGAGCGCCCGTAGCAGGTCGCACAGACGCCGGTGCCCGTGGTGCACGTCAGCACCGAGCGCACCTTGACCGATGTGATGCCGGCCGCCAGCAGCGCGTCGATCTCCGGGTCACCCAGGTCCTCGCCGCGAGCGACGACGACGTTGCCGTCCTTGTCGACCGCGTCGGTGCCCAAAGTCCGTGCGTACGCCGAGGTTTCGATGTACGGGTCGCGGATCAGGGTGCCATCGGGCTGGATCTCGGCCAGCTCGACCACGATGCCGCGCTCGGTCTCGCAGTCGTGCTCGCGGACGATGACGTCCTGAGAGACATCCACCAGGCGCCGGGTCAGGTAACCCGAGTCGGCGGTACGCAACGCGGTGTCCGCCAAGCCCTTTCGAGCGCCGTGAGTGTTGATGAAGTACTCCAACACGGTCAGGCCCTCGCGGAACGACGACTTGACCGGACGCGGGATGAACTCGCCCTTCGGGTTGGTCACCAGACCCTTCATGCCGGCCAGCGTTCGGGTCTGCGTGAAGTTACCCGTTGCACCCGAGTCGACGATGGTGATGATCGGGTTGTCGGCGGGGTAGTGCTCCCGCAGCGCCTGACCCACCTCGTCGGTGGCTTCCTTCCAGATCTCCACGAGCGCCTCGTTGCGCTCGTCGTGGTTCAAAGCACCACGCTGGAACTGCTTTTCGACCTTGTCGGCCCGCTCCTCGTACTGGTCGAGGATCTCCTTCTTGCGCGGCGGCACCAACACGTCGGCCATCGACACCGTGACACCACTGCGGGTCGCCCAATAGAAACCGGCGTCCTTGAGCTTGTCGACGGTCTGCGCGACCACGATCATCGGGTAGCGCTCGGCCAGGTCGTTGATGATGGAGGCCTGCACCTTCTTGTGCATCTGCTTGTTCACGAACGCATACCCCAGCGGCAGCAGCTCGTTGAACATCACCCGACCAAGCGTGGTCTCGGCCATCCATGCGTCACCCGGCTGCCAGCCGGACTCGCCGAACAGCTCGGCCTCGAGCTCGGCGGGCGGACGCAGCTGGGTCAGCCGCACCTTGATCTTGGCCCGCACCGACAGCACGCCGCGGTCGGCCGCCATGATCGCCTCGGCGGGCGAGGCGTACACGCCGGTCTCCGGACGGTCCTTGGCGGCGGGGACGTATTCGCCGGTGTCGCCCTCGACCTCGGTGGTCAGGTAGTACAGCCCGGTCACCATGTCCAGTCGGGGCATGGCCAGCGGCCGGCCCGACGCGGGCGACAGGATGTTGTTCGAGGACAGCATCAGGATGCGCGCCTCGGCCTGCGCCTCCGCACTCAACGGCAGGTGCACGGCCATCTGGTCACCGTCGAAGTCGGCGTTGAACGCCTCACACACCAACGGGTGCAGCTGAATCGCCTTACCTTCCACCAGCATCGGCTCGAAGGCCTGGATACCCAGCCGGTGCAGGGTGGGCGCGCGGTTCAGCAGCACCGGGTGCTCGGCGATGACCTCTTCGAGGACATCCCACACCTGGGGACGCTGACGCTCCACCATCCGCTTGGCGCTCTTGATGTTCTGCGCGTGATTGAGGTCGACGAGCCGCTTCATCACGAACGGTTTGAACAGCTCGAGCGCCATCAGCTTGGGCAAACCGCACTGGTGCAGCTTGAGCTGCGGGCCGACCACGATGACCGAACGGCCCGAGTAGTCGACGCGCTTACCGAGCAGGTTCTGGCGGAACCGGCCCTGCTTGCCCTTGAGCAGATCCGACAGCGACTTCAGCGGGCGGTTACCCGGCCCGGTGACCGGGCGGCCGCGACGGCCATTGTCGAACAGCGCGTCCACGGACTCCTGCAGCATCCGCTTCTCGTTGTTGACGATGATCTCGGGCGCACCGAGGTCGATCAGCCTCTTGAGCCGGTTGTTCCGGTTGATCACGCGGCGATACAGGTCGTTGAGGTCGCTGGTGGCGAACCGGCCACCGTCGAGCTGCACCATCGGGCGCAGCTCCGGCGGGATCACCGGGACGGCATCGAGCACCATGCCCATCGGCGAGTTGCCCGACTGCTGGAACGCGGCGACCACCTTGAGGCGCTTCAACGCACGAAGCTTCTTCTGCCCCTTGCCGTTTCGGATGACGTCACGCAGCGAGTCGGCCTCGGCGTCGATGTCGAAGTTCTCGATCAACTTCTGGATCGACTCCGCGCCCATGGCGCCGGTGAAGTACTCGCCGTAGCGGTCGACCAGTTCGCGGTAGAGGTTCTCGTCGACGATCAGCTGCTTGGGAGCCAGCTTGGTGAAGGTGCTCCAGATGTCCTCCAGCCGGTCCAGCTCACGCTGGGCGCGGTCACGGATCTGGCGCATCTCCCGCTCGCCGCCGTCGCGAACCTTGCGCCTGGCGTCGGCCTTGGCGCCCTCGGCCTCCAGCTCGGCCAAGTCGGCTTCGAGCTTCTGCGCACGGGCCTCCAGCTCGGCGTCGCGCTGGTCCTCAACGCCCTTGCGCTCCACCACCATTTCGGCTTCGAGCGTGGACAGCTCGTTGTGCCGCATCTCCTCGTCGACGGAGGTGATCACGTACGCGGCGAAGTAGATGATCTTCTCGAGATCCTTCGGCGCGAGGTCGAGCAAGTACCCCAGGCGCGAGGGCACACCCTTGAAGTACCAGATGTGCGTCACCGGAGCGGCCAACTCGATGTGACCCATCCGCTCGCGGCGCACCTTGGCGCGGGTCACCTCGACGCCACAGCGCTCACAGATGATGCCCTTGAAGCGGACGCGCTTGTACTTGCCGCAGTAGCACTCCCAGTCGCGAGTCGGTCCGAAGATCTTCTCGCAGAACAGGCCGTCCTTCTCAGGCTTCAGCGTGCGGTAGTTGATCGTCTCCGGCTTCTTGACCTCGCCGTAAGACCATTGCCTGATGTCCTCCGCGGTGGCCAAGCCGATACGGAGTTCATCGAAGAAGTTGACGTCGAGCACGTAACTCCCTTTCCCCTTGCGGGTTTAGTAACTAGTTAAGCCAGGTCCTCAACGGACGCGGATTCGTTGCGGGACAGGTTGATTCCGAGATTCGCGGCTGCCCGCTCCAGGTCCTCGTCCTCGCCCTCGCGCAGCTCGATCGCCGCGCCGTCGGACGAGAGCACCTCAACGTTGAGGCACAGCGACTGCAGCTCCTTGAGCAACACCTTGAACGACTCGGGGATACCCGGCTCCGGGATGTTCTCGCCCTTGACGATCGCCTCGTACACCTTGACCCGACCGACGGTGTCGTCGGACTTGATGGTCAGCAGCTCCTGCAGCGTGTACGCGGCACCGTAGGCCTGCATGGCCCAGCACTCCATCTCACCGAAACGCTGGCCACCGAACTGTGCCTTACCACCGAGCGGCTGCTGGGTGATCATCGAGTACGGCCCCGTGGAGCGGGCGTGGATCTTGTCGTCCACCAGGTGGTGCAGCTTCATGATGTACATGTAGCCAACGGTCACCGGGTACGGGAACGGCTCACCGCTGCGGCCGTCGAGCAGCACTGCCTTGCCGTCGGCGTCCACCAGCACTTCGTCGTCCCGGTTGGGCAGCGTGGCCGACAACAGCCCCTGCAACTCGGCTTCCTGGGCACCGTCGAACACCGGCGTCGACACGATGGCGTTCGGCTCGGCGTCCAGCAGTTCCTTGGGCAACTTGGCCGCCCAGTCGGGAACCCCGTTGCCGGTGTCGACCTTCCAGCCGCTGTGCGCGCACCAACCGAGGTGCGTCTCCAGGATCTGGCCGATGTTCATCCGTCGCGGCACACCGTGGGTGTTCAGGATGATGTCCACCGGCGTGCCGTCCGGCAGGAACGGCATGTCCTCGACGGGCAGGATCTTGCCGATCACGCCCTTGTTGCCGTGCCGTCCGGCCAGCTTGTCGCCGTCGGAAATCTTGCGCTTCTGGGCGACGTAGACGCGGACCAGTTCGTTGACGCCGGCCGGCAGTTCGTCGTCGTCCTCGCGGGAGAACACCCGAATGCCGATCACCTTGCCGGACTCACCGTGCGGCACCTTCAGCGAGGTGTCGCGGACCTCCCGGGCCTTCTCACCGAAGATCGCGCGCAGCAGCCGCTCCTCCGGCGTCAGCTCGGTCTCCCCCTTCGGGGTGACCTTGCCGACCAGGATGTCGCCGTCACGAACCTCGGCGCCGATGCGCACGATGCCGCGTTCGTCGAGGTCGGCGAGCACCTCGTCGGAGACGTTCGGGATGTCCCGGGTGATCTCCTCGGCGCCCAGCTTGGTGTCGCGGGCGTCGATCTCGTGCTCCTCGATGTGGATCGAGGTGAGCACGTCCTCCTCAACCAGGCGGTTGGAGAGGATGATCGCGTCCTCGTAGTTGTGGCCTTCCCACGGCATGATCGCGACGAGCAGGTTCTTGCCCAGCGCCATCTCGCCGTTGTCGGTGCAGGGGCCGTCGGCAATCACCTGGCCGGCCTCCACCCGATCCCCGGCGTCCACGATCGGCGACTGATTGGCGCACGTGCCGTGGTTGGAGCGGGCGAACTTGCGCATCCGGTAGGTGTGCCGGGTGCCGTCGTCGGCCATCACGGTGATGTAGTCGGCGCTGACTTCCTCGATGACACCGGCCTTCTCGGCGACGACGACGTCGCCGGCGTCGATCGCGGCACGCAGCTCCATGCCGGTACCCACCAGCGGCGCCTCGCTGCGCACCAGCGGAACCGCCTGGCGCTGCATGTTGGCACCCATCAGGGCACGGTTGGCGTCGTCGTGCTCGAGGAACGGAATCATGGCCGTGGCCACCGACACCATCTGGCGCGGCGAGACGTCCATGTAGTCGACCTCGGACGAGGACACGTACTCGACCTCGCCCGCCTTGCGGCGGACCAGGACGCGCGCCTCGGTGAAGCGACCGTCGTCGTCGATCGGCGAGTTGGCCTGCGCCACCACGTGGCGGTCCTCCTCGTCGGCGGTCAGGTATTCGATCTCGTCGCTGACCACACCGTCGACCACCTTGCGGTACGGCGTCTCGATGAAGCCGAACGGATTGACCCGCGCGTACACCGACAGCGACCCGATCAGACCGATGTTCGGACCCTCCGGGGTCTCGATCGGGCACATCCGGCCGTAGTGCGACGGGTGCACGTCGCGCACCTCCAGCCCGGCGCGCTCACGCGACAGACCACCCGGGCCCAGCGCCGACAGCCGGCGCTTGTGCGTCAGACCCGACAGCGGGTTGTTCTGGTCCATGAACTGCGACAGCTGGCTGGTGCCGAAGAACTCCTTGATCGCGGCGACCACCGGCCGGATGTTGATCAGCGTCTGCGGCGTGATCGCCTCGACGTCCTGAGTGGTCATCCGCTCGCGGACGACACGCTCCATCCGCGACATGCCGACCCGGATCTGGTTCTGGATCAGCTCGCCCACGGTGCGCAACCGGCGGTTGCCGAAGTGGTCGATGTCGTCGGTCTCCACCGGCACCTCGGTGCCGCCGGGGACGGTCATCGTGGCCTGCCCCTCGTGCAGGCGCACCAGGTATTCGATGGTGGCGACAACGTCTTCTTCGGTCAGCGTCGAGCTGGTGATCGGCTCACCGGCGTGCAGGCCGAGCTTCTTGTTGACCTTGTAACGGCCGACGCGGGCCAGGTCGTAGCGCTTCTCCTTGAAGAAGAGGTTCTCCAGCAGCGTCTGCGCGGACTCCTTGGTCGGCGGCTCGCCCGGACGCAGCTTGCGGTAGATGTCCAGCAGCGCCTCGTCGGTGCCGGCGGTGTTGTCCTTCTCCAGCGTGGACATCATGATCTCGGAGAACCCGAACCGCTCGGTGATCTGCTCGTTGGTCCAACCGAGCGCCTTGAGCAGCACGGTGACGGGCTGGCGGCGCTTGCGGTCGATGCGCACGCCGACGGTGTCGCGCTTGTCGACGTCGAACTCCAGCCACGCGCCGCGGCTGGGGATCACCTTGACGCTGTGCAGCAGCTTCTCGGTGGACTTGTCGATCGACTCGTCGAAGTACACACCCGGTGAGCGCACCAGCTGGCTGACGACGACACGCTCGGTGCCGTTGATGATGAACGTGCCCTTCTCGGTCATCATCGGGAAGTCACCCATGAACACCGTCTGGCTCTTGATCTCACCGGTGTTGTTGTTGATGAACTCCGCGGTGACGAACAGCGGGGCCGCGTACGTCATGTCCTTGTCTTTGCACTCGTCGACCGGCGCCTTGACCTCGTCAAACCGCGGGTCGGAGAACGACAGCGACATCGAGCCGGAGAAGTCCTCGATCGGAGAGAGCTCGTAGAGCACCTCTTCGAGGCCACCCACCGGCTTCACGTCTCCGCGTGCCGCCGCGGCTTCGCGCCAGCGCGGCGAGCCGATCAACCACTCGAACGAGTCGGTTTGCACGTCAAGAAGCCCCGGAACCTCGAGCGGTTCGCGGAGCTTGGCGAAGGAAATTCGGTTGGGTGCTCCAGGCACGGAGCCATTGGTGGAACTTTTGTGGCGACGCTTGCTCTGGCGGGAATCTGCCAAGATGCATCCTTCCAGCACCTCGTGCGAC
Organism: Mycobacterium sp. IS-1264; assembly: GCF_001954195.1. GTDB lineage: Bacteria > Actinomycetota > Actinomycetes > Mycobacteriales > Mycobacteriaceae > Mycobacterium. The sequence continues at coordinate 21,231 of NZ_MBES01000058.1, read as the reverse complement.
TCACGAGAACCGGGGCCACCGGGCCTGTTCGCCGCGAATTGTGTCGGTTAGGCCGGCGAACGATCTGCCCAGATCTCACGCGCGCAACTAAATAGCTGGGCCGAAGAGGGGGCTCAGGCTAAGACCACGGTGTCGAGTGGCGGGTGAGGTGGGCAGGAAGTAGCCAGCGCAACGTCCAACAATAGCGCAGGCGCGCGCATTCCTCAAGTACCCATCCAGGGAACATCGGCGCTGGCAGGCATCTTGCGTTCCCGTGGGCACATGCTGCCCAACAGACTGACCCGTTTGCGCCCCGTCGTCAAGAGGAAGGGCGGCAAGTTGCGCGAAGTTATCGTGAAAATTTCGGGTCGCGGCCTACCGTGCGCGCGCGGCGGCAAAACCCGCCAAACCGTGCTGGTCGGGCGATGCGTTCGGTGCTGCGGCCGCGCTAGCCGCCGAACTCGTGCGCCTGATATTTGTGGGTGCCCTCGAGGTCGTCGAGGATCGCCGCCTGGGCGTTCTTGGGCAGGGTGTGCAGGATCTCGCGCACGCGGGCCTGGCGGCGCGCGACCGCTTTGCGCTCGGGCATGCCCGGCGTCGCGACGATCTGCGGCGGCACGCCCTCGATCTCCTCGACGCCGCCGGAGTGGTGGCCCGCGTCGACCATGGCCTGCTCTTCGGCCATGGTGGCCTCGTCCTTTTCCTCCGACATGCCGATCGGCCCGATGCGGCGGCCGTTGAGGAACTGCCGCACCACGGGCTCGTCGCTGGTCAGCAGGACCTCGCGGGGGCCGAACATCACCAGGTGCTTGCGGAACAGCATGCCCATGTTGTCCGGCACCGTGCGGGCGATGTTGATGTTGTGCGTGACGATCAGGATGGTGGCGTCGATCTGGGCGTTGATGTCGAGGATCAGCTGGCTCAGGTAGGCGGTGCGGACGGGGTCCAGACCCGAGTCGGGCTCGTCACACAGGATGATCTGCGGGTCGAGGACCAATGAGCGGGCCAGGCCCGCGCGCTTGCGCATACCGCCGGAGATCTCGCCGGGGAACTTCTTCTCGTCACCACCAAGACCGACCATTTCCAGCTTCTCCATGACGATGTCACGGATTTCGCTTTCCTTCTTCTTGGTGTGCTCACGCAACGGGAACGCCGTGTTGTCATACAGATTCATCGAGCCGAACAGCGCGCCGTCCTGAAACATGACGCCGAACAGCGTGCGGATCTCGTAGAGCTCCTTAGCCGAGCATTCGATGATGTCGGTGCCGTCGATCATGATCGAGCCGCGTTCCGGGCGCAGCAGACCGATGAGGGACTTGAGGAACACCGATTTGCCGGTACCCGACGGCCCCAGCAGGACGCTGACCTCCCCGGCGGGGATATCCAACGTCACGTCTTCCCAGATCCTCGAGGAACCGAAGGACTTCGTAAGTCCATTCACCTCGATAGCGACGCCCATGGGGAATCCTTCCGTCGACGCTCATGCCCGCAACCTGCCCGTTTGTTGTGGCTTGAGTCACTGTAGCGCACGCCCGACGCGCCGCATCAGGGTTGGACAGCACCCAGGGGAAAAATTGCCCAAGTTGAAACGCAGCGCCGCGGCGCTGGTCAACACGTGTCTAAGCCAGCGTTAGCTGGCCGGCGCCCAGTTGCCGTGGAAGCCCATCGGCACCCGCTGCGGCAGATGCACCGTCGCTATCGACGCGAGAGTTTGCGCATCCAGCAAGATCAGCTGGCCTTCGTCGCTGCCGCGGTGGTAGCCGTAGCCCATCAGGATGCCGTCGTCCTCGCCGGTCTTGCGCGGGTCGGCACCGGGGTTGGGCACAAATGACATCTCGCCGATCAAAAGGGCGGGGTCCAGGTCGGCCACGGTGCTGGATCCGGTCGCGTAGTCGTGCTTGTACAGCGCGGTGGACATGTCCGATGCGCCGCCCGAGAGATACCCGCCGTCCACGCCGACGGTGTAGCCAAACCGGTGCGGCCCCCCCAGCAGGGTCTCGTTGATGCGCGGAAACTCCTGCGGCCGATCGTCGCGGCGTTCGCTTCTCACCGCACCGGTCGCCAGGTCGATTGTCCAGCGGTCGAGCGTGGGCCGGCTGTCGCCCGGACCACGAAGGTCCCGGTCGAACATCCGTGAGTAGCGGACCACGTCGAGCACCAAAACCTCTGTGCCGTCCCGCATCTCGGAATAGGCGTTGAGCGGGTGGTAGACGTAGCAGGGTTCGATGTCGAACCAGCGGACGTCCTTATTGCCGCCCTCGCGCGGCATGACCCCGATGCGCGCCGGATAGTTGTCGTTCCACCTGTAGGGCATTTTGTTGATCGGCTGCGGATTGCGGTTGATCATCGTCGCGATCGGGCTGGGGATGCGGACCCGACCGAGCAAGGACTGCAGTACCAGCCGGGTGGGCGAATTCAGCCAGCGCGGCACCTCCATCGGCACGATCTGAATCGGGTCGAACGTCACCGGCAGGTCGTAGATCACCACGTATTTGTCGGTCAGCGAGAAGTCGTGCATCATCGGCGACCCGCTGACCTCGATGTCCACGGTCCGCCGCGCGCGTCCCTGGGTGTCGATCACCGAGTACTGCACGGTCCGTCCGCGTGCGAACGAGTAGGACAGCGCGTGCAATTCGCCGGTCGCCGGGTCGCGGTGCGGATGCGCGGTGAAACCACCGAACAGGGTTCCGTCGAAATCGCACGGCCCCACGGTGTCCAGGTCGTCGGTGAGCACGTAATTGGCGCCGCCTCCCTCGACGAGCGCCAATGTCCGGCCGCCGTGGGCCAGCACGTTGGTGTTGGGGCCCACCGACAGCATTCCGATCCGCGGGTCCAGTCCGGTGGGCGCCGGTTCTCCCAGCGCGGCGCATACGGGCGGAGTGCGCACCCAGCGGTTGCGGTACCAGCACGCCTTGCCGTCGCGCAGCGCGACGCCGTGCACCATGCCGTCGCCGCTGAACCAGTGGTAGATGGCCGGGTCAACCTCGGCAGCCGGGTTGGGCCCGTTGCGCAGGTAGCGCCCGTCGAGGTGTTCGGGGATGTTCCCGGTGACCGGCAGGTCGGTCGCGGTCACTTCGGCGCTCACCGGCGCCAGGAAGCCCTCGAGGTACGGGTTGCGGGACTTGACAGTGTGCGCGACGGTCACGGCTGAGCTCCTATAACATTGTTATTTCGCTGTTATTGGCAACGTACGCCCCCGATGAGAAGATGGCAAGGATGACTTCGCAGACGGAACGGACCGTGCGCGACGAGCTGCTCCACGCGGCCGTCTGCCTGCTCGACGACGACGGGCCCGACGCGCTGCAGACCCGCAAGGTGGCCGGTGCCGCGGGGACCTCGACGATGGCGGTATACACGCACTTCGGCGGGATGCGGTCGCTGATCGCCGAGGTCGCGCAAGAAGGGTTGCGTCAGTTCGACACGGCGCTGACAGTGCCTCGGACGGACGACCCGGTGGCGGATCTGATGGCCGTCGGGGCCGCGTATCGCCGCTATGCCATCGAGCGGCCGCACATGTACCGGCTGATGTTCGGCAGTACCAGCGCCCACGGCATCAACGCGCCCGCGGGGAACGTCCTGACGCTGACCATCGCCGAGATCGAGCAGCATCAACCCAGCTTCGCGCACGTCGTGCGGGCTGTGCACCGGTCGGTGCTGGCGGGCCGGATCACCGCGTGTTCCGCGGACGACGACGCCTCGGTTGTGGCGACCGCGGCCCAGTTCTGGGCGCTGATTCACGGGTTCGTGATGCTCGAACTCGCGGGTTTCTATGGCAACGAAGGCGAGGCCGTCGGGCCGGTCCTTGGTGCGATCACGACGAATCTGCTTGTCGCCCTGGGAGATTCACCCGAGCGGATCGAGCAGTCGCGGCACGCGGCAATCCGCGCCGGCTAAGCAGACGAAACCCCCGGGCCTTCCGAAGAAAGTCCGGGGGTTTCGTGCAGTGAACTACTTGACGGTGACGGTGGCGCCGGCGGCCTCGAGCTTGGTCTTGGCCTCGTCGGCGGCCTCCTTGGCGACCTTCTCCAGCAGCGGCTTGGGTGCGCCGTCGACCAGGTCCTTGGCCTCCTTGAGGCCCAGGCCGGAGACGATCTCGCGGACAACCTTGATCACGCCGATCTTCTTATCGCCGGCGGCCTCGAGGATGACGTCGAACTCGGACTGCTCCTCGGCGGCCTCGGCCGGTGCGCCACCGGCGGCGGGGCCGGCCGCGGCGACCGCGACGGGCGCGGCCGCGGTGACCTCGAAGGTCTCCTCGAACTTCTTGACGAAGTCCGAGAGCTCCAACAGGGTCATTTCCTTGAAGACGTCGAGCAGGTCGTCGGTGGAGATTTTTGCCATGGTGTGGGTCCTTCCTGGGTTGGTTTGGGTTGGGTTATTCGGCTTCAGCCGGTGTCTCGGTGGATGCCTCGGCAGCGGGGGCTTCGGCGGGTGCTTCGGCGGCGGGTTCGGCGGCCGCTTCGGCGGGCGCTTCGGCGGCGGGTTCGGCCGCGGCAGCGGGTTCGGCGGGCTTCTTTTCCTGCAGTGCGGCCAACAGGCGAGCAACCTGCGAGGCGGGCGCGTTGAACAGGCCGGCCGCCTTGGCCATGTTGCCCTTCATCGCGCCGGCCAACTTGGCCAGCAACACCTCGCGGGACTCCAGGTCCGCGATGCGCTCGACCTCGGCGACCGTCAACGGGTGGCCATCCATGTAGCCGCCCTTGATGACCAGCGCCTTGTTGTCCTTGGCGAACTTCTTGAGGGCCTTGGCGGCGTCAACCGCCTCACCTGTGACGAACGCGATGGCCGTCGGGCCGACGAACAGCTCGTCGAGACCCTCGATCCCGGCTTCCGACGCCGCACGCTTGATCAGCGTGTTCTTGGCCACCGAGTAGGTGGCCGACCCCGCCAGAGACCGCCGCAGCTCGGCCAAATTGGCCACCGTCAAACCGCGGTATTCGGTGATCAAGGTGGCCGTCGAGCCGGTGAACTGCTCGGCGATGTCTGCAACGGCGGTGGCCTTGTCAGCCTTTGCCATGCATACCTCCTGTGGTGAAAGTCCTAGTGCGACTTGTGGTCTGTGATCACCGGAGAACGACGAACGCCCCGGCGCAGGAAGCGGCCGGGGCGTTGAAATGCGCCGGCGCACGCCGGCGGTAATGCCTCGTCCTCCTGCGTGGGCCGCCGGGATGTTCCCGGACCTTCAACCGATTGCTCGGTGACCGACGGTCTTCGGTGGATCGGCAACCACAATAGCGTGACCACCCGCGATCAGCCAAAACGCGCAAGCCGGGCCGCGCCGACGAGACCGGCCTCGCCGCCAAGCTCGGCGGGCACCACCCGCAGGCCGTGCAGAAAATCCAGTCCGGCGTAGTCGGCCAGTGTCGCCCGCAGCGGGTCGAAAAGCACGCGACCGGATTTCGCCACTCCTCCCCCGACGACGGCGAGGTCGAGGTCGCAGACCGCCGCCACCGAGGCGATCATCGCCGCGAGCGCACTGGCGGCCCGGTCGAACGCCCGCAGCGCCACGGCGTCGCCGCGCGTCGCGGCGTCGGCCAGCTGCTCGGCGCCGGCACCGGGCGGCGCGGACCAGCCGTTGGCCCGGGCCCAACGCACCAGCGACGGGCCGGCCGCAACGGTCTCGACGCAGCCGCGGCCGCCGCAGGTGCAGGGCAGGCCGTCCGGGTCGACCACCACGTGACCGACGTGGCCGGCATTGCCGGTGCGCCCGGTGTAGGGGGCGCCGTTGAACACCAACCCGCCGCCCACGCCGGTGGACACCACCATGCCCAGCAGGAAGCGCGCCCCGCGTCCGGCGCCGCGCCAGTGCTCGCCCAGGGCCATGCACGTGCCGTCACCACCCAGCCGCACGGGCACGCCGGGCACCGCTGCCGCGACGCGGTCCCGCAACGGGAAGCCGCGCCAGGACCCGATGTTGATCGGGCTGACGCACCCGGTGTGCAGGTCGATCGAGCCGGCCGACGCGATGCCCACCGCGACGACCCCGCCGTCGACCGCGCCGAGGGCGTCGGCGATCGCTGCCGCGACCGCGGCCCAGATCTCTTCGGCCGACCCGCCGGGCGGGGTCGGTCGGATGGACGTGTGCACCAGCGCGCCGTCGTCGTCGGCCAGGCCGACGGCGATCTTGGTGCCGCCGATGTCCAGGCAGAGGGTGAGCATCGGCGATCAGTGCCGGTGGGTGTTGTCGGGCTGGTGGGGATCGCCGGGATGCTCGTAGCCGGGAGCGAGCCGCACCAGCTCCGCGGTGCGCGCGTCGAGCCACACCCGGAAGGCGCGCCGCCGCGCGGCGCCGCGCAGATGCTCGGCGATCGCGGACCGCACCTGTCCCAGCGGCGGGCCGACCCGCGACGGGGCGCGCCAGCCGTGACGGCGCGGGCGCGGCGCGGCGAACCGCAGCGGGTTGCGGGCGTGATAGTCGGCCACGTCTTGGTCGCTGACCCGGACTGCGGCGGTGACGTCGGCGAACAGGGCCCGCGCGGCCGGATCGGCCAGCGCTGCCGCGGCCACGCTCCCGATCTCCAGCCGGGCCGTGTCGTCGGGCAGTAGCTCCGTCTCGCCCGGGGCGTCCCCCGCGGTCAGGCCGCGCGCGGCCACCTCGACCGCGACGACTCTTTCGGTCACGATCAATTGGGTGAGCCAGCGCCGCAGCTGCCGTCCCTCGCTGGTGCCGCCGGCGGGCAGCGCGGCCGCGCGCGGACCGCTGCGCAACCGCGCCTCGCGGGCGTCGACCTCGTCGACCCCAATCGGCGTGCCGGCGACGGTCGCGACCAGGCGCGCGCTCACTTCACCGTCACCTTCACCGCCGGGGAGTAGACGAGCCGGCCGGCGCACCCGACTCGGACCAGCGCCCACCACTGGCCGGGTTCCAGCCATGCCGGCGGGGTGACGGCGAAGGCGAGCTCGACCGTGCCGCGTGCGGGCAGGGCCGCGCCGAGCGCGGCCGGGCCGATCCACTCCCAAGTGCCCCACGGGCTGATCAGATGCGCCTCTAGCGCGACCTCCGCGCAGGCGTGGGTGCCGACCGTAACGGTCAATCGGGCCGTGTCGCCGGCGCGCAGCGTGACGTCGGCGGGCCCGTCGACGAGGTAGAGCAGGTCGGCGAGGTCGACTGCGTCCACGCCGACGGCCACCACCGCCACGTCCTCGACCGCCTGCTGCCACGCGGCCGGCACCGAGTCCCCGGAGAGCCGCAGCTGGGCGCGGATCGGGTACAGGCCGGGTGGTGCGTTCGCCGGGACGTCCACCACCGCGTCGGTCTCGCGGTACTCGCCGCTGCACAGCGTCAGCGGCCGCTCGCTGGGTGTGGCCGACCAGCCGTCCGGGCACACCACCGCCACCGCGCCCTCCAGCGCGGAATCGCTGCAGTCGCTGGCCGCGGTGAGCCGGAACGCCACCCCGTCGCCGGGCCGCGCGGTAACGAGGCGCGGATGCAGGTGGGCGACCGCGGGCAGGCCGCCGAGCGGCGCCGGCCCGCGATTGTGCAGCCAATAGCGCGCGTAAAGCGGCTGGGCGGCCTCGGCGTTCGGGGCCAGCGCGACGGGCCGGCCGTCGCCGCCGCCGGAGAACGGCACGTCAAGCCGGGCCAGCACGGTGGCGAGCTGATAGCCGCGCAGGTCGATCGATCGTATTCGTCCCCGCGGCGTCTCCAGGAGGTCGGCGAGCTCGAGCGCACTCACCTTGCCCAGCGCCGAACCGATGCTGACGCGGGCGGGTGCGCCGCGGGTTTCCACCAGCCGCAGGGCCACCGCGGCGGGGTCGACCGGCTTCGCGCTGCCCGCGGTCAGCGGGTTGCCTGCCGCCTTGAGCGCCCCGAGGTGCACCGCGTCGGCGGGGTCGACTCGCAGCAGCGATCCGGTCGGCGGCAGCTCGCCCCGCCCCTCGCCCGCGACGACGGCGAGCAGCGGTTGGGCGAACTGCGCGCTGCGGGCCGGAATTCCGGCCCGCCGCCAGTCCCCGTCGCCGCCGACCAACGCGTAGTCGAAATCGTGTGTCCAGTGCTGCAGTTGGAAGTTCGAGCCGTCGGGAGCGGTGCGGCGGGGCTCGTCGATCCAGACGCCCGACGGCCAGCCCGTGCACGACCGCATCAGCGCGGTGTGCAGGGTGCCTTCGATGTCGACGGCGAAGCTCGGCACGCCCCGGTTGAGGAGCGCGACAGTGCGGGCCTCGAAGGGCTCCATCGCCGCCGGCGCCTGCTGGGTGACCTCGATTTCGGCATCGCCGAGATCCGTTGCCACCGCGGCGATTTCGTCGTCCAGGTTGGTGTCGTCGGAGCCGGCGATCACCAGCACCGGCAGGGCGCGGACCCCACGCAGGTCGGCGCCGGGCACCCACACCTGTGCCAATGGCGTCGCCGCCGGCACCCACACCCGGGCCCGTCCGGTCTCGGCCAGCTGGCGTTCGAGTTCGGCGGTGTAGTCCGGAACCGCCTCGGCGAGAACAGCTTTGGTGAAGGCGTTGCGGCCGGGCCCGCCCAGGGCGATCCGCACGTCGGGCAGATTGGAGTCGACGTCGAGGCGGCCGTAGCGCGGTTGGTCGGCGCCGCTGCAGGTGGCCGTGACGCCGGCGCGGACCAGCGCGACCATCAGCTCGCGGGCCAGCGGTCCCGACGTCGTCTCGGCCGGCGACACCACCTCGGCCACGGCAACCGCCCGCACGGCCGAGTTCGAAACCCGGACCCGGGCCGCCGACGAAAGCCCGAACCAGCCGTAGGCCGGGTTGTCCAGCGTCCACAGGTAGCGCGCGGTGTCCACGGACTGCGACCCGTCGTGCAGCAGGGCGAAACCCCGCCCGATGACGGCGTCACCCACCTCGCTGACCGGCATGGCGCCGGGAACCGGGCACGGCCAGCGCAGGCGCAACAAGCGGTCTTCCCCGGTGAACTCGTCGATGGTGGTGCGGCAGTCCACCCGCGCGACGCCCCGCCACAGGGTGATGGTTTGGGTGTAGCGCAGCAGGGTGCCGATACCGCCGCGCACCACCAGCCGCTGACCGAGCGGGCCGGCGTAGGCCCGCACGCGCGCGGGCGATTCCGACGAGCACACCACCGGCCCCTTGGGCAGGAGGTGCCACGGGCCCTCGCCCTGCGTCGGGTGCGCCGGGTATTCCTCGTAGACGGCAAGCTCGTTGCCCACCCGGCCGGCCGCGATCAGCTGGCGACCGTCCTGAACCAGGGAGGAGACCGCCCCGCCGCGCGCCGCGTCGACCGCCAGCCGGTAGTGCTCGTTGGCGATCTCGGATCCGGGCACCGGTTCCCAGCCGGCCACTTCGCCGCCAGGCGCCAGCCGATAAGCCCGCCAGCCCAGCGAAGGCACATCGCTGGCCAGCCAGGTGACCGAGCGGCCGTCGTCCTCGACGTGCGCGGGCGACTCCTCGCCGTTGGGACCCAGCACCCGCACCCCCGCCGCGACCGGCGAATCGAGCCGGGCGGTGACGATGTCGGTGCGCTGGTGTGTCAGCGGATTCCACACCACGACCGAACGTCCGCCGGTATCGATCGCGCCGGACAGCAACGCCAGCGAGTTGTCGCGGGCCGCGCGGCCCAGCTCCCACGCGTCGCGCCAACCGGTCAGCAGGTCCAGGTACACCTGGTCGGATTCCGACCCGGTGATCGCGTCATGGTGCGCGCCGTAGGCCAACTGCACCCACGCCTTCGCCAGGGCCGCCTGCGGGTACTCGGCGCCGGTCATCAGCGCGGCGAACACCGCGAAGCGCTCGGCGTCCAGGACGGCGTTCTCGGCGGCCCGGTTGGCTTGTTTGGTGTCGATGTACGACACGTCCTTGCCGGTGTAGATCGGGTTCATGTCCCGGGTCTGCGGCGACGGCGCACACCCCCGCTCGGCGAGTTCGGCGCGCACCGCCGCGAAGAACTCCCGCGGCAGCGCGCACACGAATCGCGGCCAGGTGTAGCGCCGGGCCCAGTCGCGGTGGATCGCGGTGACCCACTTGTTCGGCGGGGTGTAGTCGGTGCCCACCGGCAACAGCACATTGCGGGTCAGCGCGACCTTCTTGAGCTGACGGAACAACCGGTACGTGGCGTCCTGCGCCTCCTGCAGGCTGGTCGACGAGTCCATCCCCCAGCCCGCGCCGTAGTGCGCGGGCATGTAGTGGGTCAGCAGGCCGCGACCCGACGGCGCGATCCACTCGAACTCGCTGCAGAACTGCATGCCTTCGACACCGCCGGAGTGGGTCGGGCCCCACTGATGGTGCGGCCCGCGGGCCCACGAACTCGACGTCAGCCCGGCGTCGGCGGCCATTCCGGGAAATTGCGGATCGTGGCCGAACACGTCGAGCTGCCAAGCGGTGGCCGGATCGGCGCCGAGCACCTCGCGCTGAAAACCTATGCCGTGCACCAGGTTCCGGATCGTCGTTTCCGGTCCGGTGAGGTTGGTGTTGGGTTCGTTGTAGGTGCCGCCCATCACCTCGACGCGGCCCTCGGCGAGGAAGCGGCGCAAATCGGCGCGGTCCTCGGGCCGGGTGTCCCAGTACGGCTTGAGGTAATCCACCTCGGCCAGCACGAACTTGTATTCGGGCTCGCGGCGCGCCATCTCCAGATGCGCGTGCACCAGCTCGAAGGCGTTGGCCTGCCGGTCCGGCGGGTCCGCGGCCCACTCGCTGGTATAGGCACCCTGCGTGTTCCACCACACCGGGTCGTAGTGGAAGTGGCTGATCATGTACATCGTCCAGCCGGGCTCGGCGACGACGAACTCGAACGGCGTGCCCGCGCCGCCGGCGTGCACGCGCGCGGCGCGACGCTGACCGACGACCGGACGGTCGACGGTGACCGGAACCTCGACGAACTCGGCGCCGGCGTCGGCGACCGCCTCCCCCCGCAGACCGTCGCCGTCGATGCGGACCCGCGTCGGCGCGGCCACCCCGGCGAGGCTGACGCGCACCAGTTGCGACGGCGCGTCCGGCGGCCCGACGAAAAGCTCCGTCGGCTCCGCCGAAATCACCTGCATGTCCGCACTTTACGCGGCCGGCGCCGCGAAATCGCCGTCGCGTAGGGACGACTGTCACCGGCTGGTGGAAAGCTCGGTGCCATGGCAGATCTGACCACCCAACTGGCCGACCAGCTCGACTGGCACTGGCGCAACCAGCTGCGCCCACGCCTGGACGGGCTGACCGACGACGAGTACTTCTGGCAGCCGGTGCCCAACTGCTGGACCGTGCATCCCGATGGGTCGATAGATTTCGCCTTCCCGGCGCCCAGCCCCGTACCGTTCACCACGATCGCGTGGCGCATGGCACACGTCATTGTCGGCGTTTTCGCCATGCGTGCCCATCATCATTTCGGTGGACCGTCCGCCGACTACCAGAGTTGGCACTATGCCACCGACGCCGCCACCGCCCTGCGGCAACTTGACGAGACGTACGCGGCGTGGATCAACGGCGTGCGGTCGTTGTCGGACACCGACCTGACCCGCCGCTGCGGCCCGGCCGAAGGGCCCTACGCCGACTATCCGCTGAGCGAGCTGGTGTTGCACATCAATCGAGAAGCGATCCACCATGGTGCCGAAATCGCCTGCCTCCGAGACCTCTACCTGCACAGCCACACCATTCAGGAGGATTGAGAATGCCCGCACTTGCCCCGCCCGTCGCCGACGAACGCAGCGCCCTGCGCGAATACTTGGCGTTTCACCAAAGCGCGTACTTCGCCGTGTCGTACGGCCTGACCGACGAGCAGGCCCGGTCCGCACCCACGGTCAGTGCGCTGTCGATCGGCGGGCTGGTCAAGCACGCAACCGCGATGCAACGCACTTGGATGGCGCGCGTCGCCGCCGCGCCGGAGGAGCCGCCGAAGGACACTCGCCCGTTCGAGCAGATCGCCCAGGAGTTCGGCGAGCAGCACGTGATGCGGCCCGACGAGACGCTGGACGGGCTGCTGCGGGCGTTCGAAGCGCAGAACGAGAAATCGCTGCGGCTGGCGGAAACCGCGGATCTCGACGCGGCGGTGCCGGTTCCCCGAGACATCCCGTGGTTCCCCAAAAACCAGCCGGCATGGTCGGTGCGCTGGGTGATCCTGCACGTGATCAACGAGTTGGCCCGGCACGCCGGGCACGCCGACATCATCCGGGAGACCATCGACGGCGCCACCATGTACGAATTGATCGCCGGCCTGGAGAACTGGCAGATCGAGGGCTGGGTACAGCCCTGGAAAGCAAAGTGAGTGTCCTCACACCGAATTGCGACTTGACACCGCCGGTTTGGCAGACTGCTGGAATGAGTTCTACCAAACACCGCGAGGTGGCCAGGCTCGACCGGGTGCCCTTGCCGGTCGAAGCGGCCCGGGTGGCAGCCACCGGTTGGCAGGTCACCCGCACCGCGGCTCGCGTCGTCACCAAGCTGCCGGGCAGGGGTCCGTGGCAGCAGAAGGTGATCAAGCAGCTCCCGCAGACCTTTGCCGATCTGGGGCCGACGTACGTGAAGTTCGGGCAGATCATCGCGTCCAGCCCCGGTGCGTTCGGCGAGTCGCTGTCCCGCGAATTCCGCGACCTGCTCGACCGCGTGCCACCGGCCGACAAGGACGAGGTGCACAAGCTGTTCGCCGAGGAGCTCGGCGCCCAGCCGTCGGAGCTGTTCGCCAGCTTCGAGGAAGAACCGTTCGCGTCGGCGTCCATCGCCCAGGTGCACTACGCGACCCTGCACAGCGGCGAAGACGTCGTCGTCAAGATCCAGCGGCCGGGCATCCGCCGCCGCGTCGCCGCGGACCTACAGATCCTGAAGCGCTTCGCGCAGACGGTGGAGCTGGCGAAGCTCGGCCGGCGGTTGTCCGCCCAAGACGTCGTCGCCGACTTTTCCGACAACCTAGCCGAGGAGCTGAACTTCCGCCTGGAGGCGCAGTCGATGGAGGCCTGGGTGTCCCACCTGCACGCCTCACCGCTGGGCCGCAACATCCGGGTCCCCCAGGTGTACTGGGACCTGACCACCGACCGGGTGCTGACGATGGAGCGGGTGCACGGCATCCGCATCGATAACGCCGCCGCCATCCGCAAGGCCGGGTTCGACGGCACCGAGCTGGTTAAAGCGTTGCTATTCAGCCTGTTCGAGGGCGGTCTGCGGCACGGGCTGTTCCACGGCGACCTGCACGCGGGCAACCTCTACGTCGACGACCAGGGCCGCATCGTCTTCTTCGACTTCGGGATCATGGGCCGCATCGACCCGCGCACCCGCTGGCTGCTGCGCGAACTCGTGTACGCGCTGCTGGTGAAGAAGGACCACGCCGCGGCAGGCAAGATCGTCGTGCTGATGGGCGCCGTCGGCACCATGAAGCCCGAAGCCCAGGCCGCGAAGGACCTGGAGCGCTTCGCCACGCCGCTGACCATGCAGACCCTGGGCGAGTTGTCCTATGCCGACATCGGCCGCCAGCTCTCCGCGCTGGCCGACGCCTACGACGTCAAGCTGCCCCGGGAGCTGGTCCTGATCGGCAAGCAGTTCCTCTACGTCGAGCGGTACATGAAGCTGCTCGCACCCAAGTGGCAGATGATGTCGGATCCGCAGCTGACGGGATACTTCGCGAACTTCATGGTCGAGGTCAGCCGCGAGCACCAGACCGACGTCGAGGTATAGGGGCGGTCTAGTGCAGATCCGCAGCGGCTACGCGATAGCGGGGGCCACCTCGCGCGACGCCCCGGGCGAGGTGAAGCTCTACTACGAAGACATGGGCGACCTTGCCGACCCGCCCGTGCTGCTGATCATGGGCCTGGGCGCGCAACTGTTGCTGTGGCGAACGGCGTTCTGCGAGAAGCTCGTTGGGCAGGGCCTGCGGGTGATCCGCTATGACAACCGCGACGTCGGCCTGTCCAGCAAGACCGAGCACCGCAGCTCCGGGCAGCCGCTGGTGACGCGGCTGGCCCGGTCCTGGCTCGGCCTGCGCAGCAACGCGGCATACACGCTGGAGGACATGGCCGACGACGCCGCCGCGCTGCTCGATCACCTGGGTCTCGAGCACGCCCACATCGTCGGGGCATCGATGGGCGGCATGATCGCCCAGGTTTTCGCGGCACGCTTCCCGACGCGGACGAAAACGTTGGGAATCCTGTTCTCCAGCAACAACTCACCGTTCCTGCCGCCGCCGGCCCCGAGCGCTTTGCTCGCGCTCCTCAAGGGTCCACCGCGGAACGCGCCGCGCGATGTGATCATCGACAACGCGGTGCGCGTCAGCAATATCATCGGCAGCCCCCGCTATCGCATGCCCGAAGAGCAGGTTCGCACCGACGCGGCCGAGGGGTACGACCGCAACTACTACCCGCAGGGCATCGCCCGCCATTTCGCGGCGATCCTGGGCAGCGGCAGCCTGGCGCCCTACGACCGCCGCATCGCCGCGCCGACGGTGGTGGTCCACGGCCGCTCCGACAAGCTGATGCGGCCCTTTGGTGGCCGGGCGATCGCGCGCGCCATCAGCGGCGCTCGGCTAATCTTGTTCGACGGCATGGGCCACGACCTGCCTCAGCAACTGTGGGATCCGCTGATCAGCGTGCTGACTAGTAACTTCGCCGAGGCCCGCTAAATCCCGGACAGGGCGGCGTTTAGGGTATCCCTGCCGAATTTCACACACGTCTCACAGGGTTGATACCGTTGGCGTCGGGAGGATGTCTGTTAATGGCGGAGCTGAAGCCGTATTACGAAGAGTCGCAAGCAACCTACGACATTTCTGACGACTTCTTCGCGCTCTTCCTCGACCCCAACATGGTGTACACCTGCGCCTATTTCGAAAACGACGACATGACGCTGGAAGAGGCGCAGCTCGCCAAGCTGGACCTTGCGCTGGACAAGCTGAACCTCGAACCCGGCATGACGCTGCTCGACGTAGGTTGCGGCTGGGGCGGAGCGCTGGTCCGCGCGGTCGAGAAGTACGACGTCAATGTCATCGGGCTCACGCTGAGCCGCAATCACTACGAGCGCAGCAAGGCCCGGCTGGCCGAAATCCCCACGACGCGCCACGCCGAGGCGCGGCTACAGGGCTGGGAAGAGTTTGACGGCCAAGCCGATCGGATCATGAGCTTCGAGGCCTTCGACGCGTTCAAGAAGGAACGCTGGCCCGCGTTCTGGGATTGGGCCTACAAGACCCTTCCGGGGGACAGCCGGATGCTGATGCACAGCATTTTCACGTATCCGCAGTCGCAGTGGAAGGAGCGCGGCATCCCGATCACGATGACGGACCTGCGTTTCTTCCACTTCCTCGGCACGGAAATCTTTCCCGGCGGCCAGATGTGCGGCGAACGCGACATCGTCGACCTGGCGCAAGAGAGCGGTTTCACGATCGAGAAGATCCAATATCTCCAGCAGCATTACGCGCGGACTCTGGATACGTGGGCGGCCAATCTGCAGGCCAATCGCGAACGCGCCATCGCCATCCAGTCCGAAGAGGTCTACAACCGCTTCATGCGCTACCTGACCGGCTGCGCGGACCTTTTCCGCAAAGGGATCTCCAACGTCGCGCAGTACACGCTCACCAAGTAACGATTAGCCGGGGGACGCACCACGCCATGGCCGAGAAACTGACGCCGCACTTTGCCGACGTGCAGGCGCACTACGACCTCTCTGACGACTTTTTCCGCCTGTTCCTAGACCCAACGCAGACCTACAGCTGCGCGTACTTCGAGCGCGAGGACATGACGCTGGAAGAGGCTCAGATCGCCAAGATCGACCTGGCGCTGGGCAAGCTGGGCCTGCGGCCGGGCATGACGTTGCTCGACGTCGGCTGCGGCTGGGGCGCCACCATGCGGCGGGCCATCGAGCGCTACGACGTGAATGTCGTCGGCTTGACGTTGTCGAAGAACCAGGCCGCCCACGTGCAGAAGATGTTCGACGAGATGGACAGCCCACGCAGCAAACGGGTGCTGCTGAACGGCTGGGAGCAGTTCGACGAGCCCGTCGACCGGATCGTGTCGATCGGCGCGTTCGAACACTTCGGCCACGAGCGTTACGACGACTTCTTCCGGATGGCCCACACCGTCCTGCCCGCCGACGGGGTGATGCTGCTGCACACGATCACCGGGCTGACGCCGCAGGAGTGCACTGAACAGGGCATCCCCCTGACCTTCGAGATGGCCCGCTTCATCAAGTTCATCGTCACCGAGATCTTCCCGGGCGGCCGGTTGCCGTCTATCGAGAAGGTCGAGCAGCACTCGTCGAAGGCCGGCTTCACGCTGACCCGCCGGCAATCACTGCAGCTGCACTACGCCAGGACCCTCGACTTGTGGGCGGAGGCGCTCCAGGCGCACCGGGACGAGGCCATCGCGATCCAGTCCGAGGAGGTCTACGAGCGGTACATGAAGTACCTGACCGGCTGCGCGAAGGCATTCCGCACGCGCTACGCCGACGTCAACCAATTCACCCTGGAGAAGAAGTAGCGCGCATTTTTATATAGATGTGACTGAGCTCAAACCAACCCGTGGCCAGGGCGTGTGGGCGACGAATCGGATTTCCTACTAAGATTTCACCTGATCAAGTTCGCCGTGGAGGGCAGCTGGCGACGCGCCGGTTGCCCGGCTCCACGAAAGGACCCTTTCACGCACCATGGACAATCTCGACGCCGTCATAGTCGGTGCAGGTTTCGGGGGGATTGGCACAGCCATCCAGCTCAAGCGGCTTGGATACGACAACATCGTCATCCTCGATCGCGACTCGGACCTGGGCGGGACCTGGCACGTCAACCATTACCCCGGGCTGGCCGTCGACATCCCGTCCACCACCTACTCGTATTGGTTCGAGCCCAATCCGTACTGGTCGCGGCTGTTCGCGCCGGGCGCCGAACTGAAGCGGTACGCCGAACGCGTCGCCGACAAGTACGACGTGCGCCGCCACATGCGATTCAACGCGACGGTCGAGAGCGCAAGCTGGGATGAGGACCAGCGGTTATGGCAGGTGGCGCTGGCCGACGGCACGAGCCTGACGACACGTTTTCTGATCACCGCGACAGGCTTCCTGTCCCAGCCACACACCCCCGACATCCCAGGAATGGAGACTTTCGAAGGCAAGGTCATCCACACCACCGCGTGGGACAACGACTACGAGTTCGACGGCCGTCGCGTCGGGATCATCGGTACCGGGGCGACCGCGGTTCAGTTGATACCCGAGCTGGCCGCCAAAGTCGCCGAGCTGACGGTGTACCAGCGGACGGCGATCCATGTGGTGCCCAAGATCGACTTCGCGATCCCGGTTTGGCTGCAGCGGGTATTCGCTCGGGTGCCGCTGGTGCACCGGGCCTTCCGGCTGGTCACCGACACGCTCTTCGAGTTGATGATGGTGACCGGTGTGCTGCACTACCGGCAGTTCCGGCGGCTGAACATTGCCGCGGCGGATCTTGCCAAAATCAACCGGTTCATCTCGGTCCGCGACAAGGAACTGCGGCGCAGACTGACGCCCGACTACGACTTCGGCTGCAAGCGACCCACCTGGTCCAACAGCTATTACCGGACCTTTACCAAGCCGCATGTGCATCTGGAGACCAACAGCATCGAGCGGATCGAGCCCGACGGCATCGTCACCGCCGACGGGCGCAAGACCGTCATCGACACGCTGGCACTGGCCACCGGTTTTGATCTCTGGAACACCAACTTTCCGGCCATCGAGGTGATCGGGCGCCAAGGCCGCAACCTGGGGAAGTGGTGGCGAGAGAACCGGTTCCAGGCCTACGAGGGGGTGTCCATTCCGTACTTCCCCAACTACTTGAGCTTGGCCAGTCCGTTCGCCTTTTCCGGCCTGTCGTTCTTCAACACGATGGAATACCAGATGCGGCACATGGACCGGCTGTTCGGGGAAATGCAGCGCAGAGGAGCGACGGAATTCGAGGTGACCGAGGAAGCGAATGCGCGCTTCCTGGAACGGATGACCGACCTTCTCGACAACACGGTGTTCTACGCGGGCGACTGTGCCACCTCGCGGTCCTACTACTTCAACCCCGATGGCGAGGCGACCCTGCTGCGGCCCACGTCGACGCGCAACGCGGTACGTGAAGGATCACGATTCCCGCTGAGCGATTACCAGTTCCGCTGACCGGCCGCGCCCCGTCGAAATTCGGCCTGTGTCGGTCAAACCCCGCCTTGACATTGGGTATCCTTTGACACCGACCGAGATGCGTGCCTGCCCCAGGCAATGACCATCATCCAGGAGAAGAAGGCGAAAATGGCTGATCAACCGGCTAGCCCGACCAAGATACGGACGGCTCCCGAAGACATTCAGGCGCACTACGACGTCTCGGACGACTTCTTCGCCCTGTTCCAGGACCCGACCAGGACCTACAGCTGCGCCTACTTCAAAAACGACGACATGACGCTGGAAGAGGCGCAGTACGCCAAGATCGACCTCAACCTGGACAAGCTGGACCTCAAGCCGGGCATGACCCTGCTGGACATCGGCTGCGGCTGGGGCACCACCATGAAGCGCGCCGTCGAGCGGTTCGACGTCAATGTCATCGGCCTGACGTTGTCAAAGAATCAGCACGCCCGCTGCGAGCAGGTGCTGGGGGCCCTGGACACGAACCGGTCATGCCAGGTCCGCCTGCAGAACTGGGAGGACTTCAACGAGCCCGTCGACCGCATCGTGTCGATCGAGGCCTTCGAACACTTTGGGCACGAGAACTACGACGACTTCTTCAAGAGGTGCTACGACATCATGCCCGAGGACGGGCGGATGACCGTCCAGAGCAGCGTCAGCTACCACCCCTACGAGATGGCGGCCCTCGGCAAGAAGTTGACCTTCGAGACGGCCCGTTTCATCAAGTTCATCATCACCGAAATCTTCCCGGGTGGCCGGCTGCCGTCCACTCAGATGATGGTCGACCACGGCGAGAAAGCGGGTTTTGTGGTGCCCGAACCGCTTTCGCTGCGCCCGCACTACATCAAGACGCTGCACATCTGGGGCGACACGCTCGAGTCCAACAGAGACAAGGCCATCGAGGTCACTTCCGAAGAGGTCTACAACCGCTACATCAAGTACCTGCGGGGCTGCGAGCACTACTTCACCGAAGAAATGCTTGACGTCAGCCTGGTGACCTACCTCAAGCCGGGGGCCGCCGCCTAATTTTTTTCGCCGGGTGTCGGATCGGCGCTGCGGCGTTCGTCGAACAGGTAGAGAGTGGAGCACAGGGCTTCGCTCACGACCGGAGGTGACGAACATGCAGTATTTCGCGCTGTTGATCAGCCAGGAACGGGAGCTGACCCCCGACGAGCGGGAGCCCGTGATGACGGCTTACCAGAACTTCCACGCCAAGGCCGGCTCGGCGATCCGCGCCGGTGACGCCCTGCTACCGACGGCGACGGGTGTGCGCATCACCGGCGGACCCGACTCGCCCGTGGTCACCGACGGTCCATTCGCCGAGGCCGCCGAGGTGGCATGCGGTTACTACGTGTTCGAGGCCGAGGACCTCGACGAGGCGCTGAAGCTGGCCCGCGACGTTCCCGCCGCCCAGCACGGCGCGATCGAAGTCCGGCCGACCTACCACGCGTTCGATCCCGATTGGAAAGGCACCGGCGGCCAATGGCTGGCACTGCTCCTGGAGTCGCCGGCATCCGCCAATACCCCGGGCACGCCGGAATGGGAGGCGGAAGCGGCGCGGCACGGTGAATTCGCCGCTGCCGCAGGCGATCACATTGTCGGGGGCGCCGCATTGCGCGAGCCGACGACGGCGACGACGATGCGCGTCCGCGACGGCCAGGTGCTGTTGACCGACGGGCCCTACGCGGAAGGCGCCGAGATTGCGACCGGCTTCTACCTGCTGGCCGCCGCGGATCGCGACGAGGCGGTCAAGCTGGCCGGAATGATCCCCGCCTCCACCGTGGAGCTGCGGCAACTGGCCGGGGTTTCAGGGCTCTAGATTCGCGAATGGCCAACCTGGACGGCGTCTTCCGCCGGGAATGGGGACCGGCCGTCGCCGCGCTCGCGCGGTGGTCCGGGGACCTCACCGTCGCCGAGGACGCCGTCCAGGAGGCCTGCGCCGAGGCGCTTCGGACCTGGCCGCGCGACGGCGTGCCCGACAGTCCCGGCGGGTGGCTGGTGACCGTCGCCCGCAACCGCGCGCGCGACCGGCTGCGTCGCGAATCCATCCGTCCCGGAAAGGAATTGGCGGCGGTGGTCGACGAGATCAGGGCCCGGACCGACCGGGTGGACGTGCACCCGGTCCGTGACGACGAGTTGCGGATGATGTTCACCTGCGCGCACCCGGCGCTGGACCGGCAGTCGCAGCTGGCGCTGACGCTGCGGCTGGTGTCCGGGTTGACCGTCGCCGAGATCGCCCGCGCCCTGCTACAGACCGAGCCGGCCATCGGCCAGCGAATCACGCGTGCCAAGAACAAGATTCGGCACGCCAACATCCCGCTGCGGGTGCCTCCGGCCGAGCTGCTGGCCGAGCGCACACCGCACGTGCTGGGTTGCATCTACTCGGTGTTCACCGAGGGCTATTGGTCGACCGCGGGGCCGTCCGCAATTCGAGACGAGCTGTGCGACGAGGGAATTCGGCTGGCCGGAGAATTGTGCGCGCTGATGCCCGACGAGCCGGAGGCGCACGCCCTGGCGGCCCTGATGCTGCTACACGATTCGCGACGGGCGACCCGGGTGGACGACGCCGGCATGCTGGTGCCGCTCGAGGACCAGGACCGGCGCCGTTGGGACCGCGGCCGCATCGCGCGCGGCCTGCAGCGGTTGCGGGCGGCCGCGGGATCGACGGGCGCCTACCTGCCGCAGGCGGTGATCGCGGCGGTGCACGCGACGGCCCCGTCCTGGGAGCAGACCGACTGGGTCGCGATCTGCGCCGCCTACGACCGGCTGTGGCGGATGACCGACTCCCCCGTGGTGGCCGCCAATCGCGCGCTGGCGATCGGTTTTCGCGACGGCCCGGGGGCGGGCCGATCTGCAACCCGTAATCGATGCCATCCGCGCGGCGGTATCGCGCCGGCATCGCCTGCCACTGGCCGACGTGCTGCTGGTGGCGGCCGGCGTGATCCCGCGAACCACCAGCGGCAAGCTGGCGCGACGCGCCTGCCGCGCCCGATATCTCAACGGCGACTTGGGCGCACGGGACCCCTCCTGACTATCCGCCGCACTCGGCGATGCGTCGGCGCAAGAACTCGCGGCCCGGCTCGGAACCGTTGGACTCCAACGCGATTCGGTACCAGGCCACCGCGTCGGCCGGCCGGGCGGCGCGCCGCAGCAGATCGGCGCGCACCGTCGCGACGAGATTGGAGCGGGCCAGCCGGGGATCATGCGCCACCTTGTGCAGCGCGGCCCGGCCCCCCCCCCGGCCGGAGCGAAAAC
>NZ_MBES01000057.1 GCF_001954195.1 Mycobacterium sp. IS-1264 | reverse complement strand
CTCGGGGGCGCCCTTGAGCATCAGGAGCGGCGCCGACCCGTTGGTGCTCAGCGTGCCTATAGCGGCGGCGAAACCGCGGCTGGACTCGAACGGCACCTCGGCAAGCATCGCCCACTCCGAATCACCTTGACCGGCAAGTGAATCCGCCGCGGTGATGATCGCTTCGTCGGTGGCGTGCGCATGTCCTTGTCCCTCTTGCGGTTTCGTCGACGCCCACGCCGCGGCCCGCAGCACGGCCGCGGACCGCGGATCGTCCGCGTCCGGAAACGGGTCCCGCGCGTCGGCCGCCGCCGGTACCGCGCACACGACGCGCAACCGGTTTTCGGTGAGAGTGCCGGTCTTGTCGAAACAGATGGTGTCGACCCGGCCCAGCGCCTCGATGGTGCGGGGCGCTCGAACCAGCGCCCCGCGCGCGGTCAGCCGCTGGGCGGCGGCGAGCTGGGACAGGGTGGCCACCAACGGCAGGCCCTCGGGGACCGCGGCCACCGCGATGGCGACGCCGTCGGCGACGGCCTGGCGCAGTGACGCGCGCCGTAGCAATGCCAAAGCGCTGACCGCGGCGCCGCCGGTGAGCGTCAGCGGAAGGACCTTGCTGGTGAGCTCCCGCAGCCGGGCCTGCACACCTGCCGACGTTTCGACGTCGGCGACCGTCGAGATCGCGCGGTGCGCGGCGGTGCCGACCCCGGTGGCCACGACGATCGCCCTAGCGTGCCCGGCCACGATCGTGCTGCCCTCGAACAGCATGCTGGCCCGGTCCGGGTCGTTGACAGCAACGGGATCCACCTGCTTGTCCACCGGCAGCGACTCGCCGGTGAGTAGCGACTCGTCGACCTCCAGGTCCTCGGCCACCAACAGTCGCGCGTCCGCCGGCACCACTTCCGGTGCGGCCAGGTCGATGACGTCGCCGGGTCGCAGCGAATTGGCGGACACCGTGGCCGTGCGCGTGGCGCGCCGGGCCGCCTCCAGCCGGCGTCGCGTGGTCGCGACGGCCGGGACGACCACCCGGCGCACCAGCTGGTCCTGCTCGGCGAACAGTTCGGCGGCGGCCGCCTCGGCCCGTAACCGTTGTACCCCACCGGTTATCGCGTTGACGGTCATCACGCCGGCGACCAGGAGCGCGTCGATATTGCTGCCGACTATCGCGGATGCGGCCGCCCCGACGGCCAGGATCGGGGTCAGCGGATCGGCCAGCTCGGCGCGGGTCGTCGACGCCAGCCGCGCCAGGCTGGTCACCGGTCCGCGCAGCGGTGCCAGCGCGGGGGTGTAGGACAGGTCGTCGAGACGGCGTCGCCACGACGGCGTGCCGGGCTCGACGGCCAAGGGCCGCGCGCCGCCGGCCAGCCGCGAATACACGATCTCCGGGTCCAGCGCGTGCCAGGCGGTCAGCGGCTGCGGGGTGGGATCGGGCAGCCGTAGCACCCTGGTGGCCGAGAAGGTTCCCGCCACCAACGCGGTGGCCGCGGCCGCATTCACCGGATTGAGCCAGCGCCGGAAGCTGACGGGGTTGGCGGTTCGGTCCTGCTCGCCGGTGACCAGCAGCAGCCCGGCCAGCGTGGTGCCGCCCTGGGCGAGGTGCACGGCCGATTCGCTGGCCGACCGGGCCACCGGGATCGCCGAGAGGATCCGCACCGCGTCGGCCAGGTCGGTGCCCGTGATGATGTCCGCGGTCCACGCCGTCGCCGCGCGGGGATCATCAAGGGCCACACCGACATCGGCGATCGCCAAGGCCGCCAGCGTGTCGGTGGACGCGAAATCGCGGTGCAGCGCGGTGATCAGCAATACGGGTCCGCGATCCACGCGCAGCTCTCGCACCAGGTTCAGCAGCGGCGTGCCCGGCGGATGCGTCGCCCCGACGCTGGCGGTCAGCTCCTCGGTGCCGGCGACGTGGCGCAAGACCACCCGGGCGCCGGTCCGGTGCGCGGTCTGAAACAACGGAATCGCGTAGGGGTCGACCTCCCAGCCAACATCGACGCTGCCCACACATTCGCCGTCGACCACGAGGTCGGCGCTTTCGCGGCCCTGGGCCGGCGTGTCCGACGGGCCTTGCACCGGAACCCATCTCAGCCGCGCGCCGGTGGCGGGCAACTCGTCGGGATCGGGCTCGGGCGCCTCCTCGCCGTGCAGCAGGGCGTCGGCGACCTCATATACCCGGTCGTCGTCCCAGCCGGGCGCATCGCCGCGCGAATGCAGCACGGCGCGGTGATCGCCGCGCAGCGCGGCGCCGTCGATTACGACGACCTTGACCCGATCCAGGCGCCGCAGCGCACCGGGATCGAGGACCAACTGTCCGGCATTGGCCAGGCCGCGACCCAGCACCGCCGCGAACGCCTGCCGGCCCATGTGTGCCGCTCTCGGCACCCCGGCCTCGATCGCACCGGCCGCGTCCTCGGTACCACCACCGGCGACCAACGCGCTCGCCGCCGCAATCAGCGAGCCGTTCGCAGCCGAGTCGACATAGCTCTCCACCGGACCCGCCATCGATCCCTTCGCGGTGTCGATCGCCGCGTCGATGGATCCGCCGACCACGACGTGCGACGCCTCACCCGCCGCCGCGGCCGGCCAGCTGTGCCGCGGCGCGTGCGATCTGGCCCCGGCCGATGAGATGACCGGCACCACCGGCGCCTGCGGCCGTTCGGGCGAAGCCAACTGAGGCTCCCGGTCTCGCCACACGCGGCGGTGAGCCGTCGCCTCGGAGATTTGCAGGGTGCGTTGCGTCAAATCGAGCAGCGGTGTGCCGACCGCCTGGGTCAGCCCATGAGCCGCGGCCGTCGTCGCGGCGAGCGCGATATCGGTGCCGACTCGACCCAGCCGCGACTCCAGCAGTGACACCATGCGCGGCTGATGATTGATCAAGGCGGCCGCGGCCCGGGTCGTCTTCGGTGCGGCGGGCAGGCGGGTGACCCAGCCGGTGACGGCGGCACTCACCGCGATGAGATCCATCGCCGCCGCGGTCAACGGCACCAGAACCGCCAGCGGGTTTCCCGGGTCGGCGAATGGCGCGGAGACGGGCCCCGATCCCGGCCCTGCCGACGCGAGGTCGTCAGCTATGGCTGCAACGGTTTCCCGCACCTCGTCCAGGACGACGTCGTCGTCGGCGTCCTCGGCGAGTTCGATCACCAAACGGCCCAGGGAGCCCTCGACATGGGCCTTGGCCACGCCCGCAATCCGGCGAACCGGTTCCTCCACCACCGCCGCGTACTCGTGCCAGCGCGGGAACGGCAGCAGCGGATCGAGGTCCAGGTGCACCCGGTGCCCGCTCTGCCAGCGCACCGGCGCCGCGACGCCGTTACGGGAACCGTTGGGGGAGCCGTTCATCCCGAATGCCCGGCCGGTCGAATCGGCCACCGAATGCGCCACCGGGCCGGCGAGCTCCACCACCGGGCTGACCAACATCTGCACTGTGCCCGCGGCGCCGGCCGCGGTGGACACGCCGGCTCGCACTACTTGGGCCGCTCCGCCGGTGACGCCAGCGACGACGCTGGCAACACCCGGAATCTTCATGTGGTCACCCTTCGATTGCCTCTACCGTGCCTATCCTCCTGGCGTCGCCAGGACCTGTCCACATAGGGCCTGGACGGTAGGGCCTCGTGATGAAGGGGGCTACCTACTTTGCGGTAATCCAAACGCGCCGAACAAAGCCGGGTCGAGGAAAACGGTGATCGCGCCGATCCCGGCGTTCCCGGCTTCGTGGGCCGCGGTCAGGACGTGGATGGAGTGGGCGCGCAGGACGCCGTCGGCACCGCGGCGGTACTCGGCCACGGCGGGTTGTGCGTTCGCGGCCGTCCGGACCATGACGATGTCGCCGGCCTTGGTGAAGGCACGGACGGCGAGGAACCGCATCACCGTGTCGCGGCCGGTGAACCACATAGGCAGAGGCGGCATTTCGAGTTTGACGTCGGCTTGCAGCAACTCGGTGAGCGCGGCCATGTCCGCGTTTTCGAATGCGGCGCAATAGCGGTCGAGCAATTCACGCAGTTGCGCGTCGTCGGGCTCGGCGGCGTCGTCTTCGGTGGGTGAGATCTCCGCGAGGCGGGCCCGCGCCCGCTGCAGGGAGCTGTTGACCGCGGCCGGTGTGGTTTCCAGTAGTTCGGCGACCTCAGCGGCGCTGAACTGCACGACATCGCGCAAGATCAGGACGGCTCGCTGCCTCGCGGGAAGCTCCTGCAGCGCCGTCATCACGGCCAGGCGCACACTTTGCCGTGCCGTGACGGATCCTTCCGGAGTCTCGGACATCAGGGCGTCGGGAATCGGCTCCAGCCACTGATGGGCACCGGTGTAGCCGTCCAGGCTCACGTCGGGGTCGATCGAACTGTCGCCCAGCCCGGCCGGCAGCACCCGCCGGGCCCGGTTCTCAAGCGCACGCAGGCACGCGGTCGTCGCGATCCGGTACAGCCAGGTCCGCAACGCCGCCCGCTCCTCGAAGGCCTGATAACCCCGCCAGCCCCGCAGATAGGTTTCCTGGACCAGATCTTCGGCGTCGTGCACCGAACCGAGCATGCGGTAACAGTGCGCGATCAACTCGGCGCGAAACGGCGCCGCGCGCTCGATGAACTCCTCCTGAGCCGGCACGCGCATCTCCTATCTAGGCCTCCGGTCCGGAATGGGCCGAAACGCTACTCCAGTACAGAGACACCCGGGCACCGGAATTCATCGTGCGGCGATGAATCAGTGCGCCGCGCCGTATCGGAATTAGTGCGGCCGTCGCGCCGTCCGGCGATGCGCCCGCACCGTCGGGCAGATCAACGAGGAGATCGTCATCATGGTGAGAATCGCCGACACCACAGTTCTGATTACCGGGGGCAATCGCGGCATCGGGCGCGCCTTGGTCGAAGAAGCGTTGAGCAGAGGCGCCAAGCGCGTATACGTCGGTACCCGAGCGCAATTGACCCACCGGGATCATCGCGTCACGCCCCTGACCCTGGACGTCACCAACGCGGCGCATATCCAGGACGCGGCCGACGAAGTCGAATCGCTCGACATCCTCGTGAACAATGCCGGCCTGGCGCTCTACGACGACTTGAGCGAGCGTGTCGCGCTCGAACGCCATCTCGCCGTCAACCTCTTTGGCACCTACGCGATGATCCAGGCCTTCCTGCCGATGCTGACTCGTTCCGGCGGAGCCATCGTCAACAATCTGTCGGTGAACGCCATCGCCCCCTTGCCGCTGATTCCCGCGTACTCGATCTCGAAGGCGGCCGCGTTCAACCTCACGCAATCGCTGCGCGCCCTGTTGGCCGGACGAGGCGTCAGCGTTCACGCCGTCCTGACCGGGCCCGTCGACACCGAAATGACGCAGGGCCTCGAGATACCGAAAAGCTCCCCAGAATCGGTCGCGCGGGCCATCTTCGACGGAGTCGCGAACGGCGAAGAGGACATCTTCCCCGACGCCATGTCGAAGTCCGTGGCCGGGAGCTGGAATACCGGCGCCGCGAAGGCGCTCGAACGCCAGTACGCGGCGCTGCTCGCAGACGTCACCGATTAATCGCGGCGACCGAACGTATCTGAATTACTGAGAACGTCAACACCGAAAGCGAGCACGATCATGACCAACACAATCACCAACCTGGCCGGCACGACGGCGATCGTGACGGGGGCCAGCCGCGGATTCGGCCGCGGCATCGCCACCGCCTTGTCCGCCGCCGGCGCCGACGTCGTCGGCGTCGCGCGCAACCGCGCGCTGCTGGACGAGGTCCGCGGCCAGCTGGGCGACACCTTCACCCCCGTGGCCGCCGACGCCGCCGATCCGGCCACGGCTGGCCGGCTCATCGACGAATATGGGCCGCGCACACTGGTGCTGTGTGCCGGGGCGGCTCCGCGGATGGGCCCGTTGCAGGATCAGACCTGGGAGACCTTCAGTGAAAACTGGAACGTGGACGTGGCTCAGGCATTTCATTGGACCCGGCATGCGCTGCGGCGCCCCCTTGCTCCGGGCAGCTCGGTGATCGTGATGTCCAGCGGCGCCGCGCTCAACGGGTCACCGCTGTCCGGTGGCTACGCGGGCGCGAAGTCGACAGTCCGGTTCATCACCAGCTACGCAGCCGCCGAGTCGCAACGGGCCGGGCTGGGGATCAGCTTCGTGTCCGTGCTGCCGCGATTGACGCCGGCCACCGATCTGGGCGCCAAGGCCGTCGCGGCCTACGCCGAGCGCCAAGGCGTCGACGTCGACACGTTCGTGCAGGCCGCCGGCCCCGCGCTCACCGCGGACCAAGCCGGCCGGTCGGTTCTGGAGATCGCCGTCGGCGCCATCCGGAACGGCGACGCCTACCTACTCACCTCCGCTGGCCTGTCATCGCTGGCGTGAGCCACTCAACCGAAAGGCGGACAACCTCATGACGATGAACACACCCCCGATCGTGTCGGCCGAGGAGTGGGCGGCGGCCCATCAGCGACTGCTGGTCAAAGAGAAGGAGGTGACCCGGGCCCGGGACGCGCTCGCGGCCATGCGCCGGCGGATGCCGTGGACTCCCGTCGACAAGCCATACGCGTTCGAGGGGCCCGGGGGCACGGTCGACCTGCTCGGCCTGTTCGAGGGCCGGCGCCAGCTGATCGTCTATCGCGCCTTCTACGGGCTCGACATCGAGGGCTGGCCCGACCACGGCTGCCGGGGCTGCTCGATGATCGCCGACCACATTGGGCACCTCGCCCACCTCAACGCCCGTGACACCACGCTCGTGTTCGTCTCGCGCGCACCCCAACCCGACATCGAGCGCCTCAAGGAGCGGATGGGCTGGAAGATGCCGTGGTACACCATCACCGACAGCTTCGACGCCGACTTCGGCGTCGACGAATGGCACGGCACCAACGCCTTCATTCACGACGGCGAGCGCGTGTTCCGCACCTATTTCATCAACAACCGCGGCGACGAGGCGCTGGGCAACACCTGGAGCTTCCTCGACATGACAGCCCTTGGGCGCCAAGAAAACTGGGAGGATTCGCCGGAGGGCTACCCGCAGAGCGCGCCCTACGAGTGGTGGGACTGGCACGACGCCTACGGACAGCACCAGCCGTCGCGATGGTTCGGCGAGCCGGACCCCAACGATCCCAACGATCAACGTCCCCCGCGCGCGTGACCCGAATAGGGGCTTGACACTTGCGATCACGCTGATTCGCACCGCTGTGTTCCGCGGCGCCGGTCGCTACCATCCAAGCTTCGAGAGTCTGCCTCGTGCAGATTGCGGAAGCAGTTAGTCAGTGGTGATTGGCGACTTCTGCGAGACCGCGATATGGAGGCGGCGATGACACAGCCCCCGCAGGCGCCGGCGCGCCGGCGCGCATTTCGGTTGCCCGTTCCGTGGCTCAATATCGTCGGCATCGTTGCGATCGTCCTGGCGGCCGGCCTGATCACGGCGAAGAACCTGCACGGCCACGCGCCGCCGAATCAGATCCTCAATGTGTCCTATGACCCGACGCGGGAGCTCTACGCAACGCTCGACAAAGCCTTCGTCGAGCAGTTCCGCCGGCAGACCGGCGTCACCCTGGACATCAAGCAATCGCACGGCGGTTCGGGGCGGCAGGTCAGCGATGTCATCGACGGCAAGCAGAAGGCGAGCGTCGTATCGCTGGCGCTGGTGAGCGATGTCGATGCGCTGCGCAAGCGCGGATTGATCGCCGCCGACTGGCGGACCCGCCTGCCCAACAATTCGGTGCCCTACACATCGACCATCGTGTTCGTCGTCCACAAGGGCAATCCGAAAGCAATCCACGACTGGCCGGATCTGATCAAGGATGGCGTCGCGGTCGTGTCGCCCAACCCGCGCACCTCGGGCAACGGCAAATTGAGCGTGCTCTCCGCGTGGGGTTCGGTGACCACCCGCGGCGGCACCGAGACGCAGGCCTTCGCCTTCGTCAAGGCGCTGATGGGCCACGTCGCCGTCGCCGACCCCGGCGCTCGCAGCGCCGCCATCAGCTTTGCCGTCGAGAGAATCGGCGACGTCCACCTGACCTGGGAGAACGAAGCTCTGCGGGAGGTCTCCGAGAACAAGGACGAACTCGAGATCGTCTACCCGCCGATCAGCATCCGTGCCGAACCGGCCGTCGCCTGGGTCGACGCGAACGTCCCCGACAAGAAGATCGCGTCCTACGCCAAGGCGTACCTGGAATACCTCTACACCGATTCGGCACAGGAAATCATCGCCCAACTGGGATACCGGCCGCTGAAACCCGAAATCCTGGCCCGGCACGCCGGCCAGTTGCCCGACATCAACCTCTTCCCCATCACCGCGATCGCCAAAGACTGGAACGATGCCCGGGAGAGGTTCTTCGGCGACAACGGCATCTACGACACGCTTTCATCACCCGCGCAGGCCAGGGCCGTGTCGGCGCACCCGCGGCGAAAGGTCAAGCAGCCGTGAGCATTTCGGGGATTGTGAAGAACCTGAACTACGACGCGACGAAGGCGCGCCGCGACGCCGTCGCCGGCCTCACCGTCGCTGCCGTTTCGCTGCCACAGAGCATCACCTATGCGCTGGTCGCCGGAGTCGACCCCAAATTCGGCGTCTACTCCGCGATCGTTGTGACCCTTGTCGCCGCGATCTTCGGGTCGTCCTCCCATCTCATCAACGGACCGACGAGCGCGATATCGCTGCTCATCTTCAGTTCCCTGGCGTTTCTCGACCCCGAGAATCGCACCGTCCTTTTCGAGGCGCTGTTCGTGCTGGGCGTCCTCGTCGGCGCATTCCAGATCCTCATTGCGGTATTCAAGCTCGGCGACCTGACCCGATACATCTCGGAATCGGTGATCATCGGGTTCCTGGTGGCCGCCGCGCTGCTGATCGCGCTGGGCCAGCTGGGTAATGCGCTCGGCGTGCGGGACAAGGGCAGCGGGCGGATACCGGTGCTGAAACGCACCTACCTCACCCTGTTGCACGGCGACGCCGTCAACTACCGCGCGCTGGTCCTCACCGTCGCAACCGTGGCCCTGGCGGTCATCCTGCGCCGGCTGGTCAAGCGCTACGGACTTCCGCAGCTCGACTTGCTGGC
Source organism: Mycobacterium sp. IS-1264 (assembly GCF_001954195.1). Taxonomy (GTDB): domain Bacteria; phylum Actinomycetota; class Actinomycetes; order Mycobacteriales; family Mycobacteriaceae; genus Mycobacterium. Next base: position 106,050 of record NZ_MBES01000057.1, on the reverse strand, counting down.
GGTCCTGGTCATCGCGGCCGTGATCGCCTATGTCGCCGGGTGGTCGACCCCCGACCGCGGCGGTAACACGGGGGTGACCCTCACCGCGAAAATTCCGCAGAGCCTGCCCTCCCCGCACATCCCGGACGTGCAACTCGGGCTGTTGAGCCAGCTGTCCGAAGGCGCGTTCGCCATCGCCTTCATCGGCCTCATCGAGGCGCTGTCGATCGCCAAGGCCATCGCGCACCAGAGCGGGCAGAAGATCGACTACAACCGGCAGATCCTCGCCGAAGGCCTGGCCAACCTGACCGGCGGCTTTTTCCAATCCGTGCCGGGCTCGGGCTCGATGTCGCGCTCGCCGATCAACTTCCAGGCCGGCGCGGCGTCGCGGTTCTCCGGATTCATCGCCTCGGCCGCCGTCGCCGGGGCCGTGCTGCTGTTCGCGCCGCTGCTGCATTACATGCCGAAGGCCGCGCTGGCCGGTCTCCTGCTCATCACCGCCGCGCGGCTCATCGACTACAGGCGGCTGTTCTACATCTTGAAGGCGTCGCGCTACGACGCGGGCCTGGTGATCGTCACCGCGCTCACCGGTGTGCTGATCGATTTGGACACCGCCGTGCTGCTCGGCGTCGCCTTGTCGATCCTGTTGTTCGTGCCGCGCGCGGCGAAGCTGAAGGCCAAGGAGTTGATCGTCACCCCCGACCGCGTAGTACGGGAGCGGGTGTCCGGTGATCCGGTGGATCCGTCGACGATCATCTACGACCTCGAGGGCGAGCTATTCTTCGGCGCCGCACCGGAACTCGACCGCTATCTCGATGCGCTGCGCGACCGGGTCAGGCAGGATCGCATCAAGTTCGTCGTGCTGAGGCTAAAGCGGGTGCGCCATCCCGACGCCGTCGTCGTCGAGCGGATCGAGCATTTCCTGCGCGACGAAACCGCGCTGGGCGTAACCGTTCTGCTCGCCGGTGTGCAGCCCGACATGTGGACCGTGCTGACGAATGTCGGCCTCGAAAGCTGGTTCCCGGTCGAGCATGTCTTTCCCGAAGAGGACGAGGAATTCTCGGCGACGCTCAAGGCCGTCCGCTACGCCCATGCCCAGCTCGGTATCCGCGAACCGGGCGAGCAACTGCCCGCGAATGCCGGCAACGGGGATCTACAGCGTTACTACTACCTCGTTTGAGACGGCGCCTGAGCCCGCCCGAAAACACGAATGCGCGGTAGCCGTCGACCGGCTACTCGCGCATTGTCGGACGCTTGGTCTACAGAATTCGGTGGTTGGCCCTGCCAACCTGGTATCCGGCCGGGAACGACTTCTCGATGACCTGTAACTGGTGGTCCACTCTGGATTCGAGTTCGAGAACGACGCAGCTGTCGCCGACGGCTTTCGATTCGAGAACTATGTACCGCTGACCACAATCGGTGATCGGGTCGCCCGAGTGCAATTTCTCGACCGCCACCGACTCCGGTGTTCCGTCTGCCTCCATCCATGACACGTTAGGTCAATTGAGCGGATGAGGGAATAGTTCACCGGCCCGCCATCAACGCGTGTCGCCCCCGGGCTGCTTGAAGAACACGCTGACGCGAACGATCAAACCGTCGTCTCCCTGCTCGAACAGGATGCATTCCGGCCACGTCGTGGCGACGCCGTCGATCTCGAACGTCTCGGTCAGCTCGGCGAACGACAGTTGGTGGTCCACATGGGAGACCCGCTGAACCTGCAGCCGATGGCCTTCGAGGTTGGTGCACACCTTTCGTAGGTAGGCGACGTAGTGCGCCTTCCCGTCGACTTGATCGCAGAAGGGCCCCTCCCGGGTCAACCCTTCGTCGGCAATGGTGTCGGCCAGTCCGTCCCAGTCGTGCGCGGCGAGACACTCCAGGTATCGCTCGACCGCTTGGTCTTCAGTCGCGTTGCCCATGTCGTCCACGGTAGCCCGGCCGCCGCGGCGGGCTAGGTTGTCTGCCATGAGCTGGTGGACCGCCCAGGCCGAGCGAACGCTGACGGAAGACGTGCCCGCACCGCCCGATGAGGTTCGCGATTTCTACGTCGACCTGGACAACATCAAGCTGGTGCATCCGCTGATCGTGTCGGTGGAAACGCTGTCCCGCACCGAGACCCCGGCGGGTTACCGCCAGAGCTACCGTGTGGTCGACCGAATTCCGCTGGGGCCGTTGAATATCCGAATCACCTATCGGGCGTCACTACAAGTGCCCGCGACCGGTGACGTGCTGACCGAGGCCGACCAGGCCCCCGGCGTGCGCCTGCGCGGAACGGTGAGCTTCGAGCCCGCCGCCGGAGGCACCCGGGTCACCGAGCGGATCCGGATCAGCGCACCCCGTGTGCTGGCCCCGGTGACCATCCGCGAAGCGGTCAAGGCGCACATCGAGATGCTGGCGGGCATCCGTCGCCACTTCGAATCCCCTTGATCAGCGGGGTTTCCACTCCGAGGTGAGGGCGAGTTCCGAGAGGTACCTGGTGGAGCTCCAGCCGCCGTCGACGACGATCGTCTGGCCGTTGATGAAAGTGCCGCCGGGAGAACACAGGAACGCCACGGTGCTCGCGACGTCCTCGACGGTCCCCAACCGCTGATGCGGAGTCAGCTCGGTGTTGATCCGCCGGAACCGCTCGTCCTGCAGGCGATGCTCGGTCATCGGCGTCTGAATGACGCCGGGAGCCACTGCGTTGCACCGGATTCCCTGAGCTCCGTATTGGCAGGCGATGTGTGTGGTCAGTGCGGTGAGCCCGCCCTTGGCCGCCGAGTACGCGCCGCCTCGAAGGCCTCCCACGACGGCGAAGGTCGAGGTGATGTTGATGATCGCCGAACCGGGCCGCATGTGCGGCAGTACTTCGCGAATGAGGCGAAACGGCGCGCGCAGCATTAGACCGAGGAAACGGTCCAATGTTTCGTCGTCGGTCTCGTGGACCGGTTTGGGACTGCCGATTCCGGCGATATTGATCAGGAAGTCGATGTGCCCCCAGCGCGCAACGGCGAGGTCCGCGAGGCGTCGGGGCGCGTCATCCTCGGTGAGGTCGGCGGCGTGGGTGGCGACCCGATCGGGGTCGTCGGTGATCCTGGCCAGGCCGCGCGCCAACTCGGTGAGCTTGTCCTCGTTTCGGCCCGTCGCCAGCACCGCCATGCCCATTCCGGCGAGTTTCGTTGCGCAACCGAAGCCGAGTCCACCGCTCGCCCCGGTGACGATCGCTACCTGCATGTCACTGGTCCGCTTTCATCAGTGCCGCCTTGATCTGGTGCTTCAAAATTTTGCCCGCGTCGTTTTTCGGCAGGACATCCCAAATAACCACTTGTTCAGGCGCTTTGAACCGCGCCACGCCCTCCTCCTGGAGAAAGACAGCCAAGCCGGCGACGTTTAATCCGGGGTCCAGTCCGGGGGCCGGGCCCGGTGTGGACGCCGGCACCACGACGGCGCACGCCCGCTCTCCGGTGCGGTCGTCTGGAAGGCCGACGACGGCGACCTCGGCGATGCCGGGATGGGTGGTCAGGACGTCCTCGACCTCCTTGGGCGAGATGTTCTCGCCGTTGCGGATGATGATGTCTTTGGCCCTGCCGGTGACGACGAGGTACTCGCCGTCGACCCAGCGCGCAAGGTCCCCGGTGCGGAAGTATCCCTCCGTGTCGAACGATTCGGCTTCGTCTTCGGGGTGCTGGTAACCCACCAGCATCTGCGGCCCGCGCACACGGATCTCACCGGCGGAGAGTTTGACGTCGGCGAATCCGACGCGACCGTCGGTGTCCGCGGCGTGCCCGCGGTGCCGCGGGGCCCCGACCGTGGTGACTGGCACTTCGGTCGAGCCGTACACCCGGGTGACCACCGCCGAATCGAAATACGCTGCGGCCCTTCGGATCAGCGACGGCGATGCGGAAGCGCCCCCGCAGACGAACAGCTTCAAGTCGGGCAGGTGAGTGCCCGCAAGCTGCGCAGCGGCGAGCAGCTGCTCCAGAAAGGGCGTCGCACCGGCCATGTGCGTGCACCGCTCGGTTTGCATGAGCCGGACCGCCTCGTCGCCGTTCCAGCGATCCATCAGCACGGCGGTGGTGCCCAGCAGCAGCGGGCATTCGAACGCGTAGATGGAACCCCCGATATGGGCGATCGGAGATGCCACCAGGAAGCCGTCGCCCGGCTCGACGAGCCAGTGCTCGCCGATCTGGCGGATCAGGGCATGAATCGAATTATGGGTGTGCAGCACACCTTTCGGACGACCGGTGGTTCCGGAGGTATAGAGGATCATGCGCACCGCGTCGGGGTTCGGCGTGGGCAGGTTCCTCGCGACGGTCTGTCCGGTGACCAAGGACTCGAACGGGACTTGGTCGTCACCGGGATCCCCGCGCACCACCACGACCTCCGGCGGCGATTCCATCTGGGACGTCACCCTGCGCAGCATCGCGCGGTAGTCGTGACGCCCGAAATTCGATGGCGCGAAGAGCATGCGGCTGTCGGCGTCTTCGAGGATGAAACGCAGCTCGCGGTCCCGCATCGACGGCAGGATCGGATTCGCGACCATTCCCGCCAGCGTCGCGGCCAGATAAACCACCGCAGCCTCATGCCAGTTGGGCAGCATGAACGACACGACACTGCCCGGGGGGATGCGGGCGTGCAACGCCTGCGACAGCGTCGTCGCCTGCTCACAGAGGCTGCGGCAGTCCAACCTTCGGTGGCCATCGACCAATGCCACTCGCTCCGGTGTCCGCTCCGCGGCATCGCGCAGCGCGTCGGCCAGCGTGGCACGAACCCACCAGCCGCGCGCGTAGGCGTCGGCGGCGCGCGCCTCGTCCCATCGAACCCAGCGGTCGCCGATGAGTTTTCGGTCGTGATGCGTGGCGGTGATGCCAGCTAGCCTTTCATGCGCCGCATCGTCATCGAGTGACGGAAGCGGGACGCCGGGTGGGTGTTGATGGTGACCTGGGCGACCTGTCCGTCGGAGGTCGTGTAGGTGCGACGCACCTGCAGCGCCGGGGTTCCGGGCTCGACGTCGAGGCCACCCGCCAGTGCGGAGGGGATGAGGACTGCCGCGATTTCCTGATGAACCTCGACGATACTCAGGCCGAACAGGTCCTCGATCAGCGGGAAGATGGGGCCGTCGTGGCGCTGCAACAGCCTGCCTACCGCGGCGAACGCGCGGTTGATGTAGTACTCGGCGCGGCACAGCGCGGGCTCCGAAGACCCGGCCGGTTCGGCGCCGTCCGTCCGCCGGTAACCGCGAACGGTCAGCCACTGCTCCCCGGCGGTCAGCCCGGTTCGCGGCGCCAGCTCGTCGTCGATCGTGACCATGGCGACGGATTCGATCGCGAAGTGCGTACCGGTCGCAAAGGCCAGCAGGTCGTTGATCGACATGACGTGCTGAACGTAGGAATCCGACGACGGTCGCGGCACGACGAGGGTGCCGGTTCGCGGCCGCGACGACACCAGGTTGTCCTCGCGCAGTCGCCGCAGCGCCTCGCGAATGGTGTAGCGGCTGACCGCAAACCGTTCGCACAGCTCGTGCTCGGTGGGCAATTGCGACCCGACCGGATACACACCGTCCACGATTTCTTTGCGCAGTGTTCGAGCGACCTGAAGGTAGCGGTGATCGACGACTTTGGCGTCCGGCACCTCAGCCTCCCGCGTCTCGCAGCGCGAGCACGCTGCCTTCGGCGTCCGCCGAAACGTACAACGTGCCGTCGGGCCCCGCGGCGATGCCGGCGAAGGGACCCTGCGGCCCGGAAAAGGGCGGCAACCCGAGCAGCGGCTTGGGGATCACACCCGGCGGCGCCCCTACCGGCAAGCCCGACGCGATGGTGCGCCGCGCCCCGGTCGCCGGGTCGAACGCGATCAGCTCCTTGGCGCCGGCGTCGACGACGTAGACCTGACCGTCGCGCACGAGGATGCCTTGCGGCCGCCGCAAGCCGTCCAGAAGGGTGCCGGTGCCGTCCAGCTTGACGACCCGCCCCGCTCCCGCTTCGCAGACCAGGCACGCCCCGTCGGGGGCGATGGCCACGCCCACCGGCTCGCTCAGCCCGGCGGCGATCACCTCGACGCGGCCGGCCCGGATCGACACCACGCGCCCGGCACCGAGCTCGGCGGCCACGACGGTACCGTCGGGGGCGACCGCCACGCCGTAGAGCTGATCGAAACCCTCTGCGAGCACATCACTTTCGTTGCGGGCCGGGCGATACCGCGAAACCTGGCCGTTGGAGGTGGTGACGACGAACTCGCCGGCTCCCGTCGCGGCGACGCCGCGCACGAAGCCGGGGTATCCGGGGCTGAACAACATTCCGGCCGTCCGCAGCGAGCCGGGCCTGATGGGCGACGACCCGCTTCGCCCGGCTGCGCCGCGCTCGCGATCGTCGCCGTCGGCACCCATGACGTAGAAATACGTGCCGTCGGCGACGTAGAGGTTGCCGTCCGCGCCAACCGCCAGATCCAGCGGCCAGTTCAACCCACCCGGCAGCACCGGGCGAGACTCTCCGCCACCGAGGATTTCGGTGATCTCCCCGGTGAAGTTGGAGACGAACAACCGCTCGCCCACGAAAGTGAGGTTGTCCAGCCCGGGGTTCAGCGCTGCCAGCACGGTGCGCTCGCCGCTGCGGGGGTCGATGCGCAGCACCTCGCCGCTTTGCACCTGGGTGGACACGATGCGGCCGCTGGAATCGAACTTCACCGCGTCGGGGACGCCGAGGTCACCCGCAACCCGTTCGGGGACACCGCCTTCGGGGTCGACGCGCCAGATCTCGTTGGCCCCCATCAACGGGAAGTACAACAAGCCGTCGGGTCCGACCTCCATGGCGTTGGGCAGCGGCGCGTTTTCCAGGAGCACCCGCGGCGCGCCGCCGGTGAGGTCGAGTTCGAGCAGCCGCCCGCCCTCGCGGCACTCACCGATGAACAGCCGGCCGCGGTGAAATGTGATGCCGTTGGCCGACGGGACGTCGTCGCGCAGCACCCGGGTGCGCCCGGCGGCGTCGCGCATGCTCACCCGGCCGTCCATCACTTCGGTGGCGTAGAGGTTGCCGTTCGGGTCGAAGGCCACATCGTCGGGCGCAACGATGTCGCCGCCCTTGGCGCTGACGGTGTCCAACCGGCCGGTCGCCGGGTCGAGCGCACTGATCTGGCTGCCGGTCACCTGTGCGATGTAGACACGGCCGTCCGGCCCGGTGCGCAGGCCGTTGGCCCCGAACAGCCGGCTGGGCGGCGTGAGCCGCTCCAGGGTCCAGCCCTCGGCGAGGCTGGGTGGACGCGCGGCCGAGTAGCGGCTCGCGTCCTGCGACAATCCGGTTCCGGCTATCACCGCTCGCACCTTAGCAATCGGCCAATAGTCCAGACAATACCCAGCCTGGAACCATATCCGGGCCTTGACGGGCTGGCCGTCATAAGAGAATCATGCTCTCTAATGAGTGCACGTCATTATCTTGTCCGGACAATTATCTAATCCTGCATGGGACACGATCTGTTAGGCCTTGAGGGGCGCATCGTCCTGGTCGTCGGCGCAGCGGGCGGCGGCATCGGTACCACCGTCACGCGCATGGTCGCCCAGGCGGGGGCGACCGTCGTCGCGGTGAGCCGCGATCAGGACAACCTCGACCGGCACGTCGGCCCCCTACAAGCCGAGGGACTCCCAGTGGTGCCGGTCGCCGCCGACGCCTCCACCGACGACGGCGTGAGTGCCGCGCTGGCGGCGGTGGGGCGCACCGACGGCGAATTCCACGGGTTGGTGAACGTCGCGGGTGGCGCCGATCCGTCGACGTGGATGCCGTCGACCCGGGTGACGCGCGCCGACTGGCGTGAGTTGTTCGCCCGCAACCTGGAGACCATGTTCTTCATGAGCCAGGCCGTCGCCGCGGAACTGAAGCGGCGCAAGAGCCCGGGCTCGATCGTCTCGATCTCGTCGATCAGCGGGATGAACACCGCGCCCTTCCATATCGCTTACGGCACAGCCAAAGCCGCGATCGTCGCGGTCACCCGCACCATGGCGCTGGAGCTGGCGGCCGGCGAGAACGGCGCCGCGATCCGGGTCAACGCTGTGGCGCCCGGGGTCACCGAGACGCCGGCGTCGACCACGTATGTGGACGCCGACCCCGAACGTGACCGTCGCGCCATTGCGATGGGACGCCGCGGCCGCCCGGAGGAGGTGGCCGGCGCGGTCCTTTTCCTGCTGTCGGACCTGTCCAGCTACATCACCGGGCAGACGCTGCTGGTCGACGGCGGCCTGAACCTCAAATGGGGGCACCTGGCCGCCGACAACACCTCTGTGTTCCTCAAGGACGAAAACTTCCGCGCGGCGATCACACGCTGGGACTAGGGAGAAAGGAAAAGCGATGACCGATAACGGCGCGGCCACGGCCGACGAGCTGACCGGGCCGGTCACGATCCCGGTGGAAGCGTATGTGTCCGAGCAATACGTGCGTGCCGAGCGCGACAAGTTGTGGCGAAAGGTGTGGCAGCAAGTCGGGCGGGTCGAGGATCTGCCCAAGGTGGGCAGCTACCTGACCTACGACATCCTCGACGACTCCATCGTCGTCGTGCGTACCGGGCCCGACACCCTGGCGGCACATCACAACGTGTGCATGCACCGTGGCCGCCGCCTGGTGGATGTCCCGCCGGGGGCGAAAAGCGCTTGCGGCCAAAAGAAGTCGTTCGTGTGCGGATTTCACGGCTGGACCTACGACCGGGACGGCACCTGCATCCACATCCCCGAACAGCAGGACTGGCAAGGGGCGCTGACGCCCGAGAACACGCACTTGGCAAAGGTCAAAGTCGATACCTGGGGTGGGTGGATCTGGATCAACATGGATCCCGGGTGCGAGCCGCTGCGCGATTATCTCGAGCCGGCCGCCACCATGCTGGATCCGTTCGGATTGCAGGACATGCGCTGCAAATGGCGCAAGTGGCTGCATTTCGAATGCAACTGGAAGGTCGCGATGGAGGCCTTCAACGAGACCTACCACGTCGCGACCACACATCCACAGTTCAACAAATTCGGCAACTTTCGCGGCTGGGCCAAGGCGCAGGGAAAGCACAGCAACATCGGCTACGACGCGCCAGCGGAGCTGGAAGAGACCAAATCGAAGATCCGGCTCGGCACCGGCGCGGACCCGCGCGTCTCGACCGCCGAGATGCAGATCTACACCTTGGAGGAAACCAACGCCACGACCACCAGAACATTGGTGGAGGCGGCCCGCCGGCTGGTCGACGAGCTGCCGGAGGACGCACCCCCCGGCACGGTGCTCGAGCACTGGCTGTCCTCGGCGCGGCGCGACGATGCCGCGCGCGGCGTGGTCTGGCCCACCATCGACCCCGAGCACCTTGCCCGCAGCGGCACCGCGTGGCAGATCTTCCCGAACTTCCAGATCGGGCAGGGCCTGACGACCGCGCTGTGCTACAGCGCCCGCCCTCACGGCTACGACCCGGACCAATGCATCTTCGAAGCCTCGTGCTATGAGCTGTATCCGAAAGGCGAAGAGCCGCAGACCGAATGGGTATACGCGCCACCCGACGACCCGAACTGGCGCAGCGTCCTGCCCCAGGACTTCTCCAACATGGCCGCGGTCCAGCAGGGCATGAAATCGCTCGGCTTCCGAGGCCCCAAGCCCAACCCCTACATGGAGCGCAGCACCGCGAACCTGCACCGCAACCTCGCCGAGTACATGGGCACCGGTGCGCCCCGCGAACTCGCCCCCCAACCGGAAAGAGAGATGGATCGGTGAAAGTCAACCTTGGGTTCGGATCGCACAACTCCCACGACTGGGACCGCGTCCTGGCCGGGAATTTCGCCGACCCGCCCGCGACCCCCGACTGGGAGTGCGTGCAGGGCACGCTCGCGATTGCCGACCTCGCCGAACCGCTCGGCTTCGACGGCATCTGGATGCCGGAGCACTGCGGGACCCCATATGGCATGACGCCCAACCCGATTCAGGCCCTGAGCTATTTCGCCGGGCGCACCGAACGCGTCAGCCTCGGCACCTTCGTCGTCGTCGCGCCCTGGTGGCACCCGGTGCGGCTGGCGCACCAAATCGCCTACCTCGACATCCTGTCCAACGGCCGGTACACGACGATCGGAATCGGTCGCGGGGTCTCCAAGGGCGAGTTCGACGCCGTCGGCGTGCCCCGTGAGGAAAGCCGGCAACGGTTCAACGAGACGCTAGACATTCTGCAGCTGGCCCTGTCCGGGGAGCGGTTCTCCTACGAGGGGGAGATCTTCACCGTGCCGGAAATGTCGCTTCGGCCCGAACCCCAAAGCGACGACCTCTTTTCGCGCATCTACAGCTCGTCGTCCACCGCGGAGTCGCTGGAGATCCTGGCGCGACGCGGCATGGTGCCACTGTTCGTGGGCAACAAGCCGATCGAGGACGCCGGACGAGAAGTGCAGAAGGTGAACACGTTCCGCAAGGAAGAAGGCTTGGGGCCGTGCCAGCCGAAAAATGTGATGTTCATGTATTGCACGACCGACGATCCGGGCAAGTCCGAAGAATGGATCTGGACCGCCAACCGCGACGTCACCGTGCATTACGGATTCGCCGACGCGTCGAACTTCAAGGGCGTCAAGGGCTATGAAGCCTATGCGGCCCGGGAGGCCAGCGCCACCGCGGTCCTCGCCTCGTCGGTCACGGGCCCCGAGGCCGGCGCAGCCAAAGGCCCGTCCAAGACGCCGGGCTACCACGCCTCCAATCTGCTGATCGGCACGCCGGAGGAAATCTTCAACCGGATCCAGGCCGCTCAGCGGGCCTGCTCGTTCTGCGAGCTGACGATCGTTCCGCAGTTCGGCACCATGCCCTACGCGGAGGCGATGGCGAGCACCGAACTCTTCGCCAAAGAGGTGCTGCCGGCCGTCCAGAAAATGGAGGCCCCGCTGCACCCCGCCGCGCTCCCGGAGAACGCGCTGGCATGACGAATCCGGATTGCCCACCCACGCCGACGCCGGACGACATCGACCTCCCGGCGTTGCGCGAAAAGTACCGTCAGGAGCGCGAAAAGCGGCTGCGCCCAGAGGGTTCCAAGCAGTACATCGAACTCGTCGACGACTTTGCGGGGTTTTACGAAACCGACCCACACTCGCCGCCGCTGGTCCGCGACGCGATCTCGGAGGACATCGACGTCGCCGTGCTCGGCGGCGGATTCGGGGGCCTGCTGTGTGCCGCGTATCTGAAGAAGGCCGGCGTCGACGACGTCCGGATCATCGAGTTGGGCGGCGACTTCGGTGGCGTCTGGTACTGGAACCGGTTCCCCGGACTGCAGTGCGACAACGAATCGTACTGCTACATACCGCTACTGGAAGAGCTCAACTACATGCCGAGCAAGAAGTTCGCCGACGGCACCGAGATCCACGAGCATTGCCGGCGCATCGGAAAGCATTTCGGCCTCTACGACTCCGCGATCTTCTCCACCCAGGTCCGGGCCCTGCACTGGGACGAGGAGATCAAGCGCTGGCGGGTCAGCACCAATCGCGACGACGACATCCGGGCCCGATTCGTGGTCATGGCGTCGGGCCCCTTTCACCGGCCCAAGCTGCCCGGCATTCCGGGCATCAACGACTTCAAGGGGCACAGCTTTCACTCGTCACGCTGGGACTACGAGTACACCGGCGGGGATAGCAACGGCGGGCTGCATAAGCTCGCCGACAAACGCGTCGCGGTGGTGGGCACCGGGGCGACCGCCGTCCAAATCGTGCCGTTCCTGGGCCGGGATGCCAAACAGCTCTACGTGTTTCAGCGCACGCCGTCGTCGGTGGGCGCGCGCAACAACACGCCGACCGATCCCGAGTGGGTGAAAACGCTGCGGCCGGGCTGGCAGAAGGAGCGGCAGCGCAACTTCCACGCCTGGACGTTCGAGGGAATGGCGCTGGGCCAACCCGACTACGTGTGCGACTTCTGGACCGAGCTCGGCCGCAATACCGCCGCGCGGGTTCTCACACTCGAAGACCCGGCGTCGATGACGCCCGAGCAGTTCATGGCCATCCGTGAAGAAGAGGACTACAAAGTCATGGAGCGCCTGCGGCGCAGGGTCGAGAGCATCGTCGACGACCCCGGCACGGCCGAGGCGCTCAAGCCCTACTACCGGTTCCTGTGCAAGCGACCATGCACCAACGACGACTACCTTCCGACCTTCAACCGTCCCAACGTGACACTGGTCGACGTGTCGTCGACGAAAGGCGTGGAGCGGGCGACGGAAAAGGGTCTGGTCGCCAACGGCGTCGAGTACGAAGTCGACTGCATCATCTACGCCAGCGGGTTCGAGATCACGACGGAGATCAGCCGCCGCTACTCCATCGACACCATCGCCGGCCGAGGCGGGTTGTCGCTTTTCGACCACTGGCGCAACGGCTACAAGACATTTCACGGGATGACCAGCCGCGAATTTCCCAACCAGTTCTTCACCGGGTTCACCCAGGTCGGTATCTCGGCGAACATCGCAGCCAACTATGAACTGCAGGGCGAGCACATCGCCTACATCATCTCCGAAGCGTTGGCCCGCGGCGCGGCTACGGTCGAACCCACCCAAGAGGCGCAGGATGAATGGTGCAAAACCATCCGGGACACCGCGATCGACAACAGCCAGTTCGACCTGGAATGCACACCGGGCTACTACAACAACGAAGGCGGTGGCATGGGAACCGCGAAGGGCGAAGGGATCCGGTCCCATCTGGGTGAGCCCTACGGGCCCGGCTTTTACGCCTTCGGCGACCTGTTGGCCGCGTGGCGCGCCACCGGTGAGCTGGATGGCCTCGCGTTGGGATCGTGATGGCTGAACTCAGGTTCGACGATCGGGTGGCCGTCGTGACGGGCGGCGGCAGGGGACTGGGGCGCGAGTACGCGCTGCTGTTGGCGTCCAGGGGTGCCAAGGTCGTCGTCAACGACACCGGCGGCGCTCTGACCGGATCCGGCACCGACGAGGGTCCCGCGCGGCAGGTGGTCGCCGAGATCACGGCGGCGGGCGGCGACGCGGTGGCATCCGTTGACTCAGTGGCGACGCCCGAAGGTGGCCAAGCCATCATCCAAGCCGCGCTCGCGAACTACGGGCGGATCGACATCCTCGTCCACAACGCCGGCAACGTGCGGCGCGCCTCGCTGAAGGAGATGAGCTACGAGGATTTCGATGCGGTCATCGACGTTCATCTGCGCGGGGCCTTCCACGTGGTGCGGCCGGCATTCCCCGTCATGTGCGCCGCGCACTACGGCCGTGTCGTCTTGACCTCGTCGATCGGCGGCCTGTACGGCAATCACGCGGTCGCGAACTACGCCGCCGCCAAGGCGGGCCTGATTGGGCTGTCCAATGTCGTCGCACTCGAAGGCGCCGCCGACGGCGTGCTCTGCAATGTCATCGTCCCGTCGGCGGTCACCAGAATGGCTGAGGGCCTGGATATTTCGGCATACCCACCGATGGGCGCGGAGTTGGTGGCGCCGGTGGTGGGCCTGCTGGCGCACGAAACCTGCCCGGTGACCGGTGAGATGCTGATCGCCATTGCGGGCCGGGTGGCCAAAGCGGTTGTCGCGGAGACCCCCGGCGTGCACCGTCCCTCGTGGTCGATCGAGGACGTGGCCCAGCAGATCGACGCCATCCGTTATCTCGCTGCGCCGCTGGTCTTTCCCGTTGTACCCGATGGTCATACCGACCACATCCGCTACAGCTTCGACACCGCCACGCGGGCGACCCGGGAAGGCGCCAGCCATGGCTGACCACGGGGCCGGACCGCTGGCCGGTGTGCGTGTCGTCGACCTCACGGCGATGGTGATGGGTCCCTACTGCACCCAGATCATGGCAGACATGGGCGCCGACGTGATCAAGGTCGAACCGCCGCAGGGAGACGACACGCGCTACATCTCGGTCGGTCCGGTGCGGGGCATGGGCGGCGTCTTCGTCAACGTCAACCGCGGCAAGCGCGGTGTCACCCTCGACCTGCAGTCCGACTCCGGCAAGACCGCCCTGCGGGCGCTCATCGAACAGGCCGACGTGTTCATCCACTCGATGCGGTCCAAGGCGGTCGCCCGGCTCGGCTTCAGCTACGACGAAGTGGCCGCGATCAATCCCGCCATCGTGTACACGAACTGCTACGGGTACGGCCGGCGTGGGCCGAAGGGAGATTTGCCGGCCTACGACGACACGATCCAGGCCGCGTGCGGGCTGCCCTACGTGCAGGAACAGCTGACCGGCGAACCCAATTACGTGGGAACCATATTGGCCGACAAAGTCGCCGGGCTCACCGCACTCTACGCCACCATGATGGCGTTGTTCCACCGCGAGCGCACCGGGGAGGGGCAAGAGGTCGAGGTCGGCATGTTCGAGACGATGGCCTCGTTCATGCTCGTCGAACACGCCAACGGCGCCATGTTCGACCCGCCGCTGGGCCCGGCGGTCTATCCCCGCACGGTCGCCCCCAACCGGCGGCCGTACCGCACCAGCGACGGGTACATCGCGGCGCTGATCTACAACGACAAGCACTGGGCCGCGTTCATGGAAGCCGTGCGGCCACCGTGGGCCAGCGATCTCTACGGCACGCTCGAGCGGCGCGCGCGCCAGATCGACACCGTGTACGCGCTACTGGCCGAAACGCTGGTGCAGCGAACGACCCAGGAATGGCTCGACCTCTTTCGCGACCTTCAGATCCCCGCCGCGGCGCTGTCCAGCCCGGCGACCTTGTTCGACGACGACCACCTCAACGCCGTCGGTTTTTTCGAGACGCTGGACACGGTCCACGGCCCGGTGCGATTCCCCGGTGTACCGACCTGGTTTTCCCGGACACCGGGCCGCGTCGCCGGGCCCGCTCCGGAGTTAGGCGCGGACACCGCGGAGGTACTCGAAGAACTCGGACTGGCGCCCGCAGACGCGAATCCGGGCGCGCCGGCATAGCCCGAAAAAGGGGCCGCCGCAACCGGAAACCGTTGCGTGTCTTCGCGTGTCTATCTCCTGAATCCGCCCGCGACGCCACTAGGCTGGCTGCGATCAAGAGGAGGGGCAGCGACGCATCGGCATGGGCCAGGGCGCGTTAACAGCGGACACTGATCCGGGCGGGAGGCATCCCGCACCGGCGCCTTCTGCTCGGCGGCCCCGGTGGGTCGCTCCCGTGCGACGTGTCGGTCGGCTGGCGATCTGGGACCAACCGGAACGGCGCAGCGGCATTCCCGCGCTGGACGGGCTTCGCGCGATAGCGGTCGCGCTGGTGCTCGTCGGGCACGGCGGCATCCCCGGCGTGAGCGGCGGGTTCATCGGCGTCGACATCTTCTTCGTCCTCAGCGGCTTCCTGATCACCTCGCTGCTACTCGACGAGCTCAGGAGCAGCGGCCGTATCGAGCTGACCGGCTTCTGGATTCGCCGTGCCCGCCGGCTGTTGCCCGCGCTGGTGTTGATGGTGATCACCGTGGGGGCGGCCCGCGAACTCCTTCCCTACCAGGCCCTGAACGGACTGCGGGACGACGCGGTCGCGGCGTTCCTGTGGATCGCGAATTGGCGGTTCGTGGCCCAGAAGACCGACTACTTCACGCAGGGCGCCCCGCCCTCACCGCTGCAGCACACCTGGTCGCTCGGCGTGGAGGAGCAGTACTACTTCGTCTGGCCGGTGCTGCTAATCGCGGTCACGCTGCTGTTGGCGGCGCGGGCCAGGCGTTACTTCATGCGGGCGACCGTGGGCGGGGTCCGCTTCGCCGTGTTCGTGATCGCGACGTTGGGGGCGCTGGCTTCGGCCGCGGCGGCCATCGTGTTCGTCTCCGACAGCACCCGCGACCGAATCTATTTCGGCACCGACACCCGCGCGCAGGCGTTGCTGGTCGGCTCCGCGGCGGCGGCTCTGCTGGTTCGGGATTGGCCGTCGCTGAACCGCGGCTGGTGCATGATCCGGACTCGGTGGGGGCGTCGCACCGCGCGCGCCCTGCCGTTTGTCGGGGTGGCCGTTCTGGCGGCCGCCACACACTACGCGACGGGCAATGTCGGTGAGTTTCGCCACGGTCTGCTGATCGCGGTCGCGATCGCGGCCGTGTTGGTGGTCGCGCCGGTGGCGATGGAACAGCGCGGCGTCATCGCCCGCATCCTGGCCACGCCACCACTGGTGTGGCTCGGCACCATTTCCTACGGCGTCTATCTGTGGCACTGGCCAATCTTCTTGGCACTCAACGGGGAACGAACCGGCTGGACCGGACTGCCGCTGTTCGCCGCCCGGTGCGCCGCCACGGTGGCCGTGGCCGCCGCATCGTGGTGGCTGATCGAGCAACCGATCCGGCGCTGGCGACCGGAGCGGGTACCGCTGTTGCCGCTGGCGGCTGCCACCGTGGCGAGCGCCGCCGCGATCACCTTGTTTCTGGTTCCGGTGGGAACCGGGCCCGCGCTACGGGAGACCGGTTTGCCGCCGGGGGTTTCCTCCGTCGCGGCGGTGTCGCCGTCGCCGCCCGGCGTGGTTCGCCCGCGGCCTCGAGATCCCAACCGCCCGTTCACCGTTTCGGTGTTCGGCGATTCGATCGGCTGGACCTGGATGCACTATCTACCGCCGACGCCCGGATTCGCTTTCCTCGACCACACCGTCATCGGTTGCAGCCTGGTGCGCGGCACGCCGTACCGGTATATCGGCCAAACGCTGGAGCAAAGAGCGGAATGCGACACCTGGCCGACGCGCTGGTCGACGCAGGTCGGCCAGGACCAGCCGGACGTCGCCCTGCTCATCATCGGCCGCTGGGAGACCGTCGACCGGGTGAACGAGGGGCAGTGGACCCACATCGGCGATCCGACCTTCGACGCGTACCTCAACGGTGAGCTCGAGCGGGCGCTGAACATCGTGAGCGTGCCGGGGGTTCGCGTGGTGGTGGCGACCGTGCCCTACAGCCGCGGCGGCGAAAAGCCGGATGGCCGCCTGTACCCGGAGGACCAGCCGGACCGGGTCAAGCAGTGGAACACCATGCTGCGCAACACGGTTAGCCACCACAAGGGCGTGCAGATCCTCGACCTGAACAAGAAGCTGTGTCCGGACGGTGTTTACAGCGCCAAGGTCGACGGAATCAAGGTGCGCAGCGACGGCGTGCACCTCACCCCGGAAGGCGTGAAGTGGCTGACGCCGTGGCTCGAGGAATCGCTGAGGTAGGCGTTAATCGTTTGTGCAGCAGCTGATTTCCATGCTGTCACTTTCGCGGACCTGGAAATTGAAGCTGGTGTAGCCGTTGTCGGGATTGCGCACGAGCTCGAGGTAGGGACCGGTATCCGCCGCGCTGGTGTTGTCGGCGACGATCAACGCACCCGTGGGCAGGCGCGGTTCGAGCAGCTCGATCACCGGCAGATACAGATCTTTCCAACCGTCGAGCAGGACGAACTCGACAGGCCCGTCCAGGTCCTGCAACGTGGTGAGGGCATCGCCTTCGAGAACGGTGATGACCTCGTCCAGACCGGTCTCGGCGAAAGTCTTTTTTGCGGCGGCGATCTTGGTCTCGCTGAGCTCGGTGGTGACCACTCGGCCGATGCCGTTGTCGCGCACCGCGGCCGCCAGATGAATGGCCGAGATGCCGAACGACATCCCGAATTCGACCACCGTGGTCGGACGCGTCGCGCGCACCAACGCGTACAGCAGGCGGCCGGCTTCGGGGGTCACCGGGATGTAGAACTCGCTCATCGCCTCGGCGCGTTCCGCGGTGGTCATCGGCCGGGCGAACTGATCGCGCCGCTCACGCAAGAGCGACATCTGGTTTTTCGCTTCGTTGTACATCCGGTCGAGAACGGTCGCGACCCGAGGGTCCTGCAAAGTTGTGGCCATGCCCACGAGGGTAGGCCGTGACCGCGCGCCGAGTTTGACGAGGAGCGAGCCCCATGTCAGCATTGACGGGCAAGCACCTCGGTAGGTGAGGCGTCTGCACGGATACAGGCCACTGACCCCGAACGTCGAGAGACGCCCCGGGTCAGGACAGCTCTTCCCGGACCCAAGGGTTGAGCCCAAGTGGCTTCCGGAGATGTTCCGGATACGCCGTGCAGTGCCAAAGCTCCGACGAGAGGGGTGCGACCGGCGTTGTTACGCCGGTCATTTCCTCTTCCGTTACCGAGGTGATGACACCCGCGTGTGTCCCGGCCGTGAGGAGGTGAGGGCGAGATGAGTCCCGGCGATAGTCCCTATCCGATATACCCCTTGCCCCGACCCGGTTCCGGCATTGCTTTGTCCGCCTGAAGTGGCGTGCATGCCCGAATGCCATGAGCCGATCGGGCCTCCAGAAGGAGAAAGATCATGGCTTTCGTTGTTACGCACCGTGTTACCGGCCGGACCCGTGGGCACGGACGGGCGTTCCTGCGGTCGGCTCGGCTGCTGGCTGACAAGTTGCGCGCCCGCAGCGCCCTGACTCCCCAGGAGCGGGCCAACCTGTACGTGTCACGGATGCCGATCGCGGTGGTCACCGCCTCGTTGGGCGGCCACCCCCCGGTCGACGACCGGCGGTGATTCGTTCCATCGTCCGACCGGTGTCGCGCAACTACCGCGAATCGTTGGGCAGCAGAACGATTTTGCCGTGCGTGTGCCGCTGTTCGAGCTCCTCGAAGGCGTCGGCGACCCGGTCCAGCGGGTAGGTTGCGGCGATATCGAATTCAAGGGCACCGGTGGCGACCAGGTGGGCGATTTCGGCGAGCACTTCCGGGGTCGACGCCTCCTGGCTGCCCTCGGTCTTGGCGCCGACTTCGCCCGCCTTCTGAAACGAGATGATGGTATCGATCCGCTCGGGCGCCACGCCGAGATCGACTGCGAGCTGGACGTAGTCCGGACCGAACAAGTCGATGAACGCATCGATTCCGTTCGGGGCGGCCTCTCGCAGCCGGTCGGCCAGGCCTTCCCCGTAGGCGACCGGGACGACGCCGTGCGCGCGCAGCCAGTCGGCGTTGCCGGGCCCCGCGATGCCCAACACCCGCGCCTGGCGCAGGACCAGCAGTTGCACGACAAGGCTGCCGACCCCGCCCGCCGCCGCCGATACGGCCACAGTCTCGCCCGGTTGGGGCGCGACGGCCCGGACGGCGGCATACGCCGTCACACCCACGACGTAGAGCGAACCCGCGACCTCCCAACTCAATTCGGGAGGTTTGCGGATAAGTTGATTGACGGGAACCGCGGTGTGGGTGGCGTGGCTGGATCGCCGGAAACTGAAACCCAGCACCTCGTCGCCGACCTCGAACTCGGTGACTCCCGGCGCTACAGCGGTCACGACGCCGGCGAGGTCGCTGCCCTCGCCGGACGGAAACGTGGCGGGGAACATGTCGTGCATCGCCCCGACCCGGATACCGGCCTCGCCGGGGTTGATGCCGGCCGCGCGAACTTCCACCACCACCTCGCCCGGCCCCGGCTCCGGCATGTCGATGTCCGCCACATACAACTCGTCACGGCCCCCGTAACGGTCGAACCGTACGGCGCGCGCCGTCGCAGCCGTCATCTCGTTCTCCTTCGCCCAAACGCTTGCCCACGCCAGCATAGGCCGCGGATTCTGCGTGCCCGCCGGAGAAATTTGCGCGTATGTTCGTATGCGCTGGTGTTGTGCCGTCAGCGGATTGGCAGGGAAGGAATGTCCATGGAGCTTGCTCGGACAACCGTCGCCGGCTTGAGCGTCGCCGCCCTTGCGGTAGGCGCCGCGATCGCAGGCTGCGGCAACAACAAGACCCCGGCGACGTCGTCCTCGGCCACGTCGAGCGCCAGCGCGTCGTCCACCGCGTCGACCGCCGTGACCGGCCCGTCGCCCGGACAGACCACGGATTACAGTGGGCTGCTGATCAAGCCGAGCGACATCGGCCCGGACCTCACCACACCCCAACCACCCGTGCTGAACCCCAACAATGCGCCCGGGGTTGCGCAGTTGTTCGCCAACGCCGACAACAGCCGCCGAATCGGGGACACCATCTTGATCGTCGCCGATCCCCAGACCGCGGCGGCCGGCATCGAGAACACCAAGGCGAACTACGCCGGCAAAGTCAGCGGCACGTGGCAGCCGGTCGACGTGGGATCCAACGGGGCAATGATCTCCGGGACATCGCCGGACAACTCCCAGGCGGTGACGGTGCTGTTGTTCAGCGAGGGCAAGGCGCTGGTCAACCTGGAATTCGACAGTGCGCCCAACGATCCCATCGATCCGGGCATGGCGACAGACATCGGCCGCAAGCAAGACGCGGCGATCAAGAGCGGGTTGCCGCCCAGCTGAGGTAGGTGGCTAGACGCCGCGGTCGCGCGGAATGTCTTCACCCGCAGCGATGTTGGGGCAGCTAGGCGATGACCTGGACGGGATCGCCGACGTTCACCTGGTTGAAGTACCACGCGGCGTTGTCCGGGCTCAGGTTGATGCATCCGTGACTGACGTTCGCATGGCCTTGCGAGTCAACCGACCAGGGGGCCGAGTGCACGTAGACGCCGCTGTTCGTGATGCGGACCGCGTACGACGCGATGATGTTGTATCCCTCGGGCGAACTCAGCGGGATACCGATGGTCCGCGAGTCCATCCGCACGGTGCGCTCCTTGGACAGCGCGGTGAAATTGCCGATCGGTGTCGGGCGGCTGGGCTTCCCCATGGATGCCGGCATCGTGCGAAGCACCTCGCCGTTTCGGCTGACGGTGAACGTGTGCTCGGACACGCTGGCAACACCGAGTAGCGCGTCACCGGTGTCAAAACCGGTCGTCAGGGCCTGCACACCCACCGAGACGTGGCTGTGGGCGGGCCAATAGCGGTTCGGAACCCACTGCACGACATTGTTGTCGACCCACTCGAAGTGTCCCGGCACGTTGCTCGGCGAGCTGACGTGGATGGTCCGCTCAGCGCCAACGCGATCGGTGACGGGCGCAGTGAACGTCACCACTACCGGGTGCGCCACGCCCACCACGGCGCCATCGGCCGGCAAAACGGTCGCGACTGTGGGAATCGGTTGGGGCAGCGGGACGGCGGCCACGCCGCGGGCGGCGCTGCCCAGCAGGCCCATGCCGGCGATCGCTACCATAACGAATAGATAACGAACCATACGACGCATGGCGTCCGCCCTTCGAGATGGTGCGATCAACACAACGTTATTGTACTGACTGTCTACCCTTTACGGGTTTTAGCAAACATACACATCGCCGCCAGATACGTGGCGATAACGACCCGATTACCCGTTGAGTTCGATCCGATCACCGGGCTGCGGACCTCCGGCAAACGATCGGGTGCACCCCTCCGAGGCCACGCACGGCGGCGCGCCCGCACCCCGAGACATGCCCACGAAAGAGGGGTCAGCACACTGGCTTTCGCTGGACGCAACGTCCTGACCTGCGACCGAACGTCGATCTATGCCATGCCATCGGCGGCAAGGGTGCGAAATCTGGCCGAGATCGCCGTTGGCTGCCTTTTGAGCGAGGCGTTAGCCTCAGCGATAGCGGTGCGGGGAAGGCCGAGGAGGTGCCCGTGCTCTTCCGTCAGCTGGAGTACTTTGTTGCGGTCGCCCAGGAACGCCACTTCGCCCGGGCCGCAGAGAAATGCTATGTGTCGCAACCCGCGCTGTCCGCCGCGATCGCCAAGCTGGAACGCGAACTGAACGTGACCCTGATCAACCGCGGGCACAGCTTCGAGGGCCTCACGCCCGAAGGTGAGCGATTGGTCGTGTGGGCCAAGCGGATTCTCGCCGAGCACGATGCCTTCAAAGCCGAGGTGGATGCCGTGCGGTCCGGTATCACCGGCACGCTTCGGCTGGGTACGGTTCCCACCGCCTCGACGACGGCGTCGCTGGTGCTCTCGGCGTTCTGTTCGGCGCATCCGTTGGCGAAGGTGCAGATCAATTCCCGGCTGGCCGCCGCGGAGCTGTACCGGCGGCTGCGCGAATTCGAGCTGGACGCCGCCATCGTGCATGCCGCGCCCGAAGACGCTCACGACGTTGACCTGGTGCCGCTCTACCAGGAGCGCTACGTGCTGCTGTCGTCGGCGGAGATGTTGCCCTCCGGCGCATCGACACTGACGTGGCCGGACGCCGCCCAGCTGCCGCTTGCCTTGCTCACCCCGGACATGCGGGACCGCCAGATCATCGACGAAGCCTTCGCCGGCCACGGCCTCACGGTCACGCCGCAAGTCGAGACCGACTCCGTCGCATCGTTATTCGCTCAAGTCGCCAGTGGCAATTGGGCGTGCATCGTCCCGCACACGTGGTTGTGGACGTCGCCGCTGGCGGCGGAGATCCGCGCGGTCGAAATGGTCGATCCGGTGCTGAAGGCCGAGATCGCCTTGGCCACCAACTCCACCGGGCCGGGATCACCCGTCGCCCGCGCGCTCGTCGCGTCCGCGCAACAACTGGCGCTCGACGAGTTTTTCGACACGCAGCTGCTCGGAATCACGCGCCGGCGCTGACCGCCGCGCTGGTCGGATTGAGGCTCGCGAGATGACCGCTCTCCACCCCCGCTGCCGGGTCGAGTCCGCAGTCGATGATCGCGGGGCCATTCGAGGCGAGCGCCTCGGTCAGCGCCGACCGCAGCTCCCGCGGCGTGGTGACGTGGTATCCCTTGCCGCCGAACGCTTCTGCGATCAACTCGTGGCGGGCGCCGGCATGCAGCACGGTCGGCGCCGGGTCATTTCCCTTCGGCGCTTCGTCGCCGCGGTACACGCCGCCGTTGTTGAGGATGACGACCGTCACCGGCAGGCGATACCGGCAGATAGTCTCGACTTCCATCCCGGAGAAGCCAAAGGCGCTGTCGCCCTCGATCGCAACGACGGGCTTGCCGGTTTCGACCGCGGCTGCGATGGCGTAGCCCATGCCGATACCCATCACGCCCCACGTTCCGGTGTCGAGCCGGTGTCGCGGCAGCTGCATGTCGATCACGTTGCGGGCCAGGTCGAGCGCGTTGGCTCCCTCGTTGACCACATAGACGTCCGGGTTTTCCTGCAGCACAGAGCGAATCGCGCCGAGCGCGTTGTAGAACCGCATCGGGTGCGGGTCTTCGGCCAGTCGCTCGCGCATCTTCTCGTCGTTGCGCTCTTTGCGATCGGCTAGCTCGCCGGTCCATTCCGGGGGCACGGCGACCCGATGGGCGCCCAGGCCGTCCCGCAGCGCCGCCATCACCGACCCGATGTCGCCGGCCAGCGGAGCCGCGATCGGCTGGTTGCTGTCGAACTCCGATGCCGCGATGTCGACTTGGATGAACGCGGCATCGGCGGACCATTGCGGCGAGTCTCCGTGGCCGAGAAGCCAGTTGAGCCGCGCCCCGACCAGCAAGACCGCGTCCGCGCGCGCGATTGCCAGCGAGCGCGCGGCCGCGGCGGACTGCGGGTGGGAGTCCGGCAGCAGTCCCTTGGCCATCGACATCGGCAGGAACGGGATTCCGGTGGCTTCCACGAATTCCCGAATGACGCTGTCCGCCTGCGCATACGCCGCGCCCTTACCGAGGACGATCAGCGGTCGCTGCGCCCGCGCGAGCACGTCGAGGGCACGATCGACCGCCTCCGGCGCCGGCAGCTGGCGCGGCGCGGGGTCGACGACGCGCCAGATCGTGTCCGCCGCGGCGGAACTGTCCATGGCCTGGCCCAGAATCTCGCCGGGAATGTCGAGGTAGACCCCGCCCGGGCGGCCGGAGATCGCGGTTCGCATCGCGCGCGCGACGCCGCGGCCAATGTCCTCGATACGGCCGATTCGGTACGCCGCCTTCGCGAAAGGCCTTGCGGCATTGAGTTGGTCGAGGTCCTGGTAGTCACCGCGCTGCAAATCCACCGCCGCGCGATTGCTCGACCCCGAGATCTGGATCATGGGAAAACAATTCGTCGTGGCATTGGCCAGCGCAGGCAGGCCGTTGAGGAAGCCGGGCCCCGACGTCGTGAGGCAGACACCGGGGCGCCGGGTGAGAAACCCGGCGGCGGCGGCCGCGTTGCCCGCCGAGGCCTCCTGCCGAAAGCCGATGTAGCGGATGCCCGACGCCTGGGCGGTGCGGGCGAGGTCGGTGATCGGGATGCCGACTATTCCATAGATGGTGTCGATGTCGTTGGCCTTGAGCGCGTCCACCACAAGGTGGAAGCCGTCGGTCAAGCTCGTCGACTGCGGCCCTGCGCCGGGAGATCCCGAAACGGTACTCATGCTGGCGGCTCCTCTGCCTCGCGAATGCGTTGTCACCACTGTGGTCCGGAAGCCCTTCCGGTGTCCAAGACCAAGCCGCTATGCAGCGATTCACGCCGCTTATCGACCTTGCCGGCCCATTCGATAGCTCCCGATTATCGATTGTCAGCGGATCGGTATTGGACGAACGGGTGCCGAATGGGCATGGTGCCAATATGTCCGATGAATCCGCGAGCCCGCGCATCGCCGACCTGGTCGAGGTCGCCGCGTCCCGGCGGCCCGAGGCTCCCGCGCTGGTCGTCACCGCCGACCGGATACCGATCAGCTACCGCGACCTGACACGACTGGTCGATGACCTGGCCACGCGGCTGCAGGACGCCGGCATCACGCGAGGCGACCGGATCGCGCTGCGCGCTGCCAGCAACACCGAATTCGTTGTCGGCTTGTTGGCCGCCTCGCGGGCGGACCTGGTCGCCGTCCCGCTGGACCCGGCGTTGCCCGTCGCTGAGCAGCGCGCCCGATGCGCGGCCGCAGGCGCCGCTGTCGTCCTCGTCGACGACCCCGACGGTCAGGGCGACATGGACGACCCTGAGTTGCGGTGGTGGCCGATCGCGGTGACCACACACGACGACACCGTTGCCGTGACCCTCGACGCCGCCGCATCGCCGAACCGCGACGTGCCCAAGCCCGAGGGGCTCCGGGACGACGACGCGATGATCATGTTCACGGGCGGCACCACCGGCGCGCCGAAGATGGTCCCCTGGACCCGCGGCAACATCGCCGCGTCGGTGCGGGCCATCATCGCCGGCTACCGGCTCGGCCCGCAGGACGCGACCGTCGCGGTGATGCCGCTCTACCACGGCCACGGGCTGCTGGCCGCCCTGCTGTCGACCCTGGCATCGGGGGGCACGGTGCTGCTGCCTGCCCGCGGGCGGTTCTCGGCCCATACGTTCTGGGACGACATCGACGCCGTCCAGGCCACGTGGTACACGGCGGTCCCGACGATTCACCAGATCCTCTTGGAGCGCGCCGCGACCGATCGGTCGGGAAGTCGGCGCGCCGCGTTGCGCTTCATCCGCAGCTGCAGCGCCCCGCTCACCCCGGAAACGGCGCAGGCGCTGCAAGCGGAGTTCTCGGCGCCCGTGGTGTGCGCTTTCGGCATGACCGAGGCCACCCACCAGGTGGCCACCACGGGCATCGACGACATCGAAAACCCGGCGGCGACAACGGGTCTCGTCGGTAGGTCGACCGGGCCCGAGATCCGGATCAACGGGTCCGGCGATCGCGAGGCCGTGGGGGAGGTGTGGCTGCGCGGTCCCACGGTGGTGCGCGGCTACCTCGGCGACCCGGCCATCACCGCCGCCAACTTCACCGACGGATGGCTGCGTACCGGCGATCTCGGATCGGTTTCGGCGGCAGGCGATTTGATCATTCGCGGCCGGATCAAGGAACTCATCAACCGGGGCGGTGAGAAGATCTCCCCGGAGCGCGTCGAGGGCGTGCTGGCGAGTCATCCCGAGGTCATGGAGGTGGCTGTGTTCGGCGTTCCGGACAAGTTGTACGGGGAGAAGGTGGCCGCGGTGATCGTGCCCCGGGAGTCGGCTTCGCCGACGCCGCAGGGGTTAGCCGACTTCTGCCGGGATCGGTTGGCGCCCTTCGAGATTCCCGTGGAATTTCAGGAGGCGAGCGAACTGCCGCATACCGCGAAGGGCTCGCTCGACCGCCGGGCGGTAGCCGAACAGTTCGGCCCGAAGGCGTGAGCCGCCGCGACGGTTCCCCAGGCGGCCCGCGCACCCGATTCGCCGACCCGGTAGCCCTGCACCAGCGTTGCCACCGCGGCACCGATTACCAGCAGTCCCACGACGGTGCGCACGCCGAGGTTCACGGCGCGGCCGCGCGCCTGGCGGATGTGCACAGCGGCCAGCACGATTACGGTGGCCACCAGCGCCCCTACCAGGTAGACGAGCGTTTCGCCGAGTTCCTGATGGTTCTTGATCGCGGGAGACGGACCGAGCTTGTCGCGCAACCACGCACCCGAGTTGGTCGTGATGGGCGTCAGGACGAGGGTCACCACGGCCAGCACAAGAACCAGCCAGATCAGCCGGCCCCGCGCGGCGGGCCACAGCGCGCAGAGGATCGCCAGGATCGCCGCCAGCGGAGCCAGCACGACGACGAAATGGTTGAACAGGATGTGCGCGGGAAGGCCGTTGATCGTCGACATGAAGATCAGGCCGACGTCTTCACCCTGGCGGCCGCCGACTCGGGCATGGGCTCGTAGCGGGCGAACGACCGTGTGAACGACGCGGCCCCGTGGGCCAGTGAGCGCAGGTCGATCGCGTACCGCGTCAACTCGACCTGGGGTACCTCGGCCCGCACCACGGTGCGTTCGTGGCCGGCGGTCTCGGTACCCAGCACGCGGCCGCGACGACTCGACAGGTCACCCAGCACCGCACCGACGAAGTCGTCGGGCACCAGCACCGAGATCTCGTCGATCGGTTCGAGCAGGGTCACCTTCGTCGCGGCGGCCGCCTCCCGCAGCGCCAGCGCACCCGCCGCCTGGAACGCGAAGTCCGAGGAATCCACGCTGTGGGCCTTGCCGTCGAACAGCGTGACGCGGATGTCGACCACCGGATAACCCGCGTGCACACCCTTTTCCATCTGCGCGCGGACGCCCTTCTCCACGCTCGGGATGAAGTTGCGCGGCACCGCGCCGCCGACCACCTTGTCGACGAACTCGAACCCGGAGCCTTCCGGCAGCGGCTCCACCTCGATGTCGCACACCGCGTACTGGCCGTGTCCGCCGGATTGCTTGATGTGACGGCCGTGGCCTTTTGCCTTGCCGCTGAAGGTTTCTCGCAGCGGCACCCGGAGTTCCACGGTATCCACCGTCACGCCGTATCGGTTGGACAGCGCGTCGAGGACAACGCCGGCGTGCGCTTCACCCATGCACCAGAGCACGATCTGGTGTGTTTCCTGGTTCTGTTCGATGCGCAGCGCCGGATCTTCGGCGGCCAACCGTCCCAGCCCCACCGACAGTTTGTCCTCGTCGGTTTTGGCGTGCGCCTGGATCGCGACCGGCAGCAGCGGCTCGGGCATGGTCCAGGGCCTCAGCACCAGGGGTTCGGATTTGTCCGAGAGCGTGTCGCCGGTTTCGGCGCGGCTCAGCTTGCCGATCGCGCAGATGTCGCCCGCCACGACCGCGGGCGCGTTGCGCTGCTGCTTGCCGAGCGGGAAGGACAGAACACCGATGCGTTCGTCCTCGTCATGGTCGGGGTGCGAATGCCCGTTCCCGTTGGCGCCGCCGAAGAACGACGCAAAATGGCCCGACACGTGAACCGTCGCGTCGGGCCTGATGGTCCCGGAGAACACCCGGACCAGGCTGACCCGGCCGACGTAGGGGTCCGACGTCGTCTTCACCACCTCGGCCAGCAGGGGCGCATCGGCGTCGCAGGCCAGCTGGGCGTGCGGGGCGCCCTGCGGCGTAAAGACCTCCGGTAGCGGGTGTTCCATCGGAGACGGGAATCCGCGGGTGGCGATCTCCAGCAATTCCAGGGTGCCGACGCCGGTGCCGCTGCAGACCGGGATGACCGGGAAGAACGAACCGCGGGCAACCGCCCGCTCCAGGTCCTCGATCAGGACCGACTCGTCGATCGTCTCGCCGCCGAGATAGCGCTCCATCAGGGACTCGTCCTCGGATTCCTCGATGATTCCCTCGATCAGGGTGCCGCGTGCCTCCTCGATCCGGTCGGCGTCCGCTTCGTCCGGCGATTGCGTGGTCCGCTTGCCGTTCTCGTACTTGTAATACGTCTGCGACAACAACCCGATCAGACCGCTGCAGCTGGGCAGTCCGGTCGGCAGGTAGAGCGGTAACACCTTGTCCCCGAACGCATTTTGCGCCGCGGCCAGTGCCTCCTGGTAGTTCGCCCGGGCGTGGTCGAGCTTGGTGATCACCACCGCGCGGGGCATGCCGACCTGGTCGCACTCCTGCCAGAGGGACTTGGTCGGCTCGTCGACGCCCTCGTTCGCCGCGATCACGAAAAGTGCGCAATCCGCGGCCCGCAGCCCGGCCCGCAGCTCACCCACGAAATCGGCATACCCGGGTGTGTCCACCAGGTTGACCTTGATGCCGTCGTGCGACAGCGACGCCACCGCGACGCCCACCGACCGCTGCTGGCGGATCTCCGCGTCGTCGTAGTCGCACACCGTCGTGCCGTCCACCACCGAGCCCGCTCGGGTCAACACCCCGGAGGCCACCAGCAGAGCCTCGACCAGCGTGGTCTTGCCGCCGCCCGACGGCCCCACCAGCACCACGTTGCGCACATCGCGTGGACTGTTCGCGGTGGGAGCGGCTCCCGCCCCCTGGGAAGCGTTCGCCTTCTCCGCCATGACGTTCCTCCAGTTCCGCTGGCTCGCTTCGCTCGGCACAGGGTCGCTATCGCGTAAGCAACTTTTCCCCCAACTGCCGCCCAACACAAGGCCACCTGCCGGTCACAATCGGGTTGGCGGCGCGAATCGCGCAGGACCGGCAGGTCGTGCCGACGCCGCCCGCTCAGGCGTGCCAGCTTGCCCAGCGGCGCACGGTGACCGCAATGACCACACCGTTCAGCGGAACGGATTGGTACTGAGGGTATTTCGCGCGCAGCAGCCGATACCCCGTGCGCATCACCGGGCCGTCGGAATGAATCGCGGCCACACCGTCGGCGCGGACCCACCACAGCCGCGTCCAGTCGTCGGCGTAGTGGTCGACGAGCAGGCTGACCTGTGGATTGCTTTCGATGTTGGCCAATCGGCGCAGCCGTTGCGTCGTTTTAGGTTTCGCGTCGACCGCCGTATAGACGACGCCATGGTCGCCAGCGGGGTCATCGTCGAGGGCGAACACCACCGGCACCAGGTGAGGTCTGCCGTCGGGCGCGACCGTGGCCAGCCGGGCTACCGGGGACTGTGTGAATCTGACCAAAGGGTCGAATTCGCCCACGACGTCAGCTTAGAAGTCAGCTCAGGAGCTGGGCTAGGTTAGCCGCATGCGGGCGGAGACCCAGATCACCAACCTCCTGTATCGGTACGCCGAATGCATCGACAGTGGCGACCTGGCCGGGGCGGCCGAGCTGTTCGGGCACGCCCGCATCCGGGTCGCAGCCGAGGAGACCGTCGATGCGGCCCAGCTGCTGAGGATCTGGAAGTCACTGATCGTCCTGTACGCCGATGGGACGCCCCGAACCAAGCACGTGACCACCAATCCGATCATCGAGGTCGACGAGGAGGCCGGTACCGCGAGTTGCCGCAGCTACTACACGGTGCTGCAACAGACCGACGAGTCCCCGCTGCAGACGATCGTCGCCGGCCGCTACCACGACCGCTTCGAACGCGTCGACGGGCGTTGGCGGTTCTCCTTCCGCGACCTGACCATGATCGACATGATCGGCGATGTCAGCCGCCATCTCGCGCATCCCATTTCTCCGGCACGACCAGGCTGAACGCGCTCGGAGATCGGCGAAGATCCCGGAGTTGCCAATGCTCTGCATAGCAACCTGCACTACGGTTGTACGGAGTAATTAGTGCCGCCCAGACCCGGAGCCTGGGCCGATTCTGGTTCTTACCGCGACGCAGGAGGTACGGGGATGAGCAAAGGGCACCGCCGCCCAGTCTGGTGGACAGGGCTGGTCAGCGTGCTGGCTGTGGCCGGACTGAGCCTGGGCCTGACGACGGTGCCGGCGACCGCCGCCCCGTCCGGGCCGTCCATCGCGCTCGACCGGTACGCCGACCGGCCCCTGATACCGCTCGACCCCTCGGCGATAGTCGGCCAGGTCGGGCCGCAGGTGGTCGACATCAGCACGAAGTTCGGCTACAACAACGCGGTCGGCGCCGGAACCGGCATCGTCATCGATCCGGGCGGTGTCGTGCTGACCAACAACCACGTGATCTCGGGCGCCACCGACATCAGCGCGTTCGCGGTGGGCAACGGCCAAACCTACGGCGTCGACGTGGTCGGCTATAGCCGAAGCGCCGATGTCGCGGTCCTGCAGCTGCGCGGCGGGGGTGGGCTGCCCAGCGCCGCGATCGGTGGCGGGGTCGCCGTCGGAGATCCTGTCGTGGCGCTCGGCAACGCCGGCGGCCAGGGCGGGACGCCCAGCGCGGTGAGCGGCAAGGTGATCGCGCTCAACCAGACGGTCTCGGCGACCGACACGTTGACCGGCGCCGACGAGACGCTGGGAGGCCTGATCCAGGCCGACGCCCCGATCCGGCCGGGCGACTCCGGCGGTCCGATGGTCAACAACAGCGGTCAGGTGATCGGCATGAACACCGCGGCCACCGACAGCTACAAGATGTCCAAGGGACAGGGCTTCGCCATTCCGATCGGTACCGCGATGGCGGTAGCCGGGCAGATCCGATCGGGCGCCGGCTCGAACACGGTGCACGTCGGCCCGACGGCATTCCTCGGCTTGGGCGTGATGGACAACGGTGGCAACGGCGCACGGGTCGAACGCGTGGTCAACGGTGGGCCCGCGGCGGCAGCCGGGATCGCACCGGGCGACGTCATCACCGGTGTCGACGGCACCCCGATCACCGGTGCCACCGCGATGACGGAAGTGCTCGTTCCCCATCACCCGGGGGACACGATCGTGGTGCACCTGCGTGGAAACGGCGGTGACCGCACCGCGAACGTGACGCTGGCGGAGGGACCTCCGGCCTGACTCCCGCGCGGATACCGCCCGGCGGCACGCTAATTCGCTTGCCGCCAGGGAAGTTTCCCCGCGTGATTCCAAAACTCCGGCCTCGGGTACACGTGGCATCGTGGAATTGATGAACGACGCAAGAGACGCTGTCGAACACCATCCCGCCGGGGGCAGTCACGTGGAAGGGGGCGTCGTCGAGCACCCGAGCGCCGACGATTTCGGCGACGCCGCCGTACTGCCCGCCGATCCGACCTGGTTCAAACATGCGGTGTTCTACGAGGTGTTGGTCCGGGCGTTCTTCGACGCCAGCGCCGACGGCTGCGGCGATCTTCGTGGGCTGATCGACCGCCTGGACTATCTGCAATGGCTCGGCATCGACTGCATCTGGCTGCCGCCGTTCTACGACTCGCCACTGCGCGACGGCGGCTATGACATCCGCGACTTCTACAAGGTGCTACCCGAGTTCGGCACCGTCGACGATTTCGTCGCGCTGCTCGACGCCGCCCACCAACGCGGCATCCGCGTCATCACCGACCTGGTGATGAACCACACCTCGGAGTCGCACCCCTGGTTTCAGGAGTCGCGCCGCGATCCCGACGGGCCGTACGGCGACTACTACGTCTGGAGCGACACCAGCGAGAAGTACACGGACGCCCGGATCATCTTCGTCGACACCGAAGAGTCGAACTGGACGTTCGACCCGGTCCGCCGCCAGTTCTACTGGCACCGGTTCTTCTCCCACCAGCCAGACCTCAACTACGACAACCCCGCCGTGCAGGAAGCGATGATCGACGTCATCCGCTTCTGGCTCGACCTCGGTATCGACGGGTTTCGGCTGGACGCCGTGCCCTATCTGTTCGAGCGCGAGGGCACCAATTGCGAGAACCTGCCCGAGACGCACGCGTTCCTCAAGCGCGTCCGCAAGGTCGTCGACGACGAGTTTCCCGGCCGGGTGCTGCTGGCCGAGGCCAACCAATGGCCGGCCGATGTCGTGGAGTATTTCGGCGACCCCAGCACCGGCGGCGACGAATGCCACATGGCATTTCATTTCCCGCTGATGCCGCGCATCTTCATGGCCGTCCGCCGCGAATCCCGTTTTCCGATCTCGGAGATCCTGGCGCAGACGCCAGAGATCCCGGACCTGGCCCAGTGGGGGATTTTCCTGCGCAACCACGACGAGCTGACGCTCGAAATGGTGACCGACGAAGAACGCGACTACATGTACTCCGAGTACGCCAAGGATCCGCGCATGAAGGCGAACGTCGGAATTCGTCGCCGGCTCGCCCCCCTGCTGGACAACGACCGCAACCAGATCGAGCTGTTCACCGCGTTGCTGCTCTCGCTACCCGGCTCGCCCGTCCTCTACTACGGCGACGAGATCGGCATGGGCGACGTGATCTGGCTGGGGGATCGCGACGGGGTGCGCACCCCGATGCAGTGGACACCGGACCGCAACGCGGGCTTCTCCACCGCCAACCCCGGTCGGCTCTACCTGCCGCCGAGCCAGGACTCGGTCTATGGCTATCAGGCCGTCAACGTGGAGGCCCAACGCGACACGTCGACCTCGCTGCTCAACTTCACCCGCACGATGCTGGCTGTCCGCCGCCGCCACGCCGCCTTCGCGATCGGCACATTCGAGGAACTGGGCGGGTCGAACCCGTCGGTCCTGGCGTTCGTGCGCCAAGCGGGAGACGACGGCGACACCGTGCTGTGCGTCAACAACCTGTCGCGGTTTCCGCAGCCCATCGAGCTGAGCCTGCAGCACTGGAGCGGCCACACGCCCATCGAACTGACCGGGCAGGTGGAGTTCCCGCGCATCGGCCACTTGCCCTATCTGCTCACACTGCCGGGACACGGTTTCTACTGGTTCCAGCTGTCCCCTTCCGAGGAGAACGCATGAGTCTGCCAGCCAAGCTGCCTTGGTCTGAGTGGCTGCCACAGCAGCGTTGGTACGCCGGCCGCAACCGCGAGCTGGTCTCCGCCGAGGCCGGGTTGGTTGTCCCGCTGCGGGAGGACCTCGATCTGGTGCTGGTCGACGCCCGCTACGCCGACGGTTCCTCGGAGCGTTACCAGGTGATCGTGGGGTGGGACTTTGCGCCGCTGTCCGAATACAGCACGGTCGCCACGATCGGCGCCGCCGACGACCGCACCGGAATCGACGCCCTCTACGACGCCGACGCGCCGCAATTTCTGCTGTCGCTGGTCGACTCGTCGGCCGCGCGCGCCTCGTCGGGCGCCGAGCTCAGGTTCGTCAAGGAACCCGACGTCGAACTCCCGCTGCAGGCGATGCCCCACGTCTCGGATGCCGAGCAGAGCAACACCAGCGTGATCTTCGACCGGGACGCGATCTTCAAGGTTTTCCGTCGGGTCAGCGGCGGCATCAACCCCGACATCGAACTGAACCGGGTACTGGGCCGGGCCGGCAACCCGCACGTGGCCCGGCTGCTGGGCACCTACGAGATCGACGCGCCGGATGTGTTCGGTGACCAGACGTGCCCACTGGGCATGGTCACCGAGTTCGCGTCCAATGCGGCCGAGGGGTGGGCGATGGCCACCGCCAGCGTGCGCGACCTGTTCGCGGAGGCCGATCTGTATGCCTATGAAGTCGGCGGCGATTTCGCCGGCGAGTCCAACCGGCTCGGCGAAGCCGTCGCGTCCGTGCACGCCACCCTGGCGGAGTGTCTTGGGACGGCGCAGGTGAATTTCCCGCTGGACAACGTCTTGGCGCGGCTGTCATCGACTGTGGCGCTCGTCCCGGAACTGCGGGAGTACGCCCCGACGATCGAAGAGCGATTCGGCAAGCTCGCCGACGAGGCGATCACCGTGCAGCGGATACACGGCGACCTGCATCTGGGACAGGTGCTGCGTACCCCGGAGAGCTGGCTGCTGATCGACTTCGAGGGTGAGCCCGGTCAGCCGCTGGACGAGCGGCGGGCACCCGATTCCCCACTGCGCGACGTCGCCGGGGTCTTGCGCTCGTTCGAGTACGCGGCCTACGGCCCGCTCGTGGACCAGGGCCCTAAAAACACGGACAAGCAACTGGCCGCCCGAGCCCGCGAATGGGTCGAGCGCAACCGCACCGCGTTCTGCGACGGCTACGCCGCCGCGTCGGGCATCGACCCGCGGGATTCGGCCTTGCTGCTGGCCGCCTACGAACTCGACAAGGCGGTCTACGAGGCCGGCTATGAGGCGCGGCATCGACCCGGCTGGCTGCCGATCCCGCTGCGGTCCATCGCGCGGCTCACGGCTGCGTAGCGTCCGCCCCGCCGCCCGCGGTCTGCAAGCATGTCCGTGTGGCGAGTGAGATTTTCGACAGTGAGGCGCGGTTGTCGTGGGTGCTGGCCGGGCTGGCCGGCGTGCTGGGGGCGACGGCCTTTACCCATTCCGCCGGCTATTTCGTGACGTTCATGACTGGGAACGCCCAACGCGCCGTGCTGGGGTACTTCCGCCACGACGTGGTCTTGTCGATCACCGCCGCGGTGCTGATGCTGTGCTTCGTGGCGGGCGTGGTGGTCGCGTCGGTGTGCAGGCGGCATTTCTGGGTGGCGCATCCGCACGGCCCGACCGTGCTGACGACCTGCAGTCTGGTGGCCGCCACGGTGGTCGACGTCATCAATGAGGGGTGGAAAGACAATCCTCTCGATTTCGCGCCAATCATGCTGGTGGTCTTCGGCATTGGGGCTTTGAACACGTCGTTCGTCAAGGATGGCGAGGTGTCGGTTCCCCTGAGTTATGTGACCGGCACGCTGGTCAAGATGGGCCAGGGCATCGAACGCCACATCGCCGGCGGAAGCGCATCGGACTGGCTCGGCTACTTCCTGCTGTTCGCCAGCTTCGTCGCCGGCGCGACGGTGGGCGGTGCTATCAGCCTGATCGTCAACGGCACCTTGATGCTGGTGGTCGCCTCGGTCGTGTGCGCGTTGACCACCGGATACACCTACTTCCACCAGGATCGCCGGGCTCTGCTGGACGAGTCGGGGCAGTGAAAAAGCATCGGCAGCAGCGCTGACCGGGGCGCTGCTGCCGATGCTGACTAGGGGGTCAGGCGGCTCTTAGGCGGAGTTGTTGCCGCTGTTGAGCACCTGAATGATGTCGGGCTTCATCGCAACCAACTGGGCGTTCCAGTAGGGCCACGAGTGCGTCCCGTTGGCCGGGAAGTTGAACACGCCGTTGCGTCCACCCGCGGCCACGTAGTTGTTCTGGAAGGTTTCGTTGGTGCGCAGTGTCAGGCCTTCCAGGAACTTCGCCGGCATGTTGTCGCCGCCGAGGTCGCTGGGTGTGCCGTTGCCGCAGTACATCCAGATCCGGGTGTTGTTGGCGACCAGCCGCGGAATCTGGACCATCGGGTCGTTGCGCTTCCACGCCGGGTCGGAGGACGGACCCCACATGCTGTTGGCGTTGTAACCGCCCGAGTCGGTCATCGCCAACCCGATCAGCGTCGGCCACCAGCCCTCGGACGGGTTGACGAAGCCCGACAGCGACGCGGCGTACGGGAACTGCTGCGGGTAGTACGCGGCCAGGATCAGCGAAGAGCCGCCCGACATCGACAGACCCACCACCGCGTTGCCGAACGGCGAAACCTGCTTGTTCGCCTGCAGCCAGGTGGGCATCTCCTGGGTCAGGAACGTCTCCCACTTGTAGGTGTAGTTCTGACCGTTGCCCTGCGACGGCTGGTACCAGTTGCTGTAGAAGCTCGACTGGCCACCGACGGGCATGATCACCGACAGTCCGGACTGGTAGAACTCCTCGAAGGCCGGCGTGTTGATGTCCCAGCCGTTGTAGTCGTCCTGGGCCCGCAACCCGTCGAGCAGGTAGACCGCGTGCGGCCCGCCGCCCTGGAACTGAACCTTGATGTTGCGGCCCATCGACGGCGACGGCACCTGCAGATATTCCACTGGAAGACCCGGCTTGGAGAATGCCCCCGCGATCGCCGAGCCGCCGACGGCACCGACCAGACCGCTCAACAGGGCGGCCCCGATGGCCGCAACAGCCATCCGGCGCGGCATGGTTGCCGCTGCGCCACGCAACTTCTCAACGAACTTCATAGCTCCTACCCATCCTTCATCTGCCGCGAGCAGCGGTCGAATCCGTTCTCGGGGAGTGAAACACAGGGACAGCGCGCAAATCGGCTGTCACGGCCGGAGTTTGAAGTCGCGGTTAGGCAACGATTGGGCGTCGGCCCGAAATCGTCACGGTCCGATCACAATTGGCTATCGGAAGAACCCCGCCGCCTTCACATGAGATGGCAACTGCGCTATCGCATTCCGCTAGGCGACGAGGCGCCGCGACAGTGTCGAGGCCGTCGCAATTCCGATGACCGCAGCCACCGCCAACACGACGATGTCCAACGGGTGCAGTGGTGTGCCGATCAAAAAGGCCCGCAGGGCGTCGACCTCGTAGCTCAACGGGTTGACCACGCTCAGCGCGCGCAACCACCCGGGCATCACGTCGACCGGGTACAACGCATTGGAGGCGAAGAACAGCGGCATCGTGATGGCCTGCCCGATGCCCATCAGCCGATCGCGACTGCGAACCAGCCCGGCCAGCGTCATCGACAGGCAGGCGAAGAACGCGGCACCGAGCATGACGGTCGCCATCGCCGCCAGCACCCGCAGCGGATTCATGGTCAGCCCGATACCCATCACATACGCCAGCGCAAGTACGCCGACAACCTGTGCGACCGATCGCACCCCGGCCGCGAAGGCCTTTCCGGTGATGAGCGCCGACGCGGGCGACGGTGTCACCATGAGTTTGGCGAGCACGCCGGCGTCGCGGTCCCAGATGATCTGGATGCCGTAGAAGATCGAGATGAACAGCGCCGACTGAGCGATGATGCCGGGCGCCAGGAAGGCCAGATAGGACACCGACCCGGTGTTGATGACGTGCAACTTGCTGAACGTGGTACCGAAGATCAGCAGCCACAGCGCCGGTTGGATCATGCGGGTGAGAAGTTCCGTCCGGTCGTGCTGCAGCTTCTGCATTTCCACGATGGCGAATGCCCCGATGCGGCCCGCTGTCGCGCACACTCGTTGCCATCCGCGCGGCGCGCGAATTACGACCGCCGGGGCCGTATAGGCATGGTCAACTGGCACGGCTGGCAACCCTTCTGCTGGACCGGATTTCGCGGAAATCGGACGGCGCCTGCGTGAGATCGGAGGCGGCGTAGTGCCGGAACACATCCTCGAGCGTCGCACCGGGCGACACCTTGGACACCTGGGCCTTCAAGTCGGCGGGTGTACCCACCGCGCGCAACACGCCGCGATGCATCAGCGCGACGCGATCGCACAACGCGTCGGCCTCTTCCATGTAATGGGTGGTGAGCAATACGGTCATGCCGAACCGCGCCTGCATGTTCTGCACTTGCGTCCACACGCCGTCACGGGCGATGGGGTCCAGCCCGACCGTCGGCTCATCGAGCACCAGCAGCGACGGGCGGTTCACCAGCGCCTGGGCCACTTCCAGCCGGCGCACCATGCCGCCGGAGTAGGTCCCCGCTAGCCGGTCGGCCACGTCGAGCAACTCCATGGCGGCCAGTGCCTGCTCGACGCGCTCGGCGCGATCGGCGCGGGAAACGCCGTACAACCGGGCGAACCACTCCACGTTCTGGCGACCCGTCAAGGCCGGCTCGATCGAAAGTTGTTGTGGCACATAGCCGATATTGCTTCGGATATCGGTGGTCTGGCGGCGGGAGTCCAGTCCGAAGACGCGTAATTCACCCTGCTGGATGGGGGTCAGCGTGGTGAACATTCGCACCAGGGTGGTCTTTCCCGCGCCGTTGGGCCCCAGCAGGCCCATCGTCTCGCCGGGGCGCACTTGCAATGTCAGGTCGTCGACCGCGGTGAACTGGCCATAGCGGTAGGTCAGGTGCCGGCAGTCGATAGCCATCGGCAGGCTCATGAGCTTCGCTCCCGCAATAGTCGGGTCATCGTGTCCAGTACCTCCAATCCCTTTGTCAGGGATTCGATTTGGTCGTCGTCCAGCTCGCCGAGCACCTCGGCCATCAGCGCTCGCCGCGCGGCGCGTGATGCGTCGATGACCTGCTGGGTGGGCCCGGCGAGCCGTAGCTGGCAGGCGCGCCGGTCGGTCTCGTCCACCGTCCGGATCAGCCACCCGTTCGCCACCAGCTTGGAGACCAGGGTTGAGGCGGTGTTGGGTACCAGCCCTAGCTCCGCGGCGGCGCGGCGCACCGAGATCCCCGGTCGGCGCCCGACGAGCCACAACAGCTCGGACTGCGACTCGGTGAGCCGCCCGGAATCCAGGCCGCGACCGGCCGATCGGCGGAGCTGCCGGCGGAGTCGTCCGACCACGCCGAACACCTCGGTGACCAAGTCGGTGCGCGTCTGCATATCGTCCATAATAGCTCTGTTTCCGAGCTAAATATGTGTGCGAGCTGTGCGGGAGTTAGACGTCCGCTACTTTTCGAGGCGATGGAGATCGACGCCGGTGAGCACGCCATTCTCGAGGCTCGCGGTCATGTAAGTGCAGAACGGTTGCCGTCGCCGATCGGTGGGGGAACCGGGATTGAGCAGCCGCAACCCCGTGTGTGTCGTCGAATCCCACGGGATGTGACTGTGCCCGAACACCAGCACATCGCTGTCGGGATAGAGCCGCGACATGCGCGCCTCCCGTCCCGCCGCGGCGCCCGCCTCATGAACCACCGTGAGGTGCAAGCCCTCCAGCATCGCGTCGGCCCGTTCGGGCAACCGCGCGCGCAACGCGGGCCCGTCGTTGTTGCCCCAACATGCCACCAGCCGGGCGGCCCTGGCTTCCAGCTCGTCGAGCAGCTCGGGCACCACCCAGTCGCCGGCGTGCACGACCACATCCGAGTCGGCGACCTCATCCCACACCCGCGCGGGCAGGTCGCGAGCCCGTCGCGGGACATGGGTATCGGCGATCAGTAGGAGCCTCACGAGTTCTATGCTTACCCGCGAGCAGAGGAGAACACCGAATGCGCACCTTCGAGTCAGTCGCCGACCTCGCCGCCGCGGCGGGCGAAACGATCGGGCAGAGCGACTGGGTGACCATCACCCAGAAAGACGTCAATCTGTTCGCCGACGCGACCGGAGATCACCAATGGATCCACGTCGACCCGGAGAAAGCGGCCGCCGGCCCGTTCGGCGGCACCATCGCCCACGGTTTCATGACCTTGTCGCTGTTGCCGCGCCTGCAGCACCAGATGTACACGGTCAAGGGCATCAAGCTCGCGATCAACTACGGCCTCAACAAGGTTCGCTTCCCCGCGCCGGTACCGGTCGGCTCCCGAGTGCGGGCGCAGAGCTCGTTGGTCAGCGTCGACGACCTCGGCAACGGTGCTGTGCAGGCGATCGTGTCGACCACCGTCGAGATCGATGGATCGCCCAAGCCGGCGTGCGTGGCCGAAAGTATCGTCCGCTACATCTCCTGACGCAGCTGCGCCGTCGCCGAGATTGCAGCCATGGCTGTGGTCGGCGCACGAATCACGACCCTCACGGCAATCTCGCCGCGCGCGCCGTCAGAACTCCGCGATCGAGTGTTCCAGGCGCTCGGCCAGCCGGGCCTGGGCCTCCGCGCGCCGGGTGGGGATGTGCTGCGACGGGAAAAGCGTTGTCACGGGCTGATATTCGCGCAGCGTGCGGCGGGCTACCGTCATCTTGTGCAATTCGGTGGCACCGTCGGCGATGCCCAGGGACTCGGCGGCCACCAGCATCTTGACGAACGGCATCTCGTCGGAGACGCCGAGCGCGCCGTGCAGGTGCAACGCGCGCTGCGCGACATCGTGGAGCACCTGGGGCATGGCGACCTTCACCGCGGCGATGTCGCGGCGCACCTTCTGGTAGTCGTGATGCTTGTCGATCAACCACGCGGTGCGTAGCACCAGCAGCCGGAACTGCTCGATCTGAATCCAGCTGTCGGCGATCTTCTCCTGCGTCATCTGGAAGTCGGACAGATGGCCATTCCTGGTCTTGCGCGACACCGCGCGCTCGCACATCATGTCAAAAGCCTTGCGTGCCAATGCGATTGTACGCATCGCATGGTGGATGCGGCCGCCGCCGAGGCGGGTCTGCGCGATCATGAAGGCCGAGCCCTCGCCACCCAGCACATGATCGGCCGGTACCCGGACGTCGTTGTAACGGACGTAGCCATGCGAACCGTGCTTCGACTCGCCTCCGACCCCGACGTTGCGGATGATCTCGATGCCCGGGGTCTCGCCCGGAACGATGAACAGCGACATCTTGTCGTAGGTGCGGGCGTCGGGTTTGGTGACGGCCATGACGATGAAGAACGACGCATGCTTGGCGTTGGAGGAGAACCACTTCTCGCCGTTGATCACCCAGTCGTCACCGTCGCGGGTTGCGCTCGTCACGAACATCCCGGGATCGGAGCCGCCCTGCGGCTCGGTCATCGAGTAGCAGGAGGAGATCTCGCCATCGAGCAGTGGCTGCAAATAGCGCGCCTTCTGCTCGTCGGTGCCGAACAGCGCGAGGATCTCGGCGTTGCCCGAGTCGGGTGCCTGGCAGCCGAACACTGAAGGTGCCCAACGGGAGCGCCCGAGGATTTCGTTGAGCAGGGCCAGCTTGACCTGGCCGAAGCCCTGACCGCCGAGCTCGGGTCCCAGATGCGCGGCCCACAGGCCTTGCTCCTTCACCTGCTGCTGTAACGGCCGCAGGATGGCCATCATTTCGGCGTTCTGTTTGTCGTAAGGATCAAGGGCGACGAGATCGAGCGGTTCCAGCTCGTCGACCATGAATTTCTCGACCCAGTCCAGCTTCGCCTGGTATTCGGGGTCTGTTTCGAAGTCCCACACCGTGGCCAACCGTTCTCCAGCGCAGCTCCGCGCCGGCCTCGTCGATCAAGCCATCGTAGATGCGCCCGCGCAGCTACCTCGACCCGGCGCCGCTTACCACTAGTGCAGCTTGGGTAACACGTTGGTGCCATAGAACTCGATCGCGCCGACGGGGTCGTCCTGCGGGAAGTGCAGAAACGGGACGGCACCGGCGTCGAGCACCGCTTGCACCGCCTTGATATGTGTGTCGGGGTCGGTGCCGACCGTCCAGTTGGCGAGCACCTTGTCGATCGGGTTCGATTCGGCGGCGCGCTGGATCTCGACGGGATTGGGCTGGTCGACGGCCCCGGCGGTGAACCGCCACAGGGCGGCGGCGCGCGCGGCGGCCGTGCTGTCGCCGACAACGGCGAACATTTCGGCGCGCTTACCCAGGCCGGCGGGATCGCGGCCCGCGGCCTTCGCGCCGGCCGCGAATGCGGCGACAAGCTTCGGGTTGGTCACGTCGTGGGCCTGCGTGATCCATCCGTCGCCGTACTGGCCGGCCAGCGTCGCGCTTTTGGGCCCGCCGGCCGCCACGAAAATCGGTGGCGGCGTTTCGGGAAGGTCGTAGAGCTTCAACGAGTTCGTCTGAAAATAGCGGCCGGCGAACGAAATTCGTGAGCCGCTCCACAGCTGGCGGATCAATCCGATGGCCTCGACCAACCGGTCGTGGCGCTCGGCGTATTTGCCGAACACGTTGGTGGTGGCCTGCTCGTTGAGCCGTTCGCCGGTGCCCACGCCCAAGAACACCCGTCCCGGGTTGAGGATCGCCAGCGAGGCGAACGCCTGCGCCACCGTCGCCGGGTGATAGCGGTAGGTGGGGCAGGTCACGCCGGTGCCGAAGGAAACGCGGCTGGTGTTGGCACCGACCAACGCCAGCGTCAGCCACGGGAACATCGAATGGCCCTCGCTGTCCTGCCAGGGCTGGATGTGGTCGCTGGCCCATACGTATCGGAAACCCGCGTCTTCGGCCGCTCGGGCTTGTGCCACCAGCCGATCGGTGCGGAATTGCTCGTGCGAGAGCACGAATCCCACGCCCTTGCCCGCCGGCACCGGCGCGGTGGGCCCGGAGCGGTCCGCCCCGCGTTTGCCGCAAGCGCCCGACAATCCCAGCATGCCCGCACCCGCGGCTATCCGGCCGAACGTCCGCCGTGAGATCCCAGTCATCGGGCCGGAATACCCGTCGCGCCGCCGGCGACACTCGCTAGCCTGACTTGTGTGAGTCCACGGGCGCGCCCGGCGCGTAAAGACGATCTCGGCGCGCTGGCGCGCACGTTGGCCCGCGCGTTCTACGACGATCCGGTGATGATCTGGCTCCTCCCCGACGAGAAGGCCCGGATCGCGCAACTGCGTCGCATGTTCACGGCGATGACCCGGCACCACCATCTGGCCCTCGGCGGCGTGGAGGTGGCCTGCGACGGGCCGGGCGTGGGCGCGGCGGCGCTGTGGGATCCGCCGAATCACTGGCAGGAAACGCGGTGGGGGCAGTGGGCGATGAAACCGACGTTCATCCGCGTGTTCGGTCTTCGGTCGATGCGCGGGCGCGCGGTGCAGGAACTGATGAAACGCGTCCACCCCGAAGAGCCGCACTGGTATCTGGCCGTGATCGGTAGCGATCCGTCGGTACGCGGCCAGGGCTTCGGTCAGGTCCTGATGCGGTCCCGCCTGGACCGCGTTGACGCCGAACACGCACCGGCTTATCTCGAATCGACGAAACGCGAAAACGTGCCGTATTACGAACGTTTCGGCTTCACGGTGACCCGTGAGATCGTGCTTCCCGACGGCGGCCCGACGATGTGGGCGATGTGGCGGGCGCCGCGGTAGCGGTTCACGGGCTGCTTCGCCAGCCGGCGATGCCGATGGTGATCAACCGCAGTTGTTTGACCGCAAGCCGGCGCACGTCTTCCAGCGCCTCGCTGCTCTGGGCGTCCTCGATGGCCTCGGCGATGACGATCATCGCGTTGACGAACAGCGTCGCAAGCACGTTGAGATCCTCGGTGCTCCACTCGTGCAGGCCGGGAAATCGCGCCAGGTCGGTGGCCAGCTCCGAGGTGATCAGGCGCAACTCGGTGCGGATCGCGTAGCGCAGCACGGTGACCCCGCCCGAGCGCTCCCGGTAGATGAACCGCCAGTGCTCGCGGCGTTCGGTGATGCTGGCGACGACGATCTCGACCGACGACTCGATCACACGGGTCGGGTCGAGCTTGCCCGCCCGCGCCCCGCGCAGCGTGTCCCGCAGGGTGCGAAACGACTCGTCGATCAGCACCAGCCCGAGCGCCTCCATCGACTCGAAATGGCGATAGAACGCGGCGGGCACGATCCCGACCTCCCGAGTCACCTCACGCAGGCTCAGGCTGGAAAAGCTGCGGTCCTGCAGGAGCTTGAGGGCCGCGGCGATGATGGCACGCCTGGTGGCCTCCTTCCGCTCGCCGCGCGAGGGGCTTTCGCGTGCGCTCTCGCGGCCGGACTTACGCGACCGTGAGCCAGGAGTACGACTGTTCACTATTGTGAACCCTACCACATACGGGTAGAAACCCTTGACTAGCTGGGGCGGGCGGGCGCACAGTGTACATATGTTCACTCAAACCGCTCAGACCTCCGGTCGGCGCTTTGTCAAAGCTTTCCAGAAGCGAGTCCTGGGTTCCGACCTGGTCGACCTGCTCACGGGTCCCCACGGCGTCGACCGCTACACCGAGCTGGTGGCGCCGACCTGGACGTCGGGAGACGGCCGCGCCAAAGTCGTCGACGTCCGCAGGACCACTCCGCGCAGCGTCACCCTCACCCTCGCCCCGAACGAGGCCTTCGCGTCAGCCCATACCGTCACGGCGGGTCAGTACGTCAACGTCACCGTCGACATCGACGGCCGCCGGCACACCCGCTGCTACTCGCCTGCCAACGCCGAAGGCAGCTCGTATCTGGAGCTGACGATCGGTCACCACGACGGTGGGCTGGTCTCGACCTACCTGTACGAGCGCGCCCGGCGCGGCATGGTGGTCGGCCTGGCAGGCGTCGGCGGGGACTTCGTGTTGCCGGCGCAGCGACCGCGGCGCATCCTGTTCGTTTCCGGCGGAAGCGGCATCACGCCCGTCATGGCGATGCTGCGGACGCTGATCGCCGAGCGTCATCCGCACACCCCCGGAGCGGAGATCGCGTTTATCCACTACGCGCGCAGCGCCGCCGAGGCGTGCTATCACGAAGAACTTGCCGCCCATAACGGCCTGCCCGGCGTGCGGGTGCTGCACGGTTACACCCGGGCCGACGACGGCGATTTGACCGGCCGGTTCGGGCGCGAACACCTGGACGCCGCGATGCCGTCGCCGGATGCGGTATTCGTCTGCGGGCCAACGGCATTGGTTGAGGCGGTCCGCGAGCACTGCGACAACGTGTACACCGAAAGCTTCGTGCCGCCGGCCTTCGAGCCGTCGGCGAACCCATCGGGTGGCCGAGTCACGTTCGCGGACAGCGGCATTGATGTCGTCGACGACGGCCGCTCGCTGCTGGAACAGGCCGAATCAGCGGGCCTGACGCCCGAGAACGGCTGCCGCATGGGAATCTGCCACACCTGTACCCGGCGCAAGACGGCCGGCACGGTGCGCAACCTGGTCACCGGCGCGGTCTCGACCTGCCCCGACGAGGACGTCCAGATCTGCGTGTCCGTCCCCGTCGGCGACGTCGACCTATCCCTCTAGGAGGAAAAGTCATGACAAGGACCAAGATCACCCTGACCACAGAACAGGCCGACGCGTTCGGCCGCGAACTCGACGCCATCAAGGAACGCGTGATGGCAGACCTCGGCGAGAAGGATGCCGACTACATCCGCCGCGTCATCAAGGCCCAGCGTGCGCTGGAGGTCGGTGGACGCGCCCTGTTGTTTCTGCCGCCGGCCTGGCTGGTGGGCACCGCGATGCTGGGCGTCGCGAAAATTTTGGACAACATGGAGATCGGGCACAACATCATGCACGGCCAGTACGACTGGATGCGTGACCCGACGATCTGCGGCCGCACGTTCGAGTGGGACACCTCATGCCCGGCCGACCAGTGGCGGCACTCGCACAACTACATGCACCACACCCACACCAACATCGTCGGGATGGACCGCGACATCGGCTACGGC
Organism: Mycobacterium sp. IS-1264; assembly: GCF_001954195.1. Taxonomy (GTDB): domain Bacteria; phylum Actinomycetota; class Actinomycetes; order Mycobacteriales; family Mycobacteriaceae; genus Mycobacterium. The sequence continues at coordinate 61,511 of NZ_MBES01000057.1, read as the reverse complement.
ATCCTGCGCATGAGCGAAGACCAGCGGTGGAAACCGTACTTCCTGGGCAACCCGGTCTACGCATTCCTGCTGATGGTGCTGTTTCAGTACGGCGTCGCGCTGCACGAGCTGGAAACCGAGCGCATCCGCTCCGGTGAGATCAGCCTGCGCGACAAGCGCGACACGTTAAGGGCTATCTGGAAAAAGACGAAGCGGCAGTCGCTCAAGGACTACGTCGCCTTCCCGCTGCTGGCCGGGCCGTTCGCCCCGTTCGTCTTCACCGGCAATCTGACGGCGAACCTGATGCGCAACGTGTGGTCGTACATGATCATCTTCTGCGGCCACTTCCCAGACGGCACACAGGAATTCACGATCGAGGAGACGAAGGACGAGTCACGTGGCCAGTGGTACTTCCGCCAGGTGCTCGGTTCGGCGAACCTGACCGGGGGCAAGCTCTTTCACCTGCTGTCCGGCAACCTGTCGCACCAGATCGAGCACCACCTGTTCCCGGACATGCCCGCCCGCCGGTACGCCGACATCGCGCCGGAAGTGCAGGAGATCTGCGAACGCTATGGCATCCCGTACAACAAGGGCCCGCTGCTGCGTCAGTTCGGCACCGTCGTCCGCAAGATCGTCAAGCTGAGCATCCCGGGGTCTCGGAGAGACACCGCCGGCGACCCTGTCGATGTCGTTCGTGGGGCCGCTTGATCTTCGCCGAACGTGAACTGGTGGAGGCTTTTTCGCAGAAATCTCGCCACAGTTTCACGCTCGGCGGGTTAGGTGGCGGCGCTCGGCGGGTTAGGTGACGGCGGTGGGGGCGTCCGACGCCTTCACCAGTTTCACTTCGGGCCTCGCCGGCACACCGTCGGCGAGGAACCACCGGAAGGCGAGGTTGCCACGCGGATAGCCCAGCGCGGTCAGTGAATTCGGGTGGGCCGTGATCCTGTGGGACAAGACGATGGTCACCGAACCGTCGCTGTTGAGCGCTGCGCTGTGGCCGTTGATGGAGCAGCGGGCATCCGACGCGCCGACCGTCGCCATGAACTGATTCCACACCACCAGGTTCCAGAACCTGCACGACGGAGGTTGGTGCGTGATGACCAGGGCTTCGTCGTCGTCGAGCACGAAGCTGCCGTAGGAGTAGCAGGCGTCGCGCGCAGACCAGCCGAAGTTGGCGTCAGGCACCTGATACGGATCGGCGAATTCGTTTGCGGCGTGCGCGGTCTCGTGTCCGAGTCCGTGCTCGTCGTCGATCCGTGTGCCGACGGCCAGCGGCACGATGGCAAACATCGTGCGCAACCAGGCCGCCGTCGCCCGCAGCCGGGCGGCGGTTTCGGCATCGCCGTGTCGTATCGGCTCCGCCTCGTCGAGAGCCTCGATCTGCCAGGCAACCGGGCGCCCCGTCAGCGGGTCGGCTTGGTAGTCGCGGGTCATCAGCACGGCCGCGTCCGGTGTCGCGGGGAATTCGAAGCTGAAGTTGCCCTGCGCGTCGACGTCGAGGTCGGTGTCGCGGACGATCGCCACGACCCGGTCCGACCATGCCCCGGGCGACGGTTCGTTGTACGCCGTCACCGAAAAGTACACGCTGTCACCCTTGTTGCCGCTGATGCGGTAACGACGGTTCGGATCGACCGGACATAGGAAGTAGTAGGCGTCGGTGTTGTCGCCGCCCCACCGACGATCGCGGCGGAACGGGGTGTTGACAGCGACGAACTGCGGGCGACCGGGCTCGGGGAACAGGTACGTATCGAACGCCACGCCCAACGTGGTGGCGAGCATGCGGTAGCCGTCGGCGACGTGCCGGTCGTCGGTGACCGCACGGTCGCCCTCCAGGAAGGAGCGGTCGAGCTCGCCGATGGTCGTCACCAGCTCGCGCCACGCGAGGGTCGACTCGTGTTCGGTCATGCACGTATTCCTTTCAGCAGCAACGTGGTTGTGCGTTCGACCCAGGCGTCATCGAGTTCGGCGCCGCGGGTGAGCAAGCCCAGTAGCGTGATGCCGGCGATGGCCTCAGCCAGTTCGGCCGCCGTCACGTCGGAGCGGACCTCGCCGGCGGCCGCGGCGGCCTCGAGCCGCTCCGCGAGACCACCGCCGATGATGCCGGCGAACCGCTCCAAGAGTGCCGAATGCAGGGTCGGATCCGCCGCCATCTCGCCGACCAGCCCCGGCAGGGCCGCCCGGGCGGCCGGTGTGGTGAGGACGGCCATCGAACGGCGCACCATTTCGCGCAGGTCCTCGGGCAGCGAACCGGTATCCGGGATCTCGGTGGCGGCCCCGATCGGGAACACCGCCTCGTGCACCAGATGCGCCTTGCTGGGCCAACGCCGGTAGATCGCGGGCTTGCTGGTACCGGCGCGCTCGGCGATCGCGGACACCAACAGGCCGGGATAGCCGGTCTCGGCGAGGAGTTCAATCGTTGCGCGCAGCACCGCAGCGTCGATACGTGGGTCACGGGGGCGACCGAGGTCTACTACCATTACGAAACTCAGAGTAACATAAGTCGCCGTGACCGAAGCCGCGATGCACGTCCGCCTCGACGACCTGGCCCAGCCCCGGTTCAGCACCGAGGCGCAGCAGATCCTCGACATGATGGCCGCGATGGCCCCGCACTGCCCGCTGAACGCCGACGCGCTCCATGCGCAGGCCAGCGCCGACACCGGCCTGGACGATTTCGGCCCAGACGACTACAGAGAACGGCTCGACGTCTACCTCGGCGCGCTGCGGGACATCGACGGCCTGCACGGCGCCGGGGTCGTCAACTTCTACGGGCAGCTCCTGCAATTGCTCAAGAACCGGCTGCTGCTGACCGACCTCGTGGGACGGCATCCCGAGATCGACGACATCGAGCTGCGGGCGCCGGTGGTGATCGCCGGTCTGCCACGCACCGGCACGACCCACTTGCACAATCTGCTGGCGGCGCCGCCGACCTTCCGAACGATGCCGTATTGGGAAAGCGTCGAACCGTTCCCGCTGCCGCAGGAGGCGGGTCTGGACCCGGATCCTCGGCGGGCGCGGATGGACGTCGCGATCAGCGTGCTCAACACCGTGATGCCGCATTTCGCGCTCATGCACGAGATGACCACCGACCACGTCCACGAGGAGATCCAGCTCCTGGCCAACGACTTCTCGACGATGCTCTTCGAGACGCTCGGCGACGTGCCGCGCTGGCGCGACTACTACCAGGCCCACGACCAGACGCCGCACTACGAGTACCTCGCGCGCCAACTCAAGGCGATGCAGTTCCTGCGCGGCGGCCGGCGGTGGCTGCTGAAGTCGCCCCAGCATCTCGAGCAGGTGCCGGTGCTGAACCGCGTCTTCCCCGACAGCATCGTCGTGTTCACCCATCGCGACCCGGTGCCGGTCGCATTGTCGATGATCGCGATGATCACCTACTCCGCGCGCATGCACCGCTCCCCGGTGCCGGTGCAGCGGATCGCGAGTTTCTGGATCGACCGTTTGGAGGACATGCTCGGCGCGCTCATCCGCGACCGCGACACCATCGGTCCGGATCGCTCGATCGACATCCGTTTCGACGACTTCATGGCCGACGAACTCGGCGTCGCCGAGCGCGTCTACGCGCTGGCCGGTGAACCGTTCACCGAAGAGGCGCGCGCGGCGATCGGGGGCTACCTGTCGGGCCACCAGCGCGGCCGGCTGGGCAACGTCGAGACGTCGTGCGAGATGTTCGGGCTGACCCAGGACGATCTGCGGGCACGCTTCGCACCGTACGTCGAGCGCTTTCTGGCATAGGGCGTCCGCTACCTTCTGAGCATGGTCACCATGCCCGCTGTCGACGGCGCTATCGCTTTGGAACACAGGTACGTGGATCTGGGCGACGGCGTCACCATCCACGTCGCCGATGCCGGTCCCGCGGACGGGCCGGCGGTCATGCTCGTCCACGGCTTCCCGGAGAACTGGTGGGAGTGGCACGAGATGATCGGGCCGCTGGCCGCCGACGGCTACCGGGTGCTGTGTCCCGATCTGCGCGGCGCGGGCTGGAGTTCAGCGCCGCGCACCAGTTACCTCAAGAGCGAGATGGCCGACGACCTGGCGGGCGTCCTGGACCGGTTGGGCGTCGCCACGGTGAAGCTCGTCGCCCACGACTGGGGCGGGCCGGTCGCGTTCATCATGATGCTGCGCCATCCGGAGAAGGTGACCGGCTTTTTCGGGGTGAACACCTTGGCGCCCTGGGTGAAGCGCGGCCCGTCGACCGTCCGCAACATCTGGCGGCTCTGGTATCAGATCCCCATTTCGCTGCCGGTCATCGGTCCGCGGATCATCAGCAACCCCGACTCCCGCTTCGTCCGGCTGCTGGGCTCTTGGGTTGGCGGTGGCTTCACGCTGCCCGACGACAACATCCGCATGTACATCGAGTGCATGCGACAGCCCGGGCACGCCGAGGCGGGCTCGCGCTGGTACCGCTCGTTCCAGACCAAGGAGATGCTGCGCTGGATGCGCGGCGAGTACGACGACGCGCGGGTGAACGTTCCCGTTCGATGGCTGACGGGCACCAAAGACCCGGTGATCACCGCCGATCTGACCGACGGATATGCCGAGCGCATAAGCGATTTCGAGGTCGAGCTGGTCGACGATGCCGGGCACTGGATCGTCGAGCAGCGACCCGAGCTGGTACTCGACCGGATACGCGCGTTCCTTCGCCTCGAAACGTAAACCGCGGCAGCGCTTTTCGGGGTTTACTCGACGCCGATAGTGACTTCGGTGGACTTGATGAACACGGTCGCCGGCTGCCCCACCGCGAGGCCGAGGTCGGTCGCGGCATCCTTGGTGACCGAGGACGTGACGACCTGTTCTCCGCCGTCGAGCTTGACCTTCACGATCGCCATTACGCTGCCGAGTTCGACCTCGGTGATGGTCCCTTTGAGCTGGTTTCGGGTGGATAGGCGCATCGCCCGAGCCTAGTGCCGCGGGCCGAGCAGGGCTATGGACGCATCGACGGCCGGTTCGACGATCTCACGGACCGCTCGTCCGTCCTCGACGGCCAGCGCGGTCAGTTCGCGTAGACCACCGAGCAGGATCACGGCCAGCGGCGGGGTCAGCGGCCGCAGGCCGGCCCGCCGGAAGCCGGGGCTGGCGCTGAGGTCGATCAGCAGGTCCGACAGCAACTGCAGCACGCGCCGCTGGACGGGCCGGGCAACGGCACCCAACGACGGGAGTTCGCGAATCCAGCTCAACGTGATCGCCGGACGGGACTCGATGAATCCGACGTAGGCCTCGACGGCCTGACGGATCTGCTGATGCCAGTCCGCCTCGGGATCGACCGCCGCGGCGATGCTTTCGGCAAGTTTTTCGATGGTGGCAAGCACCAGCTCGAGGAAGCATTGTTCCTTGCCCGCGAAGTGGTCGTAGAACGTGCGCTTGGACGTGCGCGCGTGGCGAACGATGTCGGCGACCGTGGTGGTGCGGTAGCCGCGCTCGCCGATCGAGGTGGCGAGGCCGTCGAGCAGGCGCATCCGAAACGGGTCCGGCTCGGCGGGTGCATCGCCGCGTACGGCATCGACAGCCGCTGATGTCACGGCCGACCCCTTTCGGTGAATACGGCACCTTGTCAGGTTTGGTACTCCAGAGTACCGTACAGGGAAAGATCTGCGGTACACCGCGGTACCACCCCGCCTCGGGGCAGATGTTGGGAGCACGCATTGAGCGAATTAGTCACCGCCCCACCGGTTTCCCAAGCAGTCAGGTTGCCTCCGGCGGCCCGGATCCCGAAGCCGCTCTGCGGTCTTTTCTTCGCGACGTCGCGGCGGGGGATGATCAAACTCCTGGCGCGCCGCTACGGCAACGTCTTCGCGATCAACCTCCCGATGTTCGGCCGCGTCGTGGTGGTCGGTGAGCCGGACCTGGCCAAGCAAATCTTCACCACCAGCCCCGACGAGCTCGGCAATATCCAGCCCAACTTGAGCCGGATGTTCGGGAGCGGTTCGGTATTCGCACTCGACCGCGACGATCACCGCCGTAGGCGCCGGCTGCTGGCGCCGCCGTTTCACGGCAGGAGCATGAAGAACTACGAGGCGATCATCGAAGAGGAGACGCTGCGCGAGAGCGCCGGTTGGCCGGAGGGCGAGCCCTTCGCGACGATGCCGTCGACGATGCGCATCACGCTCAACGCCATCCTGCGCGCGGTGTTCGGGGCCGACGGGGCCGAACTGGACGAGCTGCGCCGGATCATCCCGCCGTGGGTCACCCTGGGATCGCGCTTGGCCGCGCTGCCGAAGCCCGCGCGGACCTATGGCCGGTTCAGCCCGTGGGGCCGACTGGCCCAATGGCGGCGCCAATACGACATCGTCATCGACAAGCTGATCGCGGCCGAGCGTGCGGATCCGAACTTCGAAGAGCGCACGGACGTCCTCGCGCTGATGCTGCGCAGCACCTACGACGATGGTTCGCTCATGTCGCGCAAGGACATTGGCGACGAGCTGCTCACCCTGCTGGCGGCGGGCCACGAGACCACCGCGGCCACGCTCGGCTGGGCGTTCGAGCGGATCACCCGCCACCCGGATCTGCTGGCGGCCCTGGTCGAGGAGGCCGACAACGGCGGCAGCGAGCTACGCCAGGCGACGATTCTGGAAGTCCAGCGGGCCAGAACCGTGATCGACTTCGCCGCTCGCCGCGTCTACCCACCGACTTACCAACTCGGCGAATGGACCATTCCCCGTGGGTATTCGATGATCGTCAGCATCGCGCAGATACACGAGAACCCGAGCGTCTTCCCCGACCCGGAGCGCTTCGATCCGCAGCGCTACATCGGGACCAAGCCATCTTCGTTCGCGTGGATTCCCTTCGGCGGTGGGGCCAGGCGGTGCGTGGGCGCCGCGTTCGCCAACATGGAGATGGACGTGGTGCTACGAACGGTGTTGCGCCACTTCACGATCGAGACCACCTCGGCGCCGGGAGAGCGGTGGCACTGCCGCGGTGTCGCCTACACCCCGAAGGACGGCGGACGGATCGTGGTGCGCAGGCGCTGAGCGTTCAGCGGTTGGCTTGGTCCGCGGTGGCGCGGCGCGGCAACTTCCAGCCCGGGCGAATGTAGTGACAGGTGTACCCACCGGGGTAGCGCTGCAGGTAGTCCTGGTGCTCGGGCTCGGCTTCCCAGAAGTCCCCCGCCGGGCTGACCTCCGTCACGACCTTGCCGGGCCATAGGCCGGAGGCCTCGACGTCGGCGATGGTGTCCAGCGCGACGCGCTTCTGCTCGTCGTCGGTGTAGAAGATCGCCGACCGGTAGCTGGGGCCCCTGTCGTTGCCCTGGCGGTCTTTCGTTGTCGGATCGTGGATTTGGAAGAAGAACTCCAGCAGTGTGCGGTAGTCGGTGATGGCGGGGTCGTAGACGATCTCCACGGCCTCGGCGTGGGTGCCGTGGTTGCGGTAGGTCGCGTTGGGGGTGTCGCCGCCGCTGTAGCCGACCCGCGTCGAGATCACGCCGGGCTGTTTGCGGATCAGGTCTTGCATTCCCCAAAAGCAGCCGCCGGCCAGAATCGCTTTTTGGGGGGCACTTTGGGATTCGGTCATTGCTCGCCTTCCTGATCGGCCACAACTCCGGTCTGATCCCAGCCCAGGCTACACTCCGCCGATGACCCGCAACGGCGCGAAGAGGCCCGCGTGAGCACGCCGGCGTTCTCCCGCAGCGAACTGTCCGACGCCTTCGAGAAGTTCGAGGAGACGGTGGCCCGGGCCGCCGAAACCCGCGACTGGGACGCCTGGGTGCAGCAGTACACACCCGACGTCGAATACATCGAGCACGCGGCGGGCACCATGCACGGCCGCGACGAAGTGCGGGAGTGGATCAAGCAAACGATGACGACTTTCCCCGGAAGCCACATGGTGGCGTTCCCGACGTTGTGGTCGGTCATCGACGAGCCCACCGGCCGGGTCATCCTCGAACTGGACAACCCGATGCGCGACCCGGGCGACGGCAGCGTCATCAGCGCGACGAACATCACGATCATCACCTACGCCGGCGACGGCCTGTGGTGCCGCGAAGAAGACATCTACAACCCGTTGCGCTTCCTGCGGGCGGGGATGAAATGGTGCCGCAAGGCGCAGGCCCTGGGCACGCTCGACGAAGACGCCGAACGGTGGATGCGCCAGTACGGAGGAGCGGAATGAACGCACCCAAGTTGGTCATCGGCGCCAACGGATTTCTGGGTTCACACGTGACCCGTCAGCTCGTCGCCGACGGCGCCGAGGTACGAGCGATGGTGCGCGCGAATGCCAATACCCGTGCCGTCGACGACCTTGCGCTGACGCGGTTTCAGGGCGACGTGTTCGACACCGCCACGTTGCGCGAGGCGATGGACGGCGTCGACGACGTGTACTACTGCGTGGTCGACACCCGCGCGTGGTTGCGTGACCCCGCGCCGCTGTTCCGCACCAACGTCGAGGGCCTGCGCAACGTGCTCGATGTCGCCGTCAAAGAACCCGCGCTGCGCCGGTTCGTCTTCACCAGCACCTACGCGACGGTGGGCCGTCGCCACGGGCATGTGGCGACCGAAGAAGACGTGATCGACCCCCGCGGGCTGACTCCGTATGTGCAGTCCCGGGTTGAGGCCGAAGACCTGGTGATGCGGTACGTGGCCGAGGCCGGCCTGCCGGCCGTCGCCATGTGCGTCTCGACCACTTACGGCAGCGGGGACTGGGGAGGCACCCCGCACGGCGCCTTCATCGCCGGCGCGGTGTTCGGCAAGCTGCCCTTCCTGATGAACGGCATCCAGCTGGAGGTCGTCGGCGTCGACGACGCCGCCCGGGCCATGATCCTGGCCGCCGAGCGCGGCCGCATCGGCGAGCGATACCTGGTGTCCGAGCGGATGTTTGCGCTGAACGATGTCGTGCGGATCGCGGCCGACGAGGCCGGGGTGCCACCGCCGCGACGCGCGATCTCGGTGCCGGTGCTCTATGCCCTGGCCGCAATGGGCACCCTGAGGGCCCGGCTGACCGGCAAGGACTCCGAACTCAGCCTCCGGTCGGTGCGCATGATGCGCGCCGAGGCCGACGTCGACAGCAGCAAGGCGAAGCGCGAGCTGGGCTGGCAGCCACGTCCGGTCGAGGAATCGATCCGCGAGGCGGCACGGTTCTGGGCCGCACTGAAGGGCGCGCGCAAAGACACGAAGGACAGCACCCCCACCCCGGCCGAATAGGCGCCGGCGCGCGGGAAGGCTTGAGCACCGACGGGTGTTGCATCCCTTATCCGCGTCCATAGGAGGTATCAACCATGGCCCACCGGCAAGTCCTGGAACCCAACGCCGGGCACCCGATCACCATCGAGCCGACCAACCGAAGGGTGCAGGTTCGTGTCAATGGCGAGCTGGTCGCGGACACCACCGCCGCACTGGAATTGCGCGAGGCGACTTTGCCTGCGGTGCAATACATTCCGTTAGCCGACGTGGTCTCCGACCGGCTTACCCGCACCGACACCAGCACCTACTGCCCGTTCAAAGGCGACGCCAGCTACTACAGCCTGACCACCTCGGCCGGCGACACCGTCGAGGACGTGATCTGGACGTACGAGCAGCCCTATCCGGCGGTCGCGGCGATTGCCGGGCACGTCGCGTTCTACCCCAACAAAGCCGACATCAGCGTGGCGTAGCGTTCAATCGGTGAACACGGCGGCCGACTTGGTGTCGCTGTATTCGCGCATCGACACGATCTGCCCGTCGCGGGTCTCGAAGATGCAAACAAACGGTGAGTCGTACTCGACGCCGTCCCTCGAGGTTCCCGAGGCATGCGCCTCGACGACAACCGTGTCGCCTTCGTTGACGCAGCGGTACAGGTCGAGATTGATCTCGACGATCTGCCTGCGTCGCTCGTTGGCCCGGCGGAACGTCTCCTTGTCGAACGACACGCGCGTGATGATGCTCCAGTAGGTGAACTCGTCGCTGAGCAGCGCGAAGCCCTCATTCACATCGCCGCCCTCGCAGACGCTCTGCAGGAACATCCAGGCCAGCTCGGCTTGCGGGCCATCGAACGGCGTCATCACATCGCAATATTGTCTTGGAAGATGGTGAACGGTCAATCGCGCGGTCGGCGGCCGCGATCGGAGTGAGCTGGAGCTTTTGTGAAGAGTGCGCGCACGGTGACGTTCGCTGGGACCGTCAGCTTCGGGCACACGCTCGCGCCACTACGCCGCGGCCCTCGGGATCCGTGCTTTCGGATGACCGCTGACGGAGCGATCTGGCGAACCTCCCTGCTGCACAGCGGACCCGTCACGGCGCGGATCAGCCGCGCGGCGCCCAATGCCGCCCACGGCGAGGCGTGGGGCGCCGGCGCCGAGGAGTTCGTCGAGACGCTGCCCGCGCTGCTGGGGTCCGAGGACGACGTCTCGGGCTTCGCGCCGCGGGACCCGACGGTCGCCGCCGCGCACCGGCGGGTCCCACACCTGCGGCTGGGCCGCACCGGACGGGTGCTGGAAGCCCTGATCCCGGCGGTCATCGAGCAGCGGGTACCGGGCGCCGACGCGTTTCGGTCGTGGCGCGTGCTGGTGTCCAAGTACGGGACGTCGGCGCCGGGTCCGGCGCCGGCCGGCATGCGGGTACCGCCCTCGGCCGACGTGTGGCGCAACATCCCGTCGTGGGAATTCCACCGGGCCAACGTCGATCCGGGGCGAGCCCAGACGGTGGTGCGCTGTGCGCGCCGTGCGGATTCGCTGGAACGGTTGCTCGCGCGGCCGTCGGCGCAGGCACGCGAAGCGCTGACGTCACTGCCCGGGGTCGGTGAGTGGACCGCCGCCGAGACGGCGCAGCGGGCATTCGGTGATGCCGATGCCGTTTCGGTGGGCGACTATCACATCCCGAAGATGGTCGGCTGGACGCTGCTGGGCTACCCGATCGACGACGCGGTCATGCTCGAGGTGTTGGAGCCGATGCGGCCCCACCGCCACCGCGTGGTTCGCCTGCTCGAGGCCAGCGGGCTGGCATACGAGCCGCGGCGCGGCGCGCGGCTGCCGGTGCAGCAAATTCATTCCCTCTGACCCGCCGGTGTTTTCGAGGTTCGTCATCGGGTATCCGTTAGGGCAAGTACCGTGTGCGAACCCGAGGGAAGGAAGCTAGGCGAAAGCAATGACTCAGTTCACCATTCCGGGATTGACCGACAAACAGGCGGCGCGACTCACCGAATTGCTGCAAAAGCAATTGAGCACGTACAACGATCTTCACTTGACGTTGAAGCACATTCACTGGAACGTGGTCGGGCCCAACTTCATTGGCGTGCACGAAATGATCGACCCTCAGGTCGAGGCGGTGCGTGGTTTCGCGGATGACGTCGCCGAACGCATTGCGGCCCTTGGTGCTTCGCCGCAGGGGACGCCGGGCGCCATCATCAGGGATCGCTCCTGGGACGACTATTCGGTCGACCGTGACACGGTCCAGGCGCATTTGGCCGCACTGGACGTGGTCTACACAGGAGTCATCGAAGACATCCGCCAATCCATCGACGAGACGGACGAACTCGACCAGGTCACTCAGGATCTGTTGATCGAGCAGGCCGGCAACCTGGAGAAGTTCCAGTGGTTCGTCCGGGCGCATCTGGAAAGCGCGGGCGGCAAGCTCGCACACGAGGGCAAGAAGACCGAAAAGGGCGCAGCGAGCACCGCCCGCCGCAAGTCCTAGCTATCTGTGGGTGATTCACCTTCGGCAATCGCCGGGGCTGGGCGCGCGCGCTCGGCTTCGGCGGTTTCGCGATTGAGTCGCTGCGCCTCGTAGATCGTGACGTTGGTGCGCGACATCATCAACGCGGCGATCCCGACGGCGAGGATCGCCCCCGGCACCACCGAGAACGAGCCCGTCATCTCCGCGACCATGATCATGATCGCCAGCGGCGCGCGGGCGACACTGCCGAAGCAGGCCATCATTCCGACCACGACGAAGACTCCCGGTCCGCCCGGCACCCCCGGCAGGCCCGACAATTCGCCCAGCCGCCAGACGGCGGCCCCTACGAAGGCGCCGATCACGATCCCGGGACCGAACAGCCCGCCGGATCCGCCGGTGCCGATCGACAGCGAAGTGGCGACGATCTTCGCGATCGGGAGGACGACGACGACCCACAGCGGGATGTGCAGCAGCGATCCGCGGTCGGCCGCCAACTGCGCCCAGCCGTAGCCGCTGCTCAGGATCTCTGGGATCAGCAGTCCCAACAAGCCGACCAGCAGCCCGCCGAGGGCGGGCTTGACGACCGGTCCACCGGGCAGCCGGTGGGTGAGGGCCACCGCGGCATGGAAGATCCGGGCGTAGAGGTAGCCGACCGCCGCGGCCAGCAGGCCGATCACCACGAACCACAGCAGCGGCCATGCCCTTTCGAAGCGGTACTCCGCGTCGATGTAACCGAACAGCGGGTCAAAGCCCAGGAAGGCTCCCAGCACCGCATATGCGGTTCCCGAGGTGATGAAACCGGGCAGCAGGCAGCGGTAGTCGAAATCGTCGCGATAGGGGATCGATGCGGCCAGCACCGCTCCACCCAGCGGCGCGCCGAAGATCGCGCCAATGCCCGCGCCGATACCCAGCGCCACGGCGGTCCGGCCGTCCTCGTCGGAGAGGTCCAGCCGTCGGGTCAGCAACGAACAGAAGCCGGCCGAGATCTGCGCCGTCGGGCCCTCGCGACCGCCCGAACCGCCCGAGCCGATGGTCAGCGCGCTGGCGACCATCTTCACCAACACCGCGCGAAAACGGATCGCGCGGGGGTTGCCGTGTATCGCCTCGATGGCCTCGTCGGTACCGTGACCGGTGGCTTCCGGCGCGAGCTTGGTCACGATCAATGCCGACAGCAGCGCCCCTGCCGTCGTCACCAGTGGGATCGCCCACGGACGTACGAAGCCGCCGGATCCATGGCCGCCGCCGTCTCCGACGGGCGTCGGGATGTGGTAGCCCGCCAGGTAGCCCAGCAGGAACTCGCCGGTGTATTTCAGCGCGAGATAGAAGACAACGGCTCCGAGGCCGGACACGACACCGATGGCAATGCCCAGCAGAAGCCACTTGCGCACGTAGCCCGACTGCCTGATCGACGCCCCGAATCGTCCGCCCGCCGCCGGGGCGACCGCGGGCTGCGGTTCGGCCTCCGCCGGCTCGCTCACCGGCCCCGCCACCCAAGCACCCAGCCATCGTAAAACCAGCGGGAATAACTGGACCGCGGTCCGGTTATATAGGCATCCTATTTAGGGAGGCAAAAATGCCTGCTGTTACCGCAGACACGCTCACGCTGCCGCGGATCGGCCCGCCCGGTCCCACCGACACCGAGCGCCCAGTCCGATCGATCACCACCGGCCCGCGAGGCTACGAGGGCGAAGGCTTCCCCGTCGTCCGCGCGTTCGCCGGGCTGAGCGCCGCCGACTTGGATCCTTTCGTGCATATGGACCAGATGGGCGAGGTGGAATACCAGCCCGGGGAGCCCAGGGGAACCGACTGGCACCCGCACCGCGGCTTCGAAACGGTCACCTACATGATCGACGGAAAATTCGCGCACCAGGATTCCCACGGCGGTGGCGGCCTGATCACCGACGGCGCCACCCAATGGATGACAGCCGGTTCGGGCATCCTGCACATCGAGACCCCGCCCGCCGAATTGGTCGAAAGCGGCGGCCTTTTCCACGGCGTCCAGCTGTGGGTGAATCTGCCCAAGAAAGACAAGTTCGAGCCGCCGCGGTACCAGGCCATCGAAGGCAACGACGCCGGGCTGCTCGCATCCGATGACGGCGGGGCGCTGGTCCGCATCATCGCCGGTGAGATCGACGGTCACCGCGGACCCGGTGTCACCCACACGCCGATCACGTTGGCGCACGCGACGATTCAAAGCGGGGCCCGGCTCAACATCCCGTGGCGGCGCGATTTCAACGCGCTGGTCTACGTCCTATCGGGAAGCGGCTATGTCGGTCCCGTCGCGCACCCGATCAGGCAGGGGCAGCTGGCCGTGCTCGGACCCGGCGACCGGATCACCGTGGGCGCACAATCAACCCAGGAGTCGTCCCGGACCACGGCAATCGATGTGCTGCTTTTGGGTGGACGGCCCATTCGCGAGCCGGTATTCCACTACGGGCCTTTCGTGATGAACTCTCGCGCGGAATTGATCGAGGCGCTGCAGGACTTTCAAGCGGGGAAGTTCGGCAATATTCCGCCCAACGCGCTAATGCCACACCGCGGGGTGGCACACTTCAATAATGGCGATAACAGCGAGTCGCCGGCCGGGCCGGCCGCCCGCAGCAAAGGCTGACGAGACGCGCAAGCGAATCCTGGACGCCGCCCGGCTGGTGTTCAGCGAACGCGGCTACGACGGCGCGACCTTTCAGGCGATCGCCGTCCGCGCGGACCTCACCCGGCCCGCCATCAACCACTACTTCTCCAGCAAGCGGGCGCTGTACCGGGAAGTCCTGGAGCAGACCAACGAGATCGTCCTGCGGGCTGCCATTCGAGAGGCCCAGCGCGAGTCCACGCTGACGAAGCGGCTGACGGCGTTCATCTCCGTCGCGGTGCGCGCTAATTCGGACAATCCCGCCGTGTCAGCATTTCTGATCACCGCTGTGCTGGAATCGCAGCGGCATCCGGAATTGAGCCTGACCGAAAACGATTCGGTGAGAATTGGCCGCGAATTCCTGACGTGGGCGGTCGGCGAGGCGATCGAACGTCGCGAAGTCGCCACCGATATTGACGCGGCGGCGTTGGTCGAGACGCTGGTCGTGCTGCTCTGCGGGGTAGGGTTCTACGCCGGCTACGTCCGCAGTTATGAGGAATTGTTGGCTGTTACCGACGTGTTGCGGCGGCTGCTCGAAGGTGCGCTCTGGCGCCCCGAAGGCTGACGCGTTGCCGCGCGTCGCGGCGCCAGTGAGATCGCGCACAAAGCGTATAGGCTAACTAACTTATTCGGTAGCATGGTCCGGATATGACTGAGCTTGACGACGCCTCCGTAGAGCCTTCGTTACCGCCCTCGTTACGCACCGCGGGTGACTCGTGGTCCATCACCGAACTCGTCGGCGCCACCGCCCTGGGCGTCGCTGCCTCGCGTGCCGTGGAAACGGCCGGACCCAACCCGCTGATCCGTGACGACTTCGCCCGGGTGCTGGTGTCCTCGGCCGGTCCCGCGTGGGAACGCCTGGCCGACGCCGAACTGGCCTGGCTCGACGACGACCCGCACGCGCGGCGTGCACATCGACTGGGCATCGACTACCAGGCCGTGCGAACGCACTTCTTCGACGAGTACTTTGCCGACGCCGTCAGCGCCGGTATCCGGCAGGTGGTGATTCTGGCCGCCGGGCTGGACTCGCGTGCCTACCGGTTGGATTGGCCGGCGGATACCGCCGTCTACGAGATCGACCAGCCCCAGGTGCTGGAGTACAAGACCGCAATCCTGCAGCGGCACGGCGCGGTTCCGGCCGCCAGCCGGCGCCCGGTCCCGGTGGACCTGCGGGATGATTGGCCGGCAGCGCTGACCGCCGCCGGTTTCGACCGCGCCCAACCGACCGCCTGGCTTGCCGAGGGCTTGCTGCCCTATCTGCCCGGCGATGCCCAAGACCGGCTCTTCGAAATGTTCACAGCGCTGTCCGCGCCGGGCAGCCAGGTGGCCATCGAGGCGTTCGGCATGAATTCGCGAAGCAACTCGCAGCGCTGGCTGCGGATGCGGGAGCGGCTCGGCCTGGATGTCAACGTCCAGGCGCTGACCTATCACGAGCCGGACCGCACGGATCCCGTCGAATGGCTGGCCGAGCACGGCTGGCGGGTCAACAGCGTGAACAACCGCGACGAGATGGCCCGGCTGGGCCGGCCGGTACCCGACGACCTGGCCGACGAGGCCGTCCGCAGCACACTGCTGCGCGCACGTCTCGGCGCGCCGACCCACTGACCCGCGCCCACCCCCCGACCAAGGAGCACGCGATGAGCTCACTGCGTACCCACGACGACAGCTGGGACATCAAGTCCAGCGTCGGCACCACCGCCGTGATGGTGGCCGCCGCCCGCGCCGTCGAGACCGAGCGGCCCGACGCGCTCATCCGCGACCCGTACGCCAAGCTGCTGGTCACCAGCGCGGGTGCCGGCGTCCTGTGGGAGGCGATGCTCGATCCGGAGATCGCGGCCAGGGTCGAAGCCCTCGACTCCGACTCCGCGGCGCACCTCCATCACATGCGCGGCTACCAGGCCGTGCGCACGAATTTCTTCGACACGTTCTTCAAAGACGCCGTCGCCGACGGGATCCGGCAGGTGGTGATCCTGGCGTCGGGCCTGGATTCCCGCGCCTACCGCCTGGACTGGCCAGCCGGCACGACGGTGTACGAGATCGACCAGCCCCAGGTGTTGGCCTACAAGTCCACGACGCTGGCCGAAAACGGTGTGGTGCCGTCGGCCGATCGCCGCGAGGTCGCGATCGACCTGCGTCAGGACTGGCCCGCCGCGCTGCGTGCCGCGGGCTTCGACCCGGCCGCGCGCACGGCCTGGCTCGCCGAGGGGCTGCTGATGTACCTGCCGGCCGAAGCCCAGGACCGGTTGTTCACCCAGATCGGCGAGCTCAGCCCCGCCGGCAGCCGGGTCTCGGCCGAAACCGCGCCCGCGCACGCCGACGAGCGGCGGCAGCAGATGCGCGAGCGGTTCCGGAAGGTGGCCGACGAGCTCGGCCTGGAGGAGACCATCGACGTCGGGGAGCTGATGTACCGCGACGACCACCGGGCGAACGTCGCGGACTGGCTGAGCGACCACGGCTGGCGCGCCCGCGCGCAGCCGTCGACGGACGAGATGCGACGGCTGGGCCGCTGGATCGAGAGCGTCCCGCTGGCCGACGACAAGGACGCGTTCTCCGACTTCGTGATCGCGGAGCGGTTGTAGCGGCAGCCGCCCAGGATCTTCCTTTCTGCTCTCCCAACCGGATGGTTAGGATCGCGGGTATCACCCATGAGCGCTCGCGCGACGAGCGGTGGGCAGCCTCCGGGAAGGAAGTCAATGATGACCACCGAATCGGTTACGCCGAAGACATCTGAGTCCAACGGGGCCCCGGCAGCTCAACCGGACAACGTCGCCGCGACCGTGGACCGGCTTCGCAAGACCTTCGCCACCGGCCGCACCCGGGACGTCGAATGGCGCAAGCAGCAGTTGCTGCAGCTGGCCAAGCTGATGGAAGAAAACGAGGCCGCGATCGCCGACGCGCTGTCAGAAGATCTGGACCGCAGCCCGTTCGAGGCGTTCATCGCCGACGTCGCAACGACCGCAGGCGAGGCGAAGTACGCGGCCAAGAAGGTTCGCCGCTGGACGAAGCGCAAATACCAATTGCTCGAGATGCCGCAGCTTCCGGGCCGCGGCTGGATCGAATACGAGCCCTACGGCACCGTGCTGATCATCGGTGCCTGGAATTACCCGTTCTACCTGACGCTGGGTCCGGCCGTCGGCGCGATCGCCGCGGGGAACGCAGTCATTCTCAAGCCGTCGGAGATCGCCGCGGCGTCGGCGCACTTGATGGCCGAGCTGGTGCCTCGATACCTCGACAACGACGCGATCGCCGTGGTCGAGGGCGACGGCTCGGTGAGCCAGGCGCTCATTGCGCAGGGACTGGACCGCGTGCTGTTCACCGGCGGCACCGAGATCGGCCGCAAGGTCTACGAGGGCGCCGCGCCGCACCTGACGCCGTGCACGCTCGAACTCGGCGGCAAGAGCCCGGTGATCGTCGCGGCCGACGCCGACGTGGAAGTCGCTGCCAAGCGGATCGCCTGGATGAAACTGCTGAACGCCGGGCAGACCTGCGTCGCTCCCGACTACGTGTTGGCGGATGCCAAGATTCGCGACGAGCTGGTGGACAAGATCGGCGCCGCCATCACGAAGTTCACGTCGGACAAGCCGAACGGCATGCGGATCGTCAACCAGCGTCAGTTCGACCGCATCAGCGGCTACCTGTCCGGCGGGGACGGCAAGGTCGCGGTCGGCGGGGCGTGCGACGCGTCGAGCCTGCGCATCCAGCCCACCGTCGTCGTCGATCCGGATCCGGACGGCCCGCTGATGCGCAACGAGATCTTCGGGCCGGTGTTGCCGGTGGTCACCGTCCAATCCCTGGACGACGCAATACGTTTCGTCAATTCGCGGCCCAAGCCGCTGTCCGCCTACCTATTCACCAAAACCCGCGAGACCCGCGAGCGGGTGATCAAAGAGGTGCCGGCCGGCGGCATGCTGATCAACCATCTCGCGTTCCAGGTGTCGACGGCCAAGCTGCCGTTCGGCGGGGTCGGCGCGTCGGGCATGGGCGCGTATCACGGCCGCTATGGCTTCGAGGAGTTCAGCCACCGCAAGTCGGTGCTGACCAAGCCGACGCGACCCGACCTGTCGAGCTTCATCTACCCGCCCTACACCGAGCGGGCCTTCAAGATGGCCCGCAGGATGTTCTGACATCCCGGTTGCGCCAAATCGCTTGCTAAACACAAATTTTCACCGCAGAGAGGAACCTGATGCCCGGAGTGCAGGATCGCGTCATCGTCGTCACCGGAGCCGGTGGGGGATTGGGCCGTGAATACGCCCTGACCCTCGCCGCCGAAGGCGCCAGCGTCATCGTGAACGACCTCGGTGGGGCCCGCGACGGCACCGGCGCCGGCCACAACATGGCCGACGAGGTGGTCAAGGAGATCCGCGACGCGGGTGGGCGTGCGGCCGCCAACTACGACAGCGTCGCCGAGCCCGAGGGCGCCGAGAACATCATCAAGACCGCGCTCGACGAGTTCGGCGCGGTGCACGGTGTGGTGAGCAACGCCGGGATCCTGCGCGACGGCACCTTCCACAAGATGTCGTTCGAGAACTGGGACGCCGTACTCAAGGTGCACCTCTACGGCGGGTACAACGTCATCCGCGCCGCGTGGCCGCACTTCCGGGAGCAGAGCTATGGGCGAGTGGTCGTCGCCACCTCCACCAGTGGCCTGTTCGGCAACTTCGGTCAGACCAACTACGGCGCGGCCAAGCTCGGCCTGGTCGGCCTGATCAACACGCTGGCGCTGGAGGGCGCCAAGTACAACATCAACGCCAACGCGGTCGCCCCGATCGCGGCCACCAGGATGACCCAGGACATCATGCCGCCCGAGGTGTTGGAGAAGCTCACGCCGGAGTTCGTCGCTCCCGTGGTGGCCTACCTGTGCACCGAGGAATGTGCCGACAGCGCATCGGTTTTCGTCGTCGGCGGCGGCAAGGTGCAACGCGTGGCGCTGTTCCAGAACGACGGCGTGAACTTCGACAAGCCGCCGTCGGTTCAGGACATCGCCGCCCAGTGGAGCGACATCACCGACCTTTCCGCGGCGCAGAAGGCCGGATTCAAGCTCTGACTCAGGCGAGCAGCGCGTCGCGCAGCTGGTCCACGTCGGCCGCGGAGATGCCCGCGTCGCGCAGGTAGCCGTCCAGCGATCCGAATTCCTCGTCGATGGCCTGGCGGGCGGCGGCCAGGTATTCCGCGCGGACGCCGAGGACTCCGTCGGACAGCCGCGCCTCGGTGAAGGTCACCACTTCCGGGGTCAATTCGGTTTGTTGGCGCTGCGCGATCATCTCGGAGATGCGGGCCCGCAGCTGCGGTGCGGCGTCGTTGCTGCGCAGGAAGTCGGCCACGATGGTGTCGCGATCGACGCCGATCGCCTCCAGCACGGTGGCGACCACGAAGCCGGTGCGATCCTTGCCCGCGAAGCAGTGCGTGAGTACCGGGCGTCCTCCGGCGAGCAGCGTGATGACGCGATGCAGCGCGCGTTGCGCCCCGTTACGCGTTGGGAATTGGCGGTATTCGTCGATCATGTAGCGGGCGGCGGCCTCGTTGACCGACATAGAGTCGGCGCCTTCGCCGGTGAGCAGGCGCTGGAACGCGTGTTCGTGCGGTGCCTGGTCGTCGGTGCCGGCGTCGTCCTCGCCGAGATCCGGGAAGGGCAGCAAATGGATTTCGACGCTGTCGGGAACCAGCCCCGGACCGCGGCGCGCGACTTCCCGGGTCGCGCGCAGGTCGGCGACATCGGTAATGCCGAGCCGGCGCAGCGTTGCCCGGCCCTCGTCATCGAGGCGGCTCAGCTCGCTGGACCGAAACAGCCGCCCGGGCCGCAAGACGGACGCGGAATCCGCGACGTCCCGAAAGTTCCAGGCGCCCGGCAGTTCCCGGATGGCGGCCTCAGGCATGCGACGTGACCGCCGCCGCGAGCGCGGATTGCTCCCGGCCGAGTTCGGTGCGCGCGACGGTCCGCATGTGCACCTCGTCGGGTCCGTCGAAGATCCGCATCGCCCGGTGCCAGGCGTACAGCCGGGCCAGCGCCGTGTCCTCGCTGACGCCGGCGGCCCCGTGCACCTGGATGGCACGGTCGATGACGTCGCAGGCCACCTGCGGCGCGACCGCCTTGATCTGCGACACCAGCAGGTGGGCGGCCTTGTTGCCGTGCTGGTCGATGGTCCACGCGGCCTTCTCGCACAGCAGCCTGGCCTGGTCGATCTCGTTGCGCGACTTGGCAATTGCCTGCTGGACCAGACCCTGGTCGGCCAGCGGACGGCCGAATGCGATCCGGGTGTTCGCGCGGTGCACCATCAGGGCCAGGGCCCGCTCGGCCCCGCCGAGCGCGCGCATGCAGTGGTGGATGCGGCCCGGCCCCAGCCGCGCCTGGGCGATCGCGAACCCGCCGCCCTCTTCGCCGAGCAGGTTGGTGACCGGTACCCGGACGTTGTCGTAGATGATTTCGCAGTGCCCGGGCTGGTCCTGGTAACCGAAGACCGTCGTCGAGCGGACGACCGTCACGCCCGGCGTATCGATCGGCACCAGGACCATCGACTGCTGTTGGTGGCTGGCCGCTTCGGGGTTGGTGCGGCCCATCACGATGAGGATCTTGCAGCGCGGGTCCGCCGCACCCGAGGTCCACCACTTGCGGCCGTTGATCACGTAGTCGCCGCCGTCGCGCACGATGGAGGTCTCGATGTTGCGCGCGTCGCTGCTGGCGACCGCGGGCTCGGTCATCGAAAATGCGCTGCGGATCTCGCCGGCCAGCAGCGGCTCCAGCCACCGCTTGCGCTGCTCGTCGGTGGCGAACAGGTGCAGCGTTTCCATGTTGCCGGTATCGGGTGCCGCGCAGTTGAGCGCCTCGGGTGCGATTTCGAGGCTCCAGCCGGTCAGCTCCGCCAGTGGGGCGTATTCCAGGTTGGTCAGGCCCGACTCGGCCGGCAGGAACAGGTTCCACAGGCCGGCCGCTTTGGCCTTGGTCTTCAGTTCCTCGATGACGGGCGGAACGGTGTGGTCGTTCGGGCCGGCCTCGTGGCGGTATTTGTCGTAATCGGCCTCGGCCGGAAAGACATACTCGGTCATGAAGTCGGACAGCCGCTTGTGGTAGTCGCTCGCTTTGGCCGACATCGCGAAGTCCATGTCCGTCACGATAGGACACGTGCTATTGGATGGCGCGAGCAGACGCAGAATCGCATGCTGCAGTGCGGATTAGTGCGATTCTGTGTCTGCTCGGCGCACGATGAAAGCCATGACCGACGCTGAGAGCCGCCCGCCCTTCCCGCCGTTCACCCTCGAGACCGCGCTGCAGAAGGTGCAGGCAGCCGAGGATGCGTGGAACACCCGCGACCCGGAGCGCGTCAGCCTGGCCTATACGCCGGACTCGCAGTGGCGCAACCGGAGCGAACGGATCGTCGGCCGGGAAGAGATAGTGGCGTTTCTGACCCGCAAATGGCAGCGCGAACTCGATTACTCGCTGCGCAAGAGCCTGTGGGATTTCCACGACAACCGCATCGCGGTGCGGTTCCAATACGAGTGCCGCGACGAGGCAGGTCAGTGGTACCGGAGCTATGGCAACGAACTGTGGGAGTTCGCCCCGTCCGGGTTGATGGCCCGCCGCGAAGCCAGCATCAACGACGTCCCCATCGACGAATCCGAGCGCCGCTATTTCGGCCCCCGCCCGGCGTCAGAGCATGGCCAAGAGATTCCGCTCTGGTAGCCGACCGATAGGGTGTCTGCGCGAAGCCCAAAGTAAGGAAAGTAGATGCACGCGCTATGACAGATGCGCAGACGACGGTGGGGGTGGTCGCCGAGTCCGCGGCCGAAGAGCGGCGCGTCGCATTGGTGCCGAAGGCGGTCGCGTCGCTGGTGAACAGCGGTTTGGCGGTGGTGGTCGAGTCCGGTGCGGGTGAAGGCGCGCTGCTTCCCGACGGGCTCTACACCGAGGCCGGAGCCAGCATCGGGGACGCCTGGGCTGCCGACGTGGTCGTCAAGGTAGCGCCGCCGACCGCCGACGAGATCGGCAGGTTGCGCAGCGGCCAGACGCTGATCGGCTTCCTGGCGCCGCGCAATGCCGACAACGCGATCGGCGCGCTGAAGCAGGCCGGGGTGCAGGCATTCGCGCTGGAGGCCATCCCGCGGATCTCGCGGGCCCAGGCGATGGACGCGCTGTCGTCGCAGGCCAATGTGGCCGGATACAAGGCGGTGTTGCTGGCGGCCTCGGAGTCGACCCGATTCTTCCCGATGCTGACCACTGCGGCGGGAACCGTGAAGCCCGCGACCGTGCTGGTGCTCGGTGTCGGCGTGGCCGGGCTGCAGGCGCTGGCGACGGCCAAGCGGCTTGGCGCGCGGACCACCGGCTACGACGTCCGCCCGGAGGTGGCCGACCAGGTGCGTTCGGTAGGGGCGCAGTGGCTCGACGTCGGGATCGACGCGGCGGGCGAGGGCGGCTACGCCCGCGAGCTCACCGAAGACGAACGCGCCCAGCAGCAGAAGGCGCTGGAAGACGCGATCAGCGGATTCGACGTGGTGATCACCACGGCGTTGGTGCCGGGCCGGCCCGCGCCGCGTCTGGTGACCGCCGCGGCGGTGGAGGCGATGAAACCCGGCAGCGTCATCGTCGACCTCGCCGGTGAGACCGGCGGCAACTGCGAATTGACCGAGCCGGGCCAGACGGTGGTCAAGCACGACGTCACCATCGCGTCGCCGCTGAACCTGCCGGCGACGATGCCCGAGCACGCCAGCGAGCTCTACAGCAAGAACATCACCGCGCTGCTGGATCTGTTGATCAAGGACGGGAAGCTGGCGCCGGACTTCGACGACGAGGTCATCTCGGAGTCGTGCGTGACCCGCGCCGGCGACGATGCAGTGGGGGCGCCCCCAGCCGCGGAGCGGCGAGGGGGGCGCAGCGATGCTGAGGAGCGGCGCAAGACAGCCGGGGAGGACTCCTAGATGTACGACGAGCTATTGGCCAATCTGGCGATCCTGGTGCTCTCCGGGTTTGTCGGGTTCGCGGTGATCTCGAAGGTGCCCAACACGCTGCACACGCCGCTGATGTCGGGGACCAACGCCATCCACGGGATCGTGGTGCTGGGCGCGCTGGTGGTGTTCGGTGAGGTCGAGCACCCGTCGCTGGCCGTGCAGATCATCCTGTTCGTGGCGGTGGTGTTCGGGACGCTGAACGTCATCGGCGGTTTCATCGTCACCGACCGGATGCTCGGCATGTTCAAGGGCAAAAAGCCAGTGCCCCAAGCGAAGACCGAGGAGCCGGCGGCCAAATGAACTACCTGGTAATCGGCCTGTACATCATTTCTTTCGCGCTGTTCATCTACGGCCTGATGGGGCTGACGGGCCCCAAGACCGCGGTGCGCGGCAACCTGATCGCCGCGGTGGGTATGGCCATCGCGGTGGCGGCGACGCTGGTAAAGATCCGGCACACCGACCAATGGGTGTTGATCATCGCCGGCCTGGTGGTGGGCGTCGTGCTCGGTGTTCCGCCGGCGCGGCTGACCAAGATGACCGCCATGCCCCAGCTGGTGGCGTTCTTCAACGGCGTCGGCGGCGGCACGGTCGCGCTCATCGCGCTGTCGGAATTCATTGAGACATCGGGCTTTTCGGCCTTCCAGCATCACGAGTCGCCGACCGTGCACATCGTGGTGGCGTCGTTGTTCGCCGCGATCATCGGGTCGATCTCGTTCTGGGGATCGATCATCGCGTTCGGCAAGCTGCAGGAGATCATCTCCGGATCGCCGATCGGTTTCGGCAGAGCCCAGCAACCGATCAATGTGCTGCTGCTGGCCGCGGCTGTCGCGGCCGCCGTGGTCATCGGCCTGGACGCACATCCCGGCAGCGGCGGGGTGTCGCTGTGGTGGATGGTCGGCCTGCTGGCGGCGGCCGGGGTCCTGGGCCTGATGGTGGTGCTGCCCATCGGCGGCGCCGACATGCCGGTGGTCATCTCTCTGCTCAACGCGATGACGGGGTTGTCAGCCGCCGCGGCGGGATTGGCGTTGAACAACACCGCGATGATCGTGGCGGGCATGATCGTCGGGGCCTCGGGTTCGATCCTGACCAACCTGATGGCAAAGGCGATGAACCGATCCATTCCCGCGATCGTCGCCGGCGGTTTCGGCGGCGGTGGCGTGGCGCCCAGCGGCGACGGCGGCGGCGACAAGCACGTCAAGTCCACATCGGCCTCCGATGCGGCGATCCAGATGGCCTACGCCAACCAGGTGATCGTGGTCCCGGGCTACGGCCTGGCCGTCGCGCAGGCACAGCACGCCGTCAAGGACATGGCTTCGCTGCTGGAGGACAAGGGCGTGCCGGTCAAGTACGCGATCCACCCGGTGGCCGGCCGCATGCCCGGGCACATGAATGTGCTGCTGGCCGAGGCCGAGGTGGACTACGACGCCATGAAAGACATGGACGACATCAACGACGAGTTCGCCCGCACCGACGTCGCGATCGTCATCGGCGCCAACGACGTCACCAACCCGGCGGCCCGCAACGAAGCCTCGAGTCCGATTTACGGCATGCCCATTCTCAATGTGGACAAGGCCAGGTCGGTGATCGTGCTGAAGCGGTCGATGAATTCAGGATTCGCGGGCATCGACAACCCGCTGTTCTATGCCGAGGGAACCACGATGTTGTTCGGCGACGCGAAGAAATCGGTGACCGAGGTCGCCGAGGAACTCAAAGCGCTATAGCGGGCCTCTAGACCGGCGGATAGGCGGGCGGTGGGTAGCCGTTGCCGTCCTGAACGCCCCGCAACCCCCAGGTGAAGTACCGCATGAAGAACTCGAGTTCGTCGCTTGCGTCGTAATCCGGATTCGGATCCATCGTCCCCACCTCTCGACTTGCGACAATTCCGATCGCAGTCTAGTCCCCTCGTCGCGGGTGCGACAGGCGGGCGAGCGTCCCCGAGGCCTTAAACTGTCCAACCAGTTGATTGATAATTTGCCTCATCCGGACCCGCCGGAACCCAGATCCGGCCCCGCCGGCAGCGACGATAGTGAGTACAGATGACATCCGACAGCATCACCCCCAACGGGTTGACACGCCGCGAGGAGTTGCTGGCCGTTGCCACCAAGCTGTTCGCCGCCCGCGGCTATCACGGCACCCGGATGGACGACGTTGCCGATGTGATCGGCCTGAACAAGGCGACGGTCTACCACTACTACGCCAGCAAGTCGCTGATCCTGTTCGACATCTACCGCCAGGCGGCCGAGGGCACGCTGGCCGCGGTGCACGACGATCCGTCCTGGACGGCCCGCGAGGCGCTCTACCAGTACACCGTCCGGCTGCTCACCGGCATCGCGAGCAATCCCGAGCGGGCCGCCGTGTACTTCCAGGAGCAGCCCTACATCACCGAGTGGTTCACCACCGAGCAGGTCGCCGAGGTCCGCGAGAAGGAGGCCCAGGTCTACGAGCACGTGCACGGCCTCATCGACCGCGGCATCGCCAGCGGCGAGTTCTACGAGTGCGACTCTCATGTGGTGGCGCTGGGCTACATCGGGATGACGCTGGGCAGCTACCGCTGGCTGCGGCCGAGCGGCCGCCGCACGGCGAAGGAAATCGCCGCCGAGTTCAGCACCGCCCTGCTGCGCGGGCTGATCCGCGACGAAACGATCCGCAAGAATTCGCCGCTCGGGCCTTAGCGGCCCTTCGCGAGCTTGAGCAACTCATCGACTGACCACTGATCGTCGGCGTGCGCGCCGTATTTGCATGCCAACACGGTGCCGTCGGTGCCGATCAGGAAATCCGCCGGTTTGCCGAAGTGGTTCTCTCCCCGTCCGATCGCACCGCTCACCTTGGACCACCGCATGCCCCGCGCGGCGGCGAGCATCGCTCGTGGGTGCATGGTAGCGGCGATTGAGGATTCGCCCCCAAATTCCTTGTACAGCTTGCGATCCGGGTCGGCCACGACCGCAAAAGGCAGGTCGGCCTGGTAGCGGCGAAGCGCGTCGGCGGCGGAATGAAACACCACCACCTCGGTGACGCCGGCGGATTCGATCTCGTCATGACGCCGACTCAGTTCGTGCATGTGCAAGGTGCAGATCGGGCACCCGGCGAAACGCCGGAACTGCAGGTGCACCGTTGCGTCGGGTGCTGGCAACGTGACGTCGGTGTCGGCGATCGTTCGCAGGACCCTTGCGTCGATCTTGTCGCCCACATTCAGCACCGCGACCTCCCTTGATTATTGAGTCATGTAACTCCGAATGCGTTTGTTGGCAGTATTGAGTAAACTCACTCCAAATGTCAACGGTAAGTAAGCGTCGTCCCGGACGGCCGCCGCAGTTCGATCGTCAGCATGCGCTCGATGCGCTGCTGATGCTGTTCTGGCGCAAGGGGTATGACGCGGCTACACAAGAGGAGATGCTGGCCGCGACGGGACTGTCTTCCTCGACGTTGTACCGCTCCTTCGGTACCAAGGCAGACATCATGCACACCGTGCTGCAGAACTATGTCGACTCGGCGTGTGCAATGCTCATTCCCCTCGAACGCGGCCGCGCCGGTGCCGCCGACGTGCACGCGTTTCTTGACGAAGTCGAGGAACTCATCCGCGGGCCGATGGGCACCGCCGGCTGCCTGGCGGTGGAGACCATGCGCGATCCGATCAATCGGGATCCCCGCATCAAAAGCCTGACCGACGGGCACCTGCGACGCATGCGCCGCGGCCTGCGTGGGGCACTGCGCCGGTCGGTGGCCGCGGGCGAGCTCGCGCAGGCCACGCCCTCCTCGCCGGCGAGATTGGCCGATGCCCTTCAGGCCGGCGTCCTCGGCGCGCTGGCCAGGGCACGCAGCGGCGACGCCGAACATGCCCTTGCACTCCTCCGCGGGGTGCGTGCGCTGCTACCTGACCGTTAAAATCTCACCCCGAACCTCACGGGGCCGCAACGAATTCCAAGGCTTCGTTAAGACGCGAGGACCAGGTTTCGGAACGACCGGCGTCAATGGACGCCCATTCGCGAAACCGGCGACCAGATGGCGCAAACGGCTCGGCCTCACCGGATCGGATCAGTTCGTTGACCCTGGCTTCGGGCAGCTTGACGACAAGGGCGGTGGTGCGCCGGTCGAAAGACGCGAAGAACCGGCCGTTGGACCGCAAGCAGGGCAGGCCCATCATCGTCGAGCGTGTGACCGTGGCGGTGGCCAACAGCGGTTCGGCGACTGCCCAGAAGTCGGCCTCGGTAAACCCGTCGCTCATCGACGTAGCTCCTGGCGACTTGGCACCCGACGGTCGGCCCATGGATCCTTGCCGACGTCTTCGCCTTCGGCCGTGCGGCGCAGCCGGTCGAGGTAGTGAACCCAGCCGCCGTGGTGGGCGTCCGCGGCGCCACCTTCGAGTCCGCGATGCACCAGTTTGAGAAGGGTGCTGCCGTCGGGCTGGGAAATGAGGTCGATCTCGACGGTCGTTGACCCCGGCGGGATTCCGACGTCGGCGCGCTCCCAACCGTAGGTGAACACGATCCGGCGGGGTCGCTCAACTTCGACGTAGCGGCCGGACACGGTGTCGCCGTTGGGGTGTGTCCAGCGCACGACGCCGCCCGCGATGGCGTCGAGGACCGCGTCCTCGGCCATCCATTGCCCGAATTGCACTGGGTCGGTGAACAATTCGAAGACGCGCTCGGCGCTCGCCTGCACCACCAGCTGTTGTATGACCAGCTTCATGGCGCGTCGGTTTCCGCCGCCGCGCGCAGGCGCTCTAGCGGCGCGGCCCAGAAATCGTCGAGCAGCGCTGCCACCTCGGCGACCCGGGCCAGGTCGGCGCGATACAGCCGCCGGGTCGCGTCGGCTCGCACGTCGACCAATCCGGCGTCGCGCAATATCTTGAGATGCTGGCTCGCGGCCGATTTCGACAGGCCCGCGGCCTCGGCGAGAGCGGATGCGGTTCGCTCCTGATCCCACACCAACCGCAGCATCGTCCGCCGGCCCGGATGGGCCAGCGCCCTGATGGCATCCTCGACGGCCGGCTCGGTCACGGTGTGCGGCCCATCGCCGCCAGCAGCCGATCCTGCGCAGACGCGCCCTCGCCCAGCACCACCTCGGGGCCGACGATCCCCGCTTCCCGTCCGCGCCTTGGCATTTCGGGGAGGAACATCGCCGAACACGCTTCCACTAGGCGGGCATCAAGCCGCTCGTCCTGTCCCGTCGCGCGGGCCAGATCCCAGGTGTGGATGAGCACGTC
Source organism: Mycobacterium sp. IS-1264 (assembly GCF_001954195.1). Classification (GTDB taxonomy): domain Bacteria; phylum Actinomycetota; class Actinomycetes; order Mycobacteriales; family Mycobacteriaceae; genus Mycobacterium. Next base: position 33,169 of record NZ_MBES01000057.1, on the reverse strand, counting down.
CATAAATGTGCCGGCCACGGCGTCGGCCACGGGCCAGTCGAAGCCGAGCGGGGAGACACAGACGCGCTCGAGTGCGCCGGGCAATTCGAGGGCGCTCAGCACGCGGGCCACACGCATTCGGTAATCGGTGCCGGCGGCGCCCTTGGCTGGAACCGGCTCCGCGCCCGTTGCCGCAGCCAGCAGGTACTCCGCCCCGCCGGCCAGGTGATCGATGAGGTCTTGCACCGTCCACTCCGAGCAGGGCGTCGGCCAGGTCAGCTGGTCGGGCGCGACGGCCTCCACAACCGCGACGGCTCTATCCGTCGCGGCGCGGTACAGCAGGATGGGATCGGGCGGACCAGCATCATTTAGCACTCGCTAAATTTAGGTGCTGCTAAACAATGGTGTCAAGGCCCTCAGTGGATGGGCGGAATCAAATGCAGCACATCGCCGGCGGCGCCGCTGAGTAGCGACAGCCCCGTCACGCTCGGCTGGCCCAGGAAGAAGTTCAGGTTCGGGTCTATCGACGGGACATACGGATAGATGGTCGGGGTTGCCGACTGCGGCAACAGCCCGAGATCCACCAGCGCGGACTGGGGTCCCTGCACGGCGCCGAGGAGGAGGTCGGGCCCGGTCGTGAACGGGTTGACGACCTCGAATAGGCCGGCCGGGGTGGGAATGTTCGCGTAGTTGAGGCCGGGCCCGTAGGAGCCGTAGCCCAAGTCGACGAGCACCCGCAGGTCGGGCTGGACGAGGTCGGCGAGCGGATTGCCGAGGAACGGGATATCGCGGATCGGCTGCAGCAGCGGCAGGTTCTGCGTCAGCAACTCGTAGTACTGGGTGGCGCCCGTGTAGCCGGGTGACGTCGGCAGGGCCACGGCGTTGGCGACCTGCGCGGCGGAAAGTGTGGGATAGGTGCTGTGCAGGGTGAAGTAGCCCGCGACGGCGTTGGCGTCCGACACGAGGTTGAGCGGGTATTGCGGGGCGTTGGCGATGCCGTCGTATTGGATCGTGTACATGCTGGTCAGGTACGGCGAGAGCGGCGGCGTCGCACCGTTGAACGGCACATCCAGGAACGGGAGGTAGAAGCCGGGGAAGCGCGACAGGATGCCGCCGTCAGGGGTGTTCGGATTGGCCAGCAGCATGAAGGACAGCTGGTCTTGATAGGGCGAGCCCGCCGCCATCAGGGCGTTGATTTCGTTGTTCGCGATGGCGGCGCTTTGTGAGTACCCGACGACGACGGCGCTGTTGCCCTGCGTGAGCACCCCGCTGGGGCCGACCAGCGCGTCGTTCAGCAGGCCGGTGCCCTGCGCGACGGACTGGCCGTACGTCAGGTTTCCGAGATTGGGGGTGATGGGCCAGAACTGCTCGGGCGTGAAGAGGCCCTGCGGGGTGGCCCCGGCGAAGAGGGGGTTGGGCTGGATGTACGAGTTGAAGATGCTCGTCACGTAGGCGGGGTTGGGTGTCGGGTTGCCGGTGCCGCCCATGATCAATGCGATCAGCGGGTCCGCGGAGGCCGCCCTGGACATCGACGCCATCGACGTCATCGCGCTGGCCCCACTGGACCCTCCCGTGAGCGCCGGTTGCCCGAACAGCATCTGGATCGGCGAGGCGATGGTGTTCAGGGGGTTCGCCGGCCCGAGCATCAGGGCCGAATTTGCCGCGTCGGCTTCCGCATAGGCGTTGCCCGAGGCGGCCAGCGCCTGGGTGAACTCGTCGTGAAACGCCGAAGCCTGCGAGACGAGCGCCTGATACTCCTGGCCGTACGCGCCGAATAGCTTCGCGATGGCCATCGACACCTCGTCCTCGGCCGCCGGGATCAAACCGGTGGTCGGGCCGGCTGCGTTCGAGCTGGCGGTGCTGATCGCCGAACCGATGTTTCCCACATCGGTGGCCGCGGCCGCCAACATCTCGGGGGTGGTGACTACGTACGACATCTCCCCGCCCTCATCCCTTCCGACTGCGAGCAAAAACGAGCATAAGACGCTGCCTGCGGGAAGTCCCGCGTTTGGTTGACCGTCTGCGGCCGGTGCGGGGGCCCACGACAACTTGAGTAGTACTACTCACGCCTGACGCGTAGAACTGCGCGGGACTGCGGGCTCGCCGCTCGGCGATGCTTTCCAGGTGCCATCGCGGCACGGCTGCAATCACTTTCACTTCCGTGCACCGAAAAGGAACAAACGACGTGAGATCTTCCCTCGGCGTCCCCGGCCCCACCGAGTTGGCCGCACGCACACCCGCCGACCGCGACCGCGCCCTCGACGTCATTCGCATCGCGGCTCTGGTCGGCGTGGTGGCCGGCCACACCCTGATGGCGATCAGCATCATCCGCAATCACGTGCTCATCTGGGACAACCTGCTGACGACCTCGACGGTGTTTCAGGCCCTCACCTGGATTTTTCAGATCATGCCGCTGTTCTTCTTCGCCGGCGCCGCGGCGTGTCTGTCATCCTGGCGGCCTGGCGCCAACTGGGGCGACTGGCTGATGAAGCGCTGCACCAGGCTGTTCCGACCGGTCTTCTACTACTTCGCCTTTTGGGCCGTTGCACTCGCCGCGCTGTATTGGGCTCTGCCCCAACACGTCTACGAGCCCGTGGCCGGCGTCAGCATTCAGTTGCTGTGGTTCCTGGGTGCCTACGTGCTGGTGCTGGCGGCGATGCCGGCGCTGGCTCGGATCAGCACTCCGACCCGCCTCGCTGCGGGAGTGGGCGTGGTCTACGCAGCCATCGCGGCGATCGACGCCATCAGGCTGCACTGGGCCGCCGCTTCCGCGCTCGGTTATCTCAACCTCGCGGTCTGGCTCATCCCGGCCATGTTCGGCGTCGCTTACCGCCGTCGGCTGCTCACCCGCCGCGCCGCGCTGATGACGGCGGCCGCGCTGCTCGCGATCAACGTCGCACTGGTGCGGTGGGGGCCGTATGAAATCAGCATGGTCGGAACCGGTGATCACCGCCTTTCCAACACGAGTCCACCGTCATTGCTGCTCGCCGGACACGCAATCATCTTGAGCGCGTTGGCAATTGCGGCGATGCCCGCGATCGGCCGGTGGGCGCAGCGCCCGCGCGTGTGGTGGTGGACGGCGCTCGGCAACTCCGGGGCGATGACCCTGTACCTGTGGCACATGCCCGCTTTGCTGGGCATGCACCTGCTCTTCGACTACGTCGGCCACCCGCGCTACCCCGGTCAGTCCGACTTCGTTGCGCTGAGCGCGCTGCAGCTGCTGCTGATGGCGGCCATGGTGGCGGTGCTGTTTGTGGTGCTGCGGCCGCTGGAGAACACCCCGCTGCCGGGTTGGGACGGAAGCCCGACTATCACCTCCCTTGTGCGGGGTGCGGCGGTCGGCGCGCTGCTGTGCGTAGCGGGAGTGGCGACTCTGGCGGCGATCCGGTGGGGTCTCAAGGGCGACGGTCTCGTCTGCGTGACGACGATGGTGGCGGCTCTCGTCGGGGCTCGTTTTCTGGCCGGCCGGCACGGCCGCTGAGGTGCTAGATGGGTCCCGGCTTTTCGCCCAGCGCGGTTAGCTCGTCGTGGATGGGTCGAATAGCGGCCTGGTACTCCTCGTCGCTAAGGGTCTTGGCGTAATAGCGGCGGACGCGGGCCGTGTATTGCGCTTCGCGCAGTTGTCTGATGCGGTCGAGCTTCGCGAGGTCATTCGCAGAGAATCGGAACTGCTCGACTGTCATATGGCCGGCCATGACCTGTTCGATCGGCGACAGCTGGTACCCCCACCTCGCGAGGAATTCGAAGTAGGCCCTGCAGTACGGCCGCTCGCCGACCTGCCATCTCTGCCGTCGAGTCCCCCACTCGAACGCGGCCAACACCATCGCCAGGGTCACCGTCGCGGCGCGGTCGTCGACATTCGGCAGCGCGTCCACGCCCTCGTCGAGGGATTCGTCCGTTCCGAGCAGGCTAGCCGCGATGTTCAAACTGGCGGGGCAATGAAGCTCGGTCAGGAAGTGGAAGTTGCGGGCGATGAAAATGTCAGAACCCGGCGGCGGTACGGCGCGCGATGCCAGCGTCGCGCGAACCCAGTCGACTCGCGCGATTTCGATGGCCGCGGCGCGGCGGTCGAGCTCGCGCATCAGCACCCAATCGGTGTTTGCTTGCGCTTGCGCTTCGGATTCCAGCTTGGTGGGCCGAGACCCGGTAAAGGCGGGGCCGGCCGTCATTTCGCTGAGCGCTACCGGTCGCGCTTTGTCCCCGCTCAAGTAGTTGGCGTAGACACCGAGTTCGGCCAAACGCGTCAGCGAGCGCAACATTGTCCGCCCGGGCGTCAGCCTGCAGACGTGAGCTTGCTGCTTGAGGTCATCCCTCTTGTAGATCAGGCCGATAGCACGGCCGAGACGGCGCTCATGCGTGTCGATGTTTATTTCCCAGCCCGCGGGCCCGGCAACTGACGGAAGGTAATGCGCCGAAATCTCGGTCAGCAGGTCGTCGACGGTGGCCGACGCGGGGAATATCCAGAATTCAAGGTGTGACTCCACATCATCGCCCATGGCGACCGAGTTACGGTCCACAACCACCTTGATCGTCTCGGGCACGCTTCTACTCCTTACGGATCGCTGTCCAGGCCGTGGTCGATGGCGTAGCGGGTCAATTCCACCCGATTGGCGACTTGAAGCTTGCGGAACGTCGCCTGGACGTGGTTTTCGACGGTGCGGTGGCTCAATGTGAGCTTTTCGGCAATCTGCTTGGCGGACAAACCTTTTGCGACATAGCGCAGCACCTCAGTCTCGCGTTCGGTCAAGCTGGGACGGGCCGGCGTCGAGTCCGTGCTCTGGGCGATGCGCCGGTATTCACCCAGCACCAGTCCGGCGAGGCTGGGGGTGAACACGGCCCGCCCCGCCGCCGTTGCCGAGACCGCTTCCGCGAGTTCGGACTTGGAGGCGCTCTTGACCAGGTATCCGGTGGCCCCGGCTTTGACGGCCTCCAGCACGTCGTCGCGCTCGTCCGAGGCCGACAGCACCAGCACCCGGGACGACGGCGAGACCGCGAGGATCTCGGCGGTCGCCTGTGCACCGTCGCCGTCGGCGAGCCGCATATCCATCACCACCACATCGGGTTTCACCGCGGCGGCGCGCCGGCGGGCGGCCGCCACACCGTCGGCGGTGGCGACCACGTTGAACCCATCCTCTGCGAGGTCGCGGGCAACCGCGTCGCGCCAAATCGGATGGTCGTCGACGACCATCACCCGTGTCGCGGCGTCACCGGTCATGACGTCCTCCCCGGCGCGGCACGCACAGCTCCCACTCGGTGCCTTCGCCCGGGGCTGTGTTGAGTTGGGCGCGACCGCCCAGCGACGTCAGCCGTCCCACAATCGATTTGGAAACCCCGAGCCGTCCCTGGCGGGCCGCTTCGTCGAGGCGCCCCGCCGCGATGCCGACACCGTCGTCGCGAACGCTTACCGTCACCGAATCACCGAGGTCCTCCAGGAGAAGAAAGGCATGGGCGCCCGCGCCCGCGTGCGCTCGCACATTGTCCAGGGCGTTGCCCACCGCGGCGTCGAGTTCGGTTGCCACCGCATGTGGAAGCGGCACCGACGTGCCCGGCAAGCTCAGCGATACTCCATCGGACTCCCGGCGGCGTAGCAGCGTGCGCAGATCGACCGTCGTCGTGTCCCCGTCTTGGTCGAACCCGGCGGAGGTGACCCACCGCCGCAGCGCGCGTTCCTGTTCACTCGCGAGATTCGCCAGTTCGGCTGTAGCACCGCCGATTTCGTGGCCGCGCTTGGCGACCAGCGCGAGAACCTGGATGGCGCCGTCATGCACCTCTCGGGACAGCCGCTCGCGTTCTTCCAGTGCAGCGGACAACTGGGCCGCCCGTTGCAGCTCTTCATGGGCCCGTCGCGCGGTTTGTGCAGCCATGCCGATCGCCATGCCGATGGCCAGCTCGATGATGATCGTGGCGTTGTGTCCGAGGTTGAGGTCGAAGTAGTCCTTGACGGCGAAGTTGGTGGCCATCACCGCCAGGCCGGTCAACATCCCGCCGACGGGACCGAACTGGATGGCGGCCGAGATCGTCGGGTTGCTGGCCCACAATGTCGTCGGCCAGGTCTGATTTTCGGACGCCCAGTGTCCGGTGGCGACCAGCTTGTTGGACCACATGAGCACGACGACGACGACGATCTCGGCGATCACCCACGCCGGCCGTCGGCCGAACCCGCGCAGGTAGGCGATCGCGCAGGCCGCGCTCCAGCCGAGCAGCACCGCGAACAGCACCCAGCCGAGCACTGGCCGGCGCAGATCCGCATTCACTGCGATCTGGAAGCCCAGGGCGTAGACGCAGCTCAGCAGGCGAAACACCTGCGCCGCGCGCCACAGCGGCGCCGTCGGGTCCGGAGCATGAGTCGCCATCCGGCTCAGCATAGGTCGCAGCGCGGATCCGCTGTAGTCACAAGCAAACTTGGCCAGCCGCAAGGGCTTACAGCGTCAGCTCGCAGCGGCGAATGGGTCGTAGTCGGCAAGGAGCTTCTCCATCCGCGCCTCATCGAGACGGACACGCACAGTCGCGGCCTCCTGCTGATCGCGGATCACCTTCGCCAGGGTGAACGCGCTGGAGACCAGGAACAAGACGGTGATGCCGAGAAACATCCGTTGCCAGGGGTCGAGCGGAAGGAAAAAGATCCCGCCCAGCGCGGCCACGAGGCTGATGCCGAACGCAACGGCGGCCTGAATGAAAAAGGCGACGGTGTTCTTCGACATGCCATTGGGAACTGTCATGTGCACCAGCATGCGGCGGCGCGCGGTTCGTCGAGAAGGGTAAGACTACTCAGGTTTCCGACGTCTTTCGGCGTCGTGGGCTCAGCCCCGGTGGGCGGGCCAGAAATTATGGACTAGTGTCTAGAAAAGTTTTCCAGTGTTCTACGAAACGGAGACTCTGATGGCGATCCGCGTCGCGCACGTCGGCACCGGAAATGTCGGAGGCCTAGCCTTGGCCGAACTCATCACCAACCCGCAGTTCGAACTGACGGGGGTGTGCGTGTCGACACCGGAGAAGGTGGGCAAGGACGCGGGAGAACTGTGCGGCGTCGGCCTGGACGCGGGCGTCAGCACGGGCATCAAGGCCGTCGGAAGTCTCGACGAGATTCTGGCTACCAAGCCCGACTGCGTCGTCTACTGCGCCATGGGTGACACCCGGATACCCGACGCGATGAAAGACGTCATGCGCATGTTGGCCGAAGGAATCAACGTCGTCGGGTCGTCACCGGGGCTGCTGCAATACCCGTGGGGCGTGATGCCCGACAAGTACATCACCCGAGTGGAAGATGCGGCGCAGCAAGGGAATTCGAGCATCTTCATCACCGGAGTCGACCCGGGATTCATCACTGACCTCATTCCCTTCGCGCTCTCCGGGACCTGTCAGCGCATCGAGCAGGTCCGCTGCATGGAGATCGCCGACTACGCGAGTTACGACGGCGCAGAAGTGATGCGCTACATGGGATTCGGCGGGCCGCTGGACGACGTGCCGATGCTGCTGCAACCGGGCGTGCTCACCTTCGCCTGGGGAACGGCAATCCGGCAGCTGGCGGCCGGCCTTGGTATTGAGGTCGACGAGATTACCCAGTCGATCCAGCGTGAGCCGGCGCCGGAAGACTTCGACATCGCGGTGGGCCGCGTTGCCAAGGGCACGCAGGCCGCGCTGCAGTTCGAGATCCACGGCATGTCGAAGGGGCATCCGGCCATCGTCGTCGAGCACATCACGCGCTTGCGACCCGACCTGCGGCCTGACTGGCCGCAACCCGCTTCCGGCGGCGGCTCGTATCGCGTCGAGATCACCGGGGAACCGTCGTATGCCGTGGACATCGTCCCGAGCAGCCGCAAGGGCGACCACAACCACGCCGCGATCGTCGGCGCCGCGGGCCGCATCGTCAACGCCATCCCGGCGGTGGTCGCCGCGCCGCCGGGCATTCGGACCACACTCGATCTGCCGCTGGTAACCGGCAAAGGCCTTTACGCACCAAGCACTTTGGTGACCACCTAACGAAAGGAGACCCGCGTGGGTCGGGTAGACGGCAAAGTTGCGCTCATCAGCGGTGGCGCCGGCGGTATGGGAGCCGAAGATGCGCGCCTGCTGGTCGAGGAAGGCGCCAAGGTCGTGATCGGCGACATTCTGGACGACCAGGGCAAGGCGCTGGCCGACGAGATCGGTGACTCCGCGCGCTACGTGCACCTCGACGTCACCCAGCCCGACCAGTGGGACGCCGCGGTCGCCACCGCGGTCGGCGAATTCGGCAAGCTCAACGTGCTGGTCAACAACGCCGGAACCGTCGCGCTCGGCCCGCTGAAGAGCTTCGATCTGGCCAAGTGGCAGAAGGTGATTGACGTCAACCTGACCGGGACGTTCCTGGGCATGCGGGTCGCGGTCGAGCCGATGATCGCCGCCGGGGGCGGCTCGATCATCAACGTGTCGTCCATCGAGGGCCTGCGCGGTGCGCCCATGGTGCACCCCTACGTCGCGTCCAAGTGGGGCGTGCGCGGGCTGGCGAAGTCGGCGGCACTGGAGCTGGCGCCGCACAACATTCGGGTGAACTCGGTGCACCCGGGGTTCATCCGCACCCCGATGACCGCGCATCTGCCCGAGGACATGGTGACGATCCCGCTCGGGCGTCCGGGCGAGGTCCGGGAAGTCGCGACGTTCGTGCTTTTCCTGGCCAGCGACGAGTCGTCCTACTCCACCGGCAGCGAGTACGTGATGGACGGCGGGCTGGTCACCGACGTGAATCACAAGGAGTTTTAGGGCGGTGCTATAACCGCGAGCATGCTGCGGAACCTGGCGGACGTGGTCGGATCGAACCACGTCGTCACCGACCCCGACGTGCTGGCCGGCCGAAGCGTCGACCACACCGGGCGCTACCGGGGCCGGGCCAGCGCGCTGGTGCGGCCGGGCTCGGCCGAACAGGTCGCCGAGGTGCTGCGAGTGTGCCGCGACGCCGGGGCGCACGTCACGGTGCAGGGCGGCCGCACCTCGCTGGTGGCCGGCGCCGTTCCCGAGCACGACGACGTGTTGTTGTCCACCGAGCGGCTGCACGCCCTCGGTGCTGTCGACACCGTCGAGCGCCGTGTCGAGGTGGGCGCCGGGGCCCCGCTGGCCGCCGTGCAAAATGCCGTCGCCGCAACGGGTTTGGTGTTCGGAGTCGACCTGGCCGCCCGGGACACGGCGACCGTCGGCGGCATGGCCTCGACGAACGCCGGCGGGCTGCGCACGGTCCGCTACGGCAACATGGGCGAGCAGGTCGTCGGTTTGGAAGTGGCGCTGCCCGACGGATCGCTGCTGCGCCGGCACAGCCTGGTGCGCAGCGACAACACCGGCTACGACCTGCCGGCGCTGTTCGTGGGCGCCGAGGGGACCCTCGGCGTCATCACCGCGCTGGATCTGCGGCTACACGCCGCCCCGTCGCATCGCGTGACGGCGGTCTGCGGGTTCGCCGACCTCGAGGCGCTCGTCGAAGCCGGTCGGACGTTTCGGGACGTGGACGGCATCGCCGCGCTGGAATTGATCGACCGTCGCGCCGCCGCGCTGACCGGCGAGCACCTCGGGGTCGGTGCGCCGGTGTCGGGCGACTGGTTGCTGTTGGTGGAGCTGGCCGCCGACCGCGATCTGACCGATCGCCTCGCCGGTCTGCTCGAGGGTGTGCAGATGTGCGGCGAGCCGGCCGTGGGCGTGGATATGGTTGCGCAGCAACGGTTGTGGCGTGTTCGCGAATCCCTGGCCGAGGTGCTCGGTGTGTACGGGCCCCCGCTGAAGTTCGACGTGTCGCTACCCCTGTCCGCCATCGGCGGGTTCGCCCGGGAGGCGGTCGCGCTGGTCCACGCGCGCGTGCCCGACGCGCTGCCGGTGTTGTTCGGCCACATCGGCGAGGGCAACCTGCACCTCAACGTCCTGCGCTGCCCGGCCGAGCGCGAGCCGGCGCTCTACGAGCCGATGATGGGTCTCATCGCGCAGTGCGGGGGCAACGTCAGCTCGGAGCACGGCGTCGGCAGCCTGAAGCGGCCCTATCTCGGGATGTCACGCGAACCCGCCGACATCGCCGCGATGCGGGCGGTCAAGGCCGCCCTCGACCCGACCGGCTATCTCAATGCGGCGGTGTTGTTCGACTAGGTCGCCTTGATTCCGACGGCGTGGCGCAGCTGCGCGAGGAATTGGTCGGCGTCATCGCTGGGCACGATGTAGTGCGAGATGGCGATCCGGATCACCGTCGCCGCCTTGACCGCGGCGTTGGGGCCGGGCAGATGCCGTTGCAGCCCATCGCGCATCTGCGGGATGACGTGGGAAAACTGGGCGATGGTGTGCTCGGGTTCCACGTCGACCATGCGCACACCGGAGTACGAATGCTGGTACTCGACGATGAAGCGCAGCACGGCGTCGAGCTTGTCGACGCCCTTGAGGCCCGCCGTGGCTTTGACCAAACCGCTTTCGAAGAGCTGCCTCTCGTATTGCGAGAACGCCGACAGCAGCTCCTCTTTGGACGCGAACCAGCGGTACAGCGTGGGCCGCGAAACCCCGGCCTGGGTCGCGACTTCGGACAGGCTGAGCTTGGTCTTGCCGTTGCGGCCGAGCACCTCGGCGGTCGCCAAAAGGATCCGCTGTCGCGTCGACGTGTCGAACTCCGCCGTTTGGACCGGATGGCTCATAAGAGAAACCCTACGAAGTCGCGCAAACGTGTCACGAATTCTTCGCTTCCCGCCGGGGCCGGCTGCGCACCAGCACCGACTGCTGAATCGCGCCGACCGCGCCCTGCTCGTCGAACAATGTGCCGACCGTGGTCCCGATTCCGTCCGGCCCGTAACTGGTCTCCGCGCGAATGCCGATCCACTCACCGTCGGGGATCCGGAACACGTGCACGGCCAGGTCGGTGTTCAGGAACGTCCACTTGCTGATGTCCAATTTGCTGCCGATGCCGTTGGCGCAGTCGGCCACCGCGAACAGCCGTTCCAGCGGCGTCATGGTCTCGCCCTTGACGAGGTCCACGGTCGGGTTGATCCAGGATTCGCCCGGGCCCGCGCTCAGCGGCTCGGTCAGCCACAGCCAGTCCAGGCTGTGCACGTAGTTGCGGTCCCAGTCCCGCGCCTTGAGGTTGCGGTCGCGGGCCTCGGAACGCGGTCGGGGCATCGGGGCCGCGGCGTGCGCCACCGGCCGGGTGTCCTGGTGCTGCAACCGCCATCCGCTGGCACGCGCCACCGGCCGGAGTTCGCCGTCGGGACCCGGGGCCAGCATCTCGGCGCCGACCAGTTCGATCTGTTTGCCGCCGCGTTGCATCCGCGCGCTGACCCACAGGTCGCCCTCGGCCGGGACCCCGCCCAACAGGTCGATGACGACCCGGGACAGGCGGGTGTCGTCGCGCTGCTCGCATCGCTCCAGCGCCCGCACCAGCAGCGCCGATACCGGCCCGCCGTGCTGTATCGCCGCCGACCAGGTGCCGCGCGCCAGGTCGGTGGCCCGAAACTTCTCGCCCACCGCGTCCGTCGCGATGAGCTCGTAGTACGAGTCGGTCACTCGTCCCCCTCGTGGTCTTGCGGGTCAGGGCAGGCCGGCGCCGGGCGTTGCCACCGTCACGGCGTCCAGCCGGGAGAGCCGGGTGCCGACGAGGCGCTGCGGATACGCGTCGGTGCTCGACAGCAGGAACAGCGTGCGGCGTTCGGGACCGCCCAGCGCGCAGGCGATGGCGACGCGCTCGCCCATGTCGATGCGCTCGGTCACGACGCCGCCTTCGCCGACCCGCTCGAACTGGTGCGCCAGTGTCATCGACGTCCATACCGCGCCTTCGGCGTCGAGCGCGATGCCGTCCGGCGGGCCGTCCAGGCCGTCGGCGAAAATCCGACGGTCGCGCAGCGCGCCCGGGTCGCCGTCGTCGCCGATCGTGAACGCGGACAGGCGCCGGCCGATCGATTCGGCGACGATCAACGTCTGTCCGTCCGGCGTGATGACCATCCCATTGGGAAAGTCGAGATCCTCGGCGACGACAGTGGCGCTGTCGTCGGGATCGAGCCGGATGATGACCCCACCGGAGAACGCCTGTGACCCGATGTAGGCGCGTCCGGCGTCGTCGATGACCATGTCACCGAGGTTGGCCGGGGCCAGCTCGGTGAGATCGGCGATGGTGGCGACGGTCTCGCCGTCGTAGCGCAGCACCTGCCGGTCCTCGGCCGAGGCGATCAGCAGCGACCCGTCGGGCCGGAATCCCAGCCCGGACGGGGAGCGCCCCGGCAACGGCAACGTGGTCAGCGAGCCGCCCATGGTCGACGTGTGGACGGCCTCGCCCAGCATGTCGGAGAACCACAACAGGCCCTCAAACCAGCGCGGGCCTTCGCCGAAGCAGAAGCCGTTGGCCAGCGGCTCGGGGATCATCCGCCAATGCCTTTACAAAACACCGCAAAAGTGTCACGCACCGCGGGCGTCGGTGTCAATTTTCCGGTCCCGCGAGCTCCCGCCGAGGTCGTACACGGCCTCGGCGGACTGGCTGAATGCGATTTCTGACGCGGTGGCGGCGATGCCCAATTACGTTGCCTCCCTGCGTGTTTCATTGGCGGGTCGAGTGGTTGGGTACGTCAACGGTGTGCCGAGTGCCCGGCCGGCCGGGCGTCGGCCGCCCAGCGCCCACCCCGCCGGGCGCTCGCGGCAGAAGGCGCCGCGGTCTTGTTAGCCAAGCTTTACAAATCCTACTCAAAGTGTCACGCTGAGCCGTGAGCTGCTAGCGCGAGAGGTGGAGCGGATTTGACGAAGGCTTCCGAGGAATCCGAGCAGACCGAGTGGACGGTGCAGGGCCTGCTGGATCTGTTCGACGTGCGGGCCGACGGGCAGGACCGGTTCACCGGCGACACCGGCATCGCCGGCGGCGACGAACGGCAGGTGGTGGAGGGCACCCAGGTGCTCGCGCAGGCCATTGTCGCGGTGGCCAAACGATTCCCGGACAAGTCGGTGCGCTCGGCGCATGCGGTGTTCTCCCGCGCGATCGCCGTCGGCCCGCCGGTCGAATTCGTCCTCGACGTCGTGGCCGAGGGCCGGTCCACGGCTACCGCGGTTGTCGCCGTGCACCAGAACGGGCGACGCTGCCTGAGCATCACGGTGTTGGCCGACGTCCCCACTGCCGACGTCATCCGCCACCACCTGCCGCGGCCCGACGTTTCCGCGCCGGCCGACGCCAACCATGCCGAGATGCCGATGGGCGGGCGCGAATTGCGCCTCGTCGACGTCGTCGACGTCAACAGCCCCGACGAGGTCGGGCCGCCCGAGCTGTACGCATGGCTGCACTACGACCCGATCCCGGACCGCGACGATCTGGCCAAGGCCCTCGTCGCGTACTTCACCGGACATCTGGGCATCTCCACCACCATGCGCGCGCACCCGGGCATCGGTACCAGCCAGGCGCACCTGACCGTGTCCACCGCACCGATGAGCATCTCCGTGGCGTTCCACGAGCCGGTGCGCTGGGACGGGTGGCTGCTTTACACGCACGAGAGCACGCAGGTCGGCGCGGGCATGTCGTACGTGCGCGGCACCGTGCACGCCGAGGCCGGAGAGCTGTTGTGCTCCTTCGCTCAGGAGGCGCTGATCCGGCCGCTGCGCACCAGCGACACGGCGATCGATTCCCGCGCGCGATTCTGACTGCCATGCGCTTCACCATCACGCACCCGATGCACAGCCATCCGTACAATCCGGAGTTCTTGAGCGGCGAGGGAATCGGGAAAGTGGCGGAGGCCACCGAGGCGGCGGGCATTCACGGCTTCGGGTTCACCGACCACCCCGCACCGTCGCAGCGGTGGCTGGAAGCCGGCGGGCATGACGCGCTGGATCCCTTTGTCGCCCTGGGCTTCGCGGCGGCCACGACGAGCACGCTGCGGCTGATCCCGAACATCGTGGTGTTGCCCTATCGAAACCCGTTCGTGGTGGCCAAGTCCGGCGCGACGCTGGATTTGCTCTCCGGTGGTCGCTTCACGCTCGCGGTCGGTGTGGGTTATCTGAAGCGGGAATTCGCCGCACTCGGTGTCAGCTACGACGAGCGGGCCGAGTTGTTTGATGAGGCGCTGCAGGTGATCCGGGCCATCTGGACCGAAGACGATATCTCGTTCGAGGGCAAGCATTTCAGCGCCAAGGGCATCACCGCGCACCCCCGGCCGGTGCGCCCCCCGCCGATCTGGATAGGCGGCAACACCACGACCGCCCGCCAGCGCGTCGCCCAATATGGAGACGGCTGGTGCCCGTTTCCGGCCCCGCCGCAGCTGGCCCAGACCGCGGGCACCGCGGTCATCGATTCCGTCGAGCGCCTCACCGAGGGCATCGACGACCTGCGCCGCCGCTGCGATGCGGCGGGCAGGGACTGGTCGGCCATCGACATCACCTTCAGCAACTTTGAGGGCGGCAGCCCCGCGACCGACGACTTCAACGCCGACGCGTACCTCGGCGGCCTGGAAAAGCTTGCGGCCGTGGGAGTCACGTGGGTCGGCGTCCACCTGCCCGGGGACAGCATCACCCACGCGCTCGAGACCCTCGACCGATTCCGCACCCTCGTGATCGACGCGGCCTGATGGACTTCTCCCGCGTCCAACTGTCCCCAGAGGACCAGGCCTTCTGCGATGAGACCCGGGCGTTTATCGCCAAGCACGTCACCGACGAGGTGCTCTGCCGCCAGCGGGAGCTTGGCGAAAACTTCGACGAGGAAGTGCATTTGGCGCTGGGCGAGGCCGGCTATCTGGCGTCGGATTGGAAGCTCGAGTCCGAGGGCGGATTCAATGCGGTTCGCCGGCGCATCTTTCAACTGGAGATCGCCCGGGCGCACACGCCCTGGTATCACTGGGGCACCACGTCCGTCGTCGCGCGGCTGGTGCAGCAATTCGGTGCGCCGGCGCTCGCCGGCAAAGTAGTGCCCGGTGTGCTGTCCGGCGAGATTCGGCTCTGCCTGGGCTACACCGAACCCGAGGGCGGCTCCGACGTCGCCACCTGCAAAACCCGCGCGGTGCGCGACGGTGATGCGTGGATTATCAACGGCTCCAAGATGTTTACGTCGAACGCGCAGAACGCCAAGTACGTCTTTCTGCTCACCAACACCGACCCGCAAGGGCCGAAACACAAGAACCTGACCATGTTCCTCGTGCCGCTCGACTCGCCGGGCATCGAGATTCAGGGCATCCGCACCCTGGACGGCGACCGCACCAACATCGTCTACTACAGCGACGTACGCGTCGACGATCTCTACCGGATCGGTGAGGTCAACGGCGGCTGGACGGTGATGCGCGCGGCCCTGGATTCCGAGCACGGCCTCATCGATCGCGAAGACCATGGCCTCCAATACGTTGCGGCGATGGGAGCCCACGGCGACGTGATGGCCGAAGTGGTCGACACCGTCGCGGGCATCGTCGGGCCGGCGGCCGACGAGTCGGTGAAGTACCGGCTGGGGCGCAGCGTCGCGCGGGTGGAGGCGGCGCTGTCCACGCCTGGCATGTTCGGGCGCGTCGCGGTCGCCCAGACGATGCGCGACATCTCCGCCGATCTGATGGACATCGAGGGCGCCGCGTCGGCGTTGCCCGCCGATGCCCACGGTTCCCTAGGCGAGGGCGCGGCGGAACACCTCTACCGGCTGGCGCTGCCCCTCGGGATCTACGGCGGCACCCTCGAGGTCTTCCGCAACATGATCGCCCAGCACGAGCTCAAGCTGGGACGGCCTAGCTACCCGGGCTAAGCGGGAGCTCGGCGACGACGTCGGCTCGGGCGGCGTCGAAACTCAGGAACCCTTTGATGGGAAGGCTTTCCGGAGGCGGGTCCGCGTAGCTCCAGGCGACGTCCTCGACGACCTGGTCGCCCGAGACGACGGACCAATACGTCGCGAATCCCTTGTAGTTGCAATAGCTCGACGTCTCCGAGCGCCGCAGCAGATCGGTGCGTACGTGCGAGGGATCGACGTACAGACGCGGTTCGAGGGCGGTCTCGAACAGGATCACCGTGTCCTCGGTGTCCACTAAGACGGTGTCGCCGACCGAGACGCGAAGGCGGCGCCGCGTCGGGCGGCAGTCGACCCGATGGTAGGGATTCGGCGGATAGTGAACGAGCTCGCGGCCCTCTTCCAGCCAGGTGTCGACGGCGTCCCAGGGCACGTGGACGAAGCCCGGCGCCTCCGGCTCGGGTTCGGTGGGCAGGTCGCCGACCTCGTCGACCGGAAACGCGTAGCTGAGCGCACGACCCCGGCGGTGCACCAGCAGCGCCCGCTCGGTGTCGATCACCGCGCGCCCGTCCCGGAAGGCCTGGACCCGCCGCGGGTGCGGCTCGACGAAGACGACCTCCGAGGGCAGCGCGGGCGAGAACCGCCCGGCCGGATCACTGCTTAACGGACCACGTCCGGCTACGAGAGTCATGGTTGCGATTGTCCCCCAAGGCCGACTCAGCGGCTCAAACACGCGCTACGCTGACGCCCGGACGAGACCCAAGCGACGACGGAGTAGGACGAGATGGCAAGTGCGCCGCCGCATACCAAGGCCTACCTGCTGAAGAACCGGGGCAATTCCTGGTGGGTCAACGTCGAGCTGCAGCTGACCGACACGAATGTGCGCTGCGTCGCCACGGAGTACTCGAAATGGATCGACGAGGAGCTGGGCCTCACCGACTACAAGGCGAAGCTGTCGTCGGGTGAGCCCGTGGTGGTCTTCGACTTTCGCCGAGACCAACTGACCATCAAATGGCTGCGTCAGTTCTATCGCGGCGGTTTCCGTGTGAGCCAAGGCGATTCGCGGGAATGGTTGGTGTCGCTTGTCTATCCGAGCGGATTCGGCAGCCTGCTCGACTTAATGACCGACCGGGCTCTGTGGCGCCAGTGGCGTGAGGCACTGCCCGACACGCCGGGACACGCCTGACCTATCCGTCAGTGACGGCGGGTTGGCCACCCTACGGCAGCACGGAGTAGGAACGTAGCCATGACGGGACCGGTAGCGGGCATCAAAGTCGTCGAACTCGGGGTCTGGGTGGCCGGGCCGGCCGCTGGCGGCATCCTGGCCGACTGGGGCGCCGACGTCATCAAGATCGAGCCCCCGCGCGGCGACCCCGGGCGCCTGTTCGGCCGGATGCTGGGCTGCGACCTCGGGGTCAACCCGCCGTTCGAAATGGACAACCGCTCCAAACGCAGCATCGTCCTGGACCTCACCACCGAAGAGGGTCACGACATCGCGCTCGAATTGCTCTCGGACGCAGACGTTTTCGTCACCAACGTGCGCCCCGGCGCATTGCGAAAGCTGGGCCTCGACTTCGAGTCGGTGTCGGCGCGCCACCCCCGCCTGGTCTACGGCCTGATCACCGGGTACGGCGAAGACGGGCCCGATGCCGACCGCGCCGCCTACGACGTCGCTGCGTTTTGGTCGCGCGCCGGCGTAGCGCACCTGCTCACCCGGCCCGGGGACACCCCGCCGTTTCAGCGCGGCGGCATGGGTGACCACTCGGCTGGCATGACGCTGGCCGCGGCCATTTGCGCTGCGCTGCTCGCCCGCGAACGCACCGGGACCGGCCAGCTGGTGAGCACCTCGCTGTACCGCCAGGGCGCGTACACCGTCAGCTTCGACATCAACACCTATCTGCTGACCGGCCAGCCGATCGCCATCGGGCAACGCGAAACCATGGGCAACCCGTGCATGAACAACTACACCGCCGGCGATGGCCGCCGGTTCTGGATCGTCGGCCTCGAGGGCGACCGGCATTGGCCACCGCTGTGTCGTGCCGTCGGCCGCCCCGAGTGGCTCGACGATCCCCGATTCCGCGATGCCCGCGCCCGCGCCGTCAACGGGGCGGCGCTCATTGCCGAGTTGGACGAAATCTTCGCGACCAAACCGCTTGACGAATGGGCGGAGGACTTCGCGGGAGAACCCGATTTCTTCTGGTCGCCGGTCAACAGCATCGAGGATGTCGTCGCCGACGAGCAGTTCCACGCCGCCGGCGGCATCGTCGACGTGCCGGACAAAGAATCCACCGTGCCGATGGTGGCGACGCCGGCCGATTTCCATGGCACGCCATGGTCACCGCGTTCTGTCGCACCGGAACTCGGTCAGCACACAGACGAAATTCTGGCCGAGCTCAAGGCCCGCCGCGGCGTGTGACCGCCGGTCGCACCTTTACAAAGTTGCGCTGAAGTGTCACGCTGTCCGGTGAGCCGCGTGGCGGCCGACAGCCCAGGACGAGCGTTGCGGTAACGCCGATGCACCGTTTCGGTGCGGCGGTGAGGAACGGATTGATGGTCACTCCCTACATCAGCGAGAGCAGCCGGCTCGGTGCCGGGCGGGCAACCCGGGCCGACGGTGAGTGCCTGCGATACCGGCTGGATGTCGTCGCGGCCACCGCGGCCGACGTCGTGCAATCGGCCGGTGGTTGGCTCTACGACCGGGTGATGGCCGGATGGCAGGTGACCGTGCTGCTACCGAAGGGCCGCGACTCCCGGTCGCTTCGGATCCTCGGCGTGCGGACAGCGGAACTGGACGCGCAGCTCGCTTCGCCGGGCCACAGCCTGGCCGTCAGCGCCGAGGCATTCACCGCAGACGAGCGGGTACGCGACGCGGTGCTCAAGTCCCTGGACAACGGTTTGACCGAAGTCGCGTTGTGGGGCGATGGGTGGCCCCTGGGAGTGAATCGCGCGACGACGAGGGCGCAGCACGTACTGAGCGCGGCGGCGCGGACGTTCAAGGGCTACGCGCTTGCTGCCGCGGGGGTTTCGTGCGAGTCGGTCGATGGCACCGAGCCGCTGCTGTGTGACACCGCTACGTGTTCGCGGGCCGACTCAGAGTTGATCCGGATCGACTAGCGCGCCGATTAGCCCATGACTCGCCCATGAAGAAGTACTACGGCCACACCCTGCTCTATCTGCACGAGACGATCTCGCTGGGCTCCGGTCGCAGCGATCGCTTCACCGAAGTCTTCTCCGAGGTCTACCAGCCGATGATGGCCGAACTCGGTGCCCGGCTGTTCGCGATCTGGGAATCCACCCCCTACAACGGCCACTGGCCGCAAGTGACGGTCATCTGGGAGATCGACGCCTTCGCCGACTACGCCAGGATCGGAGCGGCGCAGGCACGCGGCGGCAGCCACGAGGCGGCGGCCGGAAAATGGTCGTCGTTTCTGTCCGACATCGGCGCCTCGGGGGAGGGGCGAATCATGTACCCCGGACCGAGCAACAAAACGCTGGCGCAGCTGCGAGAGTCCAATTTCACTGCGCCGCTGGTGATTCAGGAGATCATGCAGACCAAGCCGGGGCGACAGGACGACTACATCCGCGAGCTGGAGCGGCTCTACGTGCCCTGGTCGGAGCGCACGGGCAAGCGTTGGCTGGGTTCGTTCACCACGACGTTCCGCTACAACGAGGTCATCCACTACTGGGCACTCGACGGTGGCTGGGAATGCTTCGCCAACCACTATCCGTCCTGGAAAGACAGCCCACCCGCCGAGATCGTCACCTGGATGAGCGTCGCGCCCGCGCTGCGCGACGGCTGGGAAGATTCGATTCTGCAGGCCCTTCCGCCCTCGCCGCTGCAGTGACGGGCGCACAAGTGGACTTCACCTACGACCCATTCGACGCGCGGGTGATGGCAAACCCCTTGCCGTACTATCGGATTCTGCGCGACGAGCACCCCGTGTACTACATGCCGCAGTGGGACACCTACGCGCTGTCCCGATTCGAGGACATCTGGCGGGTGCTCGAGGTCAACGACGGAACGTTCGTCGCGACGGAAGGCACATTGCCCCCGGCGTCGGTGCTGGCTCAGCACAACGACGGGCCCCTCGATGATCCGCCGCTGCACCCGCTACCGTTTCACGCCGTCTTCGACACCGATTTGTACGCCGAGATCCGGCGCGCGCACTCCCAGCCGTTGCGTCCGCGGTCGGTCGCCGGGCTGGAAGCCCGAATCCGCACGCTGGCCAACGAGCGCCTCGATGAGCTGCTGCCACGGGGTTGCTTCGACCTGACGCAAGAGTATGGCGGCATCGTCGCGGCGTCGATGGTGTGCGGATTGCTGGGCCTGCCAGACGATCTCGCACCGCAAGTGTTGGCAGCGGTCAACGCCGGCAGTTTGGCCGAGCCCGGCGAGGGCGTCGACACCGCACAAGCGCGGCCCAACTACCTCGAGTACCTCACGCCTGTGGTGCAGCGCCGCCGGGCCGACCCGTCCGGTGACGCGTTGCCCGTTGTCGACGGCCTGCTCGGCTACCGATTGCCCGACGGCAGCGCCCTGTCCGACGTCGAAGCCGCGACGCAAATGTTGTGCATCTTCATCGGCGGGACCGAAACCGTGCCGAAGATCGTCGCCCACGGGCTGTGGGAACTGTCCCGGCGGCCCGACCAATTGGCCGCGGTGCGCGCCGACGCGAACGCCAACGTGCCGGTCGCCCGCGAGGAGATGATCCGGTTCTGCGCGCCGGCGCAGTGGTTCGCCCGAACCGCGCGGAAGCCCTTCAGCGTTCACGACGAAACGATCCGGCCCGGCCAGCGCGTCATCACGCTGCTGGCGTCGGCCAACCGCGACGAGCGCGAGTACGACGAGCCCGACGAGTTCGTCTGGAACCGACCCATCCGCCGTTCGCTGGCGTTCGGTCGCGGTCAGCACTTCTGCATCGGCTACCACCTGGCCCGGCTGGAAATCGATGTGCTGCTGACCGAATGGCTACGGCGGGTGCCGGACTACGCGATCCAGAGCGAGGCCGCGACGCGGCTGCCGTCCAGCTTCCAATGGGGATGGAACAAGATCCCCGTGGAGGTCTGACGTGTGGTCCTATCGGATCGTCGCGCCCTATGTGTTCGAGCGGACGTCGATCGCCGACAAGACACCCGAGCACCTGGGCGACGGCCAGGTGCTGCTTCGGTTCCTGGCCGCGGGCGTCTGCGGTAGCGATCTGCCCGCGTTCCGCGGCGCCCGGGGCCGGCTTCCCGGAGACGACGGGCCAAGTGCGGCGGAGAAAGACGGATTCCCGATCCATGAGGTCGCCGGCGAGGTGATCGCCAGCCGGCATCCCGAGCATCGCCCCGGCGATCTGGTGGTGGGCTGGGCATCCGGATTCGACGGGCTGATGGAACGCGTCGTCACCGACGGCAACGGGTTGGCGACCTACGACCCGGTGCTGACCCCCGCCGAAGCCGTCGGGCTGCAACCACTGGCGTGTGTCCTCTATGCCTGCGAGCAACTGCCCGACCTGGCCGGCCGTCACGTCGCGATCATCGGCCAGGGCTCGATCGGGCTGCTGTTTTCCTATGTCGCCAAGGCGTCCGGCGCCCGGCGTGTCACCGGCGTCGACCCCATCGACCGCGAAAGCGCCGCAACGGCATTCGGCGTCGACGACCGGGTGCGTGCCACCAGCGACCGCTGGGTGAGCCAGCTGGCGCCCGCGGACCGGGCCGACGTCGTCATCGAAGCCGTCGGTCACCAGGTCGCGACACTCGGGCACGCCATCCAAGCCGCCGCCCCCGGCGGCACCGTCTTCTACTTCGGCGTCGCCGACGACGAGGCCTACCCGATTAGCATGCGACTCATGCTGCGCAACAACTTGACGCTGAAATCCGGTGTGACGCTTGACCGGCGGCGAATGCTGGAGCTCGCCGGCAAGTTCGCCGCGGACCATCCCGGGTTGTTGGGCTCGTATCTCACCCACACCTTCGGCGTCCAAGATGTGCAAGACGTCCAGGCAGCTTTCGAGCTGGCCTGCCGGCCGGTGCCCGAGCGCATCAAGATCGCGATCGCGCAATGAGCGTCTTCGGCGGCGACCACCCGACCCCGCTGTGGGGCGGCTGGATCACCGGCCCGACGCTGATCGGGCCCGAGGAATTCGCCCGCGCCGGTTACGACTACCTGGGTTTCGACGCCCAGCACGGATACCTCGACGACGCCGTCATCGCCGGCATCCTGAGGCGCATCGAACACCTCCCCATCGCTACCGTGGTGCGACTGCCCAATGCCGACGCCGCGCCGATCGGGCGGGTGCTGGACGCCGGGGCCGACGCCGTCGTCATCGCGATGATCGAGTCGGCCGACGAGGCGGCCGCGGCGGTGGCCGCCTCCCGCTACCCGCCGGCGGGTGTGCGCAGCTTCGGCCCGCTGCGCGCCAGCCTCGGCCTCGACCCGGCCGAGCACGAATCCCGCGTAAGCGTATTCGCGATGATCGAAACCGCCGGAGCGCTGTCGGTCCTGGATCAGATCTGTGCCGTCGACGGCCTGGCCGGAATCTACGTCGGGCCCGCCGATCTGGCCATCTCGATGGGTGTCGACGTCTTGGGGGCCACCGGCCATCCGAAGGTGCGGGACGCGATCGAACGAATCCATCGTGTGGCGACCGACGCCGGGCTGCTCACCGGGATCCACGCCGGAGGGGGCAAGACCGGTCACGCCATGGCGCAGCTGGGATTTCGGATGATCACCCTGGCGGCCGAATCGCAGGCGCTGCGGCGAGGCGCGGCGGAACATCTACGTGAGGCGACCGGACAGTGACCGACGACCAAGTCGCGATTCGCGAAATGATCGCCGGCTACGCGCTGGCTCTCGACGCCGGCGACATCGAGGGATGCCTAAGGCTGTTCAGCGCCGATGCCGAATTTGTCGTCTACGGGCGGTCTTTCGCCGGGCCCGACGAGATAGCGAAGATGTTCCGGGATGCGCCGCGCGGCCTGCACCTGACCGGGGTCTCGCGTGTCGACGTCCGTGGCGACACCGCGACTGCCCGATCCCAGGTGCTGTTCGTCCGCGCCGGCGACCTGCACCTGCGGCCCGCGCTGTACGACGACGAAATGGTCCGCCTCCACGGGCGGTGGTGTTTCCGGCGGCGGCGGTGCCAGTTCGTGACCAGCCACGGCCTGTCCGACAGTCCCGAGGTTCCGTGACCATGAATCAGCGTGTCGCGCTGGTGACCGGCGCCGCCGGCGGGCAGGGGTGGGCCATCGCCAAACGGCTACGCGCGGACGGCTATTCGGTGGCGGCCTGCGACGTGCGGGCCGGCGAATTGGCCGCGGCGGTCGACGAGCTGGGCGACGACGACGTGATCGCCATCCAGCTCGACGTGACGTCCCAGGCGCAGTGGAACGCGGCCGCCGAGCGCGTCGTCGAGACGTTCGGGTCGCTGAGCGTGCTGGTCAACAACGCCGGAGTGTTGCACCGGGCAGCGTTGGCCGACGAGACGGCCGAGGATTTCGAAAAGGCGTGGCGGGTGAACTGTTTGGGGGCTTTCCTCGGCATGAGCGCCACACTGGATCTGCTACGGGAGGCCGAACACGCGGCGATCGTCAACATCTGTAGCACCGGGGCGATGCGCCCGTTCCCGCACCACAGCGCGTACGGCTCGTCCAAGTGGGCGCTGCGGGGCCTGACCCAGACCGCCGCCGCCGAACTCGCGCCGTCGGGCATTCGCGTCAACGCGGTGTTCCCGGGCCCGATCGCCACCGAAATGCTCGACGCGGACACGCAGTCACGGCTCGCCGAGACCGCGATGTTCGGACGGCTCGGGCAGCCCCGCGAAATCGCCGACGCCGTCGCGTTCCTGGTCTCCGAGGCGGCATCGTTCATCACGGGTTCCGAGTTGGTCGTCGACGGTGGGCAATGCCTGCAGATTCGATGAAGATCGGCATCATCGGTGCCGGACCCGGCGGCTTGGCGCTGGGAATCCTGTTGAAGCGGGCGGGGTTTCACGACTTCACCATCTTCGACCGCGAAGACGACGTGGGCGGAACATGGCGCATCAACACCTATCCGGGCCTGGCATGCGACGTCAAGTCACACCTCTATTCCTACTCGTTCGACCTGAACCCGCACTGGTCGAGGCTCTGGTCACCGCAGCCCGAGATCCTGGCCTACTTCGAGCGCTGCGCCGACGAATATGGTCTCCGCCCGCACCTGAAACTGCGCACCGAAATCCGTTCCGCCAGCTGGGATCACGATACGCAGCGCTGGTGCCTGACGGCCGCGGACGGGGCGCGACACCATTTCAACCTCGTGGTTTCGGCCGTCGGATTGTTCACCCGGCCGCTGCTTCCGGATCTCGTCGAACAGGAGCCGTTCACCGGAACGGTGATGCACTCGTCGCGATGGGATCACTCGGTCGCCCTCGAGGGCGCGCGGGTCGCCGTGCTGGGAACGGGTTCGACGGCCTCGCAACTGGTCCCGGAATTGGCCAAGGTCGCCGACCGGGTGTATTCGGTGCAACGATCACCAACCTGGATATTGCCCAAGCCGGACCGGCACTACACGCGCCGGGAGCGCTGGATTCTGGCCCACGTGCCGTTCGCCAAGAAGCTGTACCGGACCCGGCTGTGGCTGCGCAGCGAATCCAACATCTCGGTGATCGAGCATGGCAGCGAAAAGACCCAGGAGTTCACCGCGCTTGCCCTGGGCATGCTCGAAAAGACCGTCGCCGACGAGGAATTGCGCCGCAAGCTGACCCCCGACCACCCGATGGGCTGCAAGCGACTGGTGTTCTCGTCGGACTACCTGCCCGCATTGACGCTGCCCAACGTGGAGGTGGTGAATAGCCCGGCCCGCTATCTACGGGCCCGCTCGCTGGTCACCGAAGACGGCAGCGAGCGCGACGTCGACGTCGTGGTGTGCGCCACCGGCTACGCCGCGGCCGACTACCTGGGGGAGCTCGACGTGTCCGGAGAACACGGAACGACGCTGCGCGAGACCTGGAGCGACGGGGCGCACGCGTACTTCGGCATGGCCGTCCCCGGGTTTCCCAACTTCTTCATGCTCTACGGGCCCAACACCAACGTCGGCTCCAACAGCGTGATCTTCATGCTCGAAGCCCAGGCGCGCTACATCGTGCGCGCGTTGAAATACATGCGGCGCAAACGCAAGACCTACATCGCGGTGCGGCCGGCGGCGCTCGCGGAGTTCGTCGCCAAGATCGATCGCTGGATGGTCGGCACCGTCTGGACCACCCAGTGCAGCAACTACTTCCGCGCCCCGAACGGCCGGGTGGTCACACAGTGGCCGCGAAGCGCGCGTAGCTTCTGGGGAATGACACGCCGGTTCCGGCCCGCCGACTTCAGCTTCCGGGCCGAGGCCCGCTCCGCCACAGACGGAGAGAACGCGGTGACGGCGCTGGACACCCGATGACCGACGGCGTCGAGCGGCTCGATCCCGCGCTGCGCGCCGTCGCCACTACGCGCACGGACTTCACGCCGGCCGCCATCGAGCTCATGCGCGGACCGTTCAACGAGCGGCGCCAAATCGCGGCGGAATGCGTTGCGGCGCAAGGTGTCCAGATAGCCGACGACACCGTGGTGACCGAGGCCCGCGGAGTGCCGGTGCGGATCTATCGCGGCGCGGAGCCGCCGGGCCCGGCGGTGGTGTACTGCCACGCCGGGGGCTTCGCGCTGGGAAACCTGGACACCGATCACCGCCAGTGCGTGGAGCTCGCGCGGCGCGGCCGATGCACGGTGGTGTCGGTCGACTACCGGCTCGCCCCCGAGCATCGTTATCCGGCCGCCCTCGACGACGCGATCGCCGTGCTGCGCTGGGTGGCGGCCGGCGCCGCCGAACTCGGCATCGATGCGGCCCGCCTGGCCGTCGCCGGGAGCAGCGCCGGTGCCGCCCTGGCCGCCTGCCTCGCGCACGGCGCCGCGGGCGAACCGCGGGTCGTGTTCCAGTTGCTGCACCAGCCGGTGCTGGACGATCGGGCCACCGAGTCAAAGGCGCAGTTTCGCACCAGCCCGGCTTTCGACGGTGAGGCGGCGGAGCTGATGTGGCGCCACTACCTGGGCCCGCAGACCGCCTCGCAGAATGCCGTGCCCGCCCGCCGAGACCGATTCGACGGCCTGCCACCGGCATTGATCACCTGCGCGGAGATCGATCCCTTCCGCGACGAGGCGGTGGACTATGCGCTGCGACTGCTGCGCGCGGGCGTCTCCACCGAGCTGCACGTGTTCGCGCGCACCTGCCACGGATTCGACTCGCTGCTGCCCGACTGGTCCGTGTCCGAGCGGCTGTTCGCGTTGCAAGGTGAAGCGCTGCGACGGGCCTGGGAAATCTGAACGCCCCTAGGATGGCAGCGATGGCCTGCTGCGATTTCTCGATCGTCGCCGAGGGCTGCGACGCAGCCTTCACCGTCGACGCGTCGCGGGTGACTTTCGGGCGTGGTTGTCTGGCTGAATTGGGCGACCGGGCACGCGCTCTCGGGTTGCGTCGGGTGGCGTTGTTCTCCGACGCCGGCGTGGCCGAACTGCCCATCTTCGCGACGGCGCACGAGTCGCTCGTCGCGGCCGGACTGGACGTGCTCACCTACACCGACGCCCATGTCGAGCCCACCGACGCGTCTTTCGTCGACGCCGCGCGTTTCGCCCGGGAGTCGAACCCCGACGGCTACGTGTCGCTGGGCGGCGGCTCCGTCATTGACACGTGCAAGGCCGCCAACCTGTACGCCACCCATCCCGCCGACTTCCTGACGTATGTCAACAAGCCGATCGGCGAGGGCAAACCGGTGCCCGGTCCGCTCAAGCCGCATATCGCGTGCCCCACGACCGCCGGCACCGGCAGCGAGGTAACGGGCATCACGATCTTCGATCTCCTGTCGCTGAAGGCGAAGACCGGCATCGCCGCGCACGCGCTGCGTCCCACGGAAGCGCTCGTCGACCCCGACTCCACCGCGAGCCTGCCGCCCGAGGTCGTCGCCTCGGCCGGGCTCGATGTGCTGTCGCACGCGCTGGAGTCCTACACGGCGCGGCCCTACGTCCGGCGGCGCGCGCCCGAACGGCCCACCCTGCGGCCCATGAGCCAGGGCGCCAACCCGTGGAGCGACCTGGGCTGCCGTGAGGCGTTGCGCCTCTTGGGGCAGTTTCTGGAGCGCGCCGTGAGCGACGCGTCCGACAGCGAGGCCCGCGAGCAGATGATGTGGGCCGCAACGCTTGCGGGCATCGCGTTCGGCAACGCGGGCGTGCACGCACCGCACGGCATGGCCTATGCGGTTGCGGGGCTGGTGCGTGACTTCCGGCCCTCGGGCTACCCGGCCGACGAGCCGCTCGTGCCGCACGGCATGGCCGTCATCCTCAACGCACCGTCGTCGTTCCGCTTCACCGCGGAGGTTGGCCCGGAGCGGCACCTGGAGGGCGCACGGCTGCTCGGCGCCGACACGCGCGGCGCCGGCGCGCAGGACGCCGGCGAGGTGCTGGCCAACGAACTCATCCGCATCATGCGCGCGGTGGGCATGCCCAACGGCCTCGGCGGGGTGGGCTACACCGACGACGACGTGGTGGCCCTCACCGAAGGCGCCCACCCCCAGCAGCGCCTGCTGCAGAACGCTCCGCGCGAGATGAGCAAGCCGGTTCTGGCGGACTTGTTTCGGCAAGCCATGCGCTACTGGTAGTCAAGACGCATGACATCGGCTCCCACGGTTCCGCCTGCACCGGACGGGTTGACCAGCCGCGACTTCCCCGTCCAGTGGCCGGTGGGAACCCGGTGGGCCGACAACGACATGTTCGGCCACCTGAACAACGCGGTGTACTACCAGCTGTTCGACACCGCGATCAACGCCTGGATCAACACCAGCACCGGGCTCGACCCGACCGCGATGCCCGAGCTGGGCATCGTCGCCGAGTCGGGTTGCCGCTACTTCTCCGAACTGCATTTCCCGCAAAACCTGGTGGTCGGCCTCGCGGTGACCCGGCTGGGCCGCAGCAGCGTCACCTACCGGCTCGGGCTGTTCGGGTCGGAAAGCGGACCCGACGACGGCCGCGCCCAACCGATCACCGCGCTGGGGCACTGGGTGCACGTCTACGTCGACCGGACGAGCCGCAAGCCGGTCCCGATTCCCGACGCCATCCGCGCACTGCTGTCGACGGCCTGCGTGGCACCGGCCGAGCCGCAATAAATAGAAGCAATAAATAGAAGCCGCCGAGATGGCGCCCAGCACTGGGCGTTTCGCGGCTTGGCTATGCTTCGCCAATGCCAGTCCTGAGCAAGACCGTCGAGGTCGGTGCCGACGCCGCCTCGATCATGGCCATCGTCGCGGATTTCGAGGCATACCCGCAGTGGAACGACGAGATCAAGGGCCTGTGGGTGCTCGCCCGCTACGACGACGGGCGGCCCAGCCAGCTGCGGCTCGACACCGAGGTCCAGGGTGTTGCGGGCACCTATATCCAGGCCGTGTACTACCCCGGCGAGAACCAGATCCAGACCGTCATGCAGCAGGGCGACCTGTTCGCCAAGCAGGAACAACTGTTCAGCGTCGTCGAGATGGGTGCGTCGAGCCTGTTGACGGTGGATATCGATGTCGAACCCTCGATGCCCGTGCCCGCGCCCATGGTGAAGTCCATGCTCAACACCGTGCTCGACCACCTCGCCGACAACCTCAAGCAGCGCGCCGAGCAGCTCTCCGCGAACTAATAAGCCCGCGGACTCAGTCGAAGATCCCCGATCGCTTCAGCATCTCGGTCAGCCGCTGCGCCCCGTCGGTGAATTGCCACACGGTGTGCTCGATGACGGCGGCGGCGTCGCGTTTGCGCAGGGCCGCGATCAACTTGCGGTGGTTGTCGACCGCGGCCACACCCCATTCCGGGTCGCCGGCGTACACCAGCACCGGCATGTAGCGCGCGGCGTTCAGCAGGAACCAGGCCAATTTGATCCGACCGCTGGCCTGATTGAAGACACGGTGAAACGCGAACTCGATGCCAGCGATGGCCTCGGCGTCGCCGGAGCCGACGGCCGCCTCCAGCGCATGGTTGATGCGGTCGAGCTCGTCGATCTCGCCGTCGGTGATGTGGTCGGTGGCCGCGGCGGCGAGCTCCCTGGCGATCGTGGCCTGCAGCCAGAAGATGTCCTGAATGTCCTGGCGGGTCAGCGGCAACACGAAGTGACCGCGATGCGGCTCCAGTTGCACCATGCCTTCGCCGCGCAGTTTCAGCAGCGCCTCGCGGACGGGGGTGATGCTGACCCCGAGTTCGGCCGCGGTCTCGTCGAGGCGTATGAAAGTCCCCGGACGCAATGTCCCGGACATGATCGCCGCGCGCAGGCGACCCGCGACTTCGTCGGACAACTGCGCCCTGCGCAGTGGCCGCCGGCTCCGCGGCTTCGTGGAAATCGGTGCGTTCACGGGGGCTGCCAGGGCTTTCAGGGGCTCGGCGGGGGTTGTCTTTGGGGCACTAAAGCCATAGTGTGACCCACACAACACCATGTTTTATCAAATATCAACCTGGCGCAAGCGGTGCGCGAGTGTAAGGGGAGGTAGTAGTTGACCGCACAGTTGGCCAGCCACACGACGTCTGCACTCACCGAGCAGCCTTACCGCGCCCGGCGGCAGAACTGGGTGAACCAGCTCGAGCGGCACGCGATGATGCAGCCGAATGCGACAGCGCTGCGCTTCCTGGGCAACACCGTGACGTGGGGTGGACTACAGGACCGGGTCTCGGCGCTGGCCGACGGGTTGAGCCGGCGGGGAGTCGGCTTCGGCGACCGGGTCATGATCCTGATGCTCAACCGCACCGAATTCATCGAGTCGGTGCTGGCCGCCAACATGCTCGGGGCCATCGCCGTCCCGCTGAACTTCCGGCTCACCCCGGCCGAAATCGCCTTCCTGGTCGAGGACTGCGAAGCCCGCGTCGTGATCACCGAACCCGTGCTCGCCCCGGTGGCCACCGGAGTCCGCGACATCCAGCCGATGCTGAGCACGATCATCGTGGCGGCCGCCTCGACCGACGACGGGGTATTCGGCTACGAGGACCTCATCGACGAGACCGGCGATCCGCACGAACCCGTCGACATCCCGAACGACTCGCCGGCCCTGATCATGTACACCTCGGGCACCACCGGCCGCCCCAAGGGCGCCGTGCTGACCCATACCAACCTGACCGGCCAGACGATGACCGGGCTCTATACCAACGGCGCCGACATCAACAACGACGTCGGCTTCGTCGGTGTCCCGTTTTTCCACATCGCCGGAATCGGCAACATGCTGACGTCGCTGTTGCTCGGCATCCCCACCGTGATCTACCCGCTCGGCGCGTTCGACCCGGGCCAGCTGCTCGACGTGCTGGCGGCGGAGAAGGTCACCGGCATCTTTCTGGTGCCCGCACAGTGGCAGGCGGTATGCAACGAACAGCAGGCACGACCGCGTGATCTGCGGCTGCGGGTGATGTCGTGGGGAGCCGCTCCCGCCCCCGATGCCTTGCTGCGCGAGATGTCGGCGACGTTCCCCGGCACCCAGATATTGGCCGCATTCGGCCAGACCGAGATGTCGCCGGTCACCTGCATGCTGCTGGGTGACGACGCGATCCGTAAGCGTGGATCGGTCGGAAAGGTGATCCCCACCGTCGCCGCCCGCGTCGTCGACGAGAACATGAACGACGTGCCCGTCGGCGAAGTGGGCGAAATCGTCTACCGCGCACCGACCTTGATGAGCGGCTACTGGAACAACCCCGCGGCCACCGAGGAGGCGTTCGCGGGCGGCTGGTTCCACTCCGGGGACCTCGTGCGGATGGACGACGAGGGTTACGTCTGGGTGGTGGATCGCAAGAAGGACATGATCATCTCCGGCGGCGAGAACATCTACTGCGCGGAGGTGGAAAACGTCCTCGCCAGCCATCCCGACATCGTCGAGGTCGCCGTCATCGGCCGCGCTCACGAGAAGTGGGGCGAGGTGCCGATCGCGGTCGCGGCCGTCACCGACGACCAGCTTCGGCTCGGCGACCTGGACGGCTTCCTGACCGAGCGGCTCGCCCGCTACAAGCACCCGAAGGCGCTCGAGATCGTCGACGCGCTGCCCCGCAACCCCGCCGGGAAGGTGCTCAAGACTGAGCTACGCCTGCGCTACGGCGGTGCGGAGGCGTCTGAAAGCCGTTCTGCGTCAAGTGGTTCAACGGCCGGAGAGGAGGGCTGACGAAAACCGAAACGTTTGCCCGTTATTGACGGAGGGTTAATTGTGCAGTTGTCGGTTCACACGTGCTCGGCCATCGGGTACATTCCTGTGGTCTCCGTTACTACTTGCGAGTAGGGAGCCGATGGTCACATACGAAGGGTCCGGGCAAGGACAGGGCGTGCGACACGATTCGCCGCGGTGCTGGGAGGCGCGCGGTGGTTGCGGGAGGGGACAGCGGTGACGACGACGGCCACAGGGCCACGGCTGACCGACTATGCCCGCGACCGCGTGGCCCCCTTCCTGACGCTCGTCGGCGGTTTTTTCCGAATGTGCGTGCTGACCGGCAGGGCGACATTCCGGTGGCCATTCCAGTGGCGCGAGTTCGTCTTGCAGTGCTGGTTCATCATGCGCGTCGCGCTGCTGCCGACCATGGCCGTCTCGGTGCCGGTGACGGTGCTCTTCATCTTCACGTTCAACATCCTGCTGCTGCAGGTCGGCGCCGCCGATATCTCGGGGGCGGGCGCGGGCGTTGCCGTGGTCACCCAGATCGGCCCGATCGTGACCGTGCTGGTGGTCGCGGGCGCGGCGGCCACGGCAATCTGCGCCGACCTGGGTGCTCGCACCATCCGCGAAGAGATCGATGCGATGGAGGTGCTCGGCATCGACCCGATCCACCGATTGGTGGTGCCCCGCGTTCTGGCTTGTGCGACCGTCGCGATGTTGCTCAACGGCCTGGTGAGCATGGTCGGACTGGTCGGAGGCTTCCTCTTCGGCGTCTACCTCCAGAATGTGTCCGGCGGTGCCTACCTCGCCACGCTGACCCTGATCACCGGGCTGCCCGAAGTGATCATCTCGACGGTCAAAGCGGCGACCTTCGGCATGATCGCGGGCCTGATCGGCTGCTACCGAGGCCTGACCGTGCGCGGCGGCGCCAAGGGCTTGGGCACCGCCGTCAACGAGACCGTCGTCATGGCCGTGGTCGCCCTGTACGCGGTCAACGTGGTGCTGACCACCATCGGTGTCAAATTCGGAACGAGCGCAGTGAAATGACGACGACCGGAGTAGTTCGCGCCCGCTTCCCGCGGTTGGCCGCCAACCTCAGCCGCGTCGGTAACTTGACGACTGGATCACTCGACGAAGCCGGAAAGCTGGGCTGGTTCGCGGTAATCGGCGGTCGCGGCATGGGATGGGCGCTGACCCGTTACCGCAAGGAAATCTTGCGTCTGATCGCCCAAGTCGGCATGGGCACCGGCGCCATGGCCGTCGTCGGCGGCACCGCGGTGATCATCTCCTTCGTGACGCTATCCGCCGGCTCGCTGGTCGCCCTCCAGGGTTTCGCGTCGCTGAGCCAGATCGGTATCCAGGCACTCCTCGGGTTCGTCGCCGCACTCATCAACGTGCGTCTTGTCGCCCCCGTCGTCTCCGGCGTTGTGCTTGCGGCCACGGTCGGCGCCGGCGCCACCGCTGAATTGGGCGCCATGCGGATCAGCGAGGAGATCGACGCGCTGGAGGTCATGGGGATCGATTCGGTGGCATACCTGGTCTCCACCCGGGCGCTGGCCGGGCTGGTGGTCATCATCCCGCTGTACTCGTTGGGGCTGATCATGTCCTTCCTGTCCCCGGCGGTCGTCACCACGGTGCTGTACGGACAGGCCACCGGCACTTACGAGCACTACTTCCGGACGTTCTTGCGCCCCAATGACGTGTTCTGGTCCTTCGGCGAGGTCATCATCATGGCGGGGGTTGTGATGCTCACCCATTGCTACTACGGGTACAACGCCAGCGGCGGACCGGTCGGGGTCGGCGAGGCCGTCGGGCGGTCCATGCGCTTCTCGCTTGTCTCGGTGAATGTCATTGTCCTGTTGGCCGAAATGGCGCTCTACGGCGTCAACCCGAACTTCGCTTTCACGGTGTAGCTGCCATGACGACTCCGCGATTGAAGGTCAACAAGCCGCCGACGCGCCCTTACAAGTTGGTCGGTATCGCGGTCCTGTTGATCGCCGCCTTGGTGTTGTGGTTGGTGTATTTGCAGTTTCGGGGGGATTTCACGGAGAAGACGCCGGTGACGATGTTGTCGTCGCGGGCGGGTTTGGTGATGGATCCCGGAGCGAAGGTCACCTATAACGGCGTGCAGATCGGCCGGGTGGCCAGCATTTCGGAAGTGCAGGCCGATGGCAAGCCGGCGGCGAAGTTCGTGTTGGACATTTATCCGCGATATCTGAAGCTGGTGCCGGCCAATGTGGACGCCAAGATCGTGGCGACCACGGTGTTCGGCCAAAAGTATGTCTCGATGACCACCCCGGCCCACCCGTCGCCGCAGCGGATCGCCCCGCATGCGGTGATTGATGCGCGCTCGGTGACCACCGAGAGCAATACGTTGTTCCAGACGATCACGTCGGTCGCCGAG